>NZ_JBNQGB010000001.1:0-135689 GCF_050321825.1 Gordonia sp. IEGM753
GGTGATCCTCAACGGCCTGGATGTGACGGGCGGTGAACTCACTGTCTACGAGAAAAACCTGACCTATGGCTCCGAGCCAAATACCCCGGCGCTGACCCAAAACGGCACCTTCACCGTCAACGCCACAGACGGTTTGCAAACCCTGACCGTGGGCGGCATCGCGGTGGTCAGCAATGGCGTGGCCGCAGGCATGCCGCAGTCGATTAACGGCTTGCACGGCGCCACGTTCACCATCACCCATTACGACCCGGTGACCGGCGTAGTCAGCTACAGCTACACGCTGAATTACACCGACACCCACCCGAACGGTGACGGTGCCAACAGCATTTCCGATAACTTCACCGTGGTCGCCACCGACAAGGATGGCAGTACCGCCACCGGTGAAATCAACGTCAACATCGTCGATGACGTCCCGACCGCGCACAACGATGCGGTGTCGGTCACCGAAGGCGGCGTGGTCACCGGCAACGTATTGTGGAACGACGTTGGCGGCGCTGACGGACCGGCGGCGGGCGGTGGCGTGGTGGGCGTGCGTTTTGGCTCCGACACGTCGACCTCGGCCATCGGCAACTTGAATACCCACATCAACGGCACCTACGGTTACCTGACGCTGGACGCCAACGGCAACGCCGAGTACCACAGCAACCCGAACGCGGTCAGTGGCCCGGGCGCCACCGACACCTTCACCTACACCTTGCGCGATGCCGACGGTGACGAAAGCACCGCGACCATCACCATCGACGTCAACAACAGCTGCATCAAAGCGGTGGGCGACAGCGAAGTCACGGTCTACGAAAAAGCGCTGGACCTGACCAAGGACGGCCAGGACCTGGCCGCTGGTACAGTGGTCGGCAGCGACCCTCATAACACTGGCGAAACGGCTACTGGCACGGTGGTTGGCACCATCGCTGATGCCTCAGGCACGGTGACTTACACGTTGGTCGGCAGTGCGACCGGGACCTATGGGCAGATCTTGCTCAACCCGGACGGCTCTTATACCTACACCCTGACTTCGGCCCCGAAAACCTCGCCGGGCGCCAACGACGGCGCCAACACGTTGAGCGAAAGTTTCACCTACAAAGCCACCGACGCGTTGGGCAACAGCACCACCAGCACCATCCACGTCAACATCGTCGATGATGTGCCGAAAGCCGTGGCGTCCGATCGCATAGCCACCGTTACGGAAGTCGACTCCAACCTGCTGTTGGTGATCGATGTGTCCGGCAGCATGGCCGACAAATCTGGGGTGGATGGCTATTCGCGTCTGGACCTGGCCAAGCAGGCCATCAACGCCTTGCTCGAAAAGTACGACAACCTCGGTGATGTGAAGGTACAAATCGTCACTTTCAGCAGCACTGCCACCGACAAAACCCCGGTTTGGGTGGACGTGGCGACGGCCAAGTCGATTGTCTTGGGCCTGACAGCGGGGGGTAACACCGATTACGAGGCGGCGATGAACGTGGCGAAAACCGCGTTCGCTACCGACGGCAAGCTGACGGGGGCGCAGAACGTCGGTTACTTCTTCTCTGACGGCAAACCCAACGAAGGGACGGCGAATGAGTCGACCTGGAAGGATTTCCTCAATAACAACGACATCAAGAACTACGCGATTGGTCTGGGCAATGGCGTGAGCAATGCCAACCTCGACCCGCTGGCTTATGACGGCACTACCGGCACCGATACCAATGCGGTGGTGGTCAAAGACCTGTCGCAACTCAACTCGGTACTGACCGGCACTATCGTTGGTGTGCCAATCACTGGCTCGTTGCTGGTCGAAGGTAGCTCGTTCGGTGCCGATGGCGGTTTCATCAAATCCATCGTTGTCGACGGCACCACGTACACCTACAACCCCAAAGGTGACGGCTCGCTGACGTTCAGTGGCGGTGCCAACCATGGCACGTTCAACACGGTGAACAACACCCTTACCGTTGCTACCAATAACAGCGGCACGCTGGTGGTGAACCTCGACACGGGTGAGTACACCTACACCTCGCTGAAAGTCACCAGCGTGGTGGTCACTGAAAACATCGGCTTCACGCTGAGCGACAACGATGGTGACCAGGCCAGCTCGACACTGACTGTAAAAGTAGTGCCGAACGCGCCACCGGTAGCGGTGGACGACCACATCATCACTAACGTGCTGTCCGGTAAAATCGTGGTGCCGGGGGAATTGCTGGTGGCCAACGATTCCAGCCCTAATGGCAATCCTCTGACGGCTTCACCGGTCACCCTTAACACCGGTTGGGTTGCCAAGGGTGGAGACTTCACTGCCACCAGCCTCAAAACCATCGCGTTCAACGCTAAGACTGACAGCCCCGCAAACCAGGCGATTTCCCTGGATCGTGCTTCATTCAACGCCACTGCTGCGACCATGACCGCGACATTGCTGATTGCCGGCTACCTGGGCGCCGTCACAACCGTCAATGCCAATGATGAGGACCGCATCACCGTTAACCTCAAGCAAGGTGAAACCCTTAACCTGGATCACAACCTGGCGGCCGGGCACATTGCGATGGAGTACTCGGTCAACGGTGGCGCGTTCATCCCGGTCGGCGACGGTCAAACCATCACTGCCACCAGCGATGGCACTTATCAGATCCACATCATCAACATTGCCGACGGCCCGCATAACACCGGTACCGGAGCAGAGAACTACCAGCTGACCATGACCGTCAATTATTCCGGCGCCCATGACGTCACCCCGGATTACCACAGCACCTACACCGTTAATGACAGCCATGGCGGCAGCGACAGTGCGGCAGTGACCGTCAGCTATCAGGAAGGCCACACCCTGACCGGGACGGCGGGTGATGATGTGCTTGTAGCGGGGCCGGGCGATAACATCATCAACGCCGGTGACGGCAACGATGTATTGACCGCAGGCACCGGCAACAATGAATTGCATGGTGGTGCCGGCAATGACTTGCTGTACGCCGGGCCGGGTAACGACCTGCTCGATGGCGGCCCCGGCAACGACACGGTCAGTTACGCCCACGCAACTGCTGGGGTTACCGTCGACCTGAGCCTGCTGACTGCCCAAAACACCATCGGTGCGGGCGTCGACACGCTTCAGGGCATCGAGAACCTGGTGGGCTCCAATTTCAATGACCACCTCACGGGTGACAACAATAACAACGTCATCAACGGTGGCCTTGGGAATGATGTGCTCAACGGCGGCGGTGGCGACGACATCCTGATTGGCGGCATGGGCAACAACACCCTCACCGGTGGTCCAGGCGCCGATACCTTCCAATGGCTGGCCGGTAACAGCGGGCATGACGTGGTCACTGACTTCACGCCCGGCACCGACAAACTCGACCTGTCACAACTGCTGCAAGGTGAGAATGGCACCGCTGCCTCGCTGGATGATTACCTGCACTTCAAAGTGACCGGGAGTGGCGCTTCGCTGGTCACCACTATCGATGTCAGCAGCATGGCAGGTGCCGCACCGAACCAGACCATCGACCTTGCAGGCGTCAACCTGGCCAGCCATTACGGCGTAACGCCGGGGGCGGGCGGGGTGATTGCCGGGGGCCACGATACGGCAACCATTATCACCGGGATGCTCAACGACCATTCGTTGAAGGTTGATACCGTGTGACGTAAAAACCTTAAACAAAAAACCCGCCATCCTGAGTCAGGGTGGCGGGTTTTTTGTTGGGTGCCATTTGCGCTGCTGTCAGAAGTACCAGGCGCTAACGCGTTTGAGTTTTACGCAGGGTTTTTTGCCTGAGGATGTAGATCGTCACCAGCACGGCACTGGTCAGCATGAAGCCTCGCGCCCAGGGAAGCGGCACCAGATAACAAGAGAACAGAATGCTCGCCCACATCAACCCGATGGAGTAAACCTTGCCCTTGAGCGGGATACCGTTGCCGTCGAGGTAGTCACGAATCCACGGGCCAAGCCTTGGATGGTTGACCAGCCACTGGTAAAAACGCGGCGAGCTGCGGGCAAAGCACGCGGCGGCCAACAGCAAAAACGGCGTGGTGGGCAATACGGGCAGGAAAATTCCGATGACTCCCAGTGCTACGCTCAGCCAGCCGATGGCCAGCAGAACGTAGCGCACTATCAGGGAGCGGTTGCCTATGGGGTTGTCCATAGGCCCAACCTTAGTGGTGACGTGGCTTGAGGATCGCCGGTTTTTCATCGGGCGCGTTGCACAGCAGGTACAGCGCGGTCAGCGCTTCTGGAATCTGCACAATCATGTCGTCCATCAGGTTGGCATCGGCCGCGATGTCGGAAAACTCTGGTTGCTCGTCGAACAGACCCGAACCGACCATGATCGGCAGCAGCATTTCGCTGACTTCGTCTTCTGCGGTTTCGAACCACGCCGCTTCGCGCAGGAACACGCCTTCCATGAAGCCGATGCACCAGCCGCGCAGGTCGGAATCATCCGGGTCTTCGCCCAGGTCCAGTTCGCATGGCAACTCGAACTCTTCATCGGAGGCCAGTTGACGAGCGATGTGAGCCTTGAGGGCCAGCAGAGTGGATTCGATCGCTTCACGCTCGGTGTCGTCGGCGTAATGCGGCTCTTCAGCGAAGAGGGCATCGATCCATTCGCGGTCAGGAACCACTTCCGAACAAATCGAAAGGGCAGTGAGGTAGCCGTGGGCGGCCACGTAGTCCAGCGCCTCGTCATGCAGTTCGTCGGCGTCGAGGAAGACTTGCAGGCGGGTTAATTGCTCAGCGAAGGACATTAAAGGGCTACCTTGGGAATTAAACAGATGCGCGAATTCTAGGCCTTCTTGCGCGCTCAGGCCAGCCGCGCGGCATTTTTGCCGCCGTTGCGGGGTTCAGGCCTGCTCCCAAAGGTCATGCAGTGTACTGCCGCTCATGTGTCTTATCAGCGGCGCCCTTTGCCGGACAGTGGTCGGGTATACTCCCGCGTTTTGCGATGCCCTGTTGGATTGCGGCTGAGATATGAAGTGTCATGCAACGCGCACTTACGATTTATCGGTGCAGCTTGCGTGGTTCTGAACCAGCCTTGCAGGGATGTTTCGGTGATTTTTGGAGTTTTTATGCTCGAACAGGCTCAACGCGTCCTCAAGGACATCTTCGGCTACGACAGTTTTCGCGGTCGCCAGGGTGCAATCATTGAGCGCGTGGCCAGCGGCGGTGATGCGTTGGTGCTGATGCCGACAGGCGGCGGCAAATCCTTGTGCTTCCAGGTCCCTGCGCTGTTACGAGAAGGGCTGGCAGTGGTGGTTTCACCGCTGATCGCGCTGATGGACGACCAGGTCGCCACCCTCGAGGAACTGGGCGTCGCTGCAGCAGCGTTGAACTCCACGCTGAGCGCCGAGCAGCAGCGTGATCTGGCGGCGCGAATCAAACGCGGTGAAGTGAAAATGCTCTACCTGGCGCCCGAACGTCTGGTGCAGCCACGCATGCTGGCCTTCCTGCAAAGCCTGGAAATCTCCCTGTTTGCCATCGACGAAGCGCACTGCGTATCGCAGTGGGGGCATGATTTCCGCCGTGAATACCTGCAACTGGGCCAGTTGGCTGAACTGTTTCCCACTGTCCCGCGCATTGCCCTCACGGCCACCGCTGATAAACGCACCCGCGAAGAAATCGTCGATCGCCTGCACCTGCAAAACGCCGAGCGCTTTCTGTCGAGCTTCGACCGGCCCAACATTTTTTACCGCATCGTCCCAAAGGAACAGCCACGCAAGCAGTTGCTGGCGTTTCTGACCGAGCGCCGCAGCGACGCCGGCATTGTGTATTGCCTCTCGCGCAAGAAGGTTGACGAAGTGGCGGTGTTCCTCAGCGAACAGGGCTTCCCGGCGCTGCCGTATCACGCCGGTTTGCCCAACGAAACCCGGGCGCATAACCAGAAGCGCTTCCTCAACGAGGAAGGTTTGATCATGGTGGCTACCGTGGCCTTTGGCATGGGCATCGACAAACCCAACGTGCGCTTCGTGGCTCACCTTGATTTGCCCAAGTCCCTTGAAGCGTATTACCAGGAAACCGGTCGCGGTGGTCGGGATGGCCTGCCGGCGGATGCCTGGATGGCTTATGGCCTGCAAGACGTGGTGATGCTCAAGCAGATGCTACAAAACTCCGAGGGCGACGAGCGCCACAAGCGTCTGGAGCAGCACAAGCTAGACGCCATGCTCTCGCTTTGCGAAGAAACACGCTGCCGTCGTCAAACGTTGTTGGCCTATTTCGACGAAGACATGCCCCAGCCTTGCGGCCATTGCGACAACTGCGTTGATGGCGTGCAAACCTGGGACGCGACCGAGCCGGCACGCCAGGCACTTTCGGCTATTTACCGCACCGGTCAGCGTTATGGTGTCGGCCACTTGGTGGACGTGCTGCTGGGCAAGGACAACGAAAAAATCCGTAGCTTCGGTCATCAGCATTTGTCGGTGTACGGCGTTGGCAAAGCGATGGGCGAAAGTGAATGGCGCTCCCTGTTCCGACAGCTGGTGGCCCGTGGCTTGGCAGACATCGACCTTGAAGGTTATGGCGGCTTGCGCCTCAGCGACAGCTGTCGACCGCTGCTCAAGGGCGAAGTCACGCTGGAGCTGCGCCGTGACCTGAAGCCGCAAACCACCGCCAAAAGCAGCAAGAGCCAGGCGAGCCAATTGGTACGCGGCGAAGAGCGCGAACAGTGGGAAGCCTTGCGCGCACTGCGTCGCAAGCTTGCCGAGGAACACGGTGTGCCGCCGTACGTTATCTTTCCCGACTCCACACTGCTGGAGATGCTGCGCAGCCAGCCGACCTCGCTCGCGGAAATGGCCACGGTCAGCGGTGTTGGCGCGCGCAAGCTGGAGCGCTACGGCGACGCTTTCCTCGAAGTCCTCGGCGGTCAGGTCGAAGCGCCGAAAGTGGTGGCCGATGTGCGCCACGAACTGATCACCCTGGCCCGAGCCGGCATGACCCCGTTGCAGATCGCCGGTCAACTGCAGTGCTCGGAAAAGAACGTTTACACCATGCTCGCCGAAGCGATCGGCAAGCAGCAGCTGTCACTGGAACAGGCACTGGATCTACCCGAAGAGTTGATGGGCGAGGTGCAGGACGCTTTCCTTGATGGCGAAGGCGAATTGCCGCCAGTGGCAGAAATTGCGGCACAGTTCGCCGGCAAAGTCCCGGAAGGGGTTTTGTACTGCATTCGGGCTGCTCTGCAGTCCGAATTCGAGATTTGAATCCGGTGTTACATGGATGTAACGATTCAGTACAGAGCAACGCTTGCCTCGAGCCAACGGTCATGCTTAGCTGACTAATAATTAGGTTTTCCCTATTTCAGTCTAACCATGAGTTTTTTATGCCGTTAACCGATCAACACCGCTTTGGCATGCAACTGGCCCAGATGTCGCGAGGCTGGCGTGCCGAGCTCGACCGCCGACTGGCCGGCCTTGGACTTTCTCAGGCTCGCTGGCTGGTGCTGCTGCACCTCGCTCGATTCGAGGATGCACCCACTCAGCGTGAATTGGCGCAAAGCGTTGCTGTGGAAGGGCCGACGCTGGCCCGGTTGCTCGACAGCCTGGAAAGCCAGGGGCTGGTGCAACGCCAGGCAGTGCTCGAAGATCGGCGGGCCAAAAAAATCGTCCTCTGTGCGCCCGCACTTCCCTTGATCGAACAAATCGAAACCATCGCCAACCAGTTGCGCATAGAACTTTTCAACGGCGTCGATGAAGCGGATTTAAAGGTTTGCATGCGTGTTCATGGGCACATTCTGGCCAACCTGGAAAAATCTTGAGGCATAACCTCACGCCAGGTTTTTGAGATACCCCGTTGGGCAGACTATAAAGAACTACTAGGCAATATCGCGTTCGTACCGGATGTGCGAACGCGCACGGTTGTTTCTGGTTATCTAAGGGAAGCTCATGCTCGAAAGTCGGCACGTTGTATTGCGGTTTTGCGGCAGGCTGCTCGTCATTGGCGGGGCTGTCGCTTACTCGGCACTGGCGCCCGCATTGGGCTTGGGTGACATCACCATGCACTCGGCGTTAAATCAGCCGTTGCGTGCCGATATCGGGCTGGTGGATGCCGCCGGTTTGCAGGAGGGCGACTTGTCCGTCAGCCTCGCGACGGCGGACGAGTTCAAAAGAGCCGGTGTCGAGCGAGTGTTCTTCCTCAACGATCTGAAGTTCACGCCCATCCTGCACGGCAATCGCAGCCTGATCCGGGTCAGTTCGAACAAACCGGTCAAAGAACCCTTTCTGAATTTCCTGGTGCAGCTCAACCAGCCCAATGGGCGCGTGTTGCGTGAGTACACGGTGCTGATCGATCCACCAGGTTCGCCGGGTATCGTTCCCGTCACTGACGAACCGGATGCACGCCCCCAGTCTTCTGCATTCCCAAGCGTCACGCCGGCCGTTGCGCCGTCAACTCCAGCCAAAAAAACTGCGACACCTGCGGCCCTGCCGCCCACCGTCGCGCCGGACAGCGATATTCTCGCCGAACAACTGGCGGCCAGTGTCCTGCAAACCCAACAGCTGCAAACGACCATCGATGAGCTAAACAAAAAAGTTCAGGCTCAGGACGAGCAACTTGCCGAACAGAAAAAGAAGGTCAGTGAACTGCAAGCTCAACTGACAGTGGCGCCACCCGTTGCGCCGGCAGTGCCCGCAGTGCCTGATACGGTAGCGCCAACTCCAATAGCTGCGGATGAACCCGAAGGCAGCAATTGGCCCCTGATCATCGGTCTGTTAGCGCTAGCGTGTCTGGTATTAGTGGGGATGGTGGTTCGACGTCGTCGTCAGCAGGAACAGGCCTTGTCCGGGGACATTTCCGGTTTGCCGCCCCGACAACACCCGGAACCGGATCAACCCGCCGGGTTGGAGGCACAGACGCGTGGGCCCCAACCTTCAGCCGTACACCCGGCCGAGCATCAAGATGACGCGCCGCATGGCGATGTGCTCGAAGGGGTAGGTATCTATTTGGCTTACGGTCGTTTTTCCGAGGCGGCCGGTTTGCTGCGAGAGGCACTGCTCAAGGAGCCGCAGCGTACAGATCTGGCGGTGCAGTTACTGGATGTGCTGGGTAAACAAGGGGATGTGCCCGCGTACGATGCTCAGGAAAGCAGGCTGCGCGACGCCGGGTTCGATTCTCAGATGCTGGATGAGATTCGTGCGCGTCACCCCAAACTGAACAGCATCGCGCCAGCGCTCGTTCCGCCCGTTGTCACGCCACCTGTGGCGATGGCTCCGAGTGATGAGTTCCAGCTAAACCTGGATGACTTATCGATGGACTCCAATTGGGACTTGGTCAGCCCCTTCGAACCTGCGAAATCATCGGTCGAACCGCCGGCGACAATAGAGCCCGTTTTTTCCTCGAACCTGCATGTCTTGCCCGACGTGTTCGAACTGCCCGAAGAGCCCCAGATCGAATCGGAGCTGGAGTGGGAAGCAGACGCTGACACGCAAACGCTGGATGACGACTTTCTTGCGGGCTTCGCCGAGCCTGGCGAGTCACTTGAACTTGAACCGCTGAGTCTGCAACCGGCGAATCCCGCCATTGCCGGCAAACTGGAGCAAGCACAGACCTGTATCGACGACGGCGACCTGGACAGCGCCATCGAGTTGCTGAACGAATTGCTCAAGGATGGCGATGAACCGTTGAAACAGACTGCGCGGAGCTTGTTGGCCGGGATTCGCTGAGGCTCTACCATAGCGAAGTTCTCAGGCTCAGGAGTGTTGCCAACCATGACCGCGCATAAACCGGAAATCGTTATCACCTATTGCACGCAGTGCCAATGGCTGCTGCGTGCAGCCTGGCTGGCTCAGGAGTTACTCAGTACGTTTGGTGACGATCTGGGCAAAGTATCGCTGGTGCCCGGCACTGGCGGGGTGTTCCACATATTCTGCGACGCGGTGCAGATCTGGGAACGTAAGGCTGACGGCGGCTTTCCCGAGGCCAAGGTGCTAAAGCAACGAGTGCGCGACCAAATCGACCCGCAGCGTGATCTCGGCCATAACGACCGCACTCAGTGAGACGGCGCTTGCGCCGCAACGTTTTTCTTGCTGGTACCGCCCGATAATCTGCTGGAAACAATAATCGCGACGATGATCAGCGCGCCGCCGAACAGCATGCGCAGCGTGGGGTTTTCGTTGAACAGCAGCCAGGCCAGGGTAATGCCGTAAACCGGTTCCAGGGCGAACACCACGGCGGCGGTGCGAGCCTTGATCACCGCGAGGCTGGCGACAAACAGGCTGTGGGCGACGCCGGTGCAGAACACGCCTAGCAAACTGATCCACAGCCAATCCAAGGCGCGTACTTCACTCAGATGCGGTGCTGCAACGGGCAGCAAACACACGGCGACCACCACGTTCTGACACAGCGCTGCCTGCACCGCAGGTATTCTTGCGGCGCTGGCGCGATTGGTCAGAGACAACAGCGCGAACAACAAACCTGAGGTAACGGCCCACAACAGCCCAACCGTGGCGCCGCTGGCCAGGTCGAAATCTGGCGTGACCAGTACCAGGCCGATACTCACCAGCACCACCAGGAGAATTTCATTGGCGCGAATTCTCTCGCGAAAAATCAGTCCTTCCAGGATCACGGTGAATGCCGGGAAACTGGCAAAACCCAGCGTAGCAATCGCCACCCCGGCGACTTTTACCGCAACGAAAAAACTGACCCAATGCCCGGCCAGCAACACACCGCTGAGTAGCAGCCCGCGCCAGTCCGCGCCGGCAAGCTTGCGCCAGCGAGTGTTGCTGGCGAAGCGGGCGAAAACGGCCAGTGCCAGCACCGCGAAGATGGCGCGCCCAAAGACGATTACGGCGGGGGAGGCCGCTGCCAGTTTGCCGAACACACCGGTCAGGCCAAACAGCAGTGCGCCGATATGCAGGGCGCCAAGGGCGGTACGCGGAGTCATTGCAAATCCTTAACAACACAACAGACAGAGCGTCTATTCAATCGTGTTATGCCCAACCTGTCTGTCGCCAGACTCGCGTTATTTGTCGCCAGCCTCGCGTCGAAATGTGCCGGGCGAGGCGCCGAACTCGCGCAAAATCGCCGCCGCGAAAGCGCTTTGTGAGCTGTAGCCCACCCGATTGGCGATCTCGCCGATGGGCAGCGCCGAATCCCGGAGCAGCCCCACGGCGATGTGCAAGCGTCGGCTGCGGATGTAATCCATCGGCGTTTGCCCGCATTCGGCAACGAAGCGTGCGTGCAATCGCGCTGTCGACAAACCGGCAATACGTGCCAGATCCGCCACCTGCAGTGGATGGGCCGCTCGCTGGTCAATGTGGGCATTCAACGCGGCGTAAGGAAGACGCCGGCCACCGACGGTCTCCGGTTTGGCATTGTTGAGGCTGGCCAATAACAGCACGGCGCCTTGTTGGGCGATCAATGGATCGTTGATCTGGCTGCCGGCCAGCCAACTGACGAGCTGACTCTGCCCGGCATCCAGTGGCAGGCGACCCGCCTGATCGAGCAAGCGCCGGCTCGCGTCGGCATGATCCCCCAGCGACTGAGAGACCCATTGGTCACTCGGCACATCCAGCACCAGGCAGCGGCTGCCGTTGGGGCTGCCACAGGCATGATGAAAGCCTGACGGCACCACCACGAAGCTCTGCTGAATCACTTGGCTGCCGCGCCCGTCGACTTCAAAATCCAGCGCGCCCGACAACCCGATCACCAGTTGTGCATGGTCATGGCTGTGGACGATAAGGTCCTTGGTGTATTGGCGCAGTGTGAGGATCGGTCTCATCGCGGGTCTCGGGGCGGGTTTGATGAGCAAGGCTGGCAGTTTACACCGAGGCCGCTTGCTGGGCGCTGTCACAGCACTGACTTGCCACTGTCATGGGCCATTAACCCGCCCGGCGCAAGCTTGCAAAAACAATCGCAGAGGGTTGCCCATGACCAGCGCCGAGCTCGCCAAACCCAGTCGTAAACAACGCGTGCGCACATTGTGGATTTCCGACGTGCATTTGGGCACCCGGGATTGCCAGGCCGAGCATTTGTCGAAGTTCCTCAAGGGCTACCACGCCGACAAGATTTACCTGGTCGGCGATATCATCGATGGCTGGAAACTACGCGGTGGCATGTATTGGCCTCAAGCGCACACCAATGTCATTCGTCGTTTGCTGACCATGAGCAAGCGCGGCACCGAAGTGATCTATGTCACCGGCAACCACGATGAGTTCCTGCGCCGCTATTCGAAACTGATCCTGGGCAATATTCAGCTGGTGGACGAGGCCATACACGTGACTGCCGATGGCCGCCACCTGTTGGTGATCCACGGCGATCAGTTTGATGTGATCACCCGGTACCACCGTTGGCTGGCGTTTCTTGGCGACTCGGCTTATGAGTTCACCCTGACGCTCAACCGCTGGCTCAACCACTGGCGCGCGCGGTATGGCTACGGTTACTGGTCGTTGTCGGCGTACCTCAAACACAAAGTCAAAACCGCCGTCAGCTTCATCAGTGACTTCGAAGAGGCCATCGCCCATGAGTGCACCAAGCGCGAATTGCATGGCGTGGTATGCGGCCACATTCACCATGCCGAGATTCGTAAGGTTGGCGAGGTGGATTACCTTAATTGCGGGGATTGGGTGGAGTCGTGTACGGCACTGATCGAGCATTGGGATGGCTCGATCGAGTTGTACCGCCTGGCGGATGCACAGGCGCGAGAGGCGCAATTGAATGCGCCGAAAGTGGCGGAGCCCGCATAAATCATCGCTAGAAGGCTGGCTCCCACCGTGGAATGCGCCCCTGTGGGAGCGAGCCTGTTGGCGATAGCCTGTCAGGCCGGTGCGTGCTCTTCCATCGCGGCTGTGTAAATCGAGTTTATGGGGTGAGCAAACAAGCGTTCCATCATCGGCAAAAAGAAGCTCAGCGGTAGCGATTCATAAGCCGGATCGAACGCTGCAGCGTCATATTTGGCGCAAAACTCGATCGTCGCCTGGTACTGCGAGTGGTCGCTGAATTGCTCACGCAAGTGCCGATCCATGCCCAAATGATGAAAGAAGTAATAACCCTGGAAAATCCCGTGCTTTTCAACCATCCATAAATTTTCGGCGCTGACGAACGGCTTGAGAATCGCTGCCGCAATGTCCGGGTGGTTATAGGAGCCCAGCGTATCGCCGATGTCGTGCAGCAGAGCGCAGACCACATATTCTTCATCACGGCCATCGCGCCAGGCACGACTGGCGGTTTGCAGGGAATGGGTCAGGCGATCCACCGGGAAACCACCAAAATCACCCTCGAGTAGCTTCAGGTGCGCCACAATCCGTGCAGGCAACTGTCGGGCATAAGCACTGAAGTCTGCGGCGATGATCGCCCAATCTTCCTGCGTACCGTCCTGCATGTGGGTGAAACGGGCATTGGCATTCATTGGCTATCCTCGTTCGACTTTCTGCGCCTGCTGCTAGAACGGCACGCGACCCAGAATCATGTCGCGGTACATCACGAAATCGCCGAGCAGGCTGTAAAACGGATGCTGAAAAGTTGCAGGGCGATTCTTCTCAAAGAAAAAATGACCCGCCCACGCAAAGGTGTAGCCAGCCAGCGGCAAGGCCAAAAGCCATAGCCATGCGCCCTTGCCAACGGTCAACGCCAAAATAAAAATAACCAGCGTGGTGCCGATGAAGTGCAATCGTCGGCAGGTACTGTTGTTGTGCTCGCTGAGGTAATACGGATAGAACTCAGCGAAGCTATTGAAACGCTTGATGTTTTCCACGACAGCGATCTCTGTGGTTATTGTTCTGGCTGCAAGTTGTTCTGCGGGTAGCTTATTTGAGTCTAGAGTGATCATTGGCAACAGCCAGTGACAATAGGCGCCACTTTAGTATCCTTCGGAAATTGGCCGCGGTAGACGGCTCACCACAGACAGTAAACGCCATGAGCGAACGAACAACTTCTGCAAGCTGGGCGATGGGGATTGTCAAAGCACTGGAGATGGACGGCCTGGATTGCCGGGTTCTGTTCAAGCAGCTGGGGCTCGACTACGCGTCACTGGATGACCCGGACGCGCGCTTCCCGCAAGACTCCATGACACGGCTTTGGCAGCGTGCGGTTGAGCTGTCCGGCAACCCGGCAATTGGCTTGAACATGGGCAAAGTGGTACGACCGGCCTCGTTTCACGTGGCGGGCTATGCCTTGATGTCCAGCCAGACCCTGGCCGAAGGCTTCAAGCGACTGGTGCGGTATCAGCGGATCATCGCCGAAAGTGCCGACCTGAGTTTCCGCCTGCTGGACGAAGGTTACGCATTGATTCTGACGGTGCATGGCGATCACCTGCCGCCCACCCGGCAAAGCGCCGAAGCATCGCTGGCCTGTGCGCTGGCCCTGTGCGGCTGGCTGACGGGGCGAACCTTGCAACCGCGTAAAGTGCTGGTGCAGGGTGATCAGCCTGCGGATCTTGAACCGTATAAAAAAGCCTTCCATGCGCCGCTGGTGTTCAACGCGCCTTATGACGCGCTGATTTTCGAGCGTTCCGACATGGAAGCGCCGCTGCCTACCGCCAACGAGGCCATGGCCTTGCTGCATGACCGTTTTGCCGGCGAATACCTGGCGCGTTTTTCCGAAAGTCGCGTAACCCACAAGGCGCGGCAGGTGCTGTGCCGCTTGTTGCCTCAAGGTGAGCCCAAGCGGGATACGGTGGCGCAGACGCTGCACCTTTCGCAGCGGACCTTGCAGCGACGCTTGCAGGAAGAGGGCACCAGTTTCCAGACGTTGCTGGACGACACTCGGCGTGAACTGGCCGAGCAATACCTGGCGCAACCGACCATGACGTTGCTGGAGATAGCCTACCTGTTGGGGTTTGCCGACCCGAGCAACTTCTTTCGCGCATTTCGGCGCTGGTTCGACGCAACGCCCGGCGAATACCGGGTGCGGCTGATGGAAGCTCCCGCCCTTGTCAGTGACGCCAAAACGCCGGAATACACAGCACAAACACGGTGATGATCTCCAGTCGGCCCAGCAACATGCCAAACGACAGGATCCACTTGGCTGCATCGGGTAACGATGCGAAGTTGCCGGCTGGGCCGATGGTTTCGCCAAGTCCCGGTCCTACGCCAGAAACCGTGCTGGCGGCGCCGGTGAGTGCGGTCATCCAGTCCAGGCCTAACAGCGACAGCAGCAATGCGATCACGCAAATAGTGATGGCGAAAAAGAACGAAAACGTCAGGATCGAACGCACGATTTCTTCGTCCAGTCGGTGACCGTTGTACTTCTGCTTGATCACTGCGCGCGGATGAATCAACTGATTTAGGTTGGCCTTGAGCAGGATGTAGGCCACCTGGAAGCGAAAAATCTTGATTCCGCCAGCAGTCGAGCCCGAACAGCCTCCGACGAAGCCCAGGTAGAAGAACAACATCAGTGAGAAGTTGCCCCAGATGCTGTAGTCCCCAAGCGCAAAGCCTGTAGTCGTCACCACCGAGGTCACGTTCAGCGCCACGTGCCGCAGCGCCTCCAGCCAATGCAGGTCGGTGGTCCACCAATACCAGGTGCCGAGTACCAGCCAGGTCACCAGCAACATCCCGAGCAGTCCTTGAACCTGCTGGTCCTTGATCAGTGCCCGACGATTACCGCGCATGGTCGCCACATACAGGGTAAAGGGCAGGCTGCCGAGAATCATCACGACTACTGCAACCCAGTGCACGGCGGGTTGTTTCCAGTGCGCCAGAGACTCGTCCGATGTGGAAAACCCCCCGGTGGAAATCGCTGACATTGCGTGGTTGATCGCGTCAAACAGGCTCATTCCGGCCCACCAGAACGCCAGGCTGCCAAAAATGGTGATACCCACGTAAGCCGCCACAATCAGGCGCGCCACCATGTGCGAACGGGGCATGACTTTTTCGGAACGGTCCGACGACTCGGTCTGAAACAGGCGCATGCCGCCGATGCGCAGCAACGGCAGGATGGCCACCGCCATGCCGATAAAGCCGATGCCGCCGATCCAGTGCAACAGCGAACGCCACATCAGGATGCCGGGGGACATGGTGTCGAGGCCGGTAAGTACCGTCGAACCGGTGGCGGTGATGCCCGACATGCTTTCAAAAAACGAGTCGGTGTAACTGATGTGCTGAGTCAGCAAAAACGGTAATGCTGCAAAAATGCACACCACCAGCCAACTGCTGACGGTCAGCAAATACATGTCTCGCGGGCGCAAATGTATGTGCTCGGGTCTACCGGGAATCACCAGGGCCAGGCCTGCAATGAAGGTAATCATGCTCGCCCAGAGGAACGATGGCAGGTCACTGGTGCGCTCGAAGATCACCAGCGTGGCCATGGGCACGACCATGGAGATAGCCAGCGTGATCAGGAAGATGCCGATAATGAAACCAATGATCCGTAAGGTCGGCAACGCCATGAAGTCCGCTCGGGCTGAAAGTGGGAAGGGCGCCATTCTACCTGCGGGGCAGGGCATGTAAACCGGCATGCCTGCGGCACTTACCGCTAGAATAGCCAAACATTTTTTACAGGAGGTGGCCGATGCAGGCTCTCGACGCTTTGCTCAACCGTGTTTCCGTTCCCCGACTGGTCGACCCGGCGCCCACTGCCGAGCAGCGTGAAGCGCTGTTTGGCGCAGCGATGCGTGCTCCGGATCACGGTCACCTGCAGCCGTGGCGTTTTTTGACCGTAGAAGGTGCCGCGCGCGAGCAAATGGGTGAGTTGCTGGCGCAAGCGGCCAAGCTGCAGGACGGCGAAGTATCCGAGGCCGCCGTGGACAAGGCGCGGAATGGCCCATTACGGGCGCCGCTGGTGGTGGTAGTCATTGCCCGGTTGCAGGATCACGTCAAATACCCGAAATCCGAGCAATTGCTGGCGGCCGGTTGTGCGGCGCACGGGATCTTGCTGGCGGCTTATGCGCAGGGCATTGGCGCGGTATGGCGCACTGGAGAGCTGGCGTACTCGGCGCATGTGGCCAAAGGTTTGGGGTTGGCAGAAGGGGAGGAAGTGATTGCGTTTCTTTACCTGGGTACGCCGCAGAAAGAACCGCGTGTGGCAGAGAAGGTCGATCTGGCCGAATTTGTCAGCGTCTGGCCTGGCAACGCCTGAAGATCAAAAGAGCGCAGCCTCGTTTCACTCGACAGCGCCTACAGAACCACGCGGTCCATGTAGGTGCTGTCGAGTAAAACGAGGCTGCGATTCTTCGCATCACCACAACGCTCTCTCAGAGCTGGATCACCGCTCCTGGTACCAGCGGCAAATCAAGGCTTGCAACAAACCCTCCCTCCGGATGATTGGCCAGCACCAGAGTCCCGCCATGGCGTTCTGCCGCGCGGCGTGCAATGGCCAACCCAAGTCCATGCCCGGCAGCAGTCTGGCCTGGTGCACGGTAAAACGGCTCACCCAACTGGCTTAAATGTTCAGCTTCTACACCGGGCCCGTGGTCACGCACACTCACCACAATCCGCTCGCCTGTACGCACAGCCTGCATCTCGATCGGCGGACCTACCGGGTTGAACCGTTGAGCATTGCGCAACAGATTGTCCACGGCGCGCTCGATCATCGTCGGCCAGCCTTTGAGGTGTAGCTGTGGCTCTGCTTTCAAGCGTACGTTTTGCTCGGGCGAACCCAGTTGCGCATCCTTCTGCAGGGTGTTCAGCAGTGCATTGAGGTCAATGTCCTCTGCACTCGCGTTATCGGCGTCGACCCGCGCCAGCACCAGGATCTCGCTGATCAAAGCTTCCAGTCGATCGCACTCGCGGGTCAGGCGCGGCCAGAGTTTTTCCCGTTCTTCAGGTTTTGCCCGCTCAGCCAATGCCAGGGCGATGCGCAGCCGGGCCAGCGGTGAACGCAATTCATGGGAAACATCGCGCAGCAGTTGGCGCTGGCTGCCGATCAGACTTTGCAGGCGCGCACCCATGCGGTTGAAGTCATTGGCCAACACACCGAACTCGTCGCGTCGGTTGGCCAGTTTCACCAGGCTGTTCTGTTGATAGGTGGTTTGCCCCAAGTCATGCACTGCGCCGCGCAAACGGCTCAGCGGGCGGGTGATGGACATCGTCACGAACAGGCTGAATAACGTCAGTACTACCAGCGCGATTCCGAGTGCGCTCAACGGCCAGAGCAGGCTATCACGGTGCCAGGAATCAAGTTCGGGGTGAGGAATGCGATAGATCAGCAAGTAGGTATTGCCGGTCTTCTCGCTGGTGTATTCAGCGGTGAGACGGCGCCATGGCAAGCGGCGATCATCGTCATGTTGTCGTGCTTCGAAAGCCGCCGCGCGACGTGGAAAGGTACCGCGCACCACCGGATCGCCACTTTCGTTGAGCACCTGGACATCAATGTGATACTGACGTTTGCGCTGTTCGAGGATGTCCTGCGCGGCGTCTTCACCCTGATTTTCGTAGGTTTGCGTCCACTGTTCGGCCAAGGTGTTGAGGCCGGGATGGCGACTGAGAATCCAGGCGTCCTGATTCAGCATGTGCCCAAGCAGAATCGAAAGCCCCGCAACCAGGGCGATGGCCAGCCAGAAGCTGGCCAGAATACGCCAGAACAGTGAGCGCACAGAAAGTCCTCAAGCAAACGCAAATCAACGTGGGAGCGGGCTTGCTCGCGAAAGCAGTGTGTCAGTGACAAAAACTTTGCCTGATACACCGCTTTCGCGAGCAAGCCCGCTCCCACATTTACTTTAGTGGCAACAGACCCGACGGTGTTGAGCCATCGGGTCCGGGTTAACGCATTATTGCGCTTTTTGCGGTTGTTGCGCTTTCCAGGCCTTGAATTCGGCCCATTCAGCGCGACGCTCAGCCTGTTTTTTCTGGATCGCGTCGAATTGCTTCTGTTGGTCCGGTTTCAGTACTGCGCGCACATCGGCTTCGGCTTTCTGATGTTTGGCAGTCATTTCGTCTTTCATGGCTTTCTGGTCAGCTGGGGAGAGTTTCTCCAGGTACTTTTCGACCAGTTGTTTGCGATCATGCATCTGCTCGCCCATGATTTTGCGGATCTGCTCGCGCTGTTCGCGGCTCAGGTCCAACTGGCTGTACGGGCCGCCTTTACCGTGCTGGTACATCTGACCGCCGTGGCGCGGGCCGTCCATCGGACCACCCATCGGGCCCGCGCCTTCGGGCATGGCCATGGCAACGGTCGGCAGAGCGGCGGCAAACATCAGAGCGATAAGAGTCTTGCGCATGGTGAATCTCCTTGTCTCGTTCCCGGTACGTTCCGGATGAGTTCAGATTACGGAGATCAAGGTCAGCGGCGGTCAGGGGAGCGTAAAGCTTGGGTAAAGACGATTTCGCAGCGTCCTGACAAAACTGTAGGAGCGAGCATGCTCGTTCCTACAGGCTGTAGTAGTAACCGCGGCTGCGCAGGGCAACGATGCGAGGGCGGCCGTCGGGGTGCGGACCGATTTTTTTGCGCAGGTTGCTGACGTGCATGTCCAGGCTGCGGTCGTACAGGGTCAGTTTGCGGCCAAGAGCGATTTGCGCCAGTTCCTGCTTGTCCAGCGGCTCGCCGGGTTGCTTGAGCAACGCTTCGAGCAAACGGCTTTCGGAGACGGTGAGGGTGAATTCCTGCTCTTCGATGCTGACTACGCCACGCACAGGGCTGAAACACAGGTCGCCCAATTCCATCTGGCTGGAGACGGCAGCCGGATGACTACGGCGCAATACCGCTCGTAAACGGGCGGTCAGTTCCCGTGGATCGCAGGGCTTTGCCAGGTAGTCGTCGGCGCCCAGTTCCAGGCCGAGGATGCGGTCCAGCGGTTCGCCACGGGCCGAAAGCATCAGCACCGGCAAATCCGGATGGTCGCTGCGCAATTGCTTGAGCAATTCCAGGCCACTGCCGTCCGGCAGCATCACGTCCAGTACCACGGCGGCCGGGGCAGTTTCTGCCAGCGCGCGGCGTGCACTTTGGCCGTCGTGGCAGGCACGGACCTGAAAGCCTTCCTGGCTCAGCCAACTGCTCAGAAGCTCACACAGCTCCTGGTCATCATCAATTAATAACAGCTCGCTCATGAATCACTCAATTTAGCCATTGCCGACGTTTTCGACTTGCACCACTGGCGAAGATACCGCAGAGCAAGGCTAATAGCGCTACCCCACCACCAATGACGAACCACTGCTGTTGATCGGTCAGCAGGCGCGGCAGCGGACTACTGGCCAGAGCTTCCTTGAGTTGCAGCTTGAGGCGCTGATTCTCTTGGCGCAATCGGCTCAGTTGAGCGCTTTCGCGTTCGCCATCGGCATTTTGCAATTGTTTGTTCAATTCTTCTCGTTGCCGCTCACTTTCTTTCAAGCGTTGCTGCAACTCGGTGATCTGGCTACCGGCGCTCAAGGACAGCGGCGTCGAATTACTGCCAGCGGTACTTTCCTCACCGTGGGCGGGGCCAACCATCGACAACGTCACCAACATCAGACACAACGGACCCTTGCGCATCACGACTCCTGATTCCAATCGAGTTATTGGGCAAGTTGTCGGCAGGCAAACGAGAATAATGAGCGATTGAGAGCGCGATGAACCAACAAGGTTCACCGCGCGGGGACATTTTTGAAGAAAGTTACGGCAGGACTTGCTTGAACGGCTTGACTGAAACGTTGGCGTAGACGCCTGCAGCGATGTACGGATCAGCGTCAGCCCAGGCTTGCGCAGCGCTCAGGGAATCGAATTCGGCGACGATCAGGCTACCGGTGAAACCTGCGGCGCCCGGATCATTGCTGTCGACGGCCGGGTGCGGGCCGGCCAATACGATTCGACCTTCACCTTTGAGCTGTTGCAGGCGCTCAAGGTGTGCTGGCCGAGCGGCCATGCGGGCTTGCAGGGAGTTGGCGACGTCTGTGGCAATGATTGCGTAGAGCATGTCAGTCCTCGGTTTTTGGCGTTGTGGTATCGGCGTCGTGCAGGTGGCGAGACAGGTAGATGCCTTGGCCCACCAGGAATATCAGCGTCATGCCCAGGCTGCCGAAGACTTTGAAGTCGACCCAGTAGCTCTGGAAGGTGAACGCAACGAACAGGTTGGCGGCGCCGCAAAACAGGAAGAACACGATCCAGGCGATGTTCAAACGGGTCCATACCGGGTCTGGCAGGGTCAGCGCATGGCCCATGATGCGTTTGATCAGTAGTTTGTCGCCGATGAAGTGGCTACCGATGAAGGCCAGCGCGAACAGCCAGTTGACCACGGGCGCCTTCCATTTAAGGAAGGTTTCGCTGTGGAACGCCAAGGTCAGGCTGCCGAATACCAGGCAGGCGATCAGGGTCAGCCATTGGCTTTTCTCCAGCTTGCGCTGGGTAATGAACAATGTGCCGTAAACCACCAGGGAACTGATGATCAGCATCGCGGTGGCACTGTAGATGCCCCCGATCGACAGCTCATGGCCGGCGATGTCGACAACGCGAGGATCGATTTTGTAGACGATGAAAAACAGTAGAAGCGGGATGAAATCGATGAATTGTTTCACAGTGGCAGCCAGAAGCAGGATGTGGCGGCATAATAACAAACATATGGGCGCGCGATAGCGCCAGCTGATTTGAGGTAACACTTCCCCGTGAATGTCGATTTGCACTGCCACAGCACCGCCTCCGATGGCGCTTTAGCGCCTGCAGTTCTGGTTGCGCGTGCGTTCGAGAAAGGCGTGCGAGTCCTGGCCTTGACCGATCACGACACCCTTGAAGGGCTGGAAGAGGCCCGCAATGAGGCCACGAAGCTTGGGATGCATCTGGTCAACGGCGTCGAGTTGTCCTGCACATGGGGCGGCGCGACCATTCATGTGCTGGGCTACGGTTTTGATGTCAATGCCGCGCCGTTGGTCGAAGCCATCGCAAAACTGCACGATGGCCGCTGGCTGCGGTCCGAAGAGATAAGCCGCAAATTAGCCTTGAAAGGCATGCCTGGCGCGCTGGAAGGCGCTCGGACTGTGCAACAGGCATTGGGCGACAGCGGTAACGCGCCGGCCCGTCCGCACTTTGCCGACTGGATGGTGCAGGAAGGGTTCGTCAAAGATCGCGCCGAAGCCTTCCGCAAATGGTTGGGCGCCGGCAAATTGGGCGACGTCAAGCAACACTGGCCAACCCTTGAAGACACTGTCGAAACCCTGCGTGCGGCGAAAGCCTGGGTCAGTCTTGCGCACCCTTGGCATTACGATTTCACGCGCAGCAAACGTCGCCGGTTGATTTCTGACTATATTCAAGCAGGGGGCCACGCTATAGAAGTGGTCAATGGTTATCAGCCCGCCGAGCAGGTGGGCAGCCTAGCCATTCTCGCCCGTGAGTTCGGTCTGCTGGTCAGCGCCGGCAGTGATTTTCATGGCCCTGGAGGCTGGTCCGAGATCGGCGAATATCGCGCCCTCCCGGAGGATCTGCCGCCACTTTGGTGTCGATTCAAACATGACCCAATTATTGCCGCCGTCTGAACAGGTAGAGAATGTGAGTCAATTTTTCCAGATTCATCCGGAAAATCCGCAAGCGCGCCTGATCAAGCAGGCAGTCGAGATCATCCGCAGCGGCGGGGTGGTGATTTATCCCACCGACTCGTCCTACGCCATTGGTTGCCAGATCGGTGACAAGAATGCCGTGGAGCGCGTGCGCCGGTTGAGACAACTGGACGACAAGCACAACTTCGCGCTGATCTGCAGCGACCTGTCGCAGTTGGGGCTGTTCGCCAAGATCGACACCGGCACTTTCCGTCTGCTGAAGGCGCATTTGCCTGGTCCTTATACGTTCATTCTCAACGCCACTCGCGAAGTCCCGCGCCTGCTGTTGCACCCTAAAAAACGCACCATCGGCCTGCGCGTACCGAGCCACCCGATTGCGCTGGCGCTGCTGGAAGAGCTAGGCGAGCCGTTGATGAGCGTGACGCTGATCATGCCCGGTGACACCGACCCGCTGACCGACCCTTACGAAATGCGCCAATTGCTCGAGCATCAGGTTGACCTGATCATCGACGGCGGCTTCGGCGGCATCAAGGCTTCCACTGTGATCAACCTCGCCGATGGCGAGCCGCAAGTCATCCGCGTAGGTTGCGGCGACCCGGCGCCGTTCATGGCCGAGGCGTAGATGTCGGCAGTGGAACCCGTTGTCGACAGTCAGGCCGGAGCCCAGCAAGAGCTGCCCTTCGCCATGGTCTATGGCCAGGCAGTTCTTGAAATGCCGCTGGACTTGTACATTCCTCCGGATGCGCTTGAAGTTTTTCTCGAAGCTTTTGAAGGCCCGCTCGACCTGCTGCTTTACCTGATTCGCAAACAGAACATCAATATTCTCGACATCCCGGTGGCGGAAATCACGCGCCAGTACATGGGGTACGTCGAATTGATGCAGTCGGTGCGCCTGGAACTCGCCGCCGAATACCTGGTGATGGCCGCGATGCTGGCCGAGATCAAGTCGCGGATGCTGTTGCCGCGAGCAGAAGCGATTGAAGCCGAAGAAGACGATCCTCGCGCCGAACTGATCCGTCGCTTGCAGGAATATGAGCGCTTCAAGGCTGCCGCTGAAGGCATTGACGCCCTGAGCCGAGTCGGCCGTGACGTGGTGGTGCCCAAGCTCGATGCTCCCGAAGCTCGCGCGCGCAAGCTGTTGCCCGACGTCAGTCTGGAAGAGTTGTTGATGTCGATGGCTGAAGTTCTACGCCGTGGTGACATGTTCGAAAGCCACCAGGTCAGCCGCGAAGCGCTGTCCACGCGTGAGCGCATGAGTGATGTGCTGGAGCGGCTCAAGGGCGGCGGTTTTGTCCCGTTCGTGGAATTGTTCACCGCAGAAGAGGGGCGTCTCGGCGTCGTGGTGACTTTTATGGCGATCCTCGAACTGGTCAAGGAATCTTTGGTGGAGCTGGTGCAGAATGAGCCGTTCGCGGCAATTCATGTGCGGGCCCGAGCCGAATAACGAGTTGAAACATGAACCTGACTGAACCCCGTGACCTGGCGCCATTGCTTGAAGCCTTTCTGTTGGCCTCGGGAAAACCGCAGTCGCTTGAGCGCCTGTTCGAACTGTTCGAGGAGGGCGAGCGCCCAGAGCCTCCGGTTTTCAAGAAAGCGCTGACGATTCTGGCCAAGTCTTGTGATGGTCGCGCGTTTGAATTGAAAGAGGTTGCCTCCGGTTATCGCCTGCAGATTCGCGAAAAATTTTCGCCTTGGGTCGGGCGTTTGTGGGAAGAGCGTCCGCAGCGTTATTCCCGCGCAATGCTCGAAACCATGGCGCTGATCGCTTATCACCAGCCGATCACCCGCGGAGAGATCGAAGACGTTCGAGGCGTTGCGGTCAACAGCCACATCGTCAAAACCTTGCTGGAGCGCGAGTGGATTCGCATCGTCGGTTACCGTGACGTACCCGGCAAACCTGCAATGTTCGCCACCACTAAAGTGTTTCTGGATCACTTCAACCTGAAAAACCTCGACGATTTGCCACCCCTGGCCGACCTGCGGGAAATGGAGCCAGACCCCATCCTCGATTTCGACGACGTGCCGGTGCCTGCAGGGTTGCAAGAGTTGGCAGACGCCAGCGCCGAGCCGGAAGAGCCCAAGGAAGAAACCAGTTTTCACACGCTCCTGCTGGAGCTGGACACCATGGAGGAAGGTCTCAAGACCGATTTCGACGATTTGTTGCGCGATGGAGCAGTGACAGAAGAAACGCTCGAGACGCACATTGAGGTTGAACTTCAGGTGGAGCCCGAAGCCGAAATCGAAGAGCCACAGGATGAAGTGCCGCAGGAAGAAGAGCTTGAGGATGATGTGCTGGGCGTTGCCGAAGCCCGCGAAAAACTCCTTGCCGCTGTAGCTGCGCTTGAACAGAAGACGCCCGAGCCAGAATTGACTGACGAAGAGGCCGAAGCCCGGGCCCTCGCCGAAGCCATCGAGGCCGAGCGCCGCGAATTCGAAGACTGACCCGCCGCTGTAGGAGCGAGTCAACTGGAGTTATCGATGAGCTCAACCAAAGACCCTTGCATCAGCGTCTGCAAATTTTCCGATGACATCTGTGTCGGTTGCGGTCGCAGCAAGCGTGAGATCAAGACCTGGAAGAAAATGGACAAGGTCGACAAGCGTTCGGTGCTTGCTGAAGCAGCGTTGCGGTTGATCAAACTGGGCGTCACCGGCCGGCGGAAAAACAAATAACCTGGCGTCGATCAGCTAGTCTCTGATGCGCTAACGCTTGCATGAGCGTATGATTCGCGACCCTCGAGCGAGCCCTTCGCCCGAAGACCCAGATTTACATCGCTTCAGGACGCTCAAGCCAGAGCCTCCTGAACAGACCACACCGGGAGGTGCCCAGATGAGTATCAACGACCAGAAAGACGACCAGGAAATCGGCCCAGCAGGCGAAAAACTGCAGAAAGTCCTCGCCCGTATCGGCGTCGGCTCGCGCCGTGACGTAGAAGCCTGGATCAGCCACGGCCGCATCAAGGTCAATGGCAAAGACGCCACCCTCGGCCTGCGCGTCGACCTGCATGACGCCATTACCATTGATGGCAAGGTGATCAAGCGCGAAGAAGCCGCCGAGTCGGTACGCCGCGTGATCATGTACAACAAACCAGACGGCGAAATCTGCACCCGTGACGACCCTGAGGGCCGTCCGACCGTGTTCGACAAGATGCCGCGCCCGAAAGAAGGTCGCTGGATCAACATCGGTCGTCTGGACATCAACACCACTGGTTTGCTGATGTTCACCACTGATGGTGAGTTGGCCAATCGCCTGATGCACCCTTCCTACGAAATGGACCGTGAATACGCGGTGCGTGTGCGTGGCGAAGTCGATGACGAGATGATTGAGCGCTTGAAAGCAGGCGTCGTCCTCGAAGACGGCCCGGCCAAGTTCACCGACATCAAGCAAGCACCCGGTGGCGAAGGTTTCAACCACTGGTACCACTGCGTAGTGATGGAAGGTCGTAACCGCGAAGTACGTCGTTTGTGGGAATCCCAGGGTTTGGTGGTCAGCCGTCTGAAGCGCGTGCGTTTCGGGCCGGTGTTCCTTAACTCGGACCTGCCGATGGGCCGCTGGCGCGAAATGAGCCAATACGAAGTCGACATTCTGAGCGCTGAAGTGGGCCTGACCCCAGTGGCCATGCCGCAGATGAACGCCAAGAGCAAAGACAAGCTTGAGCGCATGCAGCGTAAATCGTCGCGTCCGGTTGGCAAAACCGAACGTGTACGCACTTTGCGTCCGGCTGCAGGCGCCCCGGCAGTCGGCCCGCGCCCAACGCGTGAACCGCAGATCGAAGGCGAACGCGGTTCCCGCAAACCTGCTGCTCCTCGTGCAGACGGCGAGCGCGGCCCGCGCACTCCGCGTCCGGCCAATGGCCGTACTGAGCGTGGCGAAGGCCGCGGTGCGCCTAGCGGTGGCCGTAGCGATCGCGGTGCCCCAGCCGGTCGCGGTACACCAGTGGCTGACCGTCCATCCGACACTAAGCGCCCGGCCAAGCCTGCGCCGAAGAAGCGCCCAGGTATCGTCCTGGTCGACAAGGATGCACCGTCGGGCAAGCGTCGTGGCGCCCCCGCCGGCTCCGGCCAGCGCCCAGGCTTTGGTCGTCGCAAGCCTGAGTAATCGGTAAACGCTATGTAAAAGCGCCAACCCTCGGGTTGGCGTTTTTTTTTGCCTGCTCATCGCGAGCAGGCCGACTCCCGTGAGCAAGATTTTTCAGAAAAAATGCCTTCAAAATGTGGGAGCGAGCCTGCTCGCGATAGCGTTAGCCCTGCACCGTGAACTCGGATTGGAAAGCCAGCTTGACAGCCTGTAACGAAAATTTTCCGAAACCTGCCGATTGGCCTTGTGAAATTGTCACGTCTTGAAGGCCGTAAGAAAAAGCTTACAGCCAACATTCTTGCCCGTTGCTTCCAGCCCTCTAGCCCGCTTGTTTTACTCACCTTTGCAGGGTGAGATGCGCCCCATGCCTGTCGTGCAGGCGCATAACAAGAAGGAGGCGCAATGTACGCCGTGACTGATCTCCACTTCCCTGCGCGGGGCATTTTTCTTGCCGCCGCCGTCGACGACCTGCAAAGGTCAGACTCATTATTTGCAGCCATCCGTGACCTTGCGGGTGGACACATGCAGCCCCGGCAAATGACACGCTGATTCAGCGGGTCTGGTAGCAGGGGGTTACAGGTGTACAATGCGCCGCGTTTTAACTGTGACTTCCTGCGTATATACGCGCACTTCAGGGCTACCCGCCTTGTTCACTCCGCCATGCCACAAGCCTGTCGGGTTCGATTTCGTCACAGATAAAAACAAACAGGTGACGCATGTCCGTTGTAAATACGCTGAACGTGAGACCCTTTTCATGAGTGGACAAAACTCGCAACCAGGCGAGCTGAAGCGCGGCCTGAAAAATCGCCACATTCAATTGATCGCCCTCGGTGGCGCGATCGGTACCGGGTTGTTCCTGGGCTCGGCCGGTGTTCTGAAATCCGCCGGCCCGTCGATGATCCTCGGGTACGCGATCTGTGGCTTTATCGCTTTCATGATCATGCGCCAGCTTGGCGAAATGATCGTTGAAGAGCCGGTAGCCGGTTCCTTCAGCCACTTTGCGCATAAGTATTGGGGTGGTTTCGCAGGCTTTCTGTCGGGCTGGAACTGCTGGATCCTTTACATTCTGGTGGGCATGTCCGAACTGACTGCGGTCGGCAAATACATTCACTACTGGGCGCCGGACATCCCGACCTGGGTCTCGGCCGCCGGTTTCTTTGTATTGATCAATTTGATCAACCTGGCCAACGTCAAAGTGTTTGGCGAAGCCGAGTTCTGGTTCGCGATCATCAAGGTTGTCGCGATTGTCGGCATGATTGCGCTGGGCAGTTACCTGCTGATGAGTGGTCATGGTGGCCCGCAAGCGTCGGTGAGCAACCTGTGGGCCCACGGCGGTTTCTTCCCCAACGGTGTCAGTGGTCTGGTGATGGCCATGGCGATCATCATGTTCTCTTTTGGCGGCCTGGAAATGCTCGGGTTTACCGCTGCAGAAGCCGACCAGCCTAGAACCGTGATTCCGAAAGCCATCAATCAGGTGATCTACCGGATTTTGATTTTCTACATCGGCGCGCTGGTTATTTTGTTGTCGCTGACGCCTTGGGACAGCCTGTTGGCAACCCTGAACGCATCCGGTGATTCCTACAGCGGTAGCCCGTTCGTGCAGGTGTTCTCGATGCTTGGCAGTAACACCGCCGCGCATATCCTCAACTTCGTGGTGTTGACCGCAGCGTTGTCGGTGTACAACAGCGGCACCTACTGCAACAGCCGGATGTTGTTGGGCATGGCCGAACAGGGCGATGCGCCGAAAGCACTGGCCAAGATCGACAAGCGCGGCGTGCCGGTGCGTTCGATTCTGGCTTCGGCGGCGGTGACGTTGATTGCCGTATTGCTCAACTATCTGATCCCGCAGAACGCGCTGGAACTGTTGATGTCGCTGGTCGTGGCGACGCTGGTCATCAATTGGGCGATGATCAGTTTCTCGCACTTCAAGTTTCGTCAGCACATGAACAAGACCCAGCAAGCGCCACTGTTCAAGGCTCTGTGGTATCCCTACGGGAACTACATCTGCCTGGCGTTCGTGGGCTTCATCCTCTGCGTGATGTTGTTGATCCCGGGTATTCAGATCTCCGTGTATGCGATTCCGGTGTGGATCGCGTTCATGTGGGTCTGCTACGGCATCAAGAACAAACGCTCAGCGCAGCACGCATTGCACGCCGCATCGAAATAACGCGGCACGCAAAAACGACAAACCCGGCCACGTGCCGGGTTTTTGATTTATACAGGCTCGCATACCCGCGTATCCTGAACGCCCTGATCCCGGACGCTTTTCCATGCTGGTGATTTCCAACAATGTGCATCTGCCGGATGCCGAGATCGAGCTGACGGCTATTCGTGCGCAAGGCGCGGGTGGGCAGAACGTCAACAAAGTCTCCAGTGCCATGCACCTGCGCTTCGATATTCCCGCCTCATCGTTGCCGGAGTTTTATAAGGAACGGCTGCTGGCGCTGCGTGACAGTCGCATCACCAGTGATGGCGTGTTGATTATCAAGGCCCAGCAATACCGGACCCAGGAAGCCAATCGCGCGGATGCGCTGGAGCGACTGACCGAGTTGATTCTGAGTGCCACCAAGGTTGAAAAAAAGCGCCGTCCAACCAAACCGACGCTGGGTTCGAAAAAGCGTCGGCTGGAGTCCAAGACCAAGCGCGGCAGCATCAAGGCTGGACGCGGCAAGGTCGACTTTTAGCGAGCGTCACGTTCTTCCCTGTATTTTGGCGCCTGCCGGTACAGGTAAATACTCAGCATCAAACCGCTCAATGCGGCGATGGCGGCGAACAGGAATATCGACGCAAAACCAAAGCCTGCCGCAATTGCCCCGGCCACTGGGCCGGTAATTCCCAGCGATAAATCAATAAACAGCGAATAAGCCCCGACTGCCGCGCCACGGCTGGACGCAGGCACCAGGTTGACTGCTTCCACGCCC
This sequence comes from Gordonia sp. IEGM753, assembly GCF_050321825.1. Lineage (NCBI taxonomy): Bacteria > Bacillati > Actinomycetota > Actinomycetes > Mycobacteriales > Gordoniaceae > Gordonia > Gordonia sp. IEGM753. The sequence goes on from NZ_JBNQGB010000001.1 coordinate 29,269, forward strand.
AGCGCCGGAAACACCAGCGAGAAACCGAAACCGCTCAGCGCCGCACCCGCCAACGCCCAATGAGCGTCTGGTGCCATCCACAACAGCAGCAGGCCCAGGGTTTCTACCGACAGGCACGCAATGGCAACGCGAAACCCGCCGAGACGGTTGATCAGGTTGCCGAACAGCAGCCGTGCACCAATGAAACTGGCGCCGAACAAGCTCAGGCACAGCACCGCGTTTTCCCAGTGCTGCGTGGCGTAATAAAGGGTGATGAAGGTTGCGATGGTGCCGAAACCGATGGAGCCCAGCGCCAGGCCGCAACCGTGCGGCAGCACTCGCCCGAGTACATGCATGAACGGTAGCCGTTCACCGACCACAATTGGCGCGGCGGTTTTAGGCCACGCTAATGCCAGGCCAAGAACAGCCAGCAGCACAATGCTCACGCCCATGCTCCACAAGCCCAGTTTACTGACCAGCAGTACCCCGAGCGGAGCGCCGATAGCCAGCGCGCCGTAACTGGCAATGCCATTCCAGGAAATAACTTTAGCGGTGTTCGCGGCGCCCACCCGGCCGATGCCCCAGCCAATCGAACCGGAACCCACCAGGCTTTCTGCGCTGCCCAGCACTAATCGGCCGATCAACAGGCTGATCAGGCTCAGCATCGGCAGGCTTTGGGTAAAGGCTGAAATCAGCATGAACACGCCGCTCAAGCCGCAGCCTGCCAAGCCATACATCACCGCCAGTTTGCTGCCCTTGTTGTCGATGATTTTCCCGGCGTAAGGACGGCTGAGCAGTGTGGCCAGGTATTGCACGCTGATCACCAGCCCGGCAATCACGGCGCCAAAGCCCAGATCGCTGTGGACGTAGCCCGGCAATACGGCAAGGGGAATGCCGATGTTCAGGTAGCCGATAAAGGTAAACAGGACGATGGAAACAACTTGCAACGTTACCGCCAAGGGGCGCGGATTTTCTGACATGGGTAAAGGTCCACGGGGAAGCTAGGTAGATAGGCTGCTTATGATAGCGGCGCTGAAGCTAGTGGGGCGGGGAAAAGTCAAACTATTTGCCGGGCGGAGCAGCATCAGGGCTTGGCAGGAGCAACCAATTGCGTCGTGACCAGGGCGGCCAAGGCGTTTTCTTCGCTGCCGAAACGGGCGAGCAGGGCGGCTTGTTTCTCGGGGGAGAGGCGATTCCAGATATCGATCATCTTTTCGGCGGTGCCGATCAGGACGCTGGCCTGGGTGTCGCTGAAATTGTCGGTCATGGTGTGCAACTCGAGGGATCAGGCGGTGTGGAAAGCGCATGTTAGCGCTTTCCACACGGTCTGGTAGTGCAGGTATTTCAGTCTTCGCTGTCAGCCTTTCGACTGTCAGTGGCTTCCTTCGGCTCGGGCTGTTGGGCACCGGCTTGTTGCGGGGTTGTCTGCTCAGTTTCGTGCAGGCTTGGGAAGGGGAGATTAGGGATCTCGTGCATGTTCGCGCTCCTCGCAAAGTCTGTTGATAGATCTGGTAGATCCGCGCTTTTACAAAGCTTGAGCAGGATACAGCAGGAGAAATGACAAATAGACTTTTATCTCTATTTGTTTCGACGGATGGGCTTGTCTAGACACATCTGAGCTATTGCACCGCTTTATCGGTAGGAGCGCGCATGCTCGCTCCTACCGGGGAAGGTTATTGGCAGACGGCTGCGATGGCTTCGGCCAACAGGTCCAAGCGTGTTGCATCAATGCCCGCTACGTTGGCGCGGCCGGAGCTGACCATGTACACACTGTGATGCTCGCGCAGTTGCTTGACCTGCTCCGGCGTCAACCCGGTGTAGGAAAACATACCGCGTTGCACGCCAATGTGTGCAAAGCGCTCACGCAAGCCGTGGGGCTCGAGGGCTTCCACCAAACCGCTGCGCAATTGAGCAATGCGCAAACGCATCGACTCCACTTCATCGGCCCAGAGGCTTTTCAGCTCCGGGTCGCCCAGAATGGTCGCAACCACAGCCGCGCCGTGGTCCGGTGGCGTTGACCACAGGTTGCGCGCGATATTGGCCAGTTGACTGCGAATATCCAGCAGCTTGTCGGCGTTTTTCGCGCAGACAATCAGTGCGCCGGTGCGATCTCGATAAAGGCCGAAGTTCTTCGAGCACGAACTGGTGATCAGCACTTCAGGCAGTTCTTCGGCAAACAAGCGAGTCGACCACGCATCCTGTTCCAGGCCATCGCCGAACCCCTGATAGGCGAAGTCGATCAACGGCAACAAGTCTCGACTGCGCACTACATCCAGCACTCGGCGCCAGTCGTCATGCGACAGGTCGAAACCGGTCGGGTTGTGGCAGCACGCATGCAGCAGCACCACATCGCCCTTCGGTGCCAGCTTGAGTGCTTGCAGCATGGCCTCGACGTCGAGACGGTTATCACTGCCCACATACGGGTAATGGCTGACCTTGACTCCGGCCGTGGCGAAAATGGTTTCGTGAATCGGCCAGGTTGGATTACTCAGCCAGACACCGCGCCCCGGCAGGCAATGCGCGATGAAGTCGGCGCTCAGGCGAAGTGCACCGGTGCCACCCGGTGTTTGAGTGACCCCGGCGCGTTGTTCGTCGATCAACGCCGAATCTGCACCCAGCACCAGCTCGTTGATGGCTTTGCCGAACGCAGGTTCACCGTGGCCACCGATATACGTCTTGGTGTTCTGGCGATCCACCAGTCGCGCCTCGGCGAGTTTCACCGCTTGGGGAATAGGCGTCAGGCCTTGGGCATCTTTATAGACGCCCACACCCAGATCGAATTTGCGCGGGTTTGGGTCCTGCGCATAAGCGTCCATCAACCCGAGAATCGGGTCGCCCGGAACTCTGCCGATGGCGTCGAAATGCATTATTTGCGCCCCTCGGCATCCTTGGCCACAACGTCAGTGCGTGCAGCCATGATGAAGTCGTTACGGTGCAGGCCTTTGATCGAATGGCTCCACCAGGTCACGGTGACTTTGCCCCACTCGGTCAGCAAACCTGGGTGGTGGCCTTCGGCTTCGGAGATTTCACCGACAGCGTTGGTGAATGCCAGCGCGTGTTTGAAATTTTTGAACAGGAATACTTTTTCCAACTGCATCACGCCGTCGCGAACTTCGATGTTCCAGTCCGGGATCTGCTTGATCAGCACCGGCAGTTCTTCGTCGCTGACTTGAGGGGCGCCGGCCTGGCAGGCTTCGCAATGAGCTTGGTTCAATGTGGACATGATCTGTTTCCCGATTCGATTCTTGTTAGACGTTACTATTTTTCAGTGCGTACCGCGACTGCTGGCGTGCTCAGGCAGCCTTGGGTTTCGGTGGAAATTTGGGTGCATGCAAACCTAACTGCATGCCTTGCTGAACCATGCCCATGATGTCTTCGTGGGCCAGGTCAAACAGGCGCTTGAGGTTAGGCAGCACAAAATACAGAGGCTGCAAGATGTCGATTCGGTAGGGCGTGCGCATGCATTCCAGCGGATCGAAGGCTTGATGCTCAGGCTCGTCCGACAATGAATAAACAGTTTCTTTCGGTGAAGAAAGAATGCCGCCGCCGTAGATGCGCTGGCCTTGTGGTGTGTCGACCAGGCCGAATTCGATGGTCATCCAGTACAGGCGCGCCAGATAAACGCGTTCTTCCTTGGACGCCTGTAGGCCAAGCTTGCCGTAAGTGTGGGTAAATTCCGCAAACCAAGGGTTGGTCAGCAGCGGGCAGTGGCCGAAAATCTCATGGAAAATGTCCGGCTCTTGCAGGTAATCCAACTCTTCGCGGGTGCGAACAAACGTCGCCACCGGAAACTGTTTGTTAGCCAGTAATTCGAAAAAGGTCTGGAAAGGAATGAGCGCCGGCACGCGGGCAACTTGCCAGCCAGTGGTTTCACCGAGGACTTTGTTGATCTCGCCGAGCTGTGGAATGCGGTCGTGGGGCAGGGCGAGCTTTTCGATACCGTCCAGGTATTCCTGGCACGCACGACCCTCAAGCACCTTCAGTTGACGAGTGATCAGCGTGTTCCACACCGCGTGTTCTTCGGCGGGGTAGTCGATAAAACCTTGCGCATCGGGCTCGCGAGCCACGTATTGCGTCTGCTTCATGCTGCTCTCCTGCTAGGGGAATTCGTTCTTGTTATGTCCAGCTATGGACTTAGAAATACCCCAAAGGTGTGGAGCGAGGCAGTGCTTGCCTTCTTCAGCGCGTAGGAAGATTCTTGCTATTCGTAAAGTTTTCGTTACGGATCGGCTGTTGAGGCGCAGGTATTGGGTTTTTTGGGCTTGAAAAGCGCTTTGGCTGTCACATAATCTTGACGATTAAGTTGGCGTCTGCGCAAAAAACTACCCGCTCAGCGTTTCGATCAACCTGTTTCGAGCCCTTCATATGCGTATCAAAGTTCACTGCCAGAACCGCATCGGCATCCTGCGCGACATTCTTAACCTGCTGGTCGAGTACGGGGTCAACGTCGCTCGTGGTGAAGTCGGCGGTGAGCATGGCAACGCGATCTACCTGCATTGTCCGAATCTGATCAACATTCAATTTCAGGCGTTGCGTCCGAAGTTTGAATCGATTGCCGGGGTTTTTGGCGTCAAGCGTGTAGGGCTGATGCCCAGTGAGCGTCGGCACATGGAGCTCAATGCATTGCTTGGCGCGTTGGAGTTTCCGGTGTTGTCGATCGACATGGGTGGCTCGATTGTCGCGGCCAACCGCGCCGCTGCGCAGTTGCTCGGGGTGCGCGTAGATGAAGTGCCGGGCATCCCGCTGTCGCGTTATGCGGAAGATTTTGACCTGCCGGAACTGGTGCGAGCCAATAAATCGCGGATCAATGGGCTGCGGGTCAAAGTGTGCGGCGACGTGTTTCTCGCCGACATCGCCCCGCTGCAATCCGAGCATGACGACAGCGAAGCCATGGCGGGTGCGGTGCTGACGCTGCACCGTGCCGACCGTGTGGGTGAGCGCATCTATAACGTGCGCAAGCAGGAATTGCGTGGCTTCGACAGCATTTTTCAAAGCTCGAAAGTCATGGCTGCTGTTGTGCGCGAAGCCCGGCGCATGGCACCGCTGGACGCACCTTTATTGATAGAGGGTGAAACCGGCACCGGCAAAGAATTGTTGGCGCGCGCCTGTCACCTGGCGAGTCCGCGCGGCCAGTCGCCGTTGATGGCGCTCAACTGCGCCGGTTTGCCGGAGTCCATGGCCGAGACTGAGTTGTTCGGCTACGGCCCGGGTGCTTTTGAAGGCGCGCGGGCTGAAGGCAAGCTCGGTCTGCTGGAGCTGACGGCGGGCGGTACGTTGTTTCTCGACGGTGTCGGGGAAATGAGCTCTCGCTTGCAGGTGAAATTGCTGCGGTTCCTGCAGGACGGTTGCTTCCGTCGTGTAGGCAGCGATGAAGAGGTTTATCTGGACGTGCGAGTGATCTGTGCGACGCAGGTGGATTTGTCGGAGTTGTGCGCTCGCGGAGAGTTTCGCCAGGATTTGTATCACCGTTTGAACGTGCTTTCGCTGCACATTCCACCCTTGCGTGAATGCCTTGATGGTCTGACGCCACTGGTAGAGCACTTCCTCGACCAGGCCAGTCGGCAAATTGGCTGCCCGTTGCCGAAACTGGCGCCCGCAGCGATGGAACGGCTGGTTCATTACCACTGGCCAGGCAATGTCCGACAGCTGGAAAACGTGTTGTTCCAGGCGGTTTCGCTGTGTGAGGGCGGGACGGTCAAGGCTGAGCATATTCGACTGCCGGACTACGGCGTGCGTCAGCCACTTGGCGACTTTTCGCTCGAGGGAGGGCTGGACGCGATTGTTGGACGCTTCGAGAAAGCGGTGCTCGAGCGGTTGTATTCCGAGCACCCAAGCAGCCGGCAATTGGGTAAGCGGTTGGGGGTTTCGCACACCACCATCGCCAACAAGTTGCGTGAGTATGACGTCGTCAAGACCGAGTCATAACGGGTATTTGCGGTAGTTGTTCTGGGCTCTTCGCGGCAAGCCCGCGAAGACGCCGGCACTGCCTGCACCTTGGTCAAGGCTTGCCACCAAACGGCATAACACCGCCGGTTTTTCGTCTTTGACACAATCCCCGATTCCCTTCGAAATCGCTAAAACCCTTTGTTTGCCGGGCCCCACGCCGCCAAAAAAAAGTTGGTCTGCAAATTGCTTATTGCTCATCAGTACAGCGGTGGGCGGCAAACGTCCGGCATGCAGAGGAAAGAGTGTGGACAAGTACCTTTATGTGGCAATGACCGGCGCCAGCCAGAATGCACTGGCGCAGAAGGCTCATGCGAACAACCTCGCGAACATCTCCACCAACGGCTTCCAGAAAGACCTGGAGCAGGCGCGTTCGATGCCGGTGTTCGGTGACAGCTTTCCGGCGCGCGCGTTCGCCATGTCCGAACGCCCGGCCACCGACTTCTCTCCTGGCTCGCTGGTAGAAACCGGCCGCGACCTCGATGTCGCCGTACAAGGCGGCGGATGGTTGGCGGTACAGAACCCCGATGGCGGCGAAAGCTACGTGCGCACTGGCAGCCTCAACGTTGATGCACTCGGTGTATTGCGCGCCGGCAACGGTATGCCGGTGATCGGCAACGGCGGCCCGATTGCGGTGCCGCCTGAGCAGCAAATCGAAGTCGGCGAAGACGGCACTATCAGCATTCGTGCGATGGGCGAAGGTCCTCGCGTGATGGCCGAAGTCGACCGCATCAAACTGGTTAACCCCGACTTCAAGAACATGACCAAAGGCCTGGACGGTTCCATTCACACCAAGGACGGCAAGCCTGCGCAAGCCGATGCCAACGTGAAACTGGTGTCCGGTTTCCTCGAGTCGAGCAACGTCAATGCCGTGGAAGAGATGACCTCGGTACTGGCTTTGTCGAAGCAGTTCGAACTGCACATCAAGATGATGAACACCGCCAAAGACGATGACCAGGCCATGGCTCGGGTCTTGCAGATCAGCTAATTATCAGAACGTCGCGCCGTAAAACAGGCGCACGAGGAGAATCGAATGCTTCCGGCTCTATGGGTTGCCAAAACAGGTTTGTCCGCCCAGGACACCAACCTGACGACCATTTCCAACAACCTGGCAAACGTGTCGACCACAGGTTTCAAACGTGATCGTGCCGAGTTCCAGGATTTGCTCTACCAGATCAAACGCCAGCCTGGCGCCCAGTCGACTCAGGACAGCGAACTGCCGTCGGGTCTGCAATTGGGTACCGGTGTGCGCATCGTCGGCACGCAAAAGAACTTCACCGCCGGTAGCCTGCAAACTACCGAACAGCCGCTGGACCTGGCGGTCGACGGTCGTGGTTTCTTCCAGATTCTGCAGCCGGACGGCACCACGTCCTACACCCGTGACGGTACTTTCCACCTCGACTCCAACGGTCAGATCGTCAATGCCAGCGGTTTCGCCCTGGAGCCGGCGATTGTCATCCCCAACGATGCCCAGACCTTCACGGTCGGTCGTGACGGCACCGTGTCCATCACCATTGCCGGCAACCCGGCGTCCCAGGTGATCGGCAACTTGCAAACCGCCGACTTCATCAACCCGGCCGGTCTGCAAGCCGTTGGTAACAACCTGTTCCTGGAAACTGCCGCCAGTGGCGCGCCGCAAGTCGGTACCCCAGGCCTGGCCGGTTTCGGTACCACGCTGCAGAACACCCTGGAAACCTCCAACGTGAGCACCGTTGAGGAGATGGTCAACATGATCACCACCCAGCGCGCCTACGAGATGAACTCCAAGGTGATTTCCACCGCCGACCAGATGCTCTCGTTCGTAACGCAGAATCTGTAATCAAGTCCAAGAGGCGGCCATGAGGCTGCCTGCAACACCGTGAGGTAGGGTCATGAATCGCTTTGTATCTGTTCTGGCACTGAGTGGAGTCGCCGCGCTGGCGGGTTGCGTCGGTCCGACGCCCAAGCCCAATGACCCTTATTACGCCCCGGTGTTGCCACGGACGCCGTTGCCGGCAGCCGCCAACAATGGCTCGATCTATCAGGCCGGTTTTGAACAGAACCTGTACAGCGACCGCAAGGCGTTTCGCGTGGGTGACATCATCACCATCACCCTGAACGAGAAGACCCAGGCCAGCAAGAACGCCAACTCCCAGGTCGGCAAGACCAGCAAGACCAGCATCGGTTTGTCTTCGCTGTTCGGCGGTGTGCCCAACACCAATAACCCGTTGGGCAGTGGTGATTTGAGCCTTGATGCCGGCTACAGCGGCGACCGTGCGACCAAGGGTGATAGCAAGGCAGGGCAGGGCAACAGCCTCACCGGTTCGATCACCGTAACCGTCGCCGATGTGTTGCCCAACGGCATCATTGCGGTACGTGGCGAGAAATGGATGACCCTCAATACCGGTGACGAACTGGTGCGCATTGCGGGCCTGGTTCGCGCCGATGACATTGCTACCGACAACACTGTTTCGTCGACCCGCATTGCCGATGCACGCATCACTTACTCGGGCACCGGTTCGTTTGCCGATGCGAGTCAGCCAGGCTGGTTCGACCGTTTCTTCCTCAGCCCGCTGTTCCCTTTCTAGGTGGCTACGTTGAATTTCAGAAGTCTCATCGTTGCTGCCCTGATGCTGTCGGCATCCTTCAACGCTCAAGCCGAGCGCCTGAAGGATATCGCCAGCATTTCCGGCGTGCGCTCCAACCAATTGATCGGCTATGGCCTGGTGGTCGGGCTTAACGGCACCGGTGACCAGACGACGCAGACCCCGTTTACCCTGCAGACCTTCAACAACATGCTCTCGCAGTTCGGCATCAAGGTGCCGCCAGGCTCGGGCAACGTGCAATTGAAGAACGTCGCTGCGGTGTCGATCAGTGCTGACTTGCCGGCATTTGCCAAACCGGGCCAGCAGGTCGATATCACCGTGTCGTCCATCGGTAACTCCAAGAGCCTGCGTGGCGGCACTTTGTTGCTGACACCGCTCAAGGGTATCGATGGCAACGTCTACGCCATCGCCCAGGGCAACCTGGTGGTTGGCGGTTTCGATGCTGAAGGTCGCGACGGCTCGAAGATTACGGTCAACGTCCCTTCGGCCGGCCGGATTCCTGGGGGTGCCTCGGTGGAGCGTTCGGTGCCGAGTGGTTTCAACCAGGGCAACAGCCTGACGCTGAACCTCAACCGCTCCGATTTCACCACGGCCAAACGCATCGTCGACAAGATCAACGACATGCTCGGCCCAGGCGTTGCCCAGGCTATCGATGGTGGTTCGATTCGGGTCAGTGCACCGCTGGACCCGAGCCAACGCGTGGACTACCTGTCGATCATCGAAAACCTTGAAGTCGATCCGGGTCAGGCGGTGGCGAAAGTCATCATCAACTCGCGGACCGGCACCATCGTGATCGGCCAGAACGTCAAGGTTTCCCCGGCCGCCGTGACCCACGGCAGCCTGACCGTCACGATCACCGAAGACCCGATCGTCAGCCAGCCAGGTCCTCTGTCCAATGGCCAGACGGCGGTTGTGCCGCGCTCGCGGGTCAACGCCCAGCAAGAAGCCAAACCGATGTTCAAGTTCGGCCCGGGTACCACCCTCGACGAAATCGTTCGTGCGGTGAACCAGGTCGGCGCGGCGCCGGGTGACCTGATGGCCATCCTTGAAGCGTTGAAGCAGGCCGGCGCGTTGCAAGCCGACCTGATCGTGATCTGAGGACGTAGATCATGGACATGCGCAAAAGCGGATTGGTCAGCAGCAGCGATTCGGGCTCCTATTCGGACCTTAATCGCCTGAACCAACTGAAAGTGGGCGACAAGGACAGCGACGCGAACATGCGCAAGGTTGCGCAGGAATTCGAGTCGTTGTTCCTCGGCGAAATGCTCAAGTCGATGCGTTCGGCCACTGAAGCGCTGGGCAAGGACAATCCGCTGAATACGCCTGCCGCCAAGCAGTACCAGGAAATGTACGACCAGCAGTTGGCCGTTTCCATGTCTCGCGAGGGCGGTGGTATTGGTTTGGCGGACGTGCTGATGCGTCAGATGTCGAAGAACAAACCGATGGCACCGGGTGAAGCTGCTGCGGCATCGGCGGCCAAACAGGCTGCCGCCAAAGCCGCGGTTGAAACGCCGATTGCTGCTGGCACTGTTGCCACCCACGGGCCGTTGTCGAGGCTCAATGGTGAGCGTCCGTTGTGGGCGTCGCGCTCGGTCCATGCACCGCAAGCGACGGGTGAGGGCGCACATCGCAACGACATGGCACTGATCAATCAGCGACGCCTGGCATTGCCGCCGAAACTGGCGGACCGTTTGCTCGCCGGTCTGGTGCCGTCGGCCTCGACCGCCAACAACACGGCGATCAACAAAACCTTGTTGCCTGAGCAAACCACGCCGGCCGTCAAGACCGGAGCCGGTCCACTGTTCAATGGCGACTGGCTGGCCTCGCAAGCCAATTCCGACACCAGCGCACGCCTGCAGGTTTACGGCCGTGCCATGGCGCAAATCCCGTTGGCGCCGGCGAAGAAAGCCTTCAGCTCAGCTGACGAATTCGTCAACACCATGCTGCCGATGGCCAAGGAAGCAGCCGACCGCATCGGCGTCGATCCGCGTTACTTGGTGGCCCAGGCCGCGCTGGAAACCGGATGGGGCAAATCGGTCATGCGCTCCCAGGATGGCAGCAGCAGTCACAACCTGTTCGGCATCAAGGCCGGCAGCAGTTGGAAGGGCGATTCGGCGCGAGCGATCACCAGCGAATTCAGGGACGGCGAGATGGTCAAGGAGACGGCAGAGTTCCGGTCCTACGCCTCTTACAAGGACAGCTTCCATGACCTCGTCACTTTGCTGCAAACCAATAATCGCTATCAAGATGTCGTGAAGTCGGCCGATAACCCAGAACAGTTTGTACGCGAGTTGCAGAAGGCCGGTTACGCAACCGACCCCGACTACGCAAGCAAGATTTCGCAGATAGCCAAGCAGATGACTAGTTACCAGAACTACGCTGCGGCGGGCGTTTCCACCACGCCTTTATAAGGCATAAGGTTAAGGTCTGAACCATGAGTTTGCTCAATATCGGGATGTCCGGGCTGGCCGCAAGCCAATCCTCGTTGGCGACCACCGGCAACAACATTGCCAACGCTGATACCGCCGGGTACTCACGCCAGCAAACCGTGCAGGGCACCAAGTCCTCGCAGCAGTTCGGCAACGTATACATCGGCACTGGCACCACCCTTGCCGATGTGCGCCGGGTGTACAACAGCTACCTCGATGCACAGTTGCAGACCACCACCGCGCTCAATAGCGATGCGGCGGCCTACGCAGGCCAGGTCACGCCGCTGGATACCTTGCTGTCGGACAGCGGTACCGGCCTTAACGGTGCACTGACCAAGTTTTTTGCTTCGGTGCAAAACGTCAACGCCAAGCCCGGCGACGATGCTTCCCGCCAATTGTTGCTCAGCGACACCCAGGCGCTGGCGGCCCGTTTCAACTCGATGTCGACGCAGTTGAACGCGCAGAACACCAGCATCAACGGCAACCTGACGAACATGGCCGATCAGGTCAACAAACTGGCCGCAACCGTGGCCCAGTTGAACCAGAAGATTACCGAGATTTCCAGCTCCGGTGGCCAGCCCAATGAACTGCTCGATGCGCGTAACGAGACGGTGCGTCAGCTGTCGACCTTCACCGGTGCGCAGGTGGTTGAGCGTGATGGCAACCTCGACATCTATCTGGGCAGCGGCCAGCCGTTGGTCATGGGCAACACGGTCAACAAACTCGAAGTAGTGCCGGGCAAAGACGACCCGAATCGTTTGGCTCTGCAGCTCAATCGCGGTTCGAGCACTATCGATATCACCTCGATCATGACGGGTGGCGAGATCGGCGGTTTGCTGCGTTATCGCAGCACTGTCCTGGACCCGGCCATGAACGAATTGGGTCGTGTGGCATTGGTCGTCGCCGATCAGATGAACAGCATCCAGGCCCAAGGTATCGACAAGAACGGCAACTTCGGTTCGAACCTGTTCAACAGCATCAACAGCGCGGCGCAAATGGCGCAGCGCAGCATCGCTTCGGGCAATAACACCGGCACCGGCAACGTTGACGTGAGCATCGAGGATTCGGGCAAGCTGACCATCAATGATTACAAGGTCACCTTTACCAGCGCCACCGACTACACCGTGCAGCGCCTGCCGGACAACACGTCTATGGGCAGCTACAGCACCGCCACGCCGCCAGCGCCAGTGATCGATGGTTTCAAAATGAATTTCACCGGCACTCCAGCTGCCGGCGATACCTTCAAGATCACCCCGACGCGTAACGCGGCTGGCAACATCAAGATAGAGATGACAGACGCCAAGAGTCTGGCCATTGCGGCGCCCTTGGGCGCGGAGATTGCGGCGGGTGGCAGCGGTACGCTGACCATTCCTGCGAGCGGCCAGCCGAAGCTGACTACCCAGTTCGACATCTACGACTCGGCAACCGCCACGGCGATGCAGAACGGCCTCAAGAACTCGACACCGGTCAAAGTCTTGTTTGGTGCTGTGTCTGCTGACGGTACCAGCCAGGCCTACCAGTTTCTGGACGCCAAAGGCGGGGTGATCAGCAGCGGTACCATCAAGCCTGGCGAGAACAACACGCTGAGCCTGAGCATCCCGTTGACCGACGCCAGCGGCGCACCGATCAACGACCCAGGCCCGCCCATTGTGCAGCGCACTGCACAGTTTGACATGACGGTTGCCGGTGCCCCAGGCAACGGCACTGCGATCAATGTGACGTTGAGCCAACCGGGTACCCTGGATAACCGCAACGGTACGGCATTGGCTGGCCTGCAAACCGCACAAACCGTGGACACCGGTTCGAGCAGTAAAGGCATTTCCCTGACCGACGCCTACGGCAAACTGGTCGAAGGCGTAGGCGCCAAGGCTGCCCAGGGCAAGCTCGACAGCGCCGCCACCACTGCGATCCTGGCCAACGCCAAAGGCGCACGTGATTCGTTGTCCGGTGTCGACCTCGATGAGGAAACCGGCAACCTGGTCAAGTATCAGCAGTACTACACCGCCTCTTCGCAGATCATCAAGGCTGCGCAGGAAATTTTCAGCACACTGATCAACAGTCTTTAAGGAGTCGTAGCCCATGCGCATTTCTACCGCCCAGTTTTACGAGTCCTCTGCAGCGAACTACCAGAAAAACTTCGCCAACGTGGTCAAAAGCAGCGAAGAGGCCAGCAGCCTGGTTCGCGTCAACACCGCAGCCGATGATCCGGTCGGTGCGTCGCGCTTGCTGCAGTTGGGGCAACAAGCTTCGATGCTTGATCAGTACGCCACCAATACCAACACCATCAAGGCGACGCTGGGTCAGACCGAGTCGGTATTGACCAGTATCAACAACGTGCTGCAGCGCGCCAAGGAGTTGGCGATTGGTGCAAACAACGCCGGTTATACCGATGCCGATCGTCAGGCCAACGCCTCTGAACTGGGCCAGATTGAAGAGCAACTGCTGAGTTTGATGAACAGCCAGGATGAAAACGGTAAGTACATCTTCGCCGGTTCCAAGGGCGATACCGTTCCGTTTACGCGCAACAGCGATGGCACCTACAGCTACAACGGCGACCAGTCGACCCTGAACCTGCCGGTCGGCGACAACATGTCGATGGCCACCAATAGCACCGGTTGGGAAGTGTTTCAGCAAGCGGTCAACACCGCGCGCACCCAGGTGACCGGGTCGATGAATGACGGCCTCGTCACACTGTCCAACGGACAGGTTTCATCCAGCGTTTCGTACAACAGCAAATTCCGCAGCGGCGAGCCGTACACAGTGGATTTTGTCAGCGGCACTCAGTTAAAGATCACGGACGGGCTCGGCAACGACGTGACGAATGAAGCGACGCAGGGCGGTGTCATCACCAACGGCACGAATCAAAGCATCAGTTTTCGCGGTGTCGACTTGTCGCTGAGCTTCAACGACCCCAACGCGACGCTGACTGGGCGTAATTTCACCCTGCAATCCACGCCTGACACGTTCAACGTGTCTCGCGGACCCGGCAACACCGGGTCGGTTCAGCCTACCAGCACCAAGGTTACCGATCCTGCCGCTTACAAAGCGAGCTTCCCAAGTGGCTCGGCGGTGCTGAAATTCACCAGCGATACCGCGTTCGATTTGTACGCTGCACCGATTACTGCCGACAGCAAACCGGTCTCCAGCGGCACGATGGTGGGTAACAAGGCCACCGCATCCGGTGTGGAGTTCACACTCGACAACACTGCGACCAACGTTCTGGTTGCCGGCGACCAGTTCAATTTGGCTGTCAACACTCACGAGACCCAGAACATTCTGGACACCGTGAGCCAGTTGAAAACTGCATTGAACACCCCGACTACGGGCAATGCTGTAGCAACTCAGAAACAACAAGCGGCGATGACAGCAGGCTTGGGTAACCTAGCCAGCGGTATCGATCAAGTGTCCGCAGGCCTGAGTTCGGTAGGCGGTCGCGGATCGGCGCTGGATACCCAAAGCGACACCAACCAGGCGCTGGTGCTGGCAAACACTCAGACGCAATCGACGATCCGTGATTCGGATCCGGCCGAAGTAATGACGCGCCTGACCCTGCAGCAAACCATGCTGCAAGCTTCGCAGTTGGCGTTCAGTAAAATCGCGCAGTTGGGCCTGTTCAACAAAGTCTGATCCAGAGCGGGGGTCGCATGCCCGTGCGATCCCTGATCCTCTACCTTTACGGTTCAGGACGTTTTGCTCTCTCGCGGAGCTGACGCCCGCCGGTCGAGAGTCACGCGTGTGAAACCTATTCCTCTTGTCAGTATCGCCATCCCTGCGTTCAACCCGCGTTTTTTTCGTGCGGCATTGCAAAGTGCGCTCGACCAGACTTACGAAAACCTTGAAATCGTCATTTGTGATGATTGCCGCACGGATGAAATCGAGCAAATAGTAGCTTCGTTGGTCGCAGAATCGAGCGTGGTTGTGCGCTACTCACACAATCCTGAGCGCCTCGGTTTCCAACAAAATCTCTTGCGGTGTTTCGAAGAAAGTCGTGGCGAGTTCATCAAGTTTTTATGTGATGACGATCAACTGCTGGTGACCACGATCAGCCAGCAGGCTGCCATTTTGAGCGTGCATGCCGAAGTGTTGTTGGTGGTGAGCAAGCATCACGTGGTCGATGCCGACGATTACGTCTTGCCGATTCGCATGGAGAACGTTGGGCTTACTCCGTTCGACGCGCTGTTCAAGGGCGAGGACCTGCTGGCCAGTTTCGAGAAAACGCCGCGTAATATACTTGGCGGATTCAGTTGCGCGCTGATGCGTCGGGCAGACATCGCTTCATTGCTGCCTGCCTTGGCTCAGCCTGAGGCCGGGTTTGTCGCACTGCTTGATTTTGCCTTGTTCATTTGTTTGCTGCGACGAGGCAACCTGGTGCAGCTCAGCAACGTTGGCAGTATCGAGCGCTTGTATCCAGAGCGCCTGCGCAAACGCCCGGACATGGTGTCTGCGTCCGTTGTCGAGTGGGGATGGCTGGAGCAGATGCTTGCTCAGCGCAGCGGCGAACTGGCCCCCGCCACCGATTGGGTGCGCTACGTGATGCTGGAGGAGCTCACCACGCCAGAAACCCGTGAATGGGATGAGCTCAATCTGTATACGGTGATGGCTTCGCGCCAAGGCATCATGCTGGTTCAGGTCGGCACGGACACCGAAAGCTACGCTGATCTCTACGCGCAATGGATCGACTGCCGCCGTTTCAGTCCGTCGCGTAAGCAGGTGTTGTCACGGCAGATTGCGCGATGGCCGCATCGTCCTGCCATCGTCCCGATCATCATTGATTCGAACGATGACGCCTACGGGCTGGACGTTACCCTCCAAAGTATCGCCTCCCAAACGTATGCCTGTGAATCGGTGCTGCTGTTATCGAACGGTGCAGGGGACCTCGGTGACGGTATTCAGCGCCTTCCACTGCGGGCCGACTGGCCACAGCAACTCAATCAGTTACTGCCAGCGCTAAATGGAGCCGACTGGGTTTACCTGCTTCGCGCCGGTGATCGTTTGACCGAATCCGCATTGCTGGTTCTGGCTGACCGGATTGTCGGCATGCCGGGCGCATCCTGTATTTTCAGTGACGAAGGTGCGCTGGTAGACGACGAGCCCGCCGAGCCAATCTTCAAGCCCGACTTCAATCTCGACTTGATGCGCGGATATCCCTATGTCGGTCGTACCCTTGCGTTTGAACGCCAACGTCTCGTTGCACTGGGCGGCTTTGACTCGACGCTGGGTGAGCTGGCACCTCATGACGCGATCTGGCGACTGGTCGAAACGGACGGGACGAACGCTATCGGGCACATTGCTGAAGTACAGGTTGAATCGACTTTTACCTTTGCACAGTGGCTTTCCCTTCCTGAAGTGATCGAGAAGAACGCTCAACTGATCACTGCGCATCTGCAGCGCATAGGAATCAGTCACGTGTTGCATCCGGGACCGATGTTGAAATTGATTCCGCGAATCGAGTACCAGTATGCGCAGTGTCCGCTGGTGTCGATCATCATTACCGTCAACGACGAGTTGATGGCGCTACAGCGCTGCATCAATAGTCTGATTAGCAAAACGGCGTATACCCGTTACGAAATCATCCTCGTCGACAATGCCAGCGAAAGCGCTGAAGTGCGGAACTGGCTCAAGGCCATGGCCGAGTTGGGCACTGACACCTTGCGCATTTTCTATCAGCCGGAGAGCGGCAATGATGCGACCGTCAAAAATTTCGCGTCACAACAGGCGCGTGGCGAATACCTGCTGTTTCTCAGCCCCTATTGCGTGGCCCACGACGAGCGTTGGCTGGACGAGTTGCTCAACCATGCGCAGCGTCCAGAAGTCGGGATCGTTGGGCCGCGCACGCTCAACCTGCAAGGCAATGTGATCGATGCCGGCTTGGTGCTGGGGCTAAATGGCTTGGCGGGCCGGGCGTTTATCAACGAGCCAGTGACTTCGGGCGGCTATATGCAGCGCCTGCAGGTGGTGCAGAACTGGAGCGCGGTCAGCGGCCATTGCTTGCTGGTCCGCAAGTCGGTGTTTGACGGTGTTGGTGCGTTTGAAGAAACCATCAGTACTCAAGGCATCAACGCCCTTGAGCTGTGCCTGCGGGTCGGCAAGGACGGTTACCTGATCGTCACCACACCCTTCTCCAGCGTAGTGCTGGCGCCTTCCGCACACACCAGAATTGAAGAACTGCGTGAACAGCAGCTGGAGCTCGAGCAAGAGGCGTTCTACCAGCGCTGGTTACCACAAATTGCTAATGATCCCTCATACAACCGCAACCTGAATCTGAGCGGCAACAGCTTTGGCCTTAATCCAGGGCAGCGCACGGGATGGAATCCACTATTTACGCGCAATGCGCCGTCGATTCTAGGGTTGGCGCTTAACAGTTCGGCGATCGGACACTACCGCGTCAGCCAGCCTTTGTTCGAGCTGCAAGCGGCAGGGCGAATCGTTGGCCGAGTGGCGTACGACATGCCCTCAATCATTGAGATTGAACGGCAATCGCCTGACGTCATCATTCTGCAGGGCCGCTACAACACCGGTAAAATCAACGACATCGTTCAAGTGAAAAACTATTCCCGGGCCATGCGTATTTACGAGTTGGACGATTATGTCGCGCGGATCCCGGAGAAGAACGAACACACCCGTAATATGCCCGATAATATCGAGTCATTGATGCGCAAAGGCATTGGCATGTGCGACAGGGTAGTGGTGTCGACGCATGCGCTGGCGGGTGTCCTCAGTGATATGCACCACAACATTCGGGTGGTGCCTAACATGCTGGCACCTAATCTGTGGGCGCACCTTAAGAGCCAGCGTCGCACCTCGAACAAGCCGCGCATCGGCTGGGGTGGCGGTACCAGTCATCGCGGCGACCTGGAGCTCATCGCTGATGTGGTCCGCGAATTAGCAGATGAAGTCGAGTGGGTCTTTTTCGGCATGTGTCCCGATCTGCTCAGGCCCTATGTCCACGAGTTCCATCCTGGCGTCAGCCTCTCGGCGTACCCGGAAAAACTCGCAAGTCTGGATCTTGATCTTGCGTTGGCGCCCTTGGAATTTCATATCTTCAACGATTGTAAGAGCAACCTGCGATTGCTCGAATACGGTGCTTGCGGCTATCCGGTGATTTGCTCCGACACTGAGGCATATCGTGGTCATTTGCCGTGTACAAGAGTCCTGACCAACAGCACCGATGAATGGTTGCAGGCGATTCGCATGCATCTGTCGGACCCGGCTGCCAGTTATCGAATGGGTGACGATTTGCGCGAAGTGGTCTTGCGCGATTTCATGTTGCGCGGCGATAACCTGCAGTACTGGGCCGATGGCTGGCTGCCGGATTGAAAGCCAACATCGAACAGCCAATAGAACGTAATGCCGCTGATCTGGCGACCCGCTCGTTATAGGAATTCATATGCAAATTAATTTCACGAATGGAACCGCTGCTCCTTTAAACGAGCGGCTTACACTGGTGCTGTTGGCCCACGATCAACCGCGAACGTTGCGCCGTGCATTGCGTTACTACAGTAATTTATCGTGCGCGGTACTGGTTGTGGATTCGTCGCTCGAAACAGACGTCGACATCGCCGTGACGTTTCCCAGGGTTCAATATGTGCATGCGCCGGCGCAGGGTGTTGAGCATTTCAGCGTCAGGGTCCGCCGGGTGATCGATCGGATCACCACGCCTTACATGGCAGTGGCCGAAGCCGAAAGCTTCCTGTTGCCTACGGCGATTGATCAATCCTTGGCTTTCCTTGAGGCCAATGCCGATTACGGTACCTGCCAGGGTTACAGCCTGGCATTCGAAGCGCATGCCGATCGTGTCGATTATTATCTGCGTGACCGCAAGGGCTGCGAAGACTACGAAGATGATTCGGCTGAAGCTCGGCTGGCCGTGTTGGCCAGTGACTCGCCCTCTCTCGCGACCGCGGTGACTCGCACGGCCGTATTGCAGCGCTGGTACAGCAACCTCGCTGCGGACTTCAACCCAACCGTGCAGGAAAACGGCTACTCCAATGGACTAACGGAAGGTGCCAAAGTGCGCCTGCTGCCTGTTCCGTACGCGCTGCACCAACGCAACAGCATCACGTTTGGCGCGATCACTGAAAAGTTGTTCGAGTCACGCTGGGATTCTCATCTCGGCGAGCCGGTTCGTCGTTTCGAACCGACGCAATACGTTGAGTTGCCGTTTTATAATCAGGCTTTTTTCGACGTGCTTACAGGCCTCGAGTTTCTACTCCACGCAGTGCCGACAGGCCGGTTGCAACTTGATGAGCTCGAAGCGGCAATGTTCAAACAGAAAGAACTGTCGCGCGTACACCGCAACGCCAGCGCTGAGCCGCTCAATGAGCGCTTGCTGAAAGCCTTCCAGACTTATGCATTCAATCAGGATGTAGTGCAGCAATTGGGCCGCGTGTTGCAAAGCGAAGGCGAAAAAGAACATGCGCACAAAATTCTCGCGTGGGGCCAGCGTTTGGCGGCTGCGACGCTGCAAGATAACGGTCGCTTGTTTGATGCCACACGCTCTGGTCAATTGATGCAGTGGCTGGAGGCTCGTGAGCCGAGCGCCGCTCAGGTCAAGGACATCGGCCGGCACCTGGCACGCAACGGTGGTGGCCCGACATTCGGCATTCTGTTGCTGGATCTGGACGCTGACATCTTCAAGCTGCAGGCAACCTTTGATAGCGTTATGAACAGCTATTGCAGAGCGTTCAAGATCATTGTGTTTACCACCGGCGATCTGCCGGCCGAAACCACGCTGCAAAACACCCTGCACTTCGTCAAGGTCAACGAAAGCAACTACGTCGACAAGATCAATCAGGCGGTCAGCCAGACGGATTGCGACTGGATGGTGTTGATTGAGGCGGGTGAGGAGCTGACGCCAAGTGGCCTGTATCAGGCGAGCCTGGAGCTGCTTGCGGCGCCGCAGTGTCGTGCAGTCGCCATGGATGAGTTTCAGCGACAGGACAGTGGGACACTGGCCGATGTCTTCCGTCCGGGCTTCAACCTGGATCTGCTGCAAAGCTATCCGGGCTTGATGGCGCGCCACTGGCTGGTTCGTCGGGATGTCATGGTCGAGACAGGTGGTTACTCGCGCGAGTTCAAGAAAGCGCTGGAGTTTGATTTGCTGTTGCGTCTGATTGAGCAGGGCGGACTGGACGGTCTCGCGCATCTGGACGAGCCGCTACTTATTGGTCGGGCGCCGGACGAAAATGCCAGTGCCGATGAGCGTCGGACACTCCTGCGCCATCTTGCCACCCGTGGCTACCAAGCTGACGTCAGCACGCTGGTGCCAGGCACGCACAAAATCGATTACCGCTTCACCGAGCGTCCGATGGTGTCGATCATCCTGCATGGCGTCAGCGATCTTGAAACCTTGCAGCGCTGCATTCGCAGCGTACTCCAGCGTACCCGCTACCAGCGTTACGAACTGCTGCTTGCGAACGATTCGGCTTACGCGACGTCGTTAGGCACATGGCTAGATAGCCAGGGGCCACAGGCTAATCGCGTTCACCTGTTCAATGCCCAGCCGGGGTTGGCAACGGGTAGTCTCATCAATGCGGCCAGCCAGCACGCCCAAGGCGAATACCTGGTTACGCTGGCGGCTGATAGTGAAGTGGTCAACGTCAACTGGATCGAATCCTTGCTCAACCAAGTGCTGCGCCCGGAGGTTGGTATTGCCGGTGCCAAGCTCATCGATCAGGAAGGTCGGGTTACTCAGGCTGGCTTGATCCTGGGTTTCGACGACGGTGTGGGTTCGCCGTTCGTGGGTGAGCCGAAGACGGCCATGGGCTACATGAATCGGTTGGTGGTGGAGCAGAATTGCTCGGCAGTGTCCTTTGCATGCCTGATGATCTCCAAGCAGTTGTTCGAAGCGGCTGACGGCATCGACGTGGAACACTTTGCCGAAGCGTTCGGTGATGTCGATCTATGCCTGCGCGTCGGTCAAGCGGGTTATCTGACGGTGTGGACACCCCATGTGCAAGTCATCCAGTCGGGCGTGATGGCACATTCTGCAGAGGCTCGTCAGGCGTTTGGCGAGAAGTGGATCGAGGCGTTGGGGCACGACCGGTTCTACAACAAAAACCTGGCCGCCTATGGCTCTGGTTTTGAGCTCGGGCCGGTGGTCGGCATTGACTGGCCGGCCCTGGTCAAGCAAGCCACAGCCTGAGAATCAACGTTCGATATTAGTCAGCGTCAACAAAACAAGGCTCACCTGACGGTGGGCCTTTTTTGTCTGTGTCGCGTGCTGCAGCCCTTTCGAAACGGGGCCTGCCAGCACTTGTTTTCCTGTGGCACCAATATTGCTTTCTGGTGTCTGCGCCCGAGTAAATCGCGCAGACGCCGAATTATTGGCGTCCCTTGCCAATGGCCAGCGATTCAATGAAGTCGATGTCGCCCACAGTTGAGAGAAGCACATGAAGGCAGTAATTCTGGCGGGGGGATTGGGTACTCGCATCAGCGAGGAGTCGCACCTCAAGCCCAAGCCGATGATCGAAATTGGTGGCAAGCCAATCATCTGGCACATCATGAAGATCTACTCTCACTACGGCATCAACGACTTTGTGGTGTGCCTTGGCTACAAGGGCTACGTCATCAAGGAGTACTTCGCTAACTACTTCCTGCACATGTCGGACGTGACCTTCGACATGGCCAAAAACAGCATGCACATTCATCAGGGTAAAGCCGAGCCATGGCGCGTCACTCTGGTCGATACCGGCGAAACCACAGGTACCGGCGGACGCCTGAAGCGCGTTCGCGAATACTTGGGTGACGATACCTTCTGCTTGACCTATGGCGACGGTGTATCGAACGTCAACATTCCCGAGCTGATCGACTTCCACCGACAACACGGCAAAAAAGCCACCGTGACGGCGGTGCAGCCGCCAGGCCGCTTTGGCGCGATGGAGCTTGAAGGCGCCTGCGTCAGAGGCTTCCAGGAAAAACCCCAAGGCGACGGTGGCTGGATTAACGGTGGTTTCTTCGTGCTGGAGCCGAGTGTGCTCGACGGTATCGAAGACGATTCGACCACTTGGGAATACGAACCGATGCGCAACCTTGCGCGGCAGGGCCAGCTCATGAGCCACCTGCACCATGGCTTTTGGCAACCGATGGACACCCTGCGTGACCGCGTTTTCCTTGAAGAGCGCTGGAACAGCGGCAACGCCGAATGGAAGCTCTGGCAGTGAACGGATTCTGGGCGGGCAAAAAGGTCTTCCTGACCGGCCATACCGGCTTCAAAGGCGGCTGGTTGGCGTTGTGGTTGCAGCAACTTGGCGCTGATGTACGCGGTTTCGCCTTGCCTGCCGTGACCACGCCTGCGCTCTGGTCGGTGGCCGGAGTGGACCGTCTGATTGCCGGCGACCTGGCGGATGTTCGCGATGAAGCGGCAGTCGCCTTGGCCTTGCAGGCGTTCCAGCCCGATGTGGTGTTCCATCTCGCGGCGCAACCGCTGGTACGCGAAGCTTATCGCACGCCGGTCCAGACCTATGCCATCAACGTCATGGGCACAGTGAATGTGCTGGAGGCCGTGCGTCATTGCCCGAGCGTTCGCTCGGTGGTGGTGGTCACGACCGATAAATGCTACGAAAACCGCGAGTGGGTTTTGCCCTATCGCGAGTACGACGCCCTCGGCGGTTTTGATCCGTACAGCAACAGCAAGGCCTGTGTGGAATTGCTCTGCGCGTCCTACCGTAATTCCTTTCTGCAGGCGTCCGGAGCAGCGCTGGCCACTGCACGGGCAGGCAATGTAATCGGTGGCGGCGACTGGTCGCCGGAACGGTTGATCCCGGATGTGTTCCGCGCCTGGCAAAACAACGAAGAAGTAGTCCTGCGTTATCCCAACGCGACGCGTCCATGGCAGCACGCACTAGAACCGTTGATGGGTTACCTAATGCTGGCTCGCGGGTTGTTCGAGGACGGCGAAAAGTACGCCAGTGCCTGGAACTTCGGGCCTGAGCGCAGCAGTGTTGCCACCGTCGAAACCATCGTCGGCCAACTGGCTGAATTATGGCCGACGCCAGTTCGTTGGTCGGTCGATACCCAGTCGCAACCCCACGAAGCCGGGTTGCTCGCGCTCGATTCAAGCAAGGCTCGTCAAGAGCTGGGCTGGACGCCGCGCTGGTCATTGGCGACCACGCTCGAACGCACGCTGGCCTGGAACCTCGCCTGGCAACACGGCGAAGACATGCACACCTTTACCCGCAAGCAAATTGCGGACTACCAAGGCGATACCCATGAGTGAAAGTACTGCGGATCAGTTGCGCCAACAAATTGTCGAGTTGGTTGGGCGTTATGCGCAGCTGGAACTGGCACCTAAAGTCTTCGTCGCCGGCCAGAGCCCTGTGCCGCCCGCCGGCAAGGTGATCGGCGCAGGCGAACTGCAAACGATGACCGAAGCGGTGCTGGATGGTTGGTTGACCACCGGGCGCTTCAATGACGCTTTCGAAAAGCGCTTGGGTAAATACCTGGGCCGACGGTGTGTGCTGACCACCAACTCAGGCTCGTCGGCGAACCTGGTCGCGTTTTCTGCGCTGACCTCGCCGCGCTTGGGTGATCGCGCGATCAAGCCGGGTGACGAAGTCATCGGTGTGGCGGCGGGTTTCCCGACCACGGTCAACCCGATCCTGCAGTTCGGTGCAGTGCCGGTGTTCGTCGATATCGAACTGCCGCACTACAACATCGATCCGGCCAAGATCGAAGCGGCTATCGGCCCCAAAACCAAGGCGATCATGCTCGCGCACACCTTGGGCAACCCTTACGACCTGAAAGTCATCCGCGCGCTGTGTGACAAGTACAAACTGTGGCTGATCGAAGACTGCTGCGACGCCCTCGGTTCGACCTACGACGGGCAACTGGTCGGCACGTTCGGCGACATAGGCACCCTGAGCTTCTACCCGGCACACCACATCACCATGGGGGAGGGCGGTGCGGTCTTCACCAACAGCCCGTTGCTCGCGCGCATCATGGAATCGTTTCGGGACTGGGGCCGCGACTGTTATTGCGCACCCGGCCAGGACAACACCTGCAAGCAGCGTTTTTGCAAGCAGATGGGCCAGTTGCCGGAAGGGTACGACCACAAGTACACCTATTCGCACCTTGGCTATAACCTGAAAATCACCGACATGCAGGCCGCTTGTGCGTTGGCGCAAATGGATCGACTGGAGGATTTCACCGAGGCGCGCAAACGCAATTTCCTGTGGCTCCGCCAGCGTCTGGCGAACTGCGCCGACTACCTGATCCTGCCGCAAGCCACTGCGAACAGCGATCCTTCGTGGTTCGGTTTTCCCGTGACGTTGCGTGACGGCTGCGGCATCAAGCGCGTCGAGTTGCTGCAATACCTCGACAGCAAAGGCATCGGTACACGCCTGCTGTTCGCCGGCAACCTGGTGCGTCAGCCGTACATGGAAGGTCGCAACTTCCGCGTTAGCGGTGAGCTGACGGTCACCGACAAAATCATGAACGATACCTTTTGGGTGGGCGTATGGCCGGGGCTCGGTGAAGAACACCTCGGACATGTCGCATGCTGCCTGGAGCAGTATTTCGGGTTGGCCCACTGATGCGCGCTTACATCCTTTGCGGCGGATTCGGTACGCGCCTCAGCGCTGTGCTGCAAGGTTCGCAAAAAGCCGTGGTCGACATCTATGGTCGACCATTCCTGGCGCTGGTCCTGGCGCAACTGAAACAGGCTGGTATCAGCGACGCGGTGTTGTGCGCGCATTACCGTGCCGATCAGTTGGCGGAATTGTTGCCGGCGTTGTCTGCCGAATCGGGCCTGTCCCTGCAGCTAGTGGTTGAGGAGCAGCCGATGGGCACCGGCGGTGCAGTGTTGCAAGCACTGTGCGAAGCACCACCCAACGGCCGTTATCTGGTGCTCAACGCCGATACCTGGCTCGATCACTCGGCCTATCACCTGGCAATGAATGCGACGAAGGATGTACTGGTCGGGGTCAAGGTTGAAGACCGTTCGCGCTACGGCAGCCTGAGCTGCTCGGACAACTTGCAACTGCTTGCGTTGAACGAGAAGGGTATTCACGGGCCGGGTCTGGTGAACGCTGGCGTTTACGGTTTCGCGATCGACTCACTGGACGGGTTTGCGTTGCGAGCCTGTTCGATGGAGCAGGAGATTCTGCCCCAGTTGATTGCTCGCCAATCGCTGAAGGTCGGTGAGTATTCGGGCCCATTCATCGATATTGGCACGCCGGACTCGCTGAGCGCATTCAAGTCGGCTTTTCAGGAGGTCGCGAGCGCATGAATCAGTTGGTAAAAAGCCAGACGATTTACACCCATCAGACCATCCTCGATGCGGTTGAGTGCATAGAGTCCGGTGCCCTGCAGATCGTTTTTGTAGTGGACGATGAGCGACGTCTGGCCGGCGTCTTGACCAACGGCGATCTGCGCCGATACCTGCTGCAAGGCGGTGCAACCACGGTACCGGTCACCGAATGCATGAACACCGACTATCGCTCGGTCAAGCTTGGTGCAGCACGCGAAGAAATGCTCAAGATCTTCGACCTGAGCTACAACGCAATCCCGGTGGTGGATGTCGATGGCTATCTGGTCGACGTGGTCACGCCTGCGCGACTGGCGGCTAATCAGGAAGTGCCGGTTTTGGCGCGGGCACGAGCTCCTGTGCGGATGAGCTTTAGCGGCGGTGGTTCCGACCTCACGTATTACTTCGTGGAAAACCCGGCAGCGGTTCTTAGTTGCACGGTGGGTCTTTATTCCCACGCCACGTTGATCCCGCGGACCGATAACGTCATCCGGATTTTTTCTGAAGACCTTGGCACCGAAGAACATTACGCCTCCATAGCCGACTTGTTGGGGCATGGCGACAAGGGGTTGCTGGCAACCATCGTTTCGGTGATTCAGCCCAATTACGGTCTTGATCTTTATATCCGTTCCGATTTTCCCGTGGGCTCTGGCCTTGGCGGTTCGTCGGCCGTCACCACGGCGGTTATTGCCGCATTCAATGAACTGCGCCGAGATCGTTGGAGCACCTACGAAGTCGCCGAGCTGGCGTTTCAATCCGAGCGACTGTGCTTCGGCATTGCTGGTGGATGGCAGGATCAATACGCCTCTGCCTTCGGTGGTTTCAACCTTATCGAGTTCAAGGAAGGTCGAAACCTGGTGCATCCGATTCGGCTCGAGGATTCGATCTGCAACGAACTTGAAGAGTGCCTGGTGCTCTGCGACACGCGCATTTCCCACGACTCCGGCAAGCTGCATGAGCAGCAGCGCGAAGAAATGGAAAGCAAAAATGCCCAAGGCCTGCTGATCACTGAAAGCGTGGCGCTGTGCCGTCACATGCACCATCACCTGATTCGCGGCGAGCTGCATGATTTCGGCCGTTGCCTGCATCAGGGCTGGATGCTCAAGCGCCAGTTTTCCCGTGCCGTCAGCGATGGCGTGCTCGACCAGATTTACGACAGCGCGCTGGCCGCCGGCGCGCTGGGTGGCAAATTACTTGGCGCCGGAGGCGGGGGCTTTTTCCTGTTCTTCGTGCAGCCCCAGCACCGCCAGGCCGTAACTTCCAAAGTCCGCGAGCTTGGCTGCCGAACCACTGATTTCCGTTTCGAATCCAACGGTGTCACTTCCTGGCGGACCAAAATTCAATGAGCAAGCAAACCTTCAGCATCGATGGCGTTGTCATCGGTGGCGACCACACTTTTGTCATCGCCGAAGTGGGCAACAACCACAACGGTTCGGTAGAGCTGGCCAAACAATTGGTGGATGCCTCGATCGAATCCGGCGCTGATTGCGTCAAGTTTCAACTGCGCAACCGTGAAGCGCTCTATCGGCGCAAGGCTGATGGTTCGCGCGCCGAGGACCTGGGCGTCGAGTACATCCAGGACTTGCTCGACAAGGTTGAATTGAGCGTCGATGAACACCTGCAAATCCGTCGGTACTGTGCGGCAAAAGGCATCAGCTACATCTGCACTCCATGGGATGAGCCTAGCGTCGAAGTCCTCGCCGACTTTGACGTGCCGGCGCTGAAAATCGCTTCGGCCGACCTGTGCAACCCGTACCTGATCGCCAAGGCTGCACAACTGGGCAAGCCGCTGATCCTGTCCACGGGCATGTCCCTGGAGCACGAGATCGTCCGCGCCATCGAGCAGTTGAACGGTTTGGGCGTGCCCTTCGCGTTGCTGCATTGCAACAGCACTTACCCGGCGCCGGAAACCGACATCCAGCTCGGTTATCTGGCGCGCCTGCGCGAGCTGCACGGCCTGATCGGTTACTCCGGCCACGAGCGTGGCACCGCCATCAGCATTGCCGCCGTTGCATTGGGTGCCAAGTTGATCGAGCGCCACATCACCCTCGACCGCGGTATGGAAGGGCCGGACCATCTCGCCAGCCTCGAGCCGGAAGAATTCCGTCAACTGGTCGAAGGCATTCGTCAGGTCGAGAAGGCCTTGCCGTGGACCGGACCCGGTCGTCACGCCAGCCAGGGCGAATTGCTCAACCGCGAGAATCTTGGCAAGAGCGTGATCGCCGCTCGTGCCATCGCACCCGGTGAAGTATTCGAGCAGAGCATGCTGCGCGTAGCCAGTCCCGGTCAGGGTCTACCGCCGTATCGCTTGATCGATCTGCTTGGCAAGAAGGCAGGACGCGCAATTCCTCAAGGTGATTTTCTGTTCGACAGCGACCTGTCCGAGCAAGCCGAAGTGCGCCGTGAATTCGCCATGCCGATTCTGTGGGGCGTGCCGGTGCGGTATCACGATTTCCTGCAGTACGAGCAGTGGATCAAACCGGATTTATTCGAATTCCATCTGTCCTACCGCGACCTGAGCGTGGCGCCGCAGGCATATCTGCGTCAGGTCGAGTGTTCGCGCTTGGTGGTGCATGCCCCGGAGCTGTTCGAGAACAGCGAGTTGCTGGACCTGGTGGCCGATGACCTGGACTACCGCCAGCGCTCGATCGCCAACCTGCAACGGGTGGTCGACGCCACCTTGCAAATCGCCGAATTCTTCCCGAATGCCGACTCGCTGCTGATCGTCGCCAACATCGGCGGCTTCTCGGCAGACGAGCCGTTCCCGGTCAGTCAGCGTGCCGAGTTGTATCGCCGCTTCCAGGAGTCCTGCGCGCAGGTCGACTTCGGTCGCACCGAGCTGATTCCGCAAAATATGGCGCCGTTCCCATGGCACTTCGGCGGTCAGCGTCACCAGAACA
This sequence comes from Gordonia sp. IEGM753, assembly GCF_050321825.1. Lineage (NCBI taxonomy): Bacteria > Bacillati > Actinomycetota > Actinomycetes > Mycobacteriales > Gordoniaceae > Gordonia > Gordonia sp. IEGM753. The sequence continues at coordinate 57,350 of NZ_JBNQGB010000001.1, forward strand.
TTTTCATGATGCCGCAGGAACTCGCTGAACAAGCCAAGGCCCTGAACCTGCGTCTGTGCCTGGATCTCTCGCACCTGCAAATGGCCTGCTTTCACTTTGAGCTGGATTTCCAGGCAGCGCTGAAACTGCTGCTGCCGTACTCCGCGCACTTGCACGTGGCCGACGCCAAAGGCAGCAACGGCGAGGGCGTGCTCATGGGCACCGGTGATGTGGACTGGCCGGCGACCTGGACGCAGCTCAAAGCGTATCCGCAAGTGAGCTTTATTCCGGAAGTGTGGCAAGGCCACAAGGATCACGGTGCCGGATTCTGGTCGGCGCTGGATTTTCTGAATCAATTGAATTGAGCCGAGCGCTCGGCGAACTGGGGTTTGAACGATGAGTACCAAAATGCGTGTAGCTGACTACATCATGAATCGACTGGCAGAGCTGGGCATCAAGCAGGTGTATTTCCTGCCAGGTGGCGGCGCCATGCATTTGAACGATGCCCTGGGACGTCATCCTGACCTTGAGCCGATCCTGTGCTTGCATGAGCAGGCCGCCGGCATTGCCGCCGAAGCAGCAGGCAAGCTCACGGGTGGACCAAGTGCTTGCATGACCACCTGTGGGCCGGGCGCTACAAACGCGGTGACGGCTACCCTCGGCGCCTGGCTCGATTCCACCCCAGTGTTCTTTATTTCGGGTCAGGTCAAGACCGCTGATTTGAAGGCCGGTACCGGTTTGCGCATGTTGGGTGTGCAGGAAGCCGACATCGTCTCCATCGTGTCCTCAATCACCAAACGCGCGGTGACCCTGACTGACCCCTTGGCTATTGCTGAAGTGTTCGATGAACTGGAACACGCGGCGCTGACTGGTCGTCGCGGTCCAGTCTGGCTAGACGTGCCGCTGGACATGCAAGCTGTGCAGATCGACCCTTCGCAGTTGCGCCGCGCGAAGTTGCCGCTCGTGCCTGCGTCTGTCGACATCACCGAGTCGTTGGCCCGCACTCTGGAATTGCTGAAAACCGCCAAGCGCCCGGGGATCATCGCCGGAAGCGGTATCCGTATGGCGGGTGCTGTCGATGCGTTCAATGCGCTGGTGGAAAGCGCTGGTGTTCCGATCATGCCGACCTGGCTGGCGATGGATGTGATAGAGGACGATCATCCTCTGTACGGCGGCCGTCCCGGCTCTATCGCGCCGCGCTGGGCCAATTTTACTTTGCAGAACTGCGACCTGCTGATCGTGCTCGGTTCGCGTCTGGACATGGCGCTCACCGCATACAACCACGCGCATTTTGCCCCGCATGCGAAAAAAATCGTTGTCGATATCGATGCGGCGGAAATTGCCAAGTTGCAGATGCCGGTCGAAGTGGCGGTGGTGGCAGACGTCAAACCGTTCATCGAAGGCCTGGTCGCTGGTATCAAAGCCGCGCCTCTACCTGCCTTCGATGGCTGGCTGGCACAGATCGCAGACTGGCGTAAACGCTATCCGTTGCTGCTGGCTGAGCACGCCGATGACAGCGAAGGCGTGAGCATGTATCACTTCACTGATCGACTGTCCGAGCTGCTGAAAGAGGGCGATGTGATTGCCCCCGGCAGTTCCGGTTTTGCTTCCGAATTGTTCCTGCTCAATCTGCGTCTCAAGAAAGGCCAGCGCTGCTTCCACAACCGTGGGACCGGCTCGATGGGCTTCGGTATTCCTTCGGCCATTGGTGCTTGCCTGGCGGCGGGCCGCAAGCAGACGATCTGTGTCGAAGGCGATGGCGGCGTGCAATTGAACATCCAGGAGCTGGCCACGCTGGCCGCGCAGAACCTGCCGGTCAAATGCTTTGTGATCAACAACCAGGGTTATGCCTCGATCCGCACCTCGCAGAATATGCATTTCAAATTGCTCGTCGGCGCAGACGACACCAGCGGTTTGAAGCTGCCTGACCTGCAGCAACTAGCTGCTGCATATGGTGTTGGTTATGCACGTATTGATGCGCACGATGGACTGGATGCCGCTTTGAGTGAGGTACTGGAACGAAGCGGTCCAGTGATCTGTGAGGTGTTGGTTCAAGTCGAAGAGGCGCGGGTGCCGCGTGTCATGACGCGAATCAACGAACAAGGCAAACCGGAAACCGGCGCTCTGGAAGATCTGTACCCGTTCCTGCCGCGTGATGAGTTCAACGAGCAGATGGCGATTTCGGAGCGTCACTGAGATGGCCTGGCTAAAAAGAAAACTGACCGGTATGAGCTACCGCTACCTGAGAGGCACGGTATCGTGGGCGCATGGCAAGTCGCCGGAGATTCGCCATGAGCGATTGTTACCGTACTCAAGCTATGCGCCATGGTGCGGCGATCAGCCCTTTGAGCAAGCACTGTCGCTGGTCGAGAAAAATACGCTGGTGGACAAATACCGGTTATTCGAGCTGTGGTCGCTGGCACGGCAACTGGATAGTGTTGATGGTGATTTCCTCGAAGTCGGTGTTTGGCGTGGTGGTTCCGGCTGCCTGTTGGCGTTGGCCAGCAAGCGTCCGGGTCGCAAGGTATTCCTCGCCGATACGTTCACGGGGGTGGTCAAAGCCGGCAGTCTAGATACTCGTTATGAAGGCGGTGAACATAGCGATACAGATATCCAACTGGTCGAGGCACTCGCCTCGCGGTGTGGCGTGAGTGATCGTGTGCACCTACTTGAGGGCATGTTCCCTGAATACAACGCCGAGCATGTAGGCCCACGCCTGGCGTTCTTGCACATCGATGTGGATGTTTATGAGTCCGCTCGCAGCGTGCTGGAATGGGCGTTGCCACGTCTGGTCGCCGGTGCCGTTGTTGTATTTGACGATTACGGTTTTTATGGCTGCGAGGGCGTGACCCGACTGGTAAACGAATTCACTGCGGCCAATCGGGATTTCCGCTTCCTGCACAACCTGAACGGCCATGCCGTGCTGGTCCGGATAGCTTCGGGAGCCAGCCATGCTTGATGGGCAAAACTTCAAGCATGTGCTGGTCTATGGCGCACGTCTGGCCGGCCAGCGGGTTCAAGCGTATCTGGCGGGAGAGGGCGTCGAAGTCAGCGCGTATCTGGATCGCGACGCTTCGCTCAAAGAAGTTGACGGGATCAATGTTGCTACCGCCTCGGATTGGGCGGTGCAGCATGACCCGGCGAGTGCTTGCGTCATCATCGGTCTGTTCAACAATTACGTGGACGTTGGCGAAGTCGTCACACAGTTAAACCAATTGGGCTATGGGCGGGTCGTTAGCCTTGTCGAGTTCGTTCGCCATTACCCCATGGATCAACCCTTCCGATATTGGTTGGTTGAACCGAGTTATTACGAAGCGCATGCCGATCGCATCGCCCGCATGCGAGAACAGTTGGCCGACGAGGCCAGTCGCGAATTGCTCGACCGAATCGTTGATTTCAGAACCACCGGTGACTACCTGCGGTTACCTGCGCCGACGCCTCGTCAGTACTTTCCTGAAGATCTGCCTGCCTGGCCACAGCCATTGCGCTTTATTGACTGCGGCGCCTACACCGGCGACACCGTGGAAGAGATGCGCGCTGCTGGCCTGACCTTCGAGGCCGTGGCCACCTTCGAACCCAATCTTGATAACTACGCCGTGCTCGTCAAGAGCCTCAGCGACCTAAACACGGTGAACTTTCCATGCGGTGTTTCCGATGGCAACCGGCAGGTCGGCTTCGATGGTGCGTTGGGCGCAGGAGGACATCTGGTCGAGTCGGGTGGTGAGACCGTGACCTGTGTTCGGTTGGATGACGCGTTGCCGGGGTTTATGCCCAATCTGATCAAGATGGACATAGAGGGTGAGGAGCCTGCAGCGCTTGAAGGCGCCAAGGCCATGCTGAAGAAGCACCGGCCGAATCTGGCCATCAGCATTTATCATCGGGCAGAGCATCTGTGGAGCATTTTTGAGCAGTTGCTTAGCTATGAGCTGGATTATCGTTTTTATTTGCGCTGTCACGCACATAGCTCGTTTGATACGGTGCTTTATGCGGTCAAGCCCATTGTTTTTGAACGCTGCAACGGGGTAGCGCCGCATGCGAAACCATGAGAATGCCGATTTACTTCAAAGTGAAGATCTGACTGAAGGTTGCACTTATCAGTGCGCTTTTTCTGTTGGTGAGCAATCCTCGATCCTGAATTTTCGCTTTGACCCTAAGGCCAGCCTTGCTGCCGGGCGGGAAGTGGTGCTGCGATCACGTCATCAATTAAATGTTTTAAAAAGGCTCGGTGAATATCCCGGTATGGCCCGGCTCCTTTCCATTCAAGCATCCGATTTTTCGTATGACGCACTGGAAAGGCAACTTGATGCGCCGGTTTACATCTTCGGTGCCCATCAGGTAGGGGTATTGCTCGCCCGACTCTTTACCAACAGCGGTGGCTGCGTTAAAGCATTCTTTGATAACGATGTAAACAAACACGGTGCAATGCTCGACGGAATCGTGGTGCAGGCATTTGACCTTTCCAACATTCCGAGCAACGCTCTAATTGTTCTGGGTAGCGGTCGCTACAGCGCCGTCATTCAAAATGATCTTCAAGTCAGGGGCTGGAGCAATTTTATGACCATGCAGCAATTTCTTGCTGCGATGGATGCGCCCTACATTACCGAGTCCAGCTTTCGCAATTACCGGTCAAAAGTCGCTGATGAAAGTCTGGCGTTCATATCAGCGTTTTTGTGTCTTGATGACGAGCGCTCGCGAGAAGTGTTTGACGGGTTGATGACCATGCGTCTTGATCTGGGCCATGCGGACTCTGCAATTCGCTCGGATTTCTTAGATGAGTATCTCGAGCCCGGATTCATCACGGCTGCCGATCTTCGCCACTACGTTGATGCTGGCGCATACAACGGAGATACCTTGGCAAAAATCGAATCACGTTTCGGCCCGGTAGAAAGCTCCTATTTATTTGAACCGGAGCAACTCGCGTTTCTGGAGTGTCAGCGCCGTTTTGAGGGGAGACCGGAAGTGGTCGCATTGCGAGCGGCTATGACCGAAGTTGCCTGCCAGCTCTCGGCACCTGAATCAAACAGTTGCGATGTTCTAGGCGTGTTGTCTGTCGAGCAGTCACTCGTTCCACTCGTGCATGTACCTGGTATTCCCTTGGACCAGATCATGCCCGCGAGAGTAAGCCTGATCAAACTTGATATTGAAGGTGCAGAGCGGGGCGCCCTTCGAGGGGCTCGCGAAGTTATACAGCGAGATCGACCGAAGCTGTGCGTGTGTGCCTACCATCGTGGCGATGATTTATGGAAGTTGATCGATACCGTTCTTTCGATACGTGACGATTACAAAGTTGGTGTTCGTCATTATTCGGACATTGTCGACGACACCACGCTTTATTTTTACTGATCCTACGGTCCGTGAGAAAACTTCACGGTTGATTTAAGAATTGAAGGGATGTAGTCAATGAGTTCCAATCTCGCCCACGCTGATCGCCTGGAATACTGGAACGGCTTTTATAGCCGCCAAGATACATCGGTACCGCAATTGCCTTCCCAGTTCTCCGTATTCTCGGCAGGTGAATTCATTGGCGTTGATGCAGTCGTCGAATTCGGCTGCGGCAATGGGCGCGATAGTGAGTTTTTCGGGCTCAATGGCTATCATGTATTAGCCTTTGACGCGTCCAGAGAAGCAATAGCTCTTTGTCAAAAGCGGACTAAAACTACGCAAGTCCGCTATCTGTTGAGCAACGCTCAGGGCAGTTCGGAATATCTTCAAGACTTCCTGCAAGGCAAACGTCGTATTGCGGTCTATGCACGATTCTTCTTGCATGCGATAGATGCCGACGTTCAAAAGTCATTCTTTGACATGCTGGAAAACTCCCTACCGGCAGGCAGTTTGGTTTTTCTGGAGTACCGGACCAAGGAAGATGAGATAGGAGAGAAAAAGTTTGGTCAGCACTACCGCCGTTACATCGATCATGACGCCCTGATCGACACATTGCAGGGCGCGGGGTTTTCCATCGCATACCAGATACAGGGGCGCGGATTTGCAAAGTACCGTGATGAAGATGCTTTGGTCGGACGCTGTGTAGCTGTGAAGGGGTGAGTATGATTCCTCAACAACTGAAAGAAAAACGTTTGGTTCTGTTTGGCGCCGGGAGAGTGGCAAGATTGATGTTCGCTCGATTTCCTGACTTGAACGTAGTGGCGTTTGCCGATAACGATCCGCTGAAAGAAGGCACTTTCGTGGGTGATGTTCCGGTTATTTTGCCTTCAGGGCTACGGGCGGTTGATTACGATCTGGTTGTGATCAGCACTGGATGGTGGGAGAGCATTACCGCCCAATTGCTGGGGTTGGGTGTTCCCACTGAGAAAATCGTCCTTCCTCCCAAAAGTATGTTGGCCGTGAACAATGGTGCCAAACCGTTTTCCCACCGCGTCACCAAGACGCTTGCGGTTGATGTGATCCAGCGCGTCGCAGACTTTTGCGAGGCTTTCGACATTCCTATCCTTCTAGATTTCGGGACGTTGTTGGGGGCTACGCGCGATGGTGATCTTATTGCTTGGGATGACGATGTCGATTTCTCGGTCAATGATGATGATTTCCCCTTATTGCTCAAACATTTGACTGACTTCAAATCCCTGCTGCCGAAGCCGTACGGTGTGTGTATCGAAATTATCATTCTCAAATCGGATGACTGGGTGAACGGGGTGTCGGTAACATTTGAAAACGTCGTTGGTCACGACGTTATCATCCCGTTTGAATTGGGCTTCATGCGTCGTGTGTTTGAAGAGGGGATGTCCGTTACCAAGTCATCGGGCCCAGCATTTATTGCGCCACAGGTACATTTTCGTACGGCTGACACCACACGATTCCTTGACCGGCAGTTTTTCACTCCCCATGACGTGCCAGGTTATCTGACTTTCGTTTATGGCAATTGGCAGGCGCCCAAGCAGGATGTAACCCTGGCCGACTATCCCATGCAGGAATCAGATTATCGAGAGACCTCAAGGTCAGTTTTCTGAAAATGGACATGCACGCTTATTCTCCTGATGCAGGGTCCATACCCGCACATCTTCAATCGATTGTGGCTGGATTGAATTTGCGTGATGAGTTGGCGGGCCGACATCTGTTGCTGACGGGGGGGACGGGTTTTTTTGGCCGTTGGTTGATGGCACTCCTGAACGACTTCAATGGTCAAGGCGCCGCGATAACTGTGACCGTCACCTCTCGCAATCCAGCGCGTTTTTTAGCGGCCCAACCCCAGTATCGAGCATGCGACTGGGTTAACTGGTTCACGGGCGATATCCGCGATCTGGTTGATCTGCCTGGGCGGGGCCCCGATTTTATTCTACATGCCGCTGCTGATACATCGGCAGAGGCCAATGCGCATCCACTGGAGTTGTTCAATACGCTCGTGGACGGCACGCGACGGGTATTCGAACTCGCCGCACGCAGCGGTACATCGCGTGTGTTGTTGACTGGCTCGGGTGCTCAGTATGGAAGCCTGCCGTTTTCAACGGGCGTTGATGAATCCTACAGCGGCGCCTGCGTGAGCAATACGGCTGCCAGCGCGTACGCCGAAGGCAAGCGGGCTCAGGAAACACTCGGAGCCCTCTATGCCGATCAGCATGGGATCGATGTCGTGTTGACCCGCTGCTTTGCCTTTGCAGGACCGGGACTGCCGCTAGATGGACATTTTGCGATCGGTAACTTTGTACGGGACGCTCTGTATGGCGACGAGATCGTGCTCAAATCCAGTGGTCAGGCCATTCGCAGCTACCTGTACGGCGCTGATCTAGCGGTCTGGTTGTTGACCTTGCTTGTACGTGGGGAGTCATGTGTTGCCTATAACGTGGGCTCTGACCAGGCGATCAGCATCGCTGACCTGGCCAGGCGAGTAGTTGCCCGGATAGCACCGCAGAAATCGGTACAAATACTAGGGTGTTCCGACGACGCGGGGCGCTCGTTCTATGTGCCCGACATCAGTCGCGCAAAGGAACTGGGGCTGGATGTCTGGACTTCCCTGGATGCGTCCATCGACAGCATGGCGAAATGGGCCATGGCGCGGGATGTCGAAAGACATTGAGCACACACAGACCTCGCGGTCCAAGGCTCAACCCGGCCTGATGCCACACTCTTATTCGACGAGAAGCTAATCTTGATACGCGAATTGTTTTCGAAGCGGCCGCAACCGTACTACATCTATGCACCGAATTTCCGCCGCAGCTCTGCCGGTATTCGTGTTTTGCACATGCTATGTGACGCTCTCAATCGCTCTGGTCACGAGGCTTACGTCGTTGCCCAAGTGCTTAATCCAGATTTGATCACACCGTACTTGAGCGCTGAGGTTATGGCGTTGCACAAGTCCCAAGGGCTGGAGCCAGTGGTGGTGTACCCCGAGATTATTGATGGCAATCCACTCGGAGCGGGCGTGGTAGTACGTTATCTTCTCAACCAACCCGGGTACCTCGGTGGTAAAGGTGTTTATGCCGAGGATGATCTGCTTTTCGCCTATTCGCGGGGATTGCTACAGCCCGGTATGGCTGAGGAGAACGTACTCCACTTGCCGCCCATCGACCTGAGCATTTTTTGCCCGCCAGTGAATCCGGCCAAACGGGTATCTGGCAGGGTTTGTTATTATCAGGGGCGGGAAGGGCGAGCTAAAATCGATCCGGAGCTATTGCCTGCGGATGCAACCGAAATAACCGCTGAGTTTCCAGACTCATGGGAGGGCTTGGCCGGCCTGTTTCACCAGTGTGAGTACTTTTATCTTGCCGAGCGTTCGGGGCTGGCCGCTGAGGCGGCGCTGTGCGGGTGTATCAGTATCGTGTTGCCGGGGCAATATGCGCCGGGGCAGTTGTCCGAATTCGAAAACAAGAACTATGGAACGGCTTGGGGCAATACACCCGAAGCGATTGAGCGTGCCCGAGAGACACTGCCGTTGTTACGGCAGGTGCAACTGCAACATCAAGCGAGATTCTGGTCTGCGTTGGACTACTTCATTGAGGTGACGCAGGAAGCGGCCACAAACCATAAAGCGAGGTCCGCTAACAGGGTCGTTTCGCAATGGATGGGTACCCGAGTGTGCAGCGAGACTCAACGGCGATTGATGGTCGAGCATCAGGCTGCGAACGTAGTGCCGTTGGTAGGTGTGTTGGTTTTTAACAACCACCAGAGCGACGAACCCCTGTCCCGTACGCTCGCAAGCTTTGAACGCTTGGGTTGGTTTGCCGGTAACCTTCGTATCATCGTGCTGGGCGCCAGGCCAACTTTTGCGGCGGCAGATGGAAGCCTGCGAGATGTGATCTACATGGATAGTAAGGATGTCGCATGCGTCAATCGGTTGCTGGGGGACAGTGATTTCGACTGGTTCGTCATGGCTGAAGCCGGTGTCGAATTTTCCCCAGCTGGCTTACCTGTTTCGGCAGCGAGCCTGAAAGACGCCGGAGAAGGGGTCCAAGCCTTATTCGCCGATGAAACCATACGAATGGCCGATGGAACGCTGGACATCGTGTTACGTCCTGACATGAACTTGGACCTGCTGTTGAGCCTTCCGGCGAGTTTGAGTCCTCACTGGTTTTATCGCCGCGCTGCACTGCTTGAACTCGGCGGGTTCGCGCCGGGCTATGGCCAGGCATTCGAACTGGAATTTCAGTTGCGCCTTATTTGCGAGGTAGGAGTCGCTTGCGTAGCGCATGTTTGTGAGCCGCTGCTGATCAGTGAGGCCAGACCGCTGCAAGACTGTGCCGATGAACGCGCAGTTATCGAAGGGCATCTTCTGGCCCGCGGTTATAACCAGGCCCAAGTATTGCCACTGGAGCATCTGGGTGGCGGCTACCGTCTTGATTACGGACATGCACGACAGCCGATGGTCAGCATCCTGATTCTTCTGGAGGGCCGTTTATCTGAGTTCAGACGGTGTGTTGAATCAATTCTGGAAAGCACCGAATACCCTTATTACGAAGTCTTGCTACTTGATCACGGCATTGAAGATGCCGAGGTGCTTGATTGGCTGGCAATGGTTGAACAGGTGGGCGGGGATCGGCTTTGTGTCGAGCGCTTTGCCCCAGAGCAATCCGTCGCCTCTCTGAGCAACGATGCCGCCGCAATGGCGCGTGGTGAGTTCCTGCTCTGGTTGGGCGCAAAGGCGGGCATTCTAGGCAAGGGCTGGCTGCCGAAGCTGCTCAACCATGCGCTACGTCCCGAAGTGGGGGCTGTCGGCGGTAAACTCTTGTCGGCACAAGGCAAGATTCATCACGCGGGCCTGCTTTTAGGTATTGGTGGTTCGGTCGGCCGCGCGTTCCATGAACTTTCCCACGAAAGCGTCGGTTACATGCAACGGCTTCAGGTCGATCAGAATTATTCTGCGCTCAGTAGTGAATGCCTGATGGTGCGGCGTTCACTATTCCAGGAGGCAGGGGGGTTTGACGAGAGTCCGTTGTTAAAGCGTTGGGTGGATGTTGATCTGTGTCTGAAGCTGCAGCAGGCGGGTTACTTGAACGTCTGGACGCCGCATGTGCAGTTGTTGATTGGGGCTTGTGAAATAACGCGGGCGTCTGTCGAAGAAGAGGATGCCTTGTATGCCCGCTGGTTGCCCATGCTTGCGCGCGACCCAGCGTACAACACTGGGTTGTCGCTGCGTGCCGAAGCTACTTTCCGACTTGATGATCACAATCTGGCCTGGCATCCGTTTCAAGGCTCGGGATCGCTGCCTTCGGTGTTGGCACATCCTGACCATATAGGTGACAGCGGACATTACCGGATTGTCCAGCCATTCGATGCTTTGAAAGAGCAGGGGCTGATCTCTGGTGCTCTGTTGTCGGGGATGATGACTGTGCCTGAACTGGACCGTTATGACCCCCATGTCATTGTTATGCAGTGTCAGCTCAGTGAAGAGCATCTGCAAGCCATGCGTCGAATGAGCACCTTTTCGCAAGCCTTCAAGATTTTTGAGTTAAACGAATACCTTCCCGAATTGCCTCTCGATAGCGTTCGTCGACTTGAGCTGCCCGAGGGCATCGTCGGAGCATTGAAGCGGGGACTACTTCATGTGGATCGCTTCGTCGTCGCTACACCTGCCCTGGCTGAAGCGTTTGCTGGCTGGCATGAGGATATCCGGGTGATACCGAGCCTGCTGCCTGGCTGTTGGTGGTCCGGGAAGCAAGGAAGGCGTCAAGCAGGTACAAAGCCCCGGGTGGGATGGGCCGGCTCTGTGGAGCATGCGCGAGATCTCGCACTGATCGCCCGCGCGGTTGTAGCGACGGCAGCGGAAGTGGAGTGGGTGTTCGTTGGTTATTGCCCGGATAACCTGAGACCGTACGTGCATGAGCTTCATTCCAATGTGCCTGCGGATTGCTATCCGGTGTTACTCGCCGGCCTTAATCTGGATTTTGCCGTGGCACCTCTTGGGGACACGCTGTTCAATCGCTGCAAGAGCAATACCGTTCTGTTGGAGTACGGAGTGTGTGGCGTACCGGTAGTCTGCAGCGATATCGAACCTTACCGATGCGGCTTGCCTGTCACGCTGGTCAACGGCGGAGTGGATGAGTGGCTAAAAGCGATCCGAGCCCACTTGAACGATTTGGATCAGGCTGCAGTGATGGGCAATGCCCTGCAAAGTGCTGTGCGTCGCGATTGGATGCTTGAAGGCGAGAAACTTCTTGGATGGCGCGACATCTGGCTTCCGGCATGAGCCAGACGTCAACGCTGGATGTGAAAAATTGCATTCATGTGCTTATCGGCGTGACGCATAGGTCATAAAGTGCATCTTCACTGTATTGTGTTCTTGGGTGCGGGTGATGAGTCTGCTCCGGGAAATCAACCATTTTGATGCGCCCCTGAGCTTTTCGGGGTGAACCTAGTCGCTGTTTATGATCGGGAAGCCATGATGATTGGCATAAAAAGCATAGCGAGTTACGTGCCGACCGCTGGTGTGGATAACTACGCTCAGGGTGCCAAATTCTCCAAGGATGAAGAGTTCATCCTGGGCAAGATCGGTTCGGCTTTCTTGCCGCGTAAAGGCGCCGAGCAGGAAACTTCGGATTTGTGTGTTGAAGCGGTCAACGCTTTGTTCGCCAGTAATCCGGAGCTCAAGCGCGAGTCGATTGATGCATTGATCGTTGTGACCCAGAACGGTGATGAAGAAGGGCTGCCACACACAGCCGCCATCGTTCAGGACAAGCTCGGTCTGCCAACCCACGTCGCCGCATTTGATATTTCATTGGGCTGCTCGGGTTACGTTTATGGCATCTACGCCATGAAAGGCTTCATGGAAGCCGCCGGCCTGAAGAACGGTTTGCTGATTACTGCCGACCCCTATTCAAAGATTGTCGACCCGGAAGATCGCAACACCACCATGCTCTTTGGAGATGCTGCGACTGCGACGTGGATGGCTGACGACGCGCCTTGGCAGTTGGGCAAAGCCAAGTTCGGCACTGACGGTTCCGGTGCGCCGCACTTGAAGGTCAGCGATGGTGTGTTCTTCATGAACGGTCGCCAGGTTTTCAACTTTGCATTATTGAAAGTTCCGGCGCATCTGCACGAGTTGCTGGATGAATCCGAGCTGCAAACCAGCGACATTGATGCATTTTGCATTCACCAAGGCAGCGCGGCGATTGTCGACGCCGTTGCCCGGCGGTTTGAAGGTGAGCCGGAGAAGTTCATAAAGGACATGGTTGAGACCGGAAATACCGTGTCCTCGAGCATTCCGTTACTGCTGGAAAAGCACGTGCTGACTTCACCTTGGAAACGCGTCGCGATTAGCGGATTCGGCGTGGGCTTGTCTTGGGGCTCGGCGATTCTTTATCGCGGCTGATATCAAAAACGCTGTTCCATAGCGCTGCCGGTACTCCCGGTAGCGCTATTTTTTTGCCTGTAGCTTTTGTTCGTGGCTTTTTTGACGTCATTTTTTTATGACTTAACGATTCTAACCCCTTGTTTTACGGGGGGTGGCAGTCTGCTAGTAATTTTTTTTAAAAAAGCCCTCAAGCAACTTGCCATGACGACGATAACTATTACGAAGGTTCTCTAGGCCACACCCGGCGGTTGCCAGGGCCGGAAGCCGCAGTACCCAACCAACGAGGAATTCGTCATGGCTTTAACAGTAAACACTAACGTTACATCGTTGAACGTTCAGAAAAACCTGAACAAGGCTTCTGATGCTCTGTCGGTTTCGATGACTCGTCTGTCTTCCGGCCTGAAAATCAACAGCGCAAAAGACGACGCCGCCGGCCTGCAAATCGCTACCCGCATGACTTCGCAGATCCGTGGTCAGACCATGGCGATCAAAAACGCCAACGACGGTATCTCCATCGCTCAGACCGCTGAAGGCGCGATGCAGGAACAAACCAACATCCTGCAACGTATGCGTGAACTGGCCGTTCAATCCCGAAACGACAGCAACAGCTCCGACGACCGTGACGCTCTGAACAAAGAGTTCACCCAGATGGCCGCCGAGCTGTCCCGTATCGCTGGCTCCACCAACCTGAACGGCAAAAACCTGCTCGACGGTTCGGCCAGCACCATGACCTTCCAGGTTGGTTCCAACACTGGTAGCGACAACCAGATCAAACTGGACTTGACCGCCAAGTTCGACGCCGTGAGCCTGGGCATCACTTCCGGTATCACCATTGCCGGTTCGTCCACCACCATCGCTGAAACCAATTTCTCGGCAGCCGTTGGCGCAATCGACACTGCACTGAAAACCATCAACTCCAGCCGTGCTGACCTCGGTGCTGCACAAAACCGTCTGACCAGCACCATCGCCAACCTGCAAAACATCAACGAAAACGCCAGTGCTGCACTGGGTCGCGTACAAGATACCGACTTCGCTGCTGAAACTGCACAGCTGACCAAGCAACAAACTCTGCAACAAGCTTCCACCGCAGTTCTGGCCCAGGCCAACCAACTGCCATCCGCTGTACTGAAACTGCTTCAGTAATAGCTGGTGAGTTTTTGGCGGGGGAGTGCGCTTGTCGCGCTCTCTCGCTTTTTTGATTATCAGAGGTGATGGACATGGATATGAGCGTGAAGCTGAACTTGTCTTATCCTGCGGTCAAGCAGGCAGCTCCTGTTGCCGATGCGGCTGTGGAAAACCCTCGAACCGATGCTGCGCCCGTGGCGTTGGTCAAGGATGAGCCCAAGGATGCTGTGAGTGAGCAGGACAAACTGAAGATGGCCGTTCAAGAAATTGAAAAGTTCGTCCAGTCAGTCAAGCGAAACCTGGAGTTCTCTATCGATGAGCCTTCGGGCAAAGTAGTCGTCAAAGTCATTGCCAGTGACTCCGGTGAGGTGATCCGTCAGATCCCCAACGAAGAAGTCCTGAAACTGGCCAATAGCTTGAATGACGCAAGCAGTCTGCTGTTTAGCGCCAAAGCCTGACAGCTGGCATGAAATTTGTTGCTATGTTCTTTTGGGCGTTGTAGTGGTCAAAAGACCGGCGAGACACTGAAGGGAGATTTACATGGCAAGTCCAATTCTACCGGGCACGGGCCTAGGCTCCGGCCTTGATACCGGTGCTATCGTCAAAGCATTGGTTAACGCCGATAAAGCGGCCAAACAAGGGCAGATTGACCGGGGTACTACCACCAATACCGCGTCGATTTCCGGTGTCGGGACCCTGAAGTCGCTTCTTGCTACGTTCCAGACCTCGCTGAAAGCACTGGGCGATACCACTGCGCCTCAGTTCACCGGTTTTGCCGCAACCTCGTCAGATGCTACGAAGGCCACTGCTACCGCCAGCAACTCGGCGGTCAATGGCATCTACAAAATCAACGTGGGGCAGCTTGCAACGGGTTCGAAAGTCGCGACTGCCGCGTTCGATGGCGGCTCCAAGGCAAGCGTCAATGGCGGTGCTGCCGGCACGTTGACGATCACCCAGGGCGTGCCCGGGGGTAATGCCAAAACGTACAATCTTGATATACCGGCCAACTCGACCCTTGACTCTGTCGCCAAAGCGCTGAACGACAAATATCAGTTCAGCGGTTTCAGTGCCAACGTGGTGACTGACAATTTTGGATCGCGGTTAGTGGTGAGTTCGTCAAATACCGGTGCGGGCACTGATATTTCTCTGAGTGGTGTCGGCCTGGACGTTGATGGGTCGAAGGTGATTCCGGCTGATTCGACGAAGGACTCTGCGGGTTCTGTTGGCGCTATAGCCATGGACGCGAAATTCACCGTCGACGGTTTGGCGATTAGCAGCCCGACTAACAAATTGGACAATACTGTTTCAGGCTTGTCGATGACCCTGCTTGCCAAGGGTGAAACTCAAATCTTGGTGACTACCAACACCGATGGTCTGAAGGCGTCGATCCAGAAGTTTGTCGATGCGTACAACGCTGTTGCCAATGCCATCACAACGCTGACCAAACCCTCTCTCGACGACGATGGTAATCCGACTATTCCCGCAGCATTGACCGGCGACGCGATGCCGCGCTCTATCTTGGCGGCGATGCGTGGTCCACTGGCCGAGACAGGCAACGGAGATAAGCTCACTGTATTGTCGCAGCTGGGGATAACCACTGATCAGAAAACCGGTGCATTGAACTTCGATAGCGTCAAGTTCAATACGGCAATGAACGACAAGAAGCTTGGAGGGGAGGTTCAGACACTTTTCTCTGGCGATAATGGCCTGTTGAGTCGCATGAGTAATGCGCTCTCGCCTTATACAAATACTGGCGGCATCCTTGATACCCGTACAACCGCTCTGACAGTCACCAAGACCAAGCTGGCCAACGATCAGGCGGCACTGGACCGTCGGGTCGAGTCCCTCACCGCTGTGCTGACCAAAAAGTACAACGACATGGACACCCTCGTTGGGCAATTGAAGGCGACTGCTAGCAACATCACTTCGATGTTCGAAGCGATGAACGCTCAATCGAAGAGCTGATAGCTAAGAAACGCCAAAAGCCCGGCAGCGTTTTCCAGCGCTCCGGGCTTTTTGCATTTGAATCTAAAGTTTTTTGACGCGTCGTCGATACATTGATTATACGAACCACAGAATTTTGATGAGGTACAACATGAATCCAATGTTAGCCCTTCGCCAATACCAGAAGATTGGCGCTCAGGCGCAGACGTCCGAAGCCAGTCCTCACCGTCTGGTGCAGATGTTGATGGAAGGTGGTCTTGACCGGATCGCTCAGGCCCGTGGTGCAATGGAGCGCAAGGACATCCCCAACAAAGGTGTTCTGATCGGCAAGGCCATCGGCATTATTGGTGGTTTGCGTGAAGGGCTGGATCTGGAAAACCAGGCCGAATCGGTCGGTGAACTGGACAACCTCTATACCTACATGATGAAACGTCTGACCGAGGCCAACATCAAGACCGACCCAAAAATTCTCGACGAAGTCAGTGACTTGCTTCGCACCGTCAAAGACGGCTGGGATGCTATTGCCGCGCCGGGTCCGCAGTTTTAAGGAGATCGCCATGAGTCCTGTATTGCAGCGAATCGAACAAACCCGTGAAGGCCTGGTGGGTGCATTGGCCGAGCGTAACTGGGAAGCCATTGGAGCATTGGACCTGGCTTGCCGATCCTGCATGGAGGACGTCTTGAGCGAAGCTTCAGTGGACGAGGCGGCGTTGCGCGACAATCTGGAGGAGTTGCTGCGGGTGTACAAGCAGCTTCTGGAAGCGGCGACAGGTGAGCGCCAGGCGATAGTCGATGAGATGTCGCAGATCCATCAAGCACAGAATGCGGCAAAGGTTTACCATCTGTTTGGTTAATTAATCCCCGGTTAATCCAGACTTAGTGCGCCATAAATTTGACTGTGCACGGTTTTTTGACTTAACTAGTGGCTGGTTACAGATTTCAGGCGTCTACAGGCATAACGTGTCTGCAAGCGTCTAGCTTGCCCCCTCATTTTGGGCATTGAGTTGACTAGGGAAGTTGCTATTGCATGTGGCGTGAAACCAAAATTCTGCTGATTGATGACGATAGCGTCCGCCGCCGCGATTTGGCGGTGATTTTAAATTTTCTCGGTGAAGAAAATTTACCCTGCGGCAGCCATGACTGGCAGCAGGCTGTCGGCTCTTTGTCGTCAAGTCGTGAAGTGATCTGTGTCCTCATCGGGACGGTCAATGCTCCTGGTGCACTTACGGGCTTGCTAAAGACACTCTCTACTTGGGATGAGTTCCTTCCGGTTTTGTTGATGGGTGATAATTCTTCCCTCGACTTGCCTGAAGACCAGCGCCGCCGGGTGTTGTCGACCCTGGAAATGCCACCCAGCTACAGCAAATTGCTCGATTCGCTGCACCGTGCCCAGGTCTATCGCGAGATGTATGACCAGGCCCGTGAGCGCGGTCGTCATCGCGAACCCAATCTATTCCGCAGTCTTGTCGGCACCAGCCGGGCGATTCAACACGTCCGGCAGATGATGCAGCAAGTCGCCGACACCGACGCCAGCGTGCTGATCCTCGGTGAGTCCGGTACCGGCAAGGAAGTGGTCGCGCGCAACCTGCACTATCACTCCAAGCGCCGTGATGCGCCATTCGTGCCGGTCAACTGCGGTGCTATCCCGGCCGAGTTGCTGGAAAGCGAACTGTTCGGGCATGAGAAGGGTGCCTTCACCGGCGCCATCACCAGCCGTGCCGGGCGTTTCGAACTGGCCAATGGCGGCACCCTGTTTCTTGACGAAATCGGCGACATGCCGCTGCCGATGCAGGTCAAGTTGCTGCGCGTGCTGCAGGAACGTACCTTCGAGCGCGTGGGCAGCAACAAGACCCAAAGCGTTGATGTGCGCATTATTGCCGCCACCCACAAAAACCTCGAAAGCATGATCGAGATCGGCACCTTCCGCGAAGATTTGTACTATCGCCTGAACGTGTTCCCGATCGAGATGGCACCCTTGCGCGAGCGGGTCGAAGACATCCCGCTGTTGATGAACGAGCTGATCTCGCGCATGGAGCACGAGAAGCGTGGTTCGATTCGCTTCAACTCCGCAGCGATCATGTCGCTGTGCCGTCACGGCTGGCCGGGCAACGTTCGTGAGCTCGCCAACCTGGTGGAGCGCATGGCAATCATGCACCCGTACGGCGTGATCGGCGTGGTCGAGTTGCCGAAGAAATTCCGATACGTCGACGATGAAGACGAGCAGTTGGTCGACAGCTTGCGCAGCGATCTCGAAGAGCGTGTTGCCATTAACGGGCATGCTCCGGATTTCTCCGCCAGTGCATTGCTGCCGCCAGAAGGCCTGGACTTGAAAGACTACCTTGGTGGTCTGGAACAAGGGCTGATTCAGCAGGCGCTGGATGACGCGAATGGCATCGTCGCGCGCGCCGCCGAGCGGTTGCGTATTCGCCGTACAACGCTGGTTGAGAAGATGCGCAAGTACGGTATGAGTCGTCGTGACGGTGATGAACAGGCAGATGATTGACGCCTGTTTTTCAAGTCCTTCATTTATAGGCGGTTTTTTTTAGGCACGGGTATTGCTACGTCTCTCGCAACGTTCCGTTTAACTGACGGTCAGCCAAGCGAGAGAGCACGATGCCCCAAGCCGCCCAGATGTCTCCTGTTCCTGATATTTCGGGGCAACCGTCGTCCGTAGAGCAGGCAAGCCGGCTTGGCCTTGAGCAGGCGTTTGCCCTGTTCAACCAGATGTCCAGCCAATTGACCGACTCCTACAGCATGCTTGAAGCGCGGGTGACCGAGCTCAAGGGTGAACTGGCGGTGGTCAGTGCCCAGCGCATGCAAGAGCTGGCGGAAAAAGAACGCCTGGCCAACCGTCTGCAAAACCTCCTCGACCTGCTGCCCGGTGGTGTGATCGTCATCGATGTTCAAGGCATCGTGCGCGAAGCCAATCCCGCAGCTTGTGAGCTATTGGGTTTGCCGCTCGAAGGCGAGCTCTGGCGTCATGTGATCGCCCGCTGCTTTGCCCCGCGTGAAGACGATGGTCACGAAATCTCGCTCAAGGACGGTCGGCGCCTGTCTATTGCGACGCGCTCGCTGGACGCTGAACCGGGGCAACTGGTGTTGCTCAACGACCTGACTGAAACCCGTCATCTGCAAGATCAGCTCGCGCGCCATGAGCGCCTGTCGTCGCTGGGGCGGATGGTTGCGTCGCTGGCGCATCAAATTCGTACACCGTTGTCGGCTGCACTGCTTTACGCCAGCCATTTGACCGAGCAGCAATTGCCCGTCGAAACCCAGCAGCGCTTTGCGGGCCGCTTGAAAGAGCGTTTGCACGAACTGGAGCATCAGGTCCGCGACATGCTGGTGTTCGCTCGCGGTGAGCTGCCATTGACTGACCGTGTTACGCCCAAACTGCTGATGCAATCATTGCAGGCCGCAGCATTGACCCACGTGCAGGACCTGCCGATTCGTTGGCAATGCGACAGCCATTCGGGCGAGTTGCTGTGTAACCGCGACACCTTGGTCGGGGCGATCCTCAACCTGATAGAAAACGCGATTCAGGCCAGTGCCGGCGACGTGCGTCTGAAGGTCCATTTGTACACCCGCGACAACACACTGCGTGTCTCGGTCAGCGACAGCGGGAGCGGCATCGACAGCAAAGTCCTGGCGCGCTTGGGCGAGCCCTTCTTTACCACCAAAACCACCGGCACCGGCCTCGGCCTGACGGTCGTCAAAGCGGTGGCGCGTGCTCATCAGGGAGAATTGCAGCTGCGCTCGCGAGTGGGGCGCGGTACCTGTGCGCAGGTCCTCCTGCCGCTTTTTTCGGGTGACAGGGCAATGGCTCAGGGAGCGGAGTGAAAGACATGGGGATCAAGGTTCTACTGGTCGAGGATGACCGTGCACTGCGCGAGGCGCTGGCTGATACGCTGTTGCTGGCCGGGCACGATTACAAGGCTGTCGGGTCGGCAGAGGAAGCGCTGACGGCAGTGGGCGCCGAGGCGTTTAACCTGGTGCTCAGCGACGTCAATATGCCGGGCATGGACGGTCATCAGTTGCTCGGCCTGCTGCGTGCGCGTCAGCCGCAACTGCCCGTGTTGCTGATGACGGCACATGGCGCTGTCGAGCGGGCGGTCGATGCGATGCGCCAAGGCGCCGCCGATTACCTGGTCAAGCCGTTCGAGCCCAAAGCGTTGCTCGATCTGGTGGCGCGTCATGCATTGGGGAGCCTCGGTGCCAGCGATAGCGAAGGCCCGGTGGCGTTCGAACCTGCCAGCGCTCAGTTGCTCGAACTGGCGGCTCGCGTGGCTCGTAGTGATTCCACGGTATTGATTTCGGGTGAGTCCGGCACGGGCAAGGAAGTGCTGGCGCGCTACATCCATCAACATTCGCATCGCGCCACCCAGCCATTCATTGCCATCAACTGCGCGGCAATTCCGGACAACATGCTCGAAGCCACGCTGTTCGGCCACGAAAAGGGCTCGTTCACCGGCGCCATCGCTGCGCAGGCCGGCAAGTTCGAACAGGCCGATGGCGGCACTATCTTGCTGGATGAAATTTCCGAGATGCCGTTGAGCCTTCAGGCCAAGTTGCTGCGCGTTTTGCAGGAGCGGGAGGTTGAACGTGTCGGCGCGCGCAAGCCCATCACGCTGGACATCCGTGTGGTCGCCACCACCAACCGTGACTTGGCGGGTGAAGTGGCGGCCGGGCGTTTTCGTGAAGACCTTTACTATCGGTTGTCGGTATTCCCGTTGGCGTGGCGCCCCTTGCGCGAGCGCACCGCCGATATTTTGCCGCTGGCCGAGCGTCTGCTGGCCAAACACGTCAATAAAATGAAACACGCGGCGGCCAGACTTTCGCCTGAGGCGCAGGCCTGCCTGATCGGTTATCCGTGGCCGGGCAATGTCCGCGAACTGGACAACGCGATCCAGCGAGCGCTGATCTTGCAGCAGGGTGGTTTGATCCAGCCTCAGGATTTCTGCCTCGCCGGGCCGGTAGCCTGTGCGCCGTTACCGGCGTTGGTATTAGTGCCCACGCCGGCGCGCGCCGTAGAAGTTGACACCGAATCGGCCGGGGCATTGGGTGATGACCTGCGGCGCCGGGAATTCCAGATGATCATCGACACCCTGCGCTCCGAGCGCGGCCGGCGCAAAGAGGCTGCGGAGCGTTTGGGTATCAGCCCACGTACATTGCGCTACAAGTTGGCGCAGATGCGCAATGCCGGCATGGATGTCGAGGCGTACCTGTTCGCCACCTGATTTAGCGAGGCGAAGCCCCGGATGGGCTTTTGTTTAATCCAGCCATGGAGCTGGCACCCTTGTTGCTAACACCTCAGTACCCGCCGAGTGAGTGTCAAAAAATTGCGGGTCGCCAAAGAGAGAAATCATGAGCCAAGGTATTGAATTCAATCGATTGATGCTGGATATGCGCTCCATGCAAATGGACGCCATGTCAGCTTCGAAGTCGACTGCCGCAGTCCCTGAACTGGGCGGCAGCAGCTTTTCCGACATGCTCGGCCAAGCCGTCAATAAAGTGAACGACACCCAGCAGGCTTCCAATCAGTTGGCCAGCGCCTTCGAGATTGGCAAGAGCGGCGTCGACCTGACGGATGTAATGATTTCCTCACAGAAGGCCAGCGTGTCTTTCCAGGCGTTGACCCAAGTGCGTAACAAACTGGTTCAGGCATACCAAGACATCATGCAGATGCCGGTTTAAGGACGAGATTGAGTCATGGCAGAAGCAGTCGCCGATAATGTTCCGGCCAAGGCCAATTCGATAGACGGCAAACCGCCGCTGTTCGGGTTGTCCTTTCTGGAAAACCTCTCCGAGATGACCATGTTGCGTCAGGTAGGCCTGTTGGTCGGTCTGGCTGCGAGCGTGGCGATTGGTTTTGCCGTGGTGTTGTGGTCCCAGCAACCGGACTACCGGCCTCTGTACGGCAGCCTTGCCGGCATGGACGCCAAGCAAGTCATGGAAACCCTGGCTGCCGCTGATATTCCCTACACCGTTGAACCGAACTCCGGTGCCTTGCTGGTCAAGGCCGATGACGTGTCCCGTGCGCGGCTCAAGCTTGCGGCCGCTGGTGTCACTCCCAGCGATGGCAATGTCGGTTTTGAGATTCTGGACAAGGACCAAGGGCTGGGCACCAGCCAGTTCATGGAAGCGACCCGTTATCGTCGCGGCCTCGAGGGCGAACTGGCACGCACCATTTCCAGCCTGAACAACGTCAAGGGTGCCCGCGTGCACTTGGCGATTCCAAAGAGTTCGGTGTTCGTGCGCGACGAGCGCAAGCCAAGCGCTTCGGTGCTGGTCGAGTTGTACTCTGGCCGTTCGCTGGAGCCGGGTCAGGTGTTGGCAATCATCAACCTGGTGGCCACCAGCGTTCCCGAACTCAGCAAGTCGCAGATTACCGTTGTCGACCAGAAGGGCACGTTGCTCTCGGATCAGGCGGAAAATTCCGAACTGACCATGGCCGGCAAACAATTCGATTACAGCCGTCGCATGGAAAGCATGTTGACGCAGCGTGTACAGAATATTTTGCAACCGGTGCTGGGCAACGATCGATACAAAGCTGAGGTCTCGGCCGACGTCGATTTCAGCGCTGTCGAGTCGACCTCCGAGCAGTTCAACCCCGATCAACCGGCGTTGCGCAGCGAGCAGTCGGTTAATGAACAACGCACTGCCAGCAATGGTCCTCAAGGTGTTCCCGGCGCGCTGAGCAACCAGCCGCCATCGCCTGCATCGGCGCCGCAAACCACCGCCAACGCAGCACCAGCCGCCGGCATGGTGCAGCCAGGCCAGCCATTGCTGGATGCCAACGGTCAGCAAATCATGGACCCGGCGACCGGTCAGCCTATGCTTGCACCGTACCCGGCCGACAAGCGTCAACAATCCACCAAGAACTTCGAGCTTGATCGCTCCATCAGCCACACCAAGCAACAACAGGGTCGGTTGAACCGCCTCTCGGTGTCGGTGGTGGTGGATGACCAGGTCAAGGTCAACGCCGCCAACGGTGAAACCACCCGCGCCCCCTGGAGTGCCGATGAATTGGCGCGCTTCACGCGTCTGGTGCAGGACGCCGTCGGGTTCGATGCCAGTCGTGGTGACAGCGTCAGCGTGATCAACATGCCGTTCTCCGCAGAACGCGGCGAAGTGATAGCCGATATTCCGTTCTACTCTCAGCCGTGGTTCTGGGACATCGTCAAGCAAGTGCTGGGCGTGTTGTTCATCCTGATCCTGGTATTCGGTGTGTTGCGCCCGGTGCTCAACAACATCACCAACGGCGGCAAAGGCCGGCAGTTGGCCGGTATCGGCAGCGACGTCGAGCTGGGTGGCATGGGCGGTCTGGACGGCGAGTTGGCCAACGATCGTGTCAGCCTCGGTGGCCCGCAAAGTATTTTGCTGCCTAGCCCAAGCGAAGGCTATGACGCACAGTTGAACGCAATTAAGAGTCTGGTGGCAGAAGATCCGGGCCGCGTGGCCCAGGTCGTGAAAGAGTGGATTAACGCAGATGAGTGATAACCGAGCCGTTGCCGCCAAACTGACCAAAGTCGACAAAGCCGCGATTCTGCTGCTGTCCCTGGGTTCAACCGATGCCGCTCAAGTGCTGCGCCACATGGGGCCTAAAGAGGTCCAGCGTGTGGGCGTGGCCATGGCGCAGATGGGTAATGTGCACCGTGAGCAGGTCGAGCAGGTGATGAGCGAGTTCGTCGACATCGTCGGCGACCAAACCAGCCTGGGCGTCGGTTCTGATGACTATGTGCGCAAAATGCTCACCCAGGCATTGGGCGAAGACAAGGCCAATGGCCTGATCGACCGCATTCTGCTGGGTGGCAACACCAGCGGTCTCGACAGCCTGAAATGGATGGAGCCGCGCGCCGTCGCCGACGTCATCCGTTACGAGCACCCACAGATCCAGGCGATCGTGGTGGCGTATCTCGACCCGGATCAGGCCGGTGAAGTGCTGGGCAACTTTGATCACAAGGTACGGCTGGACATCATCCTGCGCGTGTCTTCGCTGAACACTGTGCAGCCTGCAGCGCTCAAGGAACTCAACCAGATTCTCGAGAAGCAGTTCTCCGGCAACTCGAACGCGTCGCGCACCACCCTGGGTGGTATCAAGCGTGCGGCCGACATCATGAACTTCCTCGACAGTTCGATCGAAGGTCAATTGATGGACTCGATCCGCGAAGTCGACGAAGACCTGTCCGGTCAGATCGAAGACCTCATGTTCGTGTTCAACAACCTGTCCGATGTCGACGATCGTGGGATCCAGGCGTTGCTGCGCGAGGTGTCCTCGGACGTGTTGGTGCTGGCCCTCAAAGGCTCGGACGAAGGCGTCAAGGAAAAGATCTTCAAGAACATGTCCAAACGGGCGGCCGAACTGTTGCGCGACGACCTCGAGGCCAAAGGCCCGGTGCGCGTCAGCGACGTCGAAACTGCACAGAAAGAAATCCTCACCATTGCTCGCCGTATGGCCGAAGCCGGAGAAATCGTTCTCGGCGGGAAGGGCGGCGAAGAGATGATCTAAGGTCACTATGTCGTCCAAACATGATGAGTCCCAGACCGACCTGATCCGAGCCAAGGACGTCGGCGGTTTTGATATCTGGTCGTTGCCCAGCTTCGATCCGCACGTTCCGGAGCCTGAGCCGGAACCAGAGCCCGATCCGCCGGAAATGGAAGAAGTGCCGCTGGATGAAGTCCAGCCACTGACGCTTGAAGAGCTTGAGAGTATTCGTCAGGAAGCCTACAACGAAGGCTTCGCGACCGGCGAGAAAGAGGGTTTTCACAGCACTACGCTCAAGGTTCGCCAAGAAGCCGAAGTGGCGTTATCGGCGAAAGTGACGGCCCTGGAACAACTCATGAGTCACCTGTTCGAGCCTATCGCCGAGCAGGACACGCAGATTGAGAAATCGCTGGTGGACCTGGTGCAGCACATCACCAAACAGGTGATTCAGCGCGAACTGGCCATTGACTCGACGCAAATCGAACACGTCATGCGCGAGGCCCTCAAGCTCTTGCCGCTGGGCGTGGGCAATGTGCGGCTGTACATCAACCCGCAGGATTTCGAACAGGTCAAAGCCCTGCGCGAGCGCCATGAAGAAACCTGGCGCATCGTCGAAGACGAGGCGTTGTTGCCTGGCGGTTGCCGGGTCGAAACCGAGCACAGCCGCATCGACGCCACGGTCGAAACTCGCGTGGCGCGGGTCATGGACAAACTGTTCGATCAACTGCACGAGCAGGCGCTGCACCCGGCCGAGCCGGACGTGAGCCTGGAACTGCCGATCGACGACAAACCTGCCGCAGCGCCAACGCCGGAAGACCCTGATGCGCCTTGATCGCACCAGTTTCGCCAAGCGCCTGAGCAGTTATGCAGAGGTCACGGAACTGGCTGGCGCACCGATCCTCGAAGGTCGCTTGCTGCGCATGGTAGGCCTGACGCTTGAAGCCGAGGGCTTGCGCGCGGCCATGGGCAGCCGCTGCATGGTCATCAACGATGACAGTTATCACCCGGTGCAAGTCGAAGCCGAAGTCATGGGTTTTTCGGGCAGCAAAGTGTTTTTGATGCCGGTCGGCAGCGTCGCCGGCATTGCGCCCGGTGCACGCGTGGTTCCGCTGGCGGATACCGGGCGTTTGCCGATGGGCATGAGCATGCTCGGGCGCGTGCTCGATGGTGCCGGTCGCGCACTGGACGGCAAGGGCGGGATGAAGGCCGAGGATTGGGTGCCGATGGACGGCCCGACCATCAACCCGCTCAAGCGTGAACCGATCAGCGAACCGCTGGACGTCGGCATTCGCAGTATCAACGGTTTGTTGACGGTCGGTCGCGGTCAGCGGCTCGGGCTGTTCGCCGGCACCGGCGTCGGCAAGAGTGTGCTGTTGGGCATGATGACTCGCTTCACCGAGGCCGACATTATTGTCGTCGGGCTGATCGGTGAGCGGGGACGCGAAGTTAAAGAGTTCATCGAGCACATCCTCGGTGAAGAAGGGCTCAAGCGTTCAGTGGTGGTGGCGTCACCCGCCGACGATGCGCCGCTGATGCGTTTGCGTGCGGCCATGTACTGCACGCGCATCGCTGAATATTTTCGCGACAAGGGCAAGAATGTCCTGTTGCTGATGGATTCCCTGACGCGTTTCGCGCAGGCCCAGCGAGAAATTGCCTTGGCCATTGGCGAACCGCCCGCGACCAAGGGCTATCCGCCATCGGTGTTCGCCAAGTTGCCAAAACTGGTAGAGCGCGCCGGTAACGCCGAGAAGGGCGGCGGTTCGATCACCGCGTTCTACACCGTATTGTCCGAAGGCGATGATCAGCAGGATCCTATTGCCGACGCCGCGCGCGGTGTACTCGACGGGCACATCGTGTTGTCCCGGCGATTGGCCGAGGAAGGGCATTACCCGGCCATCGATATCGAAGCGTCCATCAGCCGGGTCATGCCGTCGGTTGTGACACCGGAGCACATGACACGTGCGCAATACTTCAAGCAATTGTGGTCGCGTTATCAGCAGAGTCGAGACCTGATCAGCGTCGGTGCATATGTCGCCGGCGGTGATCGCGAAACCGATCTGGCGATTTCGCTGCAGCCGCAGTTGGTCAAATACTTGCGTCAGGGTTTGAACGACAGCATTAGCCTGGGTGAAAGCGAAGCGTATCTCGCGTCGATCTTTGCGCCTGCGGCTGGCGGTTAACCCGCCATGGCCCAGAGCCGCGCAGCACGCTTGGCACCCGTCGTGGACATGGCCGAAAAGGTCGAGAAAGCTGCGGTCCAGCGTTTGGGGCACTTCCAGGGCCAGGTTCGATTGGCGGAAAGCAAACTTGCCGACCTCGAAGCGTTCCGCCTCGATTATCAGGAACAATGGATCGTACGCGGCAGCGGCGGCGTTTCAGGTCAGTGGTTGCTGGGTTATCAGGGCTTTCTTGCGCAATTGGGCACGGCCATCGATCAGCAGCGCCAAAGCCTGGTATGGCACCAAAACAACCTGAACAAGGCGCGCGAAACCTGGCAGCAGGCGTATGCGCGCGTTGAAGGCTTGCGCAAACTGGTGCAGCGCTACGCCGACGAAGCGCGGCAATTGGAAGACAAGCGCGAGCAGAAGCTGCTGGATGAGTTGTCCCAGCGCTTGCCGCGTGAGAGCCCGTATTGAATTGCGATCGCGTTATCGTTCTTCGCGAGCAGGCTCGCTCCCACAGGGGGGGGCGGTATTTCAGGATAATGCGGTCAACCTGTGGGAGCGAGCCTGCTCGCGAAGACATACTTTAAGACGCCACACCTTTCCAGCCTTGCCCCTATCCCCGTCAGGTGCTAAACCTTTTGTACGCTCGCCATGACAAGGAAGCCTTCAATGTCAGTTGTCACAGAAGTATCCAAAGAAGGAAAAAAGCTGACGATTTCGATCAAGGGACGATTCGATTTCACCAAGCATCAGGACTTTCGACAAGCCTACGAATTACTCAATCAGACGCCTGAGTCCATAGTGGTCGACCTCAAGGAAGCCACTTATCTGGACAGCTCTGCGTTGGGCATGTTGCTGTTGCTGCGTGATCACGCCGGTGGCGACGACTCCGATGTCCGGCTGATCAATAGCAGTTCGGACGTGCGCAAGATCCTCGCCATCTCCAACTTCGACCAACTGTTCGACATCAGTTGAACAGGGTTCAACAACAACTGGAGCCTTTGACGGTCCTGATCGCCGAAGACAGTGCGGCTGATCGTATGCTGCTGTCGAGTATCGTTCGACGTCAGGGTCATCAAGTACTGACGGCGGCGAACGGTGCCGAGGCGGTCGAGGCTTTTCGCCTGCAGAGCCCGCAACTGGTATTGATGGACGCCATGATGCCGGTGATGGATGGTTTTGAAGCCGCGCGGCAGATCAAGCTATTGGCCGGGGAAATCCTGGTGCCGATTATTTTCCTGACCTCGCTGACCGAAAGCGAGGCGCTGGCCCGTTGTCTGGAGGCGGGCGGCGACGACTTTCTGGCAAAGCCCTACAACCAGGTGATCCTGGCCGCCAAAATCAAGGCAATGGATCGCTTGCGACGCTTGCAGGCTACGGTGCTGGAGCAGCGCGACCAGATTGCCAAACATCACGATTACTTGCTTAACGAACAGCGCGTAGCCAAGGCTGTGTTCGATAAGGTCGCCCATTCCGGCTGCCTGAATGCGCCGAACATCCGCTACCTGCAATCTCCTTATGCGCTGTTCAACGGTGATTTGCTGCTGGCCGCATTTACCCCGTCCGGGGACATGCACGTATTGCTCGGCGATTTTACTGGCCACGGTTTACCAGCCGCTGTTGGCGCGATGCCGTTGGCCGAGGTTTTTTACGGCATGACCGCCAAGGGTTATGGCCTGTCGGAAACCCTGCGCGAGATGAATGCCAAGCTCAAGCGCATCCTGCCGGTGGACATGTTTTGTTGTGCCACGTTGCTGAACCTGAGTTTTCAGCGACGCTCGGTCGAGGTCTGGAATGGCGGGATGCCGGACGGCTACCTGCACAGCATCGCCAGTGGTGTACGAACGCCGCTAACGGCGCGGCATTTACCGCTGGGCGTGCTGAATGCGCACACTTTTGACGACCGAACTGAAGTGTTCCCGATGGCCGTCGGCGATCGGGTGTTCCTGTTGTCTGACGGCGTTATCGATACCTGTGATGCCAATGAACAGTTGTTTGGCGTGGAGCGATTGCAGCGCGTGTTTGCCGCCAATCATCAGCCCGATCAATTGTTCGAGGAGATCGAGCAGGCCCTTCACGATTTTCGGGGTGAGGCGCGTGATGATGTGAGCATGGTCGAGGTCAGCCTGCTGGAAGCGGCGGCGTTGAGTCCGCCAGCGCTGGTGTATTCCGACAGTGGTCAATCCTGTCCGCTGGACTGGTCGGTGACGTTCGAGTTTCGCGCTGACACCCTCAAGCGCTTCAATCCACTGCCGTATCTTTTGCAGTTGCTGTTGGAGGTGCATGGGCTGCGGGCTCAGAGTGGCGCACTTTATAGTGTGTTGGCCGAACTGTATTCAAATGCACTGGAGCATGGCGTGCTGGGCCTGGACTCCAGCCTCAAACGTGATGCTTCAGGTTTCGCGCGTTATTATCAACAGCGTAATGAGCGCCTGAACGCGTTGCAGGAAGGCTATGTGCGTGTACATCTGCAGGTCGTACCCAAGGGCGAGGGCGGTTGCCTGAAGGTGTGTGTTGAAGACAGCGGCAAAGGTTTTGACGTGGCACGTGTCATGGCAAGACCCTTGGAAGCTGTCCGTTTGTCGGGACGCGGCGTCAGTTTGATCCGGCAATTAAGCCGAAATGCCAGTTGGTCAGACGATGGTCGCAGTGCCCGCGTAGAGTTTTTCTGGGAGGCTCTGGCATAATCCCACGCATTCTTGATCAAGGAGTGAGCAAGTGGCTGATGAACATTTGGACCGTGAGGTGTTAAACGCGCTGCAGGAGGTCATGGAGGATGAGTATCCACTGTTGCTGGATACCTTTCTGGCTGACTCCGAGGAGCGTTTGAATCTGCTGCGGCACGCAGGAGATGCTACGCAGCTGATTGGAACTGCGCACAGTTTCAAGGGCAGCAGCAGCAATATGGGGGCTGTGCGTCTGGCTCAGCTGTGCCATCAACTGGAGCAGACCGCGAAAGATCAAAAGATGACGGACTCCAGGCATCTGGTGTGTGAAATCTATCGCGAATTTGCCATCGTCCGTCCCCTTTTCGAAGCTGAGCGCAACCGCGCGCTTTAAGTCGGCGCTACCGTTCGACATTATTAAGCGTGGGTTGCGCAACTCTGGCGCGACCTTTGCAACTATCTCCGATACCTGTACCTACGATCCCAGTACAGCGGAGACCGTTTTATGCCCGTTACCCCGAACACGCTTCTTCAGGCCGCCACACAGGCCAAGACTCAAGCCGCCACCGCCACTACCTCGGCGGCGTCGGCTGAGCCTCGGGATAAGGCAGCAAGCTTCGCCCGGGTCTACGCCAATCAAGCCCAGAACAAGCCCGCGGTAGTGGTCGATGGGCCGGCGAAACCGATGCGCGATAAAGCCCCGGACGCCCCGGCCAAGAAAGACGTCGGTAACGACAAGTCTGCCGCTGCGGACCCTCAGGTTGCCGATAGCGGCAAATCCTTGCCCGCCGATCAATCGACACAAGTCGATGATAAAACCGGCGACAAAACGGCAAGTGATGACACTGCTGACGCTGTCGCGACACCGGTGACCGATGCGTCGGTGGATCCGACCCTTGATCCAGCCTTGATGCAAGCCGTGCAGCCGACAGTTCCGGCCCCTGTTGCAGTGACGCCTCCCGTTGCGAGTGCCGAGCCGGCGCAGCCTGAAAAACCTGTGGCCACTGCCGTGACGGCGGCGGTCACCACAGAAGAACCTTTCGACCCGGAAGCGGATCCCCTCGACTCACTCCCGGCCGTACGCATGGCCATGGAGCAGAGCGGGCGCGTGTCGGCCTCCAGCCAGGCACAAGTCAAGGCTGCACCGAATCAGGCTCAGTCGCAGGCTGATGGCGAGCTGACCTCAGCGCAAACTTTCGCCGCCGGCATGGCAAGCATGCTCGACGTCCAGGCTGACAAGGACAGCACCAGTCAGGGCGGTGATAAGGCATTTGGCAGCTTGATCGAAGGTGGCCTCAAGGATTTGAAGTCTGCCACCAGCGATACCCGTGTTGACGATTTTGCCAACCGATTGGCGGCGCTGACCCAAGCGGCCACGCCGAAAACGGCCAACGCGTTGCCGGTCAATCAACCGATAGCCATGCACCAGAGCGGCTGGACTGAAGAAGTGGTCAACCGGGTCATGTACCTCTCCAGTGCAAACCTCAAAGCCGCTGACATTCAGCTGCAGCCGGCAGAGCTGGGGCGCCTGGACATCCGGGTCAACATGGTTCCTGATCAGCAAACCCAAATCACCTTCATGAGTGCGCACCCCAGCGTTCGCGAGGCGCTGGACGGCCAAATGCATCGCCTGCGTGACATGTTTACGCAACAGGGCATGGGCCAGGTCGATGTCAACGTTTCCGATCAGTCTCGCGGCTGGCAAGGGCAGGGCCAGGAGCAGGCGCAGCAGGGCCAAAGCAGTCGCACCAGCGCCAGTGGCGGCCGACTAGATGCCATGGACGATGAGCCTGTGCCAACCGTGGCGGAAGTCGCTGCCACCACCACCAGCGTGATCGGCTCCAGCGCCGTCGACTATTACGCCTGATAAAAGCACAACAATCCTGTGGGTGCAGGCTTGCTCGCGAAGAGGTCGTGTCAGTCAATGGAAATGCCGACTGGCACATAGCTTTTCTCGAACAAGCCTGCCCTCCGCATTTGATTAGCGCTCGCCAATCATTCGCCGTCCGCCGCCGCTCCCGACACTTCTGGCATAACACTTGCTCTTGCCTTGCCGTGCGACTGTGAAAACCCGAATAGTGACGGATTATTGGCATGGCGAAGAGCGAAGCAGCAGTAAAAGACCCCGCAACCAAAGGCAAACTCAAGCTGATCATTGTGATCGTCGTGGCGCTTTTGCTGGCTATCGGCGTGTCTGTCGGGGCGACCTGGTTCTTCATGCACAGTGCCCAGAGCAAGCCTGCCGAAGCGGCTGAAACTGCTGTAGTCGGCAAACAGGCGGCGATCTTCGAACCCCTGTTGCCGGCCTTCGTGGCCAATTTCAACCAGAACGGCCGTCAGCGCTACATGCAGGTGAGCATCACCATGATGGGCCGCAATCAAGCGGATGTGGATGCACTCAAAGTTCACATGCCGGTGATCCGCAATAACCTGGTCATGCTGTTCTCCGGGCAGGATTTCGCCACGCTGGCCTCGCCAGTGGGCCAAGAGATGTTGCGTCAGAAGGCTACCGCCAGCGTCCAGGAAGTGGCGCAGAAAGAACTCGGCAAAGTAGTCATCGAACAGCTGCTTTTCACTAATTTCGTACTGCAGTAGGAACACGACATGGCCGTGCAGGACCTGCTGTCCCAGGATGAGATCGATGCGCTGTTGCATGGCGTCGACGACGGTCTGGTACAGACCGATATCGCTGCCGAACCCGGCACCGTCAAAAGTTATGACCTGACCAGCCAGGATCGCATCGTCCGCGGACGCATGCCGACCCTGGAGATGATCAACGAGCGTTTCGCCCGCTACACGCGCATCAGCATGTTCAACATGCTGCGCCGCTCGGCGGACGTTGCGGTCGGTGGCGTGCAGGTCATGAAGTTCGGCGAGTACGTACACTCGCTGTATGTGCCGACCAGCCTCAACCTGGTCAAGATCAAACCCCTGCGCGGCACCGCGTTGTTCATCCTCGACGCCAAACTGGTGTTCAAACTGGTGGATAACTTCTTTGGTGGCGACGGCCGTCACGCGAAGATCGAAGGGCGTGAATTCACCCCCACCGAACTGCGCGTAGTGCGCATGGTGCTGGAGCAGGCTTTCGTCGATTTGAAAGAAGCCTGGCAAGCCATCATGGAAGTGAACTTCGAGTACATCAACTCGGAAGTGAACCCGGCCATGGCCAACATCGTTGGCCCAAGCGAAGCCATTGTAGTGTCGACTTTCCATATCGAACTCGATGGGGGTGGCGGCGATCTGCACGTGACCATGCCGTATTCGATGATTGAGCCGGTCCGTGAAATGCTCGATGCCGGGTTCCAGTCGGACCTCGACGATCAGGACGAGCGCTGGGTCAACGCCTTGCGCCAGGACGTGCTGGATGTCGATGTACCGATTGGTGCCACGGTTGCGCGCCGGCAGTTGCGCCTGCGCGACATTCTGCACATGCAGCCGGGCGACATCATCCCGGTCGAGATGCCGGAAGAAATGATCATGCGCGCCAATGGCGTGCCTGCTTTCAAGGTCAAGATGGGCTCGCACAAAGGCAACCTTGCTTTGCAGGTCATCGAGCCGATAGAGCGCCGTTGACCGGTGCTCGCCCTGTTTCATTCAACTGAATGCTTTTTACTGAATTTTTGCCCGCCGAGGACAAATGATGGCCAATGACATGAATACCCAGGACGACCAGGCGCTGGCTGATGAATGGGCTGCGGCACTCGAAGAAACCGGTGATGCCGGGCAGGACGATATCGACGCCTTGCTGGCTGCCGACGCCGCCAGTTCGCCGTCCAACCGCTTGCCGATGGAAGAGTTTGGCAGCGTGCCGAAAAATAACGAGCCGGTGAGCCTGGAAGGTCCGAACCTGGACGTGATCCTCGACATCCCGGTATCGATTTCGATGGAAGTCGGCAGCACCGATATCAACATTCGCAACCTGCTGCAACTTAACCAGGGCTCGGTGATCGAGCTGGATCGCCTGGCGGGTGAGCCGCTTGATGTGCTGGTTAACGGCACCCTCATCGCCCATGGTGAAGTGGTGGTGGTCAACGAGAAGTTCGGCATCCGCCTGACCGACGTGATCAGCCCAAGCGAACGCATCAAGAAGCTGCGTTAAGTGAAAAAGGTAACGGGTTTTTTGCTGGTCGCAGTGCTGTCCTTGCCGGTCAGCGTTCTGGCGGCCGAGCCCGCAACCAGCACGGCCGCCGTGGTTGCGCCTGCGGTCAGTGGCGGTGTGGCGGGGCAACTGACGCAATTGGTGCTGGGTTTGCTGCTGGTACTGGGGCTGATTTTTCTGTTGGCCTGGTTGCTACGTCGAGTTCAGCAGGCAGGTCCTGCAGGCAAGGGCCAGGTGATCGAGCTGATCGGTTCCCGGGCGCTCGGGCCTCGCGACCGTTTGATGCTGGTACAGGTCGGCAACGAGCAGATTCTGCTGGGCTTGAGCCCCGGCACGATCACCGCGCTGCATGTGCTTAAAGAGCCGGTACACGTGCCGGCTACCGAAAAGGCGACCCCCGAGTTTGCTCAGCGCCTGCTGGAGCTGTTGGGCAAGGATCAGAAGGATAAGAAGTAATGGGTGCGCTACGCATCGTCTTGACGCTGATGTTGATGCTGGCCGCGCCGCTGGCATTTGCCGCCGACCCGCTGTCGATCCCGGCGATTACCTTGGGCACCAATGCCAATGGTGCGCAGGAGTATTCGGTCAGCCTGCAAATCCTGCTGATCATGACCGCGCTGAGTTTTATTCCGGCGTTCGTCATGTTGATGACCAGTTTCACCCGGATCATCATCGTCTTCTCGATCCTGCGTCAGGCCCTCGGCTTGCAGCAAACACCGTCGAATCAGATTCTGACCGGCATGGCGCTGTTCTTGACGCTGTTCATCATGGCACCAGTGTTTGATCGGGTGAACCAGGATGCCCTGCAGCCGTATCTTGCAGAAAAATTGACCGCCCAGGATGCCGTGGCCAAAGCACAAGTGCCGATCAAGGATTTCATGCTGGCCCAGACGCGCAGCAGCGATCTCGAATTGTTCATGCGCCTGTCCAAACGCACTGATATCGCGACGCCGGATGACGCGCCACTGACTATCCTGGTGCCGGCCTTCGTCACGTCCGAATTGAAAACCGCTTTCCAGATCGGTTTCATGATTTTCATCCCGTTCCTGATCATCGACCTGGTCGTGGCCAGTGTACTGATGGCGATGGGGATGATGATGCTGTCGCCGCTGATCATCTCCCTGCCGTTCAAGATCATGCTGTTTGTGCTGGTGGATGGCTGGGCATTGATCATCGGTACCTTGGCCAGCAGTTTCGGTGGTGTGTCGCCATGACTCCAGAAGTTGCCGTCGATATTTTTCGTGAAGCGCTGTGGCTGACCACCATGATGGTTGCGGTACTGGTGATCCCGAGCTTGCTGGTCGGCCTGCTGGTGGCGATGTTTCAGGCCGCGACCCAGATCAACGAGCAAACCCTGAGCTTCCTGCCGCGCCTGCTGGTGATGTTGGTCACGCTGATTGTTGCCGGTCCTTGGCTGGTGCAGACCTTCATGGAATACATCCTGCAGTTGTACGGCAACATTCCACGGGTCATCGGCTAAGCCATGTCGTTGCTGCAGCTGACCGATACCCAGATCAGTACGTGGGTGGCGACGTTCATGTTGCCGCTGTTTCGCGTCGGTTCGTTGTTGATGGTCATGCCTGTTTTCGGCACCACACTCGTGCCCAAGCGAGTGCGGCTGTACTTCGCGCTGGCGATCACTCTGGTTATTTCACCCAACCTGCCACCGATGCCACCCGTCAACGCGCTGGACCTGAGCGCGCTGTTGTTGATCGCCGAGCAGATCATCATTGGCGCGATCCTTGGGTTTTCCCTGCAGTTGTTATTTCAAGCCTTCGTGGTCGCCGGGCAGATCATCTCGATCCAGATGGGCATGGGCTTCGCCTCCATGGTGGACCCTACCAACGGCGTGTCAGTGGCCGTCATCGGGCAGTTTTTGACGATGCTGGTGACGTTGCTGTTTTTGTCCATGAACGGCCATCTGGTGGTGTTTGAAGTGCTCACCGAGAGCTTCACCACGTTGCCGGTCGGTGGCGGGTTGCTGGTCAATCACTACTGGGAACTGGCTGGCAAACTGGGCTGGGTGCTGGGCTCGGCGTTAATGCTGGTATTGCCGGCGATCACCGCACTGCTGGTGGTCAACATTGCCTTTGGCATCATGACCCGGGCGGCGCCGCAGTTGAACATCTTCTCGATCGGTTTTCCGCTGACCCTGGTGCTTGGCCTGTTCATTTTCTGGATCGGCCTGGCGGATATCCTCAACCAGTATCAACCGCTGGCTGCCGAAGCCTTGCAGTTTTTACGCGAACTGGCACGGGCGCGCTGAGCCATGGCAGAAAGCGAGAGCGGTGCGGACAAAACAGAAGACCCCACGGAGAAACGCAAAAAGGATTCCCGTGAGAAGGGGGAAATTGCCCGCTCCAAAGAACTCAATACGCTGGCGATCATGCTTGCCGGTTCCGGGGCGCTGCTGATTTTCGGTGGCGCGCTGGCGCAAGACCTGATGGAGCTGATGCGGATGAACTTTTCGCTGCCGCGCGAAGTTATCCTCGATCAGCGCTCGATGGGGTCGTACCTGATGCACTCGGGAATGATCGCGCTGGTAGCGATTCAGCCGATCATGATTACCCTGGTTCTTGCCGCGTTGATCGGGCCGATTTCTCTCGGGGGATGGCTTTTTGCGGCGGGCTCAATGGCGCCGAAATTCAGCCGGATGAACCCTGCTGCCGGGCTTAAGAGGATGTTCTCGGCCAAGGCCCTGACCGAGCTGCTTAAGGCGCTGGCGAAGTTTCTGATCACGCTGACGGTGGCACTCATGGTGCTGTCGAAAGACATCGACGATTTAATCCGTATCGCCCATGAACCGCTTGAAATGGCGGTTATACACTGCTTGCAGGTGGTGGGCTGGAGCGCGTTATGGATGTCTTGCGGGCTCATCATTATCGCTGCCGTGGACGTGCCCATCCAGCTGTGGGAAAGCCACAAAAAACTGTTGATGACCAAGCAGGAAGTGCGCGACGAACACAAGGACGCGGAAGGGCGGCCAGAGGTTAAACAACGCATTCGGCAGTTGCAGCGCGAGATGTCGCAGCGCCGGATGATGGCGGCGATTCCCGACGCAGACGTTGTGATTACCAACCCGACCCACTATGCCGTGGCCCTGAAATACGACCCGGAAAAGGGCGGGGCGCCCATGCTCATCGCCAAGGGCAGTGATTTTCTGGCGTTGAAAATTCGCGAAATTGCAGTGGCCAACGAAGTGTTGTTGCTGGAGTCGCCAGCGCTGGCGCGGTCGATCTATTACTCCACGGAGCTGGAGCAGGAAATCCCCGGTGGGCTGTATCTGGCCGTTGCTCAGGTGTTGGCTTATGTTTATCAGATTCGTCAGCACCGCGCCGGCAAGGGTAAGCGCCCGGAACCGTTGAAGGACGACATGCCGATTCCGCCGGATCTGCGACGCGATTCCTGATGCAGCGGTAAATCTTGTGGAAGCAAGCTTGCTCGCGCTTAGGCGGGTACATCCAACATTGATGTTGGCTGACAGTCCGCTATCGCGAGCCAGTTGTGCTCGCTATCACAGAAGATTGCCTCAGTTCATTCGCCAGCATCGCATGGCGCTGCGGCCCTCAAGATATCCCGCGAAATAACGGGTCGACAATTGACCGCTAAAAGGGTGCTTCGAAAGATCGAGGACGTACTTTTTTAGTCAAAGAGGTAGAGCCTAGCGTTCTAATCTCCACTGCTCTCAATCTATGTTCTTTTACTATGAACTCCATCGTCATATGCCCTAGATTATTATGATCAAACATATAGGGATTAAACTCGTAGTCCACACCGGGCGTCATGCGCTGAAAATTCTGAATGTGAACTTCTACGATATGTTCTTTGCCGAACCTGGTTAGTTCCCTCTTTGTGCTTTTCCAATGCGCCCGTTCAGCGTATTCGACCGCGACACTGCGGTCTGGAGAGAAATAAAACCCTGGGCGATCCGTAACTTGGGAATGATTTGGGAGTACTCCTTTTTTTAGCAGGTTCGCAGCGCCTTCTATTGAGGCTCCGTGCAATCCGAGAAAATCCGGTTCGAGTAGTGATGGAATTGACGGACCAGGATCTGATGGGCGTCTCTGCCTTACAGGGAAGGGGCGGTGACCAAAACGTGCTGTAGCCAACCTGCTGTCGGGATTCGAAACTCTACTAAATAATGACTTCAAGAGGGGTGTGAAGATCGGACTATGTCCAGACGTGTCAGTGGCATTGACTGGGTCCCCCAAGCAGTATGCATATGCGTTTAAGCAGCTTTTCCCAAACGGGCTCCAACTGTCCGGGCTGTTAAACCGCATCAACACCGGATTAAACGCTCGATAACCGTTCCCCAACAAATAGTGCCCCGTCACGGAATCCGGTGGTTCCCCGTTGAAACCTAGCAGGCTGGTTAAACCGCTTTCCGCAGGACGATGCCCATAGGGCGAATAAGCAATCGAGTTTTGTTGCTGTTTCTTCCCCACTGACTGCAAAACCGATTGTTGCTGGTCGGTGACCAACAGCGTGCTATTGAACGCATCGCCTTCACGCCGCTGTTGCGCCAACAACACATCGTCCGTCTGGAAAATTGTCTGGCTCATCGCCCCTTGGATCTCGGTAACCAACCTCTTTTTGCAATAGAAGCGCTGACGTTCAGGGGTGGCCGCAAGTCTCTGGCCAATTAAACGGTCCAGCGGGTCATAGTGATAACGGCAAGGCAGGCTTTCGCGTTGATGCAGCATAGGTCGAGCTCCCGGTGCTAAAACGCCGATTCACTATCGGTGATATGGCACCCTGCGGGAACTATCAGAACTGATAGGTGCGTTGCGTTTGCCGTCCTCATCGCGGGCAAGCCCGGCTCCTACAATATTGTGGTTTTACCGCAAAAAAGTCGGCCAGACACCATTCGCTGTGGCGTCGGGCTTGCCCGCGATGAAGCCGGCCCAGGCATAAATACCTGTGTTGCCGAAACGCTCCCGCAAAAGTTGGAAGGCTTCTTGCAGTAGCCGCTCTGCGCCTGCTTCTGGCGTCAAAAGTTTGCTTTAAAGGAACGGGGAAAACCGGTGGATCGCTCTCAGTTACTCAACAGTGCTCGCACAAACGTCGCCGACTTGAGTCGGGGCAATCTGGGTGTGCCGCTGTTGCTGCTGGTCATGCTGGCAATGATGATGTTGCCCATACCTCCGTTTCTGCTGGACGTGTTTTTCACGTTCAACATCGCGTTGTCGATTGTCGTGCTGCTGGTCTGCGTATACGCCTTGCGGCCACTGGATTTCGCGGTGTTCCCGACCATTTTGCTGGTGGCGACGCTGATGCGCCTGGCGCTGAACGTGGCCTCCACGCGGGTGGTGATGCTGCATGGTCAGGATGGCCACGCGGCTGCCGGTAAAGTGATCCAGGCGTTCGGTGAGGTGGTGATCGGCGGTAACTACGTCGTCGGTATCGTGGTGTTCGCGATTTTGATGATCATCAACTTTGTGGTGGTGACCAAAGGTGCCGGGCGTATTTCCGAGGTGAGCGCGCGTTTCACCCTCGACGCAATGCCCGGCAAGCAAATGGCGATCGACGCCGATTTGAACGCCGGCCTCATCGATCAGAACCAAGCCAAGTTGCGCCGCATGGAGGTCGCCCAGGAAGCCGAGTTCTACGGTTCCATGGACGGTGCCAGCAAATTTGTTCGCGGTGACGCCATCGCCGGCCTGCTGATTCTGTTCATCAACCTGATCGGCGGCATGGCGGTCGGTATTTTCCAGCACAACATGAACTTCGGCGACGCCGGTCGCGTTTATGCGTTGTTGACCATTGGTGACGGTTTGGTGGCGCAATTGCCATCACTGCTGTTGTCGACTGCTGCCGCGATCATGGTCACGCGTGCTTCCGGTTCGGAAGACATGGGCAAGCAGATCGGTCGCCAGATGTTCGCCTCGCCAAAAGCCTTGGCCGTTGCTGCGGGTTTGATGGCGGTGATGGGTGTCGTGCCCGGCATGCCGCACTTCTCTTTTCTGAGCATGGCAGCCCTTGCGGCGGGCGGTGCTTATCTGTTCTGGAAGAAACAGAACGTGGTCAAGGTTCAGGCCTTGCAAGAGGTCAAGCGTCAACAGGAATTGCTGCCATCGCCGGCCCGCGCCCAGGAAACCAAGGAGCTTGGCTGGGATGACGTCACGCCTATCGACATGATTGGCCTGGAAGTGGGGTACCGGTTGATCCCGCTGGTGGACCGCAATCAGGGTGGCCAACTGCTCGCGCGGATCAAAGGCGTGCGCAAGAAGTTGTCCCAAGACCTGGGCTTCCTGATGCCGACTGTGCATATCCGTGACAACCTCGACTTGGCGCCCAGTGCTTATCGACTGACCTTGATGGGCGTGATCCTGGCTGAAGCAGAGATTTACCCGGACCGTGAGCTGGCGATCAACCCCGGCCAGGTGTACGGCACGCTCAACGGTATTAACGCCAAAGATCCGGCTTTTGGCCTGGAGGCGGTCTGGATTGAAATCAGCCAGCGTGCTCAAGCTCAATCACTTGGGTACACTGTGGTCGATGCCAGTACAGTAGTGGCCACCCACCTGAACCAGATTTTGTACAAACACTCCAGCGAACTGATCGGCCACGAAGAAGTCCAGCAACTGATGCAATTGCTGGCCAAAAGTTCGCCAAAACTGGCGGAAGAGTTGGTGCCGGGCGTTGTCTCGTTGTCGCAATTGCTCAAGGTGTTGCAGGCGTTGTTGGCCGAACAGGTGCCCGTGCGCGACATTCGCAGCATTGCCGAAGCCATCGCGAACAATGCCGCCAAGAGTCAAGATACTGCCGCGTTGGTTGCCGCTGTGCGCGTTGGCGTCTCTCGCGCAATCGTCCAAAGCATTGTAGGGACTGAGTCCGAGCTGCCCGTGATCACACTGGAACCAAGGTTGGAACAGATATTGCTCAATAGTCTGCAGAAGGCAGGACAAGGCTCGGAAGAGGGCGTTCTGCTGGAGCCAAG
The DNA here is from genome assembly GCF_050321825.1 of Gordonia sp. IEGM753. NCBI lineage: Bacteria > Bacillati > Actinomycetota > Actinomycetes > Mycobacteriales > Gordoniaceae > Gordonia > Gordonia sp. IEGM753. Next base: position 97,486 of record NZ_JBNQGB010000001.1, read on the forward strand.
CATGGCTGAGAAGCTGCAGCGTTCGTTGATCGATGCGGCGCAGCGTCAGGAAATGCAAGGTCAACCGGTGATTCTGCTGGTGGCCGGCCCGGTTCGCGCAATGCTCTCGCGATTCGGCCGGTTGGCAGTCCCGGGTTTGCATGTGTTGGCGTACCAGGAAATTCCTGACAACAAGCAAGTGACCATCGTTGCGACAGTAGGGCCCAACGGCTGAGGTAGTGGTTTATGCAAGTTAAGCGTTTTTTCGCCGCCGATATGCGTCAGGCCATGAAACTGGTTCGTGATGAGCTGGGCGCTGATGCCGCCATCATTGGCAACCGCCGGATCGCAGGCGGTGTCGAGCTGACGGCTGCCCTGGATTACAAACTGTCGGCGCTGGCTCCACGTGTTCCGAACATGGAACTCGAAGATGAGCTGCGCAAGACCCAGTCGCGCATCGTCAACGCCCAGGCCGAACTGAGCCTGCGTAGCGAAGGTGAAACCGAAGGCGACAAGAGCACCAATCGCCAGTTGTTCGCCGGCCTGCCATTGACCGCTGCCGAGCCGCTGATAGAACCGACCTATAGTGAACCTCGTCGTCCGGCACCCGCGCCTGCGCCAGCGTCCGGCGGCGTAGACCCGCGTGCATTTGATTCGATGCGTTTCGAGCTCAACAGCCTGCGTGAATTGATGGAAGTGCAACTTGGCTCCCTGGCCTGGAATCAGCTGCAAGGCAGTCGTCCAGCCCAGGCCAATCTGTGGCGCCGCCTGCAACGTATCGGCTTGTCCGGTCCGCTGTCGCGGGACTTGCTGGCATTGATTAACGATATCGAAGAGCCTCGTCAGGCCTGGCGCATGTTGCTGGCACACCTGGCGCGGATGATCAGCACACCTGAAGTCGAGCCTCTGGAAGAAGGAGGCGTGATTGCCATGGTCGGCCCGGCCGGCATGGGTAAAACCACGACTTTGGCCAAACTCGCGGCTCGCTACGTGCTCAAGTACGGCGCGCAAAACATCGCGCTGGTGAGCATGGACAGCTACCGCATCGGTGCGCAAGAACAGCTGAAGACGCTCGGCCGTATCCTCAATGTGTCGGTAACGCATGTCGACCCGGGGCAATCGCTGGTGCAGGCACTGGACCCATTGCTGCGCAAACGCGTGATTCTGATCGATACCGCAGGCCTTCAGGCCAGTGACCCGGCGCTGCGCATGCAGCTCGAGAGTCTGGCCGGTCGTGGCGTCAAATCGAAAAATTATCTGGTGCTGGCAACCACCAGCCAAAAACAGGTTCTAACCGCCGCATATCACAGTTACAAACGCTGCGGGCTCGCAGGCTGCATCCTGACTAAACTGGATGAAACGGCAAGTCTGGGCGAGGTGTTGAGCCTGGCTATCAGTCATGAATTACCGGTGGCCTACCTGACCGATGGTCCGCGGATTCCAGATGATTTGCATCTGCCGCGTCGTCATCAGTTAGTCAGTCGCGCCGTCAGCGTACAAATGCAGGAAGAACCCAGCGAAGAAGCCATGGCTGACATGTTCGCTGATATTTACCACAGTCCGACCAAGCAGGTTGGCTGAGGTATTAATGAACAGTTTTTGTACCTACATCGATGGTCTGCCATGCATTGTTCCGTTTGTGAACGCGCAGCCAGTAATGTGGCCTCCGTCTATGCAAGACAAGGTAAAGAAATAACATGGGCAGCATGCATCCCGTACAGGTGATCGCGGTGACCGGCGGCAAAGGTGGCGTCGGGAAGACTAACGTTTCAGTGAACTTGTCGCTGGCTCTAGCCGAGCTCGGACGACGCGTTATGCTGCTGGACGCCGATCTGGGACTGGCTAACGTCGACGTCCTGCTGGGACTGACACCCAAACGGACGCTGGCCGACGTGATCGAAGGCCGATGCGAATTGCGCGACGTTTTGTTGCAGGGGCCTGGCGGTATCCGCATCGTCCCGGCCGCGTCCGGCACGCAAAGCATGGTTCACCTCAGCCCGGCGCAACACGCCGGCCTCATTCAGGCGTTCAGTGACATCGGCGACAACCTCGACGTGTTGGTTATCGACACGGCTGCCGGTATTGGTGACTCGGTCGTCAGTTTCGTGCGGGCCGCGCAGGAAGTATTGCTGGTGGTGTGTGACGAGCCGACCTCGATCACCGACGCTTACGCACTCATAAAACTGCTTAACCGTGATTACGGCATGAACCGGTTCCGGGTCCTGGCCAACATGGCGCAGAGCCCGCAAGAAGGTCGCAACCTGTTCGCCAAACTGACCAAGGTCACGGATCGCTTTCTCGATGTTGCCTTGCAATACGTCGGCGCCGTGCCGTACGACGAGAGCGTACGCAAAGCCGTGCAGAAGCAGCGTGCAGTCTACGAAGCCTTCCCGCGTTCCAAGTGCTCGCTGGCGTTCAAGGCGATTGCGCAAAAGGTCGACACCTGGCCACTGCCTGCCAACCCGCGTGGGCACCTGGAGTTTTTCGTTGAGCGCCTCGTGCAACAAACGGCAGGACCCGTGCTATGACAGCCAGCGGCTACAACCTCTACAAGAAATCGGCACGTGATGCGCAGTACGAGCTGATCGAGCGTTACGCGCCACTGGTTAAACGCATTGCATACCACTTGCTGGCGCGTTTGCCAGCCAGTGTCCAGGTTGAAGACCTGATTCAGGCTGGCATGATCGGCCTGCTGGAAGTGTCGACCAAATACGACGCCAGCAAAGGCGCGAGTTTCGAAACGTACGCGGGCATACGAATCCGTGGCGCGATGCTCGATGAAGTTCGCAAAGGGGACTGGGCGCCACGTTCAGTCCACCGCAATACCCGCATGGTCAGTGACGCAATTCGCTCTATTGAAGCTAAAACCGGCCGTGACGCTAAAGATCACGAGGTTGCGGCCGAACTCCAATTGAGTCTCGATGATTATTACGGGATTTTGAACGACACCTTGGGTAGCCGCTTATTCAGTTTCGACGATCTGTTGCAGGACGGCGAACACGAAGGGCTGCATGAGGATGGCGCGAGTGCTCATCTCGAGCCGTCACGCGATCTGGAAGATGAACGCTTCCAGGCAGCACTGGCGGACGCGATTGCCAATTTGCCGGAGCGTGAGCGACTGGTGTTGGCGCTGTACTACGACGAAGAGTTGAATCTCAAGGAAATCGGTGAGGTCCTTGGGGTCAGCGAATCTCGGGTCAGCCAGTTACACAGCCAGTGCGCGGCCCGTTTGCGGGGGCGTTTGGGGGAGTGGCGAGCGCGCTGAAGGCAGTGTGGGGACACTGCGAACCTGGCTGGTGTGGTGTTGAACCGCACCGGTCTTGATCTGCTGTGCTCCAGACAGTCATTGAGTGCTTCGCCGGATTGATTGAAATGGCGTGTCCAGGTGCTGGGCGCGTTTAAGACTGCTTGGAGGTCGAATTGGACAAGAACATGAAAATCCTCATCGTTGATGACTTCTCAACGATGCGGCGGATCATCAAAAACCTGTTGCGTGACCTTGGGTTCACCAACACGGTCGAGGCTGACGATGGCACAACCGCCATCCCGGTCCTCAACAGCGGCAGCATCGACTTTCTGGTAACGGACTGGAACATGCCTGGCATGACCGGTATCGACCTGCTGCGCCATGTGCGCGCCGATGAAAAGCTCAAGCACCTTCCAGTGCTGATGGTGACCGCTGAAGCCAAGCGCGAGCAGATCATCGAAGCGGCCCAGGCCGGCGTTAACGGCTATGTGGTCAAGCCCTTCACGGCCCAGGCGTTGAAAGACAAAATCGAGAAGATTTTCGAACGCATCGGTTGAGCAACTGCGCCACGGGGGAGCTATGGAGCATAAAGAATCTTCACAGGGCGATTTCGAATCGACCCTGAAAAAACACGCGGTCGAACTGGTCGAAAGCCTTGAAAAAGGCAGGTTTGGCGACGCTGTGCAACTGATCCATGAGCTCAATCAGACCCGTGACCGCGGCCTGTATCAGGAAGTGGGCAAACTCACTCGCGAGCTGCATAGCGCGATCGTCAATTTTCAGATTGACCCGCATATGCCGCAAGCCGAAGAAGTGTCCCAGATCACGGACGCCACCGAGCGCCTGGGTTATGTTGTGAAACTGACCGAGGCGGCCGCCAATCGCACCATGGACCTGGTGGAAAATGCCACCCCGCTGGTCAACGGTTTGAGCCAGGAAGCTCAGGCGTTGAGTACCGATTGGGGACGGTTCATGCGTCGCGAAGTCGGGGCTGAAGAGTTTCGTGAGCTGGCCCGTCGAGTCGACGGTTTCCTGACACGCAGCACTGAAGAAAACCGCATTGTATCCAGCAACCTCAACGACATTCTGCTCGCCCAGGACTACCAGGACCTCACCGGTCAGGTAATAAAGCGTGTGACCCAATTGGTCACCGAAGTTGAAAGCAATCTGCTCAAACTCGTGCTCATGGCCAGTCAGGTGGACCGCTTTGCGGGCATCGAACATGACCGTGATGCGATGCTGGCAGAAAAAGATCCGCAAAAACATCTCTCGCAGGGTGAAGGTCCGCAGATTCATGCCGATAAACGAGAAGACGTTGTGTCCGGTCAGGACGATGTAGACGATTTGCTTTCCAGCCTTGGATTCTAGGAGCACCCCATACATGAGCTTCGGCGCCGATGAAGAGATCCTTCAGGATTTCCTGGTTGAGGCCGGCGAGATTCTAGAGCAACTGTCCGAACAACTGGTCGAGCTAGAAAGCCGACCGGATGATGCGGACTTGCTCAATGCAATTTTTCGCGGTTTTCACACTGTAAAAGGGGGCGCCGGCTTCCTCCAGCTCAACGAGCTGGTGGAGTGCTGTCACATCGCCGAGAACGTGTTCGACATCCTGCGCAAGGGTGAGCGTCGCGTCGACTCGGAACTGATGGACGTGGTTCTTGAAGCGCTGGATGCGGTAAACGGCATGTTTACCGAAGTCCGCGAGCGCAGTCCGATTACGGCTGCCACACCTGAACTGCTCGCAGCGTTGGCCCGTCTGGCCGAGCCGCAATCGGCTGCTGAAGCTGCACCGGTTGCCGAGGTCGCGCAAGCACCTGCTGCCGACGGCGAATCAGGCGACATCACCGATAACGAATTCGAACAGCTGCTGGACTCGCTGAACGCCGTCAAGGCGCAGGCCGAGGCAGCGCCAGTGGTTCAGCAAACCGCCAGCAATACAGCGGCCAGCGACGAAATTACCGATGCCGAGTTCGAGTCTTTGCTCGACCAATTGCACGGCAAGGGCCAGTTCGCCGTCGACGCGGTAGTGCCAGCCACGCCAGCAGCATCTGTTGCGCCGTCACCCGAAGCGCCAAAAGCGGCGGGCGACAGCTCCGACATTACCGATGACGAGTTCGAAGCACTGCTCGACCAGTTGCACGGCAAGGGCAACTTTGCGGTCGACGCCCTGGAGTCGGCCATTGCTTCGGCGCCAGCCCCGGCGGCGCCAACTGCAGCCGTGGCCGGTAGCGATCTGATCTCCGATCACGAGTTCGAATCGCTGCTCGACGAACTGCATGGCAAAGGCAAGTTCAGCGAAGTGGGCAGCGCTGCCGGCGCTAGCGCTGCGGTGGCTTCGCCCGCCGCCAAGGCAGCGGCAGCCAAACCGGTGGCGAAAGCCCCCGAGCCAAAAGCTGAAACACCCAAGCCTGCGGCTGCAGCCCCCGCGCCTGCTCGCGCGGTGTCCGCGCCACCTGCAGACAAACCCGCCAGTGAAGCCGAGACCACCGTGCGGGTTGATACCGCGCGCCTCGACGAAATCATGAACATGGTTGGCGAGTTGGTATTGGTGCGTAACCGTTTGGTTCGCCTGGGTGCCAACAGTGCCGATGAGGCCATGTCCAAAGCCGTGTCGAACCTCGACGTGGTCACGGCCGACCTGCAAACCGCGGTCATGAAGACCCGGATGCAACCGATCAAGAAGGTCTTCGGACGCTTCCCGCGTCTGGTTCGAGACCTGGCTCGCCAGCTCAAGAAAGAGATCAACCTGGAGTTGGTCGGCGAAGAAACCGACCTCGACAAGAACCTCGTTGAAGCACTCGCCGATCCGCTGGTCCACTTGGTGCGCAACGCGGTCGACCACGGCATCGAATCGCCGGAAGAACGCGAAGCCTCGGGCAAGTCCCGCGGCGGCAAAGTGGTGCTGGCTGCCGAGCAGGAAGGCGACCATATCCTGTTGTCGATCTCTGATGACGGCAAAGGCATGGACCCGAACGTTCTGCGCTCCATCGCGGTAAAACGCGGGGTGATGGACAAGGATGCGGCTGATCGCCTGAGCGACACCGAATGCTACAACCTGATTTTTGCACCGGGTTTCTCGACCAAAACCGAGATCTCCGATGTGTCGGGGCGTGGCGTGGGCATGGACGTGGTGAAAACCAAGATTTCCCAGCTCAACGGTTCGATCAACATCTATTCGACCAAGGGCCAAGGCTCGAAGATTGTCATCAAGGTGCCGTTGACCCTGGCAATCATGCCGACGCTGATGGTGATGCTGGGCAACCAGGCATTTGCTTTCCCGCTGGTGAACGTCAACGAGATTTTCCACCTCGACCTGTCACGCACCAACGTGGTGGACGGTCAGGAAGTGGTGATCGTGCGCGACAAGGCGTTACCGCTGTTCTACCTCAAGCGCTGGCTGGTCAGTTCTGCCGCTCACGAAGAGCAGCGTGAAGGCCATGTGGTGATCCTTTCCGTGGGCACCCAGCGAATCGGCTTCGTCGTCGATCAACTGGTGGGTCAAGAAGAAGTGGTCATCAAGCCTTTGGGCAAAATGCTCCAGGGAACTCCGGGCATGTCCGGCGCCACCATCACCGGTGACGGCCGTATTGCGCTGATTCTCGATGTTCCGAGCATGCTCAAGCGTTACGCCGCACGGCGTATTTGATTCTGATGGAGCGGGGCGAGTGCGCCTCGCTCCGTCTAACGGAGTGTTTATGGCAGTCAAAGTCCTGGTGGTGGATGATTCGGGGTTTTTCCGCCGCCGCGTCTCGGAAATTCTTTCAGCGGATCCCAATATCCAGGTTGTCGGTACGGCAACCAACGGTAAAGAGGCGATTGATCAGGCGCTGGCCCTCAAGCCAGACGTGATCACCATGGACTACGAAATGCCGATGATGGATGGCATCACCGCCGTGCGTCATATCATGCAACGCTGCCCGACCCCGGTCTTGATGTTCTCGTCGCTGACGCACGAAGGCGCTCGGGTAACCCTCGATGCGCTGGACGCTGGCGCGGTGGATTTCCTGCCGAAAAATTTCGAAGACATCTCGCGTAATCCCGAAAAGGTCAAACAACTGCTGTGCGAAAAGATCCTGAGCATTTCGCGCAGTAATCGTCGTGTCAGTACTTACAGTTCGCCTGCACCGGTCGCCGCACCTGCTCCGACGCCAGCGCCTTCCAGTATCGGTAGTTATGGCAGCAGCGCACCTGTGCGCCCGGTTCCGGCAGCCATCCCGGCGCGTGCACATGCGCCTGCGGCCTCGTCGCCTACAGCCTCCTCGCCAGCACCGAAGCGCAAGCCCTACAAACTGGTTGCCATTGGTACGTCCACTGGTGGCCCGGTGGCGCTGCAACGGGTGTTGACTCAGTTGCCGGCTAACTTCCCGGCACCGATCGTCCTGATTCAGCACATGCCCGCAGCCTTCACCAAGGCCTTTGCCGAGCGTTTGGACAAGCTCTGCCGCATCAGCGTCAAGGAAGCCGAGGATGGTGACATTCTGCGTCCGGGCCTCGCGTTGCTGGCACCGGGTGGCAAACAGATGATGATCGACGGCCGTGGCGCGGTGAAAATCCTCCCGGGCGACGAGCGTTTGAACTACAAGCCGTGCGTCGACATCACCTTCGGCTCGGCCGCCAAGTCCTATGGCGACAAAGTTCTGGCGGTTGTATTGACCGGCATGGGCGCCGATGGACGTGAAGGCGCTCGCCTGCTCAAGCAGAGCGGCAGCGCAATCTGGGCTCAGGATGAAGCCAGTTGCGTGATCTATGGCATGCCGATGGCCATCGTCAAAGCGCAATTGGCGGATGCCATTTACAGCCTGGACGATATTGGCAGGCACCTGGTCGAGGCGTGTATCTGATGGACGTTTTAAGCCTTATCGGGATCATCATGGCGTTCGTCGCCATTATCGGCGGCAACTACCTTGAGGGCGGTCACCTCGGCGCATTGGCCAACGGTCCTGCGGCGTTGATCGTACTGGGCGGCACCATCGGCGCCGCGCTGTTGCAGTCGCCCATGAGTGCGTTCAAACGCGCCCTGCAAATCCTCACCTGGATTCTGTTTCCGCCGCGTGTGGATCTGGCCGGTGGCATTGATCGTGTCGTCAACTGGAGCCTTACCGCGCGCAAGGAAGGTTTGCTGGGACTCGAAGGCGTGGCCGACGCCGAACCGGACAGCTACTCGCGCAAAGGCCTTCAATTGCTGGTGGATGGCGCCGAACCAGAAGCGATTCGCAGCATCCTGGAAGTGGATTTCTACACCCAGGAAAGCCGCGACATCGAAGCCGCCAAAGTCTTCGAAAGCATGGGCGGCTATGCGCCAACCATCGGCATCATCGGTGCGGTGATGGGCTTGATCCATGTCATGGGCAACCTCGGTGATCCCTCGCAGTTGGGCAGTGGCATCGCCGTGGCCTTCGTCGCCACCATTTACGGTGTGGCCAGCGCCAACCTGATTTTGCTGCCGGTGGCGGCGAAACTGAAGTCCGTGGCTTTAAGGCAGTCGCGTTATCGCGAAATGTTGTTGGAAGGCATTCTGTCGATCGCCGAAGGTGAAAACCCTCGCTCTATTGAGTTGAAGCTTCAGGGCTTCATGGATTGATGGGGGTAATGGACTATGGCTCGTCGCCGGCAACCTGAAGAACATGTAAACCATGAACGCTGGCTTGTTTCCTACGCCGACTTCATTACGTTGCTGTTCGCTTTCTTCGTGGTGATGTACTCGATTTCATCGATCAACGAAGGCAAGTACAAGGTCATTTCCGAAGCGTTGATCGGTGTCTTTACCGACTCCGATCGCGCCTTGAAGCCGATCCCGATTGGCGACGAGCGACCCAAAACCGTGACCCCGGCCAAACCGCTGGTCAAGGACAGCGAGCAGATCGATGCCGGTATCGCGCAGGCTGCCAACGACCCGCTGAAAAGCATTTCCGATGACATCAGCGCCGCGTTCGGTGACTTGATCAGCTCCAATCAGATGACAGTGCGTGGTAACGAGTTGTGGGTCGAAATCGAACTCAACTCCAGCCTGCTGTTCGGCAGCGGCGACGCGATGCCCAGCGATATAGCGTTCAATATCATCGACAAGGTGGCGGCGATTCTGAAGCCGTTCGATAACCCGATACACGTCGAAGGTTTCACCGACGACCAACCGATACGCACCCCGCAATACCCGACCAATTGGGAGCTGTCTTCAGCCCGCTCGGCCAGCATCGTGCGCATGCTGGCGATGCAGGGTGTGAACCCTGGACGCCTGGCGTCGGTGGGGTATGGCGAATTCCAACCCGTGGCCAATAACGCCACGGCGCAGGGCAGGGCGCGCAACCGTCGGGTGGTGTTGGTGGTGTCGCGAAATCTCGATGTGCGCCGCAGCCTCACCGGCACCGGAACAGCCAATGCACAACCGGACGCCGCGTTGAAGCGTGCTGGCACACAAACTGCACCTGCACCGGTCAAGTCGCCGGGACGAGAGAGCGCCGTCAATTCTCCGTCACCCGCATTAATACGCTGAGCTATTTCTCGGTCGGCATTTTCGACCGGGAGGAACATGTCGAATGAGAGTCTGGGCAGTTGCCAATCAAAAGGGTGGTGTTGGTAAAACCACTTCCTCTATCGCTTTAGCCGGTTTGCTGGCAGAGGCGGGCAAGCGTGTGGTCGTGGTCGATCTCGACCCTCACGGCTCCATGACCAGCTATTTCGGTTACGACCCCGACAGCCTGGAACACAGCAGCTACGACTTGTTCCTGCACAAAGGCAGTGTGCCGCAAGGCCTGCCCGGACAGTTGCTGTTACCCACCAGCCATGAACACATTTCGCTGCTGCCATCGAGCACTGCGCTGGCAACCCTCGAACGCCAATCGCCGGGGCAGAGTGGCCTGGGCCTGGTGATTGCCAAGAGCCTGGCGCAGTTGTGGCAAGACTTCGATTACGCGGTCATCGACAGCCCGCCGTTGCTCGGCGTGCTGATGGTCAATGCCTTGGCGGCGAGCCAGCAACTGGTGATTCCGGTGCAAACCGAACACCTGGCCGTCAAAGGCCTGGAGCGCATGGTCAACACCTTGGCGATGATCAATCGCTCACGCAAACAGGCACTGCCATTCACCATCGTGCCGACCTTGTTTGACCGCCGCACTCAAGCTTCCCTCGGAACCTTGCGCGTGTTGCGCGACATGTACCCGGACGACATCTGGCAAGGCTATATCCCGGTCGATACGCGTTTGCGTGATGCCAGCCGCGCGGGTGTAACGCCTTCGCAATTCGACGGTAAAAGCCGTGGTGTGCTGGCTTACCGTGCGCTGCTCAAGCATTTGCTGACGCAGCAATCCGTTGCGCAGGTGGCCTGACATGAATCGGCCGGTAAAAATCACTTCGCGCCCGCAACTCGCACTGCAGTCCTATCTGGACAGTTTGCTGCAAGAGGCGACTGAAGAGCTGCCGCCACAGATTGAAACACTGCCAGAAGTGGTCGAGGTGGAAGGTGCACTCGACGAATTCCAGGCCGCAGTGCTCGAAGAGCAGGCTCGCGATGCGCAACAACAACCTGTCGTGGCTGCAACGCCGGTCATCGCCCCGGTTCTGAAAGCGGTAGTGGCAGTGGTTGAGGCGCCCGTACCGATTGTGGCGCCGGTGTCGACCATCGCCCCGTTGCTGCAGGCGCTGGTGCCGCCGGTCGTTGAAGTTCATCTGCCGCCGAGCAACACCCCGCCACCACTCGAAACCGACGGACGCCCGGCGTGGGCTGCCGAACCGTTCGAATGCCTGTTGTTCGATGTCGCCGGTTTGACCCTGGCTGTTCCGCTGGTGTGCCTTGGCTCGATTTATTCGTTGGCCGGCCATGAGTTGACGCCGCTGTTCGGTCAACCGGATTGGTTTCTCGGAATACTGCCCAGCCAGGGCGGCAACCTGAAAGTACTCGATACCGCGCGTTGGGTGATGCCCGACCGTTACCGCGACGATTTCCGTCAGGGTCTGCAATACGTCATTTCGGTTCAGGGTTATGAGTGGGGGCTGGCGGTGCACCAGGTCAGCCGCTCGTTACGCCTGGACCCGAACGAAATCAAATGGAGAAGTCATCGAGGTCAGCGGCCATGGCTTGCCGGCACGGTGATTGAACACATGTGCGCGCTGCTGGACGTGTCCGAGTTGGCCGAGCTGATCGCCAGCGGCGGGGCAAAGCACATGGGTGGCAGCAAGCCGCTACACAAACTCACATAGCAGCCGACATAACAATCAGGCGACGGCATTGTTGAATGCCGCCAACAGAACACACACCGCCAGAAGCGGTTTTTTGAGGGGTCAGGTATGAGTAATCACGCGACGAATGCAAAGGGTTCCGAAGATCCGATCCTGCAATGGGTAACCTTCAAACTGGACAATGAAACCTACGGCATCAACGTGATGCGGGTTCAGGAAGTGCTGCGCTACACCGAAATCGCTCCAGTGCCGGGTGCCCCAAGCTATGTGCTGGGCATCATCAACCTGCGCGGTAACGTGGTCACCGTAATCGACACCCGTCAGCGTTTCGGCCTGATGAATGCCGAAATCAGTGACAACACCCGTATCGTCATCATCGAAGCCGACAAGCAAGTGGTCGGGATCATGGTCGACAGCGTGGCCGAAGTGGTTTACCTGCGTCAGTCGGAAATCGAAACCGCGCCTAACGTCGGTAACGAAGAATCCGCCAAGTTCATTCAGGGCGTGTGCAACAAGAACAACGAACTGCTGATCCTTGTCGAACTGGACAAGATGATGAGCGAAGAAGAATGGTCGGACCTGGAGAACATCTGATTGATTCTTGAGGTGGCGGTGATTGTCCTGTTCCTCTTTTGGGCAGGCACGCTGGCGATGTTCCTGGCGTACGTTCGTGGGCAAAAACAGATCGCTGCGCAACAGGCTCAGAGCGATGCGCTGCGCGATCAGCGCATCAAAGACCTGACCAAGCGCGTCGACGACTATCAGAACGGTAACGTGCGCATGGGGCAGGATTTGCACGAGTTGCGCGCGGTGGTCGGGCCTTTGCCGGACAAACTGGCTTCACTCGAGCAGCGAGACCCTTCCAGCCTGTCGTTTGCCCAAGCGGCGCGACTGGTCGGCATGGGCGCCAGCGTCGATGAGTTGACCCAGTCTTGTGGCCTGACTCAGGCCGAAGCTCAGTTGATGAGCAAGTTGCATAAAAGCAGCTAAAGATTCAAAGCGATGAGTTAGAAAATCGTGACCGGTGGCAGCCGTCAGAAGTTTGCCTTGGTCGCGATTTTTTGTTGGACTAAATCCACCACTTTCTATATTGTTTGCCTCCCTGTCCAACTGGCAATATTTTGTTCAGGCGATTTGCGTTAAAACTGAAATACCATTTGTCTTGCTCCACTCTGGATCAGACGAACGCCCCGTAATGTGGGGTTCTCACTTGGCCGTTTCTCACGGTTGCAGCGTTTTACCTGAATGCACTCGCACCGAGTGTCCTTCTATCAATGACCGAAGTCGGGCTCGATAAAGTGCCGGATGAACTTCGTGCAATATAATAAAAACATCTAATTTTGCCCTGGTTTTCATGAATGCATCTCAACCATAAAGTTGACATGGTGCAGTAACTTCCGTGGCGAATTTTTAATGCTTGCCTGTAAGTCATTTCAAACTTTATTTGTGGCGTCGACTTCAATTCGATCTATGCGCGTTTTGTCGAGGCTGTTGTGTCTAAAGGTGTTGTTTTCGCAGTATCTGCATCATTCCTGTTTGGCGTTCTGTATTACTTTACGTCCTTGCTTTCACCGCTCAATGGTCAGGAAATTTTTGGCTGGCGAATGCTCATTTCGTTGCCATTCATGACGTTGTTCATCTGCCTTTCCGGCGACTGGAAATGGGTACCTCTGATCGTCGAGCGTCTTCGTAACAAACCCTCCCTGATTTTCTGGGTGCTGATCACCAGTGCCTTGGTCGGTGTGCAGTTGTGGATTTTCATGTGGGGACCGCTCAATGGCCACGCGCTGGATGTATCGCTGGGCTACTTCCTGTTGCCACTGACAATGGTGCTTACAGGCCGCATCATCTACGGCGAACACCTGTCGCACTTGCAGAAGTTGGCGGCCATTCTGGCCGCCATCGGGGTGGGTAACGAGCTGTACCGCACGGGTGGTTTTTCGTGGACAACAATGGTCGTGGCCCTCGGCTACCCGCTGTATTTTGTGTTGCGTCGTCGTTGCGGCACGGACAATCTCGGCGGGTTGTGGCTGGACATGCTGCTGATGGTTCCCGTGGCGTTATGGTTCGTCCTTAGCGGCGATCCACTGGCCGAAATCGGGGCGCAGCGCCCGGCTCTTTACTGGCTGGTCCCCATCATGGGCATTGTCAGTGCGGCGGCCGGGTACGCCTATATTCTGGCCAGTCGCTTGTTGCCGTTCAGTTTGTTCGGGCTACTGAGCTATGCCGAACCGGTGTTATTGGTCGCGGTATCCCTTGCGTTGGGTGAAGCGCTGAAACCCGGGCAATGGATGACCTATCTGCCGATCTGGTTGGCGGTGCTGGTACTGGTGCTGGAAGGGCTGAAGCATTTAAGCCGGCTACGTCGCTCGATTTGATAGCGATACACCCAGCGCGGCAGGTCAATAATCATCACCGCGCTCGGTAATGTCCTTCTCCAGCATCGGTTCGTTCGGATCGTGGCCCTCCGGAAACTTGCCCTTCAGGCTCCACGCGAACGCGATGATCTCGGCAATCGTGCGATACAACTCCTCTGGAATACTCTCGCCCAGCTCCATCCTTGCCAGTAACCGCACCAGCTCTGCGTTTTCGTAGATGGGGACTTCGCAATCGCGCGCAATCTTCAGAATGGCTTCGGCCAGTTCGTCATCACCTTTGGCGGTGAGTGTCGGGGCGTGAGTGCCGTCGTATTTGAGGGCGATAGCCTGGCGTGGCGGGGTTGGATTTCTCATGCGGTTTCATCGACCCAGCGTTGTTCGAGACGGGTTTGCGGGCCTTGTGGCGGCGTACCGAGGTGGCAGTCGAGATCGCCGACGTTCAAGCCAGAGGCCAATAAACGCTCGCGCAGCCCGACCAGATTGCTCTCGATCAGGCTCGCGGTGTACGGACGTTCGGCCCATAACTGGCTGGACAGGCTGCCTTTGATCAGTTGCGCCTGGATCTGCAAAGGGCCCAAAGGCTCCATGTCAAACGCCAGCTCCACGCGCCACAGTTGCTGCTTGGGTTCGCGTTCGTCGCGGCGTTCGTTTTGTGGTTCTTTTTCGGGGGCTTCTTCACGCTGAAACTTGACCTGTAAAGGCACGATGTCCTGCATGTTGCGCATCGGGATTTCCAGTTGCCAGGTACTCATCAACCGACCATCGTCCGTGACACCGGTTTGTTCCAGGCTCGACAGTTGATGGCTTTGCAGGCGCGAAACGGCGGCTGCCGCCAAACGCAGCAAATGCTCGAGATCGCCTTCGCCATCCAGGCTTTGTAAAAAACGCGGCGGCAATGGAAAACCGGTTGGCTGCTGTTTGGCGCTGACCTGGCCCAGCATGCCGAGGGCGCTGCGCACGAAACTTGGCATCGTCTGGGCCAACGTATTGGCGGCGAGGATGGCGTTGAGGTTGGTGTTGGTCGGCAGGTTCTGTGTGAGTTGGCCAATCAGGCGCAACAAATCGCCCTTCATGTCTGGTGCCAGTGTCGGGTTTTGCCCGACCAGCAGTTTTGCCTCAAGAAACAGACCGCTATTGGCCAACGCCTGGGCCAAACCTTTAGGTGTGCTCAGTTGCTGCGCGTCTGGCAGGCCCGCGAGCAGTTTGTTGATCGCAGCGCGCAGGTCGGCAGAGGTTTCGTCACTCTGCGGCAGGTTCTGCAGTAGGCCGAGCAATCCGTCCAGCGAACCTTGGCGGCTTTGCTGGGTGTTCAGCTGTTGCGCAACCGCCAATTGGTCCTGCCGGCTGCTCAACGGCACGAATTTCAGGGTTTGGGTATCTTCCACCAGCGCACTCAGCAGCGTGCCGATGCGCAGTGGTTGCGGGCTGTCGATGCTCAGGGTACTGCCGCTGAACGCCGTGTTGAGCAAACTCACCAGTGAGCGAAACACCGTCGGCTGGCCCGGCACCTGCGGCAGCACTTGTGAAGTCAGCACTTTGCCTTGCAGCAGCGTACCGGCGGGCAGTTGCGCGGTGTCGATGCGGGTGAGGGTGGCGACACTTGAGGCGATGGCCTGTTGCACCGTCACCGCCAGACTCCCCGCTGACGGCTGTGTGATCGCAAGACTGGTGCCCTGCGGCAGCGGCTGAGTGCTGGTGGCTTGCACGGTCGTTTGACGGCCGCTGTCGAGGGTGACTTTAAGCAACAGTTGAAAGGTTTGATCCGCCTGCTTGAGTGACAGCACTTCGGCCCTGGCAGATTGACCGGCGGTAATCAGGCCCTCCATTGGCGTCAGTAACTTCAGCAACTCGCCAGTGACCACTAACGGACGCGCGGCCGTCGGTGTGGTCTGCGGCAGTGGGAGGATGTTCATTTCGCCTGTCATACGCGGTCACAACCTGAGGAAATTGCCCTCTTGAGAGTAGGGCATGGCATGTATAATGCCGCCCCGTTGTCACCGAGGCGCTGAAAACATCGCAAATGTTTGACGCAGCTCTCTGGATCAGGCCGCCAATGCATTTATCCTGCATCTCTGTAGCGGCCGCACCCTTGCCGACTTGAACCGTAAAGGCCCTTGATCTCTTGACCAGTCCTGTCCTGCAAACCGTTGCCCTCGCTTGTGAGCGAGACCTTCGGCTGCTTTTCGAAAATCTCGATTTGAGACTGGCCAGTGGCGAAATGGTGCAAATCAGTGGCCCCAACGGCAGTGGCAAGACCAGCCTGTTACGTTTGCTCTCGGGGCTGATGCAACCGACCGACGGTCAAGTGTTGCTCAATGGCCAACCGCTCGGCGAACAACGCAGTGAACTGGCTCGCAACCTGTTGTGGATCGGCCATGCCGCCGGCATCAAGGATTTGCTGACGCCCGAAGAGAACCTGAGCTGGCTATGCGCCTTGCATCAGCCGGCCAGCCATGACGCCATCTGGCAAGCGCTGGGTGCTGTCGGGCTGCGCGGTTTCGAGGATGTACCTTGCCACACCTTGTCGGCAGGCCAGCAACGCCGGGTGGCGCTGGCGCGTTTGTACCTCGACAGTCCGCCATTGTGGATTCTTGATGAGCCGTTCACTGCGCTCGACAAACAAGGCGTGGCGCAACTCGAAGAACATTTGGCTGCGCACTGTGAGCGAGGCGGAATGGTCGTGTTGACCACGCACCACACGCTCACACGGATGCCTGCCGGCTATCGCGATATTGATTTGGGGAACTGGGCCGTATGAGTGTTTTCGGCCTATTGGTGGCCCGTGAGGCCCGACTGCTGTTTCGCCGACCTGCGGAACTGGCCAATCCGCTCGTGTTCTTTGCGATCGTCGTCGCATTGTTCCCTTTGGCCGTCGGACCCGAGTCTCAATTGTTGCAAACCTTGTCTCCGGGACTGGTCTGGGTAGCGGCTCTTTTATCGGTTTTGCTCTCGCTGGACGGGCTTTTCCGCAGTGATTTCGAAGACGGTTCCCTTGAGCAGTGGGTCCTTTCGTCGCACCCCTTGGCTCTTCTGGTTTTGGCCAAGGTACTGGCACACTGGGCCTTCTCTGGTCTGGCACTGGTTTTGCTCGCGCCACTGCTGGCGTTAATGCTCGGTTTGCCAACCGCCTGTCTGCCGGTGTTGCTGCTTTCTTTATTGCTGGGTACACCGGTGCTGAGCTTGCTCGGTGCAGTGGGCGCAGCATTGACGGTGGGGTTGAAGCGTGGCGGCCTGTTGCTGGCCTTGCTGATTCTGCCGTTGTACATCCCGGTGTTGATTCTTGGCAGTGGCGCCTTGCAGGCGGCCTTGCAGGGAATGCCGGCGACCGGTTATCTCTTGTGGCTTGGTAGCCTGACCGCCCTGGCGATAACCCTTACACCTTTTGCAATAGCTGCTGGCCTGAAGATCAGCGTCGGCGAATAATAATGAGGCCTGATCAGAAACTGATCACTTCTTTTGAAGTAAAGGCAGACCCTTGGCTCTCGATAGCCAAGAGCAACCGTGATGGAAACAGTAATGAACTGGACCTGGTTTCATAAGCTCGGCTCGCCCAAATGGTTTTACGGTATCAGCGGTAAACTGCTGCCGTGGCTGAGCGTCGCGGCGTTGTTGCTGATCGGCGTCGGTATTGTCTGGGGCTTGGCCTTCGCGCCACCCGACTACCAGCAAGGCAACAGCTTTCGCATCATCTATATCCACGTTCCAGCCGCGATGTTGGCGCAATCCTGTTACGTAATGCTTGCCGTGTGCGGCGTTGTCGGGCTGGTCTGGAAGATGAAACTGGCCGACGTTGCGCTGCAATGTGCCGCGCCCATCGGTGCCTGGATGACCGCCGTGGCGCTGGTCACCGGGGCGATCTGGGGCAAACCGACCTGGGGCTCGTGGTGGGTCTGGGATGCGCGACTGACGTCCATGTTGATTCTGCTGTTCCTGTACTTCGGTCTTATTGCGTTGGGCAACGCCATCAGCAATCGTGACAGCGCCGCCAAGGCCTGCGCAGTGTTGGCCATTGTTGGCGTGATCAATATTCCGATCATCAAATACTCGGTGGAGTGGTGGAACACCCTGCATCAGGGCGCGACCTTCACGCTCACCGAAAAACCGGCGATGCCTGCCGAGATGTGGCTGCCATTGCTACTGACGGTGCTCGGTTTCTACTGTTTCTTCGGCGCGGTGCTGTTGCTGCGCATGCGTCTTGAAGTGCTCAAGCGCGAAGCCCGGGCCAGTTGGGTGAAAGCTGAAGTACAAAGCAGCCTGGAGGCCGTTAGATGAGTTTTGCTTCATTCGGCGACTTCCTCGCCATGGGTCATCATGGCCTGTATGTCTGGTCAGCCTATGGCATCTGCCTGGCGGTGTTGATCTTCAACGTGGCGGTGCCGATCGTGGCCCGCAAGCGGTATCTGCAACAAGAGGCGCGTCGTTTGCGCCGGGAGAACGGCAAGTGAATCCGCTGCGCAAAAAGCGTCTTATCATCATTTTCGCGATTCTGATCGGGGTCGGCGCTGCTGTCGGCCTGGCCTTGAGCGCGTTGCAGCAGAACATCAATCTGTTTTACACACCGACCCAGATCGCCAATGGCGAAGCCCCTCAAGACACCCGCATCCGCGCAGGCGGCATGGTGGAGAAGGGGTCGTTGCAGCGCTCCGGCGATTCGCTGGACGTGAAATTCATCGTCACCGACTTCAACAAGTCCGTGACCATCAGTTATCGCGGCATCCTTCCGGACCTGTTCCGCGAAGGGCAGGGCATTGTCGCTCTCGGCAAGCTCAACGCTGAAGGTGTGGTAGTGGCTGATGAGGTACTGGCCAAGCACGATGAAAAGTACATGCCGCCGGAAGTGACCAAAGCCCTGAAAGACAGTGGCATGTCGGCACCCACTCCCGCCAAAGAGGGCTAACTGATGACATTCTCAATCTTTATTCCCGAGCTGGGCCAGTTGGCAATGATCCTGGCGCTGTGTTTCGCGCTGGTTCAGGCCATCGTGCCATTACTGGGGGCGTGGCGCGGTGACCGCTTGTGGATGAGCCTCGCTCAGCCTGCGGCCTGGGGTCAGTTCGCCTTTTTGGTGTTCTCTTTCGGTTGCCTGACTTACGCGTTCATGACCGACGATTTTTCCGTGGATTACGTCGCCAGCAACTCCAACAGCGCGTTGCCGTGGTATTACAAATTCAGCGCGGTGTGGGGGGCTCACGAAGGTTCATTGTTGCTCTGGGCATTGATTCTCGGCGGCTGGACCTTCGCCGTGTCGATATTTTCCCGACAGCTGCCGCAAGTCATGCTGGCGCGGGTGTTGGCCGTGATGGGCATGATCAGCACCGGTTTCCTGCTGTTCCTGATTCTCACGTCCAACCCGTTTGCGCGCATCCTGCCGCAAATTCCTGCGGACGGCCGTGACCTCAATCCGTTGCTGCAAGACATCGGCCTGATCGTTCACCCGCCGATGCTGTATATGGGCTACGTCGGTTTCTCCGTAGCGTTCGCGTTCGCCATCGCCGCATTACTGGGCGGGCGTCTGGACGCCGCTTGGGCTCGCTGGTCACGGCCGTGGACCATCGTTGCGTGGGCGTTCCTCGGTATCGGCATCACGCTCGGATCGTGGTGGGCTTATTACGAACTTGGCTGGGGCGGCTGGTGGTTCTGGGATCCGGTCGAAAACGCCTCCTTCATGCCATGGCTGGTCGGCACGGCACTGATTCACTCGTTGGCGGTCACGGAAAAACGTGGGGTGTTCAAGAGCTGGACCGTGTTGCTCGCCATCGCTGCGTTCTCGTTGAGCTTGCTCGGGACTTTCCTTGTGCGTTCCGGCGTACTGACCTCGGTGCACGCGTTTGCTTCCGATCCTGAGCGCGGCGTGTTCATCCTGATCTTCCTGCTGTTTGTTGTCGGCGGTTCGCTGACGCTGTTTGCCCTGCGCGCGCCGGTGGTCAAGAGCCATGTCGGGTTTAACCTCTGGTCGCGGGAAACGCTGTTGCTGGGCAACAACCTGGTGCTGGTGGTTGCGGCTTCGATGATCCTCCTTGGCACCTTGTACCCGCTGATTCTGGATGCGCTTACCGGTGCAAAACTCTCGGTAGGCCCACCGTACTTCAACGCCTTGTTTATCCCGTTGATGGCGCTGTTGATGGTGGTCATGGCAGTCGGCATGCTGGTGCGCTGGAAAGACACTCCGGTCAAATGGCTGGCGGGCATGTTGACCCCCGTCCTGCTCGGCAGCGCTGTGTTGGCGGTTATCGCCGGCATCGCTTACGGCGACTTCAATTGGGCGGTCATTGCGACATTCATGCTTGCCGCTTGGGTATTGCTGGCCGGTGCGCGCGACATTCTCGACAAAACACGCCACAAAGGCCTGATCAAAGGTCTGCCGACACTCACTCGCAGCTATTGGGGCATGCAGGTTGCGCACTTGGGCATCGCTATTTGCGCACTGGGCGTCGTGCTGTCGAGCCAGAACAGTGCCGAGCGCGATCTGCGCCTGGCGCCGGGCGAGTCGATGGATCTTGCCGGTTACCACTTCGTGTTCGAGGGTGCCAAGCACTTCGAAGGCCCGAACTTCACTTCGGACAAAGGCACTATCCGGGTGATTCGCAACGGCAAGGAAGTGAGCGTGCTGCACCCGGAAAAACGTCTGTATACCGTGCAGAACTCGGTAATGACCGAAGCCGGGATCGACGCCGGCTTCACCCGTGACCTTTACGTAGCACTCGGTGAACCGCTGGGCGATGGCGCATGGGCCGTGCGGGTCCACGTCAAACCGTTTGTGCGCTGGATCTGGTTCGGCGCGTTGCTGACAGGTTTCGGTGGATTGCTGGCGGCAATGGATCGTCGATATCGGGTCAAGGTGAAAAGCCGCGTGCGTGATGCACTCGGCATGACGGGAGCCACTGCATGAGACGTTGGTTGATGCTGTTGCCATTGGCTCTTTTTCTGGTGGTGGCTGTTTTCCTGTATCGCGGGCTGTATCTGGACCCGGCCGAGCTACCTTCGGCGATGATCGGCAAGCCGTTCCCGGAGTTTTCGCTGTCTGCCGTGCAAGATGGCAAGACACTGACCAAAGCGGACATCCTGGGCAAGCCTGCGCTGGTCAACGTTTGGGGTACGTGGTGTATTTCATGCCGGGTAGAGCACCCGGTATTGAACAAACTGGCGCAGCAGGGCGTGGTGATTTACGGCATCAACTACAAGGACGTCAATGCTGATGCCTTGAAGTGGTTGGCGGAATTTCACAACCCGTATCAGTTGGATATCCGCGATGACGAAGGCACGCTAGGCCTGAATCTCGGTGTGTATGGCGCTCCGGAAACCTTCTTCATCGACGCCAAAGGCATTATCCGCGACAAGTACGTCGGTGTGATCGACGAGCAGGTCTGGCGCGAGAAACTGGCCGCCAAGTATCAGGCGCTGGTCGATGAGGCCAAGCCATGAAGCGCTGGATCGCCGCCGCTGTATTGGGGCTGAGCATGGCGGGCGTGGCCCATGCCGCCATCGACACTTACGAATTCGCCAAAGAAGGTGATCGCGAGCGCTTTCGTGAGCTGACCAAAGAACTGCGTTGCCCCAAGTGCCAGAATCAGGACATTGCCGATTCCAATGCCCCGATCGCCGCCGACCTGCGCAAAGAGATTTTTCGCATGCTGGGCGAGGGCAAGGACAATCAGCAGATCATTGATTTTATGGTCGACCGCTACGGTGATTTCGTCCGCTACAACCCAGCCCTGAATGCCAAGACCGCACTGCTCTGGTTCGGCCCGGCCGGCCTGTTGCTGGGCGGCTTCGTACTCATCGCCGTGATCGTGCGCCGTCGTCGCGTGCAACGCACCGACACTGCGGATTCGCTTTCTGCCGAGGAGCGCGAGCGCCTCGACCACCTGTTGGATAAAAACCAAGAATGATTGATTTCTGGCTCGCTGCAGGTCTGCTACTTCTGGTTGCCCTGAGTTTTCTGCTGATCCCCGTTTTGCGTGACCGCCGCGCTCAGTTGGAAGAGGATCGTACCGCCCTGAACGTCGCGCTGTACCAAGAGCGCGTGGCTGAGTTGCAGACCCAGCAGGAAGAGGGCGTTCTCAATACCGCGCAACTGGACACCGGCCGCGCTGAAGCGGCACGTGAACTGCTGGCTGACACTGAAGGTGTTGCCGCGCCGCGTGTGTCCAGGTTGGGCAAGCCATTGCCGTTGCTGGCGGCGATTCTGGTGCCGGTCATCGGCCTTGGGCTTTACCTGCATTTCGGTGCCAGCGATAAAGTCGAACTGACCCGCGAATTTGCCCAGGCACCGCAGTCGATGGAAGAAATGACCCATCGCCTAGAGCGCGCAGTGGCCGCTCAGCCCGACTCGGCTGAAGGTTTGTACTTCTTGGGTCGTACTTACATGGCTCAGGATCGTCCGGCGGATGCGGCGAAAATCTTCGAACGCACGGTGAACCTGGCGGGCCGTCAGCCGGAGTTGTTGGGGCAATGGGCACAAGCCCAGTATTTTGCTGACAACAAGAAATGGTCGGACAAGATTCAGGCATTAACCGACGAAGCGCTCAAAGCCGATCCGAAGGAAGTCACCAGCCTGGGTCTGCTGGGCATTGCCGCGTTTGAAAGTGAGCGCTATCAAGACGCCATCGACTATTGGAATCGGCTGTTGGCGCAGCTGCCGCCCGATGACAATTCACGTTCTGCGCTGCAAGGCGGGATTACCCGCGCTACCGAGAAGCTCGAAGCCAGTGGCGGCAAGGTTGCCCAGGCACCGACGGCCAAAACCGGCGCGTTGCTCAAGGTCAGCGTTGATCTGGCGCCGGAACTGAAAGCCAAGGTTCTGCCGGGCGACAGCGTGTTCATTTTCGCTCGCGCCACTTCTGGCCCTCCAGCGCCGCTGGCGGCCAAGCGCCTGACGGTTGCCGATTTGCCGGTCACTGTCGAACTGGGCGATGCCGACGCAATGATGCCGCAGTTGAAACTGTCGAACTTCCCTGAAGTCCAACTGGTTGCGCGCATTTCTCGCGCCGGTCAACCGACTGCCGGTGAATGGATCGGTCGCAGCCAACCGTTGGCTAGCACCACCACCGCGCCGCAGCAATTGACCATCGACAGCCCGGATAAATAACAGGAAAACGCCACTATGACCGCCATCGCTCGTATCACCCTGCTCAGTCTGGTCTTGGGGTTAAGCGCATGTGCGGTTCAGCGGCCCGAGCCCACGCCACTGCCGCCAATCCCGCCATCACAGCCCAGCCCTACACCGTCGCCTGTGCCTGCGCCGGGTAAACCGGGCGTTCCGGCCAAACCCGCCAAGCCTCTACCACGCACCTCCGCAAGCTTTGCCCCGCCACCGGGTGGCAACAGCCATTGGGATGCGAAACTCGGCGTTTATGTGCTGGAAGATCAAACCGACACGTTCTACCGTCAACGTACTTACTACCGCTGGAGCAATGGCTGGAGCCGGTCGATCAGCCCGAACGGGCCTTGGGAAGAGACCGATATTCATGGCGTGCCGGCCGGGTTGGGCAGGCAGTACGGGCAGTAAACAAAAACGGCGATCTCTGGATCGCCGTTTTTTATGCCACTACTCAATGGCAGTGGTTGTTTAGAACGCTGCTTTGCCTATCGAAGAGCCTCCGTCGACGAACAGCGTTTGCCCGGTAATAAACCCGCTCTGCTCTGATAACAGGAAGGCAATCGCAGCTGCAATCTCCTGCGGCTGCCCCAAACGACCCATCGGCACGCCGGCCAGGTACCGAGCTTCGCCTTCGCTGCCCGGCGGGTTGTTGGCACGAAACAGTTCGGTTTCAGTCGGACCGGGGGCGACCGCATTTACCGTGACGCCTGTGTGTGCGAGTTCCAGTGCCCAGGACCGGGTGAAGCTGATCAACGCCGCTTTGGCTGCTGCGTACGCAGTGCGTTGGGTGATGCCAAGCACGGTCAGGCTGGAAATATTCACCACGCGGCCCCAGCCCTTGGTGCGCATGTGGGGTAACAGTGCCTGAGTGGCTTGCAGGGCCGAGTGCAGATTGACCCGCATCACATCGTCGAACGTATCCAGGTCGATTTCGCCAAGCACTTGCGGTCGAACCAGGCCTACGTTGTTTACCAGCCCATCAAATTCGTAAGTTCGCGCCAGATCCGCCAACACTTGCTGCGTCAGGACCCTGTCGCTCAGGTCCAGCGGAAACAGAATGCCGGGAAAACTCAAATCAGGCGTGCGGGCGATACCAACCACACGGTGGCCGGCTCGGTCCAGATGCTCGGCCACCGCCCGGCCAATGCCTTTACTGGCACCGGTGATGAGAAACGTACGTCGGGTCATGAGATCTCCTTGATAACGTGGCGCACCTTCAGGCTCGCTGCATTGAGTGTAATCCGGGTTTACCTTGGGGTATGTTTCCTCCCGCGATGTCGTTGAGTCTTTATGCCGTGGCCAGCGAACGTTTGTGCGAAACACTCAAGAACCTTAACAACGCCAACAGCGGGAATGCGCTGCCGACAATCACGATCCACAACCAGCCGCCATGTTCATAGACCGGACTTGCCACCGAGGAGCCAAAAGCGCCGCCGATGAAGATGCTGGTCATGTACAACGCGTTCAAGCGGCTGCGGCTTTTGGCGTCGAGGGCGTACACCGCACGCTGGCCGAGCACCATGTTCATCTGCACGCAGAAGTCGAGCACCACGCCGGTCACCGCCAAACCAATAACGCTGTAGACCGGATGTATGAATGCCGGCAGGAAGCTCAGGCTGGCAAACAGCAGGGCCAGCAGCGAGGCAATGCGGGTGTGGCCAGCGTCGGCCAAGCGGCCAGCAATCGGGGCGGCGATGGCGCCGATGGCTCCGACCAGGGCGAATATCGCGATCTGGGTTTGCGACAAACCATGATTACGCGCCAGTTCCAGCGGCACTGCCGTCCAGAACAGGCTAAACGTGGCAAACATGCAGCCCTGGTAAAACGCCCGCTGACGCAGCACCGGTTGTTGGCGCAAGAGCGTCCACAGCGAACCCAGCAATTGACCATACGAAGCGCTGTGATCGGGTTTGCGTTTGGGAATGGTCAGCGCCAGTACGATGCTGATGGCCGCCATCAACACTGCCGCAATGATGAACATCGCGCGCCAGCCGAAATGGTCAGCCACCACGCTGGAGACCGGTCTCGCCAGCAGAATACCCAGCAGTAAACCACCCATGATCCCGCCAACCACCCGGCCTCGGGATTCTTCCGGTGCCAGATGAGCAGCCAGAGGAATCAGGATCTGCACCGACACCGAGCTGAATCCGACCAGTAATGAAATCAGCAAAAACACGTTTGGCTGATCGGTGTATGCCGCCCCCAGCAAACTCGCAATCGCCACCAGCGTCGTGATGATCATCAGCCGGCGATTCTCCAGCAAGTCACCCAGCGGCACGAGGAAGAACAGGCCCAACGCATAACCTATCTGGGTCAGCGAAACGATCAGGCTGGCCATGGTGCTGGACAGGCCGATGTCCGGTGCGATCAAACCGATGATTGGCTGTGCGTAGTAAATGTTGGCGACAATCGCGCCACAGCAGAAGGCGAACAGCAGCACCATGCCTCGTGTCATTGTCGCGGCACCGTGAGGTGCCTGGTTTGCTTGAGTCATGACGTTTCTCGCTGAACGGAATAGGGGATGCGCGCAGGCTAAGGGCAAGGCAACAACGGCGGAAGAGGGGTCGTAGTGATAGTCATCATTACGTTGCGCAATGAATGAAGCAGGACGCCCATCGATGAATCACACATCGAGCGTGTGCAGCGATGATACATTCACTTACATCTTGTTCGATAGCGTGCTTATGTTCACGTTCCCGTTTCATCACCGCAAGGTACTTCCATGAATGCGATGTTCGGTCACCTCATCCGCCACGTTTCTGCAATTACCCTGATCACTGTGTTCGGCGTAACCCTGGCGCAAGCTGAAGACGCGCCAGGCCTGCGCATTGGCGTGCGCGGCGAGATCACCGGGGTCAGCCCGGACGCACTGAAGGTTCACGCCAACAGCGGTGAAAATGTGGTGATCAACCTGACCCCGGACACCAAGGTTCGCGCCGTGACCTTGGCCAATATCGAAGACATCAAACCCGGCAGCTACATCGGTTCCGCTGCGATACCGCAGGACGATGGCACGCTGAAGGCCCTGGAGGTTCACGTGTTTCCACCTGAACTGGCGGGCAGCGGTGATGGCCACCGCCCGTTTGACCTGGTCAAGGGCAGCAGCATGACCAATGGCAGTGTGGGCGATCTGGTGGTCAGCAATGGCCGCGTCCTGACCGTTAACTACAAGGGCGGCCAGCAGAAGATTCTGGTGCCGGAAGACGTGCCGATCGTCAACTTGATGCCCGGTGACCGCAGCTTGCTGAAACCCGGCGTGAAGATCGTGACGTTCGTCACCCAAGGCGCCGATGGCACGCTAACCGCACAATCAATCTCGGCCGGTAAGGATGGCGTAACGCCTCCGATGTAAGCCACCGTAAGCATGCCATCACCGGCAAGCCGGTTTCCTACAGGTTTTGCAAAATATCGGCATCCAGTGCCGGAATGTAGAAATTGGCTTGCCAGCGATTCCATCGGTCAGAACGTTGCCCTCTGTTCACCTACAGAGATTTCAGGCAAATAGGTT
This sequence comes from Gordonia sp. IEGM753, assembly GCF_050321825.1. Lineage (NCBI taxonomy): Bacteria > Bacillati > Actinomycetota > Actinomycetes > Mycobacteriales > Gordoniaceae > Gordonia > Gordonia sp. IEGM753. Next base: position 123,870 of record NZ_JBNQGB010000001.1, read on the forward strand.
TCCTTTTGTTGCGTCAGGCCCGTTTTAAGTGGCCCGGTGACGGATGTTGGTTTAGGTTTTTCGGTCAGACAAAAAGCCGGAAACCCCCATGCAAAAATCAACTTTGAATCCTTCATCCGTTTTCAACTCCCTCCAATATGGTTTCAGTCAAGCCGTGGAGGTGAGCGGCGGGCGTCGCTTGTTGTTATCGGGTCAGGTCGGCGTAGACGAGCACGAGCGTACTGTTTGCCAAAGCCTGCGGGGGCAGACAGAAAAGGCCTTCGAAAATATCCGGGCCCTGCTGGCTGATGCGAATGCAGACTTGAGTCACGTCGTCATGATGCGGATCTACATTGCAGAGTCTGCTCGTGATGGGCAGGATCAAATCACCCAAGTATTGCTCGAGACATTTGCGAATCATCCTCCAGCATCGTCATGGGTCATCGTCAGTGGTTTGTCGTTGCCCGAGTGGCTCATCGAGATTGAGGTAGAGGCGGTTATCCCATGACGTAGGTATGTCGCCCACAAAAAAGGCGACCTTCGCAGGTCGCCTTTTTCATTGAGGTCGCCAGTTACTGGGTGTAGATCTGATCGAAGATGCCGCCGTCATTGAAGTGGGTCTTCTGTACGGTGCGCCAGTCACCGAATGTTTTTTCTACCGACAGGAAATCAACTTTCGGGAAGCGGTCGGTGTACTTGGCCAGCACGGCTGGGTCGCGTGGGCGCAGGTAGTTGGCGGCTGCAATTTCCTGACCTTCAGGCGACCACAGGTATTTCAGGTATTCCTCGGCAACGGCGCGAGTCCCTTTCTTGTCGACGACTTTATCGACCACTGTCACGGGCGGCTCGGCTTCGGCGGAAACGCTTGGGTAGATCACCTCGAACTGGTCACGACCAAATTCGCGGGCAATCATTTCGGCTTCGTTTTCGAAGGTCACCAGCACATCGCCGATCTGGTTGGTCATGAAGGTTGTGGTTGCTGCGCGGCCACCGGTGTCGAGCACGGGTGCTTGCTTGAACAACTTGCCGACAAATTCCTTGGCCTTGTTTTCATCGCCGCCGTTTTTCAGCACGTAACCCCAGGCCGAGAGGTAAGTGTAACGGCCGTTGCCCGAAGTTTTCGGGTTGGGAACGATCACTTGTACGCCGTCCTTCAAAAGGTCCGGCCAGTCTTTCAAGGCTTTCGGGTTGCCTTTGCGGACAATGAACACGGTGGCCGAGGTGAACGGCGCGCTGTTATTTGGCAGGCGCGTGACCCAATTTTCCGGTACAAGTTTGCCGTTGTCTGCCAAGGCGTTGATGTCGGTCGCCATGTTCATGGTGATGACGTCAGCCGGCAGGCCATCGATTACCGAGCGCGCTTGTTTGCTGGAGCCGCCGAAGGACATCTGCAGGGTGATGTTTTCGTTGTGCGTCGCTTGCCAGTGTTTCTGGAAAGCAGTGTTGTAGTCCTTGTAGAAATCACGCATTACGTCATAGGAAACGTTAAGCAGAGTCGGTGCGGCCTGAGCCATGCTGGACAGTGCCAGGCCAGCGGCCAGAAGTGAGGCGCCAAAGAGTTTTTTCACTGCGCATTCCTTGTTCTAATTTAATGATGAGGCAATTTGCCAGCGACTATAGCTGGACCTACATAGGCCTTTAAAGATTAAAAAGATCTTTGCTTATTCCAGTTTCTTGAACAGTGCGTTACCGCAATGAGAACAGAACGCCGCACCATGTTCATGACTGTTTTTCTTGCACACCGGGCAATCGTGTTGCAGCTGTTCACCGCGCATGGCGTTGGCCAGTTCAGCGGTGAAAATACCGGTGGGCACGGCAATAATCGAGTAACCCGTGATCATCACCAACGACGAAATAACCTGGCCCAACGGGGTCTTCGGCACGATGTCGCCAAAGCCTACCGTTGTCAGCGTCACGATCGCCCAATAGATGCCTTTCGGGATGCTGGTGAAGCCGTGTTCGGGCCCCTCGATCACGTACATCAGCGTGCCGAACACGGTGACCAGCGTGCAGACGCTGACCAGGAACACCACGATCTTCTGCTTGCTGCCGCGCAGCGCCGACATCAAATAGTTGGCTTGCTTGAGGTAGGGGCTGAGTTTCAGTACGCGAAAAATCCGCAGCATCCGGATGATCCGGATAATCAGCAGGTACTGCGCATCGGCGTAGTACAGCGCCAGAATGCCAGGCACGATCGCCAGCAAATCCACCAACCCATAAAAACTGAACGCGTAGCGCAGCGGCTTGGGCGAGCAATACAAACGCAGGATGTATTCGACGGCGAAGACGAAGGTAAAGCCCCACTCTATATAGGCCAACAGATCGGCGTAGTTTTGGTGGATGGCGTCGATGCTGTCGAGCATCACGATGACGATGCTGGCGAGGATGATTAACAGCAGGATGCCGTCAAAGCGACGTCCTGCCTTGGTGTCACTCTGGAAAACCATGACGTAAAGTTCTTCACGCCAGTTTTTGCTGCTGTTCATGGGTAACGCCTGAACCAATAATCAGCGAAGCCTAGGTTGATTCTCCCCCGTAGCGCAAGGAGCACTCTGCACAGGCGCTGGACGCCACACTTGAATACCGGCACGAATCAGCCAGCAGGCAAGAATGAAGGGTGCGGTGAGAGGGGCCAGATTAAGTGCGGCGAAACCGGGCGTGAGCACCAGCGTCAACACGATACCCAGCAACGGCAGCCAGGGCTGACGGCGATGCTGGCTGAGGGCGAGGGCGGCAAGCACCGCGTTGTAACCACCGAGGCCGAGCAATGCGCTGTAGAAATCGTGGTGCAGCATGCTCCAGCCCATGCCGGCGACCGACGCCAGCAATGCCCAGCAAAACGCCCGGCGATCGGCGATCAGCAACCCGGCAGCAATCATCGCCCCGGCCAGTGGGTGGCCGAGGAACATCACCTGGCCCAGGCCTTTGAGGGGGGCGATGAGCATGTTCAGCGTTTTGATTTCGATCAAATGCGCTTGCGTCGAGGGCGTGGTGAAGCACAGCAGTAACCAGCTGAACATCACGAAGGGCGCCGTGTAGGCGGGCACGACTTGGCTTACACGGGCACGCTTGAGCCATTGCTGAGTGAGCATCGCGCTCAGTCCGCCACAGGCGATGATCAGTGGCGGCAACAGCGCTGACCATGGGAAATAAAGGCTTATCAGCATGCCGAGCAGCACACCGTTGTAACTGAACAATCCTGATTGACGATCAGCCTTGGCATAGCCGCGTCGTTGTGCAGTCAGTAAACCGGCGACAGCGCCCAGCAACGCACCGCCGAGTAATGCCGGTGCGGTAAAAAGAATGGCCAACAGGCACAGCAAACCGCACAGCGGATGACGCTGGAGGAAAATCTGGCTGAAGCCGTTGAGCAGTGCCGTCGCCCAGTCGGGGCAATGGGTGTTGAAGTGGTTGGCAGGCATTTTTATTTTTGTTTGTCAGAGGATCGGTGTCGGTCGAGCGCGCCTCGGCTGATCGCCAGCAGGCTGGCTCCCACACTGAAGCTGCGTTCAGTCTTGATTCCGTGATCGACACAAAACCAATGTGGGAGCCAGCCTGCTGGCGATGGGGCGCAAAATAGGCGCTCTAGATCAATGTCTCGATACGCAGCGAGTTAGTCGACCCGGGCTGCCCAAAAGGCACACCGGCGGTGATCAACAAGGTATCGCCGCGTTGAGCCATGCCTTGCGCTTGCGCAATCTCCAGCGCCGTTGAACACACTTCATCCACTTGGCGCAGCCGATCATTGACCACCGAGTGCACGCCCCACGCCACGGTCAAGCGGCGGGCGGCTTGCAGGTTAGGCGTCAGGTTGAGGATCGGCACTGTTGGCCTTTCGCGTGCCGCGCGCAGGCTGGATGCGCCGGATTCGCTGTAGTTCACCAGTACCGCCACCGGCAGCACATTGCTGATGCGGCGAATCGCACAACTGATCGCGTCAGAAACCGTGGCCTCGGCTTTCGGCCGGCTGACGTCGAGTTGCGTCTGATAGTCCGGGCCGTTTTCCACCTGACGGATGATTTTGCTCATCATCTGCACCGCTTCCAGCGGGTATTCGCCGGAGGCGGTTTCGGCCGACAGCATCACCGCGTCAGCACCCTCGGCGACTGCGTTGGCCACATCAGTCACTTCGGCGCGGGTCGGCGCGGGCGAGAAGCGCATTGATTCCAGCATCTGTGTCGCCACCACCACCGGCTTACCCAACTGGCGGCAGATGGTGATGATGTTCTTCTGAATTTGCGGCACGCTTTCAGCCGGCACTTCAACGCCCAGATCACCGCGAGCGACCATGATTGCGTCGCTCAATTCAGCGATTTCCCGCAGTTGAGCCACGGCCGACGGCTTCTCGATTTTCGCCATCAAAAACGCTTTGTCACCGATCAGTTCGCGTGCTTCACGGATGTCTTCCGGACGTTGCACAAAGGACAACGCCACCCAATCCACGCCCAGTTCCAGACCGAAACTCAGGTCACGGCGATCCTTGGCGGTCAGTGGGCTCAGTTCGAGCACGGCTTGCGGCACGTTCACGCCTTTGCGGTCCGACAGTTCGCCGCCATTGAGCACGGTGGTATCGATGGCGTCGGAGTACTTGGTCACCACGCGCAAGCGCAATTTGCCGTCATCCAGCAGCAGGTCCATGCCCGGCTCGAGTGCAGCGATGATTTCCGGGTGGGGCAGGTTGACGCGGCGTTGATCGCCCGGCGTCGGGTCCAGGTCCAGGCGCAGTGCCTGCCCGCGATGCAATTGCACCTTGCCGTCGGCGAACTTGCCGACCCGCAGTTTCGGGCCTTGCAGGTCCATCAGAATGCCCAGCGGATAATTCAACTGGCGCTCGACTTCACGGATCCACTGATAGCGCTGGGCGTGGTCGGCGTGATCACCGTGGCTGAAGTTCAGGCGGAAAATATTGACCCCGGCCTGTACCAATTCGCGAATGTCTTCGATGCCATCGGTGGCCGGGCCGAGGGTGGCGAGGATTTTGACTTTTTTGTCAGGCGTCATGTTTAGGGCTCTCGAGAATCAGAATGGCGCGGAAGTCGTTGACGTTAGTGCGGGTGGGCTCAGTGACGATCAGTGCGTCCAGCGCCTCGAAATAGCCGTAGCCATTGTTGTTGTCGAGTTCGTCACTGGCGCTCAGGCCAAGTGCTGCGGCGCGGGCGTAGCTGTCCGGGGTCATGATTGCGCCGGCGTTGTCTTCCGAGCCGTCGATGCCGTCGGTGTCGCCGGCCAGCGCGTAAACGCCGGGCAAGCCTTTGAGGCTGTCAGTCAGGCTGAGCAGGAATTCGGCGTTGCGTCCGCCACGACCATTGCCGCGAACGGTGACCGTGGTCTCGCCACCGGAAAGGATCACGCACGGCGCGGCCAATGGCTGGCCATGCTGGATCACCTGGCGGGTGATACCGGCGTGAACCTTGGCCACCTCGCGCGATTCGCCTTCCAGGTCACCCAGGATCAGCGCGCTGAAACCAGCCTGACGGGCTTTCACCGCTGCCGCTTCCAGCGATTGCTGGGGGCGGGCGATCAGTTGGAAATGACTGCGCGCCAGGCTCGGATCGCCGGGTTTGACCGTTTCCGATTCCGGGCTCAGCAACCAGTTACGTACCGAGGCTGGAATGTCGATGCCATAGCGCTTGAGGATTGAAATCGCTTCGGCAGACGTGCTCGGGTCGGCCACGGTCGGGCCCGAAGCGATGACAGTAGCGAGGTCGCCCGGCACATCGGAAATCGCGTAGGTATACACAGTGGCAGGCCAGCAGGCCTTGCCGAGACGGCCGCCCTTGATCGCCGAGAGGTGTTTGCGTACGCAATTCATCTCACCGATGCTGGCGCCGGACTTCAGCAGCGCTTTGTTGATCGATTGCTTATCGGCCAAGGTGATGCCGGCAGCAGGCAACGCCAGCAATGCCGAACCGCCGCCGGAGAGTAAAAAGATCACGCGGTCGTCTTCGGTCAGGTTGCTGACCAGTTCAAAAACACGCTTGGCAACGGCTTGGCCGGCAGCGTCCGGCACCGGGTGCGCGGCTTCGACTACTTCGATTTTTTCACACGGGGCGCCGTGACCGTAACGCGTGACCACCAGGCCCGACACTTCACCCTGCCAGCAGCGCTCGACGACCTGGGCCATGGCAGCGGCGGCTTTACCGGCACCGATGACGATCACCCGGCCGCTGCGATCGGAAGGCAAATGAGCTTCGAGGACGTGTTGCGGATGGGCGGCGTCGATGGCTGTGGCAAACAGCTCGCGCAGGAATTGTTGCGGATCGACCGACATGGCGGGCTCCCGGAATTCTTGTTATTGAAATGTGGAGCTACCCGGATTCTTGTGGGAGCTAGCCTGCTGGCGATTCAGGCGCTGAGGTCTATCAAATACACCGCGTCGATTTCAGCGCAAGCAGGCTAGCTCCCACAGGTTCAGGCAAGGGCTTAGTTCTTCTCGCGAATCGAGAAGTTAGCCATGTGTTCCAGGCCTTTGATCAACGCCGAGTGGTCCCAGTTGCTGCCACCGATGGCCGCGCAGGTGCTGAACACTTGCTGGGCGTTGGCGGTGTTCGGCAGGTTGATGTTCAGTTCCTTGGCGCCTTGCAACGCAAGGTTCAGGTCCTTCTGGTGCAGGCTGATGCGGAAACCCGGGTCGAAGGTGCCTTTGATCATGCGGTCGCCGTGCACTTCGAGGATCTTCGACGAAGCGAAACCGCCCATCAGTGCTTCACGCACCTTGGCTGGATCTGCGCCGTTCTTGGAGGCGAACAGCAGCGCTTCGGCCACGGCCTGAATGTTCAGTGCAACGATGATCTGGTTGGCCACTTTCGCGGTTTGACCGTCGCCGTTGCCACCGACCAGGGTGATGTTCTTGCCCATCGCCTGAAACAGCGGCAGTACGCGTTCGAACGCATCGGCATCGCCACCGACCATGATGCTCAGGGTGGCGGCTTTAGCGCCGACTTCACCGCCAGACACTGGTGCGTCGAGGTATTGCGCGCCAGTGGCATTGACTTTGGCGGCGAAAGCTTTGGTAGCGGTTGGCGAGATCGAGCTCATGTCGATCACGACTTTGCCCTTGCTGACACCGGCAGCAACGCCGTCGGCGCGGAACAGCACGTCGTCGACCTGCGGGGTATCCGGCACCATGATGATGATGAATTCGGCTTCCTGGGCGACTTCTTTCGGGTTCGCCAACGCGATTGCGCCTGCGGCCACCAGGTCCGCGGGCGCGGCGTCGTGGTGCGCCGACAGGAACAGTGTGTGACCTGCTTTTTGCAGGTTCGCCGCCATTGGGTGGCCCATGATGCCGGTGCCGATAAATCCGATTTTAGCCATGAGAAATTCCTCTTGTTTTTTTCTAGCTCCCGACCCTGAGTCGGCGAGCTTTGTGGCGAGGGGATTTATCCCCGTTGGGCCGCGAAGCGGCACTTGTTTTTCGGCGACTCAGTCAGACCGCATGTACCGGTTTCACGACTGCTGTGCAGCCGAACGGGGATAAATCCCCTCGCCACAAGGGCCCGACATTAATCTCAGATCGCGTTATGTGTTTTCAGCCAGCTCAAACCGGCTTCAGTGGTGGTCAGTGGCTTGTACTCACAGCCAACCCAGCCCTGATAGCCGATGCGGTCCAGGTGTTCGAACAGGAAGCGGTAGTTGATTTCGCCGGTGCCTGGTTCGTTACGCCCCGGGTTGTCCGCCAACTGCACGTGGTTGATTTCGCCCAGGTGCGATTGCAGCGTGCGAGCCAGGTCGCCTTCCATGATTTGCATGTGATAGATGTCGTATTGCAGGAACAGGTTGGCGCTGCCCACTTGCTCGCGAATCGACAGGGCCTGCGCGGTGTTGTTCAGGTAAAAACCCGGGATGTCGCGAGTGTTGATCGCTTCCATCACCAGTTTGATGCCCGCCGCTTGCAGCTTGTCGGCCGCGTACTTGAGGTTGCTGACGAAGGTTTTTTCCACGGTGGCATCGTCTACGCCGTGTGGACGAATACCGGCCAGGCAGTTGACCTGCGTGTTGCCCAGCACCTCGGCGTAAGCGATGGCCAGGTCGACACCGGCGCGAAACTCTTCAACCCGGTCCGGCAGGCACGCGATACCGCGCTCACCCTTGGCCCAGTCACCGGCCGGCAGGTTGAACAACACCTGGGTCAGGCCGTTGGCCTCAAGTGTGGCTTTGATTTCGCCAGAGCTGAAATCGTAAGGGAACAGGTATTCCACACCACTGAAACCAGCCTTGGCGGCGGCTTCGAAACGGGCAAGAAAATCCTGCTCAGTGAACAGCATGGACAGGTTGGCTGCGAAACGCGGCATGGTGGTCTCCCGTAAATGTGTGCAGATCCCCTGTGGGAGCCAGCCTGCTGGCGATAGCGGTGGCACATTCAACATCAATGTTAAATGTGCCGGCCTCATCGCGAGCAGGCTCGCTCCCACAGTGGGAACGATCAGCTGTTAATCGAGCAGCGAAATCGCCGTCGGCGCGTCGTTGCCGACCAGTGCCAGGTCTTCGAATTCGTTGACGGCGTTGATCTCGGTGCCCATGGAAATGTTGGTTACGCGCTCCAGAATGATCTCGACGATCACCGGCACCTTGAACTCCTCCATCAGCTCCTGAGCCTTGCGCAGGGCAGGCTGGATCTGACCCGGTTCGAACACTCGCAGCGCCTTGCAGCCGAGGCCTTCGGCAACGGCCACGTGATCGACACCGTAGCCGTTGAGCTCTGGAGCGTTGAGGTTGTCGAAAGACAACTGCACGCAGTAGTCCATGTCAAAACCGCGCTGAGCCTGACGGATCAACCCCAGGTACGAGTTGTTAACCACGACGTGGATGTAGGGCAGTTTGAACTGCGCGCCCACGGCCAATTCTTCGATCATGAACTGGAAGTCATAGTCACCCGACAGCGCCACAACCTTGCGGGTCGGATCAGCCTTGACCACGCCGAGTGCTGCCGGAATGGTCCAGCCCAGCGGGCCGGCCTGGCCGCAGTTGATCCAGTGGCGTGGTTTGTATACGTGCAGGAACTGCGCGCCGGCGATCTGCGACAGACCAATGGTGCTGACGTAGCAAGTGTCTTTGCCGAACACTTGGTTCATCTCTTCGTAAACGCGCTGCGGCTTGACCGGCACGTTGTCGAAGTGAGTCTTGCGGTGCAGGCTGGCTTTGCGCTGCTGGCAATCTTGCAGCCAGGCGCTGCGGTTTTTCAGCTTGCCGGCGGCTTGCCATTCACGGGCGACTTCAATGAACACGGTCAGCGCTGAAGCAGCGTCGGAAACGATGCCCAGGTCCGGGGTGAACACGCGGCCGATTTGCGTCGGTTCGATGTCGACGTGGATGAACTTGCGGCCTTCGGTGTACACGTCAATCGAACCGGTGTGGCGGTTGGCCCAGCGGTTGCCGACACCCAATACCACATCGGATTTGAGCATCGTTGCGTTGCCGTAACGGTGCGAGGTTTGCAGGCCGACCATACCGACCATCAGCGGGTGATCGTCCGCAATGGAGCCCCAGCCCATCAGGGTCGGGATAACCGGGATACCGGTCAGCTCGGCGAACTCGACCAGCAATTCGCTGGCATCGGCGTTGATGATGCCGCCACCGGCAACCAGCAACGGGCGCTCAGCCTGATCGAGCATGGCCAGGGCCTTCTCGATTTGCACGCGGTTAGCGCTTGGCTTGGCCAGAGGCAGTGGTTCGTAGGCGTCGATATCAAATTCGATTTCAGCCATCTGCACGTCGAACGGCAGGTCGATCAGCACAGGGCCCGGGCGACCGGAACGCATTTCATAGAATGCTTTCTGGAACGCATACGGCACTTGGCCTGGCTCCATGACCGTGGTCGACCACTTGGTCACAGGCTTGACGATGGCGGTGATGTCGACAGCTTGAAAGTCTTCTTTGTGCATACGGGCGCGCGGTGCTTGCCCGGTGATGCACAGAATCGGGATCGAGTCCGCCGAAGCGCTGTAGAGACCGGTGACCATGTCGGTGCCGGCAGGCCCCGAAGTACCGATGCACACGCCAATGTTGCCAGCCTTGGTGCGGGTGTAGCCCTCGGCCATGTGCGAGGCGCCTTCAACGTGGCGAGCGAGGACGTGATCGATGCCACCCACCTTTTGCAAGGCGGAGTACAGCGGGTTGATCGCGGCGCCCGGGATGCCAAAAGCGGTATCAACCCCTTCACGGCGCATCACCAGAACGGCGGCTTCGATTGCTCTCATTTTGCTCATGCTTTTGGTGCCTCTTACGTTTTGTAATTGTATACAAGTGGCTTTGCGCAGAGTTTATTCACGGCGGACGGCGCAGGTCAATCCATTTTCTCAAGCGACTGTTTCATTCGTCGGAAGCCAGTTTGACTGTGGCTTTTCGTCGCATGTGGCTCTTTTCGATAATTATTGTATACAAAAGAATTACTCATTGTGTTCTATTTGTTGCAGCGAACTGCTGAGAGAAAAAGCAGATCAACGACTTTCCGAAAAACAAAATGAGGACGGCCCCATGAGTGCTTTAACCTTGAAAGTCGCAGTTAACCTGACCAGTCAGGCCATCTCCGCTGCACGTGCAATCAACGCAGCACCCTTGACCATTGCTGTACTGGATGCCGGTGGGCATTTGGTGAGTCTGCAACGCGAAGACGGCGCCAGCCTGCTGCGCCCGCAGATCGCCATCGGCAAAGCCTGGGGCGCCATCGCGCTGGGCAAGGGTTCACGCCTGCTGGCGCTGGACGCACAACAGCGCCCGGCGTTTATCGCCGCACTCAATAGCCTGGGGCAGGGCACCGTGGTGCCGGCACCGGGCGGCGTGTTGATTCGCGATCATGACGGCAATGTGTTGGGCGCGGTGGGGATCAGCGGTGATCTGTCGGATGTCGATGAACAATGCGCGATCAATGCGATAGAGGCATCGGGGTTGCGGGCAGATGCTGGGGTTACTGCTTGATCCGGAGGTGAATGATTAACCGCTATCGCGAGCAGGCTGCTCGCGATAGCGTTGGATCAGTCGACATCTTTTGCTGAAAGACCGCTATCGCGAGCAGGCTCGCTCCCACAATGGAGCCTGTTTCAACCACCGATTCTGTGTGCGACGCAGATCCCCTGTGGGAGCGAGCCTGCTCGCGATAGCAATCTCCCAGACACATCCCGCTAAGAGTCTGCCTTATCCTCTAGCAGTCTCAGGTCTAGCCTTCTTCATGACCTCCTCATGAAAAGGGCAAAGGAATGCCAGATCTTCCCGCTTCACATCGCTTGCGCCTTGGCCGGTATGCCGAGCCAAACCGCATTTATTTGCTGACCACCAACACACTCGATAGAAAACCTGTCTTCAAGGATTTTGCCCTGGGGCGAGTGGTCGTCGCTCAATTTCGGGCTGCTCAAGACCAGGGCCGCGCCAACTCATTGGCATGGGTTGTCATGCCAGATCACTTTCATTGGCTGGTCGAGTTACATCAGGGGTCGTTGGGTGATCTGATGCAGAAGACCAAATCACTCAGCACCAAAGCGGTGAATCAGTCAGCGGGCCGCAGCATCAGTCTCTGGCAGAAGGGCTTTCATGACCGAGCACTGCGCCGCGAAGAGGATCTGGTGAAGCTTGCTCGGTATGTTGTCGCCAACCCATTGCGGGCTGGATTAGTCCAGAAGCTTGGCGACTATCCGCTGTGGGATGCGATTTGGGTTTGATCTGAGGCCGAGTTGCCTTCATCGCCAGCAGGCTGGCTCCCACAGGGTATTTGTGGTTGCAGGAGCTGCAGTGTGGAGTCCAGCAGGCTGGCTCCCACAGGGTATTTGTGGTTGCAGGAGCTGCAGTGTGGAGTCCAGCAGGTTGGCTCCCACAGGGTATTTGTGGTTGCAGGAGCTGCAGTGTGGA
>NZ_JBNQGB010000001.1:135789-286352 GCF_050321825.1 Gordonia sp. IEGM753
TGGCTCCCACAGGGTATTTGTGGTTGCAGGAGCTGCAGTGTGGAGTCCAGCAGGTTGGCTCCCACAGGGTATTTGTGGTTGCAGGAGCTGCAGTGTGGATCCCAGCAGGCAGCCTCCCACAGGGTACTTGTGGTTGCAGGGGCTGCAGTGTGGAGTCCAGCAGGCTGGCTCCCACAGGGTATTTGTGGTTGCAGGAGCTGCAGTGTGGAGTCCAGCAGGTTGGCTCCTTCTACAGAATGGTGGATCAAAGGTGATCCCCTGTGGGAGCCAGCCTGCTGGCGATGAAGCCGACGCGGTGTATCAGTCTGGCTCACACCCTTTCAACACCAACCGGATAATCGTTTGCGCTGCGGCCTCGTAATCCGCTTCGTCGAGCTTCGCTTTGCCCGTCACTGCCGAAATCTGCCAGTCGAAGTCGGCGTAGGTCTGGGTGGCGGCCCAGATGCTGAACATCAAGTGGTTGGGGTCGATGGTGGCTATCTGGCCGCGGTCGATCCAGGTCTGGATGCAGTCGATGTTGTGCTTGGCCTGGCTGTTGAGTTGCTCGACCAGGTCGGGGCTCAGGTGCGGGGCGCCGTGCATGATTTCACTGGCGAACACCTTGGAGGCGAAGGGCAAGTCGCGCGAGATACGGATTTTCGAGCGGATGTAGCCACTCAGCACTTCGCTGGGTACGCCATCCGGGTTGAAAGGGGTCGAGGCCTGCAGAATCGGCTCGATGATACTTTCCAGGACCTCGCGGTAGAGGTTCTCCTTGGATTTGAAGTAATAGTAGACGTTGGGCTTGGGCAATCCCGCCTTGGCTGCGATGTCACTGGTTTTGGTCGCAGCGAAGCCCTTGTCGGCAAATTCTTCACTGGCGGCACGCAGGATCAGTTCTTTGTTGCGCTCGCGGATAGTGCTCATAAACCAGGTGGTTCCTTGCCTGTACTGGCGGTTGCGCATGGTAGCACCGGCCTCGCGCGGCGCTCAAGAATGCCTGGTCGGGCTGCTCGTCGTATCAGTCTGTCGCCCGCCTGAACAAACGTGCCGTCGATCTGGCTGCCATCGCAGGCGCTGCTAGAGTCTAGGCAGCGATCAGGTGGGAAGTGGCAGCGATGGATAAACGCAGGCGGGGCAAGTTCTTGCTGGTTATCGGCGTGCTGCTGTTATTGGCGCTTGCCTTGTGGTTGTACCTGATCAGCGCGCAGCACAAAACCAGACCACCGCCCCCCGCCGAACCGGTGGCTGCGGTCGCCGTCAAATTGCAGGACGTGCCGGTGTACATCGACGCGCTGGGCACGGTCACACCGACCCGCAGCGTGACGGTGATCAGCCAGGTCAATGGCATTCTCAGTTCAGTCGAATTCAATGAGGGCCAGCAAGTGCGCAAAGGCCAGGTCATCGCCCGCATCGATGACCGCGCACTCAAGGCGCAACTGGCGGTGGCCAAAGGCACGCTCATGCATGATCAGGCGCTGCTGAGCAATGCGATGCGCGATCTTGCGCGTTATCGCGAGTTGATCAAGGTTGGCTCCACCACCCAGCAAACCCTCGATACCCAAGCCTCCCTGGTGCAACAACTGCAAGGCACGGTCGCCTCGGATCAGGGTAGCGTGCAGAACCTTGAGGTGCAGGTCGGTTACTGCACAATTACCTCACCGGTCGATGGCGTGGTCGGCTTGCGCGGGGTAGATCCTGGCAACTACGTCACCACCAGCAGTACGACCGGTATCGCAGTCATTACCCAGATGACCCCGGCGACGGTGATCTTCGCCGTGCCCGAAGATGACTTGGGGGCGATCAATCAGGCGATGGCCAAAGGTGCGGTCACCGTGCTGGCCTACGATCGCAACAAGCACAGTTTGCTGGCGACCGGCAGCCTGCTGGCGCTGGACAATCTGGTGGACACCAGCACCGGCACGATCAAGGTCAAGGCCCAGTTCGATGATTCGGGCACGGCGCTGTTCCCCAATCAGTTCGTCAATGCCCGGCTCAAGGCCGACACGCTGGCACAAATCACCGTGGTCCCGACCCGGGCGATCCAGCACGGCAGCAAGGGCGATTTCGTGTTTGTGGTGGTCGACCCCGGCAACAAGGTCAGCCTGCGCAACGTCAAGACCGGGCCGGCCACGGGCGACGTCTCGGCGATTCTCGACAATGGCGTGAAGCAAGGCGAGCGGGTGGTCACCGAGGGTGCGGACAAACTGGATGACGGCTCGGCGGTGAAGGTCGTCGCACAGTGAGGAAGTGCCAGTCATGAACGTCTCGCGCCCTTTTATCGAACGCCCGGTGGCCACCACACTATTGATGGTGGCGGTGTTGTTACTCGGGTTGCTCGGTTATCACCTGCTGTCAGTGTCGGCGTTGCCAGAAGTCGATTACCCGACCATCCAGGTGTTTACCCAATACCCTGGCGCCAGCCCCGAGGTCATCAGTTCGTCGATCACCGCACCGCTCGAGCGTCAGCTCGGCGAGATGCCGGGGCTCAAGTCGATGAACTCCACCAGCTCCGACGGCGCATCGGTGGTGACCCTGCAATTCGATTTGTCGTTGTCACTGGACGTCGCCGAACAGGAGGTGCAGGCCGCGATCAACGCCGCCGGCACTTTCCTGCCGGCCAACCTGCCGTATCCGCCGGTGTACAGCAAGGTCAACCCGGCCGATGCGCCGGTGCTGACGCTGTCGCTGACCTCCGACGTGTTGCCGCTCACCAAGGTCGAGGACCTGGCGGACACGCGTCTGGCGCAGAAGATTTCGCAAATTACCGGCGTTGGCCTGGTGACCATCAGTGGCGGCCAGCGCCCGGCCGTGCGGGTCGAGGCCAACACCTCGGCGCTGAACAACCTGGGGCTGTCCATTGATGACCTGCGGACCTCGCTGGGCACTGCCAACGTCAACCAGGCCAAGGGCAACATTGATGGCAAATACCAGGCGTATTCCATCGGCAGCAACGACCAGTTGCAGTCAGCCGAGGAATACCGCGACCTGGTGATCGCTTACAAAAATGGCGCGCCAATCCGTCTGTCGCAGATTGCCACTTCCACCCAAGGCCCGGAAAACCCGCGTCAGGCTGCCTGGACCGACAGCACGCCGTCGATTGTGCTCAATATCCAACGCCAACCCGGCGCCAACGTGATCGACGTGGTTGATCGGGTGCAACAACTGTTGCCCAAGCTGCGCGCCAGCCTGCCGGCCACGCTCAAAGTCGCGGTGCTCACCGACCGCACGCAAACCATCCGCGCTTCGGTCACCGATGTGCAGTACGAACTGGGCGTGGCGGTGCTGTTGGTGGTGATCGTGATTTTCCTGTTCCTGCGCAATGTCCCGGCGACGATTATTCCTGCCGTGACGGTACCGCTGACGCTGGTGGGTACGCTGGCGGTGGCCTACGGCCTGGGGTTTTCCCTGAACAACCTGACGCTGATGGCGCTGACCATCGCCATCGGTTTTGTGGTCGATGACGCCATCGTCATGATCGAAAACATCACCCGCTACATCGAGGCCGGCGACTCACCGATGGAGGCCGCGCTAAAGGGCTCGGAACAGATCGGGTTCACCATTATTTCGCTGTCCATCGCACTGATCGCGGTGATGATTCCGCTGCTGTTCATGGGCGACGTCGTAGGGCGGCTGTTTCGCGAATTCGCCATGACCGTGGCGGTGACCATTGTTATCTCGGCCCTGATTTCCCTGACGCTGACGCCGATGATGTGTTCGCGGATGCTCAAGCACAAAAAGGAAGAACGCCGGGTCGACTTTTTCGATCGCATCAATGGCTATTACGTCAAAGGCCTGGATTGGGTGCTGCTGCACCGTGGCCTGACCCTGATTTCAGTGGTGCTCACCGCGCTCCTGACGTTGTTGATTATTGTGATCATGCCCAAGGGTTTTTTCCCCGCGCAGGACACCGGGCTGATCCAGGGTATTTCCCAAGCGTCGCCGACCATTTCCTTTCAGCAGATGCAAGTTGAACAACAGCGGCTGGCGGCGCGCATTTTGAAAGATCCGGCGGTGGCGAGCCTGTCGTCTTTCGTGGGTATCGATCAGACCAACCCGACCATCAATCAGGGCAACCTGCTGATCAACCTCAAGCCACATGGTGACCGTGACAGCAGTGCGGTGGTGATTCGTCGGCTGTCCGATGCCAACGATGACGATGCCGGGATTCGCCTGTACCTGCACAGCGTGCAAGACCTGACTCTCGATGCCACGGTGTCGACCACCAGTTATCGTTTGGGCCTGCAGGCCACCGATCCTGACGAACTGGAGTTATGGACCAACAAGCTGTTGGCGGCGATCAAGCAAGACCCGATGTTCACTGACGTGCAAAGTCAGGCAATGCAGTTCGGCAATCAGATTCAGCTGAACGTCGACCGTGCCACCGCTTCACGTTTGGGCGTCACGCCGCAGGCCATCGACGATGTGCTGTACGACGCTTTTGGCCAGCGTCAGGTGTCGACCATTTACACCCAGCTCAACCAATATCACGTGGTGATCGCCACCGATCACCCGCCGCGCAATCTGGCCGACCTGCTGACCGGGCTGTACGTCGACATCCCGTCGGGTGGCGTGGCGCCGCTGTCGAGTATGGCGACCATGCAAGTGATTCGGGCGCCGGTGACCCTCAATCGACTGGGCCAATTTCCCTATGCCGATGTGTCGTTCAACCTGGCGCCGCGCCAAACCCTGGGCGCTGCCGTAACGCGGCTTCAGGACATCGAAGCCAAGGCTGGCCTGCCGCTGTCGGTGCAGGCCAATCTGGAAGGGGCGGCGGCGACGTTTGAGGCGTCGCTGTCCAATCAGGTGTTCCTGGTACTGGCTGCTGTGATCGTGGTGTACCTGATGTTGGGGGTTCTGTATGAGAGTTTCGTGCACCCGGTGACGATTCTTTCCACCTTGCTATCGGCCGCGCTGGGCGCATTGCTGGCGTTGCTGATCACCGGTACGCAGTTCGACATCATCGGTTTGATCGGCATCGTGCTGCTGATCGGTATTGTCATGAAGAACGGCATCATGATGGTCGACTTCGCCCTGGAGCTAGAACGCAAGGGCGGGTTGGACCCGGTGGCGGCGATCCGTCAGGCCGCCGAGCTGCGATTCCGGCCGATCCTGATGACCAGCATGGCCTCGTTGTTCGGCGCCGTACCGTTGGCTCTTGGCACCGGGATCGGTTCCGAACTGCGGCACCCGCTGGGGATCGCGATCATTGGTGGCCTGCTCTTGAGCCAGTTGCTGACACTGTTTTCGACGCCGGTGATCTTCCTCGCGATGCACGGCCTGGAGCGGCGTTTCAGTCGTCGGCCGACTGCGGTTGAGGCCTACCGCGATGAACCTTAGCGCGCCGTTTATCCAACGCCCGATTGCCACCACGTTATTGGCGGTCGGGCTGGCGTTGTTTGGCGTGCTGGCGTTCAACCTGTTGCCGGTGGCACCGCTGCCGGAAGTGGATTTCCCCACCATCAGCGTGCGCGCCTCATTGCCGGGCGCCGACCCGAGTACCGTGGCGTCATCGGTGGCGACGCCGCTGGAGCGTCAGTTCGGGCAGATCGCCGGGGTCACCGAGATGACCTCCGCCAGTTCACTGGGGGCGACGCGCATCACGTTGCAATTTGACCTCAGTCGCGACATCGACGGTGCCGCCCGAGACGTTCAGGCCGCGATCAATGCCGCGCGCAGTAACCTGCCCAGCGATTTGTCCGGCAACCCGACCTATCGCAAGGTCAACCCGGCCGACTCGCCGATCCTGATCCTCGCCCTGACGTCGGACAGCGCTACTCGTGGCCAAATGTATGACGTGGCCTCGACCCTGCTGGAGCAACGTCTGTTGCAGACCACCGGCGTCGGCGACGTGACGGTTGGTGGCGCGTCATTGCCAGCGGTACGCATAGACCTCAACCCGGATCGGCTCAACCGATATGGCGTCAGCCTGGAGCAAGTGCGCCAGGTGATTCAGGCGTCCAACGTCAACTTGCCCAAGGGCTCCGTGTCGGTGGGCGACCGCTCCTATGGCCTGAAAGCCAACGACATGCTTTACCAGAGCACGGACTACGGGCCGCTGGTGGTCAAGCAAAGCCATGGCGATCTGGTGCGTATCTCGGACTTGGGCGAGGTCACCGAAGACGTCGAAGACCTGCGTAACTACGGCTTGTCCAACGGTAAACCGGCGGTGCTGCTGGTGGTGTTCAAGCAACCGGGGGCCAATGTGATTGATACGGTGGACGCGGTGAAGGCCGAACTGCCGTTCTTGCAAAGTTCGATTCCGTCGGCGATCAAGATCAACACCTTGATGGACCGCACCACCACCATTCGCGCGTCGTTACGTGACGTCGAGTTGACGTTGTTGATCTCGATTGTCCTGGTCACGCTGGTGACCTTCGCGTTTTTCCGCGACTGGCGCAGCACGCTGGTGCCGGCGATTGTTGTGCCGCTGTCGCTGCTCGGCACGTTTGGCGTGATGTATTTTCTGGGCTACAGCCTGAACAACCTGTCGCTGATGGCGCTGACCATTTCCACAGGTTTTGTGGTGGATGACGCCATCGTGGTGGTCGAAAACATCATGCGCCACCTGGAAAAGGGTGAAACCCGGGTGCAAGCAGCGCTGGCCGGGGCGCGGGAGGTCGGGTTCACAGTGATGACCATCAGCGTCTCGCTGGTGGCGGTGTTTATTCCGCTGCTGCTGATGGGCGGGATTGTCGGGCGCTTGTTTCGCGAGTTTTCCATTTCACTGTCGGTGGCTATCGTTATTTCGATGGTGGTTTCACTGACGGTCACTCCGATGCTCGCAAGCGTGCTATTGCGCACCAAGGGGCAGACGGACAGTGACAGCGAACACCCTGATTCACGTTTCCACCGCTTCTACGATCGCACGCTGGGCTGGGTGATCGAGCACTCGTTTTTGATGGGCCTGACCACGTTGCTGGTGATCGTATTGGCCTGTGTCCTCTATGTGCTGGTGCCCAAGGGCTTTTTTCCGCAGGAAGACACCGGACGCATGTCTGGCAGCATCATCGCTTCGCAGAGCATCTCGTTCGGCGCGATCCAGTCGAACTTCAGCGAGATCAATCGCAAGGTGCTGACCAACCCGAATGTCGCCACGGTCGGCGGCTTTGTCGGTGGTGGCGGCGGGATCGGCGGAGCGGTCAACAGTGCGCAGTTGTTCATCACCCTAAAACCCTTGTCCGACCGCCAGGACAGTGCCGATCAGGTCATCGCCCAGGTGCGCAAGACGCTCGGTGAGATGCCCGGCACGCGCCTGTACCTGCAGTCTGCTCAGGACATCATGGTGGGCGGCCGGCAGAGCGGGGCGCAGTACCAATACACCATGACCGCCGATGACCAGAGCACACTGGATGAGTGGGTGCCCAAAGTGGTGGCGGTGCTGCACACGTTGCCGCAACTGACCGACATCAACACCGACCAGCAAGACAACAGCCTGATGGCCAGCGTGACGGTCAATCGTGATGCGGCGGCGCGGTTGGGGGTGAGCATGTCGGCCATTGACCAGACGCTGTACGACGCCTTTGGCCAGCGACAAGTGTCGACCATTTACCGTTCCGCCAACCAGTACCACGTGGTGATGGAAGTCGCACCGCCGTATTGGTCCGATCCTGCGGCGCTCAAGGGAATCTATGTGCCGGTGGGCGCAGCTACCGCCACCACCCGAGGCAGTGCCGCGGCGCCCAATCTGGGTAACACCGCCAAGCAGTTGGTGCCGTTGTCGGCAATTGCCGATTACTCGGTGGGGCGCACGGCCATTTCCATCAGCCATCAAGGCACCTTTCCGGCGGTAACGGCTTCGTTCAACCTGGCGCCGGGCGTGTCTATCGGCCAGGCCACGGGGTTGGTGTCGAATGCCGTGGCGCAGTTACGAATGCCGGCCAGCGTCGTTGGCCAGTTTGCCGGCACGGCGCAGGTGTTTCAGTCGTCGGTGGCCAGCGAGCCGTTGCTGATCGTCGCCGCGCTGCTGTCGGTGTACATCGTGCTGGGCATGCTCTACGAGAGCCTGGTTCATCCGTTGACGATTCTTTCGACGTTGCCCTCGGCGGGCGTTGGCGCGCTGATCGCATTGCTGCTGACCGGTACCGAACTGTCGATCATTGCGCTGGTGGGGGTGATATTGCTGATCGGTATCGTCAAGAAAAACGCGATCATGATGATCGACTTCGCCATTACCGAACGCCGGGAGTTTGGCTTGACCGCCAAGGAAGCGATCCGCCGCGCCTGCCTGATTCGTTTCCGGCCGATCATGATGACCACGCTGGCGGCGATTCTTGGCGCATTGCCACTGGTACTCGGCACCGGATATGGCTCCGAACTGCGGCGGCCGCTGGGCATTTCGATTATTGGCGGGTTGGTGTTCAGCCAATTGCTGACGCTGTACACCACCCCGGTGATTTACCTCTGGCTCGACCGGGCGTCGCAACGCCTGCGGCGCAAGGAGCAATAAATGAATGGTCGTAAATCCCTTGTAGCAATGGCCGAAGCCCCTGTGGGTGCGGGCTTGCTCGCGAAGGCGTCAGGTCAGGCACTACCGAAGTTGAAGGTTGATCGGCATTCGCGAGCAAGCCCGTTCCCCCATTTGATGGCGCTGATTGTTGCGATCAGCTTGAGCGGCTGCATGGTCGGGCCGGACTACCAGAAGCCCACCATCGAGTTGCCGATGACGTTCAAGGAAGGCGCGCAATGGCAGCGTGCGCAGGCCAATCCGCAAGGGGCGCTGGACAGTCAATGGTGGCAGGCCTATCAGGATCCGGTGCTTAACAACCTGATCGTGCGCTCGGCCAAGGCCAACCAGTCGATCGTTGCTGCCGAGGCGGCTTATCGATTGGCGCAGGCGCAAGTGGCGTCGAGCCGTGCCGGGTTGTGGCCGACCGTTGGCGTAGGTTTGTCTGCCGCGCGCGGTGTCGGCGGGGGCGCAAGTGGCAGCACCACCAGCGGCCTGACCGGCGTCAGTACCGGCGGTGTCGAGCAGTCGGTGAGCGCCACACTGAGCGCCAGTTGGGAACCTGATTTGTGGGGCATGGTGCGCCGGGGTATCGAGTCGAGTAACGCAACGCTGCAGTCGTCCGATGCACTGCTGGCCGGCGTCCGGTTGTCTATTGACGCCAGTGTGGCCACCAACTATCTGGCATTGCGGCAACTGGACATCGACATCGACCTGTTGCAGAAGCAGCAAACCATCAACCAACAATTGCTGGAAATGATTCAGGCGCAAACCGTTCAGGGCACGGCAACCAACGACCAGTTGCTGGTCGCGCAAGATCAATTGGCAACCGTGATTGCCGACCTGCAAACCTCGCAACGTTCCCGTGAGCAGGCCGAGCATGCGCTTGCGGTGTTGGTGGGCGTTGCGCCGGCGCAATTCAATTTGCCTGCCTTGCACAGCTACAACTTTGTGCTGCCCATGCCGCCGCCCACCCTGCCGTCGAGCCTGTTGCAGCGGCGCCCGGATGTGGTCTCTGCCGAGCGCGTGGCGGCTGCGGCTAACGCGAAAATCGGTGTCGCCGAAGCGGCGTTCTTCCCGACGCTGGACCTGACCGCCGAAGGTGGCTACCGCGGCACCGCGCTGGGTGGCCTGTTTTCCTTGCCCAACCGAATCTGGACCCTTGGCCCGGCGCTGGCCGAAACCATTTTCGACGGCGGCGCCCGGGAAGCGGCGAAGCAACAGGCGCAAGCAAGCTACGATCAGGATGTGGCCAATTACCGGGGCACGGTGCTCAGCGCACTGCAAAACGTCGAGGACAATTTGTCGGCGATTAATCATCTGCACGTACAAGCGCAATCCTATCAACAGATGTATCAGCGCAATCAGCAACTGTTCGGCAGCCAGGAGGCGCAACTGAGTGCGGGTACGGTCAGCCGGCAAGCGGTACTGACCCAACAATTGGTGTTGCTGCAAGCCGAGCAGAACTGGCGTGATACGCAAGGCCTGCTCAGCCAGGGCAGTGTGGCGCTGTTCCAGAGCCTGGGCGGCGGGTGGCAGGTGTCGGCGGATCACTGAGGCGTCTGACTTTCAGTGACCTTATGTAACGGGCATCGGGCGCGTTATGCTCCGCGCACTTTATTTGTGTAGGGAAGCCTGACCATGGCAGGAAGCAGTTTGCTGGTGCTGATCGACGACATCGCCGCAGTGCTCGACGATGTGGCGCTGATGACCAAAATGGCCGCCAAGAAAACCGCCGGGGTGCTTGGCGACGACCTGGCGCTCAATGCCCAGCAAGTCAGTGGCGTGCGCGCCGAGCGGGAAATCCCGGTGGTGTGGGCGGTAGCCAAGGGCTCGTTTCGCAACAAACTGATTCTGGTGCCGTCCGCGCTGGCCATCAGTGCTTTTATTCCGTGGCTGGTCACGCCGTTATTGATGCTCGGCGGCGCCTACCTGTGTTTCGAAGGCTTTGAAAAACTTGCCCACACGTTTTTGCACAGTAAGCACGAAGACGAGACCGGGCATGCACAACGGGTTGAGGCGGTTGCCGACCCGGCCATCGATCTGGTGGCTTTTGAACGGGACAAGATCAAGGGCGCGGTGCGGACCGATTTCATCCTCTCGGCAGAGATTATCGCCATCACCCTCGGCACCGTCGCCGGTGCCTCGCTGACTCAACAAGTCATCGTGCTGTCGGGCATTGCGATCGTCATGACTGTCGGCGTCTACGGGTTGGTGGCCGGCATCGTCAAGCTCGACGATCTGGGCCTGTGGTTGACTCACAAGCCTGGTCAGATGGCCAAAAGCATCGGCGGCGCCATACTGCGTGCGGCGCCATACATGATGAAAAGCTTGTCGGTGATCGGCACGGCGGCCATGTTTTTGGTGGGCGGCGGAATTCTCACGCATGGCGTGCCGGTGATTCATCACTGGATCGAAAGTGTCAGCGCAAGTGCGGGTGGTGCCGGATTTATCGTGCCAACACTGCTCAATGCAGTGGCGGGAATTGTGGCAGGCGCGGTGGTGCTGGCCGGTGTGATGGTGGTTAGCAAACTTTGGAAAGCCGTAAAAAGTTGATAAGAGAAAGCTACATTCCTTTCAGAATCCTCCTACAGGGTGCTTTTTAGTGCTCTCGTAACATGCGCTCCGATGTTTGGGCCTCCCTCGTTGGAATTGTTATGTTCCTGATCTCGATGGGGACGCGCGGAACTATAGGTGTAAATCGCTACGGAGCGGATCCGCAAGAGCCGAAAATTGTCCACGGCTAAGTCAGTCAGTAGAAAAAAAGGCCATTCGATTTGCATCGAATGGCCTTTTTTTGTTGCCGATAAAGTTACTCGGCGATCTGCAGTTTGCGTGACTCGGTGTACACGTAGCGCACTTTCTCGTACTCGAACGGCGAGTTCA
Source organism: Gordonia sp. IEGM753 (assembly GCF_050321825.1). NCBI lineage: Bacteria > Bacillati > Actinomycetota > Actinomycetes > Mycobacteriales > Gordoniaceae > Gordonia > Gordonia sp. IEGM753. The sequence continues at coordinate 147,101 of NZ_JBNQGB010000001.1, forward strand.
GCTGACCATAGCGGAAACTGGTCTGGTAGCGTTTGTCGACGCCACGCAAAACCCAGATTTCCGGATGGTTTTCGCTGACTTGCGAGACGTTCAGGAAGTTGATCGCCGATTCTGCGGTGAAGTCCACTGCCAGGCCTGCAGTGTCACGCAGGTTGGATGGGCCGAGGATAGGCAATACAAAGTACGCGCCGCCCGGTACACCGTAGAAGCCCAGTGTCTGGCCGAAGTCTTCGTTCTGGCGCGGCAGGCCCATGGCGGTAGCTGGATCCCACAGGCCGGCGATGCCAACGGTGGTGTTGAGCAGCAGGCGTGCAGTGGTCTCCATCGAACGCTGCCCTTTGAACTGCAGCAAGCTGTTCAACAGGTTCGGCACGTCGCCCAGGTTGTTGAAGAAGTTGCTGACGCCTGTGCGCAGGAAGCTCGGTGTGATGTAGCGATAGCCATCGACCACCGGCAGGAACACCCATTGGTCGAAGCGATAGTTGAAGTGGTAAACCCGACGGTTCCACTCCTCCAGCGGATCGTAGACGGCCAGCGCATTGAGCGTCGAGCGCTCAAACTCGCGCTGATCCAGGCCCGGGTTGAACTTGAGTTTGCTCAGCGGTTCCTTGAAGCCGTCACTGTCCACTACAACAGGTGCGTTGGCTTTGCTGTTGTCGGCATTCGCGACGCCTGCACAGAGTAACGCTGCGATAAGCAGGAGATATTTAGCCACGGAAGAACTCCAGCATGGCGTCGCTGTTGACGCGGTAGTTAAGGTTGCCGCAATGGCCGCCGTACGGGTAAACGGTCAAGCGATCACCAAACGTTTTGCGCAGGAAACCAAGGTCGCCAGGGCCCAGGATCACGTCATCGGCGTTGTGCATCACCGATATTTTAGGGCTGTCGTGCAGGTAATCCTTGAGTGCGTACAGGCTTACCTGGTCGATCAGTTGCAGCAGGCTGCCGCCGTCAGTGCGCGCGCGCCACATCGGGATCACCTGTTCGGTGATGTAGCAGTCGAAGTCGCATTGCAGCGCACGCTTGAGGAATGGCGTGAGGCTGGTGCCTTCGGTAATCGGGTATTTCGGTGGAGTGATCAGGCCGCGGCGGTTGATCAGGTCCGAAGTAAACGCAATGTCGGCCGCCGAGAAGCGGAACGACGTGCCAATCAGCATGGCCATTTGTTCATTGGTCAGGTGCTGTTTGGACTGCTGGAAGTCATACAGCAGTGCATCGTTGAGGTCGATGTAGCCTTTCTGCTGGAAGTAGCGGGTCAGCTTGTTCAACACCAGTTCATAAAAGGTGGTGCTGTTGTTGATGCCTTTAACCTCTGTTTGCACCAGCTTGTCGAGGTTGGTGATCGAGGTGTAGAGGTTGACCGGCGGATTGAGCAACAAGACTTTCTTGAAGTTGAAGCTGCGGCGGGTTTCATCCAGGTGCGCAACAAATGCGGCGTCCAGCGCGCCCAAGCTGTAACCCGTCAAGTAGTACTCGGTCACAGGTACGGTCGGGTTTTGTGCCCGCACGGCCTGCATCACGCGGTACATGTCTTCGGCATCTTCCTTGGTGATCCCAGGTGTAGCAAAGCGTGACGCGGCACTCATGAAGTCGAAGCTGGTCGGCGACGACAGCTGCACCACGTGATAACCGGCCTTGTAGTAGAGCTTTTTCAGGTATTCGTTGAGGCTGCTGTCATAGCGTGCGCCGGTGCCGGCAATCAGGAATATCAGCGGCGCCGGTTTATCTTGAGTGGCAATGCGATAGGTGAGCTTTTTCACGGGCCAGAAGTTGTCCGGCAGTTCGAATGCTCGCTCCGGACGCAAAGTGACGCTGCGGTCGGACTGGTGGATGTCGTCGTCCAGTGGCAGTTCCGGACGCAGGTCCGGTGGTGTCGTGGCAATGGTGGCCTCGAACGGGTTGGTCAAGGGATAGCCATAACTGGCAGCGTCGATGTCGACTGCCAGTGCGGACGCACTCAAAATAAGGCCGCCAAACAGGGCGGCGAAGCGCAAGGAACGGAGCATGACTAGATCCCTTAGAGAAAGGTGCCGAATGAAGTTCGCAGGCTATGACCACCGGGTATCCGCCAAAGTGCCATGCCTCGGCACCAATCAGGCCTAATTTGGGGTAATAGTAGCTGGACGATACACTTTGCGGCTGTTTAGTGAGCAATTATCTGTGACCGGCGTTTGCTTACCGCTGGCGGGGGATTAAGCTGGCCGCCGTTTTCGCTTATTGGAGTGCTTCATGTCCCGCCGCCTGCCCGTGATTTTGTTGATTGTCTTGCTGCCTTTATGGCTGGCCGCCAGTTATGGCGCACGTTATGGCTTCATGGAAGATGCACAGTGGGTCGGCATCTGCGTCGATGAAGCAAGCCGCTGGGAATGCCAGGTTCGCTCCAACCTTGGCTTGATGATCCACTTCCAGGTACTGGGCTGGGCAGCGGTGGCCACAGCGGTGATCAGCTTCGTGCTGCCGGGCCGGGCAGGGTGGTGGCTGGCCGTGCTGGCGTTAGTGTTCGGGTTTCCGGCATTGGCGTTGTACAACACCACGCTTGCGGTGTTTGCGGTGGTGATCGCCTGGTTGCGGTTAGTCAGGGCTTCCCGTAGCGCCTGAATAGTCCGTATTCGCGAACAAGCCCGCTCCCACAATGTGAGAGCGGGCTTGCTCGCGAAGTGGCCGGAAGCCGCGCGGATCAGTCCTTGCGGACTCGCAAACTGCGCCACAACGCCGCTACCATCAGCACACTCACCAGCGCCCAGCCCCAGGCTTGCTGGTTCTGCAAGCCTTCGCGGAACAGCTGCGGCGCAATGCCAGCGCCGATAATGAAGGTCAGCAGGGCGATTTCGCGGCGCGGCACGCTCACCGGGCGGCACAGGTAAACCAGCGCCGGCAGGATGAAAGCAACCGTGGCGAAGCTGCGATAACGCGGATCGAACACCATCTCAAGCATTATCACCGCAGCGGCAAACCCGGCCGCCGTCAGCATCCAGCCTGCCCGACGCTCCAGTGCGTTGAATGCCCGACCACGCCAGCCGTTGCGCGCGCTCAACGTCAGCGCGGCATGCGCCAGGATCAACACGTTCAACACGGTCAGCAAAGCGACCCATAACCACTCACTGGCAAAACGCGTGGTCACGCGCGCCAGGTCACCCCAGGCGCCGATTGAACACGCGGCCAATGCGCCCAGAAGGGGTAGAACCAGTGCAGCGCGAGTACTGCGCACGCGGCCACCGAGAATCAACGTGCCGAGGAAAATCAAACCGCCCACCGCCAGCCATTGCGACCAATACGGTACGTTCGACACCGGGCCTGCCAGCACGCCTTTGTCCTGACGATCCGCATCGAACAACCCCCAGTAACCACCCACCGCACCCTCGCTGGCGCGTTTCCATGGCTGGTCAAAGGCTTCGATCAGGTTGTAATGCCAGCCGCGCTGTTCAGCCATGGCTACAAAACCACGAATGAACTTGGCTTCGTTAACCCGGCTCGGCAATGCTGTTTCACGCTGGCGGCCTTCGCTTGGCCAGCCGGTTTCGCCAATCATCACGTCCTTGGGCGCAAATTTATTACCGAACACCTGGCGCACTTCGGCTACATGTTGCAGAGCGGCATCGATATTCGACGGATCATCTTCCCAATACGGCAGCAAATGGATGGTCAGGAAATCGACCGCCGGCGCGACTTCCGGGTGCTTGAGCCAGAACTCCCAGACGTCGGCATAAGTGACAGGCTGCTTGATCTGGCTTTTGACCTTGTTGATCAGCGTCGCCAATTGCGCGCCAGTGACTTCTTTACGCAGCAAGGCTTCGTTGCCGACGATCACGGAAGTGACGACATCCGGGTTGGCATTGGCCGAGGCAATCAGCAAGTCGACCTCTTTGGCCGTGTCCACCGGGTTGCTGTTGACCCATGCGCCGATCATCAGCTTCAGCCCGTGCTTGCGTGCCAGGTCTGGCAGGGCTTCGAGACCGGTCATGGAATAGGTGCGGATGCATTCGAAGCGCGTCGCCAGCAACGCGAGGTCAGCGTCCATGCGTTCGGGGCGCAATTTGAACGGGACGTCGAACGGCGACTGATCCTTGTCAAACGGGGTGTACGAAGCACATTGCAATTTGTGCGTCGCGCTGGCCACGTCTGGCAGGATCACCGGTTTGCCGAGGCTATACCAGAAGCCACCCAAGGCAAAAAGCCCAAGCAGGCAAGCGAACAGATAAGCAAAAAAAGGAAAGCGTGATGTCGCGGGCATGGTCAGGCCGTCTGGGAGCAAAGCCGGGCATGTTACCTGTATTTGTCATGGGCTTGGTGCCCCGCATGATTTTGACATGCAAAGTTCGGGCGGATTGGCCGGGGTATTTTTAGTGATCGCCGTTAATGGCTTTCTGATGTCGTTTCTCGATGGCTTGAGGTCGCTGACAGAGCAGGTCGTGCGTGGCGTGAGGTTGATTATCGGGGCGTCAGTGTTCTCATTGATAAATCGCGCTAAGTATCGAACAGGTTTGCGCTGAGGTGATGGGCGCGCTGTGCACCATAACAATACGTTGACGTCGCTCGGCATCCGTCGGGCGCAGCACTTTCGGGGAAGTAACGATGAAGATGCGACGACTTTTAGGCGCAAGTGCCGCACTGGTACTTGCGATGGGCTCCACATTCGCGAATGCCGAGAGCAAAACCCTGAGCATCGGTTACGTTGACGGTTGGTCCGACAGCGTTGCTACCACTCACGTGGCCGCTGAAGTGATCAAGCAAAAACTCGGTTATGACGTGAAGCTGCAAGCCGTCGCGACCGGGATCATGTGGCAAGGTGTGGCCACCGGCAAACTCGACGCCATGCTGTCTGCCTGGTTGCCAGTAACCCATGGCGAGTACTGGGCGAAGAACAAGGACCAGGTCGTCGATTACGGCCCGAACTTCAAGGATGCAAAAATCGGCTTGATCGTGCCCGAGTACGTCAAGGCCAAGAGCATTGAAGACCTGAAAACCGACGACAGCTTCAAAGGTCGTATCGTTGGCATCGACGCTGGTTCAGGCGTCATGCTCAAGACCGACCAGGCCATCAAGGACTACGGCCTGACCAATTACACCCTCAAAGCCAGTTCCGGCGCCGGCATGATCGCCGAGCTGACCCGTGCCGAGAAGAAAAACGAATCCATCGCGGTGACTGGCTGGGTGCCACACTGGATGTTCGCAAAATGGAAGCTGCGCTTCCTGGACGACCCGAAAGGCGTTTATGGCGCTGCTGAAACCGTAAACAACATCGGCAGCAAAGAGCTGGCAACCAAAGCACCGGAAGTGGCCAAGTTCCTGAAAAACTTCCAGTGGTCGTCGAAAGACGAAATCGGCGAAGTCATGCTGGCTATTCAGGACGGCGCCAAGCCTGAAGCCGCCGCCAAGGATTGGGTGGTAAAACACCCGGATCGCGTTGCCGAATGGATCAAGTAATTTGATCTAAGGCCTCTAGTCCGCACCTTTTAAGGCCCCTTGGCATTTATGCCCGGGGGCTTTTGCGTTTTTATGTGGGAGCGGGTTTGCTCGCGATGGGGCCGTTGCATTCAACATCATCGTTGACTGTCACATTGCCTTCGCGAGCAAACCCGCTCCCTCATTTATTTATTGTGTGCTTGAAAGTGGCAAAACTGTCATGTCGTTCTAATACTAAGGTCGTCTGGAACCAGTTCCGCAGCCGCATAAAGTGGATACGTTCTAACAATAATCTGTGCTGCGAGGATAAAAACAATGAACGACAGCATTTACCTCTCGATTCAAAACAGCCCGCGCTTCAAGGAGCTGGTTAGTAAACGAGAAAAGTTCGCCTGGATTCTTTCAGCGATCATGCTTGGGCTTTACTCCGGATTCATCCTTTTGATTGCCTACGGGCCGCATATACTCGGGGCCAAAATCAGTCCTGAGTCGTCGATTACCTGGGGGATACCGATTGGTGTCGGGCTGATTCTTTCGGCCTTTGTCCTGACTGCAATCTACGTACGACGCGCCAATGGCGAATTCGACGACCTGAACAATCTGATTCTCAAGGAGGCTCAGCAATGATCCGGCGTCTATTGGCTCTATTGAGCATCGCGGCCTTCGCGCCGGGCGTCTGGGCCGCTGAAGCCCTGACTGGCGAAGTTCACAAACAACCGCTTAACGTTGCCGCGATCCTGATGTTCGTGGTGTTCGTGGGCGCAACCTTGTGCATCACTTACTGGGCTTCCAAGCGCAACAACTCGGCGGCCGACTACTATGCGGCCGGCGGCAAGATCACCGGGTTTCAGAACGGTCTGGCGATTGCCGGTGACTACATGTCCGCGGCGTCCTTCCTGGGTATTTCCGCGCTGGTGTTCACCTCTGGCTACGATGGCTTGATCTACTCGATCGGCTTCCTGGTGGGCTGGCCGATCATTCTGTTCCTGATCGCCGAACGTCTGCGTAACCTGGGCAAATACACCTTTGCCGACGTGGCGTCTTACCGCCTCGGGCAAACCCAGATCCGCACGCTGTCCGCCTGCGGCTCGTTGGTAGTGGTTGCGTTCTACCTGATTGCGCAGATGGTTGGCGCCGGCAAGCTGATTCAGCTGCTGTTCGGTCTCGACTATTACGTCGCGGTGATCCTGGTCGGTATCCTGATGTGCATGTACGTGCTGTTTGGCGGCATGTTGGCGACGACCTGGGTGCAAATCATCAAGGCAGTGTTGTTGCTGTCCGGGGCCTCGTTCATGGCGCTGATGGTGATGAAACACGTCAACTTTGACTTCAACATGCTGTTTTCCGAGGCGATCAAGGTTCACCCTAAAGGTGAGGCGATCATGAGCCCGGGCGGTCTGGTGAAAGATCCGATTTCGGCGTTTTCGCTTGGCCTGGCGCTGATGTTCGGTACCGCTGGCCTGCCGCACATTCTGATGCGCTTCTTCACCGTGAGTGACGCAAAAGAAGCTCGCAAGAGTGTGCTCTATGCAACCGGCTTCATTGGTTACTTCTACATCCTTACCTTCATCATCGGCTTCGGCGCGATCTTGCTGGTGAGCACCAACCCTGCCTTTAAAGATGCTGCTGGCGCGCTGTTGGGCGGCAACAACATGGCGGCGGTGCATTTGGCCGATGCAGTGGGCGGCAGTATTTTCCTGGGCTTCATCTCGGCAGTAGCGTTCGCGACGATTCTGGCAGTGGTGGCTGGCTTGACGCTGGCCGGTGCTTCGGCGGTGTCGCATGACCTTTATGCCAGCGTGATCAAGAAGGGCAAGGCCAACGACAAGGACGAGATCCGTGTCTCGAAAATCACCACCATTGCCTTGGCAGTATTGGCGATTGGCCTGGGCATTCTGTTCGAAAGCCAGAACATTGCGTTCATGGTCGGCCTGGCGTTCTCCATCGCGGCGAGCTGTAACTTCCCGGTGCTGCTGCTTTCCATGTACTGGAAGAAGTTGACCACGCGCGGTGCGATGATTGGTGGCTGGCTGGGACTGGTGAGTGCCGTGGGCCTGATGATCCTGGGCCCAACCATCTGGGTGCAGATCCTGCATCACGAGAAGGCGATCTTCCCGTATGAATACCCGGCGCTGTTCTCAATGGCGATTGCCTTTGTCGGGATCTGGTTCTTCTCGATCACCGACAAGTCTGCTGCCGCTGATAAGGAACGGGCATTGTTCTTCCCTCAGTTTGTGCGTTCGCAGACTGGTTTGGGGGCGAGCGGGGCGGTTTCGCACTAAGGGTTCGCAGATTCATCTTTAAGCTGCACTAACGCTCAAATGCCCTGGTCGAGAGACCGGGGCATTTTTTTGCTCGCCGTTGACTGCCGGTGCTTTTGCGACACCCCACAGGTGTGTTCCACGCAACACACTTTACCCCAAGCCTGTATAGTCCTCGGCTGTCCGTGTCAGCGCCTTCGGTTTCTGATGCAGGACTCATCTTCCGGTTATTGACCGGCTCTTGCTGCAAGCACCCGGTAAGACGTGCTAGCGCACGCCTTACCTGCAGACATGGAGCGCTCGTTGCGCGCCGTCTCTTGTCAGCCTTCACGATACCAACCCCTCGGACCTCTGTTCGATGTTACCTGCCTGTCAGGACTCCGGGTTGTTCGCGCCCTGCCGCTATCGGACTGTCGTCCCCTCTGCAGTGGCTATGGCGCGTAAAAAAGGAGAAAGGAATGTTCCAACTTTCCACCCCCACCGTTTTGCTGCTTCTGTTCTGTTTTTATGGCCTGACCTTTTTGGTGTCGTTGCGCGTGGGTCGCAAAGACGAAAACGTCGATGGCTATATGGTTTCCAATAACTCAATTGGCTTTGGCATGGCGGCTGCCAGCATGACCGCCACCTGGATCTGGGCTGCCTCATTCTATGCTTCAGCCAGTTCCGGCTATAAATTTGGTATTTCCGGAGCGTTGCATTACGGCTTCTGGGGGGCGTTGATGATTTTGTTCATCTACCCTTTTGGCCGACGCTTTCGCGCACTGGCACCCAAAGCTCATACCCTTGCAGAGATCATGCACGCCCGTCACGGGCGCTCCAGCCAGATGATTCTGGCGGGATCCAATATCGTTGGCAGCATGATCAGTTTGATGGTCAATTTCACGGCTGCCGGCGCTTTGGTAGCAGTGCTCTCGCCACTGAGCTTTATTCATGGCGTTCTAATCGCGGGTTGCGGGGTGCTCGGTTACACCATTTGGTCAGGCTTTCGCTCGTCGGTCATGACCGATTTTGGCCAACTGATCGCCATGATCTTCGCCGCAGTGGTCATCATTCCGATGATCTTCTTCCAGTTAGGTGGTCCGGAAATATTCGCCCAAGGCATGCCGAACATTACTGCGGAGCAAGCAAGTTTCTATTCGAAAACCGCCATTTTGGAGCAGGGCGCTCCCTATTTTGTTGCGGTCTTGGCCTACGCCATCGGTAATCAAACGATAGCCCAACGGCTGTTTGCGGTGCGTGAAGACTTGATGAAGTCGACCTTTATCACGGCCACTATTGGTTATGCATCGATTGTGATTGGCCTGGGTATGCTCGGCTTTCTGGCATTGCTGGCGGGTGTGCAACCCGTGGGCGGTGACTTGAACAACCTGATCCCGCAAATGGCCTCGACTTACCTGCCGCCGTTTGCCGTCGGCTTGTTTTTCATCATGGTGATTGGTTCGTTATCGTCGACTGCTGATTCGGACTTGTCAGCGCTGTCCGCGCTGGTAATGACTGACGTGTATGGGAAAAACCTGGCCAACGGCAAACCTGACCCCAAAACCATGCTGTTTGTCGGGCGCTTGACCATGGTCGTAGCAACGTTGCTGGCCGTGGTGTTTGCCAGTCTCAAGCTGGACATTCTGACCATGCTTATTTTTGTCGGCGCGTTATGGGGCGCCATCGTGTTTCCGGTCATTGCCAGCCTGTATTGGGGGCGCATCACCAACGCCGCTTTCACCAGTGCAGCCATTGCGGGTTTCTTGATGTTTTTGATTGCGCGCTTTGAGGTTCTCGAACTGGAAGGCGCGGTCGCATTGTTTTTCGAGCTGTTTGCCTCTATCGGAGGCGGCGTAGTGATTGGGTTGATGGCCTTCGGTTTCTTTGGGCGCAAAGTGGGACTCACCCTGGGCGGGCTTGCGTTCTTGGCTCTAGCGCCGTTTGCGTTCGGCTTTTTGCGAGATTACCCGGTATTGCTTAGTTCACTGACCGCCTATGGCGTCAGTACGGTGGTTTGCGTCGTGGTGAGTTTGTTGTCTGACGAAACGTTCGATTTTGACTGCATCGGCGAGCGCGTCGTGGCCTTTCACTACAACACCGATTCCGCTACTGAAGACAAAGGAGTTTCCCCATGTCCAACTTCGCATTAACCCTCTACGTATTGATCTGGCCGGCCATTGCGGCGCTGGTGATGATCACTTTGTGCGTCAGCGTGTACCGCGACATGCGAAAGGCCCGACGTAACGGCACCGATCTGGTGTAGGTCTTTTCAACGCACGCGAGCTTGAAGCGCGTCTGTTTGCGCAGCGCACAAATCAAAACGGCCTCTTCTCTTATATAAGAGTCAGAGGCCGTTTGCGTTGCAGCTTAAGACATTATCGCAAGACAGGTCTTATTTGCGGTCTTCCAGCTTGGTGATGTCACGCGACTCGTAGCCGGTGTACAGCTGGCGTGGGCGGCCAATCTTGTACGGGCTGGAGAGCATTTCTTTCCAGTGGGAGATCCAGCCAACGGTCCGCGCCAAGGCGAAGATCACGGTGAACATGCTGGTTGGAATGCCGATCGCCTTGAGGATGATCCCCGAGTAGAAGTCGACGTTCGGGTACAGCGAGCGTTCGATGAAGTAAGGGTCGGTCAGAGCGATCTCTTCCAGGCGCATGGCCAGTTCGAGTTGCGGATCGTTCTTGATGCCCAGTTCCTTCAGTACTTCATCACAGGTCTGCTTCATCACGGTGGCGCGCGGGTCACGGTTTTTGTAAACGCGGTGACCGAAGCCCATCAACTTGAACGGATCGTTCTTGTCCTTGGCCTTGGCGATGAACTTGTCGATGTTCGACACGTCGCCGATTTCATCGAGCATGCTCAACACGGCTTCGTTCGCGCCGCCGTGGGCAGGTCCCCACAGAGCAGCGATACCGGCAGCGATACAGGCGAACGGGTTGGCGCCCGAAGAACCCGCCAGACGTACGGTAGAGGTCGAAGCGTTTTGCTCGTGGTCGGCGTGGAGGATGAAAATCCGGTCCATGGCCTTGGCGAGTACCGGGCTGATCGGTTTGATCTCGCACGGGGTGTTGAACATCATGTGCAGGAAGTTTTCCGCGTACGTCAGGTCGTTGCGCGGGTACATCATGGGTTGTCCCATGGAGTACTTGTAAACCATCGCTGCCAGGGTCGGCATCTTGGCAACCAGGCGGATCGCGGAAATTTCGCGATGCTGCGGGTTATTGATGTCGAGCGAGTCGTGGTAGAAGGCCGAGAGGGCGCCGACTACGCCGCACATGACGGCCATCGGGTGGGCGTCGCGACGGAAACCGTTGAAGAAGGTCTTCAGCTGCTCGTGAACCATGGTGTGGTTCTTCACGGTGCTGACGAACTGGGCCTTCTGTTCTGCGGTCGGCAATTCGCCGTTCAGCAGCAGATAGCAGGTTTCCAGGTAGTCCGACTTTTCAGCCAGCTGTTCGATCGGGTAGCCGCGGTGCAGCAGAATGCCGTTGTCGCCGTCGATATAGGTGATTTTCGACTCGCAGGAAGCGGTCGACATGAAACCAGGGTCAAAGGTGAAACGGCCCGTGGCCGTCAGGCCCCGAACGTCGATAACATCGGGACCAACGGTGCCGGTTAAAATGGGCAGCTCGACGGGGGCTGCGCCCTCGATGATCAACTGCGCTTTTTTGTCAGCCATGTGGCCTCCTATTTATGCTTGAAATCATCAGACAGACCCCCCACGCAGGGCCCGCACCACTATAGTGAGATAAATTCGAATGTCAATTTGCCTAAAGTCTTGCTCCAGAAGGCTTTAACCGGACTTTTTCCTCGAATTTGTCTGCCATTTACGCCTTTTATCCAACTTGTGCAATGAGCTATTTGGGGTAGGTCTACGCGTTGTCATTAGTAGCCTAACTGTCTATACTCGGCCTCCGACCGCCAGGGGCTTTTGGGCCTGCTTTATTGGGGGTCGCACTCCCTGGGTGGTGGGTACCTGACCAGTGCACTCCCCAACAACTTTGCCCTGATTGTTAGGGGCTCTTCAGTGTGAAAAAAAGCCGTGAATAGCCAACGACCTGTAAACCTAGACCTAAGGACCATCAAACTCCCAGTCACTGCTTACACGTCCATTCTTCACCGAATTTCCGGTGTCATCCTCTTTGTCAGCCTGGCCATCATGCTTTATGCATTGGACAAGTCGCTGAGCTCAGAAGAAGGCTTCGGTCAGGTGAAAGCGTGTCTGACCAGTCCGCTAGCCAAGCTAGTGATTTGGGGAATCCTGTCCGCCTTGCTGTATCACTTGGTAGCCGGTGTGCGCCATTTGATCATGGACATGGGCATCGGTGAGACGCTTGAAGGCGGCAAACTGGGCTCGAAAATCGTTATCGCCGTTTCCGTGGTGGTAATCGTTCTGGCAGGAGTTTGGATATGGTAACTAACGTCACGAACCTGTCGCGTTCGGGCCTCTATGACTGGATGGCACAACGTGTGTCTGCGGTCGTTCTCGCGGCTTACTTCATTTTCCTGATCGGATACGTCGTCGCCCATCCTGGCCTCGGCTACGCCCAATGGCATGAACTGTTCGCAAACAACTGGATGCGTATTTTCAGTCTCCTGGCCCTTGTTGCCCTCGGCGCTCACGCCTGGGTCGGCATGTGGACCATCGCGACCGACTACCTGACGCCAATGGCGTTCGGCAAGTCTGCGACTGCAATACGTTTCCTCTTCCAGGCGGTATGCGGTGTCGCGATGTTCGCGTACTTCGTCTGGGGTGTGCAGATTCTTTGGGGTATCTGATTCATGTCTACTACTGTTAATACGCTTTCGTTCGACGCCATCATCATTGGCGGCGGCGGTGCTGGCATGCGCGCTGCGCTGCAACTGGCACAGGGCGGTCACAAGACTGCCGTTGTCACCAAGGTTTTCCCGACTCGCTCGCACACTGTATCCGCTCAGGGTGGCATCACCTGCGCCATCGCCTCGGCAGATCCGAACGATGACTGGCGCTGGCACATGTACGATACCGTCAAGGGTTCCGACTATATCGGTGACCAGGACGCTATCGAATACATGTGTTCCGTAGGCCCGGAAGCAGTTTTCGAGCTCGAGCACATGGGTTTGCCTTTCTCCCGTACAGAACAGGGCCGCATCTATCAGCGCCCGTTCGGCGGTCAGTCGAAAGACTTCGGTAAGGGTGGCCAGGCTGCACGTACGTGCGCCGCTGCCGACCGTACCGGTCACGCATTGCTGCACACCCTGTACCAGGCCAACCTCAAGGCTGGCACCGTGTTCCTCAATGAATACTACGGTGTCGACCTGGTCAAGAACGAAGACGGTGCCTTTGTCGGCATGATCGTCATCTGCATTGAAACCGGTGAAACTTCCTACGTCCGCGCTAACGCCACCGTATTGGCGACCGGCGGTGCAGGTCGTATCTACTCGTCCACCACCAACGCCTTGATCAACACCGGTGACGGCGTTGGCATGGCTCTGCGTGCTGGCGTGCCGGTACAAGACATCGAAATGTGGCAGTTCCACCCAACCGGCATCGCCGGCGCCGGTGTACTGGTTACCGAAGGCTGCCGCGGTGAAGGCGGTTACCTGATCAACAAGCACGGCGAGCGTTTCATGGAGCGTTATGCTCCGAACGCGAAAGACCTTGCCGGTCGTGACGTTGTTGCGCGTTCGATGGTTAAAGAAATCATCGCCGGTAACGGTTGCGGTCCGGATGGCGACCACGTGATGCTGAAACTCGATCACCTCGGTGAAGAAGTTCTGCACAGCCGTCTGCCAGGCATCATGGAATTGTCCAAGACCTTCGCTCACGTCGATCCTGCCGTAGCGCCGATCCCGGTAGTTCCAACTTGCCACTATATGATGGGCGGCGTTGCCACCAACATTCATGGCCAGGCAATCACTCAGGACGCTGAAGGCGTTGACCAGATCATTCCAGGCCTGTTCGCTGTAGGCGAAGTGGCTTGCGTATCGGTTCACGGTGCCAACCGTCTGGGCGGTAACTCGCTGCTCGACCTCGTGGTATTCGGTCGCGCTGCCGGTCTGTTCCTGGAGCAGACCCTGAAAGAAGGCGTTGATTACGCTCGTCCTCGCCAGTCCGACATCGACGCTGCCCTGGCACGTCTCGATGGCCTGAACTCGCGCACCGACGGCGAAGACGTCGCTACCCTGCGTAAAGAACTGCAAAGCTGCATGCAGAACTACTTCGGTGTGTTCCGTACCGGCGAATACATGCAGAAGGGTATCGCTCAATTGGCTGATCTGCGTGGCCGTATCGCCAACGTCAAGATCAACGACAAGAGCCAGGCGTTCAACACTGCTCGAATTGAAGCCCTTGAATTGCAGAACCTGCTGGAAGTGGCTGAAGCAACGGCCATCGCCGCAGAAATTCGCAAAGAGTCCCGCGGTGCTCACGCTCGTGAAGACTTTGAAGAGCGCGACGACGTTAACTGGCTGTGCCACACCCTGTACTTCCCGGGTGAGAAGCGCGTTGCCAAGCGTGCCGTCAACTTCTCGCCAAAAACAGTCCCGACGTTTGAACCAATGATTCGGACTTATTAAGGGTGGCCGCCATGTTGCAAGTCAGTGTTTATCGCTACAACCCTGATCAGGACGCTGCGCCGTTCATGCAGGAATTCCAGGTCAATACCAATGGTAAAGACCTGATGGTGCTGGATGTACTGGCCCTGATCAAAGAGCAGGACGAAGGTTTTTCCTATCGTCGCTCTTGCCGTGAAGGTGTGTGCGGTTCCGACGGCATGAACATCAACGGCAAAAACGGGCTGGCCTGCGTCACGCCGTTGTCTTCTGTCGTAAAAGGTAACAAGTTGATCGTTCGTCCGCTGCCAGGTTTGCCGGTTATCCGTGACCTGGTCGTCGATATGAGCATCTTCTACAAGCAATACGAGAAGGTTAAGCCATACCTGCAGAACGACACGCCGGCTCCGGCCATCGAGCGTCTGCAGTCCCCTGAAGAGCGTGAAAAGCTCGACGGTCTGTACGAGTGCATCCTGTGCGCTTGCTGCTCGACCTCTTGCCCGTCCTTCTGGTGGAACCCGGACAAGTTCCTGGGTCCAGCCGCTCTGCTGCAAGCGTATCGCTTCCTGGCAGACAGCCGTGACACCAAGACTGCCGAGCGTCTGGCTTCGCTGGATGACCCGTTCAGCGTATTCCGCTGCCGCGGGATCATGAACTGCGTCAACGTCTGTCCGAAAGGCCTGAACCCGACTAAGGCCATCGGTCACGTACGTAACATGTTGCTGCAAAGCGGCGTGTGATACAGCTGTTGTACTGCAACACCGTTGCACCGTAGATGCTACGGCGCAGGCTTCAACCGGCGCCGTAGTTTTAACCTGAGCAGCAGCCCATAAAGCTGCGGCTCTTATTTTGAAGAAATGAGACAAGCAGGGGCATCCGGGCTGGTACCCGGACTATCAGCGTGATCCTAGGTGGCTTGTTTTAGTCGCTGCATTCGGACTTCTGCAAGCGTGCTCGGTGTCGACGCCGGTGGTGTTCCCCTAACCGAGGGTGACCAAGCATGCAAGAAAGCGTGATGCAGCGCATGTGGAACAGCGCCTACCTATCCGGTAGTAACGCTGCCTATGTGGAAGAGCTCTACGAGCTCTACCTGCACGACCCTAACGCTGTGCCAGAAGAGTGGCGCACCTACTTCCAGAAGTTGCCTGCTGATGGCAACACTGCCACCGATGTTTCGCACTCCACAATTCGCGATCATTTCGTCTTGCTGGCAAAGAACCAGCGCCGCGCACAACCGGTTTCCGCCGGCAGCGTGAGCAGTGAGCACGAGAAGAAGCAAGTTGAAGTGCTGCGATTGATCCAGGCCTACCGTATGCGTGGCCACCAGGCAGCCCAGCTTGACCCGCTGGGGCTGTGGCAGCGTCCTGCACCTGCAGACCTGTCGATCAATCATTACGGCTTGACCAATGCCGATCTTGATACGACCTTCCGTGCCGGCGACCTGTTCATCGGCAAAGAGGAGGCGAGCCTACGCGAAATTCACGAAGCGTTGCAGCAGACATATTGCCGCACCATCGGCGCTGAATTTACGCACATCGTCGATTCCGAGCAGCGCCACTGGTTCCAGCAACGTCTGGAAAGCGTACGCAGCCGCCCGACGTACTCTGCCGACATCAAGAGCCATTTGCTTGAGCGCGTTACCGCCGCTGAAGGCCTGGAAAAATACCTGGGCACCAAATACCCGGGCACCAAGCGTTTCGGTCTGGAAGGTGGCGAGAGTCTGATTCCGCTGCTTGACGAGCTGATCCAGCGTTCCGGTTCCTACGGCACCAAGGAAATCGTTATCGGCATGGCCCACCGTGGCCGTCTGAACGTGCTGGTCAACACCTTCGGCAAGAACCCGCGTGAGCTGTTCGACGAGTTCGAAGGCAAGAAGAAGGTCGAGCTGGGTTCCGGTGACGTTAAATATCACCAGGGCTTCTCGTCCAACGTGATGACCACCGGCGGTGAAGTTCACCTCGCCATGGCGTTTAACCCGTCCCACCTGGAAATCGTTTCTCCAGTGGTCGAGGGTTCGGTTCGCGCCCGTCAGGATCGTCGTAACGACCCTACCGGTGAAAAAGTACTGCCAATTTCCATCCACGGTGATGCTGCGTTCGCAGGTCAGGGTGTGGTCATGGAAACCTTCCAGATGTCGCAAACCCGCGGCTTCAAGACTGGCGGTACGATCCACCTGGTCATCAACAACCAGGTCGGTTTCACCATCAGCAATCCGGAAGACTCGCGTTCTACCGAGTATTGCACCGACGTTGCGAAAATGATTCAGGCTCCGATTCTCCATGTGAATGGCGATGATCCGGAAGCCGTATTGTTCGTGACCCAGCTGGCCATCGATTACCGCATGCAGTACAAGCGCGACGTGGTAATCGATCTGGTTTGCTACCGTCGTCGTGGTCACAACGAAGCTGACGAGCCTAGCGGCACCCAGCCTCTGATGTACCAGCAGATCGCCAAGCAGCGCACGACACGTGAACTGTACGCCGAGCGCCTGATTCAGGCCGGTGTTGTTGACGATGAGCGCGTTCAGGCCAAGATCGACGAATATCGCAACGCGCTGGACAACGGCCTGCATGTTGTGAAAAGCCTGGTCAAAGAG
This sequence comes from Gordonia sp. IEGM753, assembly GCF_050321825.1. Lineage (NCBI taxonomy): Bacteria > Bacillati > Actinomycetota > Actinomycetes > Mycobacteriales > Gordoniaceae > Gordonia > Gordonia sp. IEGM753. The sequence goes on from NZ_JBNQGB010000001.1 coordinate 163,877, forward strand.
CCGAACAAAGAGTTGTTCGTGGACTGGCGTCCGTATCTGGGCCATGCCTGGACTGCACGTCACGATACGACGTTCGACCTCAAGACCCTGCAGGAACTGTCCGCCAAGCTGCTGGAAATTCCAGAAGGCTTCGTGGTTCAGCGCCAGGTCTCGAAAATCTACGAAGACCGTCAGAAAATGCAAGTCGGCGGCCTGCCGATCAACTGGGGTTACGCCGAAACCATGGCGTACGCGACCCTGGCGTTCGAAGGTCACCCGATTCGCATGACTGGCCAGGACATCGGTCGCGGTACGTTCTCGCACCGTCACGCTGTCTTGCACAACCAGAAAGACGCAGGCAGCTACATTCCGCTGCAGAACCTGTACAAAGGTCAGCCACGTTTCGACCTGTACGATTCGCTGCTCTCTGAAGAAGCGGTTCTGGCGTTCGAATACGGTTATTCGACCACCGAGCCAAATGCCCTGGTTATCTGGGAAGCGCAGTTCGGCGACTTCGCCAACGGTGCCCAGGTGGTTATTGACCAGTTCATCACCAGCGGTGAGCACAAGTGGGGCCGTCTTTGCGGTCTGACCATGCTGCTGCCGCACGGTTATGAAGGTCAGGGCCCGGAGCACTCCTCGGCTCGTCTGGAGCGTTACCTGCAGCTGTGCGCTGAGCACAACATTCAGGTAGCCGTACCGACTACGCCGGCTCAGATCTACCACTTGCTGCGTCGTCAGGTGATTCGCCCGCTGCGCAAGCCGTTGATCGTTCTGACTCCGAAGTCGTTGCTGCGTCATAAGCTGGCCGTGTCGACCCTGGAAGATCTGGCCGAAGGTTCGTTCCAGACCGTTATTCCGGAAATCGATGTTCAAGACCCGAAAAAGGTCGAGCGCATTGTTCTGTGTAGCGGCAAGGTCTACTACGACCTGCTGGAAAAACGCCGTGCCGAAGGTCGTGATGACATCGCCATCGTGCGTATCGAGCAGCTGTACCCATTCCCTGAGGACGACTTGAACGAAGTCCTGGCTCCGTACACCAACCTTAAACATATCGTTTGGTGTCAGGAAGAGCCGATGAACCAGGGTGCCTGGTACTGCAGCCAGCACCACATGCGCCGCATCGTTGGCAATCACAACAAGTCTCTCGTACTGGAGTACGCGGGCCGTGATGCCTCTGCTGCACCTGCTTGTGGTTATGCATCGATGCACGCTGAGCAGCAGGAAAAACTGCTGCAAGACGCCTTTACTGTTTAAAGCCTTCGCGCTGACTGAAACCGAATTTTAAGGACCCACAGATAATGGCTATCGAAATCAAAGCCCCGTCATTCCCGGAATCGGTTGCCGATGGCACCGTTGCCACCTGGCACAAGAAACCAGGCGAGGCCGTCAAGCGTGACGACCTGATCGTCGACATCGAAACCGACAAAGTCGTGCTCGAAGTGTTGGCTGAAGCTGACGGCGTGCTGGGCGCAATCGTTGCCAATGAAGGCGACACCGTCCTGTCCAACCAGGTATTGGGCTCCATCGAAGCAGGCAGCGCTGCTGCCGCTCCAGCTGCTGGCGCTGCTCCGGCCGCTGCACAGGGCGCGGCTCCTGCCGCTGAAGGCGAAGACGATCCTGTTGCTGCACCGGCTGCTCGCAAGCTGGCTGAAGAAAACGGCATCAACATCGCCTCCGTTGCCGGCACCGGCAAAGGTGGTCGTGTGACCAAGGAAGACGTCGTCGCTGCCGTTGCTGCCAAGAAAGCCGCACCTGCCGCCGCGCCAGCCAAGGCTGCTGCACCTGCTGCTGCCGCTCCGGTGTTCGCTGCTGGCGATCGCATCGAGAAACGCGTACCGATGACTCGCGTACGTGCCACCGTTGCCAAGCGTCTGGTTGAAGCTCAATCGAACATGGCGATGCTGACTACTTTCAACGAAGTCGACATGACCGAAGTCATGGCTCTGCGTTCGAAGTACAAAGACCTGTTCGAGAAGTCCCACAACGGCGTGCGCCTGGGCTTCATGTCGTTCTTCGTCAAGGCTGCCACCGAAGCGCTGAAACGCTTCCCGGCTGTCAACGCGTCGATCGACGGTGCAGACATCGTTTACCACGGCTATGCCGACGTCGGTGTAGCGGTTTCCAGCGATCGCGGCCTGGTTGTTCCGGTTCTGCGTAACGCCGAACTGATGAGCCTGGCTGAAATCGAAGGCGGCATTGCCACCTTCGGCAAGAAAGCTCGCGACGGCAAACTGTCGATGGACGAAATGACCGGTGGCACGTTCACCATCACCAACGGTGGTACCTTCGGTTCGATGATGTCGACCCCGATCGTCAACCCGCCGCAAGCCGCTATCCTGGGCATGCACAACATTCTGCAGCGCCCGATGGCGATCAACGGTCAAGTCGTTATCCGTCCGATGATGTACCTGGCTCTGTCCTACGATCACCGTCTGATCGATGGCAAAGAAGCTGTGACCTTCCTGGTTACCATCAAGAACCTGCTGGAAGACCCGGCTCGTTTGCTGCTGGATATTTGATAGAAGCAGCTGCAAGTCTCACGCTAAAAGCTGCAGGTAACAGCAGCTGGGTTTGAGGCTTGCGGCTTCATGCTTGCCGCAAAAAAGAGGATTTTTGAATGTCGCAGAAATTTGACGTAGTAGTGATCGGTGCGGGCCCTGGCGGCTACGTGGCTGCCATCAAAGCAGCGCAGCTTGGTCTTACGACTGCCTGCATCGAAAAATACACCGACAAGGAAGGCAAACTGGCACTTGGCGGTACTTGCCTGAACGTCGGCTGCATTCCATCCAAGGCGCTGCTGGACAGCTCCTGGAAGTACAAGGAAGCCAAAGAAGGCTTCGCGATCCACGGTATCAATCACGCTGGCGTGACCATGGACGTGGCCGCAATGGTTGGCCGCAAAGCCAACATCGTCAAAGGCCTGACCTCCGGCGTTGCGACCCTGTTCAAGGCTAACGGCGTCACTTCCCTGCAAGGCCACGGCAAACTGCTGGCCGGCAAGAAAGTTGAACTGACCAAGCCAGACGGCACCGTCGAAATCATCGAAGCCGAGAACGTGATTCTGGCTTCGGGCTCGCGTCCTATCGACATTCCACCGGCTCCGGTTGATCAGAACGTGATCGTCGATTCGACTGGCGCTCTGGAATTTGCATCCGTACCCAAGCGTCTGGGCGTGATCGGCGCTGGCGTGATCGGTCTGGAACTGGGTTCGGTCTGGTCGCGTCTGGGTTCCGAAGTCGTGGTTCTGGAAGCCCTGGAGAAATTCCTTCCAGCGGCTGACGAAGCAGTCTCCAAGGAAGCCTACAAAACCCTGACCAAACAAGGTCTGGACATCAAGTTGGGCGCACGTGTCACCGGTTCCAAAGTGAACGGTGAAGAAGTCGTGGTCAACTACACCGATGCCAATGGCGAACAAAGCATCACGTTCGACAAGTTGATCGTTGCCGTTGGTCGCCGTCCAGTGACCACCGAACTGTTGGCTGCCGACAGCGGTGTGAACATCGACGAGCGCGGCTTCGTCTTCGTTGACGACCAGTGCGCGACCAGCGTTCCGGGCGTTTTCGCCATCGGTGACGTGGTTCGCGGCATGATGCTGGCACACAAGGCATCCGAAGAAGGCATCATGGTTGTTGAGCGCATCAAGGGCCACAAAGCTCAAATCAACTATGACCTGATCCCGTCTGTTATTTATACTCACCCGGAAATCGCGTGGGTGGGTAAAACCGAGCAGACCTTGAAAGCAGAAGGCGTTGAAGTTAACGTCGGCACTTTCCCGTTCGCAGCTTCCGGCCGTGCCATGGCCGCCAACGATACCGGTGGTTTCGTCAAGGTCATCGCAGATGCCAAGACCGACCGCGTATTGGGCGTTCACGTTATTGGTCCGAGCGCTGCAGAACTGGTTCAGCAGGGCGCGATCGGTATGGAATTCGGCACCAGCGCTGAAGACCTGGGCATGATGGTTTTCTCCCATCCGACCCTGTCTGAAGCCTTGCACGAAGCAGCTCTGGCAGTGAATGGCGGCGCCATCCACATTGCCAACCGCAAGAAGCGTTAAGCAAAGACAATAAGAAACCACGGCGGTAGCGGCCCGTCGTGAGCCTTGCATGCAAGACTCACCGCGGAAAGTCCGCTGGACGCAGTCTTGCGTAGCCACACCGGTTGTCCGCGAAGGCTACGCAAGCAGCAGTCACAGGTGGTGCGGCACTGAACAAGTGCAGCACCGAATGCGCAGTACCTAACGAAGACGGTAATAAGCATGAATCTTCACGAGTATCAGGGTAAGCAGCTGTTCGCTGAGTACGGCCTGCCAGTATCCCAGGGTTTCGCCGTAGACACCCCGGAAGCAGCAGCAGAAGCTTGCGACAAAATCGGTGGCACCGAATGGGTTGTCAAAGCCCAGGTCCACGCTGGTGGTCGCGGTAAAGCGGGCGGCGTTAAGCTGGTTCGCAGCAAAGAAGACGCTAAAGCATTTGCACAGCAGTGGCTGGGCAAGCGTCTGGTGACTTACCAGACTGATGCCAATGGCCAGCCAGTCACCAAGATCCTGGTTGAATCGTGCACTGATATCGCTAAAGAGCTGTACCTGGGCGCTGTCGTTGACCGTTCGAGCCGTCGCATCGTGTTCATGGCTTCCACCGAAGGTGGCGTGGACATCGAGAAAATCGCTCACGATACCCCTGAGAAAATTCTCAAGGCCACTATCGATCCACTGGTTGGCGCTCAGCCATTCCAGGGTCGCGAGCTGGCATTCCAGTTGGGTCTGGAAGGTAAGCAAGTCACTCAGTTCGCCAAGATCTTCGTAGGTCTGGCCAAACTGTTCAAGGATCACGACCTGGCTCTGCTGGAAGTGAACCCGCTGGTGATCAAGGCTGACGGCGATCTGCATTGCCTCGATGCCAAGATCAACATCGACGCCAACGCCATGTACCGTCAGCCTAAGCTGAAGACTTTCCACGATCCGTCGCAAGACGATCCGCGCGAAGCGCACGCTGCCAAGTTCGAACTGAACTACGTAGCACTGGAAGGCAACATCGGTTGCATGGTCAACGGTGCTGGCCTGGCCATGGGTACCATGGACATCGTCAACCTGCACGGCGGCAAACCAGCCAACTTCCTCGACGTGGGCGGCGGTGCTACCAAAGAACGCGTTACCGAAGCGTTCAAGATCATCCTGTCCGACACTAACGTCGCTGCAGTATTGGTCAACATCTTCGGCGGCATCGTTCGTTGCGACATGATTGCCGAAGGCATCATCGGCGCTGTGAAAGAAGTCGGCGTGAAAATCCCGGTTGTTGTTCGCCTTGAAGGCAACAACGCTGAGCTGGGCGCTAAAGTGCTGGCAGAGAGCGGTTTGAACATCATCGCTGCTACCAGCCTGACCGACGCTGCTCAACAAGTCGTTAAAGCTGCGGAGGGCAAGTAATGAGCGTCCTGATCAATAAAGACACCAAAGTTATCTGCCAGGGTATTACCGGTTCGCAAGGTAGTTTCCACACCCAGCAAGCCATCGAATACGGCACCAAGATGGTGGGTGGCGTTACCCCTGGCAAAGGCGGCACCGAACACCTGGGTCTGCCAGTGTTCAACACCGTGAAAGATGCTGTAGCTGCCACTGGCGCCACCGCCAGCGTGATCTACGTTCCAGCTCCTTTCTGCAAGGACTCCATCCTGGAAGCAGCATTCGGCGGCATCAAGCTGATCGTTTGCATCACTGAAGGCATTCCTACCCTGGATATGCTGGATGCCAAGGTCAAGTGCGACGAACTGGGCGTAGTCCTGATCGGTCCTAACTGCCCAGGCGTGATCACTCCAGGCGAATGCAAGATCGGCATCATGCCAGGTCACATTCACTTGCCAGGCAAGGTCGGTATCGTTTCCCGTTCCGGCACCCTGACTTACGAAGCTGTCAAGCAAACTACTGACGCCGGTTTCGGTCAGTCGACTTGCGTCGGCATCGGCGGTGACCCGATCCCGGGTTCGAACTTCATCGACATCCTGAAGCTGTTCCAGGAAGACCCGAAGACCGAAGCGATCGTTATGATCGGTGAGATCGGCGGTTCGGCTGAAGAAGAAGCGGCTGCCTACATCAAGGCACACGTGACCAAGCCAGTTGTTTCCTACATCGCTGGTGTGACTGCCCCTGCAGGCAAGCGCATGGGCCATGCAGGCGCAATCATCTCTGGCGGCAAAGGCACTGCAGACGAGAAGTTTGCTGCCCTTGAAGACGCAGGCGTTAAAACCGTGCGTTCGCTGGCAGACATCGGCAAGGCATTGTCCGAGCTGACTGGTTGGGCAATCAAATAAGCTTCGTGCTTATCTGACGCTTCACTAAACAAAGGCCACCTTCGGGTGGCCTTTGTCGTTTCCGGGGTTTGTACTGGGCCTTTGCGGTGAGGGGATTTATCCCCGTTCGGCTGCGTAGCAGTCGTCAAGTCAGCAATGTAGTGGGCCTGACGTACTGCACGTCATTTTGGGGTCGCCTCGCGACCCAACGGGATAAATCCCCTCGCCACGGGGTTCTGTTCAAGTAAATTTAATACGTAAACGCGACACAAAAATGTCGTAGATCGGATAGTCAGCCCGCTAACGGTGCGTTTATCGCCCAATTTCGTTAGGCTAGCAGCCATTTTTGCGTCCGCTGCCCACAAGGCAGTAACGCGCTAAACGGGTCAGCCTTATACGGGCCGACAGCATTTCCCTCACCCATAGGGAAATCCCCCTCTAAATTCCGATTCAGTAGTGTGGTATTTCCTTAATGAAAGTGTTGAAAGGCCAGGACATTCTGGCACTTGGTTTTATGACGTTTGCCCTGTTTGTCGGGGCTGGCAACATCATCTTCCCGCCTATCGTCGGTTTGCAGTCCGGGCCTCATGTCTGGATGGCGGCGCTGGGTTTTCTGATCACTGCCGTCGGTTTGCCGGTGATCACCGTTGTTGCGCTGGCCAAAGTCGGTGGCGCAATGGACGCCCTGAGCAGCCCGATCGGTAAAATCGCTGGTGGTTTGCTGGCCGCCGCGTGCTACCTGGCCGTGGGCCCATTGTTCGCAACACCGCGTACCGCAACCGTGTCGTTCGAAGTTGGTTTGGCGCCACTGACCGGCGAAAGCCCGCTGGCGTTGTTCCTTTATAGCTCCGTGTATTTCCTGCTGGTGTTCTTTATCTCGCTCTATCCGGGCCGTTTGCTGGATACCGTAGGACGTTTCCTCGCTCCGCTGAAGATCATTGCCTTGGCCGTGCTCGGTATCGCAGCCTTCGCATTGCCAGCCGGCGACATTGGCGTGGCGACTCCGGAATATGTAGCCGCGCCGTTCTCGCAAGGCTTCATTAGTGGTTACCTGACCATGGATACCTTGGGGGCACTGGTGTTCGGCATTGTGATCGTCAACGCCATCCGCTCGCGCGGTGTCGAGTCGCCTGCGCTGATCACGCGTTACGCGATTATTGCGGGGTTGATTGCCGGCGTGGGCCTGGCGCTGGTTTACATCAGCCTGTTCCGCCTGGGGTCGGGCAGCCATGAAGTGGCTGCCGGTGCTACGAACGGTGCGGCGGTATTGCACGCCTATGTTCAACACACCTTTGGATCATTGGGCAGTGGCTTCCTCGCGGTGCTGATTTCATTGGCCTGTCTGGTGACAGCGGTGGGTTTGACGTGCGCCTGCGCTGAATACTTCAGCCGAGTATTGCCACTGTCCTACAAGACGCTGGTGATTATCCTTGCCGCTTTTTCGCTGCTGGTGTCCAACCTGGGCCTCACCAAACTGATCGCGTTTTCGATACCGGTACTGACGGCGATTTATCCGCCGTGCATTGCGCTGGTCGCCTTGAGCTTCTGCAAGGATTTCTGGCGTGAACAGGGTCGTATCGTTGGTCCGGTGATGCTGGTGTCGTTTATCTTTGGCCTGATCGACGCCCTCAAGGGTGCGGGTCTGGCGGACTGGATGCCGGCGCAACTGTCGCACCTGCCGTTGAGCGAGCAAGGTCTGGCGTGGCTGGTACCGTCGGTGATGACTCTGGTGTTGGCCGCCGTGTGCGACCGCATGCTTGGCAAACGCGCCGAAGCGTTGGCGTAACTAGCAGCAGGGCTCGCCACAAGCGACTTCTTGAGCGATAACAGAAATGCCCCGTATCAATCGATATGGGGCATTTTTTATGGGCGTCATGCAGTGTCTTTTTCCTTAAACTGACGTCGAAACACTGCAAATCCCATGTGGAAGCGAGCCTGCTCTCCATAGCAGAGTTTCAGCCAGCACAGAGGTTACTGACCTACCGCTATCGCAAGCAGGCTCCGTCCCACAGGGGTTTGATACCGCGCACCTACATCACAAGGAATTGCATGTCGTTCATCCACGCCAACCTGATTCACCTGCTTGCCGCGTTATGGTTTGTCATCTGTTGGGGTGGCTATACCCGCTACGCCACCTGGAAGGGCCGCGATACCGCGTGCCTGGCCAGTGTGCTGCACCTGTACCGCAAAGACTGGATGCGTCGCATGCTGTTACGCGATAACCGCATCGCCGACGCCAGTGTGATCGGTAACCTGGAGCGCAACGCGTCGTTCTTCGCGTCCAGCACGCTGATTATCCTGGCGGGCATTCTCACCGTGCTTGGCGCCTCCGAGCGTGCAGTGTCTCTGCTGGCAGACATCCCGATGGTGCAACAGGCTTCGCAGGGCATGTCCGAGATCAAGTTGCTGTGCCTGGCGATGGTATTCGTCTATTCCTTCTTCACCTTCAGTTGGTGCATGCGCCAATACAACTTCGCGGCAATATTGGTGGGCTCGGCGCCGATGGTGGGTGAGCGTCACGTTTCCGAGCTGGAGCGCAAAGCCTTCGCCGGCCGTGCGGCAAGGGTTATTTCGATGGCCGCCAACCAGTTCAACTTCGGGCTGCGCTCTTATTACTTCGGCATGACCATGCTGGCCTGGTTCGTCAGTCCATGGCTGTTCATGCTCTTGAGTACCGGTGTGGTGCTGGTGTTGTATCGCCGGGAATTTCACTCAGACGTTCTCGACGTTATGGTCTATACCCCTACAGAGGCGCCATTGCCTGAAGCAAACAAAGAGGCTGTTTGATGAGTATTCCGTTCTGGTGTGTATTTATCAGTGCACTGTTGATCTACGTCGCTCGCCTGCCCGTGGCCAAAGCGATGAAAGAGCAGGGCGGTTACGACAACCACTTGCCGCGTCAGCAACAGGCTCAACTAACAGGCTTCGGTGCGCGTGCACTTGCCGCTCATCAAAACAGTATTGAAGCCTTCATCTTGTTTGCGGTAGGGGTGTTAATGGCCCACACCACGCAAACAGTCGGTTGGCTCATCGACTTGTTGGCGATCATCTTTGTGATTGCGCGGGTTATTTACTTGCTGTGTTACTGGCGTGACTTGCCAACGGCGCGGAGTCTCGTGTGGCTGGTCGGTTTAATCTGTTCTTTACTGCTGATGATTAGTCCGACTTTTAAAACGATTTTGCTGTAACGGTGCAAATCGCAGGCAAAAGAAAACCCGCTCTTGGCGGGTTTCCTTTTGTCACGCTAAAAACGATCTTAGTTTTTAGGTGCTTCTTTTGCGGCTGCTTCGTTCGATTCAGCCTGATCTTTGGCGGCTTCGGCGTTTTCTTTCGCCGCGTCGTTCACTTTATCCTGAGCTTCGTTCATTTTTTGCTGGGCTTGCTCAGCATGTTGGTTAGCATCTTGAGCTTTGTCCTCGGATTTTTTATCGCAGGCTGCGAGACCGAGGGAAGCGGTCAACATCAAGGCAATAGCTAAAGTCTTACGCATGGGGTGTTTCTCCTTATGGAATATATCTACTGGCCTTTCGAGCATGGTCCTCAGCGTTAAGTTCCTCAATTCGCACAGATATATAAGATTATTCCTTCAGGAACTTTTAGCTGACATGCCTAGTGCCATGTCCGGACATTAAGAAGAGTTTTTATAAAATGGCTGAAAACCCCGTTTTTGAGCGTGCCACGCGATTTCTCTCAGCACTGCGCCATTGCCAGGTCCTTGGGTTGCGCGTTCACAGCGCCAGCAGTGAAGGGCTGACGGTTATTTTGCCGTACAGCCCGCAAATCGTCGGCAATCCCAAAACCGGTGTCATTCACGGCGGGGCACTGACCGCGCTGATGGATACCGCTTGCGGCATGTCCACCCTGTGTGTGCTGCCGGAATTTGAGGTGTGCCCGACGCTCGATTTGCGCATCGATTACATGCACGCCGCCGAACCGCATAAAGATGTCTACGGTTTTGCCCAATGCTACCGCGTCACCACCGATGTGATTTTCGCGCGAGGCTATGCCTACCAGGACGATCCCGAGCAGCCGATTGCCCACGTGGTCGGCACATTCATGCGCATGGGCACGCAAATCAAGGGCACCAAGGGTTTCGGCGGAGTGATTGCGGGAGCTGCAAAATGAGTGACGCTTTCAAGGACCAGATTCAACAGGCGCATGAGCAAGGTGACTACACGGCGCTGCTGGACATCATTCCCTACGCCAAGCTGATCGGTGTCGAGTGTTCGCGGGGCGGCGATGAGCTGCTGTTCCGCTTGCCGGCCAACAAGGACAACATTGGTAACCCTTTACTGCCGGCCATTCACGGTGGCGTCATTGCCGGGTTCATGGAGCTGGCGGCGGCCCTGCATTTGTTGATTGGCACCGGCGCGCCGGGGATACCGAAAATCATCGACTTCTCACTGGATTACCTGCGTGCCGGGCAGTTTCGCGACACCTGGGCCAGGTGTCAGGTGTGCCGTCAGGGACGCCGGGTCGCCAACGTAGCCATTACGGCCTGGCAAAGCACTGAAGCAGAACCCATTGCCACCGCCCGCGCACATTTCAAAATTGATGACCCCTTGAAATCCGAGTCATAGCCCCAACCTTGATGACATCCCGCCGCCAACCCTTTTCGGGCGCGGCCAATGCCATCCAATTGGAGTTTGATGACCATGAGCGTGGAAACTCAAAAGGAAACCCTGGGCTTCCAGACCGAGGTAAAGCAACTGCTGCACCTCATGATCCATTCGCTGTATTCCAACAAGGAAATTTTCCTTCGCGAATTGATCTCGAACGCCTCTGACGCTGTCGACAAATTACGTTTCGAAGCCCTGTCCAAGCCTGAACTGCTGGAAGGCGGCGCCGAACTGAAAATCCGCGTTAGCTTCGACAAAGACGCCAAAACCGTCACCCTCGAAGACAACGGCATCGGCATGAGCCGTGAAGATGTGATCACCCACCTGGGTACCATCGCTAAATCCGGCACCGCCGACTTCATGAAAAACCTGTCGGGCGATCAGAAGAAAGATTCTCACCTGATCGGCCAGTTCGGTGTGGGCTTCTATTCTGCGTTCATCGTGGCTGACAAAGTCGACGTGTTCAGCCGTCGTGCCGGCGCACCTGCCAGCGAAGGCGTGCACTGGTCGTCGAAGGGTGAAGGTGACTTTGAAGTTGCCACTGTCGAGAAAGCCGATCGCGGCACGCGCATCGTTTTGCACCTCAAAGATGCTGAAGACGAATTCGCCGATGGCTGGCGTCTGCGCAACATCATCAAGAAGTACTCTGACCACATCGCCTTGCCAATCGAGTTGCCGAAAGAAGTGGCAGCTGTCGAAGGCGAAGAGAAACCGGCTGTTGAGTGGGAAACCGTCAACCGTGCCAGCGCCTTGTGGACTCGTCCTCGTACCGAAGTCAAAGACGGGGAGTACCAGGAGTTTTACAAACACATCGCTCACGATTTCGAAAACCCGCTGAGCTGGAGCCATAACAAGGTTGAAGGCAAGCTGGAATACAGCTCGCTGCTTTACGTGCCGGCGCGTGCTCCATTCGATCTGTACCAGCGTGAAGCGCCAAAAGGCCTGAAGCTGTACGTGCAGCGCGTGTTCGTTATGGATCAGGCTGAGTCGTTCCTGCCGCTGTACCTGCGCTTCGTCAAAGGCGTGGTCGATTCCAACGACCTGTCGCTGAACGTATCGCGTGAAATCCTGCAGAAAGACCCGATCATTGATTCCATGAAGTCGGCGTTGACCAAGCGCGTTCTGGACATGCTGGAAAAACTGGCGAAGAACGAGCCTGAGCAATACAAAGGCTTCTGGAAGAATTTCGGTCAGGTCATGAAAGAAGGCCCGGCAGAAGACTTCGCCAACAAAGAGAAGATCGCTGGCCTGCTGCGTTTCGCATCGACCAACGGTGATGATGGCGAGCAAGTGGTCGGTCTGGCTGAATACCTGGCTCGCGCCAAGGAAGGTCAGGACAAGATCTACTACCTGACCGGCGAAACCTACGCACAGGTTAAAAACAGCCCGCACCTGGAAGTCTTCCGCAAGAAAGGCATCGAAGTGCTGTTGCTGACCGACCGCATTGACGAGTGGCTGATGAGCTACCTCAGCGATTTCGACGGCAAGAGCTTTGTCGACGTGGCGCGCGGTGACCTGGACCTCGGCAATCTGGATTCGGAAGAAGACAAGAAGGCCGCGGAAGAAGTCGCCAAGTCCAAAGAAGGTCTGGTTGAGCGTCTGAAAGCTGCGCTGGGCGATTCGGTTGCTGAAGTGCGCGTGTCGCACCGCCTGACCGATTCGCCGGCGATCCTGGCCATTGGCGAGCAGGACCTGGGCATGCAGATGCGCCAGATTCTTGAAGCCAGCGGTCAGAAGGTTCCGGATTCGAAGCCAATTTTCGAGTTCAACCCGGCTCACCCGCTGATCGAGAAACTCGATAGCGAGCAGAGCGAAGAGCGCTTCGGCGACCTGTCGCACATCCTCTTCGATCAGGCGGCCCTCGCGGCCGGCGACAGCTTGAAGGACCCGGCCGCCTATGTGCGCCGTCTGAACAAGCTGTTGGTTGAACTGTCGGTTTAACTGCGTTGTAAAAAAACCCGCTTCGGCGGGTTTTTTCATTCTTGATTCCCAGGAGTTTGAAATGAGCCAGATTACTGTTCGTTCCGTCGCCTACCAGATCGATGGCCAGGCTTATGAAAGCCGTCTGGCATTCGATACCGATCATAAGGGCCCGCGCCCGGGATTGCTGATGGCGCCGAACTGGATGGGTATCAGCGCCGGTGCCGAAGAAATTGCCAAATCAGTGGCAGCCAAGGGTTATGTGGTGTTGATCGCGGACCTGTACGGTCAATCGGTTCGTCCGCAGAGTGGCGATCAGGCTGGCGCGGCGATGATGCCATTGAAAAATGACCGGGGCGTGTTGCGTAAACGTATGCAGGCAGCTTTCGAACAGTTGCAAGGGCAGGGCGAAGCGGCGGTAGATACCTCGAAACTGGCAACGTTTGGCTTCTGTTTTGGCGGTTGCTGCGCGCTGGAACTGGCTCGCACCGGTGCTCCGGTTAAAGCGGTGATTTCGTTCCATGGCTCGCTCGATACGCCTAATCCCGGCGATGCCAAAAACATCAAGGGCTCGGTGCTGGTGTTGCATGGCGCCTCTGACCCATTGGTGCCGAAAGAACAGCTGCCAGCGTTTGAAGATGAAATGAATGCGGCGGGTGTGGATTGGCAACTGTTGAGCTACGGCGGTGCGGTGCATTCTTTCACTGACCCGCATGCCAATGTGCCAGGCAAGATGATGTATGACGCGAAGACCGCGGCGCGGGCATTCGTGTCGATGCATAACTTGCTGGATGAAGTGTTTAAAGACTAGATACTGCTTTCTCTACGTATTACATCGCTGCTAGTTACACCGCTATCGCGAGCAGGCTCGCTCCCACATTGGAATGCATTCCCTTGTTGGTGTCGGGGCTGGCCTCTTCGCGAGCAGGCTCGCTCCCACATTGGAATGCATTCCGCTGTTGGTGTCGGGGCTGGCCTCTTCGCGAGCAGGCTCGCTCCCACATTGGAATGTATTCCGCTGTTGGTGTCGGGGCTGGCCTCTTCGCGAGCAGGCTCGCTCCCACATTGGAATGTATTCCGCAGTTGGTGTCGGGGCTGGCCTCTTCGCGAGCAGGCTCGCTCCTATATTGGAATGCATTCCGCTGTTGGTGTCGGGGTTGGCCTCTTCGCGAGCGGGCTCGCTCCCACATTGGAATGCATTCCCCCTGTGGGAGCGAGCCTGCTCGCGATAAGGCCGGTACTGAATGCGAAGATCTCAAGGCAATTCAATCCGTTCGTTTTCGCCCGGCACCGTCGGCCAATCGCCAGCCGCCCAGCGCCGGCGTGCTTCATCGATAGCCGCCGGGTCGCTCGCGACGAAATTCCAGTTGATGCGACGCGGACCGTCCAATGGCGCACCACCGATCAACACGGCATGACAGTCGCTCTCGGCGAATAACGTCATCTGTTCGTCTTCAGGCAGCACCACCAGCGTATTCAGCGCAAGCGATTCGCCGTCCAGCTGCGCCTCACCGCGCAGCACATACAGAGCGCGCTCCGGGTGTTCGGCGGGTATCAACAACGTGGTCGCCGTTTGCATCTGTAATTCTGCATACAACGTGGGCGAGAGCACCGGCACTGGCGATTCCAGGCAAAACCCGGTTCCCGCAATCATCCTGATGTTCACCCCAAGATTATCGCTGACCGGCAACGTAGCCTTCGGGTGATGGCTGTAGTGTCCTGGTCCCTGTTCATGATCCTTGGGTGAGGCCAACCAGACCTGTAAACCGTCCATCGTGAATCCGCTCGCCTTCAGTGCATCAGGCGTGCGCTCAACGTGCGCAATTGCGCTGCCAGCAGTCATCCAGCTGACATCACCCGCATCAACTACCTGATCGGAACCAAGGCTGTCCTTGTGCCGGATTTGCCCTTGAAACAAGTAAGTGAGGGTGGACAGGCCAATGTGCGGATGTTGTCGGATGTTCATGCCTTTTCCCGGCGGATAGCGGGTTTCGAGCATGTGATCAAAAAATACGAAGGGCCCGACGCTGCGGCATTTGGCTGACGGCAACGGGCGAAGAATGGGTTGGCCTTCTACATCTTCGGCGCGGGGACGGATCACGAGTGGCGTGTTCATGTTGCATTCCAGGCTGAGCGGGTCATGCGTGGAGCATAACCCGCTTGCGCAGCCCTTGCCGCTATTGGCTGAACGCGCCTTCAGACAAGTGGGTTTCGATGCTGACGTCGGTCGTCGTCATGAGTTTGTGAATCGGGCAGCGATCGGCCACGCGGTGCAATTCATCGCGTTGCGCATCGGTGAGCACGCCTTTTAGCGTCAGCTTTACGTGCAGGGCGTATTTGCCTTGCTGTTCTTCGCTGTTATCGCGTTTTACTTCCACCGTGACCCCAGTGAGCGGAATGTTTTTCTTCTTCGCGTACATCTTCAGTGTCAGGGCTTTGCAGGCGCCGAGCGCGGCGTCGAAGTAGTCGTGAGGTTCTGGCGCCGAGCCTTCGCCACCTGCTGAGGTTGGCACGTCGGCAAATAATTCATGGTCGTCGATCTGCACGCTGTGGCGAAAACCTTCGGCGGAAACGGTATTGACGGTGACAGTCATGGGGAAACCTCGCAGGCAGTAGGAAAAGTCATTCAATCAAAAGGACCTTGAAGTTATAGAGCATTCCTGCGGCAGCGCGTTCCACTGTGTGGGTGGCTGAACCGGCGCCAGTGCCCCGAGGTCTACCGTTTCCTGTCTCCGGAGATTGCCTGTGCCACTGTCCCGCTTGAGTCTTGCCTGGCTGCTGGTGTTTTCCAGCGGTTACGCCAATGCCCGTGAATATGCCTACAGTGATGCGCACCTGCATTACGTGGATTTTTTCCAGGAAACGGCTGGCATGCCGAAGTTGCTGCAGGCCATGGACGACAATCAGATTGAACACGTGATGATTTCCGGTATTCCGGTGGCCAAGAAATGGCATGAAGACGAACCCAAGCGCCCACGCTATTACGCCGGAGATGACGCTGACGCGTATTGGTACAGCGCGACCGATGTCATCGTCGCTGCTGCTATCAATAAACTTGCACCTGAGCAGCGCCAGCGTTTTCACCCGTTTCTGTCCGGGTTCAATCCGAATGACAAAAACTCGGCTGCGCACATACAGCGCATGCTCGATTTGAATCCGGGTCTGTGGCAGGGGATTGGTGAAGTGTTCACCCGGCATGATGACCTTACGGCGCTGACCTCCGGCGACACACCGCGGGCAAATAACGAGGCCATGACGCGGATCTATCACCTCGCCGCCGAAAATGACCTGCCGGTAATGCTGCATTCAAACATCACTTCCAAGCGTGAGAAAAACCCGTTGTACCTGTCGGAAGTTGAGCAGCCACTGCGTAATCATCCCCATACGCGGTTTATATGGGCGCATGCCGGCACGAGCGCCGAGATTCATCGGCACCAGACCCAAATGGATTTTCTGCTGCCAACGCTGACGCGCATGCTGGAGGCTTACCCCAACCTCTATATCGACTTGTCATGGAGCATGCTCACGCCTTATCTGCTGGATGAGCAAGGCAAACCGCGCGCCGAATGGTTGCAGTTGGTAGAGCGATTCCCGGAGCGCTTCATGCTGGGCTCGGACGTTGTAGGACGTTTCAATAAGCTCGGTCAGGAAATGCACAGTTTTGACCCTTTTCTCAATGCCCTGCCGGAATCAGTGGCGCGCAAGGTCGCGAGGGATAACTTTCTGGCGATCCTGCCGCGCAGTGTTCGCTGAGCCGTCAGCGTTAAGGGATCGAAGTAGCCAGGCAGTTTGATAGTGCGTTTTGGTCTTACGCAAATTTTCAACGGGCCGATAACTTCAAATAGCCCGCTGCAGGTTTGATGCAGCGCTTTTGGAAGGAACCAAAGCAATGAGTATCAGAAATCTCAATATTGCCCCGCGTGCGGCGTTGGGTTTTGGACTGCTCGCGTTGATGGTGTTTGGATTGGGTGCCTTCGCCCTGCTGCAAATGTCGAATATGCGCGCGCAGTCCGATCAGGTTGATAACAACTGGCTGCCGAGCGTGATGGCGGTCGGTGACATGAGTCAGGACCTGTTGCGTTTGCGCGCGCTGACCATGCGCTTGTTGCTCAATCGCGATCCGCAGGCGCTGGCGCAAAATGTCGGCAAGATCAATGAACTCAAGGGCGTGCTCGAAGAGGCACAACAGCGTTATGACACGCTGATCGTGTTGCCCGAGGAGCGTACGCTGTTCGATCGCTTCAAAGCTTACGAACAGAAATACTTGCAGTTCCAAAGTCAGGTGATGACGCTCTCCAGTCAGGGGCGTGTCGAAGATGCGGCAACCATTCTCAATGCCGAAATGAGTCCGCTGGCGGATGAAATCGCTGTCACGCTTAAAGAATTGGTTGAGTTGAACAAGCACCACGCCAACCTGGCGACCGAAGCGGGGCGCCTGGTGTTCAGCAGTTCGCGGGTTTGGGTGGGCGTGATGATTGCGCTGACAGCGCTGATTACCATTGGCCTGGCGCTGTTGTTGACGCGCAGCATTGTGTTACCGCTGTCGCAATCGTTGAGCGTCGCTGAGGTGGTGGCTGGCGGTGATCTGACTGGCGAAATCACCATCACCGGCAAGGACGAGCCCGCGCGACTGCTGCACGCGCTCAAGAGCATGCAACAGAATTTGCGCGACACGATCCGACGCATTTCCGACTCCTCGAACCAACTGGCTTCGGCCTCCGAAGAGCTCAGTTGTGTCACGGAAGACGCGACCCGTGGTTTGCACCAGCAGAGCCTGGAAATCGAACAGGCCGCCACGGCGGTCAATCAGATGACGGCGGCGGTTGAGGAGGTCGCGAGTAATGCAGTGGCCACGTCCGAAGCGTCTCGGGAGTCAGACCGGATCGCCCGGCATGGCCGCGAGCAAGTGCAGCAGACGGTGATGTCCATCGAGTTGCTGGCTGACAATGTCACCGCCAATGCGTCGCAGGTCGAGGACCTGGCACACAGGGTTCACGGCATCAGTAAGGTGCTGGATGTGATTCGCTCGATTGCCGAGCAGACCAATCTGCTGGCACTGAATGCGGCCATCGAGGCGGCAAGGGCGGGGGATGCGGGGCGCGGGTTTGCCGTGGTGGCCGATGAGGTGCGCGCGCTGGCTTATCGAACTCAGCAGTCGACCCGGGAAATAGAAGAAATGATCGCGGGCATCCGGCAAGGCACCGACTCTGCCGTCAGCTCGATGCAACTCAGCAATACCCGGGCACGCTCGACGCTTGCGGTGGCGAAAACTGCGGGCATTGCGCTGGAGGACATTGCCTCGGCGTTCACGTTGATCAACGAGCGCAACATGGTCATCGCCAGTGCTTCGGAGCAGCAGGCGGCAGTAGCGCGGGAGGTGGATCGCAACCTGATGAATATCCGTGATCTGGCGCTGCAAACGTCAACGGGGGCGAATCAGACCAGTGCCGCCAGCCAGGAGCTTTCGCGGCTGGCGGTGGACCTGAACACCATGGTGGCGCGGTTCTCGGTCTAGCCCGCTCGCCACAGGTTATCTATTGTTCATTCAATCGCATGGCTCGCCTACAAGGACATCAGGCAAAAAAAGCCCCGCGTTGGCGGGGCTCCTTATGTGAAACCGGATCAGCTGCCTTTGACAGCCTTGCCGTTGACCGTGCCGTCGAGGAGCATGATGTTGTACTCCTTGCCGTCAGTTTCAACTTGTTGCAGGCGGACCAGCAGGTAATCCCAGTCCTTGGCAAACCACAGCACAGTGGTGCGTTTGCTCTGTGTCGGGTCACGTACACGCTCAACCTTGATCGCGTCGATCCGGCCAGCCTTGGTGTCGACTTTTTCCGGGCCCAGCACGCGGAAGTCATAAGTATCTACTTCGCCATCATCGACGACCTGATAGCTCATGCTTTTCCTGCCGGCGGCGACGTCATGCTGCAGCGCCAACTGATAAGTGGATTTGTCGACCATGCCGCGATTGAGCGGCAGTTTGACCGGGTCACCGCGATCGGTGCCGGTGACCATTTTGGTGGTCCAGTCGAAATCCAGATCAGCTTTTTTGGCTTTACCCAGCCCACCGCGCTCGAAGTGGTAGGACTGTGGCAGCAATGTGTCTTTGTCCAGGGTCAGGGTGCTTTCCTCGGACAGGCTGGCAATCATCATCGAAGCTTTGAAGCTGAGCTTCCAGACGCCGTTGGCATCTTTGGTCAGGCTGCGTTCAGCGGTGCCGCTCATTGGAAGCTGTTTCCAGTCGGCGGTGTAGCTGGCGGAGAAAGGTTGAAGTTCGCCAGCCTGCGCAAACGGCAGGGCGAACAGAGCGCAAGCGAAGAGCAGGGCGCGACGCATAAAATCTCCTAGGGTCGAATCAAGTGGCCGCTGGCCGCGAGTAACTTGCCGTCCAGTAAAGCACCTTGTTCGCCGAGTGATACACGACCTTCGGCAAACCAGCGCACGGCCATCGGGTAGATCAGGTGTTCCTGGGTGTGAACTCGCTGCGCCAGACTGTGCGGCGAATCGTGTAACTCTACCGGTATTACTGCCTGTACGACCAGTGGTCCGCCATCGAGTTCCTCGGTGACGAAGTGCACGGAGCAGCCGTGCTCGGTATCGCCAGCGTCCAGCGCGCGCTGATGGGTGTGTAACCCTTTGTACTTGGGCAGCAGCGAGGGATGGATGTTAAGCAGGCGACCCTGATAGTGACGCACGAAATCAGCGCTGAGAATGCGCATGAAACCGGCGAGTACCACGAGTTTGGGGTTGAAGGCGTCGATCAGTTCGATCAACGCGGCATCGAAGGCCTCGCGGCCTTCGAAAGCCTTGTGATCCAGGGAGCGGGTTTCGATACCCGCATCCCTGGCGCGTTGCAAACCGTAGGCGTCGGCGCGGTTGGAAATCACCGCAGCGATGCGGACCGGGCTGTTGCCGATCCGCGTGCTGTCGATCAAGGCCTGCAAGTTACTGCCGGTGCCGGAAAGCAGCACCACGACATCACAGGTGGCGGGCATCCGCTCTTGCATTAGTGTGCCTTGAGGTTATTCAGTACGACCGAAGCTGCGCCTTCGGCAGCGGTAGAGATCTGGCCGATGACCCAAGGCTGCTCGCCGGCTTCACGCAGTACATTCAACGCGGTTTCGACGTGCTCTTGAGCGACGCAGATCACCATGCCAACGCCGCAGTTCAGTACGCGGTGCATTTCGTTTTCGTCGACGTTGCCTTTTTCTTGCAGCCAGTCGAACACGGCAGGGCGCGTCCAGCTAGCCACATCAACCACCGCTTGAGCGCCTTTTGGCAGTACGCGCGGGATGTTGTCCAGCAGGCCGCCACCGGTAATGTGGGCCATGGCTTTGACCGCGCCGGTGTCTTTGATCAGCTTGAGCAACGGCTTCACGTAGATACGGGTTGGGGCCATCAGCAGGTCGGTCAGCGGTTTGCCGTCGAGCTGGATGTTTTCGATGTCTGCACCGGACACTTCGATGATCTTGCGGATCAGCGAGTAGCCGTTGGAGTGCGGGCCGGAAGAAGGCAGGGCAAGCAGGGCGTCGCCGGCAGCCACTTTGGAGCCGTCGATGATTTCGGATTTCTCCACGACGCCAACGCAGAAACCAGCCAGGTCGTAGTCTTCGCCTTCGTACATGCCTGGCATTTCAGCGGTTTCGCCGCCGACCAGGGAGCAACCGGACAGTTCGCAACCCGCGCCAATGCCGGTCACCACTTGGGTGGCGGTTTCGACGTTCAGTTTGCCGGTGGCATAGTAGTCGAGGAAGAACAGCGGCTCGGCGCCACACACCACCAGGTCGTTGACGCACATGGCAACCAGGTCGATGCCGATGCTGTCGTGTTTGTTCAGGTTCAGCGCCAGGCGCAGCTTGGTGCCGACGCCGTCAGTGCCGGAAACCAGCACGGGCTGCTTGTAGCCGGCCGGGATTTCGCAGAGGGCGCCGAAACCGCCCAGGCCGCCCATGACTTCCGGGCGCGCAGTGCGCTTGGCGACGCTCTTGATGCGTTCGACCAATGCTTCACCGGCGTCGATGTCTACACCGGCGTCCTTGTAGCTCAGGGAGGGTTGCTTGCTCATGATCCAGGCCTTTAGGGGGGATTCAGGGGTAACGACCGAGTCCAGTGGGACCGCCGAAACAGACGAAGGCGAGAGCCATGCGCGAATTCCGGGGTGCCCGGCTGTTGCCGGTCTGCGAAGGCGCGCGATTTTATCAGGCTTGAGGGGCAGCGGCCATCCTCAGGCCGACGGCAGGGGCATATCGTAATAAAAAAAATGATATTGCCCGTGTTGGTCGCCACTTCCATGGCTGTATAAGGTATCGCTATTAACCGTCTATCGTTATGACAGTGCTAAAAACTCTCGAGGTCGTGTGAATGTTTTGCGTCGGGTGATGGTCACAGCCTTGCTCGATCGTATTCATGCGGTCAGTTCCAGCCGCTTTTTGTTGCCAGGAATCTTTCATGCGTTTTTTTTCTAAATTCATCTTCGCGGGCTGCTTGTCGCTTGTCAGCCTGGCAAGTCACGCCGAAGCCGTGAAAAATCTGTATCAAGTGCGCCAGCCTGTCAGTGGTCAGTCCACTGAAGTGCGCGATCAAGCTACACAAGAGGCGCTCGATACTCTGGTGCTGCGCCTCACTGGTGATCCCAAGGCCGCGCAAAATCCGGGGTTGGCCGCCATTCGCAAAGACCCGCAACAGATCATCAGTCAATACGGCTTCGATGCCGGCCCGCCTGAAGTGCTGAAGGTTGATTTCGACCCGGCCAGCACCGAGCAGGCCTTGCGCCGTGCCGGGCTGTCGCTGTGGGGAGCCAATCGGCCTTCGATTCTTGCCTGGTGGCTGAACGACGCCACCGAGGGTTCAAACCTGGTCGGTGATGCTCAGTCCGGTGCGGCGCCGCTACGTCGTGCGGCGCAACATCGCGGCTTGCCATTGCGTTTACCGTTGGCGGACCTCAGTGAGCAATTGGTTGCCACGGCGCCGAATCTTGAAGGCAACGATGCGACCCCATTGCGCGCCGCGTCGGAACGTTACAACGCTGATGCCTTGCTGGCAGTGCATGCCCGCGAAGAGGGCGGCCAGTGGCAGGCCAAGTGGCATTTGTGGCTAGGCGATCAGAAAGAGGCCGGCAGCGTACAAGGCGCCGATCAGGCCGCAGTCACTGATGCGGTAATGCTGGCCGTCAGCGAGCGTTTGGCACCACGGTTTGTGGTAAAGCCAGGAGCGTCGGGTGAGCAACTGCTGGAAGTGCAAGGCATGAATCTGGAACGTTACGCAGCACTGGGCCATTTGCTGGAGCCTTTTAATGCGCGCCTGCAAAGCGTCGACGGTGACCGCATTCTTTATCGGGTCAATGGCAGTCCCGAACAGTTGAAGTCGCAATTGTCGCTGGCCAAATTGCAGGAGGTGCCTGCAGGTGAAGCACCTGCGCCTTCGACGTCAGTGCAACCGGTCGCCGATGGCTCCGCGCCTGTCGCCGCGCCAACCCCAGCCCCAACGCCGCAATTGCGGTTTCGCTGGTAAGTTTTCTTTCCTTATATAGAAGCAGGAGTGATACATGGCCGATACGCGGCGTTGGTTCTGGTTGGGTGGGGTGGTCCTGCTCTGCGCGTTTGTCTGGCTGTTGCATCCGATCCTGACGCCGTTTCTGGTGGCGTTGTTGCTGGCCTACCTGTTCGACCCATTGGTTGACCGGCTGGAGAGGGCCGGGCTGTCGCGGACCTGGGGTGTGGTCGCAGTCTTTGCGTTGTTCACCTTGATCTTCACCACGCTGTTGCTGGTGTTGGTGCCGATGCTCGCCAAGCAATTATTCCGATTGTATGAGCTGGCGCCGCAGATGCTTGATTGGTTGCAGCACACTGCATTGCCGTGGGCGCAATCGAAGTTCGGGCTGTCGGATGGCTTCTGGAAGTTCGACAAGCTCAAGGCCGCGATCAGCGAGCACATGGGACAGACCACTGACATTGTCGGTGTGGTGCTGAGCCAGGCCACGGCGTCGAGCCTGGCGGTGATTGGCTGGTTGGCGAACCTGGTGCTGATTCCGGTGGTGAGCTTCTATCTGCTGCGGGACTGGGACGTGATGATGGCTAAGATCCGCAGCCTGCTGCCGCGTGATCGTGAAGAGCGCATTGTGTCGCTGGCCGGTGAATGTCACGAAGTGCTCGGCGCGTTCGTGCGCGGGCAATTGTTGGTGATGCTGGCACTGGGTGTGATTTATGCCGCCGGACTGATGCTGGTAGGGCTGGAGTTGGGACTGCTGATCGGCCTGATTGCCGGTTTGGCGGCCATCGTGCCGTACATGGGGTTCGTGATCGGGATTGGCGCGGCGTTGATTGCCGGGTTGTTCCAGTTCGGTGGTGACCTGTACCCGATGATTGGCATCGTCGCGGTGTTCATGGTGGGTCAGGCACTTGAAGGCATGGTGCTGACACCGCTATTGGTAGGTGACCGGATTGGTTTGCATCCCGTGGCAGTGATCTTCGCGATTCTTGCGGGCGGCGAACTGTTCGGTTTCACCGGGGTGTTGCTGGCGCTGCCGGTGGCGGCAGTGATCATGGTGCTGGTGCGCCATATGCATGATTTGTATAAAGATTCTGATATGTACAGCGGCACTGATGAGCCTGAGCTGTAACCATTGACGACAGTGCCTTGCGGGCGACCCGGTTAGACCCCGGGTTGGCCCACAAGCGTTGTACAGACCGCCAAATTTACTGTCATAAAACCAGTGTGTTAACGCAAACCTTTGATTTTGCTTGTGGTCTGTCGCATTGTGCGGCCAGCTTCACGGGTATAAACTTCGCAAACTTTACACAGAGGCCACTAACGGTTCCGTAGGAACTGTTCAGTCAGCATGAAACCGATTCAGCTGCCCCTAGGTGTGCGTCTGCGTGATGACGCTACCTTTATCAACTACTACCCAGGCGCCAATGCCGCTGCACTCGGCTATGTCGAGCGTCTCTGCGAAGCCGACGCCGGCTGGACCGAGAGCCTGATTTACCTGTGGGGCAAGGACGGGGTAGGGCGTACACATCTATTGCAGGCTGCCTGCCTGCGCTTCGAACAACTTGGCGAGCCTGCGGTATACCTGCCGCTGGCCGAGTTGCTGGACCGCGGTATTGGTATTCTCGATAACCTCGAACAATACGAACTGGTTTGCCTGGATGATTTGCAGGCAGTCGCCGGCCGTGCGGATTGGGAAGAGGCGCTGTTCCATCTGTTCAATCGGTTGCGTGATAGCGGTCGACGTCTGTTGATTGCGGCTTCGACTTCCCCGCGCGAATTGCCGGTGAAGCTGGCAGACCTCAAATCCCGCCTGACCCTGGCACTGATCTTCCAAATGCGCCCGCTCTCCGACGAAGACAAGCTGCGTGCACTGCAACTGCGCGCCTCTCGCCGTGGATTGCACCTGACGGACGAAGTGGGGCATTTCATCCTGACCCGTGGTACGCGCAGCATGAGCGCACTTTTCGAGCTGCTTGAACGCCTCGATCAGGCGTCCCTTCAAGCTCAGCGCAAGCTGACGATCCCTTTTTTGAAAGAAACCCTGGGCTGGTAGCTACGTCGCAAACCGCCGGTTTTATTGGGTTTCGGCATATTCCAGGCGTCAGAAAACCCGCTTTCCTGAAGGTTGCAGGGCGCGTAACAGTTTAAAAGGGGCTTAAGCGCTTAGATGTAAACGGGAAACCGATAAGTCACATAAAGTTCGATTGAATTTGCAAATGAGGTTGATAGCGGGCATAGTCTCGGCTTCTTTACAACTTTCAGCCACGGTCGTGCCCATGCTAAATCGCTTCGCACCCCTCGTGCCTCTCGCACTCGTCACCCTGTTGTTCGGTTGCGCCGCTCACTCTCCAGTGTCCGAGCAAGCGCCCCAGCAGCAGGTTAAAAACACCGCTACCGCTCAATCTTCCGCTCTCTATCAGAAAGATCTCGAGCAAGAAGAAAAGGCCACCGAAAACGAGCTCGCAGACTTCGCCGATGGCAAGTCCTACAAGCTTCCGGTTCTGGCCGACAGCATTCTCGAACGTGGCATGTCCCTGATCGGTACCCGTTACCGTTTCGGTGGTACCTCTGAAGCCGGTTTCGACTGCAGCGGTTTCATCGGTTACCTGTTTCGTGAAGAAGCCGGCATGAACTTGCCACGCTCCACGCGCGAAATGATCAACGTTGATGCGCCGCTGGTTTCACGCAGCAACCTCAAACCTGGCGACTTGCTGTTCTTCGCAACCA
Source organism: Gordonia sp. IEGM753 (assembly GCF_050321825.1). Taxonomy (NCBI): domain Bacteria; kingdom Bacillati; phylum Actinomycetota; class Actinomycetes; order Mycobacteriales; family Gordoniaceae; genus Gordonia; species Gordonia sp. IEGM753. The sequence continues at coordinate 188,896 of NZ_JBNQGB010000001.1, forward strand.
ACGGTCGTCGCGGTCGTGTCAGCCATGCGGGTATCTACCTTGGCGATGACCAGTTCATCCACTCCAGCAGCCGCCGCAGCGGTGGTGTCCGGGTCGATAGCCTGGGCGACAGCTACTGGAGCAAGACCTTCATTGAAGCCAAACGGGCCCTCGCCATGGCACCGACCGTGGTCACTGCTCGCAAGTAAGCACACTGAAAGTAAGGTGAAGTTAAAGTCTTACTTGAAGTTTGGCGCGTAGCCGCTAGAATCCATATCTATTATTGATGGCAAACCGCCTGCGCAACGCGCAGGCGGTTTTCTTTTCTGTCTTCCTGACGGAAAAAGCCGCAGTTAGATCAGGATGTTCTGCTTATGACGACCTCGGCCCGCCTCACAATCATGTTCTTCGCAGCGCTGCTCAGCGCTTGTGCCAGCCGCACACCGCCACCTGCGCCGGTGATTCGTGCGCCCATCGTTTTCAGTCCTGCCCAACCGTTTTCGCCCGAAGCGCAAGACGTGCTTTTTCGCGCGCTTGGCCTGGTGGGCACGCCTTACCGTTGGGGCGGCAACACGCCTGATTCCGGCTTCGATTGCAGTGGCTTGATCGGCTACGTCTATCACGACGTCGCGGGCATCACGCTGCCACGCTCCACGCGCGAGATGATCGGCATGCAGGCGCCAGATGTCGGCAAGGATGGTTTGCAAACCGGTGACCTTATCTTCTTCGCCACCAATGGCGGCTCACAAGTCAGTCATGCCGGGATCTACGTTGGCGAAGGGCGCTTTGTGCATGCGCCTGCCACTGGCGGTACGGTGAAACTCGACAGTCTGTCAAAAGCCTATTGGCAGAAAGCCTACCTGAGCGCCAAACGCGTTCTGCAACCAGAGCATCTGGCACGTAATCCATAGGCTCCGGTTGCGCTGACGTTGACGTTATCGGGTTGTTGAAACGCGCCACACCTTGTTGCCAACATCGTCGGCAACCAGCAAATCACCTTGCTTATCGATCACCACACCGACGGGACGGCCCATGGCTTTCTCGTCGGCGCTGAGGAAACCGGTCAGCACGTCCACCGGTTGCCCATTCGGCTTGCCGGCAGCGAACGGTACAAAAATTACTTTATAGCCACTGTGCGGTTTACGGTTCCAGGAACCGTGCTGGCTTACAAATGCGCCTTGGGTAAAGGGTGCCGGCAGTGTGCTGCCTTCGGCAAAGGTCATACCCAGTGAGGCGGTATGCGGGCCGACGGCATAGTCCGGAGCGATTGCCTTGGCGACAAGGTCCGGGTTTTGCGGTGACACACGCACATCGACATGCTGCCCGTAATAGCTGAACGGCCAGCCATAGAATGCCCCGTCCTTGACCGACGTAATGTAGTCCGGCACCAGATCGCTGCCAATCTCGTCACGCTCGTTGACCGATGTCCACAATGCGCCGCTGGTGGGTTCCCAGCCCATGCCGTTAGGGTTGCGCAGGCCGGAGGCGAAAATCCGGTGATTGCCGGTAGCGCGATCCACTTCCCATATTGCTGCCCGACCTTCCTCGGCAGCCAGGCCGTTTTCGCCTACGTTGCTATTGGAGCCCACCGTCACGTACAGCTTGCTGCCGTCCTTGCTGGCAATTACGTTTTTGGTCCAGTGATGGTTGATCGTGCCACCCGGTAAGTCGACGACTTTGGTCGGTTGTGCGGTGATCGATGTTTCGCCGTCCTGATAGGGAAACCGGATCAACTTGTCGGAGTCGGCGATGTAAAGGTCATTGCCGACCAGTGCCATGCCAAAAGGCGAATTCAGGTTTTCCAGGAACACGGTGCGCGTTTCGGCGATGCCGTCGTGGTCCTTGTCTCGCAGCAGTGTGATTCGGTTGGCACTGGGCACACCGGCGCCAGCACGGCCCATCACTTTTTTCATGACCCAACCACGGATGCCGCTCGAGTCGTCGGGTTTGGGCGGGGCGTTGGTTTCTGCCACCAGCACATCGCCATTGGGCAACACGTACAGCCAGCGTGGGTGGTCGAGGTTCTCGGCAAATGCACCCACTTTCATGCCCGCCGCTGCGGTTGGCATGGCGCCATCGCTCCAGCCAATCGCCGGCGCGATGTTCACCGTCGGGATAAGTGTTTTGTTCGGCTCTGGCAGTTTGGGTGACGGCCCGGTGCCGTCGGAGACCTGAAGCCCGGAGGATTCACCGCAGGCGGCAAGCCCTCCGGCGAGCACGATGACAAAAACGAGCTGGGGCTTGCGCATGCTGATCTTCCCTATGAGTGCACTGGAGTGTTCAGTAGAGAAGTTTCACGGCGCGATGGTTCCACCTGTCAGCCCCGTGCTTCCTTGAAGAGTACGGCGATGCCCGGATGATACTGGCCAGCTTCGTTGCGCAACTTGCGATAGGCGTAGGGGAAATACCAGGCGACGGCGCAGGTGTTTTCTTTTTGCAGGTCATCGACCATGTCCTGGAGTTCTTCCGGGGTCGTGCTGTGTTGGGTTTTTTGTGGGGCCACAAACAGGCAACCCAGTTTCAGGTCGCTGGCGTAGCTGATTCTTTTTGCATCGCTGGTGATGTCGGCCAACGCCTGAGTCACATTCAAACCATTGACCCGTGGCCAGCGTTGCGTGGTCTGAAGGTAAGCGCGTTGTTCGCTGCTGGCGATCAACAAATCGGCACGACCGTTGCGCTCGCCATCTTCGGTTTGTTTGCGGGTAGGTGTGTGTTGCAGGGTGACCATTTCTGCCATCCAGGCAGCCGCCGAAAGCAAACCCAGATTGGCTTTTTCATCATGCCAGTACGGCGCATCGTTATCGCCGCGCACAGCGTTGTAACGGTCGATGCAGTCGAACCAACGCTCCAGCATCGGACGCAGGAATTCCAGCTTCGGATTGCTGATGATCATGCCTTGCATGTTGCTCACCCTTATTATTGTGTGTTGATGTATGGCTATTTGATATCACTGCGCAGAGTGTGGCACAAGATTGGCGTCAGATAATTGATTAGGGGCAGTTATTCGCTCAGCGGTCGCCCGGCTTTAATTGACGCTCCATCCCCAACCCTCTAACCTTCGCGGCTTGTTTCAGGTGCTCTGTGGCCTTGGTCGACAGAGTGAAACAGGGAAGCCGGTGAGTCGCTTTTTCAATTGAAGAAAGGGTCACGATCCCGGCGCTGCCCCCGCAACGGTAAATGAGTGAAAACTGTGCTTTAAGCCACTGTGTCGATTACCGATGCGGGAAGGCGCGCAGTCAGGCCGCGAGCCGCTCATGAGCCCGGAGACCGGCCTGATCCATCCAGCGGCATCACGGTGGGCGATGCCAGGCTTCACGCCATCTATTCTTGTGCCTGCCCGCCGTTATCCAGCCTCAACGGAGAGCTCCCCCAATGACTGACACCCCCGATCGTGACGAACGCCATTTGGCGCGCATGTTGCGCAAGAAAGCCGTGATTGACGAACGAATCGCCAACTCCCCGAATGAATGCGGGCTGCTGCTGGTGTTGACCGGCAACGGCAAAGGCAAAAGCAGCTCGGCCTTCGGCATGCTGGCGCGCTCGATGGGCCACGGCATGCAGTGCGGCGTCGTGCAGTTCATCAAGGGCCGTAACAGCACTGGCGAAGAGCTGTTCTTTCGGCGGTTTCCCGAGCAGGTGCGGTTTCATGTGATGGGCGAGGGCTTCACCTGGGAAACCCAGGATCGTCAGCGTGATATCGCTGCCGCCGAGGCTGCGTGGGTCGTTTCCCGTGAACTGCTCAGCGACCCGTCCATCGGCCTGGTCGTGCTGGATGAGCTGAACATCGCGCTGAAGCACGGTTACCTCGACCTCGATCAGGTGCTCAGTGATTTGCAGGCGCGACCGCCGATGCAGCATGTGGTTGTGACCGGTCGTGGCGCGAAGCCGGAAATGATTGAGCTGGCCGACACAGTCACCGAAATGGGCGTGATCAAACATGCCTTCCAGGCCGGGATCAAGGCGCAAAAAGGCGTAGAACTGTGAGCCAACCACGTCATTGCCCGGCGGTATTGATTGCCGCGCCGGCCTCCGGTCAGGGCAAGACCACCGTTACTGCTGCGCTGGCCCGTTTGCATCGCAATCAGGGGCGCAAGGTTCGCGTGTTCAAATGCGGACCCGATTTTCTGGACCCGATGATTCTCGAGCGCGCCAGCGGTGCGCCGGTCTATCAGCTGGACATGTGGATGGTCGGCGAGCAGGAAAGTCGCCGACTGTTGTGGGAAGCGGCCGCTGAGGCCGACCTGATTCTTATCGAAGGCGTGATGGGTTTGTTCGACGGCACGCCGTCCAGCGCAGACCTCGCGCGGCATTTCGGGGTACCGGTGCTGGGTGTGATCGACGGCACCGCAATGGCCCAGACGTTCGGTGCGCTGGCCTTGGGGTTGGCGCGTTATCAACCGGACTTGCCGTTTGCCGGTGTGTTGGCCAACCGCGTTGGCACTGTGCGCCATGCACAATTGCTGGAAGGCAGCCTGACCGAAGGTTTGCGTTGGTATGGCGCCTTGTCGCGAGAAACCGGGATCGAGTTGCCAAGCCGCCACTTGGGTCTGGTTCAGGCCAGCGAACTCAACGACCTCGACCTGCGCCTCGATGCCGCCGCCAATGCGCTGGCCAGCAGCTGTGAGGTAGCGCTACCACCGGCCGTCGAGTTTGCGGCGCCGGATGTAATCGCCGCCGAACCGTTGTTGGCCGGCGTGCGTATCGCGGTGGCGCGTGACGAAGCCTTTGCCTTTACCTATGGCGCAAGTCTGGATCTGCTGCGAGCGATGGGCGCCGAGTTGGTGTTTTTCTCGCCGATCCGTGATGCGCAATTGCCCCAGGCCGACAGCCTTTATCTGCCTGGCGGCTACCCGGAATTGCACCATGTGGCGTTGTCGCAGAACCTCACGATGCTGCAGGCGATTCGTGCACACCATGCGGCGGGCAAACCGTTGTTGGCAGAATGTGGCGGCATGCTTTACCTGCTGGATTCGCTGACCGATGTCGAAGGTACCCGCGCACAATTGGTCGGTTTGCTGGCCGGGGATGCGGTGATGCAAAAGCGCCTGGCCGCGTTGGCGCTGCAAGCGGTCGAACTGCCCGAAGGCTCCCTGCGCGGTCACACCTACCATCACTCGTTGACCACGACCGAACTTGAACCCATTACCCGAGGCTTGAGCCCGAATGGCGGGCGCGGCGCCGAGGCGGTTTATCGCGAAGGGCGGATGACCGCGTCCTATGTGCACTTCTATTTTCCGTCGAACCCGAGCGCTGTAGCCGCATTGTTTGTGCCTGATCATGAGGCCGACTTGCTCGCGAAGAGGCCATGATCGACAACGCATTTTCCGAAGCCGAACGCGCGGCTGTCTACCGAGCCATCGCCGAACGCCGCGACATGCGTCACTTCAGCGGCGGCAGCGTCGAGCCCGAGTTGCTTCGGCGCCTGCTCGAAGCTGCGCATCAGGCGCCAAGTGTCGGCCTGATGCAGCCTTGGCGGTTCATCCGCATCAGTGATCGCGGCTTGCGCAGCAAGATTCAGGCGTTGGTCGAGGAGGAGCGCGTCCGCACCGCCGAAGCGCTCGGGGAGCGTACAGATGAATTTATGAAGCTCAAAGTCGAAGGCATCAACGATTGCGCCGAAGTGCTGGTGGCTGCGCTGATGGACGATCGCGAGCGGCATATCTTCGGCCGTCGTACATTGCCCGAAATGGACATTGCTTCGCTGTCCTGCGCCATTCAAAACCTGTGGCTGGCGTCCCGCGTTGAAGGTTTGGGCATGGGTTGGGTGTCGTTGTTCGAGCCACAGGCGTTGGCGGATTTGCTGGGATTGCCCGCGGGTGCCAAACCGGTGGCGGTACTTTGCCTGGGGCCGGTCAAAGCGTTTTATCCGGCGCCGATGCTGGTACTTGAAGGTTGGGCGCAGGCGCGTCCGCTGAGCGATTTGCTGTATGAGAATTACTGGGGAGAGAGTCAATGAGTGTGGCGTTATTGAGTGTCGCTGCAGTTGCGCTGGATGCGCTGCTGGGTGAGCCCAAACGCTGGCATCCGCTGGTGGCGTTCGGCCGTTTTGCCGACCGCATCGAGCAACGTTTCAACAGTGGTGGTCGTGGCTGGCGCAGTCACGGTGTCACAGCCTGGGTGATTGCCGTGTTGCCGCTGACCTTGCTGGCCACGGCGTTTTCCTGGGCGCCTTACGTCGGTTGGATCGTCGAGATTCTTGCGCTGTATTGCGCGCTCGGCATGCGCAGCCTCGGTGAACATGTCGAACCGGTTGCCAAGGCGTTGCGCAGCGATGATCTTGACGAGGCGCGCAAACGCGTGGGTTATCTGGTCAGCCGTCAGACCAGTGAACTGGATAAGACCGAAGTCGCCCGTGCTGCCACCGAATCCGTGTTGGAAAATGGCAGTGACGCGGTGTTTGCGGCGTTGTTCTGGTTTGCCGTGGCCGGCGTGCCGGGTGTGGTGCTCTACCGGTTGAGCAATACGCTGGATGCGATGTGGGGTTATCGCAACGAACGTTTCGAGCGTTTCGGCTGGGCAGCGGCAAAAATCGATGATGTTCTTAACTACATTCCTGCACGATTGGTGGCGTTGACCTACGCGTTGCTGGGCAAGACTCGACTCGCACTCAAATGCTGGCGCACTCAAGGCCCGACCTGGGACAGCCCGAATGCCGGTCCGGTCATGGCTGCAGGTGCCGGTGCGCTTGGCGTCGAGTTGGGCGGGGCGGCGATTTACCACGGTGAACTGCACCAGCGCCCGCAATTGGGTGAAGGTGTTCCGGCAGATGCAGATTCCATCGACCGAGGCTGGCAATTGGTTCAGCGCGGGGTATGGTTATGGCTGCTAATTCTGTGTGTGGGGTCTGAATTCTATGCTTGAACACGGTGGTCGGTTGCGTCAGGCGGCGCTCGATTACGGCATCGCCGAAGCAGATTGGCTTGACCTCTCTACTGGCCTGGCGCCATGGCCATTTGCGGTTCCGCAGATTCCACTGCGGGCGTGGGCGAGATTGCCGGAAACCGACGACGGTCTGGAGCAGGCCGCGTGTGAGTATTACGGCGCGGCCCATGTGCTGCCGGTGGCCGGTTCGCAAATGGCCATTCAGTTGCTGCCGCGTTTACGTCGCGCCGGCAAGGTGGGTGTGTTGTCGCCGTGCTATGCGGAACATGCGCAAGCGTGGCGACGTAATGGCTACGTCGTGCGCGAAGTGCTTGAGCAGGAAGTCGACTTTTTCATCGACAGCCTTGATGTTCTGGTAGTGGTCAATCCGAATAACCCTACTGGACTGAGCGTCGATCCAGATCGTCTGCTCGACTGGCACGCGCGTCTGGCGCAGCGCGGTGGCTGGTTGGTGGTAGACGAGGCATTCATGGACAACACGCCTGCTCTCAGCGTGGCGCCGTTTGCCAATCGCGTGGGTTTGATTGTGTTGCGCTCGTTCGGCAAATTTTTCGGCCTGGCCGGTGTGCGGTTGGGGTTTGTGCTGGCCGAGCGCAAGTTGCTGAAGTTGCTCGCCGAACAAGTCGGGCCCTGGGCTATCAGCGGCCCGACACGCGTGCTGGGGCAGGCCTGCCTGCTGGATACCGAAGCGCAGGCCCGGCAGCGGATTCGCACGCAGCAGGCCAGCGAACGCTTGGCCATCCTGCTCGAACGTTTTGGCTTCACGCCTCATGGCGGTTGCGCGCTGTTTCAATGGCTGATTGCCGACGACGCGGAGCAATTGCATCAATTCATGGCCCGGCGCGGCATCCTGCTGCGTTTGTTTGCGCACAACAGCAGCGTGCGATTTGGCCTGCCCGCCGATGAAGCAGATTGGGCACGCCTCACTCAAGCCTTCGAGGCCTATGCCAAGGAAAGCCAATGACAACGTTGATGGTGCAGGGCACCACGTCCGACGCCGGTAAGAGCACGCTGGTGACAGCTTTGTGCCGTTGGGTATTGCGTCAGGGCGTGCCCGTGGTGCCATTCAAGCCGCAGAACATGGCCCTCAACAGCGCAGTGACCGCTGACGGCGGCGAGATTGGCCGCGCGCAGGCCGTGCAGGCCCAGGCTGCAAACCTCGCGCCGCACACCGACATGAACCCGGTGTTGCTCAAGCCCAACAGTGACACGGGTGCTCAAGTGATCATCCACGGGCGTGCGGTCACGACCATGAACGCCGTTGCCTACCACGATTACAAAGCGATCGCGATGCAAGCGGTGCTGGCCTCGCATCAGCGGCTGAGTGCGGCGTATCCGGTGGTGATGGTCGAAGGCGCCGGCTCGCCTGCCGAGATCAACCTGCGTGCCGGTGACATCGCCAACATGGGCTTCGCCGAAGCGGTGGATTGCCCGGTGGTGCTGATTGCCGACATTAATCGCGGTGGGGTTTTCGCCCATCTGGTCGGCACCCTGGAGCTGCTTTCGGCCAGTGAGCAGTCGCGGGTCAAAGGCTTCATCATCAATCGCTTTCGCGGCGACATCGCGCTGCTGCAACCTGGCCTCGATTGGCTGCAGCAGCGCACCGGCAAACCGGTGATCGGTGTGCTGCCGTATGTGATGGACCTGCACCTGGAGGCCGAAGACGGTATCGATCAGCGGCAGACCGCCAAAGCCGATCAAGTGCTGAAAGTGGTGGTGCCGGTGCTGCCGCGCATCAGCAACCACACCGATTTCGATCCGCTGCGCTTGCACCCGCAAGTCGACCTGCAATTTGTCGGCCCCGGACAGCCAATTCCGGCGGCGGACCTGATCATTCTTCCCGGCTCGAAAAGCGTGCGCAGCGATCTTGCGTACCTGCGGGCAAATGGTTGGGAAGCGGCGATCACGCGTCATCTGCGTTATGGCGGAAAAGTGCTGGGGATTTGCGGTGGCCTGCAAATGCTCGGCCAGCAGGTGCACGATCCTTTGGGCCTTGAAGGCGCGCCGGGCTCCAGCCCGGGTTTGGGCTTGCTGGCGTTCCAGACTCAGCTTGAAGAAGAGAAGCAACTGCGCAATGTTCGCGGTCGTTTGGCGCTGGAAGATGCAGAGGTCAGCGGTTATGAAATTCATGCGGGCGTGACCAGCGGTCCTGCCCTGGAAAATGCTGCAGTGCACCTGGATGACGGTCGCTGCGACGGTGCGCAAAGTGACGACGGGCAAATTTTTGGCACCTACCTGCATGGCTTGTTCGAGTCACCTGCGGCGTGCTCCGCATTGTTGCGCTGGGCGGGATTGCAGGATGTAACGGAGGTGGATTACCACGCGTTGCGTGAGCGCGATATCGAACGGCTCGCAGATCTGGTGGAGCAGCATTTGGATACCGCGCTGTTGCGTGAGCTCTGTGGGTTTTAGGCTGGATTTGATGGCCTCATCGCGAGCAGGCTCGCTCCCACATTGGAATGCGATCAACTGTGGGAGCCTGCTCACGATGACTTCCACATTGGAATGCGATCAACTGTGGGAGCTTGCTCACGATGACTCCCACATTGGGATGCGATCAACTGTGGGAGCGAGCCTGCTCGCGATGACTGAAGTCGCCACGCCGCTTATTAAAAGGTTGAAACCATGCTGCAACTGATCCTCGGCGGTGCCCGTTCCGGCAAAAGTCGCCTGGCAGAAAACCTCGCCATCGGCACGGGCCTGGCCGTCACCTACATTGCCACCAGCCAACCGCTCGACGGCGAAATGAACGAACGCGTCGCCCATCACCGCGCCCGCCGCCCAACCGAGTGGGCGTTGATCGAAGAGCCACTCGAACTCGCCCGCGTGTTGCGTGAAAACGCCTGTGCCGACCAGTGCTTGCTGGTGGACTGCCTGACGCTGTGGATGACCAATCTGCTGATGCTCGACAATGCCGAGCGCCTGATAGCTGAACGCGAAGCCGTGCTCGATTGCCTCGCCTCATTGCCGGGGAACATTATTTTTGTCAGCAACGAGACCGGAATGGGTGTCGTGCCGCTGGGCGAATTGACTCGCCGCTATGTCGATGAAGCCGGTTGGCTGCATCAAGCTTTGGCCGAGCGTTGTCAGCGTGTAGTCCTGACCGTTGCCGGCCTGCCCCTGACTTTGAAAGGAACTGCGATATGACTCAATCCTGGTGGCTAAACCCTTGTAAGCCGATTCATGCGCAAGCGACAGACGAGGCTAATGCTCGGCAACAGCAACTGACCAAACCCGCCGGTTCACTCGGGCGGCTGGAATCTATTGCGCTGCAATTGGCGGGTTTGCAAGGCCAGGTCAAGCCAAGCCTGAATGAGGTGTGGATCGCGATTTTTGCCGGTGATCACGGTGTGGTTGCTGAAGGCGTGTCGGCGTTTCCTCAGGAAGTGACCGGGCAGATGTTGCACAACTTTGTCAGCGGTGGCGCGGCGATCAGCGTGCTGGCGCGTCAGCTTGGCGCTTCGCTTGAAGTGGTTGACCTGGGCACGGTTAACCCGACGCTTGACTTGCCCGGCGTGCGCCATCTGAACGTTGGGCCGGGTACCGCCAATTTTGTCGAAGGCCCGGCGATGACACCGGCTCAGGGCGAACACGCCTTGCAGGCCGGACGCGACAGCGTGCAGCGCGCTATTGCGGCCGGTGCTCAATTGTTCATCGGTGGTGAGATGGGCATCGGCAATACCACCGCGGCCAGTGCACTGGCCTGCGCGTTGCTCGATTGCCCGGTGGTGCATCTGACCGGGCCGGGCACGGGGCTTAATGCGGCGGGCGTGAGCCATAAGGTTCAGGTCATCGAACGCGCGTTGGCGTTGCACAACGCATCGCGCGGCGATTCCTTGCAGACCCTGCTCAACCTCGGTGGTTTTGAAATCGCAGCCTTGGTGGGCGCGTACCTGGCGTGTGCGCAACAGGGTGTTGCGGTGCTGGTGGATGGCTTCATTTGCAGCGTTGCCGCGTTGGTGGCAGTACAGTTGAATCCTGAATGCCGGCAGTGGTTGCTGTTCGGTCACCGTGGCGCCGAACCGGGTCATCGGCATGTGCTGGAAACGCTGAACGCGGAGCCTGTTCTGGACCTGGGCTTGCGTTTGGGCGAAGGCAGCGGTGCTGCGTTGGCCGTGCCGTTGCTGCGTCTGGCGTGCGACCTGCACGGGCAAATGGCGACGTTCGCCGAAGCAGCGGTGGCGGATCGCCCACAATGACGTTGCGCCTGGACCTCCTGCGCCACGGTGAAACCGAGTCCGGCGGCGGCTTGCGTGGCAGCATTGACGATGCCCTCACCGACAGTGGCTGGGCGCAGATGCGGGCAGCGGTGATGGACCAAGGACCGTGGGATCGCTTGGTCAGTTCGCCGCTGCAGCGTTGTGCGCGTTTTGCCGAAGCGCTGGGGGCGCAACTGCGGTTGCCGGTGCAGCTGGATAAAGATTTGCAAGAACTGCACTTCGGAGCCTGGGAAGGACAAAGCACCTTGGCACTAATGGACACCGATGCTGAGGCGCTGGGCCTGTTTTGGGCTGATCCATACTCGTTTACACCACCGGAAGGGGAGCCGGTTGCCGACTTTTCAAATCGCGTGACTGCGGCAGTCGAACGTTTGCACGCAACGTATGCGGGTGAGCGCGTGCTGCTGATCAGCCATGGCGGGGTGATGCGTTTACTGCTGGCCCGGGCGCGCGGTTTGCCGCGTGAGCAGTTGCTGAATGTCGAAGTTGGGCACGGGGCACTGTTTTCGCTGACAGTCGAGCCTGCAGGCGTGTTGAAGGAAGTCATCTGACCATGTTGCCGTTCTGGATCGCCCTGCAATTTTTGAGCAGCCTGCCGGTTGGTCTGCCCGGCATGCCGGCCCCCCAGGAAATGGGCCGTTCACTGCTGTTCTATCCGCTGGTGGGGTTGTTGTTCGGCGTGCTTCTGTGGGCGTGCAACGCGGTGTTATCGGGCACGCCATTGATGCTGCATGCGGCGTTGTTGATGATGGTATGGGTGTTGCTCAGCGGCGCCTTGCACCTTGATGGCCTGGCCGACAGTGCCGACGCATGGCTCGGCGGGTTTGGCGACCGCGAGCGCACGCTGACGATCATGAAAGACCCGCGCAGCGGACCTATTGCCGTGGTAACACTGGTGTTGGTGTTGCTGCTTAAATTCGCCGCACTACTGGCGGTGATCGAGCAGCAGCACAGCGTTTTCCTGATCATTGTTCCGCTGATGGGTCGCAGTGCGTTGTTGGCGTTGTTCCTGACCACGCCTTATGTGCGTGCCGGTGGATTGGGCCAGGCACTGGCTGATCATCTGCCACGCCTGGCCGGTAAACGGGTGCTGGTGGTCAGCGCGCTGGCCTGCGTGCTGATAGCCGGGCTGAGCGGTGTATGGGCATTGCTGTTGGCGAGTGCGGTGTTTGTAGCGTTGCGGCGGGTGATGTTGCGACGGCTGGGCGGGACCACGGGTGACACGGCGGGCGCATTGCTTGAGTTGCTGGAGATGGCCGTTCTCACAGGCTTGGCGATCTTTTAAATGTCGAACATCATAAAGTCACTTGATTTAACACAACCGCGGGTATATACACGCACCATGCTTGATTCCCAGTGTTTATGCATCAACCTGCGTCGCGCCGCTCGTGGCGTCAGCAGGCATTACGACGGCGCTCTCGATGGCTTCGGGATCAACGTTGCGCAGTATTCTTTGCTGTGCAATCTGCAGCGCTTGAACGAACCGAGTATTTCTACCTTGGCCGAGGCCATGGGCCTGGACCGCAGCACCTTGGGGCGCAATCTACGGGTGCTGGAAGGCGAGGGTCTGGTGATGCTGGTGGAAGGCGAAGACATGCGCAACCGCATCGTTCGGCTGACCGACGCCGGCGCTGAACGCTTGACGGCGGCACTGCCAGCTTGGGAAGCGGCGCAACAGCGGTTGGTTGATCGCCTGGGTGCCGAAAAACGCGAAACCTTGCTGAAGCTGCTGGACGAACTGGCTTGATGCCGGTTTGTACGATTTCAAGCGGGTATATACCCGCACCCGGAGAATAAGAATGACATCGATGTGGCGTACGTGCGGTTGGGTGTTAGTGGGCAGTGCGCTGATTTTGGCGTTGTCACTGGGTGTGCGACACGGCTTCGGCCTGTTTCTGGCGCCGATGAGCGCTGAATTCGGCTGGGGCCGTGAGACGTTTGCCTTTGCCATTGCCTTGCAAAACCTGATCTGGGGCTTGGCACAGCCGTTCACCGGTGCCTTGGCCGACCGCTTTGGCGCGGCCAAAGTGGTGCTGGTCGGCGGTGTTTTGTATGCCGCAGGCCTGGTGTGCATGGGGATGTCTGATTCGGCAATGACGTTGTCCTTGAGCGCAGGTTTGTTGATCGGTATCGGCTTGTCGGGCACCTCGTTCTCGGTGATCCTCGGCGTGGTAGGGCGCGCGGTGCCGCCAGAAAAACGCAGCATGGGCATGGGCATTGCGAGTGCCGCCGGCTCCTTCGGACAGTTCGCCATGTTGCCCGGCACGCTCGGGTTGATCGGCTGGCTTGGCTGGTCCGCCGCGTTACTGGTACTGGGGCTGTTGGTGGCGTTGATCGTGCCATTGGTGAGCATGCTCAAGGACAAGCCGTTGCCGGTGCTTGGGCATGAGCAGAGCTTGTCTGAAGCCCTGCGCGAGGCGTGTTCACATTCGGGTTTCTGGCTGCTGGCGTTCGGCTTTTTTGTCTGCGGTTTCCAGGTAGTGTTCATCGGCGTGCATTTGCCGGCCTACCTGGTTGATCAGCACTTGCCCGCCACCGTCGGCACCACGGTGCTGGCGTTGATCGGATTGTTCAATATCTTCGGCACTTACATCGCGGGCTGGCTCGGCGGGCGGATGTCCAAGCCGCGTTTACTCACCGGTTTGTACCTGCTGCGGGCGGTCGTGATCGGTTTGTTCCTGTGGGCGCCGGTCACGACGACCACTGCCTACTTGTTCGGTATGGCGATGGGCTTCCTGTGGCTGTCGACCGTGCCGTTGACCAACGGCACCGTGGCAACCTTGTTTGGCGTGCGAAATCTGTCCATGCTCGGTGGCATCGTTTTCCTGTTTCACCAGCTCGGTTCTTTTCTGGGTGGTTGGTTGGGCGGGGTGGTGTATGACCGTACCGGGAGTTATGACTTGATCTGGCAGGTGGCCATTCTATTGAGTTTGTTGGCGGCAGCACTCAACTGGCCGGTGCGCGAGCAACCGGTTGCGCGTCTGCAAACCCGAATGAGTGCGGCATGAACACGCTCTGGCCACGCATCGTCCTGATCGTCGGCGGCGCACTGTTGTTGGCGATGGTGTGGTGGGGCTGGCAACGAAGCGGGCTGGCGTTGATGCAGTTGGGCATGGGTGCTTGCTAGCGAGGCGGCAGGGCGAGTAACTTCGTTTTGACGATCTCTCAAGGATGCCCCGACATGCTCATGCGCTGGCTTGCAGTACCCGCGTTACTGATAGCGTTTACCGGATTAGCAGCTGCCGCGCAGTGCCCCGAACTGCTGCAGAGCTCTTTGCCAAAGCTGCATGCCAAGGAGTCGATAGACCTGTGCCAACGCTTCGCCGGCAAGCCGTTAGTCGTGGTCAATACCGCTAGTTTCTGTGGCTTTGCCCCGCAGTTCAAAAGCCTTGAGGCGCTGTATCAGCGTTACAAAGGGCAAGGGCTTGAGGTCATCGGTGTTCCCTCCAATGACTTCAAGCAAGAAGCCAAGGACGGTGCTGAAACGGCCAAGGTCTGCTACGTGAACTACGGCGTGACCTTCACCATGACCGAACCGCAAAAAGTCCGCGGCGATGATGCGACTCACTTGTTTAAAGTCCTCACCCAGCAGACCAGCGCGCCGAAGTGGAATTTCTACAAGTACGTCGTTGATCGCCAGGGCAAGGTGATCGCCAATTTTTCCAGTCTGACCAAGCCCGATGACCCTCAATTCATCGAAGCGGTCGAGAAGGCGCTGGCGTCCAAACCCTGATCCGCGCCCACTAAAAAGCCCCGCCTCTGTGCAAGAGTGCGGGGCTTTTTCAATTCAGGCGGCGAGGGGTTCAGGCTCGCCGTGAATCATCAGAAGCGGTAGGTAGCACCGATGCCGAAGCCGCTCGCCCAGTTTTGATACTCGGCGCTGTAGGCCTGACGGCCGTTGTTATCGTTAACCTTCACCGACTCTTCACGCAGGTACGAGTAAGCGAGATCGATGGTCAGGTCGTCGGTCGGGCTCCAGCCAGCGCCGAAGCTGATGGCCTTGCGGTCGCCAGTCGGGATGCGTGGGGAACGATTGGTATTGTTGGTTGGCGACTGGTCAACGGACAGACCGGTGCGCAGTACCCATTGCTTGTTCAGCTGGTACGAGGCGCCGATAGCGTGAGCCCAGGTGTCGTGCCAATTCTGCTCTTCGGTGATGGTGCCGAACTGGCCGTTCAGGGCTGCTGGAACGCCGCTGTTTTCAACGGTGATTTCTTTCAGGCGGCTCCAACGGGTCCAGGTGCTACCTGCGTACAGGGTCCACTGGTCGTCCAGTTGATGAGTTACCGAGAAATCGACCGACTCAGGCGTGGTCAGGTCCAGCGAAGCGTCGTAACGCTGGTTTGGATTCTGGCGTTGCAGCGCGAGTACTGCGTAATCGACCGACGTATTGCCGTCGAGCTTGTACTTCACTTTCGAGTGGTAGGTCAGGCCGACGCGCGTGCTGTCGGTGGCTTGCACCAGAACGCCGACGTTGAAGCCCAGCGCAGTGTCATCACCCTTGATCTTGACCTTGCCGTCCGGCGCCAGCGGGGTCACCGACAGGTTCGATTCCAGCGTGCCGTCGATACGGTTGATGGTCGGGCCAAAACCGATCGACACCTTGTCGTTGAAGGCATAGCTGACGGTTGGTTGCAGGGTGACGACTTTTACGTCGCTCTTGCTGCCGAAGTAACGGCCAGCGAAGCCGCCTTCGTAATCAGTCACCAGGCCGAACGGTGCGTACATGCCAATGCCGACCGCCCATTGGTCGTTGATCGGTTTGACGTAGTAGCCCATCGGCACGGCGATGAACGGCACCATGTCGCCGTCGTTGCTGCCGCCGTTAGGGCGAGAGCTGGCTTTGCTGATGTCGGTGTGAGCGTCGAGCAGTGCAGCGCCGCCGGTCACTTGTTCGCGCTTGATGCGCGACATGCCGGCAGGGTTGCCAAAAATGGTGCTTGCGTCATCGGCAGATGAAGATCGCCCGGCAAAACCTGTACCCATCCCGCTGATACTTTGTTCGTTGATGGCAAAGCCAGCTGCGAAGATCTGGGTGGATGCCAAGGCAACGGCGAGGCTAAGTGTGGTTTTGAGCATTACTTTTTTCATTATTAGAACTCCTGATGATCACCGGGGCGAAAATTACCAACATTTTCGTCTCAGCGCTATAGGCTGTATTAGCTGATTTAGAGCGGTTTTGTAGGACAATCCGACCAGATTCGCGACCTGTTGTAGGATCTTTCGGAAATGGAGGGATCAACAGGCAACCTGATTCATGGTTGATACACAGGATTGCCAGGCGTAGGTAAAGTCTCTGAGTCGTCCTTGTGGCTGGAATGTCTGACGCCAGATTCTGGCCATTCCCAGCACGTCATCGGCTTCGGGTAGCGGGGTGTTCTGTTCCTCCACCAGCAGCCAGGCAATGGCAGTGGCGTAACGCAGGTTTACGGTCAGTTCGAGGTGCGGGCTGCTGAGAAAAGCGTGTTGGCTGGCGAGCCCGCGAACCAGGCTCGCGCGTTCGGGATCGAGCGCCAGGTAATGGTCCCAGAGCGCCTTGTGGCGGGGCTCGGCGATCCGGTACAGGCCGTGTCCACGGCGATCATGCAAAGCGGAGCCAAGGGCGGATTGACTGGCGGCGATACCCAGCAACAGGGATTCTGCAGTTGCGCTATGGCGCCCGAGATAAATCAGCGTCGGGCGGATGACATAACGGCACAGTTCGCTGGCAGCGATACCCATAAAACCCTCGAAACGGAAAATGGGCGGCTACACCTGAAAGGCCTTGGCAGCTGTGGATAGACTCAGGCTCGCCGCAAGCGGGTCAAGCCGCTTGAGTTGAAGTGTAGTGTCATATTCAGGCTGTAAAGGACTGTTTTTAAAATATTTCCGGCAGCTCGTTATAAGCGTTATATCAGTTGGTACTTAGGCGGGATTAGGCAAAAGAGAAATATGGGGCAATAAAAAGCCCCGCTTTTTGAGCAGGGCTTTTGAGGTTTTCAGTCTTTCTGGCGTTTCAGGCAACCAGTGCCTGACGAGTGCGATCAATGACTGCCTGCAGCGGTTCGGCGCTGGAGTATTGATCGGGGTACAAGCGTTCGCTGTGACGAGCGATGCCGTGTTCGTTGACCAGGGTGAAGCTGAAGCAGCCTTTGCGAGCGGCCATGATCAGGCAGTTCATTGGTGCAAAAGCGTTGGTTAGGGTGCGGATAGCATCCTGGGTGTGGATTTGAGTAGTCATTATTGGGTGTTCCTACAAGCGACACGGATAAGAGCCGTGCAAAATTAAAACGTTCCAGTGACGTCGACCACCGTTGGTCGAACGAAGAACCCGACTGAAACAAAGCAGCCAGTTTGAAGCGCTAATTAGTTTGGCGCGCTTGGGCTGGCAGGTAGGTACTTAGGAGGGCAGGCAACACATCAAGGGCAAAGGTTCTGGGCCCGGGGTGAAGATCCTGATCAATTTGCAGGCTGGTTCGGTCAGAGTAAGTGAGCTTCGCAACACCCTTTGCTTTCGTTTCAAAGGCTGTGTTGGAGGAAGGTTTACCTGGAAACCATCGAGGTGGTCGATCCTGCTTTGTCGGTAGAGGCTTCCTTGAGGAAGGCTGACCGGGAGGATTTGTTCGACCAGAATTGACTTTCAGCTTGGTACTAACGCCGCGGATACTAACCGAACGAATCGCCAAGGGGAAGTGTGTCCGCAAATTAATTGACAGACGGCGCCAGGTGCACTCATCGACAGCACAGTTTTCGAGCACCATTGGTCGATGTTCATCTTCCTGCAATGGGCCGTGAATCATGGGTTAGCCCAGAGTTATCCCCAAGATTTGGCCAGCAGTGCGCCTAAAAAGCGCATTGATATAACCGCTTCAAAGGCACTTGTGCACATTAGTTGCGCAGACTGTAACCGCGCTGTCATCTTGCCTACAGACGCAGTGGGTGCCTGTAACCAAAATTTAAGTCAATGAAAAACATCGCTTTTTTTAACTGGTGAAAAAATCGTCAGTTTGACTGCGAGCCCCATTCCACTGGGGTTTGAGAGAGTTCAAGGGCGGTTGTCCACTGAGTTATCCACAGCTTCTGTGGATTGTCCCAAGCGCTTGCTCTAGCACGGGCGTGCCGGGTTTTTTCGGCTTTACCTGTAGGAAAAAAAGAGTAGAGTGGCGCGCCTTCTGATCTGCCCTACAGTGCTTTATGAAGTTTCGCTCAGTATCAAATTCTGTTACCGCACCATCCTCCAGTGTTACCCCACCCAAGCGATTTTCGATGCGGGTGGCCGAGTGGCTCCTGGACAGCCCGCGCCTGGGCGAAAACCGCAACATCAAACACTTTGCCGGGCATTTGCTCAAGCAACCTGCGCGTGAAGGTGTGGTGGCTGCGCAAAGTCGTTTGGGCCAGTTGATATGCCGCGAATGCGGGAATGCCCGTGATCGGCGCATTGGTCAAGACCTGTTGCGCCAAGCTGCACGGGCGGGCGACAAACGCGCCCTGCAAGAACTCGGGCTGAGCGAAGACTAAGCTGTCCAAGACCTGACGCCTTGGTTAACCTTCAAGCTTTACCGAATGGGCAGGAGTGGCTATGGCTATGGACTTGACCAGCATATTGCTGGGTCTGGCGGGTGCTGCGCTGCCGTTATTGGTGTTGGCCTGGCAACTTCAGCGTCGGGCAAGTGCCGCGCAATCAGACCTCGCTTTACTGGAAGAACGGCTGGCCACGGCGCAATTGGCTCAGGATGGATTGAACGCACAACTCGACGCTTGTCGCGATGAAATGGCTGATTTAAGCCAGGCCAACGCGGCAAAACAGGCTGATTTGGCGGCCGTACGGCGTGAAGTCGAACTGCTGCAGATCGAACGCGATGACGCCCGCGACGCCTCCCACGCCTGGAATATCGAACGCGCCGGCAAAGAGGCTGAGTTGCGTCGTCTTGACGCGCAAGCCGCTTCGCTCAATGCCGAGCTGCGTGAACAGCAGGAAAGCCACCAACAGCGTCTTAGCGACTTGCAGGGCTCGCGTGATGAGTTGCGAGCGCAATTCGCCGAGTTGGCGGGCAAGATCTTTGATGAACGTGAGCAGCGCTTCGCTGAAACCAGTCAGCAGCGGCTGGGGCAGTTGCTTGACCCGTTGAAGGAGCGCATCCAGTCCTTCGAAAAACGGGTCGAGGAGAGCTACCAGGCTGAGGCGCGCGAACGTTTCTCGCTGGCTAAAGAGCTGGAGCGGTTGCAGCAACTCAACTTGCGCCTGAGCGACGAAGCCAACAATCTCACCCGTGCTCTGAAAGGGCAGAAAACCCAAGGCAACTGGGGCGAGCTGATTCTGGAGCGGGTGCTTGAACACGCAGGGCTGGAGAAGGGCCGCGAGTACCAGACCCAGGTCAATCTGAAGGGCCCGGACGGCGAGCGTTTCCAACCGGATGTGATCATCTATCTGCCGGGCGACAAGCAAGTGGTGGTCGACTCTAAGGTCAGCCTCACGGCGTATCAGCAATACGTGGCGGCCGACGATGATGCTATCGGCCAGATCGCCCTCAAGCAGCACGTGGTGTCGCTGCGCAATCACGTCAAAGGCCTGGCCGGTAAGGATTACAAGCGCCTGGATGGCCTGCACAGCCTGGATTTCGTGTTGCTGTTCGTGCCGATCGAGGCTGCGTTTTCTGCGGCGTTGCAGGCCGAGCCGACGTTGTTCCAGGACGCGTTCGACCGCAACATCGTGATCGTCAGCCCAACCACTTTGCTGGCGACTTTGCGTGTTATCGACAGCCTTTGGAAACAAGAGCGCCAGAGCCAGAATGCCCGGGAAATCGCCGAGCGGGCCGGTTGGCTGTACGACAAGTTCGTGTTGTTTATTCAGGATCTGGACGAGGTCGGTAATCGCTTGCAGCAACTGGATAAGGCCTACAGCTCGGCGCGCAATAAGCTGACAGAAGGCCGAGGCAATCTGGTCAGCCGTAGCGAGCAATTGAAGCTGTTGGGTGCCCGCGCAAGCAAGAGTTTGCCGGCAGACCTGCTGGAGCGCGCAATGACCGACGTCGATGGATTGGCCGAATTACCCGAGTAAACGAAAAATTTCGCGAGCAGGCTCGCTCCCACAGTTGACCGATGTCTGTCGCAAAACCAAGCAACAGCAAACATCCCTGTGGGATCAATGTCTGTCGCAGAACCAGGCAACGCCAAACATCCCCTGTGGGAGCGAGCCTGCTCGCGATGGCGTCAGCTCAAACACTGCAAATCAGCTTACAGCGGCAAATGCCGGCTGAGCAGCGCTCGCAGCGCCGCAGGTTTCACTGGTTTGGCCAGATAATCCAGTCCCGCCGCGTGTACCTGTGCCACCATTTCCGGGCGGCCATCCGCGCTGATCACCACGCCAGGCACCGGCTCACCGAGGCTGGTACGTAACCAGGCCATCAATTCAGTGCCGGTTTCGCCGTTGTCGAGGTGGTAATCCACCAGCGCCAATTGCGGGCGAATCCCCTCACCGAGTAGCGCCATGCATTCCTCCCTATTACGCGCAGTCCAGACCTGGCAACCCCATCGGGTCAGCAGGCTGTTCATGCCAATCAGGATGCTGTCTTCGTTATCCACACACAGAACCTGCGCACCGCTCAGCAGTTTGCCATTGAGTTCGGCGGCCTTCGCCGGCATCGCGGTTTGTGCCTTGGCCAATGGCACGCTGACGCTGAACACACTGCCACGGCCCGGCCACGAACGAACCTGTAACGTATGGCCGAGTACGCGACACAAGCCGTCCGCAATCGCCAGTCCCAACCCGAGGCCTTTTTCGGCGCGAGTCTGATGACTGTCGAGCCGTTTGAATTCTTCGAAAATCACCTGCTGCTTATCTTCGGGAATACCCGGGCCACGGTCCCAAACCTCAAGGCACAGTTCGCCGTTACGCCGGCGCACGCCCAACAACACCGGGCCTTTGGCGTAGCGGAAGGCGTTGGTGAGGAAGTTCTGCAAAATTCGCCGCAACAGTTTTATGTCGCTGTTTACCCGCAGCGTGCTGCCTCTCACGCGAAATTTCAGGCCTTGTTCACCGGCCAGCGCCTTGAACTCCGCACCGAGGATATCGAACAGCTCATTGAGCGCGAATGGCTTCGGATCAGGATTGATCTTGCCGTTTTCCAGACGTGAGATGTCCAGCAAATCACTGATCAAATCCTCGGCCGAGCGCAATGAGCTGTCGAGGTGCTGCACCAGTTTTTGCGCCTCGCCAGACAAGCTGTCTTCCTGGTGCGAGAGCGCTGCGGAGAACAATCGCGCCGCGTTCAGAGGCTGCATCAGGTCATGGCTGACGGCAGCCAGAAACCGGGTTTTCGACTGATTCGCCGATTCCGCTGTGCCCTTGGCATCGGTCAGGGCAACGTTCAGTTGCGACAGTTCGTGGGTGCGCTCGGTAACCCGGCGTTCAAGGCCTTCGTTGGCTTCGGTCAGCGCTTGTTCGGCCTCGCGGAACGCGGTGATGTCGGTGAAACTCATGACAAAACCGCCGCCCGGCATCGGATTGCCGATCAATTCGATAACGCGGCCGTTCGGGAACAATCGTTCGGAGGTGTGCGCGCGGCCCTGGCGCATCCAGTGCAAACGGCGGGCGACGTGCACTTCGGCTTCACCGGGGCCACACAGACCGCGCTCGGCGTTGTAGCGAATGATGTCGGCAATCGGGCGCCCGACGCTGATCAAGCCATCCGGGTAGTTGAACAGCTCCAGGTAGCGACGGTTCCACGCCACCAGTTTCAGCGATTGATCCACCACGCTGATGCCTTGGGTGATGTTCTCGATAGCGCCTTGCAGCAGTGCGCGGTTGAACTGCAGCACTTCCGAGGCTTCGTCGGCGATCCGCACGACATCCTCCAACTGCATTTCCCGGCCTTCGATCGCGGCTTTTACCACCGCGCGTGTCGACGAGGCGCCCAAGACACCGGCCAGCAAGCGCTCGGTGTGAGCGATCCATTCACCATCAGCGTTCTGATTTGGATTGAAGCCTTTGCCTTGACGGTAAGCGAAGCGAATAAAGCTTTGGCGTGCGCGTTCTTCGCCGACAAAACGTGCGGCCAGTTGCAGCAAATCGTCGATTTGTACGGCCAGCATCGACCGTGCACTCGGTCGGGCACTGATTTCCTGGCCGATGAAACGGCCGGCCTGCCAGTGCTCCGACACCCGGGTGCGGGACAACACCGAGACCCAGGCGAACAGCGTGAAGTTGGCTGCCAGTGACAGCATCACACCTTGAGTCAGCGGCGTGAGCGGCAGTTTCAACGGGTTGCTGTGCAACCAGGCAAGGCCAGGAAAACTGCTCAACGACCAGCCGAGGCTGTGTGCGGCAATCGGCAGTATCAACGTGTAAAACCAGAGAAACGTTCCTGCGGCCAGGCCAGCGAATACTCCGCGACGGTTGGCCTGTTTCCAGTACAGCGCACCGAGCATCGCCGGGGCCAGTTGAGTGACGGCGGCGAAGGCGATCTGGCCGATGGTTGCCAGGCTGGCGGTCGAGCCCAACAGGCGATAGCTGACATAGGCCAGTAGCAAAATCACGACAATCGTGACCCGCCGCACCGAGAGCATCCATTGACGGAACACCTCGAATGGCCGCTCGGCGTTGTTGCGTCGCAGCAACCACGGCAACAGCATGTCGTTGGAAACCATGGTCGACAGCGCCACGCTGGCCACAATCACCATGCCGGTTGCCGCCGACGCACCGCCGATAAACGCCAACACTGCAAGCGCCGGGTGGGCCTGGGCCAACGGTAAGCTGATGACGAAAGAATCGGGCAATACCGAACTCGGCAGCAACATCTGACCGGCCAAGGCGATCGGGACTACAAATAAAGCGGCCAATGCCAGGTAGGCAGGGAACACCCACTTTGCCAGGCGCAAATCCTGCGGATCGATGTTCTCGACCACGGTCACGTGAAATTGGCGCGGCAGGCAAATGATCGCCATCATCGCGACGCCGGTTTGCACCACCATCGACGGCCAGTTGATGGTTTCCTTCCAATACTCTTCGAGGCGCGGCGCGAGCATCGCCTGGCTGAACAGGTCATCAAAACCGTCGTACAGGCCGTAGGTGACGAACGCGCCAACCGCGAGAAACGCGAACAGCTTGACCAGCGACTCGAACGCAATCGCCAGCACCATCCCACGGTGGTGCTCCGTGGCATCGAGATTGCGGGTACCGAAGACGATGGTAAATAACGCCAACACCAGCGACACGATCAGCGCCGTGTCTTGCGCCCGTACGCCCATGGCGTCGGCCCCGGCGCCGATCAGCAGGTTCACCCCAAGCACGATGCCCTTGAGTTGCAAGGCAATGTAGGGCAATACGCCAACCAGGCAGATCAGTGCCACCACCACGGCCAGCGATTGTGATTTGCCGTAGCGCGCAGCAATGAAGTCGGCGATGGAAGTGATGTTCTCCTGCTTGCTGATCATCACCATTTTTTGCAGGACCCACGGCGCGCACACCAGCAGCAGGATCGGCCCGAGGTAGATCGGCAGGAAAGACCAGAGCTGTTCGGCGGCCTGGCCGACAGCGCCAAAGAATGTCCAACTGGTGCAATAGACTGCCAGTGACAAGCTGTACATCCAGGCACGCACGCGCGGCGGCAACGGCGCGCTACGACGGTCGCCGTAGAAGGCGATGGCAAACATGATGGCCATATAGGCCAGGGCAACGGCGGCAATCAGCCCGCTGGACAGCGACATGGGAACTCCCGACAAAAAACTCCCGGGACTTCCGCCCGGCCACACAGTCTCGCACGACCGCCGGGGTTAGTCAGTGTCGACCAAGGTCGAGGCGCGGCGCGGTGTCGCAGGCAGTGATAGCGGTGTGTCAGGATGGATAATTGTGCTTGAAGACCCCTCGCGAGCAGGCTCGCTCTCACCCTGGTTTTGCAGTGCCTGCAGGAGGTGCGATCGACCAGAGTTTGCGGGGGGGAGAGAGCCTGCATCGCGATGCGCTATCACATTCGAAAGTGATAGCAGTGCGGCAGGCGAGCGCCTTATTGGCTGAACGCGATATCCAGCAGCTGATGCAGCTCTTCAACGTCCAGTGCTGCCGCCGAGAACAGGATGCGGAACACGGTGGGCGCCGCGACCAGGTTGATCAACCGGTCGACACTCGGCTTTGGCTCGTCGGGGTAACGGTCCAGAATGGTCTGCAACTGCGCGCCGATGATCGTGACGCAATAACCCGGCGAGGCGCAGGCTTGTACGTCGCGCAACATGTTGCGACCGGGTTCGGAACTCATTTCGTCCAAGTATTGCTCGGCCCAGGCCCGCACATCGCCGCGCAGGCTGCCCGTACTGACGGGTTCACTGTCAGGCCGCATGCGGGCGATTGCGACATCGGCCAGCAGCGCCGACAAATCGCCCCAGCGTCGGTAAATGGTCGACGGCGTAACCCCCGCGCGCGCAGCGATTTGCGGGACAGTCACGGTGCTGCGGTCCTGCACTTCGAGAAGTTCGCGGACTGCACAATGAATCGACTCTTGCACCCGGGCGCTTCTGCCGCCGGGGCGTAAACCTTCTTTAATAGCCATGTGGCGGACCTTAACACAAAGAATTTGCTTTAAGCAGCGTCCGGTAGCACACTCCGCAAAAGCAAAAAATTAGCTTTTGCGGAGTGTGCAGATGTCCAGTTCAGTATCAAACCGTACCAGCCTGTGGTTCCTTGCGTTCACCTTGCTCAGTTTTCTGGCTGCCTCCACGGCGCCAACGCCGCTGTACCACTTGTACCAGGAACACCTGCAGTTTTCGGCCGCGACCTTGACTCTGATTTTCGGCGTGTACGCTATCAGCTTGTTGGCTGCGCTGCTGACAGTCGGCTCACTGTCGGATTACCTGGGGCGCAAACCGGTGATCTTCACGGCTGTGCTGATGAACATGCTCGCGATGCTCTTGTTCATCAACGCCGACAGTGTGGCCTGGCTGATCAGCGCACGTGTGCTTCAGGGATTTGCGACGGGGATGGCCACTGCGGTACTGAGTGCGGCGTTACTCGACACCGATCGTCAGCAAGGTCCGCTGGTCAACAGCGTTGCGCCGCTATTGGGAATGGCGCTCGGTGCAATGGGCTGCGGCTTGCTGGCGGAATTTGCGCCATTGCCATTACAGCTAACCTTTTGGGTGCTGTTTGCCCTGTTCGTCATGCAAGCACTGTTCATCTGGCGCCTGCCGGAAAGCGTCAGCCGGCAACCGGGAGCGTGGGCTTCTTTGCGTCCGACCCTGCATGTGCCGGTCCAGGCACGCCGCACATTGTGGCTGGTGCTGCCGATCGACATTGCCGTGTGGGCGCTCGGCGGGTTTTTTGCTTCGCTGGCGCCGTCGCTGGTGCGAACCGCCACCGGATCGACCTCCAACCTGATTGGCGGCGCAACAGTGGCTGTTTTGACGTTGACCGGCGCGATGATGATCTACACCCTGCGCAATCGCCCGGCCGATAAAGTCCTGCAACTGGGCGGCATCCTGCTGCCGATTGGCGTGGCGTTGATACTGCTCGCGGTACACAGCGCCAGTCTGCCGCTGTTTTTTCTCGGCACGCTGATCGCCGGCAGTGGTTTCGGTGCCGGTTTTCTCGGCGCATTGCGTAGCGTTGTGCCCTTGGCCTTGCCCCACGAGCGCGCCGGGTTGATGTCGGCGTTTTATGTGCTCAGCTACCTGGCCTTTTGTTTGCCGTCGCTGTTGGCGGGTAGTCTGACGCGGACGTTCGGTTTGGTGGCGACCACGGACGGTTACGGTGCGGTATTGATCGTATTGTCAGTGGGCGCATCGTTGGCATTGCTGCGCCAGCGGTCCTATATCTGCAAAACAGATAACAGTTAGAGATATTACCCGTTATATAGATATTCGATTCAGATCTATCATTAACTCCACCTCACCAGAGGACTGGAGTTCCTTATGAAATGCCCCAACACTGCCCCACGCGGCATTAAACCGCTCAGCCATTTACAGCACCCGCGAGAGGTCATTCGCCAGTTCACTCCGAACTGGTTCGCAGCCACCATGGGTACCGGCGTATTAGCGCTGGCGTTGTCGCAGTTGCCGGTTGCGATTCCCGGTGTGAACGCAATTGCGGAAGGCCTGTGGCTGTTCAACATCTTTCTATTCCTGGTGTTTACAGCGGTGTATGCCGCGCGCTGGGTCATGTTTTTCGACGAGGCTCGGCGCATTTTTGGGCATTCGACGGTGTCGATGTTCTTCGGCACCATCCCCATGGGCCTCGCCACCATCATCAACGGTTTCCTGCTGTTCGGCCTGCCGCGTTGGGGCAGTGGCGTGATTCATCTCGCTGAGGTGTTGTGGTGGCTGGACGTGGCGCTGTCGTTGGCCTGCGGTGTACTGATTCCCTACCTGATGTTTACACGTCAGGAACACAGCATCGACCAAATGACCGCCGTCTGGCTGTTGCCGGTGGTGGCTGCAGAAGTCGCGGCGGCCAGTGGTGGTTTGCTGGCGCCGCAC
This sequence comes from Gordonia sp. IEGM753, assembly GCF_050321825.1. Lineage (NCBI taxonomy): Bacteria > Bacillati > Actinomycetota > Actinomycetes > Mycobacteriales > Gordoniaceae > Gordonia > Gordonia sp. IEGM753. The sequence goes on from NZ_JBNQGB010000001.1 coordinate 215,418, forward strand.
CTCGCGGATGCTCATTCGCAACTGGTGATGCTGGTGACCAGTTATGTGCTGTGGGCGTTTTCGCTGCCAGTAGCGTTCAGCCTGCTGACCATTCTGTTGCTGCGCATGGCGCTGCATAAATTGCCCCACGAAAACATGGCGGCCTCGAGCTGGCTGGCGCTGGGCCCGATTGGTACCGGCGCATTGGGCATGCTGCTATTGGGCGCCGACGCACCGGCCATCTTCGCCGCGAACGGTTTGCCTGGCATCGGTGAAATCGCCGCCGGCCTGGGGTTGATCGCCGGGATTACCCTGTGGGGATTCGGTTTGTGGTGGATGCTGCTCGCCCTGCTGATTACCGTGCGTTACCTGCGTGCCGGCATCCCGTTCAATCTGGGCTGGTGGGGTTTCACCTTCCCGTTGGGCGTGTATTCCCTGGCGACGCTGAAACTGGCCAGCACCTTGCACCTGACTTTCTTCAGTGTTTTCGGCAGCGTTTTGGTGGTGATGCTGGCGGTGATGTGGCTGATCGTTGGCAAACGAACAGTGCGAGGCGCATGGCGTGGCGAGTTATTTGTCTCACCTTGTATTGCAGGATTAAAAAAATAAACGGCAAAGTTTAGGTAATGTGTGGCTTGGGTCGACGTTCGACATTCCAATAATGGTACCCATGCCACTCACTGCCCAACATGCTCAGGGGAAACACGGAAGATGAGTCACCCCTCACAGTTCACCTTGCTTCGCACGCGGCGCTTCCTGCCGTTTTTCGTCACGCAGTCCCTCGGGGCGTTCAACGACAACATTTTCAAGCAGTCGCTGATTCTCGCCATCCTCTACAAGCTGACCCTCGACGGTGATCGTTCGATCTGGGTCAACCTGTGTGCGCTGTTGTTTATCCTGCCGTTCTTTCTATTCTCGGCGCTGGCCGGGCAGTTTGGCGAAAAATTCGCCAAGGACGCGTTGATTCGCCTGATCAAACTCGGCGAAATCGCGATCATGGCCGTCGGCGCGGTCGGCTTCATGTTCGATCACTTGTCGCTGATGCTGGTCGCGTTGTTCGCCATGGGCACGCACTCGGCGCTGTTCGGGCCGGTCAAATACTCGATTCTTCCGCAAGCCCTGCGTGATGAAGAACTGGTGGGCGGCAACGGCCTGGTGGAAATGGGCACCTTCCTGGCCATCCTTGCCGGGACCATTGGCGCCGGCATCATGATGTCGTCCATTCATTACGCGCCCATTGTTTCTACGGCGATCATCGGCGTGGCGGTGTTGGGTTATCTGGCCAGTCGCAGCATCCCGCGTGCCGCCGCTTCCTCCCCCGAAATGCGCCTCAACTGGAACATCTTCAGCCAGTCCTGGGCCACGTTGAAGCTCGGCCTCGGGCAAACGCCCGCGGTGTCGCGTTCGATTGTCGGCAACTCGTGGTTCTGGTTTGTCGGGGCAATTTATCTGACGCAGATCCCGGCGTATGCCAAGGAATGGATGCACGGCGATGAGACCGTGGTCACGCTGATTCTGACGGTGTTCTCGGTCGGCATCGCGCTGGGTTCGATGCTTTGCGAGAAACTCTCGGGGCGTAAGGTCGAGATCGGCCTGGTACCGTTCGGCTCATTCGGCCTGACAGTGTTTGGTCTGCTGTTGTGGTGGCATTCCGGCGGGATTCCCGACAGCGCCGTAGGCCATGGCTGGCTTGCGATTTTGGGGTTTGGTCATACCTGGCTCGTGCTGCTGGATATCCTTGGCCTGGGGATTTTCGGTGGTTTCTACATCGTGCCGCTGTACGCGTTGATTCAGTCACGCACCCCGGAAAACGAACGGGCGCGGGTGATTGCCGCCAACAACATTCTCAATGCGTTGTTCATGGTGGTGTCAGCGATTGTCTCGATCGTTTTGCTGAGCATGGTCAAGCTGTCGATTCCACAGCTATTCCTGGTGGTGTCGCTGCTGAACATCGGCGTCAACGCCTACATTTTCAGCATCGTTCCCGAGTTCAGCATGCGCTTCATGATCTGGCTGCTCAGCCATTCCATGTACCGCGTGGAGCATCGCAATCTGCAGTTGATTCCCGATGAAGGCCCGGCGCTGCTGGTGTGCAATCACGTGTCGTTCGTCGATGCGTTGCTGATTGGTGGCGCGGTACGGCGGCCGATTCGCTTTGTGATGTACTACAAGATTTACAACTTGCCGGTGCTTAACTTCATCTTCCGAACGGCCGGAGCGATTCCGATTGCCGGGCGTCAGGAAGACATTCAGATCTATGAAAAAGCCTTTACCCGAATCGCCAGGTACCTGAAGGAGGGCGAGTTGGTGTGCATCTTCCCGGAAGGCAAACTGACCGCCGATGGCGAAATGAGCGAGTTCCGTGGTGGGTTGAAGCGGATTCTTGAGGAGACGCCAGTGCCGGTGATTCCGATGGCATTGCAGGGTTTGTGGGGCAGTTTCTTCAGCCGCGATCCGAACAAGGGCTTGTTTCATCGGTTGTGGTCACGGGTGACGCTGGTGGCGGGGCCTGCGGTGACCGCCGAAGAGGCTGAACCGGCCAGGCTGCAAAGTCTGGTAGGGGAATTGCGCGGCGCTGTCAGATAGCGCCGAATACTGCGGGCCGCTGACTGAGCGTGCCCGCGCTGGAAGGCATCAGCCCGCCATCGCCAACCGGTTGCGTCCTTCGCGTTTGGCCACATACAGCGCACTGTCGGCTCGGCGCAACAAGCTCTCGGCCGATTCGCCCGGCAGCAAGGTCGAGCAGCCGAGGCTGACGGTCAATTCAATGGAATGGCCATCGGCCGAGTAGTTCTGCGCTTGCGCCGCGAATCGCAGGCGTTCACCGATCATCGCCGCCGTCTCGCGGCCGGTGTTGGACAGCAGAATCAAAAACTCCTCCCCGCCAAAACGAAACACCATGTCGACATTGCGCAGTTGACCTTTTATAGCCGCCGCAACGGCTTTCAACACGTCATCGCCTGCGCTGTGGCCGTGGCTGTCGTTGATGTGCTTGAAGTGGTCGATGTCCAGCATCAAAAGCGACAAGGGTTGGACGTGTCGGCGTGACATGTCGATTTCCCGTTGCAGCGTCTGATCCATGGCAATGCGGTTACCGGTATCGGTCAGCGGGTCGCGCAGTGCACTTTGCGTGGCAGCGCGGTAGAGCAGGGCATTGCGCATTGGAAACAACAACGCCGACAACAGTGATTCGAGGTGGCCTTGTTCCTGTTCGCTGAACCGTTGGTTACGTCGAAAAACCAGCTCGCCGAGGTGCTCGCCTTCGTGACTCAGGCTATAGCTGAGCGAATGATGCCCGCGCTTGCCGAACTCCATACGCAAATCACTGGACTTGTGCTGGTACGTCAACGATTCGAGCGGTACAAGGCGCTGAATATCACGGAAGAACAATCCCAGAATGCGTTGCGGCTCCAGGCTGGTCTGTAACTGCAGACTCAGTTGCTGGCGCAATTGCGCAAGGCTCACCGGTCTTTGTAGAAGGGGCGACTGCTGACCAAAGCCCAGGCGTTGCAATTTGGCGCTATCGAAGTCAATTGCGTTGGTCTGGGAAGGTGATTTCATATGGCATGCGCCCCTGAGCAGTAAGGCTGTCTTACAGGCTGGGTGAGAGCGGCTTTCGGGCTGCGCATCGTACTGGTCCATAGTCCCGTAGGACATCTGTTCCGAGTTTAATCCGCTTTGTCGACGTTGAGTAACCTATCGATACAAAGCGTCGCTCCGTTCGCTTTCACACGATGTGTGTTAGCAAATTTAGAGCGAAAGTCATGCCATTCGGTTCACTTCAATAAAAAGCTATTAAAATCAGTTGATTAAAGGCTCTTATAGTGATTTTCGGCAAAAACTGCGGCAGTTGTTTGACTGCACAAAGCCTCAGTTACGAGGCTTATGCGGTGCCGCGACGGTAAAACGCCACGGCACAAAAGCGACGCACGGCGCTATTGAGCGTCAAACGCCTGGCCGTTGATGCCGGTGCTGTCAGGGCCCATCAAGTACAGGTAAACCGGCATGATTTCTTCGGGTGTCGGGTTGTTCTGCGGGTTCTCGGCCGGATAAGCCTGCGCACGCATGCTGGTACGCGTGGCGCCGGGGTTGATGCTGTTGGAGCGCACCGGGGCGACGGTATCAACTTCGTCGGCAAGTGTTTGCATCAAGCCTTCGGTGGCGAATTTGGAGACGCCGTACGCGCCCCAATACGCACGTCCCTTGCGCCCAACACTGCTGGAGGTGAACACCACCGAAGCATCCACAGACAGTTTCAGCAGCGGCAGCAACGTGCTGGTGAGCATGAACATGGCGTTGACGTTGACCTGCATGACGCGCATGAAGTTTTCGCCGGATAACTGCTCGATGGGCGTGCGCGGGCCAATGATCGAGGCGTTGTGCAGCAGCCCGTCGAGATGGCCAAACTCGGTTTCGATCATCGCTGCCAGCTCATCGTATTGATGGGGCAGGGCGGTTTCCAGGTTGAACGGGATCACCGCCGGTTGCGGGTGGCCAGCGGCTTCGATTTCGTCGTAAACCTGGGTCAGGTTGGCTTCGGTCTTGCCCAGCAACAATACAGTTGCACCGTGTGCGGCGAACGTTTTCGCGGCGGCGGCGCCGATGCCACGACCGGCACCCGTCACCAGAATGACCCGGTCCTTGAGCAATTCGGGGCGGGCGGAATAATCAAACATAAAAAAACCTCAACAAAATCGTGCATCGAAACAGTGGCGAGGGGACTGCCGTGGCGAGGGGATTTATCCCCGTTCGGCTGCGCAGCAGCCGCTAATCATTGCACGCAGCAGAGCCGGCTCACCTCAATTGATGGTGGGAGGCGCTTCGCGACCCACGGGGATAAATCCCCTCGCCACAGTGTTCTCGGCAAGTCATCACTGTGTTTTTGCCGGCCATCACAATATTTTCAGCCAGCCCATCAGGTCAGCAGCTACAAAGAGCGCTATCGAGCACCTTGCGCAACTCCAGCGGATGATCGACCACGACATCCGCGCCCCAGTTCCTTGGGTTATCGTCCGGGTGGATATAACCGAAAGTCACCGCCGCAGTTTTGGTGCCGGCATCGCGCCCGGACTCGATATCGCGCAGGTCATCGCCCACGAACAACACGCTGGCCGGGTCCAGGTCGAGCATCTTGCACGCCAGGATCAACGGCTCCGGGTCGGGTTTGCTGTTTTTTACGTGGTCCGGGCAAATCAACAGCGCCGACCGCTCGGCCAGCCCCAACTGCTGCATGATCGGCTCGGCAAAGCGCAACGGCTTGTTGGTGACCACGCCCCAGATCAGGTTGGCTTTTTCGATGTCGGCCAGCAACTCGCCCATGCCGTCGAACAGCTTGCTGTGCACCGCGCAACCGACCAGGTAACGCTCCAGGAACTCCAGGCGCAGGGCTTCGAAACCCGGTGATTCCGGGTCCATGGCGAAGGTCACTGCGACCATCGCCTTGGCGCCACCAGAAATCTCGTCGCGAATGTGTTTGTCGTTCATCGGTGGCAAACCACGTTCGGCGCGCATCGCCTGGCAAATCGCGATGAAGTCGGGCGCGGTGTCGAGCAGCGTGCCATCCATGTCAAAAAGGACCGCTCTGATACGCATCGGCTTACTCCTCTCGCAGCGTCTGGATCATGTAGTTGACGTCCACGTCGCTGGCCAGTTTGTAGTGCTTGGTCAGCGGGTTGTACGTCAGGCCGATGATGTCCTTGACGGTCAGGCCGGCCATGCGGCTCCAGGCACCCAGTTCGGATGGGCGGATGAATTTCTTGAAATCGTGAGTGCCGCGTGGCAGCAACTTCATGATGTATTCGGCGCCGATAATGGCGAACAGGTAAGCCTTCGGGTTGCGGTTGATGGTGGAGAAAAACACCTGGCCGCCAGGTTTGACCATGCGGAAGCAGGCGCGGATCACCGAGGACGGATCGGGCACGTGCTCGAGCATTTCCAGGCAGGTGATCACGTCGAATTGCTCGGGCATTTCTTCAGCCAGCGCTTCGGCGGTGATCTGGCGGTACTCGACGCTGACGCCGGATTCCAGTTGATGCAGTTGCGCGACGGCCAGCGGCGCTTCGCCCATGTCGATGCCCATCACGGTCGCGCCGCGCTGAGCCATGGCCTCGCTGAGGATGCCACCGCCGCAACCGACGTCGAGCACTTTTTTGCCGGCCAGGTTAACGCGCTCGTCAATCCAGTTGACCCGCAGCGGGTTGATATCATGCAGCGGTTTGAACTCGCTCTCGCGATCCCACCAGCGGTGAGCCAGGGCTTCGAATTTGGCGATTTCGGCGTGGTCGACGTTACTCATGTTTAAGTCCTCTGAAACTTGAAAAATCCTGTTGCCCCGGCGTTGAGTCCGGGGGGGCTTACGATTCGGTGTGACCGCTGATGCGTTGGCCCCAGGCCTTGGCGGTGGCGCACAGCTGTTGTTCGTCGAGACGGGTCAGGCGACGATCGTCCAGCAAGTGTTTGCCGGCGACCCATACGTGTTTAACGCAGTCGCGTCCCGTGGCGTATATAAGCTGCGAAACCGGGTCGTACACCGGTTGCTGTGCCAGGCCTGACAGGTCGAAAGCGACGATGTCGGCGGCTTTACCGATCTCCAGCGAACCGGTTTCAGCTTCTATGCCCATCGCGCGAGCCCCATTCAGTGTGGCCATGCGCAACGCCCGGTGGGCGTCGAGTGCGGTGGCCGAACCTGCGACAGCTTTGGCCAACAGTGCGGCGGTGCGTGTTTCACCCAGCAGGTCGAGGTCATTGTTGCTGGCCGCGCCATCGGTGCCGACGGCCACGTTCACGCCAGCCTGCCACAAACGCTCAACCGGGCAAAAGCCACTGGCCAGCTTCAGGTTCGACTCCGGGCAATGAATAACGTTGGTATTGCTTTCTACCAGCAACGCCAGGTCTTCATCGCTGATCTGGGTCATGTGAACGGCCTGGAAACGCGGCCCCAGCAGGCCCAATCGGCCGAGACGGGCCAATGGGCGCTCGCCGCGCTGCTCGACGGCTTGCTGCACTTCGAACGCAGTTTCATGCACATGCATGTGAATTGATGCATCGAGTTCTTCGGCGATCACCCGGATTTTTTCCAGGTTTTCATCGCCCACGGTGTAGGGTGCGTGAGGGCCGAAGGTGATTTTGATCCGGTCGTGATGCTTCAAATCGTTGAACAATTCAACGCCCTGACGAATGGCTTCGTCCGCGGTACTCGCGCCCGGGATCGGGAAATCGAGGATCGGAATGGCGATTTGAGCGCGAATGCCACTGTTATGAACGCGCTCGCTGGCAACCTTCGGGAAGAAGTACATGTCAGAAAAACAGGTGATGCCACCTTTAAGCTGTTCGGCGATTGCCAAGTCGGTGCCATCACGGACGAAGGTTTCATCGACCCATTTGGCCTCGGCGGGCCAGATGTGGTTTTCGAGCCAGGTCATTAGCGGCAGGTCATCGGCCAGGCCCCGGAACAGTGTCATCGCGGCATGCCCGTGAGCATTGATCAGCCCCGGTGTGAGCAGCATGTCCGGCAATTCGCGGACTTCTGTTGCGTCAAGCTTCAGCGCCGCCTCGCGCGGGCCGATAAACACAATGTGCCCGTCACGAATGCCTACGCCATGTTCCTTGAGCACCACACCGGCGGGTTCGACGGGTACCAGCCAGGTCGGCAGCAACAACAGGTCGAGCGCAGCAGCAGTGTTCGGCATTTGAAGGTCGGTTCCAGAGCTTTTGTAAAGGATGGCGAAGTATACCCGAGCGTCTTGGCGGGGGGATCGCTATAATCGGCGGCTTTTGTTCATGAGTGCGGGGTGAGGGATGCGCGATCGACTGTTGGCTGCGGAGAAAGTGAAGGCCATCGATTGGCGTGATGGCGCCCTGTACCTGCTTGATCAGCGCGTTTTGCCGTTCGAGGAAACCTGGATTGCCTACACCAGCGCAGCCGGTGTGGCCGAGGCCATTCGCTCGATGGTGGTGCGTGGCGCGCCTGCGATTGGCATCAGTGCCGCCTACGCCATGGTGTTGTCGGCGCGGGCCCGAATTGCCGAGGGCGGTGACTGGCAGGCGGAGTGGGAAGAAGATTACGCGTTGCTCGCCGATTCTCGCCCAACGGCGGTCAATCTGTTCTGGGCCTTGAGCCGCATGCGTGATCGTCTGGACCGCCTCAAAGGCGATGCAGACCCTTTGGCGGCGCTGGAGGCGGAAGCTATCGCCATTCACGAGAGTGATCGCGAAGCCAACCTGACCATGGCGCAACTGGGTGTGGATCTGATCCGCAAGCATCAGGGCAATGCCCAGGCCATTCTGACCCACTGCAACACCGGCGCACTGGCGACTGGCGGCTTCGGCACGGCGCTGGGGGTTATTCGCGGGGCGTTCATCGAAGGCATGGTCGAGCGCGTGTATGCCGACGAAACCCGTCCGTGGTTGCAGGGCTCGCGGCTGACCGCGTGGGAGTTGGCTAACGAAGGCATCCCGGTGACGTTGAATGCTGACTCCGCGGCCGCGCACATCATGAAGACCAAAGGCATTACCTGGGTGATCGTCGGCGCCGACCGCATCACGGCCAATGGTGACGTGGCGAACAAGATCGGCACTTATCAGTTGGCGGTGAATGCCATGCACCACGGCGTGCGTTTCATGGTGGTGGCACCTAGCTCGACCATCGACATGAACCTGGCCAGCGGCGACGACATTCCAATCGAAGAGCGCGATGGTCGCGAGTTGCTGGAGATTGGCGGCAAACGAGTGGGCGCGGATGTGGATGCGTTCAACCCGGTGTTTGACGTCACTCCTGCGGACCTTATCGATGCAATCGTCACCGAAAAAGGCATCGTCGAACGCCCGGATACCGCGAAAATGGCGCAGTTGATGTGCCGTAAGCGCTTGCATTGATGAGGTGAGTTGTCTGGTAAACGGCTATCGCCAGCAGGCTGGCTCCCACACGGTGTGTGAACACATCAAAACCTGTGGGAGCCAGCCTGCTGGTGATAAGTCGCTTAAAGTCAATAAACATCGGCAATTCATCCCCGAATTCTACATTTGGAGCGGCTCTAAGCCTCTCTCGTCCCCGTTAAGCCTGTCATCGGTCAACTAACTATGCTCCATGCGCATCTGGGGGATAGGTGCGTGGCGGCTCTTGTGATAACATCCGGCGTTTTCCGAGGCAGTCCCACGGGGTTGTCTTTACTGCGCAAATCCATGGCATAACTCGTTGATTTGTCGTAAGTCGGTGCATGGCACTCAGCCTGCAGCGGCGAGCTTCGTTCGTCCCATATGGATGTGACGAAGTTTCACCAGAAAAAGGAATCGAGCTTCTCATGGGCGAACTGGCCAAAGAAATCCTACCGGTCAATATCGAAGACGAGCTGAAGCAGTCCTACCTCGACTACGCAATGAGCGTAATTGTCGGGCGGGCCCTGCCGGATGCGCGCGATGGCTTGAAGCCCGTGCACCGGCGCGTGCTGTTCGCGATGAGCGAGCTGGGCAACGACTTCAACAAGCCGTACAAGAAATCTGCCCGTGTTGTCGGTGATGTAATCGGTAAGTATCACCCGCACGGTGATACGGCGGTTTACGACACCATCGTTCGGATGGCGCAGCCATTCTCGCTGCGTTACCTGCTGGTAGACGGTCAGGGCAACTTCGGTTCGGTGGACGGCGATAACGCCGCCGCCATGCGATACACCGAAGTGCGCATGACCAAGCTGGCGCACGAGTTGCTGGCTGACCTGCACAAAGAAACCGTGGACTGGGTGCCGAACTACGACGGCACCGAAATGATCCCGGCCGTCATGCCGACCCGTATTCCCAACCTGTTGGTCAACGGCTCCAGCGGTATCGCCGTGGGCATGGCCACCAACATCCCGCCACACAACCTCGGTGAAGTCATCGACGGTTGCCTGGCACTCATCGACAACCCCGAGTTGACCATCGATGAGCTGATGGCCTACATCCCGGGCCCGGATTTCCCGACCGCTGCGATCATCAACGGTCGCGCCGGCATCATCGAAGCCTACCGCACCGGTCGTGGCCGCATTTACATGCGCGCCCGCTCGATGATCGAAGACATCGACAAGGTCGGTGGTCGCCAACAGATCGTCATCACCGAACTTCCGTACCAGCTGAACAAGGCCCGTCTGATCGAGAAGATCGCCGAGCTGGTTAAAGAGAAGAAGCTGGAAGGCATCACCGAACTGCGCGACGAGTCCGACAAGGACGGTATGCGCGTGGTTATCGAACTGCGTCGTGGCGAAGTGCCGGAGGTGATCCTCAACAACCTCTACGCCCAGACCCAGTTGCAAGCCGTATTCGGTATCAACATCGTTGCGCTGATTGATGGCCGTCCGCGAATCCTGAACCTCAAGGACTTGCTGGAAGCCTTCGTACGTCACCGTCGCGAAGTGGTTACCCGCCGTACCGTGTTCGAGCTGCGTAAAGCACGCGAGCGTGGCCACATCCTTGAAGGTCAAGCGGTTGCCCTGTCGAACATCGACCCGGTCATCGCCTTGATCAAAGCCTCGCCGACACCGTCGGAAGCCAAGGAAGCGCTGATCAAGACTGCGTGGGAATCTTCCGCCGTGGTTGCGATGGTGGAACGTGCCGGCGCCGACTCGTGTCGTCCAGAGACCCTGGACCCGCAATACGGTCTGCGCGAAGGCAAGTACTTCCTGTCGCCAGAACAGGCGCAAGCGATTCTGGAACTGCGTTTGCACCGCTTGACCGGTCTGGAGCACGAGAAGCTGCTGGCCGAGTATCAAGAGATCCTCAACCAGATTGGCGAACTGATCCGCATCCTCAGCAGCGCAACGCGCCTGATGGAAGTGATCCGCGAAGAACTGGAAGTCATCCGCGCCGAATACGGCGACGTGCGCCGCACCGAAATCCTCGATGCCCGTCTCGACCTGACCCTGGGCGACATGATCCCGGAAGAAGAGCGCGTCGTGACCATTTCCCACGGTGGCTACGCCAAGACCCAGCCATTGGCTGCGTACCAGGCTCAGCGTCGTGGCGGTAAAGGCAAGTCGGCAACCGGCGTCAAGGATGAGGACTACATCGCTCACCTGTTGGTCGCCAACAGCCACACCACGCTGCTGCTGTTCTCCAGCAAAGGCAAAGTGTACTGGCTGAAAACCTACGAAATTCCGGAAGCTTCGCGCGCCGCTCGTGGTCGTCCGCTGGTCAACCTGCTGCCGCTGGACAGTGATGAATACATCACCACCATGCTGCCGGTCGATGAATACACCGAAGGTCACTTCATCTTCATGGCCACCGCCAAAGGCACCGTGAAGAAGACCCCGCTGGAATCCTTCAGCCGTCAGCGCAGCGTTGGTCTGATCGCGCTGGAGCTGGACGAAGGCGACGTGCTGATTTCTGCTTCCATTACCGATGGCAGCCGCGAAGTCATGCTGTTCTCCGACGGTGGCAAGGTCACTCGCTTCAAGGAAACCGACGTTCGTGCCATGGGCCGTACCGCTCGCGGTGTTCGCGGCATGCGTCTGCCAGAAGGCCAGAAGCTGATTTCCATGTTGATCCCGGAAGAGGGCAGCCAGATCCTTACGGCTTCGGCTCGCGGTTTCGGCAAGCGCACGGCGATCACCGAGTTCCCTGAGTACAAGCGTGGCGGTCAGGGCGTTATCGCCATGGTCAGCAACGACCGTAACGGCCGTCTGGTCGGCGCGGTTCAGGTGCTCGACGGCGAGGAAATCATGCTGATTTCCGACCAGGGTACCTTGGTCCGCACGCGTGTCGACGAAGTCTCAAGCCTGGGTCGTAATACCCAGGGCGTAACCCTCATCAAACTGGCCAGCGATGAAACGCTGGTAGGTCTGGAGCGGGTTCAGGAGCCATCGGAAGTCGAAGGCGAAGAGCTTGAAGGTGAAGAGGGCGAAGAAGGTGCAGTGTTCGACGGTGAAGTCGTGAATGACGACGTAATCGAAGACCAGCAACTCGACGCCGCCGCCGACGAAGAGCCACAAGAGTAAGCGGACAAACAGGGGGCGGATGAGAATTCGCCCCCTTGTTGTTTGTACGGTAAGAAAATCTCGACACCTTTGTAGGTCCCTTGTGGGAGCGAGCCTGCTCGCGATGCAGGCGCCGCGGCAAACCTGAATCACCGCGATGATTGAATCGCGAGCAGGCTCGCTCCCACAAATGTTTGCTTCAGCGGGGACCTTGTGTCGACTGATAATGCGATTTACTGCGTGATACCACCAAATCAGAGCGAGATTGGATGTGAGCAAGAGAGCCTATAACTTCTGTGCCGGTCCTGCGGCGCTTCCCGAAGCTGTCCTGAAGCGCGCTCAGGGTGAACTGCTTGATTGGCACGGCAAAGGCCTGTCAGTTATGGAAATGAGCCATCGTAGTGATGAGTTCGTGTCCATCGCCACCAAGGCTGAGCAGGATCTGCGTGATCTGCTGAATATCCCCTCGAACTACAAAGTGCTGTTCCTGCAAGGTGGCGCCAGCCAGCAATTTGCTCAGATTCCTCTGAACCTGTTGCCGGAAGACGGCACTGCCGACTATATCGACACCGGTATCTGGGGGCAGAAGGCCATTGAAGAAGCTTCGCGTTACGGCAACGTCAATGTTGCCGGTACCGCCAAGCCGTACGACTACTTCGCCATTCCAGGCCAGAACGAGTGGAAGCTGTCCAAGGATGCCGCTTACGTTCACTACGTGGCCAACGAAACCATCGGTGGGCTGGAATTCGACTGGGTGCCTGAAGTGGGCGACGTGCCGCTGGTGTGCGACATGTCCTCGGACATCCTTTCGCGCCCGATCGACGTGTCCCGGTACGGCATGATCTACGCCGGCGCGCAGAAGAACATCGGCCCGAGCGGCATTCTGGTCAACATCGTCCGTGAAGACCTGCTGGGGCGTGCCCGTTCGCTGTGCCCGACCATGCTCAACTACAAGGTTGCGGCCGATAATGGCTCGATGTACAACACCCCGCCGGCATTTTCCTGGTACCTGTCCGGCCTGGTCTTCGAGTGGCTGAAAGAGCAGGGCGGTGTGGCTGCCATGGGCAAGCTCAACGAAGAGAAGAAGCGCACCCTGTACGACTTCATCGACGCCAGCGGCCTGTACAGCAACCCGATCAACCTGACCGACCGCTCGTGGATGAACGTGCCGTTCCGCCTGGCTGACGATCGTCTGGACAAGCCATTCCTGGCCGGTGCCGACGAGCGCGGTTTGCTGAACCTCAAGGGTCACCGTTCGGTCGGTGGCATGCGCGCCTCCATCTACAACGCTGTCGATATCAACGCCATCAGGGCGCTGATTGCCTACATGGCAGAGTTCGAAAAGGAACACGGCTAATGTCTGAGCAAGAACTCAAGGCACTGCGCGTTCGCATTGATGCCCTGGACACCAAGGTCCTGGAGCTGATCAGCGAGCGTGCACGCTGCGCCCAGGAAGTTGCGCGAGTAAAGATGGCTTCGCTGGCCGAAGGCGAAGTGCCGGTGTTCTATCGTCCCGAGCGTGAAGCTCAGGTGCTCAAGCGCGTGATGGAGCGTAACCAGGGCCCGTTGGGTAACGAAGAGATGGCGCGGTTGTTCCGCGAAATCATGTCCTCGTGCCTGGCGCTCGAACAGCCGCTGAAAGTGGCTTACCTCGGCCCTGAAGGTACTTTCACCCAAGCGGCGGCCATGAAGCATTTCGGCCACGCGGTGATCAGCAAGCCGATGGCGGCGATTGATGAAGTGTTCCGCGAAGTGGCGGCGGGCGCGGTGAATTTCGGCGTGGTACCGGTGGAAAACTCCACCGAGGGCGCGGTCAATCACACCCTCGACAGCTTCCTTGAACACGACATGGTCATCTGCGGCGAAGTAGAGCTGCGGATTCACCATCACCTGTTGGTCGGTGAAAACACCAAGACCGACAGCATCAGCCGCATCTACTCCCACGCTCAGTCGCTGGCGCAATGCCGCAAGTGGCTGGATGCGCATTACCCGAATGTCGAGCGCGTGGCGGTTTCGAGCAACGCCGAAGCAGCCAAACGGGTCAAGGGTGAGTGGAATTCGGCGGCGATTGCCGGCGACATGGCTGCAGGCTTGTACGGGCTGACCCGTCTGGCCGAGAAGATCGAGGATCGCCCGGACAACTCCACGCGATTCCTGATGATCGGCAGCCAGGAAGTGCCGCCAACCGGCGACGACAAGACGTCGATCATCGTTTCGATGAGCAACAAACCCGGCGCGCTTCACGAGTTGCTGGTGCCGTTCCACGATAACGGTATCGATTTGACGCGCATCGAAACGCGTCCGTCGCGCAGCGGTAAGTGGACCTACGTGTTCTTCATCGACTTCGTCGGCCATCACCGTGATCCGCTGGTAAAAGGTGTGCTGGAAAAGATCAGTCAGGAAGCAGTAGCACTCAAAGTGCTGGGTTCCTACCCGAAAGCAGTTCTTTAAGGGGTAGCAAATGAGTGGTGACTTCCTCGCTCTGGCACAGCCAGGCGTGCAACAACTTTCGCCTTACGTCCCAGGCAAACCTGTGGACGAACTGGCGCGCGAGCTGGACCTCGATCCGGCCAGCATCGTCAAACTGGCGAGCAACGAAAACCCTCTGGGCCCGAGCCCGAAGGCGTTGGCAGCGATCCGTGACGAGTTGGCGGAGCTGACCCGCTACCCGGACGGCAACGGTTTTGCGCTGAAAACCCTGCTGGCCGATCAGTGCCGCGTCGAGCTGAATCAAGTGACGCTGGGCAACGGCTCTAATGACATTCTGGAGTTGGTGGCGCGCGCCTACCTGGCGCCGGGCCTGAATGCTGTGTTCAGCGAGCACGCGTTTGCGGTGTACCCGATCGTCACGCAAGCCGTGGGCGCAGAGGCGCGCGTTATCCCGGCCAAAGACTGGGGCCACGACTTGCCGGCCATGCTCGCGGCCATCGATGCCGACACCCGTGTGGTGTTCATCGCCAACCCGAACAACCCGACCGGCACCTGGTTCGGCGCGCAAGCGCTGGATGACTTCCTGCAGGACGTACCGGCCCACGTGCTGGTGGTGCTGGACGAGGCCTACATCGAATACGCCGAAGGCAGCGATTTGCCGGATGGCCTGGATTTCCTGGCAGCCTATCCAAACCTGCTGGTGTCGCGCACCTTCTCCAAGGCGTATGGCCTGGCGGCGTTGCGCGTTGGCTACGGTTTGTCCACCGCTGTGGTCGCCGACGTGCTGAACCGCGTGCGCCAGCCCTTCAACGTCAACAGCCTGGCTCTGGCCGCGGCGTGCGCGGCGTTGCAGGATGCCGAATACCTGGCCGAAAGCCGTCGTCTCAATGAGGCGGGCATGCAACAGCTGCAAGCGGGTTTCCGTGAGCTGGGGCTGGGCTGGATCGAGTCCAAGGGCAACTTCATTTGCGTTGACCTGGCTCGCGTTGCGGCGCCGGTGTTTCAGGGTTTGCTGCGCGAAGGCGTGATCGTGCGCCCGGTGGCCAACTACGGCATGCCGAACCACTTGCGCATCACCATCGGTCTGCCGTCTGAAAACAGCCGCTTCCTTGAGGCGCTGACCAAGGTTCTGGCTCGTGGGTGATGTCACTGCACTGCAATCTGCTGCACCTATGATCGGTCGCCTGGTGGTGGTCGGTCTGGGTTTGATCGGCGGCTCATTTGCCAAAGGCTTGCGTGAAAGCGGTCTGTGCCGCGAAGTGGTCGGGGTTGATCTCGACCCGCAATCGCGCAGGTTGGCGGTTGAGTTGGGCGTGGTTGATCGCTGCGAAGAAGACTTGGCAATCGCTTGCCAAGGCGCGGACGTGATCCAGCTCGCCGTACCGATTCTGGCCATGGAAAAAATGCTGGTGCGCCTGGCTGCGATGGAATTGGGTTCGGCAATTCTCACCGACGTCGGTAGCGCCAAAGGCAATGTGGTGCGGGCGGCGACCGAAGCGTTTGGCGGCATGCCGTCTCGTTTTGTGCCCGGTCATCCGATCGCTGGCTCCGAGCAGAGCGGGGTAGAAGCCTCCAATGCCGACCTGTTCCGCCGCCATAAAGTGATTTTGACGCCACTGGATCAAACCGATCCGGCAGCGCTGGCAGTGATCGACCGCTTGTGGCGCGAATTGGGCGCCGATGTCGAACACATGCAAGTCGAGCGTCACGACGAAGTGCTGGCCGCGACCAGCCATCTGCCGCACCTGCTGGCGTTTGGTTTGGTCGACTCGTTGGCCAAACGCAATGAAAACCTTGAGATCTTCCGTTACGCTGCCGGCGGTTTCCGCGATTTCACAAGAATCGCGGGTAGCGACCCGGTCATGTGGCACGACATCTTCCTCGCCAACCGCGAAGCTGTCCTGCGTACACTCGATACATTTCGCAGCGATCTCGACGCCTTGCGCGACGCGGTCGATGCAGGGGATGGGCACCAATTATTGGGCGTGTTCACGCGCGCCCGGGTTGCCCGCGAGCATTTCAGTAAAATCCTGGCCCGCCGGGCCTATGTGGACGCTATGAACTCCAACGACCTGATTTTCCTGGCACAACCTGGTGGCCGCCTGACTGGGCGGATCCGTGTACCGGGCGACAAATCCATTTCTCACCGCTCGATCATGCTTGGCTCCCTGGCCGAAGGCGTCACCGAAGTTGAAGGTTTCCTTGAGGGCGAAGACGCCCTGGCGACCTTGCAGGCTTTCCGCGACATGGGCGTGGTGATCGAAGGTCCGCACCACGGACGCGTGACCATTCACGGCGTCGGCCTGCATGGCTTGAAACCAGCGCCGGGCCCGATCTATCTGGGCAACTCCGGTACGTCGATGCGTCTGCTGTCTGGCCTGTTGGCTGCGCAGAACTTCGACAGCACGCTGACCGGTGACGCTTCACTGTCGAAGCGCCCGATGAACCGCGTGGCCAATCCATTGCGTGAAATGGGCGCGGTGATCGAGACCGCGGCTGAAGGCCGTCCGCCGATGGTCATCCGTGGTGGTAACAAGCTGAAAGGCCTGACCTACACCATGCCGATGGCCAGTGCCCAGGTTAAATCCTGCCTGCTGTTGGCTGGCCTGTATGCCGAAGGCAAAACCACCGTGACCGAGCCGGCCCCGACTCGCGACCATACCGAACGCATGCTCCGTGGTTTCGGCTACCCGGTCACCGTCAACGGCGCCACGGCGTCGGTCGAGTCCGGCCACACGCTGACCGCAACCCACATTGAAGTGCCGGGCGATATCTCGTCCTCCGCGTTCTTCCTGGTGGCGGCGTCGATTGCCGAAGGCTCCGAACTGGTGCTGGAGCACGTCGGCATCAACCCGACCCGCACCGGTGTCATCGATATCCTGCGCCTGATGGGCGCTGACATCACCCTGGAAAACCAGCGTGAAGTCGGCGGCGAACCGGTAGCAGACTTGCGCGTACGGGCAGCTAAACTCAAAGGTATCGAGATTCCGGAAGCGCTGGTGCCACTGGCCATCGACGAATTCCCGGTGTTGTTCGTTGCAGCAGCTTGTGCCGAAGGGCGCACCATCCTGCGCGGCGCCGAAGAGCTGCGCGTCAAGGAGTCGGACCGGATTCAGGTCATGGCCGATGGCTTGCTGGCGCTGGGCGTCAAATGCGAGCCGACTCCGGACGGCATCATCATTGATGGCGGCCTGATCGGCGGCGGCGAAGTGCACGGTCACGGCGATCACCGAATTGCCATGGCATTCAGCGTCGCGTCATTGCGCGCCACTGCGCCCATCCGCATCCATGATTGCGCGAACGTTGCGACCTCGTTCCCTAACTTCCTTGCGCTGTGCGCGCAGGTCGGTATCCGCGTTGCCCAAGAGGCTCAGTCGTGAACATCAAGCCACCGGTCATCACCATCGACGGCCCAAGCGGGTCGGGCAAAGGCACTATCGCCGGCATTTTGGCCAAGCGTCTGGGCTGGTGCCTGCTGGATTCCGGTGCGCTTTACCGTCTGCTGGCATTCGCGGCGCGCAACCATGGCGTCGACCTGACCAACGAAGAATCGCTGAAACTGCTGGCTGCTCATCTGGACGTGCAGTTCGTCGGCGCGACAGAAGGTCATCCGCAGCGCATCATCCTAGAAGGTGATGATGTTACCGACGATCTGCGCAATGAACAGGTTGGTGCCTGGGCTTCGCAAGTGGCCGCATTACCGGCTGTGCGTGATGCTCTGCTGCAGCGCCAGCGGGCGTTTCAAGAGCAGCCGGGCCTGGTCGCCGATGGTCGCGACATGGGCACTGTTGTTTTTCCGGATGCGCCGCTGAAGATATTCCTGACTGCCAGTGCCGAGGAGCGTGCGCGCCGTCGTTACTTGCAGTTGAAGGGCAAAGTCGATGGTGTTAGTCTGTCGAGTCTGCTAGATGAGATACGTGTGCGCGATGAGCGTGACACCCAGCGAGCGGTAGCCCCGCTTAAGCCGGCGGCTGACGCCATTCAGCTGGATTCCACGGAATTATCCATCGATCAGGTGTTGCAACGCATCATGAGCGAGATCGCCATTCGCGATATCGCCGGGTGACCAAGAGGCTTCGCAGGGGACCAGTCATAGTCTTGCGAAGCTTCTTCTAATGAACGTAACCCACGTCGTCTGGGATGTGGAGATGGGCGTATCCTTCGCCCTTATTCAACAGGAATTAAAATGAGCGAAAGCTTTGCGGAACTCTTTGAAGAAAGCCTAAAAACCCTGAACCTTCAGGCAGGCTCCATCATCACCGGTGTTATCGTTGATATCGATTACCAAGCTCGCTGGGTAACCGTTCACGCTGGCCTGAAGTCTGAAGCACTCATCCCGCTTGAGCAGTTCTACAACGATGCTGGCGAACTGACTATCAACGTCGGTGACGAAGTTCACGTTGCTCTGGACTCGGTTGAAGACGGCTTTGGTGAAACCAAGCTGTCCCGTGAAAAAGCCAAGCGCGCTGAATGCTGGATTGTTCTGGAAGCAGCCTTCGCAGCCGAAGAAGTGGTCAAGGGCGTTATCAACGGTAAGGTTAAAGGCGGCTTCACAGTCGACGTTAACGGCATCCGTGCGTTCCTGCCAGGTTCTCTGGTTGACGTTCGTCCAGTGCGCGACACCACGCACCTGGAAGGCAAAGAGCTGGAATTCAAGGTCATCAAACTCGACCAGAAACGCAACAACGTTGTCGTTTCCCGTCGTAGCGTCCTCGAAGCCGAGAACTCCGCTGAGCGTGAAGCTCTGCTGGAATCCCTGCAGGAAGGTCAACAAGTCAAAGGTATCGTCAAAAACCTCACCGATTACGGCGCATTCGTCGATCTGGGTGGCGTCGATGGCCTGCTACACATTACCGACATGGCTTGGAAGCGTATCAAGCATCCTTCCGAAATCGTCAACGTTGGCGACGAGATCGATGTCAAGGTTCTGAAGTACGATCGCGAACGCAATCGTGTTTCCCTGGGCCTGAAGCAGCTGGGCGAAGATCCATGGGTTGCTATCAAAGCCCGTTACCCAGAAAGCACTCGCGTTACCGCTCGTGTAACCAACCTGACCGACTACGGCTGCTTCGCTGAGCTGGAAGAAGGCGTTGAAGGCCTGGTACACGTTTCCGAAATGGACTGGACCAACAAGAACATCCACCCTTCGAAAGTCGTACAAGTCGGCGACGAAGTGGAAGTTATGGTTCTGGACATCGACGAAGAGCGTCGTCGTATCTCCCTCGGCATCAAGCAGTGCAAATCTAACCCATGGGAAGATTTCTCTGGCCAGTTCAACAAGGGCGATAAAATCTCCGGCACCATCAAGTCGATCACCGATTTCGGTATCTTCATTGGTCTGGACGGCGGCATCGACGGTCTGGTTCACCTGTCCGACATCTCCTGGAACGAAGTGGGCGAAGAAGCCGTTCGCCGCTTCAAGAAGGGCGACGAGCTGGACACCGTTATCCTGTCGGTTGACCCAGAGCGCGAGCGCATCTCCCTGGGTATCAAGCAACTGGAAAGCGATCCGTTCTCCGAGTACGTTCAAGAGAACGACAAAGGCGCAATCGTTAAAGGCATCGTGAAAGAAGTTGACGCTAAAGGCGCCATCATCACTCTGGCCGACGATATCGAAGCGACTCTGAAAGCCTCTGAAATCAGCCGTGACCGCGTTGAAGACGCGCGCAACGTTCTGAAAGAAGGCCAGGAAGTAGAAGCCAAGATCATCAGCGTTGACCGCAAGAGCCGCGTAATCCAGCTCTCCATCAAGTCGAAAGACGATGCTGAAGAGAAAGAAGCAATCCAAAGCCTGCGCGACAAGCCAGCTGCTTCGGAACCTGCTGCTGGTCCTACCACTCTGGGCGACCTGTTGCGTGCACAAATGGAAAAACAGAACTAAGTTCTGTCAGACCATAGAAAAAGGGCGACTTCGGTCGCCCTTTTTTGTGCCCGCGATTTGGTGATGTCTTCAAAGCCACTCCCACTATCTGCTTTATGTGGGAGCGAGCCTGCTCGCGATGGACGACAACGAAAACTCTCCCTTCCTTAATACGCCACCACTCTCAAATTCCGCATCTGTCCCTCAACGAAACAAACCCCCAATCAAACTGTCTGTTTCTTTAACAGGATCAATCGGTTATTTGCAGCTAGTCTGTAGCTTGAAGTAACCACAGCCGGGCAGGGCGCCCAGCCTAAGGACGTTAATGAACAAGCTCATTGTCGTAACAGCCGCAATCGCGTTGTTGGCAGGCTGCGGCACCAATGCCAAAACTCACGCCGTTCGCGGCGTCAGCGGTATCGAAATTGATTGTTCGGGTTTAGGCTCCGGCTGGGAAAAATGCCGCAAAAGGGCGGACAAGGAGTGTAAGACCGCAGGTTACAAAGTCATCGCCAGGTCTGATAACGCCAAGGATGAAGACGAATACCCCTTCGGCTTCAACCCCGCGGGTTACCTGACTCGTACGATGCTTGTCATGTGCAGGTGATTCGCTGGTCATGATCAGTGTTCCAGCGCCCTTAATCAGGGCATACAAAGCCTGTTGAAAGTATGTGAAAGCTTGGGCTGTTCAAAATCATCCGGGCATGCTAAAACCTTTGAAGCGCTGATCTAGCTGCTTGAAAAAGAAGGGAAAAATATGACGAAGTCGGAGTTGATCGAACGAATTGTCACCCATCAAGGGCTGCTCTCATCCAAGGATGTGGAGCTGGCCATCAAGACCATGCTTGAACAAATGTCCCAATGCCTGGCCACCGGTGATCGCATCGAGATCCGTGGTTTCGGCAGCTTCTCTTTGCACTATCGCGCACCGCGTGTAGGTCGCAACCCAAAAACCGGTCAGTCCGTCAGTCTCGACGGCAAGTTCGTGCCGCATTTCAAACCAGGCAAAGAACTACGCGACCGCGTAAACGAGGAAGAAGAGGAAGGGTTTTGACAGCCCTCGCCATTCAAGGAGCTAACCATGCGTAATCTCAAGCGCGTACTACTCGCCGTTTTCGTCCTGTTGCTGATTTTGGCGATCCTGGCGTTCGTCCTTGAGAATCAGCAATCGGTTTCGCTGCTGTTCCTTGGCTGGGCCGGGCCTCAATTGCCCGTGTCGCTAGTGATGGTTATTGCGCTGCTGATCGGCATGATAATCGGGCCGATCCTGGGCTGGTTTCTGGGGCGTGGGTCCAGGGCTTCGCGCAAGCGGCTTGTCTGATCGCGACAAGCCTCTACGCACACGTCAAATTTGCGCCACGGCTTGTCTATATCCATTAGTAAAACTCTCATTAAGCTGTAAAATGCTGCGCTTATCCGATAGTGGCAAATTCCCACTTTGGATCAACTGACTTCGTCAGAAGCCTCAGCGAATTTGACGGCTTTTGCTTTCATGGATTAGACAGCGCTCGGTTGGCGGCCCTGTCAGTAACTCAAGGGTATGGTTTCGCGTGAAAATTCTAGTAACCGGCGGCGCCGGGTTTATCGGTTCGGCAGTCATCCGTCACATCATCTCCAACACCACTGACTCTGTCGTCAACGTCGATAAGCTTACTTACGCAGGCAATCTTGAGTCGCTGGCCGAGGTCAGTCAAAACTCACGTTACGCCTTCGAGCGCGTCGATATCTGCGACCGCGAACAAATCGACCGCGTCCTGCGCGAGCACCAGCCTGATGCGATCATGCACCTGGCCGCTGAGTCCCACGTAGATCGCTCGATCTCCGGACCGTCTGAGTTCATCCAGACCAACATCATCGGCACTTACACCCTGCTCGAAGCGGCGCGCCACTACTGGGCGGCGTTGGATGATGCGCGCAAAGCCAGCTTTCGTTTCCACCATATTTCGACCGACGAAGTGTACGGCGACCTCGAAGGGCCTGAAGATCTCTTCACCGAAACCACGCCATACCAGCCAAGCTCGCCTTACTCAGCCAGCAAGGCCAGCTCCGATCATTTGGTTCGCGCCTGGGCTCGCACCTACGGCCTGCCGACCCTGGTCACCAACTGCTCGAACAACTACGGTCCGTGCCACTTTCCAGAGAAGCTGATCCCGCTGATCATTCTCAATGCACTGGAAGGCAAGCCGCTGCCGGTCTACGGCAAAGGCAATCAGGTCCGCGACTGGCTCTACGTCGAAGACCATGCCCGTGCTCTGTACAAAGTCGTGACCGAAGGCGTTATCGGCGAGACCTACAACATTGGCGGCCATAACGAAAAACAAAACATCGAAGTGGTGCACACCCTCTGCGCGCTGCTCGACGAGTTGCGCCCTGACTCCACTCATCGTCCTCACGCAAGTTTGATCACCTACGTACAGGACCGCCCGGGCCATGATCAGCGTTATGCGATCGATGCCAGCAAGATCCAGCGTGAATTGGGTTGGGTGCCGGAAGAGACCTTCGAGACGGGTATTCGCAAGACCGTTGAGTGGTACTTGAACAACACTGAATGGGTGGCTCATGTGAAGAGCGGTAGCTACCAGCAGTGGATCGATCAGAATTACGCAGACCGTTCGACCAAGGCATGAAAATCCTACTGCTAGGCAAAAATGGCCAGGTAGGTTGGGAGCTGCAACGCTCCCTCGCGCCACTGGGTGAGTTGATCGCTTTAGATCGCCACACGGTAGAAGGTTTGAGTGGAGACCTCTCCGACCTTGAAGCATTGCGCGCAACGATCCGCCAGGTAAAACCTGACGTCATCGTTAACGCGGCTGCTTACACAGCTGTCGACAAAGCAGAATCCGAGACCGAGCTAGCCGACCGTGTGAACGGTCAGGCGAGTCAGGTCATGGCTGAAGAGGCCAAGCATCTTGGAGCTTGGCTGATTCACTACTCGACTGACTACGTCTTCAGCGGTCAGGGTGCAAAGCCATGGCAAGAGACAGATGCTGTCGCACCCGTTAACCACTATGGCGCCAGCAAATTAGCCGGTGAACAAGCGATAACTGCATCTGGCTGCAAGCATCTGATCTTCCGCACAAGTTGGGTCTATGGTGCTCGCGGTAATAACTTCGCTAAAACCATGTTGCGGTTGGCCAAAGATCGCGAAGTCCTGAGTGTCATCGCCGACCAAGTCGGAGCACCTACCGGTGCAGATTTGATCGCGGATGTGACTGCTTCGGCCATTCAAAAAGTAATGCAGTGCCCTGAACTGGCTGGCGTTTATCATTTGGCAGCCAGTGGTGAAGTTTCCTGGCACGGCTATGCTAGCCATGTAATCGGATTCGCTAAGGCCAACGGCGAACAGCTCGCCGTGAATGCGATCAATCCGATTGAAACCACTGCCTATCCAACGCCTGCACGTCGCCCTTTGAATTCCCGCTTGAATACTAAGAAGCTGCGTGACAATTTTTCTCTACACTTGCCGGATTGGCAAAGTGGTGTAACCCGAATGCTTATGGAAGTTCTGAATAAATGACCACGACAAATCGTAAAGGCATCATCCTTGCCGGCGGCTCGGGCACGCGTTTGCACCCGTTGACCCTGGGTGTGTCGAAGCAGATGTTGCCAATCTACGACAAGCCGATGATTTTCTACCCGCTCTCAGTGCTGATGCTCGCGGGCATGCGTGAAATCTTGATTATTTCTACGCCCGAAGACCTGCCGTGTTTCCGCAAGTTGCTGGGTGATGGGAGCCTGTACGGCATCAAGCTGACCTACGCCGAGCAACCTAGTCCAGATGGACTGGCACAAGCCTTCATCATTGGCGAAGAGTTCATCGGCGAGGATCCATGCTGCCTGATCCTGGGCGACAACATCTTCTACGGCCAGCACTTCTCAGACAACCTGCGTTCCGCGAGCTCTCAGCAGCACGGCGCTACTGTATTCGGCTATCACGTCTCCGATCCGGAGCGTTTTGGTGTGGTTGAGTTCGACAATTCAGGTCGCGCTTTAAGCATTGAAGAGAAACCGCTGAAGCCAAAATCCAACTATGCGGTGACCGGCTTGTATTTCTACGACAACGATGTTGTCGAGATCGCCAAGAGTATCAAGCCGTCCGAGCGTGGCGAGTTGGAAATCACCGACGTTAACCGTGCGTACCTCGAGCGGAAGACGCTCAATGTCGAAATGCTGGGCCGTGGCTTCGCCTGGCTCGATACCGGCACCCATGATTCTCTGCTGGAAGCTAGTCACTTCGTACATACCATTGAGAAGCGCCAAGGCTTGAAAGTGGCTTGCCTGGAAGAGATTGCCTACCACAATGGTTGGATCACTGCCGAGCAGCTTGGCGCTCAAGCAAACGCTCTGAAGAAGACTGGATACGGTCAGTATCTACAGAAGTTATTGGACATGCCGTCCCTCTGATTCGAGTATCCGTTTTTTCGAATACAGACGCGTTGATTGATGCAAGCAAGGAATGGCATGCCAGTAAGACGTCCCCGAGTTGCAGTTTTGCTGGCTGCCTTCAACGGTATGCGGTGGATCGAAGAGCAGTTGACTTCGATCCTCGGCCAGACAGCTGTCGATGTAGACATTCATATCAGTATCGATCCTTCGACAGATGGTACGGAAGCTTGGTGCGCGGCATTTGCTGATCGGCATGACACGGTTTCGGTCTTGCCGGCAGCAGGAAAGTTTGGTGGTGCTTCCCGTAATTTCTTCCGGTTGATCCGCGATGTCGACTTTGAAAGCTACGATTTCATTGCTTTCGCCGATCAGGATGATGTTTGGAACGATGATAAATTGCAGCGTGCGGTTCACGTCATTCGGGCCCGTCATGTCGATGGATATTCCAGTAACGTCACGGCTTTTTGGTCAGATGGTCGAACTCATCTGCTGGACAAGGCGCAGCCGCAAGTCGAATGGGATTTCTTGTTCGAGGCTGCGGGGCCGGGCTGTACATATGTGATGGGGAGGCACCTTGTCGACTCGCTCAAAAAATCGATGCTCGAAAATTGGCACGCGCTGCAGGATGTCAGCCTGCATGACTGGTATTGCTACGCGTATGCGCGGAGTCATGATTATCGCTGGTTCATTGATCCGGAGCCGTCAATGAAGTATCGCCAACATGAACGCAATCAGGTGGGCGCTAACAAGGGGCTCAGTCCGTTGATTGCCCGCTATAAAACCATCCATGATGGTTGGTGGTTCAATCAGGTACGGCTGATAGCGCGTCTGGTTGAGAAGGGGGACCACTCGTTCGTCCGAACCTGGCTGCAATTGAGACGCATACACCTTTTGCGGCTTTCATTCAGTGCCTGGCATTGTCGGCGACGGATGCGCGATAAATTGTTTTTCTTCGGTATTTGCTGGGTAACCGCGTTGATTGGGAATAAGGCTAGATGACCGCCCTAAAAGTATTGGTTACGGGCGCAAGCGGTTTTGTCGGTGAGGCAGTAGTCTTCAAGTTGTTGCTGGACAAACAATTCCAGCCAATCGCTGCAGCACGAGGCGCTACACGCTTGCATGGTCTGTGCCCCGTGCGTGCGTTCGACCTGACTGGCCCCGACGCGGTGCCTGCACTCGATGATGTCGCGGTCATCGTGCATGCTGCTGCCCGCGTGCATGTCATGAATGAAACCGCGGTTGACGCCTTGGCCGAGTTCCGCAAGTTCAATGTAGAAGGCACTCTAAAATTGGCGCGGCGTGCTGCTGCGTCAGGCGTACAACGCTTTATTTTCGTCAGCTCGATCAAGGTCAATGGCGAATATACCTTGGCGGGTAAACCGTTCGACGCCGATGATCTACCCGATCCGCAAGATCCCTATGGCGTGTCCAAGTACGAAGCTGAAGAAGGCCTGAAGAGCTTAAGTCGAGATACCGGTATGGAAGTGGTGATCATTCGGCCTCCATTGATCTACGGTCCTGGCGTAAAAGCCAATTTCCTGAGTATGCTCCGGTGGCTGGACAAAGGCATTCCGCTGCCACTGGGTGCGATTGCAAACCAGCGAAGTCTGGTGTCGATAGGAAATCTGGTCAGCTTGATTATCACATGCATCGATCATCACGCAGCTTCCAACCAGACCTTTTTAGTAAGCGATGGCGAAGACCTTTCAACGACTCAACTGCTGCGACGTCTTTGCGTTGCGTTAGGCAAGTCGACAAGGCTCTGGCCCATACCTGAATCATGGTTGAAGACGGCCGCATTAATGTTGGGAAAAAAGGACGTCGCCATCCGGATCTGTGGTTCGCTGCAGGTCGACATTGGTAAAAATCGTGAATTATTGGGGTGGAATCCACCTGAAGACATGGGAACGGCCATGGGCCAGACCGCCAGCTACTACATGGAAAAGCAAAAGAAATGACTGTTTGGTGGCTGTTACTCCTCGTGTTTGCTGTTTCCTGGGTATTGACGCTTGTCCTGCGCCGTTACGCCTTAGCAAAGAGAATGATGGATGTACCGAACAGCCGTAGTTCTCATTCGGTCCCGACACCGCGTGGGGGAGGGGTGGCAATTGTCGTTTCTTTCCTGCTTTCGCTTCCCGTTCTGGGATTTTTGGGCCTGCTGAGCCAGCATGCTATGTATGGGCTGCTTGGATCAGGATCGCTCGTCGCGGTTATCGGATTCGCCGACGACCATGGGCATATCGCTGCCAGATGGCGACTGCTGGGACACTTCATCGCGTCTGGCTGGGCGTTGTTCTGGATGAACGGACTTCCTCCAATTGATCTGTTCGGCGCGGTGATTGACCTAGGATGGTATGGCAGCATTCTGGCTCTGATTTACCTCGTCTGGATGCTGAACCTCTATAACTTCATGGACGGTATCGATAGCCTTGCCAGTGCGGAAGCCATATGTGTATGCCTCGGAAGTTGTGTCGTCTACAGCATGACCGGGCATATCGACCTGATGTGGGTAGTCTTGATGCTGTCGGCTGCAGTAGGAGGGTTTTTATATTGGAACACCCCGCCCGCTCGCATTTTCATGGGGGATGCCGGGAGCGGCTTTCTCGGTTTGATTTTGGGCGTGATGAGCCTCGTCGCTGCTTGGGATTCACCTGTGTTGCTCTGGAGTTGGCTCATACTCTTAGGTGTATTCATTGTTGATGCCACATGGACTCTTGCCCGACGCTTGTTGAACGGTGATAAGTTCTACGAGGCGCATAGGAGCCATGCATATCAGTACGCCTCACGTAAATATGGCAGCCACAAGGTTGTGGCATATTCGGTAATTGGAATAAATGTGGTTTGGCTGTTTCCAATGGCCGTTTTCGTCGGCTGCGGCTTTATTTCTCCGGTATCGGGAGCGATCATCGCTTATATCCCATTATTCATACTCTCGTTCGTGTTCCGTGCTGGAGTACGTGAACACACACCGCTCTAATTAATTTGTTTTGATAATGGTCACAGGCGGAGCGGGTTTATTGGCGCGAACATTGTGCTGGCTTCATCGCCTGGAATTTGAATTGAGAGTTTAATTAATATCGTGTTAAACGGTTATTTCTCAGGAGACTGCTCCCCCTAGGAAACCAATGGATTAGCAAAAATTAAAAGTGTGTGAAACGAGTCAATGTCAATCCTGAGTTTTTTGAGTCGGGGGACTGACTGCTCGATAATTAGATAATAACCGAAGTCATCGTAGGCGAAAAGTAAAGTTATCAAATAGCTCGACGACGATGTTAGTCGAGGAGCTCTTGAAGTCGGAATTACCAAGTATCTTGATTACTACAACAGCGTAGAATGTTGCCAACGCTACCGCAATGTACGTAACGGCGTTTATAATGGGAAAGTCCCAAAAGACTCGCCCTAAAGCCGCGCCACGAATTTTAGGAACCAACATCCTCGCTTCGAGAAAAATTGTTTATCTCGTATGAAAACATTGGTGATATGGGCTCATAAGTCCCACACTTTATGACGCGTTTACGTTACTTATGCTTTTTTTAAAATCTGGGGATTTTTACAGTTAAAGCATCCTCAGCAGTCGTGATCGATTTCTACAACGTAAAAAATCTCTGAACTGAAAAGGTATTCCATAACCCACGATATCAAAGTTTACGTCTCAATAGTTTTTCGTTTTTATTTTATCTTAAGAGCTCGACACTAGTCCACTTCGATTATCTGATAGCTTTCTCGGGTGACTCTAATGGTTCGTTTACCTTCCCATTGGTTATAATAATACAGCGTACCATCCTTTTTCTGCTGTGGTCGACTGCGATGGGACTTACAATTGCAAGTATACGAAAAGCGGACTACGTAAAAAACTGCCCGAAGGCAGTTTGTAGTTGATAGTTTTTGATGGTCAGAAAGCGAGTTCTTCGTCGGAAAGGTTTGAGTAAAAAAAATCCGGATACATAGCACGAACTTGACGAAGGCCCAGACTCTCTAAAACTGGGACTACAACACCAGTTTGCTCCTTATAAATCTCAACCTGTACAATCACCTTATTGTTTGCGATTAAGTTTTTCATGCCAAGCAGTGCACGGTCTTCATGCGCCTCGACATCCATCTTGATAACTACGTGCGCATCTCGAATATCAAGTATTTCATCGACTGCTATAGCTTTTACTATTCTTGATGCTCCGCCAGAAGAAAGTTCTGACTCGCTCAGTATCCTAGTCGCTCCACGATTTCCATCGTCATGTGACCGACTATTTTGGACAGTCACGTTGCCAGCAATATCACTCACTGCCACATGCTGAGCGATAATGACTCCATCCAGTTTATTAAGAAATATGTTTGCCTGAAGCTGCGAAAAGTTATACGCATCCGCGTCGAATGCATAAATTTTGTCGAATATGCCTGTGCTTTGTAGCATTAGGGAGTAGTAACCCCAATAGGAACCCAAGTCCAAAAAAACCGGGTTTTTTTTACCGCGAAACAGTTCCGATAGCTTCATAAGATAGCGAACCTGCTCACCCTCCCACTCCCCCTGTTCGATTACCAAACGATCAACGAGCGAGCTCCGATCAAGCATCAACCGAAAACCATTCAGCTCGTAAATTGACACGTCTTGTACCGCCTCGGGCGGCAAGGCTCTCCGAGCTAATATTGAGAGTTCCTGTATCGACGAGTTTATAGCGAAAAGTTGATCTTTAATCGCTTCCTGTCGAGTCCGTTCAGAGATATGCTGCAGCGATGCTGCTATGCCGAGAAGCGCAGAATAAAGCCCCGCTATTTGCCTGAAAGGGGCTATTTTTTCAGTTCCATATCTTTCCTTGCAAGGTCGCTTGATAAGTTCTTCGTAGCAAATCATACCTGATCATTCATAAATATAAAAGTAAACGCTCCATAAGCCTTTACAGTTTTACGGTGGGCGCGTTCAGTTAGACAATACGCATAGCATTCAGCAAGGCCGCGGTATAAAGTTAGGTGATAGGGCTGGGTACATACCAAGCCTGAGTTCCCATCTAAAATAACCGTTAGGCTATCTGCTGACATATCTCCCTTCCTTCCATAATCAGTGAGTTCACATCTTCTTATCCATGGAATCACTGATTAACGCATATTTATATAATCGATTATGATCTCGAAGTCGAACGAATTATTCACATTAGCAGTATCTGAGCTGAAGGTTGCCAAAGATGCAACAACGGTGCTTTCAATAATTTTTTTCGTATTCGATGATTGTCGCTCAGCTAACATCTACCAGAAGTCGTCGAGTTTTCGGATGGTTAATCTATAGGACCCACCAACGTTGATCTAAGATGTGCGCCCAGTTAAGCGATATCCGCAGGACAATTCCTTGACAATAAAGCTGGGTAATCCTGAACCGAGTTCGTGGTTGGCAGGCGTTCGAGTCCGTCGCTTAATGCCCATAGGGTTCTAGCAGCTTGCTTCAGCGCCTTGATCAAGCTGTAAAGTAACACGTTGGGATATGTGGACGTGCATGCCAAGATTTTAGCTATTCGATGACCTCTTCAGCAATGGCGAGTTCGCGTCAGCCTTATAGGCATGTTAGATCATGCTAGAAAAGGTCGTTGATAACCTCGATGCACAGCAAATCAGCATGCAACAGCTTGCGTTTGTCGCGGTGCTTGGCAAGGTGAGGGATTCTGCTGCAGCTTCCTCAGTTTCTTCGGTGACGGATTCGGCGTTGCTGGCCGAATCCTTGAAACGGAAAGGCTGCGGCATCGCCGGGTCGGGCCGTTTGCCTGGGACTGCTTCCAAAAAGCTGGAGAGGCAGCGCAAACTCGCGCAACTCGCAGTTTCGGTACGTGACCAAAGCGATTTCCCGGCTATGAAAACCGTTACACTCCGTGCTATTTTCTCAACGCTTGTCCTCGATCGCAAAATGATATCAAGTCAAAAACAATATACGCGAGAGCATTATGGACGACAGATCGGAGATATTGAAAGACGAGTACCAGGCAAGGTTTGAAGGGAATGTGAAATATCGAGACTCGGTTTGGAGGCTTCTCTGTTCTGAGATATTTTCAGAATATATAAAACCTGAGCATTCAGTACTTGATCTTGGAGCCGGTTGGGGGGAGTTTACAAGAAATATTCAAGCATCCAATAAATACTCAATGGACCTTAATCCAGATTGCGGAGAGAGGGTTTCTGGTTTTTCAAAGTTCTTGCATCAAGACTGCTCAACTCCTTGGCCGATAGAACCTGGCTCTCTAGATGTAGTCTTCACAAGTAATTTCTTAGAGCACCTTCCCGACAAAGGTCTTATAGATAAAACCTTAAGGGAGGCCCATAAATCGCTGAAAAAAGGTGGTCTCATTATCTGTGTAGGTCCCAATATTCAGTATCTTCCGGGACTTTACTGGGAATATTGGGACCATTACACGCCAATAACTGGCGCATCCATGGCAGAAGCTCTAATGCTTCAGCGATTCTCGATAATTCGGCGCACAGATCGATTCCTACCATACACAATGTCCAGCGGTAGAAACCCACCATTAATGGCTGTTGTGGCCTATCTTAGAATGCCATTTTTTTGGAGGTTTTTTGGAAAACAGTTTTTTGTCATAGGACAAAAATAGAAAATGAACGAAGTCGTGAAGTTTATAATTGTTGGGGGGATATCAGCGTTACTAAATTGGTCGTCGAGATTTATTTTTTCGATATGGCTGACCTATGAATTATCCATAATTTTATCTTTTTTTGTTGGCCTGATATCAGGTTTCATACTCATGAAGATTTTTGTTTTTCACAAGAGTGGGAAACCTTTTTTTCAGCAAGCTATATATTTTTTGGGAGTAAATATGTTTGCACTAGTGCTTACATTGATTATCAGTGTATTTCTAGCTAAAACCTTATTTCCAGCTATAGGATTTAGAGAAGGGGCAGAAGCGGTGGCTCATCTTATAGGGATTTCTGCCCCAATAGTGACAAGCTACTTCGGCCACAAGTATTTAACATTCAAATAGCTGATTAGTATGGCATCTAGATGGACGTACCGATGTTGATCCACACAGCCCCCAAGGATTGCCCTCTACGGTCCCTACACCCTATTGCCTAGGTCTGGTAGGGGACAACGATGCGGCGCCTTAGTACATATGTAAGCGCTCCATGAGGCCCCGCATACAAAGCGACCACCTGATCCTCGATGCTGTGCTCCCGATACTTTTCCGGAGCCAGCACCTCATGATGTTTCCCGACGCAAAAGCCGAAAAAGTCTATCTCTACTCGAAGCCCGTCGACTTCCGAAAATCCATCGATGGCCTCGCTGCGCTATTCAAACTGAACATCAATGTCGTGGTGTTTGACCCAGTGCTTTCGTGTTGCTCTACAAGCCTCGAAACCGAGTGAAGATTTTGTATTGGGAGCGCGCTGGCTCTTTCATTACCTGTATACAGATTTCGTCCCATTGACCACGCGACTTCCCAGAACCTATCGCGCATTAGGTTGAACAACGGTTGCTGGTGGTTATCGCACTGGATCATCGGCTAATATTTTGACCGGGTGCTAACTTTTGTAGAGACAACCAAGGAAAAGAATAATATAAGTTATTGTTAGTTTAGGATTATGTTTACTCAAGAGTTTGGTGTGAGGCTCTAAAATGAATCCCCTCAACAGACATTTGTGAAAAAAATTCCACGAAGTAATCGAAAAATTCATTAGAGTAAAATTAACATGTTTGTACTTTGTGAGCTCTATTGATTGTATCCATAGTTTGTGCGTGTAAGGTGGTTTCATTTAAAAGACCACTTGGTATGCCCAAGATAACTCGTGAAAACTGGGAATATAACGCCGATAGCATGGGAGATTTCATTAACATAAGAACCAACACCCGCTGCTGGTAAGATGTAATAAGCTAGCCCCATGCTAATTAACCAAGTTTGCAGAGCGGCGCCAAGATTAACAAGTACAAAAAAAGCGGCAGAATGATGTATAGGTTGTTCTGATTCATTAAACACAAAAAATCTTGCCAGAATGAATGCAGTGACCATTCCAGTAATATATGCAAGGATCACCGCGATGGAAAAACTAGTCCATTGGTTGTAAAGTAAACGAGATCCAAAGTTTACTATTGCCGCCGTTCCTCCTGCTATGAGAAAGATAAAAAACTGTTTAGTTAAAAACTTATTAATCACAGTACCGCGTCCTTCGCCAGTTTTCTTCCATAATCAATACTCTCAGAGATGCCACGATCTTCTGGATAATAGTACGATGTATCGGCCACCCAAAGTCCCCCTATAGGAAGTTTCGCAGGTGGAAGTGTATCAAGATATCCAGGCTCGCAGATTGGTTGGGCATAGCGGTAGCGACTAGCACGTATATCAATAAAGTCTTCGTCGGATAATTCGGGGTTGATTTTTTGTAAATACGAACGGACCTTGCCAATGAAGTTTTCATTCGGCTCGGCGAATTTAGGATGTTCGCTTGGAATATAAAACGGCACATATACAATATGGTGGCCGAGTGGTCGAAGATTTGTATATTCAACTAGACCGGGAATATCCATATCAGGATCGTTGGTGTTTAACCAGAAGTTTTCTGTTACGGCTTTACGAAGTTTAGCAATAACACAAACAACTGCGATATTTTTTATTGTGCTGAATTTTTTTAGTACGTCGGAAGGGAGCTGCGGTATAATTGATGGAATGTAAGGTAAAGGTATGGTGCTCACAATTTTATTGAATTGTAAAATATCCCCATCTACTTCAAGTCCACGGACTTTATCATCTTCGATAATGACTTTTTTAACAGCCGATTTAAGGCGAATTTCTCCGCCATTAGCTAATATGTAGTCGCGCATCGCGTTTAGTAGAGTTTCGGAACCACCCTCCAAGTAACCTAGCTTTTCGCTGAACAAGCTATAACGTGATCGACCTATGCGCCGGATACGGCTCCAGATCCAAGCAGCGGACAGATTGTCTTTATAATCATAAAATTTGTAATCAAAAAGCCTGCGCCATAGGACTTCATATGCCTCTTTTCCAACCCAGCGTCGGATCCAACCTATCGCTTCGACATGGTCCAGCGGTTTCCAGTTATCC
Source organism: Gordonia sp. IEGM753 (assembly GCF_050321825.1). Classification (NCBI taxonomy): domain Bacteria; kingdom Bacillati; phylum Actinomycetota; class Actinomycetes; order Mycobacteriales; family Gordoniaceae; genus Gordonia; species Gordonia sp. IEGM753. Next base: position 249,059 of record NZ_JBNQGB010000001.1, read on the forward strand.
CGTTTTGTTGATAGAAACGCATGCAAACCATAACGAAACTTGGCCACGAGGCTCAACCCCCGAAACCTAAGCAACGCTAACGGGTTACCCCATGGTTGTAGCTCATTGTTATACCAATAGCCCATTTTTGTTTCGACCCACCGCATTTGGTCGGCCAAATCAAGCTCTTCTAACACTTTGAGGAATGCATGATCTGAAATACAGTGGAAATGATAATAACGTTCGATGCATAAACCGGAGAAATCAAATGCTGCGGTCATGCCCCCGATGCGATCATCGGCTTCAAAAACTACTGGAGTATAACCGTCACGTGATAGCTGATAAGCGACAGCAAGCCCCATGGGACCCGCACCTAACACTGCAATACGATTGTCCATTATTAAAACTCCAGGACTATTTTGCTGTAAGTTGGGTCATTAAATGTTTCGTCAATGGCATCCGAAAATTTAGTGTAGTTTACTCCAAATATTTTAGGCCAATCAATTACTTCAAATTCGTCTTTGGCACTCAGCGCCGAGAGTTGTTGTGTTGTAAATGGCGGAGTTTTGTCAAAAAGCGACCAAGTCCATATCATAAAATAAAATAAATTATATGGGATTTTTGCAATGACGGTCCGCGCCTTTGTAGCGCGCCTAATTTCTTTTATAATATCTATGTAGTCAACCTTCTCGTGTCCTGAAATATTGTAAACTCCATTATGTGCACGATTTTCTATACAGCTAATAATCACATTACAAAAGTCCCCTACATATAGAGGCTGGCGCATATAACGTCCGTTTCCTGGAATTGGGAAAATTGGAACTTTTTTCATGAGCCGGGATAACCATCCCAAGTGCTTGCGATCAAACCAGCCAAACATTAGTGTTGGACGAAGGATAGGGCATAAAATTCCGCTTTCAACAACCATTTGCTCCTGCGTTTTTTTTGTTTCAGTATAATAATCTTCAGCTATCGACTCGACAACTGACGAACTTATATGAACCAAAAAGGGGGCGCCACACGATTTGATCGTATCAAGGATAAGGCGTGTTGCGTTCACATTGTTTTGCACAAACTCTTGGTAATCGTTACCACCGATTTGCGCTTGCAACATAACTATGATGTTTGCATCGGAAAAATGCTTTTGCCACTCGCCTGGTTTAGCTAGGTCTGCAAATTCCACTGTGATATCTGGGTGCAGCTTCGCAAGAATTTTTATATTGGCTTTATGCTTATCGAGGATAACAATATTTTTGTAACCTCTAGTCTTAAGCCTTGCGACTAAATTCTGACCAACCAAACCAGCGCCACCCGGAAGAACAATTTTATCTTTCATAACGTAATTCCGCTATCTAATCTGTTGAGGCAATAAATCAGCCTTTGTAAGGTCGTATAGTGATTGAAATTTTGAATCAGAGAGAAAGCCTTTTAAAAATTATACTTGGGATCATTCGTATAACAAACATTACAGCCGCCCAAATTCCGGGGGTATAGAGAGTATCAACGTTTTTCTGAACTCCTCTAATGATTTGCAACGCCACCTTGTCTGGGCTAGCTACGAGACGAGGAGGCAATGACAACTCTTTTGTCATCGGGGTGTCAACGAAGCCAGGCTTGATCGTCATCACATGCACACCTACTTTAAAGAGCCGGACTCGTAATCCTTCGCAAAACGTAGAAACTGCTGCTTTTGCCGTACCATAAAGATAATTTGATTGACGACCTCGGTCCCCGGCAACGGAGGAGATGACAGCTACAGTGCCACATCGCTGTAACTCAAAATGATTAGCCAGCAAGGTCAGAAGAGAGATGACGGATGTGCAATTAGTAATAAATTGCTGCAACGCGGTGTCTACATTCTGCTCACATGCTTTTTGATCGGGAAGGGTTCCGTGAGCTATGAACGCAATATCGATCTGCCGAAAAGCTAATAAACATGCATCCAGCATTTGACCGTGCGCGAAAAAATCAGCAGCGTCCATAGTATAAGTTGTTACATTTTTTGCGCCGCGGACCTTCAAATCTACAGCGGTCTGCTGCAGTTTTTCGTCATTACGGCCAACCAAAAAAAAATTTGCGCCTTGCTCGGCCCATAAACGCGAACAAGCGATCGCTATCGCCGAATTTGCGCCTATGATTAGAATATTTTTCATTTCATAACTCTCTGCCAAAAATGGGAGACTAACGTTGGATCGCGCATTGATTCAAGATGCTCCCACTCAGGATATGCTTGGCGGAAATCCGCGCCTTTCATATGCGCGTCTTTTGCTGGATATAGACGGCCACCCGACAAGCGGACAATTTCATCTAGTTGATCGAATAATTTAGCTAATTTTGAACTCTGCGGAAAATCTAATGCAAGCGAAGTCCCTGACAATGGGAAGGACATTAGTCCTGGCGACTGGATACCACCGCATCGTTTTAGCACCGCCAAGAAAGATCCCTGACCGTGAACAGCGATAGATTTTAGTAATTCAGCTACCGCTACTTCAGCATTTTTATCCGGTATTACACATTGATATTGCTGAAAACCACTTCGTCCGTAAATACGATTCCAATTAAGGATTCGATCCAAGGGGTAGAAGAACGACGAATAAGTCTGACGTTGTTGTTTAGAGTTTTGTGGATGCAAGCGCCAATAGGCTTCGTTAAAAGCGCGCAGGGAATAGTTATTAACTATTGATATGGTTGGTGTAAATGGAACATTAAAATTATTTGAATGCTGTACTGTAAGAGACCCGAATCGGGAATGATCGCCCACAATGTAAATACCACGCCCCAAATTTTTGCCGGATGCAAGACAGTCGATCCAAGCGACACTATACTCATGCTTTTCATCAAGCTCTTTAGATAACGCGAAAAACTCCCTCAAATTGTCGAAGCGCACTACGTGGCTATCTATAAAGCTTGAGCTGATCGGGCTTAATTGAATTTCAGCATAGGTGATAATTCCCGTCAGTCCAAGTCCTCCAATCGTTGCTGCGAACATATCGACGTTTTCGGAAGGGGAGCAATTCATATACCCAACATCACTTCTTATGAGGCCAAATCCGCGTAGGTGATTACCAAATGTTCCCTTTGAATGATGGTTTTTACCATGTACATCGTTAGCGATTGCTCCACCAATTGTAGCGAATTGGGTTCCCGGGGTTACAGAAAGGAACCATCCTTTCGGTATCGCTACAGCAAGTACCTCCGCCAAAGTCACACCAGCCTCTGCGACTATAATCCCTGTTTCCCAATCAACGCGCAAAAAACGATTCAAGTTACGCGTCACTATTACTTGATCTGTTAACGCCAGACAACTATCACCATAGCTACGACCGTTTCCATATGGAAGCGTCGTTTTATATTTAGCTACTACGGTACTTAATAAACAACTTACCTCGCTACGCCAGTAACATTCGTTTGGAGTCTGGGATATATTCGGGTAACGTCCCCATGATTTCAATAAGGATTTCATGTTGCTATCCAAAAAACCAGGCAAAATAAAGCACCAACAGAGAGGCTGATACGGTCTCGGATTGCAAATACCACGGGATCATCATGCATCTCACCTCGATGGGTGAGCATCCATATTCGAGTTATCCAAAAAAGTAACAAGGGACATGCTAGCCATATAACTTGTGGGTGCGCATACAATTCACCTGTGGCTTGATCATGGATGTAAAGTGCTAGAACCATAACAGACAGATAACCAGAAGATGCACCCAAAGATGAGATCATCTCTAGATCGCTAGGGTAGTAACCTCGGCCCCGCGTTTTTTCACTATCACCCTTTTTTCGTGCTTCCTTCAACTCTGCGAAACGTTTTACTAGTGCCAGACTCAAAAACATAAACATGGAAAACGCGAGCATCCAGAACGTCAGGGCAATACTTAAGGCTGCTGCTCCTGCAATAATCCGGATGGTATAAAGCAATGCCAGTACGATGACATCAATCGCAAGTTGCCTTTTCAACACTAGTGAATAAGCTAAGGTTAAAATGTAGTATGCAGCAAGAACAAAAACGAACGCCCCTGGTAACAATAAGAGTGAACCGCCGAAAGAAATTAATAAAAGTGTAGGAAAGGCGACAAGGCCTGAAACGATAGACAATTTTCCTGATGCAAATGCGCGCTTACGCTTAGTACTATGATGCCTATCGTCTGAAAGATCTAATAAGTCATTCAATAAATATACGCTGGATGCGCACAGTCCAAATAAAACGAATGCAATTACTCCTTCAACTAGTAAGTTAAGGTCGGACAATCGATGTGCCGCCAATAACGGTACAAATATAAGTACATTCTTCATCCATTGATGTATGCGCAGTGCTTTTAACCAGTCTTTTGGAGATGATGAATTGGACTGGATAAGCTTTTTTACATTTCCTGTCGCGCGCGCTTTGCGCTCTACGCCACGTTCTGGATTCACAATATAGGCTTCCCTGGCCGCAGCCCAAACCACTATATCGTCCTTCGAGTTACCTGCGTAATCAAAGCCATTTTCCCCGTAGATCTTAACTAACAGATCGCGCTTTCGATGAGCTGACAGGTTACATCCACCATCACTTGCTAGGACGTGATCAAAAAATTGGAGGTGTGAGGCGATCTTCTCGGCAAGTGAGCGGTGGCTAGCCGTAGCCAATACGATAGTTCTACCTTTCCTCTTTTCTTCTTTAATGAACTCGATGACCAATGGATCATACGGAAGGATAGTTACATCAACGTCCGTGGAAGTAGCGAGCTTCTCTTTTAGCGCTGCTTTACCCCTCATTAGCCAAGAAAGGGGCTTGAATAACTCAAGTGGTCTGTGCCTGACGAAGGAGAGCGCCGTCTCCAAAAGCAAGTCGGAGCGTAGCAACGTTCCATCGAGATCAATAACGAGTGGGATTTTAATTACGGTCAAAATAACTTCCCTAAAATCTTGCCTGCGAACATAGGCCTTCGATATAAAAGCAGAAAATAGGCGCTATTTTATACTCATTTGCTACCCGTAAGCCATAGCTTAAGGGCTAAAAATACGAATTCATTGCGCTCTCAAAAGCTCTAAAAAAGAAGGTACACCTCACTCTCTACTGTGGGTAGTGGTAAGCCAAATATAGCTTGATCGAATAAAATCACTTCAATTTTGAGGACTCCTGCGTACCGTAACATGGAGCCCTCAACCTACTTATACGTGCTATGGCACGTTTTTTAGTCCGTAATTAAGAATCGACGGTAGAAGTAAATTGCCGTCATCAATATATTGACTATCACCTGAAGCCAGCAAACTATTAGTGCGAGCTTTGAAGTACTTGCAAAATGAACTCCACATAAAATAACGAGTGCCGCGAACGGTTGCCATCCATGAACTAGCGAAACTGCAGGATAACTAAAAACGCATGCAAGAAGTAGGCTGGATCCACCGCATATCAATAATGCTTGCTTCAAATGATAAGGTTCGTTCCAGCAAAAAAAATTGTACTTTTTTACATTAGTAGAGATTAAAGCGGACCCCGCCATCATTATAGAAACAGCAAAAAATAACGTACCAACCGCTCCTGCAAGATTTAATGAGCTTGCTGTATAAATGGACGTAAAATGTGTTTCAAAGGAAAGAAGGTGAGTGGGAAGCGTTGCGTTCATAAGGTTGGCCACTCGCGGCCATACAAATTGGAAAGGGGATACATGCGCTGAGCTAAAATTTTGCGAGATTAGATCAGAGGAGCCGCCAACGTAATATTTAATCCAAATAAACCAAGGAGAGACAAAAAGGGAAAATGAAAGTCCAATAGCAAAAATATTTGATAGTTTCTTGAAAAAACCTTCTGGGCTTTTAAATATCAAGAAAATACTAGATGCAACTATTAAATAGCCAACGGCATAAGGATGGGAAAGATATGCGAGTGCTAACAGTACTCCTGTCAAAACACCATTTTTATATTTTTGAAAAGTGAAAATTGAGGTTATTATGAAAAAGCCGGCTAAAGATTTTGGCCAAGTGAACATCGTTTGAAAAATGAAATAGGGACTGGATGCAAATAAGAGTAATAATAGCGCGCTACTGCGACGGCTAAAATTTTCTATCTGAGTGGACATCAACCCAATACCCAAAAATAGACAGGCATTCAGGAAAACGCCCACACCAAGAAATATAGAAAATGCGGCCTCGTCACGTAGTAGTACTCTGAAGTCCGGCCATTGTGTTGAAACGTATTCATACGTTGGCAGATGCTCCATCGACTTTGGAGACCGCAGTGCCGAGCGTATAGGAAGCGTTACCAAGCTAACGAGTATAGGTCGATTAGCAACGTGCTGACCTGGTAGAATAGGGCTGTTCTCCTTAAAAGAAATATCTTTAGCTAAATATTCCTCTACGACAAATGGAACAACATTATCCGCAGGTAAATTGCCAGTAATAGATTGTATTTTTACAGGCAATACATGTTCCTTGTTAACGTAAGCTCCGTCGGGGAGATTTTCTTTCAGTGGGTATTTGAAGCTGGTTAAAATTAATATAGCAATTCCAAAAAAAAGAAAGCCGCCTATTATCACGAAGCTGTTAGGTGATGGCTTTGCTAAATCTGGGTTCCTTAACAATAGTAAGGTTTTAAACGCCCCTAATAATAATGGTGCAATAATTGCTGAAAGTGATATTACATGCCTAAGGTGTGAAGGTAATAGTGATACTATAAAGCCAACTACGGCTAAAAAGATTACTGAGGCAACGACAGCGAAACTACTTGCTTCGATTAGACCGAAGGATGATCCTGTCTTTCTTCGATAGCTTATCGCCCAAGGTACAAATCCGATAAAGACAATCAGTGCCATTATCGTAAAAGCGCTGAGAGCGTATCTTAATTCATAGAGTTCAATCATCATTTATCAGCCATTCAGCCATTATGGTTATTTATATAGAGAAGCATTGACTTCGCGCGGTTGGCATATGTGTGGTCTTTTAAGGTTCTTGCCTGTGAGTTCTGCGCAATTATCTTGCGTTTAGAAGGATCGTCGCGCAACTCCTCAACTATATTTTTGAGTTCGATAGGAGAGTCAAATAGCAAGATTTCACTCTGAGGGTGATAATATTGAGCTATTTCTAGGCCTTCGACATAATAGCATTGAACACTACCTGCCATGGCCGCCTCAAAAGTACGCGGACCAGGGGTAGATGAGTCTAACTGATACTTTCTATTCGCAAGATTATGACGGCGACCTAAATTTAATGTTATGAGCGATTTGTTATATAACTTGGACATTGAATCATTAGGCACGCGTATATTTTTAGCAGAGACTAGACTATCTGGCCATTCAGCGCCTAGTATATTTACGTTAAAACTAGAAAGGTGGTCTTGACTATCTAAGAGAAATTGGACTCTGTTTGGAAACCCAACACCGCAAAAGAATACTTCTCGATCCAAGGAAGTACTTACATCAAGAAAGTGTGATTCTCTGTCTGCTGCTAGTGGGAGGTGGTGAACATTTTTATGATTTATATGTTCTACAGCCCACTTATCATTTGAAAATATATAATCCGCATAATTATATATTTTAAAGTTAAGATCGAATTCATAAGGGTCATCATGCAGCCAGAATGCTAACGCTGTGCAACTGCTAGAACAATAATTCCTAAGTTTTGAATAGTCGCAACTCTCTGGCATGCAAGACCCAAAGACAACAATTAAGTCTGGCCGGAATAGTTCTGCAAGTTCACTCGCGATATCGAGTGAACCACAAGATACTTGCTCGTCACCAAGAATTTCACGAAATCCATTCGCAACGTAATTGCGCAATATCGCATTGTTGTTAATTCGGTCGGGTGAAGCACCACAAATTAGTACTTTCAATTTAGAATCGCCTGGCGATGTATCGGATGCTCACACGCACCGCCGACTTAAAGCCGTGGCGCTTGCAATACTCAAAGAAATGCGAGCTTAAACCTATTATTTGGTGACGGAATCTTCTTAGAAGGCTGAGCCTACCTACGGAGTTGTTTATTTCTGAAAATGCCCAAGTCGTTGCAATAACTGGCGATAAGTGATTGGCATTGAAAGGCTCCCCACAATTCATTTCGCTCTTCAGTAGCTTTGGAGTTGCGACGCTTTCATACAGCATCTTCAAGTCATGAATATGTTGTTCCGGCCTCGCAATGGGTTTGGTCTCTTTGCTCTGCCCCATGAAATGTAGCATTGAGGGTTGTTCCAGGATTCTGTGAAGAACGGTGAATAGCTGACCTTCGGAGTTCGCCGCAATTTTGAAGCCATTTATACCGTCTATAACTCGCTCTCCCAGAGCCCCAATGTCGCTAACTATTGGCACCAGCCCGCAATCCCAAGCCTCCGACAGTGTTAGGCAGTATGTCTCCGGCCAAATCGATACATGGAGGGATACATGGCAGCTATATACTGCTTTTGGGATTTCACCCGGCTCGAATCCGCCATGCACAAAAACCTGAGGATATTTTTTATCGTCGTTTAGCTCTAAGTAATCCCCGTCGACTCTTCCAAAGATATGGAATTCTACAGCAGATTTTTCCAATAGCGGGATTACCCTACTTATAATATCGCCACCTTTATGTCGGGAAAAATTCCCAAGTATGGCCACTTTTATTGGCAAAGTCCGCTGGTTAGCTATTTCGGTAAAATCTATTTTTTTATCAGTAGGTACCGGAATGATTTTAGTATTTTTATGGTTGTATATTGCCGGGTATATCTTGGCTGTGAGATCGTAACTGCCTTTGGTATTGAATATTACCGAATCTGTATATGAAATGAGTTGGTCCCACACTGCTCTTCTCGTCGATTGACTACCCGGAGCAATCTGATGCGTTTTCCAAAGGCAGACGTCACACTGGGCTTGGGATATTTTGTCTGGTTCACAATAGTTGCCCTTAAATGAAAGTAATGTAAACCTATGGCATATTGCGAAGTAATCGTGAAAAGTCATTACTGAGGGCACGCCTAGTGCTTTGCATACCCTGATTAAACTAGGTACATGTCCAATTAAGTGGTGGAAGTGGACGGTCGAAACCCCGTAGCGCTCTATTATCGAAACAAAGGCCTTGTCTCTTTCGGAGCAGGATATTTTCCAGGGGGAAAGAGCTTCGGAAAAATTAAATCTTTCAACTATTTCGCCCGAAACGTTGGTTAGGATCGTATCCGGGACTTTTCTTAGGCATGGTGAGTAGAATAATATCTCGTACTTCTCTTGTAATACTTTACTAATGTTTTGTAAATAAACTTCTACTCCTCCAAAATTTCCATTCGCAACCACGTTGTGGACAACAAAAAGTAAGATCGGCTTAGAATTTTGGGTTTGCAATTCTGACAAACTGGTGTTCTTAATACTGATTGAATTTAACTCTGTAAGAACTTGTGCCGCTCTGTGCTCGTAACAATGATGAAGGAGCGCCTTTTTTTGAGCTGCTGATGCTATGTTATTACGAAGCTCCGGACTGGCGCGTAAAGTTTTTATAGATTTAATGAGATCTACAGCATTGTCGAAATATATAAATTCCTTGCCAGGTTCGAAGTAATCAGCAGCCTCTTCTATTTTCCTTTGGACGAGTTGTACTGTCCCAGCTAGTGCTGCTTCGAAGAGGCGAGGCGGAGGTGTTTCGGCAAAATCATTATCACCAGATGCCGAAAATACTCTTGGGAGTACAAGAGTAGCGACGCTTAAGTTAGCGAATCTAGCAAAGTCGACAGGGGATGTACGCCAATTTAATTGGCTCGTAGGTAATGGTAGATCTACCTTTGGTAGGTGCTCATTTGTCGGTAATGCGATTTTAGCTTTGATTCGATTGTCATCCCAATTTGAACCAAGCATTTCTCTTATTAATTCAACTCTATTTGGCCATGCAGTACCTGCAAAGAAAACATCATATCGAAGCGCTGCTGGATCTTCCACAGTTGGAATGAAGTGAAAAGGTACCGCCCCAGCCAAGGGCAAGTGACGTCCTTTCGCACCATATGCCGGCACGGAGGCAGAATCGTTGGTAAATACAAGGTCGAAGAGGCCTGCGTTTGCAACGTTAACACTCAGCTCATATGGATCTTCCGTAACCCACAAAACTGATTTATCGCAAATTTTCGCAAGCTTAGAGCAAATTGATCGGTTTAGTTCTTCACCATCGAATGCAAAAAATAAATTGCACTTGTTTTGTACCGCCAAGGAAACAGCGTCATGCAGTTCAGCCTTTACTACAAGTTCCACATCTGTGCAGTCAGTTAGCGCACGGTATAGAGCAAGGCAAATGTAATGATTGGGATTGCTACTTTTCGTATCAATTAAAATAATTCTGTACTTTGTCACTTAGCATTTCCTTGGCGTGCTGAATTTTCAACGCTTTACTAAAGATATGAACTTCCTCAGAGGCGCAGTCAGTTTCCACGACGTCGAGTTCCTAATTGATTCAATACGGATCTCTTCTTCATGCCTAATGCGCTCCACTTCATTTGCACCAACTTCTTTGAGGTGATTTATTTGAGCATTAAGTTGAGCGATTTCTAGTTCTAAGTGGCTAATTCGTTGAGCGGCTTGCGATAGCTGGTAGCGTAACGCTGGAACTTCACCAAGTTTTGAATATAAACTTCTAATAAAGTGACAGTCTTCCTCTGGGCTATCGCAAAGCGCTTTCATGGCTTCGTTCTGTTGTGGTCCTACCAGTAAAATGCCAAGGCCATGATAGTGGTCGAATTGGAAGTTTGGATACTGCTGTGTTATCTCATCCCAGAAACGCCATACGCCAAACCCAGCGTCCCTCACATTGATATCATGGAAGATAACGACCGCTCTATCTGAAAGTTTATTTTTCCAAGTTTTAAAGTCATGGCTTACTGCTTCATAAGTGTGAAACCCATCAATATGAAGTAGGTCAATAGTGCCGTCAGAAAACTCGTTTGCTGCATCGTCAAATCGTTGTCGTATCAGCCTTGAAAAACCAGCGAAATGCTGATCGTTGTACGAAGAGATATCAAAGAATACATTATCTTTGTAAAATCCGGCATGATCGTCGCCCTCCCATGTATCCACAGCATAGCATCGAGTATTTATTTTCCCCTCCACCGCTGATTGGCAAAATGCAAAATATGACATTCCTAAGTGAGTACCCAATTCAACGAAGGTGCGGGGTTTTTGCATTTGCATCAACCAAGCTGCAAACGGTACATGTCCTGTCCACGCGCTGAGTACATTGTGATTTGGGGCAATCAGCATTGAATTGTTAATTAATAAGGAGCTATCGATAACTTTCATTTGGGATACCAATATTTGTGTACGTGTTTACAATAATCACGATGTGGATTTATAGAGTTCAACTGCACGCATTGGCAGGCCAATTAGACCTCCAACATCGGAAATACCTTGAGCTTTAATAATAAGTGCATCGTGAATCCATTGTAGCTGGGTATGCTCTTGCTGAGTTCCGTCTGCGATTGCTATCGATAGGGTATAATCGCCATCAGGAAGCGCAGGGAATAAAAATTCGAATGTTGCATGAATCTGTTCACCCGAACTACACGTTGACCCAATGCCTTCATTCGAACCGAAGGTATTGGTTCCAAATAGTGTCTGACCAAGACGATCCCTTATGAAGAAACCTATGATGGGTGACAACACATCAATTTCTGCATTAACACTTATTTTTAATATCACTACCGAATGATGTTTTGCGCGAGTTACAGTTTTTCCTTCTTCGTTTAAAAAAATTGCTTCAGTTACTTTTGCACCACCAGTTCCAAAACCTTGTTCTGAAGTTCTAAAAGGTAAGAACCAGAGAGTAGCGCCGTCCCCTTTGTCTGTATAATCGGTCGATTCTTCATTTGTCTCTTTTAAAATGTCGGCAACAGACAACGCTTTGCTTCCACCTTGACCTGACTCTATTATCTCTGCTAAATAAGCATCACATATGTTTTTGGCAGGGCCTGTTGCAACATGGATGCCATTTCTCAACCAGATTGCGCGGGTGCACAACGCTTTTACTGCTGCAGTATCATGGCTTACGAAAAGCACTGTTCCGTTAACCATAAAGTCCCGAAGAAATCTCATACACTTTTGGGTAAAAAACGCGTCTCCAACAGCTAATGCCTCATCGATGATCAGGATCTCTGCGTCTACATGCGCGATTACAGCGAAAGCTAATCTGACAAACATACCACTGGAGTAAGATTTAACTGGCTGATCTATAAAATTTCCAATGTCTGCAAACGCAGCTATCTCCTCAAACCGCTCGGTTATTTGCGCTGGTGTCAGCCCGTATAGTGAAGCAGCCAGGTAGACATTTTCTCTCCCAGAAAACTCAGGGTTAAATCCCGCACCTAATTCTAATAGTGCGGCGATTTTTGCGTAAGTATTAACCGCTCCTGAGGATTGGTTCAACGTTCCGCAAATTATTTGCAATAATGTCGATTTTCCACTGCCGTTGCGCCCAACGATGCCGATTGTTTCGCCTTTTTTTATCTCGAATGATATGTCTTTAAGTGCCCAGAAGTCTGTTGAGTATTTTTTCCTGCCGAATGAGAACATTTGGAGGAGCCGATCTCGTGGCTTCTCATATATTTGATAACATTTATCAACGTTTTCCAGTTTTATTACTACTTCAGAGCACATCAGCGAAACCTTTTCTGGTTTTCTGGAACCACATAAAGCCTAGGCAAGCGAAAACTCCGGATATCATTAGATTAAGGAGAAACCAGCCAATATTGGGCACCGTTTCAGAGATCAGTATCTCTCGGACTTGTTCAATCACGGAAGTCAAAGGATTAAGATGCATTACGAGTTGGAATTTCTCTGGTAGAGCGCTTACCGGGTAAAAGATTGGCGAAAGAAACATAAGCATCGTAATGAATACTCCAATAATCTGTCCCACATCTCTCAAGTAGACACCAAGTGAAGCTAAAAACCAAGAAATGCCGAGAGACATTAGCACCAGTGGGAGTATGACAATCGGGAACAGCAGTAGAGTAAAGTGGAGGTCTCCTAGAAATAACAGATAGAATATTAACCATACTAGAAAGCTAACAAAGGTGTGGAAAAGAGCTGCTCCGATGCTTACGTAGGGAAGTATTTCAAGTGGGAAAATTACCTTTTTTACATAGTTTCCATTTGCGATAATCAAATTTGGCGCGCGGCCAATACATTCTGAAAAAAAGTTAAATACCATGAGTCCGGCAAACAAGATGAGAGCAAACTCGGCTTTAGACCCTGTGCCTCCACCCCATTTTGTTTTAAATACAACACTAAATATAAATGTATAGACGATGAGCATCATCACTGGTGTAAGGAAAGACCACAGTAAGCCTAGCGCGGAGCCTCGATATCGGCCAATGACTTCTCGCTTAATTAGCGCAATTCCTAAGTTGCGATTTCTCCATAGACTGGAAACCATTTCTACAGGTGAAATACTAAACTCTTTCATTTCTAATTCAGTTCCGCACTTGTGTCGCGTTGGGTGTAAGGGGCGTCAGCGGATTGGTGGCCTGGTGTTTGAGGCCATGTAACTCAATCGCGAAGACACTTTCATTCCGTATGTTGGTCCATTCATGAGTCGACATGTGATGGTCGACAGTCTCAGCAAAGGATTTCGCCAAGAAAGGAATGCAAATGTATCTGGGGACGTAGTTCATTCCTACATGGGCCTGCAGCGCGTTTTTTGCTAGAGTCAGTTTTTTTGCAATTTTATCTAATTGAGAATTGTTCTCTTGCATTTTCCTTGAATGCTTAATGGCACGGCTTTTAGATCTCGTAACGGATCCATACGTCGGATATTTTTTTAGGAAGCATTCGGCAGCGCCAAGCAGTTCGGGCCCGAGTGGAATAGGGTCAGCGTTCCCAGAACGTGCCGTTTTCATTTATAGGTAGTCTCCGTCTACATTCGTTTGGGTGCTAGGTGCTAGGTGCTAGGTGCTAGGTGCTAGGTGCGGGGAGAATGCCAGTCCATCTGCACCCCATAGAGCATCGTAATTTGATGCTTCTCATCGATCTCTACCAACAATTTTTGGTTGCTGGCGTGTAGAAAAATTTGTTTCGCTTTCCAGTTCGCGACTTCAACCCTCTGCACGCTCGTCACCCTTCGTTTCGGACATTTCGAGGCTTTTTTGCGGCAGATATTTTGTCGCTAAATGGGCTAGCTTACAAGCAAATGGTAGGAATCTGTGAGCGCGGGCATCGACATAGCTCCAAATTTTGACTTCGGAAACTGATTTTTCCGAATTTCATCTGATTAGCGGCTGGACAGCTCTGTATTCCTTTCCTTTTCAGGCTACAGGTTTACTGTATGCCTAGGGGGGGCGATATAGGAGCCCTCTTTCCTACTAACTCGCTGAGCGCGTCGATTTGTTCAAATTCTCTTGAAAATTACGGACAAACAGAGAGCAGCATTCCCAAGAAGCGTTTGTCTGTGAATACCAAGTCTTAATATAAGGAATACCCTTTTCCTAAGTCCTTCATTTCTAGCGGTTCTGAACGTGTCCAGAATTGCCCTGTTTTCTTCACTCAAATAGTCACGCATGTGACCTAGAGCGAGAACGTTTTTGCTATTCCATTCAGAGTGAAGGCCTTGAGTTACCATCCATAAGTGGTGTAATTTTTTTCGCCATTTTTTTTTGTTTCCAATAATATTATTTGTGTGTTGACGATATAGTACTCTCGGTACGCTATCGTAGTGAACGCTCCCCCCAGCACCAGATATCAGTTGATAGGCCCACCAGTCGTGCGATACAACACCTACGTTCTTATTCGTTTGCTTCAGCAAGTCTAGAGATTTCTGATTGAATACCATGGTGTTCCCACCGCTTATGCTTTGTACCAATGCGTTGAGGAATTGTGGGCGTCGTCTATAGTTTTTTGAATAGCCTATAGAAACGCCTGACTCATCGATCAATTGCGTTCGACTGCAGTAAAGGGAAGGAATACTACTGCATTTTTCTTTTAAAATTGTCAATGCTACTTCAATTTTGTCAATAGTCCAAATGTCATCTTGGTCAGCCCATGCATAATATTGCGCGTCGAAATTGACAGAACGAGTTATATGAAGAAAATTTTCAACGTATCCTTGTTTGGGGCCCTCAATCACTCGGAGTCGCTGTGAACCTAGCCTTTCTGAGTATTCAGATAGTATTTCTAAAGTGCCATCCATCGAACCGTCATCTGACACTAAGATATTCCAATTTTCATGTGTCTGTTCGCAAATCGAATCTAGTTGTTGTCTAAGAAATCGCTCGCCGTTAAAAGTACACATAAGTATGCTTACCAGTGGCAGAGTTTGATCGGGAATTGGATCGCCCTTACTCCCTTGTTTAAAATTTTTATCGTTATACAATCCTGTGACTTCCATTTTGTAAATTAGCGAATTGATCTCAATATAGATCAGATGGTTGAGTTGTATACGCCAAGAAAAAAAATATCATAAACTGTTTAAGGCCCTGTGGGCATTGTTCGCAGCTAAGTATCGTCTCGAAGCTGAAGGGGTGATTTCGCTTCTTCTCTAACGCGGCGCATTCGCTTTCCGGCAACCCCATTTTATCGTATGCACGGCGCTGGGGGGGAGAGTCAGGCGATCGTACGTAACGCCATTGCTACATATTTCGTTGTGTACGACATCTCTATAGCCCCTATTTTTTCACTTGCGTACAATGTCTGAGCAGAAATGCAAGCGAATGCATTCAGGTGAGGGAGCAAAAATCCAGTGGTAGAGGGTGTTATGGATAAAATTAGGTCTTCTTTGCTAGCGCTCCCTCGCCGAAAGAAGCGACTTCTTCAGGTGGGAACGGACATTGCGCTGGTTTGGCTCGCCCTGTGGCTTGCCTTCATGGTGCGTCTCGGCATCGATGACATGTACAACCCGTTCCGGGTGCATTTGTGGCTTTTCATCAGCGCCCCGGTCATTGCCATCCCACTCTTCATCCGCTTCGGCATGTACCGTGCGGTCATGCGCTATTTCGGCAACGATGCGCTCGTCGCGATCATCAAAGCCGTCAGCCTGTCATCCCTGATCTTGGCACTCGTCGTCTACTGGTACAGCAACCACGAAGCCGTGGTGCCGCGTTCTATCGTCTTCAACTACTGGTGGCTCAGCCTGGTGATCATCGGTGGCCTACGCCTCTGCATGCGCCAGTATTTCATGGGCGACTGGTTCGCGGGCTCGCAGCATGCGCCATTCACCAACCGTGACGATGGTCTCACCAAGGTCGCGATCTACGGTGCCGGCGTTGCGGGCAATCAGCTCGTCGCGGCACTGCGCATGGGGCGGGTGATGCGTCCGGTGGCGTTTCTTGATGACGATACCAGCATTGCTGACCGTTCTATCGCGGGCCTTCAGGTGTACAAGCCCAAGCATATCCAGCAAATGATCGACGAAACCGGGGCGCAGGAAATTCTCCTGGCGCTGCCGTCGTCGACGCGTGCGCGGCGTCGGGAAATTCTTACGCTTCTGGAAAGTTACCCGTTGCACATCCGCAGTGTGCCTAACTTCACCGACCTGGCCAGCGGCCGGGTGAAGGTCGAAGACATTCAGGAAGTGGACATCGCGGATTTGCTGGGCCGTGATTCGGTGCCGGCGCAGCCGGATTTGCTGGAGCGCTGCATCAAGGGCAAGACGGTGATGGTGACCGGCGCTGGTGGTTCGATTGGTGGGGAGTTGTGCCGGCAGATTTTTGCGTTGGGGCCGACCACGCTTATCCTGTTCGAGCACAGTGAGTTCAACCTTTACAGCATTTTGTCGGAGCTGGAGCAGCGTGGCTGCCGGGAATCGCGTCCTGTGCGCTTGTTGCCGATTCTGGGTTCGATACGGCACCAGGACAAGCTGCTGGATGTGATGAAAACCTGGAAGGTGGACACGGTTTACCACGCGGCGGCGTATAAGCATGTGCCGATGGTTGAGCACAATATTGCGGAAGGTGTGCTGAACAATGTGATCGGTACGCTGAATACGGCTCAGGCAGCGTTGCAGTCGGGCGTTTCTAACTTTGTACTGATCTCGACCGATAAGGCTGTTCGTCCGACGAATGTGATGGGCAGCACCAAGCGTCTTGCTGAATTGACGTTGCAGGCGCTGAGCCGTGAGATTGCGCCAGTGTTGTTCGGCGACAAGGCTAACGTGTCGCGGGTTAACAAGACCCGGTTCACCATGGTCCGTTTTGGCAATGTGCTGGGGTCTTCCGGTTCGGTGATTCCGCTGTTTCATAGCCAGATCAAGTCGGGCGGGCCGTTGACGGTGACTCACCCGAAAATTACTCGTTATTTCATGACCATCCCGGAAGCGGCGCAACTGGTGATTCAGGCCGGTTCCATGGGGCAGGGCGGTGATGTGTTCGTGCTCGATATGGGCGAGCCGGTGAAGATCGTTGAGCTGGCCGAGAAGATGATTCATCTGTCCGGTTTAAGTGTGCGCTCGGACAAGAATCCGCAGGGCGACATTTCCATTGCGTTTACCGGTTTGCGTCCTGGCGAGAAGCTTTACGAGGAGTTGCTGATTGGCGACAACGTTTCGGCCACGCAGCATCCGATGATCATGAGCGCTAAAGAGGATCATTTGTCCTGGGACGTGCTCAAGGGGCGATTGGCCGAGCTGCTGATAGCCGTCGATGAGGATGACTATTCGCGTGTGCGCCAACTTCTGCGCGAAACGGTGAGCGGTTACACCCCTGACGGCGATATTGTTGACTGGATCTACCAGCAACGTCGCCTCGAACCCTGATTGTTTCACATCCTGTAACTGACACATTTTTGACAGGCTCCAGACATGGCCTACTTTTGGGAGGCAGCTTCGGAAAAGCTGCTTTCCCAATCGATGTCATGGAGCTTCATTTATGCGTACTGGCTATGTCTACTCTCTGGTTTTTGCTTTGCTGACCAGCCTCTCATTTGGCGCATTTGCTGCGCCGGAAGTTAAAACCGGCACCGGCAAGGCACCTGTGGTGGTGCAAGTCTCGGCCAATGCGCAATCCGCCAAGGTCAATCTGAACAGCGCGGATGCGCCGACCTTGCAGCGTGAGTTGCTGGGGGTAGGCGAGGCCAAGTCTCAGGCGATTATTGCTTATCGTGAGAGTAATGGCTCGTTCTCGTCCGTAGATGAGTTGCTGGAAGTGAAGGGGATTGGCAAGGCGATTCTGGATAAGAACCGTGAAAAGCTCGAGGTGAACTAAGCTGTAAGTCAGCACATAAGGCCGGTCATTGACCGGCCTTTTTCCGTTATGCCGCAAGGTAAATGAGTGTGCACCTTTCGTCGGCGCATAAAAAATTACAGCTATCATATTCAGTTTAGATTATGCCTATAATTCATTCCTGTTCTGTCGAGGCGTCCTGATTTCCAGGCGTTTGCCTTCCACAGTTATTGCCCAGGAGCACTGTTATGAATTCTGTTCAAACTCAAGGTACGGCCCTCGTTACAGGTGCTTCTTCCGGCATCGGTGCGATTTACGCGCAGCGCTTGGCGGCGCGGGGTTTTGATTTGTTGCTGGTGGCCCGTGATCAAGAACGCTTGGAGGCGGCGGCGAGCAAGTTGCGCGCCGAGTATGGCGTTCAGGTGGAAGTGCTGAAGGCTGACCTGACGCAGAAGGATGATGTATTGAAGCTCGAGCAGCGTCTGCGCAGTGATTCGAGTATCAGCTTGTTGCTGAATAACGCTGGGGTTGCAGCCGATGGTTTGCTGGCCAATTCGGACCTCGATCTGCTGGAGCGTTTGATTCAGTTGAACATCACCACGGTGACGCGGTTGGCATCGGCGGCGGCAGCCGGTTTTGCCAAGGCCGGTCGCGGGACGATTATTAATATCGCCTCGGTGGTGGCTTTGTTTCCCGAGCGTTTCAACGCTACTTACAGCGCGAGCAAGGCTTATGTGTTAAGTCTGAGCCAGTCGTTAAACGCTGAATTGGAGGGTACAGGGGTCAATGTGCAGGCCGTTTTGCCAGGCGTAACGCGCACCGAAATCTGGGAACGCTCCGGGATAGACGCTTCGCGTATTCCCGCAGAAATGGTGATGGACGCGGGAGAGATGGTTGATGCGGCGTTGTCGGGCCTCGATCAGGGGGAATTGGTGACCATTCCTTCGTTGCCGGATGCTGGCGAGTGGCACGCCTTTGTGGCGGCTCGGCATGTGATGGCGCCCAATTTGTCCAAAAGCACAGCCGCCTCGCGCTATAAGTGAGGCGCAATGAATCGGCTTGAGGTATTTGCGGAATGAGTGATCGTCGAATAGTTGTAACGGGTATGGGCCTGGTGTCGCCGCTGGGTAGTGGCGTCGAGGCGGTGTGGGCGCGTTTGCTGGCCGGCAAGTCCGGTTTGCGCAATTTGCCGGACGAAGTGGTTGCCGACCTGCCGGCCAAGGTCGGCGGTGCGGTGTTGTCATTGGCGGATGATGCCGAGGCCGGTTTTGATCCGGACCGGGCGACGCCGCCCAAAGAGCAGAAGAAGATGGACCGTTTCATCATGTTCGCCATGGAAGCGGCACGTCAGGCGCTGGAGCAGGCCGGTTGGCAGGCGACGGATGCGAACGCTCAGGAGCGCACGGCCACCATTATCGGTTCGGGTGTGGGTGGTTTCGGTGCGATTGCCGATGCGGTGCGCACCACGGACACTCGCGGTCCTCGGCGTTTGTCGCCGTTCACCATTCCCTCGTTTCTGGTCAACCTGGCCGCAGGGCATGTGTCGATTCAGCACGGTTTCAAAGGCCCTTTGGGTGCTCCGGTGACTGCCTGCGCTGCGGGCGTTCAGGCCATTGGCGATGCGGCGCGGCTGATTCGTTGCGGCGAAGCGGACATCGCCGTGTGTGGCGGTGCGGAAGCGTCGATTGATCGCGTCAGCCTTGCCGGGTTTGCGGCTGCTCGGGCCTTGTCGAGTGGTTTCAATGAAACACCTGAGCGCGCGTCGCGGCCGTTTGATCGTGATCGCGATGGTTTTGTCATGGGCGAAGGCTCGGGCCTTTTGGTGATCGAATCGTTGGAGCATGCCTTGGCTCGTGGTGCGCAGCCGCTGGCGGAGTTGATGGGTTACGGCACCAGCGCCGATGCTTATCACCTGACCGCTGGCCCTGAAGATGGCAGCGGGGCGCGCCGGGCGATGTCACTGGCGTTGGCTCAGGCCGGAATCACTCCGGGGCAAGTGCAGCATTTGAACGCACATGCGACCTCGACGCCGGTTGGCGATCTGGGGGAATTGGCGGCGATCAAGTCATTGTTTGGGGCTGACAACAAGATTGCGGTGACGTCCACCAAGTCGGCGACCGGGCATTTGCTGGGTGCGGCCGGCGGGATCGAGGCGATCTTCACCTTGCTGGCGATTCGCGACCAGGTGGTGCCCGCCACGCTCAACTTCGACAATCCTGACCCGGCAGCCGAAGGCGTGGACATTGTTCACGGTCACGCGCGGCCGATGGCGATCGAGTACGCACTGTCCAACGGCTTCGGGTTTGGTGGGGTGAATGCGAGTGTACTGTTCAAACGCTGGCAGGGCTAAGGTCGGGGTTGTTTGAGAAATTCGCGGTTCACGTCGAGAATCCGTTGCGCCAGCTCCGGGTTTTCGACACTGCGTGAAAGCAGCAACGCACCGACCAATGCAGACATGATCACGATGCTGCGGTCGGTAGCGTCCTCACCGTCGAGGGTGCTGCGGACTTGCTCCAGCCTCGCATTCAGAACCTTGTCAGTGGTCGGGCTCGGTTGACCGCGCAAGCCAAGCTCCGAAGACATGGTCGGCAGCGGGCAGCCTTCATGCGGCGACGTTTGATGCCACTCGGACAGGTAACTGTCGATGAATGTTTCCAGCGGACGCTCACCCGCAAACAACAAGGCGCAGAGCGCGTCCAGTTCTTCCTTCGCTTCCTGCAAGGCTTTTTCCACCAGTTCGTCCTTCGACGAAAAGTGTGAATAAAAGCCGCCGTGAGTTAAACCCAGTGCTTTCATCAACGGTTGCAGACCGGTGGCGCCAATGCCGTCGCGGCGAAAACGTACGGAGGCTTCCTTGATGATGCGTTTATGGGTGTGAGCTTTGTGATCCTGTGAATAACGCATGTGTAATCTCCGCGACAATTCACCATATTAACCACGGAAATTTAAATGGTGACTGTACTTTCACTTCCAGCAAGTCAGACGCCTGCTTTGAACTCGCGTCAACGTCCTGCATCAGATGGCACGAATAGTGATTACTCCGTTCAATCATTGATCGAGGAGTCGTGCCATGTTCAAAGATTATCCGGCGGCCTATCAAGTCAGCAAAGGCTCGGCGTTGCAGGTCGACACTGCTTTTTATGAGCGAATTCGCGACGCCCGGGACGCGCGCACGCTGATCGAGCAGTTCGAGGTGCCGATTCGTACGGGCCGTGCCTGGCATGTGCCGGCGGGGCATGTGTTTCGGGTGACCACACCGGTCGGGCCACAGGTCGGGGATTTTAATGTGTGGAATGCCCACGATCCGCGAGAGCGTTTGTGGGCCTCGCGTACCCGGCAGTTACAGGGCGCTCATGTCAGCACCCATGATCGGCTGTGGTCGAACCTGCCTTTTTTGCGCCCGTTGGTGACCATCACTGATGACAGCCTGGCCGCTTATGGCATCGATGAGCATGGTGGCCGCCTGCACGATTTGCTCGGCACTCGCTGCGATCCCTACGTCAACAAAATGCTCACCGGCGAGGACTTCCATCATCACTGCCATTCAAACCTGACGCGCGCGGTGCTGCCGCATGGGCTGACCGAGTTTGATGTGCACGACGTGCTGAATATTTTCCAGTGCACGGGCCTGAATCACGACGACATGTACTTCATGAAAGCCTGTCCGGCGCAGAAGGGCGATTACCTGGAGTTTTTTGCCGAGATTGATCTGCTGTGTGCGCTCTCGACCTGCCCGGGTGGCGATCTGTCGCTGGCGATGTGGGGGCCGGATGCGCAGGATCCTTTAAGCGTGTGTCGACCGCTCGGGGTTGAGATTTACCAGTTGGAGGAGTCGTTGCTGGAAGGTTGGAGCCAGCCGGAGCGCGCGGCCTACAAAGGTTTGCATGGCCTGCACATCGCCAAGCCCGATTGGGAAAAGTAAGTGCGCGATTGTGGCGAGGGAGCTCGCTCCCGCTCGGCTGCGCAGCAGTCGCCTAACCCATGCATGGCAATTATTTTAGAGCCGCTGCGCGACTCAACGCGAGCAAGCTCGCTCGCCACAGGGATGGGGGTGTCCGTTAAAAACCCCACCGTTGGGTGAATGCTGTTCACTTAAGCGGTACCCGTAAATTTTGTGGCGAGGTGATTCATCCCCGTTCGACTGCGCAGCAGTTGTAAAACCAGCACACGCGGTGTACCTGCTACACCTCAGCTGCAGCTTTTGGTGCTGCTGCGCAGCCCAACGGGGATGAATCCCCTCACCACAGGGTTCTGCTTGAACGGGGATGAATACCCTCACCACAGAGTTCTGCTTGTCTACAGATCATCTCAGTGAACAGCATTACACCGTTGGGTGGGTTTTTGGGCTTAGCGGTCCTGAGCTTCCTTGGCATCCATTTCCGCATTGCGTTCAGCGACGCGTTTACGTTGTTCTTCGGTCATGTCGACCTTGGTGGCGGTGTCTCGCAGCATCATCAAACCACCAACGATCGAGCCGATTGCAACAACCAGAATCAACCAGGCATACCAGGGCATAAGGCTCTCCTTGAGGACAGGTCGACTGACGGATTTCGCCAGCCGAACGTGCATACCACTTATGAGCGATAACAACTCGCAGTGGTTCCATTCTATGCCTCTTATGTCCGGTTCACCTGTGCCGTATCAACGCCCGGTCAACATCGCATCCGCTGGTGCATCCGCGCGCAGTTGAGCGGTGAGCATGAAGTACACAAACCCTACCGCCATGAAACCGAGGAAGATCAACCCGATCAAGGCGTTGAACCACGCCATCGCGATCAGGCACACCACCGCCAATACCAGGGCGATCATCGGTACGAGCGGATAGCAGGGCGCGCGGAAGGTGCGTTCCAGGTTGGGTTCGGTTTTGCGCAGTTTGAATAGGCTGAGCATGCTCATGATGTACATCACGATGGCGCCGAATACGGCCATGGTGATCATCGCAGCGGTGAGTGTCATGCCGCCCAGATTGATCAAGCCGTCACTGTAGATGGCCGCGATGCCGATCAGGCCACCGGCGATGATTGCGCGGTGTGGCGTCTGGAAACGCGACAGCTTGGCCAGTGATTTGGGCAGGTAACCGGCGCGGGCTAGGGCGAAGAACTGGCGCGAGTAGCCGAGGATGATTCCGTGGAAACTGGCAACCAGGCCGAACAGACCGATCCACACCAGCATGTGCAGCCAGCCAGAGCTTTCGCCGACCACGGTTTTCATCGCTTGCGGTAACGGGTCGTTGATGTTCGACAGCGTGCGCCAGTCGCCGACGCCGCCGGCAAAAAACATCACGCCCATCGCCAGTAACACCAACGTCAGGATGCCGCTGATGTAGGCCTTGGGAATCGTGCGTTTTGGGTCTTTGGCTTCTTCGGCAGCCATGGCCGCGCCTTCGATGGCGAGGAAAAACCAGATGGCAAACGGGATTGCAGCGAACATCCCCGCAATCGCTGGCGCCCCGAACACATCGGAACCGGCCCAGCCATTGAGCGCGAAGTTGCTGAAACTGAAGGCCGGAGCAACCACGCCCATGAACACCAGTAGTTCGGCCACGGCCAGCACGCAGACGATCAGTTCGAAGGTGGCGGCGAGTTTTACCCCGAGGATGTTCAGGCCCATGAACACAATGTAGGCGCCGACCGCCGCGTGTTTCGGGTCAAGCGCCGGGAATTGCACATTCAGGTACGCGCCGATGGCCAGGGCAATTGCGGGCGGGGCGAAGACGAATTCGATCAGCGTGGCCAGTCCGGCGATCAATCCACCTTTCTCGCCAAAGGCACGACGGCTGTAGGCAAAGGGCCCGCCGGCATGCGGAATGGCGGTGGTCAGTTCGGTGAAACTGAAGATGAAGCAGGTGTACATGGTGGCGACCATAAAGGACGTGACCAGAAAGCCGAGCGTACCGGCGACACCCCAGCCGTAACTCCAGCCGAAATATTCACCGGAAATCACCAGCCCCACGGCGATGCCCCACAGGTGCAACGTGCCGAGCGTGGGCTTGAGTTGTGTGTTCATGCGTTTGCTCCCTCAACGGTTTAAACAGCTCGGGGAGGGCGTGTGCAGTGGGCGTGCCAGTGTTGGGCGGGCGGTCGTAAAGCGTAAAAACGCGTCGTATCGGGGATGTTCGGCGCTGAATGTCGGCGTTTTGTGCGCCAGTTGGGGGCAGTGGTGTCAGTTATGCCGCCATCGCGAGCAGGCTCGCTCCCACATTTGGAATGGGTTTGCTCGGACAACGCGACTCTCTTGTTGGAACAGGCTTGCTCTTACCTTGGAATGCATTGCCCGGGCAACGCCAATCCCTGTGGGAGCGAGCCTGCTCGCGAAGAGGCCCGCCCTCACGGCACAAAACCTGGGCGTAACGCCGCCATAAACCCACTCTTTACGCTTTCTTTATGCCCATCCAACCCCCTCGATCTCGTTCCTTTACAGCCTCTGTCACGACAATGGCTCCACACGCGGCAATACGCCGTAACACGGAGAACTTCCATGAGCGTTCTGGACGGAGTGTCACTGCTACTGGCAGTGGGGCTGTTCATTTATCTGTTGGTTGCGCTGTTGCGCGCGGACCGGAACTAGGAGCGGCTATGCACAGTTATGACTATTTGCTGATCATCGCCTTCTTCGCTGTGGTGCTGATTCCGGCACCGTTCCTGGGGCGGTTCTACTACAAGGTGATGGAAGGTCAGCGCACCTGGCTGACGCCGATCCTCGGGCCGGTCGAGCGCGGGTGTTACAAAGTGGCCGGCGTCGATCCACAGGCTGAACAGAGCTGGCAGAAATACACCTTGGCCTTGCTCGCCTTCAACCTTGCGGGCTTCTTGCTGTTGTTCGCCATCCTGATGTTCCAGGATTATCTGCCGCTCAACCCGCAACATTTGCCGGGGCAAGAGTGGACGCTGGCGTTTAACACCGCCGTCAGTTTCATGACCAACACCAACTGGCAGGCCTACAGCGGTGAAGCCTCGCTGAGCTACCTCAGCCAGATGGTCGGCCTGACCGTGCAGAACTTTGTCAGCGCCGCCACCGGCCTCGCCGTGCTGGTTGCCTTGTGTCGCGGCATCGGTCGCAAGTCGACCAAAACCCTCGGCAACTTCTGGGTCGACATGACCCGCGCCACACTCTACGGCTTGCTGCCGCTGTGCCTGCTGCTGGCGCTGTACCTAGTGTGGCAGGGCGTGCCGCAAACCTTCGCGCAATACGTGAATGCAGTGACCCTGCAGGGCGTCGATCAAGTGATCCCGCTGGGCCCGGCGGCCAGTCAGATTGCGATCAAGCAACTGGGCACCAACGGTGGTGGCTTCTTCGGTGTCAACTCGGCGCATCCGTTCGAGAACCCGACCGCGTGGAGCAACCTGTTCGAGATGGGCTCGATCATCCTGATCCCGGTCGCGCTGGTGTTCACCTTCGGCCACTACGTGAAAGACCTGCGTCAAAGCCGCGCGATCATCGCCTGCATGCTGACGTTGTTTTTGATCGGCGGTGCGACCTCGATGTGGGCTGAATACCAACCCAATCCCACCTTGAACAACGCCGCCGTCGAACAGACCGCGCCGCTGGAAGGCAAGGAAGCACGGTTCGGCACCACCGCCACGGTACTGTGGTCGGTGACCACCACTGCGGCGTCCAACGGTTCGGTCAATGCCATGCACGACAGCCTTAACCCGCTGAGCGGCATGGTTGCGCTGGTGAACATGATGGTCGGCGAAGTGATCTTCGGCGGCGTCGGTGCCGGGCTCTACGGCATGTTGTTGAACGTGTTGATCGCCGTGTTCCTCGCCGGCCTGATGATCGGTCGAACACCGGAATACCTCGGCAAGAAACTTCAGGCAAAGGAAGTCCAGTTGCTGGTGGTGACCTTGCTGGTCATGCCGGTGGGCGTGTTGGTGCTCGGCGCGATTGCCGCCAGCCTTCCCGGGCCGGCCGGAGCGATCAGCAACCCGGGGCCGCACGGCTTCAGCCAGTTGCTGTACGCCTACACCTCCGCCAGCGCCAACAACGGCTCGGCATTTGGTGGCTTGAGCGCCAACACCACGTTCCACAACCTGATGCTGGGCCTGGGCATGTTGATCGGCCGCTTCGGTTACATCCTCCCGGTACTGGCGTTGGCCGGCAGCCTGGCGATGAAGAAAACCGCGCCCATCGGCCAGAACAGCTTCCCGACGCACGGCCCGCTGTTCGTGACCCTGCTGACCGTGACCATTTTGCTGGTGGGTGGCCTGACCTTCTTGCCGACGCTGGCGCTGGGTCCGATTGCCGAACACTTGAGCATGGGCTTCTAAGGAATCCATCATGAATATGCCTGTCAGTAAAACCGCCGTAGTCAAGGCGCCGGAACAACCGAAAACCGCGATCTCGGCCCTTTGGCGGCCGGCGTTGGTGCAAGCGTTCGTCAAGCTCGACCCTCGGCAATTGCAGCGTGCGCCGGTGATGCTGGTGGTCGAACTGACCGCCATCCTGACCACCGTGCTGTGCTTCGTTCCCGATGCGGCGGTGCCGACGTATGTCGCCGCGCAAATCGCGTTGTGGCTGTGGTTCACCGTGCTCTTCGCCAACTTCGCCGAAGCCTTGGCCGAAGGTCGCGGCAAGGCTCGCGCTGATAGCCTCAAGGCTGGTAGTGAGGGCTTGAGTGCTCGTCGCAAAACCGCCAACGGCACCTTTCAAGTAGTGCCGGCGACCAGCCTGCGCAAGGACGATGTGGTACGCGTCGAGGCCGGGGAAATGATCCCCGGTGACGGCGAGGTCATCGAAGGCATCGCGGCGGTCAACGAGGCGGCGATTACCGGTGAATCGGCGCCGGTGATCCGTGAATCCGGTGGCGACCGTTCTGCCGTCACCGGCAACACTCGCCTGGTGTCCGACTGGCTGTTGGTGCGGATTACCGTCAACCCTGGCGAGTCGACACTGGACCGCATGATCGCGTTGGTCGAAGGCGCAAAACGCCAGAAAACCCCGAACGAAGTAGCGCTCGACATCCTGTTGATCGGCCTCACGCTGATCTTCCTGCTGGTGGTGGTGACCCTGCAACCGTTCGCCCACTTTGCCAACGGCAGCTTGCCGCTGGTGTTCCTGGTGGCGTTATTGGTCACGCTTATTCCGACCACCATTGGCGGCTTGCTGTCTGCGATTGGTATCGCCGGGATGGACCGCTTGGTGCGCCTGAACGTGATCGCCAAATCCGGTCGCGCCGTGGAAGCGGCGGGTGACGTGCATGTGCTGCTGCTGGACAAGACCGGCACCATCACCTTCGGCAACCGTCGCTGCACCGCTGTTTACGCGGCGCCCGGCGTGACCGCCAAGGAGCTGGCCGAAGGTGCACTGTTCGCCTCGTTGGCGGACGACACAGCGGAAGGCAAGTCCATCGTCGAATACCTGCGAGGCCTGCATTCGCAGACGGAGCCATCGGCTGATGCGCTGACCGCCGTGCCGTTCACTGCCGAGACTCGCCTGTCGGGTGTCGACTATCAGGGCCGCGTGTTTCGCAAAGGCGCGGTGGATTCGTTGCTCGCTTTCGTCGGCCTCAAACGTGCGGACCTGGCACCTGCGTTATCGCGTGAAATCGACAAGATTGCGCAGAGCGGCGGCACACCGTTGCTGGTGTGTGCCGACGGCAAATTGCTGGGTGCGATCCATCTCAAAGACGTGGTCAAGCCTGGCATCCGCGAGCGGTTCGCCGAGCTGCGCAAGTTGGGGATTCGCACGGTGATGGTCACCGGTGACAACCCGCTGACCGCTGCCGCCATTGCGGCCGAAGCGGGCGTGGATGATGTGCTGGCCGAGGCCACGCCGGAGAAGAAACTGGCGCGTATTCGTCACGAGCAGAATGACGGCCGCTTGGTAGCGATGTGCGGCGACGGTGCCAACGATGCGCCTGCGCTGGCCCAGGCAGACGTCGGCATGGCCATGAACGACGGCACGCAAGCAGCTCGCGAGGCGGCGAACATGGTCGACCTCGACAGCGACCCGACCAAGCTGTTGGACGTGGTGCAAATCGGCAAGGAATTGCTGGTGACGCGCGGTGCGTTGACGACGTTTTCCATCGCCAACGACGTGGCCAAGTACTTCGCGATTCTGCCGGCGCTGTTCGCCTCGATCTACCCGCAACTGGGCGTGCTGAACATCATGCACCTGACCAGTCCGCAGAGCGCGATTCTGTCGGCGATTGTGTTCAACGCCTTGATCATCGTGGTGCTGATTCCGTTGGCATTGCGCGGTGTGCGAGTACAAGCCGCGAGTGCCGCCGCGTTGCTGCGCCGTAATCTGCTGATCTATGGCCTGGGCGGGCTGCTGGTGCCGTTCGTGGGCATCAAGGCCATCGACATGCTGCTGACGGCGCTGCATCTGGTTTGATGATCTATCGGGTTGTGCGGGCCTTCGTGGTGAAGGAAGTTTTGTGGTGAAGGAATTTTGTGGCGAGTGGAGTCTGTGGCGAGGTGAATTTGTGGCGAGGGGATTTATCCCCGTTCGAGCGCGAAGCGGTCGCTTGCCCGATGTTTGCGATGTGTTGGAAGAAATGAGGTTGGGGTTTTGGGGCTGCTGCGCAGCCCAACGGGGATAAATCCCCTCACCACAAATTCCCCTCACCACAAAAATCCATCACCACAAACCCCGTCATCACCAAATCCCGTGATCACAAAAATTTCCTTGCCACAAAAGCTACAGCACCACAGAGCTCCAGTAACAGAGAGCCGTACACCACAAAGGCTTTCTTACCAAGCCTTCCAGCCACAGGTTTAGTGCCTGTGTTACCTGAATTCGAGGATTTTGAAATGTCCACCCTGATTCGTCCGGCCTTGAGCCTGCTGGTCTTGATGACGCTGATCACTGGCGTCGCTTATCCACTGGTCGTGACGGGGGTTGCCCAGGTCGCGTTTCCGGCGCAGGCCAATGGCAGCCTGGTGCGCGATGCCGATGGCAAGGTCCGTGGCTCGTCACTGATCGCCCAGGATTTTGTCGGTGACGCCTGGTTCCATCCGCGCCCCTCGGCCGGCGCTTTTGCCACCGTGTCGAGTAGCGCCAGCAACCTTTCACCCAGTAATCCGGCATTGGCCACTCGGGTGATCGACGACGCCAACAAGCTGCTGGTGCCGGGCCAAGGGCCGGTGCCGTTGGCCATGCTCACCACCTCTGGCAGCGGCCTCGATCCGCACTTGCCACCCGCAGCGATTGCCTATCAACTGGCGCGTGTTGCGGCGGCGCGTAACGTGCCAGTGTCTACGCTTGAGCGACTGATGAATGCGAACATCGAATCGCCGCTGGTGGGTCCTCCGGTGGTAAATGTGTTGGCACTCAACATCGCGCTGGAAAAACTGTAAGTCGGTGGTGCCGCCATTCGCGAGCAAGCCCGCTCCCACAGGAGACTGTATTCCAATGTGGAAGCAAGCCTGCTCCCACAGGAGACGGTATTCCAATGTGAGAGCAGTCTGCTCCCACAGGAAACGGTATTCCAATGTGGAAGCAAGCCCGCTCCCACAGGAAACTGTATTCCAATGTGAGAGCAAGTCTGCTCCCACAGGAAACGGTATTCCAATGTGGAAGCAAGCCTGCTCCCACAGGAGACTGTATTCCAATGTGGGAGCGAGCCTGCTCGCGATGAGGCCACCACTGACGACATTAAAAACACCTGAAAAAGAGATCCAACAGCATGAGTGATTCCGGCCGCGCCGATGCGTTGTTAGCAGACCTGCCCCGTGATGGTCGTGGCCGGCTCAAGGTTTTCCTTGGCGCCGCGCCGGGTGTCGGCAAGACTTACGCCATGCTCCAGGCTGCGCACACCCAATTGCGCCAAGGAGTGAAAGTTCTCGCCGGCGTTGTCGAAACCCATGGCCGCGCCGAAACCGAAGCGCTGCTCGGCGGTCTGCCGCAGCAGCCGTTGGTGCGCTCGGAATACCGTGGCGTGATGCTCGAAGAAATGGACCTCGATGGCCTGCTCGCCGCCAAGCCGAAACTGGTGCTGGTAGATGAACTGGCCCACAGCAATGCGCCCGGCAGCCGTCACACCAAACGCTGGCAAGACATTCAGGAACTGCTGGCGGCGGGTATCGACGTGTTCACCACGGTCAACGTCCAGCACCTGGAAAGTCTGAATGATCAGGTGCGCGGCATCACCGGCGTGCAGGTTCGTGAAACGCTGCCCGACTGGGTCTTGCAGGAAGCCTATGAACTGCTGCTGATCGACCTGCCACCACGTGAATTGCTTGAGCGTTTGCGCGACGGCAAGGTGTATGTGCCCGAGCAGGCGAGGGCGGCCATCGATGCCTTTTTTACCCAGACCAACCTCACGGCCCTGCGCGAAATGGCCATGCAAACCGCCGCCGCGCAGGTCGACAATGATTTGGCCCAAGGCTATCGCCAACTCGGCCAGGCAGCGCCCGCCGTGCGTGGCCGATTGCTGGTTGGCGTGGATGGCGATGCTCAGGCCGAGCGCCTGGTACGTCACGCCAGCCGCGTGGCTCAGCGCCGGCATTTGCCGTGGAGCTTGGTGCACGTGGACAACGGCAGCGTGCGCGATGAGCAGTCACGCCTGCGCCTGCAAAGTGCCCAGCAACTCGCTGAGCGCCTGGGCGGCGAGGTGGTGTTGCTGCGGGCTGGCGAGGTGGCGAAGACGTTGATTCAGCACGCTGCTGAACGTCGCGCCAGCCTGGTGCTGGTCGGTCAATCGCGGCAGCGTTTGCGTCGGCGCATGTTCGGCGGCGGTCTGGCGTCACGCTTGTTGCGTGATGCTCGCGGGCTGGAAATCAACGTCCTTGACAGTGACCATCAACAGTATCAGCCGCGCCAGCGATCGACGCAGACGCTGGTATGGTTCGATTACGTGCTGGCGCTGGTCGCGACTATTTCCGCCAGTGCGCTGGCTTGGGCGGTGGCGAGTGTGCTGCCGTTGCCAAACATCTCGCTGGTGTTCCTTGCCGCGGTGTTGCTGGTGGCGGTGCGCAGCAGTCTCGGGCCGGCGCTGGCGTGTGCGGCGCTGTCGTTTCTGACCTACGACTTTCTGTTCATTCCGCCGAATTTTTCGTTCGCCATCCAGCGTGAAGAAGACGTGCTGACCTTGCTGTTCTTCCTGTTGATGGCAGCGCTCACCGGTAACCTTGCCGCGCGGCAACGGCGGCAACTGCAAGCGCTGCGCGACACGCAGGAAGAGACCAGCGAACTGCTCGACCTGTCGCGCAAACTCACCGCCGCCACCGACCGCCAGGCTGTGGTCAGCGCCGCGGCGCAGCACCTCAATGGCTGGAGTGATTTGCAGCTGTGCCTGCTCAATCGTGACGGGCCGAGTGGCTGGAAAGTCGAGACCGGTGGTCCGCTAGAATTGACCGAGGCCGAACGCGCCGCCGCCGATTGGGCCTGGCAGCACGATCAGCCGGCAGGCGCGGGCACCGGTACGCTGCCATTGGGTCGTTGGTGGTGGTGGCCGCTGTCGGTCGAGGACGGGCCGTTGGCGTTGCTCGGTGTGTGGGCCAAAGAAGGCCAGACCCTGAGCGGTCAGCGTCGGCGTTTGTTGACCGCGTTAAGCCAGCCGCTGGCGCAAGCGTTGGCCCGTGCGCAACTGGCCGAAGACCTGGAGGCCGCCCGACTGCACGGCGAAACCGAGCAGTTGCGCAGCGCCTTGCTGGCCTCGGTCTCGCACGATTTGCGCACGCCGCTGACCTCGATGCGCGGCAGCATCGACAGTCTGTTAGCGCTGGGCGAAGCCATTCCGCTGGAGGATCGTCGCGAGTTGCTCGAAGGCACACGCGATGAAGCCGAGCGTCTTGATCGTTACATCCAGAATCTGCTGGACATGACCCGCCTCGGCCACGGTGCGTTGAAGCTGGCGCGCGATTGGGTGTCGCCGGCAGACATCGTTGGCAGTGCGCTCAATCGGCTGCGTGCGGTGTTGTCACCGTTGCAGGTCAGCACCGAAGTCCCGGCCGAATTGCCGCTGCTGTTTGTCCACGCCGCGTTGATCGAACAAGCGCTGGTCAACGTCTTGGAAAACGCCGCCCGTTTTTCGCCCGCAAACGGTCGCTTGCAGTTGCGCGCGGGCGCCGATGACAACGAACTGTTTTTTTCGGTGAGCGATGAAGGGCCGGGCATCCCGGAGGAGGACCGCGCGAAGATCTTCGACATGTTCTACACCGCCGCGCGCGGCGATCGCGGCGGGCAGGGCACGGGGTTGGGGCTGGCGATTTGTCAGGGCATGGTGGGCGCGCATGGCGGGCGAATCAGCGTCGCCGACGGCATTGAAGGACGCGGTACCTGCATCACGTTGCACTTGCCTTTACAGGATCAGCCAGACATTGAAGTCGAAAGCTGAAAGTGAAGCCTGATACCCTTTGGACATCCCCATGCTGCGATCAGAAATCATGAGCCAGACCACGACCATTTTGGTCATCGACGACGAGCCGCAAATTCGCAAGTTCCTACGCATCAGTCTCGTCTCCCAAGGCTACAAGGTGCTGGAGGCTGGCACCGGCACCGAAGGTCTGGCGCAGGCCGCACTGAATAAACCGGACCTGCTGGTGCTCGACCTCGGGTTGCCGGACATGGACGGCCAGCAAGTGCTGCGCGAGTTTCGCGAATGGTCGACGGTGCCGGTGCTGGTGCTGTCGGTACGCGCCAGCGAAGGGCAGAAAGTTGAAGCACTGGACGGTGGTGCCAACGACTACGTGACCAAGCCGTTCGGGATTCAGGAGTTCCTGGCGCGGGTTCGGGCGTTGTTACGCCAGGCGCCGGCGGGTGAGGCGCAGCAGGCTGCGCTGACCTTCGGTCCGCTGACCGTCGACCTGGCGTACCGTCGCGTATTGCTCGATGGCAGTGAGGTGGCGTTGACCCGCAAGGAATACGCCGTGTTGGCGCAATTGGCGCGGCATCCGGGCCGGGTCATCACTCAACAGCAATTGCTCAAGGATATCTGGGGCCCGACCCACACCGAAGACAGCCATTACCTGCGCATCGTGGTGGGGCATCTGCGCCAGAAACTGGCGGATGATCCCACCCAGCCACGGTTTATCGTCACCGAAGCGGGGGTTGGGTATCGGTTATTGAGCGAGGGCAGTCTCTAGGTGTATGGAGACTGGTCGGACCCGTTCGCGAGCAAGCCCGCTCCCACAGGAAATTTGCGCCGTTCACAAATCCCCTGTAGGCGCTAATGCTGTTCGTTTAGATGATCTTCAGACAAGCAGAATTCTGTGGTGAGGGGATTCATCCCCGTTGGGCTGCGCAGAAGCCCCAAAAGCTGCAACCGAGGTGTAGCAGGTACACAGCGTGTGCTGGTTTTACGACTGCTGCGCAGCCGAACGGGGATGAATCCCCTCGCCACAAAAGTATAGGTATCGCTTAAGTGAACAGCATTACCGGGGGGGAGCGGGCTTGCTCGCGAAGGGGCCCTCGCTTCCCCTAAAAATCGTCCAGATTACAACTGATCATTCTCATACCGATCCAGCGTATCGCT
This sequence comes from Gordonia sp. IEGM753, assembly GCF_050321825.1. Lineage (NCBI taxonomy): Bacteria > Bacillati > Actinomycetota > Actinomycetes > Mycobacteriales > Gordoniaceae > Gordonia > Gordonia sp. IEGM753. The sequence continues at coordinate 282,523 of NZ_JBNQGB010000001.1, forward strand.
GGCAATCTCGCGCCCCAGCGCGATCAGCTCCGGTGCTTTGTAAAATTCGAAAAACCGGCACACGCGCTTCGGCACGTTGATCAGAATGTCGGGTGGGTAACCGGCGATTTTGTACTGCGCCAGCGACGTCTGCATCACTTCGAAACTCTGGTTGATCAAATCCAGCAGTGACGCAGGTCCCACGTTGTCGATGATGAACGAGCCGGTGGCGGATTTCGGCGCCCCCGCAGCCTCGGGTGCAGCGGCCGGTTGCTGCGCTTCGGGTTCGGCGGAGGCTAGCCACGGGTTGATGTCTGCCGCTTCGGCCTTCAGCGCTTCCTGTTCCAGCACCAACAATTGTTCTGCCTGCTTGCGTCGGAACGGCAGGTGCGAACCGAGGGAAGTGATCAAGTGATCGAAGCGGGTTTTGAACGCAGCCGGACGCTGGATCACCGGTAATTGATAGTGCCGCTGGTTGGTGGAGTTGAGGTTGACCGCAATGATCAAATCGCAATGGCTCGACACCACCGGCACGATGGGCAGCGGGTTCAACAAACCGCCGTCGACCAGCATGCGATTGCCTTGCATAACGGGTGTGAACAAACTGGGGATCGCCGCCGATGCACGCATTGCCTGGTGCAAACACCCCTCCTGAAACCATATTTCTTGCTGGTTCGTCAGGTCGGTAGCCACGGCCGTATAGGGAATGCGCAGATCCTCGATATTGATCTCGCCCACGATTTTGCGGATTTGTCCGAACACTTTCTCCCCGCGAATCGCCCCCAGACGGAAACTGACGTCCACCAGACGCAACACATCGAGGTAGTCCAGGCTTTCGATCCAGTCGCGATAATCCTTGAGTTTGCCGGCCGCGTAGATCCCGCCAACCACCGCGCCCATTGAACATCCGGCGATACACGCGATGTCGTAACCCCGCCGTTCAATCTCTTCAATGACACCGATATGGGCATAGCCCCGGGCTCCACCTGAGCCCAGCACCAGTGCGACGCGCTTTTTCATGAATGGCCCTCATCTGACAAGGTTTCAACAATGCACCTTTCCAGGGGCGTGCTTCAATCGTTAACGTGGCTCGACACGGCGCAAGCGTCGTTTTTTCGACACTCGATGGCGGCAGATGAATATTCTGCCGGGCGCTATAGTTTCAATGGCGGGCCAAGGCACTTTTCACGCCTGGTAACGTCTTACCTGCACGACTGTTTACCTACCTTGAGGTGTTTTTGATGAAAGCCTGGATATGCGTGCCTTTGATTGCACTGGCACTTGCCGGTTGCGCCGGTAAAACCGCTTATCGCGATAGCTGCGGTAGCCAGATCGATGCGGCCTGGCATGAACTGGATTTGGCCAAGGCCGAAGGTTTCGCCGGCACCGTCAGTTACTCCAAAGCGTTGTCGCTGCTGACCGGCGCCAAAACCCAGCAGCAATTCGAAGCGTATGAAGGCTGCACCAGCAAAGCTGAAAAGGCGCGTTTTTATATTCGTGAATCTCGCGCCGGCCGTTGAAGCATCAGTAACGCAACCGAGAAATTCGATTGAGGGAGCAAGCGATGTCTGCGCTGGTTGACCGGTTAGTCGCTCATGTCTTGAGCCTTGAAGTCCGCTTGCTGGCGTGCCAGGCACGCCTGGTGGCGCGGACAGACCCTGAAGCACTGCACGATTTACGCACCACGGTTCGCCGTTTGCGCAGCCTGTTGCGGCCATTGCGCGGTTTGCCCGGGGTTGAGCAACTGGAAGCGGTGGCGTCCGGCGTGGGCCAACTGACCACCCCGTTGCGTGATCGTGAAGTGTTGGCGGCGTACTTGCTGCAGCATGATCAACCAGAAGCGGCACGATTGCGCATGGCGCAGATGGACAAAGCCTATCCGGCCGTAGCGGCAAGCGCAGAGCTGGCGCAATTGCTGTTGGTACTCGACGCGTTTCCGCGTTTTTTGCGCGCCGCACAGCGTCAGGGTTTGCTTGTGGGCTTGCGTAAGCGCATTGAAAAACGCCTGGCCAAACAGTGGAAAAAGCTCAAACACACCCTGCACGATCCCGCCCATGACCGCCATTTGCTGCGCCTGCTAATCAAACGCGTGCGCTATGGCATCGAGGCCTACCCCGAACTCGACCGTTTGCCTGAGGCGGCGCTGCCTTGTTTGAAGTCGGCGCAAGCCGCGCTCGGTGACTGGCACGATTGCTGGCAGTGGCTGACACGGGCCGAACACGAAGCAGATTTGCTGCCTTGTGTTGCCGTCTGGAAGACCACCATGGCCAAAGCCGAAACCCGCGCCGACCGCGTCCTCGACAAACTCGACGCTGCCTGCTTCAAATCCTGAAGCCAGCAGCGCACGGCCCTGGGCTTATTTGTCAGTACTTTTGGCCGGAATAGGTGCTGTGCAGACCTCGCTGGCTGGTTAATATCCCAGCATCCTTTCTCATGCTCTGAGGTTTTCATGCGCTTTTCCGATTTGCTCGACGCTGTCCGTAGCCAGCCGCTGGAGCTGTCTATCCCGGCCGAATGGGCGCAGGGGCGGGCCAGTTTCGGCGGCCTGGTGGCGGCGTTGCAATACGAAGCCATGCGCGCCCAAGTTCCGGCTGATCGTCCAGTGCGTTCATTGGCGATCACATTTGTCGGCCCGGTCGAACCCGATGTGCCAGTCAGTTTTGAAGTGGATGTGTTGCGTGAAGGCAAAGCCGTCAGCCAGGTGCTGGGCCGGGCGATGCAGAAGGGGCAAGTGGTGACACTGATTCAGGGCAGCTTCGGCGCCTCGCGACCGTCCGAAGTGGCGGTGCCAGCGTTGGCGGCTCCCGAGATGAAACACTGGGACGAATGTCAGGAACTGCCTTATATCAAAGGCCTCACACCGGAGTTCATGCGCCATTTGGCGATGCGCTGGAGTGTGGGCGGGCTGCCTTTTACCGGCAACACATCACGCGATATGGGCGGCTGGGTACGTTTGCGCGGAGATGTAAAACAGGAAGCGCTCAGCGAGGCGCATATTCTTGCGTTGGTCGACGCCTGGCCGCCGGCCTTGTTGCCGCACCTGAAAAAACCGGCGATGGGCAGCACGCTGACCTGGACCATCGAATTCGTTCAACCGTTGCTGGCGCTTGATACGCTGGACTGGTGCAAATACCTGGTGGAAATCGAGCACGCCGCAGATGGCTATGGCCATGCTGCGGCGAAGCTGTGGAGCGCGGACGGTCGCTTGATCGCCATGAGCCGGCAGACGGTCACCATTTTCGCCTGATCCGTTTCAAATGAAGGCGTGACGTCTGTCACGCCTCCATGCTGTGGCCCCGACGCTGTAAACCGAGGGCTGCGAAAACGCCGACAATGCCGATCGCTACGCTGGCGAAGCTCAGGCTGAACACCCCGGAAACAATCAACAAAAACGCCACGATAAACAGCGGCACCGCGATCAATTGCAGCGCGATATGAGCGCTGTGCTGGTCGTTATGTGGCGCGGTGCGCCATTGCCAAGCAGGAAGGTGTGGATGACGTTTGCCCATGTTGGAACTCCTCGATCCGTGTTGAACACATGATTGAAGAATAGGCGCGGTCATTGACGGCGGCGAATCGTGGTTGGCTATGGGCGTGATAGCGTTTTGTGCATGAATTATGTCACGTGGTTTAGCCCTATCGCCGGCAGGCCAGCTCCCACACTGGAACCACGCAAATCCAAGCTGGGATCTGGCCTGGGAACCACACAAATCCAAGGTGGGATCTGGCCTGGGAACCACACAAATCCAAGGTGGGATCTGGCCTGGGAACCACACAAATCCAAGGTGGGATCTGGCCTGGGAACCACACAAATCCAAGGTGGGATCTGGCCTGGGAACCACACAAATCCA
>NZ_JBNQGB010000001.1:286452-915455 GCF_050321825.1 Gordonia sp. IEGM753
AATCCAAGGTGGGATCTGGCCTGGGAACCACACAAATCCAAGGTGGGATCTGGCCTGGGAACCACACAAATCCAAGGTGGGATCTGGCCTGGGAACCACGCAAATCCAATGTGGGAGCTGGCCTGGGAACCACACAAATCCAAGGTGGGATCTGGTCTGGGAACCACACAAATCCACGGTGGGAGCTGGCCTGGGAACCACACAAGTCCAATGTGGGAGCTGGCCTGCCAGCGATGTCGCCCTTAAAGTTTCAACTGCCCGATGGCCTTGTTCAGCTCTCCAGCCAACGCCGCCAGCTCATGACTGGTGGTCGCCGATTCCACAGTCTGCTCCACGGTGTTCTCGGTCACATCGCGAATGCTCACCACCGCCCGATTCATTTCTTCCGCAACCTGGCTCTGTTGCTCGGCCGCCACCGCGATCTGCGTATTGCTTTCACGCATTTGCGCCACTGCGCCAGTGATCTCAGCCAATGCGGCACCTGCTTCCTGCGCCTGTTGCACGCAGTCGTCAGCCTTGAACGAACTGTCCTGCATGAAATCCACCGCATCGCGCGTCCCTGCCTGCAGAGCAGTGACCATGATGGTGATTTCGTCGGTAGACGCCTGCACCCGTTTGGCCAGGTTGCGCACTTCATCGGCGACCACCGCAAACCCACGCCCCATTTCCCCGGCCCGGGCCGCTTCGATGGCGGCGTTCAACGCCAGCAGATTGGTCTGCTCGGCGATGCTGTGAATCACGCTGACCACACCGTTGATTTTCTGACTGTCCTCGGCCAGCCGTTGAATCATCTCGGCGGTCTGTTGCACGCCTGTGGATAACCCGGCAATCGACTTCTGCACGCGGCTCACCACTTCCTGCCCGCTGCCGGCCAGAGTGTCGGCGGTTTGCGAGAGGTCACGGGTGGCGCCGGCGTGTTGCGCGATGTGATAAACAGTGGCGGTCATTTCGTTGATTGCTGTGGCGGCTTGATCGGTTTCACTTTGCTGGCCGAGCATGCCGTGGCGCACCTCGTTCATGTTCGACGCCAGACGCGCTGCGCCGACATCCAGTTGTCGCGCAGTGCTGGCAACAGTGTTTACCACCCGTTGATATCCAGCCTGCATCGCGTTGAATGCACTGGCCATCTGACCGACTTCATCCGTACCCGCCAGCGGCACACGGGCCGCGAGATCACCGGTTTTTTCAACGTGCAGCATCACGTCTTTCAACGTGTTGAGTTGGCTGAGCAGGAAGCGGATCAACAATTGCGAAGCGCCGAGCATCGCCAGCATCAAAATCAACACCGCCGCTGCGTAGTGGGCGAAACGCTCGCCGAACACCTGCGTCAGGCTTGGGCCATAGGCGATGACGGCGACGTGTTGGCCGTCAGCGCGGGTGAACACCTCAGCGCCCATCAGCGGGTTTTCGCCCAGCAACGGCATCGGGTTGATATCAACCCAGCCACGGGTGTCGGTCAGTTCAAGCAGTGGCTGCTGGTTCAACACCGGCGCCTGCGCACCGCTGAACGTCAACACATTGTCGACGTTGGGCAGCGGTTGCCCGGGCGGCCAGGCGCCGAGCAGTCGCGCCTGTGCCTGAGCAGAAGCCTGGGACGCTTGGCTACGAGCCTGTTGTTCGAGCTGCACGGCGTACAACACCAGCAACAACGTCGTGACGAAGGCGACCGCATTGACCGCCCAGAATTTATATTTCAGCGAGATATTGCTAAGCCAGGCACCCATGGAGGTTTTCTCTGATAGCGGAAACAGCATTGGCAAGGTGCCAGCATTGTGCCGCTATCCAGTTCGCCTGCTGTTGATGTGGGTCAACTTCCTCGCCACGTGGCCACGCAGCCATTGCCGGGCGTTTTGCGCTATCCTTCGCGGCTTCAAAATTCCCTCGCTACAGGATTCCGTCCCATGAAAGCCGCACTCGTCGAACTCATCAGCAAAATCAGCTCCGGGTGCATGAGCGATGACGAAATCATCAAAGTCGCTGACGAGGCTGCGCAGGCCTACGCCGATCCGCAAGCCTTTCTGACGGCCAATCCAGACATCAACTTCGACGAGACTTTCCCGATTCCGCTGGGCGAGTGGGTGGTGGTCGGCAGCCTTCCCGAAACCGTGCTGTTTCAGGCCGACACCTACGTGGACCTGTTTGCGCAAATCGTGGCTTCGTTCGGCCCAGGCGTAGACTTCAACATCAAGCCCAAGCAACTGGCAAAAACCGAAGCCCTGACCGCGCTCAATCGCATTCAGGTGCAAATGGGCAGTATGAACAAGGAAAACGGTGGCTACGTGCTGATGAACTTCAGCCAGTTGCTCGATGACGAGTTGCAAGTGGTGCTGGTGTACGGCAACGACGTGCCACGTGTCCTTGAGTTGTGCGCACAGGTAGGCATCAGCGCCGCACCGTCGCTGGAAGCGCTTAAGGTCGCGATTCACGTTTAAAGGTTTAAACGCTAATAAAACGGAACCCTCGCAATGGCCGACTATCCTAAGAGTGCATACCACTGATAGGGAGCGTCACCATGGGTTCCACGTTTAACGGCCTGATCGGCCTGATCATTCTGGCCCTCGATATCTGGGCAATCATCAACGTACTGAAAAGTGGCGCCGAAACCGGGATGAAAATCATCTGGGTGCTGCTGATCGTGCTGCTGCCGGTATTGGGCCTGATCATCTGGGCCATCGCCGGGCCACGCGGTAACGTTCGAATCTGACTGCATTCGCGCCATTCACACCGAACCGGTGGGCGCGAGCCTGCGCGCGATAGCTGACTGTCAGCAACATTTTGACTGAATGTGCCGCCGTCAGCGCGAGCAGGCTCGCTCCCACATTGTTCTGTGCGTACTTATGAGGAAGGTTCGACCTGTCATGTTCTGCGACGTAGAATGCGCGCCTTTCCCGGGCAATCGCGATTCTCGATTGGCCATCATGGGCGGGTAACCGTCCGTTGCCGCCGCATTCATCGGAGCACTTCCCATGAGCACTACCCACACCAGCGAATACCTGGAAACCCTCTACGAAGGCTACGGCCAGCGTTTTCGCATGGAAAAACTGCTGCACGAAGTGCGCACCGAACACCAGCACCTGGTGATCTTCGAGAACCCGCGCATGGGCCGGGTGATGGCGCTGGACGGCGTTATCCAGACCACCGAAGCCGACGAATTCATTTACCACGAGATGCTCACCCACGTGCCGATCCTCGCGCACGGCACAGCCAAACGAGTATTGATCATCGGTGGTGGCGACGGCGGCATGCTGCGTGAAGTCGCCAAGCACGGCAGTATCGAACACATCACGATGGTCGAGATCGACGGCACCGTGGTCGAAATGTGCAAGGAATTCCTGCCGAACCACTCCAAAGGTTCGTTCGACGATCCGCGCCTGAACCTGGTCATCGACGACGGCATGCGCTTCGTTTCGACCACCACCGAAAAGTTTGACGTGATCATCTCTGACTCCACCGACCCGATTGGTCCGGGTGAAGTCCTGTTCTCCGAGAACTTCTACCAGGCCTGCCGTCGCTGCCTGAATGAGGGCGGCATTCTGGTGACCCAGAACGGCACGCCGTTCATGCAAATCGAAGAAGTCAAAACCACCGCCGGCCGCCTGCGCAGCCTGTTTCCGGACTGGCATTTCTATCAAGCCGCCGTGCCGACCTACATCGGCGGCTCGATGACCTTCGCCTGGGGCGCGACCAACACCGCGTATCGCAAGTTGTCGCGTGAAACCCTGCAACAGCGTTTCGCCGGTAGCGGCATCATCACTCGCTACTACAACCCGGAAATCCACATCGGCGCCTTCGCCTTGCCGCAGTACGTGTTGCAGGCTGTGAATAAGCCAAGTAACGACTGAGCCTGAGCCGACGCAGTTACCTATGAGAGCGAGCCTGCTCGCGATGAACTTGACGGCGCCGCTTTTTTCCAGAAAAAACGCGGTACCGTTCACCTCCATCGCGAGCAGGCTCGCTTCCACAATTAATCCAGTATTTTCATGTGCTGCGAACGCAATCGGTTGAACGTTCACCCGAGGCAAAAGTCCAGATAGATGTAAGCCCATTTGCGGGTTTGTTCGAGGAGGCACCGATGCAAAAGTGGAAGATCACTTTCGTGGATGATCATGGCGAAACGCTCGATGAGGTGTTTGAGTGCGACGAGTGCCCGGATAACGAGCACGCAGCCAAACTCATCAAGTCCCGGTTACTTCCTGTCGCGGCCGAACTGGATCTGAATGATCTGGAAGGGCGCACCGCTGATGCCAGCGTCAAAAGTCTGAAGACCCAGAACAGCATTCAAATCCTCGGCATTACGCCTGTCTGAACCTATCCTGTCACAATTAAAACCAGGCCTTGGCAGCAGCTTCCACTTGGGGCTACTCTGCAAGCGAGATCAGCGAATGGATCGCTAAGGTCTGGTCTTGTCAGCTACATGCTTGCTTCCCATCGGCAACATCGTTGCCGAATCGCTCTCGCCAATCGGTTGTGAGCGCAGGGAAAACGGAAAGTCTATCCATCAATTTGAGGGGGACGTTTCATGAGCACAGCCTATCAAGAAGACATCAGCAGCAGCGTGCTGCGCCGCATGAAAGAAGGCGGTTTTGACTTTTCACGGTTCCATCCCATCGAGTTCTACGCCATTTTCCCGGACGAGGAGCGGGCACGCAGGGCGGCAGGGCATTACTGTGGTGAGTCGTTGAATGCACAAATCAGCGTGCGTGATGACGGCGCGTGGTACCTGGAACTGAGCAAAGTGATGTACGCCACCTACGACGGCATTGGCGACTTTGAGCAGGGTTTCGAGGCGGTGGTCGAGCCTCTGGGCGGCATCATTGAAGGATGGGGCGTCAAGCAGGAGGTACGAGGGCCACTCGCATAACACTATGAACAGCAACAACACGCAGCAACGGCTGACCTTCGGGTTGGCCGTTTTCGTTTTCGGCTTTTGAAAAATCCGCTGTAGCCGCTGTCGAATCACACCAAGCAGCGTTTTTTGCCAAAAAAAAGCCACCAAAGCAGGTGGCTAAAAGGGAAGAGCAGTCGCTGATTCAGCGAATGTGCCGATTATCCGCATTGACCGCCGCGCAGTGAAATCAACTCTGACTATGCTGGTGATAGGCCAAAGCATTGCTTCGCAATGAGGCGGGGGCGATCAGGTTGGGGCATTTGCCGCACAGGAATGGTGCGGCGTCTGCGAGGCGTTTATCCAACTGATTGAAATAAAAGCGTTTATGCCGATGGCACGGGCCTTGCGATGCCTAGATGTCCGGGTGACAAGGAGTACGGCATGATCCGCACCTATTTTGATGAGATGTACGATGCCGGCGGCTTGGTCCGCCCGCATTACCGGGAGTTTGCCCGTTGGTTGTCCGAAACGCCTGACGAGCTTCTGGCACAACGGCGACGCGAGGCCGATCTGTTATTTCATCGCGCCGGGATTACTTTCACGCTGTACGGCGATGAGCAAGGGACAGAGCGCCTGATTCCCTTCGACACCATTCCACGCAGCATCCCCGCCAGTGAATGGCGGATCGTCGAACGTGGCTGCATCCAGCGGGTCAAGGCGTTGAACATGTTTCTCGCCGACCTGTATCACGAGCAGCGCATCATCAAGGCCGGGATTATTCCGGCTGAGCAAGTGCTGGCCAATGAGCAATATCAGTTGGCGATGCAAGGCCTGGACCTGCACCGGGATATTTATTCCCACATCTCCGGCGTCGATTTGGTGCGTGATGGTGACGGCACGTACTACGTGCTTGAAGACAACCTTCGTACACCGAGCGGCGTGAGTTACATGCTCGAAGACCGCAAGATGATGATGCGGTTGTTCCCCGAGTTGTTCGCCGCCCAACGCATCGCGCCCATCGATCACTACCCGAATTTGCTCCTGGACACGCTGAAAAGCTCCAGCCCGATCGATAACCCGAGTGTGGTGGTGCTGACGCCGGGGCGCTTCAACAGTGCGTTTTTCGAGCATGCATTCCTGGCTCGGGAAATGGGCGTCGAACTGGTGGAGGGCGCGGATCTGTTTGTGCGTGACGACAAGGTGTTCATGCGCACCACTGACGGGCCAAAAGCGGTCGACGTGATCTACCGGCGTCTCGATGATGCTTTCCTCGATCCGCTGGCCTTCAACCCGGATTCAATGCTGGGCGTTCCTGGGCTATTGTCTTCCTACCGCTCGGGCAACGTGGTGCTGGCGAACGCCATCGGCACCGGGGTCGCGGATGACAAGTCGGTGTACCCGTTTGTAACCGACATGATCCGTTTTTACCTGGACGAAGAGCCGATCCTGAAGAACGTTCCTACGTTCCAGTGCCGTAATCCTTCTGAACTTTCCCACGTATTGGCGAATCTTCCAGATCTGGTGGTCAAGGAAACCCAGGGCTCCGGCGGTTACGGAATGTTGGTGGGGCCGGCGGCGACCGCGGCGGAAATCGAGTCGTTTCGTGCCCGGATCAAAGCCAAGCCGCACGCGTACATCGCGCAACCGACGCTGTCCCTGTCGACGTGTCCGACCTTTGTCGAGAACGGCATCGCTCCACGCCATATCGATCTGCGTCCGTTTGTATTGTCTGGCCGAGAAACCCGGGTTGTACCGGGCGGTTTGACGCGCGTTGCCCTGCGTGAAGGCTCTCTGGTGGTGAACTCATCCCAGGGCGGCGGCACCAAGGACACCTGGGTGGTCGAGGATTGAAGGAAGCCTGCCATGTTAAGTAGAACTGCCTCGGATTTGTATTGGATGTCGCGTTACCTGGAGCGGGCGGAAAACCTCGCACGGATGCTCGACATCAGTTATTCGCTGTCGCTGATGCCGCAGGATGGTCGCGGTGACGGCTTGCATGAACTGGCCATGCCGCTGCTGATTACCGGCACGCTGGACGATTACCTGGAACGTCACGGCGAGTTGCATGCCGAACGCCTGCTGCACTTTTTCGCCCTCGATGCGGCGAACCCCGCGAGCATCTACAGTTGCCTGGGGTCTGCACGGGCCAGTGCGCATGCGGTGCGTGGGCGAATTACCGCCGACATGTGGGAAAACATCAACGCCACGTGGCTGGAGATCCGCGGGATTGCCGAACAAGGCTTGAGTCGCTACGGCATGAGTCGTTTTTGCGAGTGGATCAAGGAACGTTCCCACCTGTTTCGCGGCGCTTCCTACGGCACGATCATGCGCAACGATGCGTTTCGCTTCATTCGTCTGGGGACGTTTATTGAAAGGGCCGACAACACGTTACGCCTGCTCGACGCCCGTTACGAAATGGCAGGCGACCAGGCGGAAGCGGTCAGTGACGGCACGGCCCACGCTTATTACCAATGGAGCGCGTTGTTGCGGGCGTTGTCCTCTTTCGAGGCTTACACCGAGATTTATCGCGACGCGCCCGGCGCACGGCATGTGGCCGAATTGCTGTTATTACGTGCCGACGTGCCGCGTTCCTTGCGCGCCTGCACCGAAGAAATCGACCAGATCCTCGCCCAGTTGCCGGGGGCCAATGGCCGTCCGGCACAGCGCTTGGCAGCGGAGATGGACGCACGACTGCGCTACACCGGCATCAACGAAATTCTCGACGAAGGCCTGCATGCCTGGCTGACCGAATTCATCCCGCTGGTGCGCCAGTTGGGTAACGCCATACACAGTTCATACCTGGAGGCTGCATGAGACTTTCCATTAGCCACGAAACCACCTATCACTACGAAGATCAGGTGCGGGCGAGCATCCAGTACCTGCGACTGACACCTCACGACAGCGAACGCCAGCACGTTCTGAGCTGGCAGCTCGATTTGCCGCGTCCGGTGCGCGCGCAACTTGATCCGTTCGGCAACATCCTGCACGTGTTGACCATGGATGAACCGCACGAGGCCATCATCATTGGCGCCCGTGGCCAGGTTGATATCGATGAACTGCGCGAAGCCGAACACGAGAGCCAGTCGGCGCTGCCATTCCTGCGCTTCACACGCCTGACGGAGCCGGATGAGGCCTTGCGCGCGTTCGCCGAAAAGGAATGTAAAAAGCGTCGCGACCGCACGGCGCTGATCGATTTGATGCATGGCTTGAACCAGCACATGACTTACACACCAGGCTCTACCGAAGTCGACACCAGTGCCGCGCAAGCATTTGCCGGGCGCTCGGGCGTTTGCCAGGACCACGCTCACGCCTTCCTCGCCTGTGCCCGCAGCCTAGGCGTTCCTTCGCGATATGTGTCGGGTTATTTGTACAGCGAAAACAGCGAACACCTGGCCAGCCACGCCTGGGCAGAAGCCTGGCTGGATGACGCCTGGTACAGCTTTGACGTGACCAATCAATTGGCGCGCCCGGAGCGTCATTTGAAACTGGCGGTGGGCCTGGATTACCTGGACGCCTGCCCGGTGCGCGGCATGCGCCGTGGTGGTGGCTGCGAGCAGATGCACGCCAAAGTATTCGTATCGCCAACACCGATGCCAACGCCCGTGATCTCGGTCCAGCAGCAGTAATCCTGGACAGCGATGGCGATGCGATGGCGATGGCGCTGGGGTGATGGCGATTCCGAAGACGCCATCGCTGGCAAGCCAGACTCCTACGGGTCGGCGGCGCATACCGAGATTGATGCCTCGAACACAAATCCCGTAGGAAACCGGCTTGCCGGTGATGGCGACTCTGAAGACGCCATCGCTGGCAAGCCAGCTCCTACACGGGAATGGCGTCAGGGCTTAACCTTGCGTCCAGCCATGTGCTGCAAATACGCCACCAGCCTGTCCAGATCCGCATCCGGTAACACCTGCGCGGTAAACCCCGGCATTTTCGCTTGTGGCCACTGGCGCAAACTCTGCGGATCGCGGATATAACGCTTCAAAAAATCCATGCCGAAGTATTCGGTCGGGTTAAATGGAATGTTCAAATCCGGCCCGAACTGCGCATCGCCTGCGCCGTTGAGTCGATGGCAGGCCAGGCAGTTTCTCTGAAACAGGGCGAAACCCAGGTTCACCGGATCGTCAGCCTTGAGTGACGGATCCGGCAGCAGGGCAGGGAAGCGCTCCGCGACGGGGGCCATGCGCTTAATGCTCGCCACTTGAAATGGCCACTGTTCCGGGCTGATATCGCCCGCCTGCGGATCGGTCCAAACCAAGTAAAACGGCCCGGCACTCGGTTTGCCTTTCGATAAGGCCGGCCATGGATTGGCCGGGTCTTCGATCGCCAGCCACGCTCTCGCCCCTTTGATATTGAGCAACGGTGCTGCCGATAACTCTGCGGCGAACCCATCCAGCGCCACGGCTTGCAAGTGATCTTCGGCTTTAATGCCGGTCAACAATGCAGCCAGCGGCACGGCTCTGTAGTTCATCTCGCGTTTGTAGGAAACGTCGTCGCGGACTTTGATGGTCTGGGCTTGAGGATGCTTGAGCAGCTCCTCGGTCTGCCAGGTGCGACTGTTCGCGCCCAGCTCCAGATTCAGCTGTGCGGCATAGACGGGCGAGCTGAGCAGCAAGGCCCCGAGCAGAATAAGCGTTTTCAAATAATCGCCGTCCATGTCGTGAGAATGCCGTAAAGGTTGGCACACCCACGCTGGCTCGAACAGCGAGCCAGTCACATATTAATCAGGCGATATAAAATGGTGCTGTTTTAGCCGATCACCTTGGTTAGGTTCGGCAATATCAACAACAGCGTAGTGGCGAAAAGAATGAGTCCTGCTTGACGTACTTTCGAATGTTTGAACATGGCTTGGCCGCCTTTTTTGTTATTTCCTGATGCCTGCCTGCATATCTCCATGACGGCAGAGCGCTGCACTTCCTGTAAGACGAGAGCCTCGGCAAAACCCGACGGCAACTTCGTACATATTCACCTTAGGGCCCACGCAGCTCGTGGCTTAGATCCATTTCGTATGGAGTTAACGTTAATAGCGTTAAAAAACGCATGAGGCCTATTGCCAGCTCCTTTGACGCCCTATTGCTAGACGGCTCGACGACCTGAAACGGTTAACCTGATAGCTTGCTACCGTTCGTCTGAGCGTGTCCGTCAACGCCGATGAGCGCTGCGGTCATTGAATACGCGACCGCTGAGCCTAAGGTGGGAGCTCAACAATAACTCCCACGGCCAGGTTCGAGGACGTCATGACCCAAGCTATGATTTTCGACGCGTCACGCACGCCGCGTGGCAAAGGCAAGGCTGATGGCGCGCTACACAGCGTTAAACCGGTGGACCTGGTCGCCGGGTTGCTCACGGCTTTGCAGCAGCGCACCTCGCTCGACACCCGTCAGGTTGACGATGTCGTGCTCGGCTGCGTGACGCCCGTTGGCGATCAAGGGGCGGACATTGCCAAAACGGCCACGCAAGTTGCCGATTGGGACGTAAGCGTGGCGGGTGTGCAAATCAATCGTTTCTGCGCGTCGGGCCTGGAGGCGGTGAACCTCGGGGCAATGAAAGTTCGCTCAGGCTTTGAAGACCTGGTAGTGGTCGGCGGCGTCGAGTCCATGTCGCGCGTGCCGATGGGCAGCGACGGTGGCGCTTGGGCGCTGGACCCCGCCACTAATCTGCACAGCCATTTCACCCCGCAGGGTGTAGGCGCCGACTTGATCGCCACGCTGGAAGGCTTCAGCCGTGAAGACGTTGATGCCTACGCGCTGCACTCTCAACAGAAGGCTGCGCGGGCGCGGGCGAACGGTTCATTCAGCAAGTCGCTGGTGCCGGTGCAGGACCAGAACGGCATCATCCTGCTGGATCACGATGAGTTCATCCGCGCCGATTCCTCGATGGAAGGCCTGGGCAAGCTCAAGCCGAGCTTCGAAATGATGGGGCAAATGGGGTTTGATGCCACCGCGCTGCGGGTCTACAGCCATGTGGAACGGATCAACCATGTGCACACACCGGGTAATAGTTCCGGGATTGTCGATGGCGCAGCGCTGATGCTGATCGGCTCCGAAGCCAAAGGCCGGGAGCTGGGTTTGCAACCAAGGGCGCGCATCGTCGCGACGGCGGTGACGAGCACGGATCCGACCATCATGCTCACCGGTCCCGCGCCTGCGACGCGCAAGGCCCTGGTCAAGGCCGGGCTGCGGGTTGAAGACATTGACCTGTTCGAAGTCAACGAGGCGTTCGCCTCGGTGGTGCTGAAATTCATCAAGGACATGGCAATAGACCCGGACAAGGTCAACGTCAATGGCGGCTCCATCGCCATGGGCCATCCGTTGGGTGCGACCGGTTGCGCAATTCTCGGCACGCTGCTCGACGAGTTGGAGACCCGCCGCTTGCGCTACGGCCTGGCCACGCTGTGTGTCGGCGGCGGTATGGGCATTGCCACCATCATCGAGCGCCTCTGAGCCCTGACTTCAAGGAAAAGTGACATGAGCGAAGCCATTCGTTACGAAAAAGGTCAGGACCGGATTGTGCTCCTGACCATCGACATGCCCGGCCAGAGCGCCAATACCATGAATGCGGTTTACCGCGAGGCCATGGCCGATTGTGTCGCCAGGCTGGTGGCCGACAAGGATGCGATTGCCGGTGTGATCATCACCTCTGCCAAGAAAACCTTTTTTGCCGGCGGTGACCTCAATGAGCTGATCAAGGTTGGCAAGCCGCAAGCGGCAGACTTTTACAGCATGGTGCTGACGTTGAAGGGGCAACTGCGCACCCTGGAAACCTTGGGTAAACCGGTGGTCGCCGCGATCAATGGCGCGGCACTGGGCGGTGGCTGGGAAATCTGCCTCGCCTGCCATCACCGCGTGGCGCTGGACAACCCCGCGGTACAACTCGGGCTGCCGGAAGTGACGCTTGGCTTGCTGCCGGGCGGCGGTGGTGTGGTGCGCATGGTGCGCATGCTGGGCCTGGAAAAAGCCCTGCCGTATCTGCTGGAAGGCAAAAAAGTACGGCCGCAACAAGCGTTGCAAGCGGGATTGATCGACGCGTTGGCCAACGATCACGATGAACTGCTGAGCAAGGCTCGCGCCTGGATCATCGACAATCCGATCGCGGTGCAGCGCTGGGACGTGAAGGGGTACCAGATACCGGGCGGCACGCCATCGAATCCGAAAGTCGCGCAGATGCTGGCGATTGCACCGTCCATTTTGCGCAGCAAAACCCAAGGCTGCCTGCCCGCACCGGAGAAAATCCTCTGCGCAGCCGTTGAAGGCGCTCAGGTCGATTTCGACACGGCGCACCTGATTGAAACCCGTTACTTCACCGAACTCACGACCGGTCAGGTCTCGAAAAACCTGATCGGCACCTTCTGGTTTCAGCTCAACGAAATCAACGCCGGTGGCTCTCGACCCAAGGGCATTGCGCCTTTTGTGACACAAAAAGTCGGCGTGCTTGGCGCCGGAATGATGGGCGCGGGCATTGCTTTTGTCAGTGCCTCGGCAGGCATTGACGTGGTGCTCAAGGACATCAACCTGGCGGCAGCAGAAAAGGGCAAGGCCCACTCGGCTGCATTGCTCGACAAGAAGGTCGCGCGCGGGCAGATGTTGACCGGGCAGCGTGAGGCGATTCTGGCGCGAATCCACACCAGCGAAAATGATGCTGACTTGGCGGGTTGTGATCTGATCATAGAAGCGGTGTTCGAAGACCGTGAGCTAAAAGCCAAGGTCTCGTCTGCGGCGCAAGCAGTCGTTGGCGCGCAGGCGGTGATTGCGTCCAATACCTCGACGTTACCCATTACCGGCCTCGCACGCGCGGTGCCGGATCAGAGTAAGTTCATCGGCCTGCATTTCTTCAGCCCGGTGGAAAAAATGCCCTTGGTGGAGATCATCATGGGTGCCAATACCAGCGACGAAACCTTGGCTCGCGGGTTCGATTTTGTCCTGCAAATCAAGAAAACCCCGATTGTGGTCAACGACAGCCGCGGCTTTTTTACCTCGCGAGTGTTCGGCACGTTTACCAACGAAGGCATCGCCATGCTCGGCGAAGGCGTGAGTGCCCCGATGATCGAGACCGAGGCGCGCAAAGCGGGCATGCCTATCGGACCGCTGGCGATCTCAGACGAAGTGTCCTTGAGCCTCATGAGCCACATTCGCCAACAAACGGCGAAAGACCTGCAAGCGGAAGGCAAAACCATGGACGTTCATCCGGCATTTGCCGTGATCGACCTGCTGCTGGAATACAAACGTGCGGGCAAGGCTGCTGGCGGTGGTTTCTACGATTACCCGGCGGACGGGCAAAAACAGCTGTGGCCGGAGTTGAAGAAACGCTTTGAAAAAGTCGATGGGCAGATTTCGCCGAAGGATGTGCGTGATCGGCTGCTGTTCGTGCAAGCGCTCGAAACCGTGCGCTGTGTGGAGGAGGGCGTTCTGACCTCGACGGCGGACGCCAACGTGGGTTCTATTTTCGGCATTGGTTTTGCCGCCTGGACCGGCGGGGCGCTGCAATTTATCAATCAGTACGGTGTGAAAGACTTCGTCGCGCGGGCGCAATACCTGGCTGAGCAATACGGTGAACGGTTCGCTCCACCGGCGCTGTTGCTTGAGAAAGCCGCCAAAGGCGAGGTGTTTTAAGGGACGTTTAGCTCATTGCGGGGCTTGCCTTGTCACGGTGTTTCAAGGCAGGCTCTGGGGTGTGCATTATTCCCTTCACGTGTCAGGTATTTTTTATGTCGTTACGCATCTGCATTCTGGAAACCGACATCCTGCGTCCAGAACTGGTCGATCAATATCAGGGTTACGGGCAGATGTTCCAGCGCCTGTTTTCGCAGCAACCCATCGCTGCCGAGTTCACTGTGTACAACGTGATGCAGGGCGAATACCCAAGCGACGAGCTAACGTTCGACGCTTATCTGATCACCGGCAGCAAGGCTGATTCCTTCGGCACCGACCCGTGGATCGAAACCCTCAAGGCCTACCTGCTGACCCGCTACGAGCGTGGCGACAAATTGTTGGGGGTGTGTTTTGGCCATCAATTGCTGGCGTTGTTGTTGGGTGGCAAAAGTGAGCGCGCAACCCAAGGCTGGGGCGTCGGTACACACAACTACACGTTGGCCGCGAAAGCACCCTGGATGAGCCCGGTGGTGGAAGAGCTGACGTTGTTGATCAGCCACCAGGACCAGGTCACGGCGTTACCGGAAAATGCCACGGTCATTGCTTCCAGCGATTTCTGCCCGTTCGCCGCGTATCACATCAACGATCAAGTGCTGTGCTTCCAGGGGCACCCGGAGTTCATTCACGATTATTCGCGCGCACTGCTGGAGATTCGTCAGCAAGCGCTGGGTGAGCAAGTTTACTCCAAGGGTGTGGCGAGCCTGGAGCATCAACACCACGGCGCTACGGTTGCCGAATGGATGATGCGATTCGTGGCGCATAAGCCCGCGACCGTTTGATACAAAACCTGTGGCGTGGGAGCAAGCTCCCTCGCCACAATGATGTCTTAAAGCCAGCCGGACTTCTTGAAACTCGCCCACAGGCTCACGCAGCCCACGGCAATAAATCCCAGCACCGCAAAGTAGCCGTAATGCCAGCTCAGCTCCGGCATGTTCTGGAAGTTCATCCCGTAGATCCCGGCCACCGCTGTCGGGAACGCCAGAATCGCCGCCCACGCTGCAAATTTGCGCTGCACCACGCTCTGGCGTGACGCCTCCAGCAACACGCCGACCTCGATCGTCTGGCTGGCGATATCGGCCAGCGTCGTCAAATCTTCCATCTGTCGCGTTACATGGATTTGCACATCGCGAAAGTACGGACGCATATTCTTGTCAATAAACGGAAAGCTCAGCTTTTGCAGCTCCTCGCCGATCTCAACCATTGGCGCCGCGTATCGGCGCAACCGCAGCACGTCGCGCCGCAAGCTGTGAAGGTTCTGGATATCGCGCTCATTCAACGCGCTACACAGCACGTTACGCTCCAGCTCATCAATCTCGGCATGTATCGCTTCGCCGACAGGCTGGTAGTTTTCGATCACGAAATCGAGGATCGCATACAGCACGAAATCTTCGCCGTGCTCCAGTAACAGCGGGCGCGCCTCGCAACGCTGGCGAACGTGAGCGTAAGACGCCGAGTGACCGTTACGCGCGGTAATGATGTAGCCATTACCGGCGAAGATATGGGTCTCGATGAACTTCAGATTGCCGTCCTCGCGGATCGGCGAGTACGTGACGATGAACAGCGCATCGCCGAAGGTTTCGAGCTTCGGTCGGCTGTGTTTTTCCAGGGCATCTTCGATCGCCAGTTCGTGCAGGTTGAACTGTCGTTGCAGGTTGGCCAGCTCCTGGGCGTTTGGCTCTTCCAGACCAATCCAGACAAAGTGGTCAGGTTTCGCAGCCCAGGCTGCGCCTTGGTCGAGGGTTATATCGGTGACTTTCTTACCGGCGCTGTAAACCGCAGCAGCAACAACTCTACCCATAATATAGGTTCACTTCTTATTAGCAGATGGCAGTGGCAGGCAATGTCCAGCTTAGCCTTGTCTGCTGGTTCAGAGTCAGCAAAATCTGCAGAGTTCGCAGGCAAAGTTCGCAGGCAAAAGAAAATCCGCACCGGGCGGGTTTTTCTTCAAGCGGCTTGCAGCTGTTTATCCATCGAGGCGATGCATTCGCGCATCTGGTCCTGGCACTGCGCGATCAGCATCGGCATGTCATCCAGGCTCAATCCTGCTGTGGGAATCGCCGGCAGCGAGCGGATCAGAATATTGCCGCTGCGCCAGCGGTTCAGTCGCATGTGTTTAACGTAGCTGCTGACACAGACCGGCACAATCGGCACTCCCGCCGCGATGGCCATCTGAAATGCGCCTTTCTTGAACGGCAACAGGTCTTCGCCGAAATTGCGCGTGCCCTCGGGGAATACCCAGATAGAAGTGTCTGCGTTTTGCAGTGTATGGGTTGTGGTCAACATCGATTGGCGCGCCTTGTGCGCATTGCCCCGGTCGATCAATACGTTGCCAGCCAGCCAGAACAATTGGCCAAACAGCGGCACCCATTTCAGGCTCTTTTTACCGATGCACACAGTGCGGCGAGGCACTACGTTACCGAACACAAACAGATCGTAGTTGGACTGGTGGTTGGCGATGATCACGCAGCTGTCGGGCTTGTTCATCAGCGGCGCGACTTCGGCCTTAACTCTTAAACGCAAGATACACATTGCCGGCCACGCATACAGACGCGCGCATAACCGGCTGTTGTCCGGATTGAACGGCCGGCACAGGCCAAGGATTACCCCAAGCACGCCGGCCAGAATAAAGTGCAGGCCCATCAATAACATACGAAACGCGAACAGCATTTAAAGGCCCACCGGGACAAAAGGTGGCGCAGTGTACGGATGTGCACTGTCTTCGGCAATTGCTGCCACGGCTCGGGAGATAGGCGATGTTTGAGTACATGTTTCCGGCTAGGCCGGCACACACGTGCTAGAGCGGTGCAGGCTGTTTAAGCACGATCAACACAAAAAAAAGCCCGACATCAGCGTCGGGCTTTTGGCTGGGGCAGGTTCGGGCTTAACCCATGTGTTCCTGATCCAGGATGATTGCGTTATCCAGCGTTTCAAGCAGTGCCTTGCGCACTTTCAACTTGGTGTTCTTATGAGCCGTCATGTTGATCTTCTTCAACTGACGAGCCGCCGCCAACGCTGCGCCTTGCAGTTCTTCGGCCGACACCACCACGTCGAGGAAACCAGCGTCCACAGCGCTTTGCGGATTGAACATTTCGCCGTTGATCACCGAGCGCTGCAATGCCGCTTTGCTTAAACGGTCCCGCGCCAACTCGATACCGGCGTGGTGCATGGTCATGCCGATCTGCACTTCGTTAAGGCCGATACTGAACGGCCCTTCAACGCCAATCCGGTAATCCACCGACAGCAGCAGGAATGCGCCCTTGGCCACAGCGTGCCCTGGGCAAGCGACGATCACGGGGAAGGGGTGCGACAGCAAACGGCGGGCCAGCGTAGAACCGGAAGTCACCAGCGCAACAGCCTCCCTCGGCCCTGCGGTCATTACCTTCAAATCATAACCACCCGAGAGAATGCCGGGAGTGCCGGTAATGATCACCACCGCACGATCAGTCACCGCTTGGTCCAGCGCCGTATTAAAGGCAGCAATTACATCTGGCGAGATGGCATTGACCTTGCCATTGCTCAAGGTCAGGGTCGCGATACCGTCTTCGAGATGGTAGGAAATCAACTCACTCATGACGCTATTCCTTTCAATAAAGTAGGGCAGACGTTACCCACCGTCGCCAGCCAGGTAAAGCGCCGTGACTGACCCGCCAGTCACGTTTTTCCCGCTCGCCAAGCGTAGCCCGCCATGCCCGCCGCGCACGCGCCTCTCTATAGAAGCAGGCGCCAAGCCGGAGTTTGGCAGGTTTGCCATCACCGGAAATTCACCGGAACCGGTAAATCGCTAAGCGCATGAAAATTCTCAAAAAAAAGTTTGCCATCAGAAAAGGTTTCGACTACATTAGCGCGCCTCGACAGACTGAATATGTTTGAAGAGATACGGTGAAGTGTCCGAGTGGCTTAAGGAGCACGCCTGGAAAGTGTGTATACAAGAAATTGTATCGAGAGTTCGAATCTCTCCTTCACCGCCAAATTTAGAACGACAAAACCCCTGAAAACGTTAAAGTTTTCAGGGGTTTTGTGTTTTCAGAGGGTCGAAAAAGGCCTGTATGGGAACATCCATGGGAACACGGGCTGTGCGATTCTGATTTCAATAGGCATAACGACCTCAAATTGAGCGCTGATTAACACGATCCATCGGTTGCTCGGCGGTTTCCTTGCGCTCCGAGTAGCGATCCACCAAAAAAGCCTGGCGGTCGCGCAGCAGAACGGTGAACTTCACCAGTTCTTCCATGACGTCGACGACGCGGTCGTAGAACGGCGAAGGTTTCATCCGCCCGGCTTCATCAAACTCCATATAAGCCTTAGGCACCGAGGATTGATTGGGGATGGTGAACATACGCATCCAACGTCCCAACACGCGCAGTTGATTGACGACATTAAAGGACTGAGAACCGCCGCAAACCTGCATCACTGCAAGTGTTTTGCCTTGGGTCGGGCGAACTGCGCCCAACTCCAGTGGAATCCAGTCTATTTGTGCCTTGAACACGGCCGCCATTGCGCCATGACGCTCCGGTGAGCACCAGACCTGACCTTGCGACCACATCACCAAATCGCGCAACTCTTGCACCTTTGGATGCTCAACTGGAGCATCGTCTGGGAGCGGCAAACCGGATGGATTGAAAATACGCACCTCGGCTCCAAAGTGCTCCAGCAGGCGGGCTGACTCCTCTACCAATAGCCGGCTGAAGGAGCGTTCGCGGGTCGATCCGTACAACAAAAGAATGCGTGGTTTGTGGTTGTCTGAAGTGGACGCTTGCAGGTCTTTGAACAGGCTCGGATCGAGGTTGGGCAGATGTTCTGACATAAATCCTCCTTAGAGATTACCAATTCGATCAAGCTCAAGCTTGAGCTGATCGCGGCTGAGTCGCGCAAAGGGCAGTTCTAGGAAGGCTTTGCAGCGTTGCTCGATAGTCGTCAATGTCGAGCGGAAGGCTGCATCGATCAGCGCTTCGTTACCGAGCACGTCGGACGGATCTTCCAGGCCCCAATGGGATTTCAGGGCCGGGCCGAAGTACACGGGACAGGCTTCGCCGGCCGCCTTGTCGCACACGGTGATGACGATGTCTGGCGGGGTGCTTTCGAAGGCGTCATTACCTTTGCTGTGCAAGTCGTCAGTCGAGATGCAGGCCTGCTGTAACGTGAGAAGGCTGCGAGGCAACACTTGACCCTTGGGGAAACTGCCCGCACTCACCGCCTCGAATCCCGCCGGGGCCAAGTGATTGAATACTGCTTCGGACAAGATACTGCGACAGCTGTTGGCCGTGCACATGAACAGGACTCGCATGGAATGCTCCTTCCGCTTCGGGCGGATATCAAAGGCTCAGACGCAGGGCCAGCGCCGAGAGGGTGATCAACAGAACCGGAAGGGTCAGTAGGACGCCGACCTTGAATTAATCGCCCCAAGTGGTGCGCATACCTTTGCGCTTCAACACGTGCAGCCAAAGCAACGTCGCCAGGCTTCCGATGGGGGTGATTTTCGGGCCAAGGTCGCGGCCGGGGAAAAGCGCAGCGCCAGCAGTATTGACATGACGATGGGCGCAAGGATCAGCGCCGCGCCGTCATTGGCAAACACCGCGCCCACCGCCAACGCAATCAGCGCACCGACCGTAGCACTCCAGCCTACTCCAAGGCCCTTTGGTTGCCGGATGACGAGAACGAGAGTGCAGGCAAAAACAGCAACAGCGACAAGCATTGAAAGCTCACTCGGTCAGGTTTCAGCAGCAGGCAGTTTCGCGGACGGGACGTCCATCCATGTTTAGCAGGCGAGAAGCGTTGTCCTTGAGCCAATCGACGTTGGCCCGGGACGTCACGAGCAGAATCTCGTGAACCCAATCCGGCAAACCCGGATTGAGACGGTAATAGACCCACTGGCCTTGACGACGATCCAGCAACAGACCGCTGCTGCGTAATTGGGCGAGGTGGCGGCTGATTTTAGGCTGGCTGTCGTCGAGCGCGCACATCAGCTCGCAGACGCAGAGCTCACCTTGATCGGCTATTAGCAGGGTGGCGCGGACGCGGGTCTCGTCGGACAGGCTCTTGAAGACTTCGGGGGGCGAGATCATAGGGTGCTCTGTTTATACGGATAATCGAATATACGGATATCCATATCTATATCGCAAGACATAAATTTGCCGACCTTTTTTAAGCCGGTTTCAGCCAGTCGTAGTTATGAAACCTGCTCCTCTCAAGACAGGCCGGATCGGGTGCAACGGTGAGTACCGTGCTCATCAGGCTTCTCTGAAAAGGACGATGGAATGGCGGAGCTATGGTTTTGGTTTTCATGAATTTCCCGTCCGACTGCTAGACTCCCGAAGCCTCCTCGAACGGAATCGATACAATGACTCGCCGCCCTGTCTATTTCTCCCGCATCGGTTTGCCCATTGTCGTCGCGATGATGTGCGCATTCTCATCATTCGCCAGTGCCGCCGCTGCTACCTCTTTTCCCGATGCCGTCGCCAGCGATCCTGCAAAAATGGGCTGGATGGTGGGTGCTCCGCCACCCGCTGACCGTACGGTGCGGTTTGAAGATGGCAGTTATTTCCAGTTCCCCGCGATGCGCTGGAGTGTTTCCAACTTTCGCCAACTGATGCCTACGATCAATGTATCCCGCGGACTTGGCGCACCGGTTCCGTTGGAAACTGCTGCAGTCAAAGGCATCGATGCAATCACTTTTATGCCCCTTGGCGCGAAGCAGTCGATGACCTGGGAACAATCGCTGGCGGCCACTTATACCGACGGCATCGTCGTGATGCACCGTGGCAAAGTGGTGTACGAGCGTTACTTCGGTGTGCTGAAACCGCAAGGTCAGCATGGCGCGATGTCGGTCACCAAATCAGTGGTCGGCACGCTGGGAGCCATGTTGGTGGCGGAAGGCAAAATCGATGCTGACAAACGGGTAGTGGAGTATGTGCCCGAGTTGGCGGGTTCTGCGTTTGGCAGCGCCACGCTACGTCAGGTGCTCGACATGACCACCGGCCTCAAATACAGCGAAGACTACGCCGACCCGAACGCCGAGGTCTGGGCCCATGCGGAAGCGGGCAGCCCATTGCCAAAACCCAAGGACTACACAGGCCCGCGAAGCTATTACGAGTTTTTGCAGACCGTGCAATTGCAAGGTAAGCACGGCGAGGCCTTCGCCTATAAGACGGTCAATACCGATGTCTTGGGCTGGGTCATCGCGCGGGTCACCGGGCGCAACGTCGCGCAGTTATTGTCTGAGCGCATCTGGAGTCGTCTTGGCGCCGAGCAGGACGCCTATTTCACGGTGGACTCGATCGGTACGCCGTTTGCCGGAGGCGGTTTGAACACCGGTCTGCGAGACCTGGCGCGGTTTGGCGAAATGCTGCGCAACGACGGCCGGTTCAACGGCCAGCAAATTGTGCCCGAATCAGTGGTTGCCGACATTCGGCGTGGCGGCGATAAACAGGCGTTTGCCAAGGCTGGTTATGAGTTGTTGAAGGGCTGGAGTTACCGCTCCATGTGGTGGGTGACGAACAAGGAGGGCGGGGCGTTCATGGCGCGCGGTGTCTACGGGCAACGTATATATGTGGATCCTGCGGCCGAAATGGTGATTGTGCGTTACGCCTCGCATCCGGTGGCGAGCAATTCGGCCAATGATCCTGTGACATTGCCGGCGTTTGACGCGTTGGCGGCTTACCTGTCGGGTCCTCACTAAACTTGGACCTTCCATTCGTCGGCGCCCGGGCAATCTGAATCACAAGTCCGTTAATGACCGGCTAGTCTCAAAAGCTTGGCGGTCGGTATGTTTCAGGCAATAAAGGCTTGCCGGTATCGACCCCGATTTTGCGAGGGGCGAAAAAATGGCTGATCCGTATATCGAAGACGATGGTGCAGAATTTCCTATCAACAATTGCGTGCGGTGTGGCCAGACTGACTATGTTTCGGGTTTCGGTGAAGACCAGAGCAAAAACGGCAAGATCAAATCCATGATACAGCGAGGGCCCAGGTCGAAGTTTTTACCCAAAGTGGCGGCCCCGGCCAGGAAGTAATCCATCCACCCATTACCCCGTCATCGAACGGGGTTTTTCTTGCCTGCAGATTGTTAAATCTCCGGGATTTATCAACAAAGTCTTTCACAAAGTTTTCACACCGCTCTACGTAGTCTCAGCTCATCCGTTAGAAAGCAGTACCCTAGCCCGTTCCCCAGCGGGCTTTTTTTTGCCCGCGATAAAACCTTTTCCTTAAACGCTGTCCAACCGTCGCCAATGGCGAGGTGAGCCAGCGCGCGTCTGGACTTTCCGTCCCCTTAAGCGTTCAATCCCCGGCCTTCGGTTTACCCCTATTTTTTGAGGTTTTAGTCATGCGTTTAACACTGCCTGCTCTGGTTATTGGGCTTTTGGTTGCTCAAGGTGCGATGGCTGCTGGTGATGGCACTGCCGCAATCGGCGGTGGTTTGGGCGGCGCGTTGGGCAACGTGGTCGGCCAGAAAATGGGCGGCAGTACCGGCGCTGCGTTGGGCGCAGGTGTTGCGGGCGCCGCCGGCAGCGCTGTTGCTGCACGCAAAGGTAGCCGCACCAAAGCAGCAATTGGCGGCGGCGTCGGTGCAGCTGGTGGCTCGGTGATCGGCAACAGCTTGGGCGGCAAAAACGGATCCACCATTGGTGCAGGCCTTGGCGGCGCATTGGGCGGCGGCGTCGGCAGCAACCTGGCGAAGGGTCACAAGCGTCACTGAGCCTGAACGGTCAAAGCAAAAGCCCGGCTATATGCCGGGCTTTTGCGTTTATGAACGTTTCGGTAGGCGGCGCCTCGAACCTTATATAACGGCCGACAAAGTGAGGTGTGCCATGACTCCAGAAACCGAAGGCAAAGAAGAAAAGGGCCCAAGCGGCCTTCCATTCATCAACGATCCGGGAAATGAAGATCCGGGTTCCCTGATGGACGATGCGACGGTACCGCTCAATGATGCCGATGACGCAGGCGACGTGGGCAATATTGGGTATGAGGAAGAGGACGCGGAAGAAGACGAGCAGTGAGATCCGTTGTAACCGGTTGGTGCTCGGTGGAAACCTCGGGGAAGAAGGTGATGCGGTAACGCTGGCTGCGCTCGCAGTCGGCGATTTCCAGGATGCCGCTGGGGCCTATGTGATGGTGAACGGGGTCGCCGAATACCTGCTGTCCCTTGATCTCGGCAATCAACGGTTCAAGCATCACCGGCGTGTTGCCAATCGGCACGAACCGCGCGGCGTCAAACATATGCACCAACGTCAACGGGCCGTTGGCCGGGCACGCGGCGACAGTGGATTTGACAGGTGTCGTGGCGTTCTTTGGGGCGACAAGGCGAACGTCGTCGCCCACTTTGAATACCTGCTCTGTTTGCAGTGCCTTGCCGATCCAGAAGTTTTCGGCCCAGGCGTCGTACTCGTTCAGGCACAGGCGAAAGTCATCGAGCAGCGCCTCGACGTCTGGCTGATCGGGATTCATGGCGGCGATCAATCGCGGCGGGTTTCGTCCCCGTCGGTCACTGGGCGTTGCCCTATGTCAGTTGGGCTCGTTATGCTGCTGAAACCTTTAATCATTCCCGGCGCTGGCGACACCTGAGCCGCGTTGGGATGTCTTTGAATACGGATCAGATGCGATGAATGCACCGCTGAACGAGTTCGGCCCGATCAAGGCTGTGATTTTCGATATGGATGGCTTGCTGCTGGACACCGAGGGCATCTACACCGAAGTCACCTCGATGATTGCCGCCCGTTATGGCCGGACGTTTGATTGGAGTATCAAACAGCACATCATCGGTCGTGGCGCCGGTGATCTGGCCCGTTATGTCGTTGAAGCGCTGGATTTGCCGATTACTGCTGAAGAGTTCCTGGTGATCCGCGAGCCGTTGATGCGCGAGCGTTTTCCGACCGCGTTGGCGATGCCTGGCGCACAGGAATTGGTCCGGCACCTTAAGGCCAATAACATTCCGATTGCGGTGGGCACCAGTTCGTCGCGTCAGTCGTTCGGCCAGAAAACCACGTTGCACCGTGACTGGTTTGCGCTGTTCGACTTTATCGTGACAGCCGATGATCCAGAAGTTGGCGCGGCCAAACCGGCACCGGACATCTTCCTCACGGCGGCTCGCCGCTTGGGCGTAGCGCCGGAAGATTGCCTGGTGTTCGAGGATTCGCCTTTCGGTGTTACAGCGGCCAAAGCGGCTGGGATGACGGCGATTGCGATTCCCGATGCAGCGATGGCGGACGAAAAATACGCACACGCCGATGGCATTCTTCGCACCCTTAAAGCCTTCAAACCGAGTGCTTGCGGGTTGCCTGCACTCGAATGGGCTTGACGCCGTCAATGTGACGGCGGGCTGCTCGCGAAAGCGGTGTGTCAGATAAAACCTGTTTCGACTGACACTCCCGCTTCACGAGCAAGCCCGCTCTCACATTGACATGGCGCTTTATTCAATCAGGCGCCGAAACCACCGTCGATGGTCAGGCTCGCACCGGTGATGTAACCCGCCTCAGGGCCTACAAGGTAGGCGACGAAACTGGCGATTTCCTCCGCTGTGCCGTAACGGCCTACGGCCATCAATGGGATCAGGCTTTCGGCGAAGTCGCCACTGGCTGGGTTCATGTCGGTATCCACCGGCCCAGGTTGCACGTTGTTGATGGTGATGCCGCGTGGCCCCAGATCGCGTGACAAGCCTTTGGTCAGGCCCACCAGCGCCGCTTTACTCATGGCATAAGGGCCGCCACCGGCGAAGGGCATGCGGTCGGCGTTGGTGCTGCCGATATTGATGATGCGACCCCCTTCAGTCATGTGTTTAGCGGCAGCTTGAGTGGCGACAAACACGCTGCGCACGTTGATCGCCAGCGTTTGATCGAAATCTTCGAGTGTGAAGTCTTCCAGCGGTGCAACGGCCAAAACGCCAGCGTTGTTGACCAGGATGTCGAGGCGCCCGAAGGTTTCAACGGCAGCGCTGACGGCATCCCGGATAGCTTGCGCGTCAGCACTGTCGGCTTTGATAGCCAAGGCTTTGCCGCCGGCTGCGGTGATGCTGTTTTGCAACGCTTCGGCCTTCGCGGTCGAGCTGACGTAGGTGAAGGCGACAGCAGCGCCTTCTGCGGCCAGCCGTTTGACGATGGCCGCGCCGATACCGCGAGACCCGCCTTGTATCAATGCCACTTTGCCGCTGAGGTTCTGAGTAGTCATAACGATCTCCAGACGTCCCGAAGCGTTAGTGCCTCGGTTGATGGAGCCTAGTATCAATGCATGATTACCCGTTGTGTAGGCGGTAATTGCGATAGTCTGTGTAAACCAAAAGTTTATAGTGGCGATTATGGAAACGTTCAGCAGTATCGAATGCTTTGTGCGCAGCGCCGAGGTTGGCAGTTTTGCCGAAGCTGCGCGTCGACTGAGCCTGACCCCGGCCGCCGTCGGCAAAAGTGTCGCCAAACTCGAAGCGCGATTGGGTGTGCGGCTGTTCCAGCGCAGCACGCGCAGCTTGACGTTGACCGAGGCCGGGCAATTGTTTTTGAGCGAAGTGAGTTCCAGCCTGCACACCATTCAAAACGCCGTGGCCAATTTAGCCAGTGCGCAAGGGCTGCCAGCGGGCACCCTGAAAGTGAGCATGGGCACCGTGTTTGGGCGGTTGTATATCGTGCCGTTGCTGGGCGAGTTTCTACGGCGGTTTCCGGCGATCAATCCGGATTGGCATTTTGATAACCGTCAGGTTGATTTGATTGCGCAGGGTTTTGATGCCGCGATTGGCGGGGGATTTGAATTGCCGCAAGGCGTGGTGGCGAGAAAACTGACCGTGGCGCATCGGGTGTTGGTGGCTTCGCCCGAGTACCTGGCAGCCCGTGATCCGATTGTCGAACCGGATAATTTGCGACACCACGACGGCATCCTGATTCGTTCGCCGCAAACCGGACGCGTGCGCTCATGGCAATTGACCAGTCGTACTCAGCAACACAGCCCGCTAACCCTCCAAGCGCTGATGACCATGAGCGATTCGGAGGCTGCTTGCGCGACGGCCGCTCAGGGGTTGGGCATTGCGCTGGTGAGCATGCCGTTCGCCGTCGGTTATTTGCAGTCAGGCGTTTTGCAGCGGGTGCTACCGGACTGGTACGTCGACGATGGCAACATCTCCATTTATTACGCCGAGCACAAGTTGTTGCCCGGCAAGACCCGGGCGTTCGTTGATTTTGTTATCGAGCAATTTGCGGAGCAAGGGTTGGGGCAGCGGTTCAGCGCGGTTTGAGGCGGGCCTGATACCGTGTCACGGCCTTCGCGAGCAAGCCCGCGACTCGGTCTAACGCTGCGAACTCAGCGCCCAAATTTTCCAGGCCAGCCAATGATCTTCTTCGGCCGCGGCGTCGCATAGGTCCGCACCTTGGACGTCGACAGCCCCAAACGCACCAGAGATTCGGCAATGGTCACCGCCGCCGTCACGCCATCAATCACGGGCACTCCGGTGCGTCGACGAATCTGCTCATCCAGTCCAGCCATGCCGCCGCAGCCCAGGCAAATCACTTCGGCTTTATCCTCCTGCACGGCCAATTCAGCCTGACGAACAATCGCTTCAAGCGCTCGCTCAGGATCCGATTCCAGCTCCAGCACCGCCAAACCGCTGGCCCGTACCGACGCACAGCGATCCCAAAGACCGGACAGTTTTAGACGATCCTCGATCAACGGTACCGTGCGGTCGAGGGTGGTCACCACCGAATACGCGTGGCCCAGGAACATTGCAGTGCTGGCCGCGGCATCGGTGATGTCCACCACCGGCACGTTGAGCAGTTC
This sequence comes from Gordonia sp. IEGM753, assembly GCF_050321825.1. Classification (NCBI taxonomy): domain Bacteria; kingdom Bacillati; phylum Actinomycetota; class Actinomycetes; order Mycobacteriales; family Gordoniaceae; genus Gordonia; species Gordonia sp. IEGM753. The sequence continues at coordinate 312,676 of NZ_JBNQGB010000001.1, forward strand.
CTGCAAACCTTCGCGCCCGTGCTCGCCGTAACCGGCCTGTATCACCGCATCGAACGGTTGGTCGTAGGACATCACCCGATCCATAACCGCGATGGCAGCCAGATAACTTTCGAAATTGCCTTCGATGGATTCGGCACCGAAGTGCGGCGTCAGGCCAATGATTTCCGTACCGGGCGCGGCCACCGATTGCGCTGATCGGGCAATGGCCTGGGTGATGGCTTCGGTGGTGTTGACGTTGACCACGAGAATTCGCATGAAAAATCCTTATAACGGGTGGTTCTGCGGCCCGTTTATGCCGGGCCGCCAAGGAGTCAGTGACTGACGTTGTCGACCGCGATCGCTTCACCGCTGACGTCGGCATAAAACGGCTGACGATTAGCGATGATCAGGTAAAGCATGCCCGCGATGCCTGCGCCAATCAGCCAGGAGAACGGCGACACGCTGTGAAAACCCGGCATCAGGGCCAGTACGATGGCGATTGCTGCTGCAGGAATAAACGCTGCCACGGCCCGCAAATTGACGCCGCGGCTGTAGTAATAAGCGCCGTCGGGGTCTTCGCTGTACAACTGCGGCACGTTGACCTGACCTTTTCGTACAAGCCAGTAGTCGACCATGATCACGCCGTACAACGGGCCGAGCAGGGCGCCGAGGCCGGACAGGAAATACACGATCACCAGCGGGCTGTTGTAGAGGTTCCACGGCAGGATCAGCACCGCGATCGTTGCACTGATCAGCCCGGCGCGGCGAAACGTCAGGTATTTGGGTGCCAGGTTGCTCAGCACAAACGCCGGCGCAACGAAGTTGGCCATGATGTTCACCGCCACGGTGACAATCAGGAAGGCCAGGCAGCCGAGTACCAAAAAGAAGGTGTTGGGGATCGAGGCGATGATTTCGGTAGGGCTTTCAATGACCCGACCGTTGATTTGAAATTGCGCGCCGCACAGGAGGACGGTGATGCCGGCGAACACCAGGATGTTCACCGGCAGGCCCCAGAAGTTTCCGACCTTGATGGTTTTACGGCACGGAGACGAGCGGGCGAAGTCGCAAAAGTTGAGGATCAAGGTGCCGTAAATGGCCAACCACAGCGCACCGCCCGCGAAAATATTCCGCCACATTTCGCCACCGGTCAGTGGTTCGCGGATCGACCAGGCGATGGTCGCATTGGCTTGGGTGTACATCCAGCCGGCGAGCGAGGCGACGGTCAGCAAAATAATCGGGCCCGCAAACGCTTCGTAACGGCGCACCATCTCCATACCGTAGGCAAGGATGCCTAACTGAACCAACCAGATCACGATGAAACACACCCAGCCAAGGCTCGACAGACCCAGGATGGAGTTGTGGTCGAAGTCGGCAAAACCGGGATGTACCGCGGTCAGCAGAACCCGGAACACGACCGAGGCGAGGTACGTCTGAATACCGAACCAGGCGATGGCGATAACGGCACGAATCAGCGCAGGAATTTGCGCGCCGTGGATGCCGAAACTGATCCGGCTGATCACCGGAAACGGCACTCCGGTTTTCTGTCCCATGTAACCCGACAGGTTCATGAAGCAATACACCAATGCGGCCCCAATCCCGAGTGACAGCAGAATCTGCCAGCCGCCGAGCCCCAGTGCATACAAACCGATGGCGAAGGAATAGTTGGCGATGTTGTGAACGTCGTTGGTCCATAACGCGAAGATGCTATAGCGGCCCCAGCGTCGGCCCTGCGCCTTGGTCGGTGCCAGGTCTTTGTTGTGCAGGCGAGGGCTGAGCACAACCGGTTCTTGAAACGTTTGGTCGTGAGCAGTGGGAACAGGAGAGGAGGGTAGATCCAGCGCGATGTTGTTATTGGAAAGGCTAGTACGCATTCCGGCAGGCTCCGAGCTTGGCGTCGCGATGACTGTGCGTGAGCATGGGCTCGACAAATCTTCGTCGCGGGCAACAAGCATCATTGGTTACGGGGCATCTGCAGCCTGTACGGGATAGGGCGCTTCAGGCTTGCGGATCTAAAGTGTGTGTATGTTTTGTTCTTATTGTATACAAAACATGTATGCACTTAAGCCAGATCCATGCCAGTCCACGATCTATGAACCGAAAGGTTAATTTCGTTTTGTTATCTAAAATCCGTAACCTGCTGAAATTTAGGCACTATAAATTGACCGTTTGAACAGGTATTTATTTTTCAGGGAGGCGTTTCACGAGGCGCGACTGCGAAGGTCGCTTGGGCGGGGTGTAACTTTTAGCGGCGTTGAAACATAAAGTGCACACACAAATGCCACTGATGGTGACACTCGTGTGTACACATCTTCATTCCGTTACGTCTTGGATGTGCTGATGATGTTACCGGCGTGCAATCCGCATTCTTTTTGCGTGGCTTCTTCCCACCACCAGCGACCTTCACGCTCGTGCTGGTTTGGCAGCACAGGCCGTGTGCACGGCTCGCAGCCGATGCTGATAAAACCGCGTTCGTGCAGGCTATTGTAGGGCAATTCCAGCATGCGGATGTAGCCCCAGATTTCCTCGCTGGTCATTTGCGACAGCGGGTTGAATTTGTACAGCGTGCGTTCTGGCGTGGAGAACGCGGTGTCGATTTCCATCACGGCGACCGCGCTTCGTGTGCCAGGACTCTGGTCGCGACGCTGGCCGGTGGCCCACGCGGTCACGCCAGACAACTTGCGCCGCAGCGGCTCGATCTTGCGGATGCCGCAGCATTCGCCATGCCCGTCCTTGTAAAAACTGAACAGGCCCTTTTCCTTCACGAACGGTTCCAGTTTGGTGTAGTCCGGCGACACCAGTTCGATCTCGATCTTGTAGTGCTCACGCACCTGATCGATGAAACGATAGGTTTCGGGGTGCAAACGACCGGTGTCGAGGCTGAACACCTTGACGTTCTTGTTCAGCTTCCAGGCCATGTCCACCAGCACCACGTCTTCGGCGCCGCTGAAAGATATCCACAGGTCATCGCCAAACTCGGCAAAAGCCAGTTTCAGGATGTCCTGGGCGGATTTATTGGCGTAAGTCGTGGCGAGTTCCACGACATCGAACGATGGGCTCATCAGGGCGGCTTCCTACAGGTCGGTGGCGCTGGGCGCTCTATATGGGGCTGATGGTAACAAAATCCTGCCCTCGCTGGCGCGTCCTCTGCGTTGCGCAGCTGCGCCTGAATCGCTAGAGTTCGGCAGTCTTTTTACGTGCTCGACTCAATAAACAATACAAATGGGAGTGTCTTGTGGAAATTGCCTGTCTGGATCTTGAAGGTGTGCTGGTCCCGGAAATCTGGATCGCTTTCGCCGAAAAAACCGGGATTGAGTCCCTCAGGGCTACCACTCGGGACATTCCCGATTACGACGTGCTGATGAAACAACGTTTGCGGATTCTCGACGAACACGGTCTGAAATTGTCCGATATCCAGCAAGTGATCGCCACGCTGAAGCCGCTGGAAGGCGCTGTCGAGTTCGTCAACTGGCTGCGTGAACGCTTTCAGGTGGTGATTCTGTCAGACACGTTCTACGAGTTCTCCCAGCCGCTGATGCGTCAACTGGGCTTTCCGACGTTGCTTTGCCATCGCCTGATTACCGATGATTCAGGTCGCGTGACCAGCTATCAGCTGCGTCAGAAAGATCCGAAGCGCCAATCGGTGCTGGCGTTCAAGAGTCTTTATTACCGTGTGATCGCCGCCGGTGATTCCTACAATGACACCACCATGCTCGGCGAGGCAGACGCCGGGATTCTGTTTCACGCCCCGGATAACGTGATTCGCGAGTTTCCGCAGTTCCCGGCGGTGCACACCTTTGAGGACTTGAAACAGGAGTTCATCAAAGCGTCGAATCGCGCCCTGACCTTGTAAAACCAGCCATGTGGAGAGGGAGCAAGCTCCCTCGCCATAAAACGCTACAGGTTTTGCAGGGTGTCGAGCAGGACCTTCACCTTGGTGATCGATTCCTGATACTCGGCTTGCCACTGCGAATCGGCAACGATTCCACCCCCGCCCCAGCAACAGACTTGTCCGTCCTTCACCAGCAAACTGCGGATCGCGATGGAGCTGTCCATTTCGCCGCGCACATCCAGGTACAACAACGAACCGCAGTACAACCCCCGTCGATTCGGTTCCAGTTCGTCAATAATTTGCATCGCCCGAATCTTCGGTGCACCCGTGATCGAGCCGCCAGGGAAGCTGCCGGCAATCAGGTCCAGTGGGTCCCGGTCATCGGCCAGTATCCCGGTCACACTGCTCACCAAGTGATGCACGTTTGGATAGCTTTCCAGGCTGAACAACTCCGGCACCCGTACTGAGCCGATGCGGCAGGTGCGGCCAAGGTCGTTGCGCAGCAGGTCGACGATCATCAGGTTTTCCGCCCGGTCCTTGGGGCTGGCCAATAACTCGTCGGCGTTCGCGGCATCTTCTGCAGGTGTCAGGCCGCGAGGGCGGGTGCCTTTGATGGGGCGGGTTTCAACACGGCGCTCGCTGACCTTAACGAAACGCTCCGGAGACAGGCTCAGTATCGCGCCACCCTCGGGCAGGCTCTGGAAACCGGAAAACGGGGTCGGGCACGCCGCACGCAATGCCACGTAAGCGGCCCATGGATCACCTTGGCAATGCGCGCGGAACCGTTGGGCAAAGTTAACCTGATAACAGTCGCCGGCCTGGATGTAATGCTGGATACGCGCCAGCGCATCGCGATATTCGTCAGCGCTGAGGTCGGCGCTCATCGGCGCATGCAACTTGAATGGCTGAACCGGCTCAACCGTCGATTGACCGAACAAGGCAATCAGGCGCTCACGTTCGCTGGTTGTCAGCGTCGGGTGAAACACCAATTGACTGGTCGCCAACTGGTGATCGCTGATCAACGCCCAGTCGTACAGGCCAAAACGTGCGTCGGGCAAATGCAGGTCGTCCTGCGCCTGGCTCGGCAGGTGCTCCAGATGTCGGCCGAAGTCGTAGCTCAAGTAACCGATCAGACCGCCGGCAAAGGGTAAATCGAGAGGCACCTCCGCCGTGCCGAGTCGTGTCAGATTGTCGCGCAGCCGCTGCAGGAAAGCCGTGCCACTTTCCTCCGGCGCCACCGTCAACTGTTCCAGCGGCCAGGCGCTCAGCAGATCAAAACGTCCACGCTCGGCCGCGGGCCGGCCACTGTCGAGCAGCACGGAACCTGGGGCATGACGAATCGCCGCGAAGTACTCGGCGGGGTTGGCGCGATAGGGCAACGGGTATACGGAACAGGTCAACATGAGCGGCGCAGATCAGCCATCGAGGCGGGGTGGCGATTGTAGTCTCCTCGCGGAATTGCTCCTAGAGGGGATGTCGGGAAGAGGTCAATGGGAGGCGGTTGAGTTCAGTCTGTGGTGAGGGGATTTATCCCCGTTAGGCAGCGAAGCGGCCTCGGAATCAGGCCTGCTGCGCAGTCCAACGGGGATAAATCCCCTCACCACAAATCACTGGGGTCAGCCTTCGACGGCAGGAATATGCCCGAACATTTCTTGCACGAACGCAACCCGTTCTTCGGGCGTTTCGGTCACGCCGCACGCTTTCAAGTCTTCCAGCCGCGCTTCTACTGCGTGTGTGCGCAAGGTGAGGCCGCAATCATTGGCGATCTGAATATTCAGTCCCGGGCGGGCATTCAACTCAAGAATCAGCGGCCCTTTCTCTTGATCCAGCACCATGTCGACACCGATGTAACCCAGTCCGCACAGCTCATAACAGCCGGCGGCGAGCTTCATGAAGCCGTCCCAGTAGGGCAGTTGCACGCCGTCCACCGCATTGGTGGTGTCCGGGTGTTTGGTGATGATGTTGTTCAGCCAGGTACCGCGCAGCGTCAGGCCTGTAGCGAGGTCAACGCCGACGCCGATGGCGCCCTGGTGCAAATTGGCCTTGCCGCCGGACTGACGGGTCGGCAAGCGCAACATGGCCATTACCGGGTAACCCATCAGCACAATGATGCGAATGTCCGGCACGCCTTCATAACTGATGCTTTTGAAGATCTGGTCCGGGATCACGCGGTACTCGATCAAGGCGCGGTCGCGGTGGCCACCCAGCGAGTAGAGGCCGGTGAGGATGCTGGAAATCTGGTGTTCGATTTCCTCGTGGCTGATGATCTTGCCGGACACCGTGCGGTAACGCCCTTCAAAGCGGTCGGCGATCACCAGGATGCCATCGCCGCCAGCGCCCTGGGCCGGTTTGATCACGAAGTCGTTGCGCCCGCCGATGATCTCGTCGAGGTTGTCGATTTCTTTCTCGGTGGAAATCACGCCATACAGTTCCGGCACATGAATGCCGGAGGCAATCGCGCGCTCCTTGGTGATGATCTTGTCATCGACAATCGGATACAGACTGCGCTTGTTGTACTTCAATACGTAGTCTGCGTTGCGCCGATTGATGCCCATGATGCCCCGTGCTTCCAGGGCCTTCCAGGTTTTCCAGAACCCGAACATCAGGCGTCAGCCTTCTTGAGGAATGCCTTGAAACGCACCAGTTCGGTCAGGCGGTAGCCGCGATAGCGACCCATTGCCAGCATGAAGCCCACCAGAATCAACAGGATCGCCGGGAACGTGAACACGAAGTACACCAGTTCCGGCACGCTCATGATCAGGTGTGCGAGGGACGCGGCGAACAGCGTACCAATGGCGACTTTCATCGCATGACCGCCACCGCGTTCTTCCCAGGTGATCGACAGGCGTTCGATGGTCATGGTCAGGATCACCATCGGGAACAGTGCCACGGACAACCCGCGCTCCAGCCCGAGCTTGTGACTGAACAGGCTGATCGCCGCGATCAGCACCACCACAAACGTCAGCACCACCGACAACCTGGGCAGCATTTGCAGCTTCAGGTGTTCGAGGTAGGAGCGCAGCGACAGCCCCAGCGCCGTGATGATCGTAAACAGCACGATGCCGAAGCCCAGTTGGGTTTCTCGGAAGGCGAGGGCGATCAACACCGGGGTAAACGTGCCCAGGGTCTGCAAGCCAATCAGGTTACGCAGGATCAGGATCACCAGCACACCAATCGGGATCATCACCATGATCATGAAGGTCTGCTGGGTTTGCAGTGGCAAGCCGTACAGCGAGTATTCGAGGAAATTGGCGTCGGTGTTTTCGTCGGTGAGCTTGGCCAGGCGAATGGCGTTCATTTCGCTGTTGTTAAGGCTGAACGTCACGTTGGCTTTTTTGCCGCCATCAACGGTGATCAGGTTTTCATCGCCGGTCCACCACAACAGGCGATCGGTCGGCATGCCCTGTTCGCCGGTTTCCGGGTTGAAGTACAGCCAATCGGAGCCGTTGAAGCTGCGCAACCACAGTTCAGGCGTTTGCGGTTGGTCGGCCACCAGGCGGATGGTATGGACCTTCTCCACTGGCACGTGGGCAATGGACAGCACCAGTTCGACGATCCGGGCTTTGTTCGCGGTGGATGGATCGCCGCCGAGCAGCAGTTTCACGTTGTCGTCGTTGAGATTGTTGACACGCTTGATCGCTTCGCCGACGAAGGTTTCGACGTCGGCGGAGTGCTGGCGGATGGGCGCGAGCAGGGCTTCAGCGGCGACTTTTTCTGCGCCTTCGACGGCGATGCTGTCGCGGAAGGTCGGGCCCTTGATTTTGGATTTTTCACCGCTGTAGCGTTTGGTCAGCACCAGACGGTAATAAAGAGTCTGGTTGCCCTTGGCCCGACGTGCCGACCAGGTGACCTTGCGGTTGCCATCGATCCGGTTCACGGCCACGCCGTAGTTATTGGAGATGAAGCTTTCGTTCAGGCTGACAAAGTCGCGGCTCAGGGGCGGCACGAACATCTGGATCTTGACCGGATCCTTGGCACTGGCGACGAACTCGACCTTGGCATCGATGTTCCACAAGTCGTCGGTGGCGTCTTCGGTCACGGGAATGCCGAGCACGAAGATTTGATAGGCCGTAACTGAAATGCCCAGCACCACCAGAATGGTGATCAGGATTTTCAGATGGAGGGTAAGAGAGCGCATTGGAATTACTCTGCGGTATGAGCGTCGGTGGCGCAGGCGGGTTTGCCAGCAGCGTATTTGAGACTGGGGTCAACCAGCGCATCGAAGCGTTTGAGTGCTTCGGACCCGATCAGGAGCGGGTATTGAAAAGCGCTGCGGTCGGTCAGGTTGACTTCGATGCTGCGTAACGCGGAGCCCATGCAAATGTCCAGTTCGATGACCGGACGGGCGGTGTACTTCTTGCCTTCTTCAGGGTCGTAATCACCGGCCCGGCGCTTGATTTTGCTGACGCGGGCCAACGGCCGTTCGATGGGGTGCGAATGCGCGGCGTCGATTGCCAAGTAGAAGCGCACCCAGGATTCGCCATTGCGTTTGAAGCGTTTGATATCGCGGGCACTGAGTGAGGCGGTTTTAGCCCCGGTGTCGAGTTTGGCGGCGACCTGCAGGTCAATTCCGTCCAGCGAAGCGTACTCGTTGAGGCCGTACACGGTCTTTTCCCCCGCCGCGGCGACGCCTGGCAGGCAAAGAAGATAAAGGAATGTGGGGAAGGGCTTGAGTCTCATAAATCCTGGTGCGCAGCGGTCCGTACTTCAATTCAAGACCCTGGCATCGCTGCGCAAGCTCCCTCGTAGGCCTATCAACTATTTATGACAAGCAGTGCAGATGTCACAGACAAATGCGGGCGGCATTCTAGCACGGTGGTTTTATGGCGCCAGCGCCGGGGGGCGGCTATAACCGGTACGGCTGCTTCGTTATGGTGCGGCCAGTTATTAGACGATTGTCGACAATACCCATTTTTTCTTTGACTATTTGGGTGGTATTCGCTAGTTTTTGCGGCATCAGCTTTCAAGGTGTCGACAATATGCTGGATCAACTCGATCCCCCGGTCATAGCGCAAGACGATTCGGAGACACTTTCCGAAAACGTCTTCCGACGCATTCAGGCGGCTATCGTCAAAGGCGAGATCGCCCCGGGCAGCAAGATCTCCGAGCCAGAGCTGGCGCGCACCTATGGCATCAGTCGCGGGCCGCTGCGCGAGGCGATTCACCGGTTGGAGGGCCAGAGGCTATTGGTTCGGGTGCCGCACGTCGGAGCCCGCGTGGTATCGCTCAATCATGCCGAGCTGCTGGAACTCTACGAAATCCGCGAGTCGCTGGAAGGCATGGCGTGTCGCCTGGCAGCCGAGCGCATGACGCTCGAAGAAATCGACGAGTTGCGCCGCGTGCTGGAAACCCATGAGCGCGATGCTGCGTTTCAGGCCGGTGTTGGCTATTACCAGCAGGAAGGCGATTTCGACTTCCACTACCGAATCATTCAGGGCAGCGGTAACCGCACCTTGACCCAGATGCTCTGCGGCGAGTTGTATCAACTGGTGCGCATGTACCGCATCCAGTTCTCCACCACCCCCAATCGCCCGCGTCAGGCTTTTGCCGAACACCACAGAATTCTCGATGCCATCGCCGACCGTGACGGTGAGCTGGCCGAGTTGTTGATGCGCCGCCACATTGGCGCTTCCAAACGCAATATTGCCCGTCACTATCAGGACGGTGCTAACCCGACAGCCACTGAACGAGGTGAGTCATGAGTTCCAACAAGAGCACTCCAGGCCAGCGTTTCCGCGATGCGGTCGCCAGCGAGCATCCGCTGCAAGTGGTGGGCGCGATCAACGCCAACCACGCACTGTTGGCCAAGCGCGCCGGTTTCAAGGCGATTTATCTGTCGGGTGGCGGGGTGGCTGCCGGCTCCCTCGGCGTGCCGGACCTGGGCATCACCGGCCTGGATGACGTGCTGACCGACGTGCGCCGCATCACCGACGTCTGCGACCTGCCGCTGCTGGTGGACGTGGACACCGGTTTCGGTTCCTCGGCGTTCAATGTGGCGCGTACCGTCAAATCGATGATCAAGTTCGGTGCGGCAGCAATCCATATCGAAGACCAGGTCGGCGCCAAGCGCTGTGGGCATCGTCCAAACAAAGAAATCGTGTCGTTGCAGGAAATGGTCGATCGCATCAAGGCTGCGGTCGATGCGCGTACCGATGACAGCTTCGTGATCATGGCCCGCACCGACGCCCTGGCGGTGGAAGGCCTGGAGTCGGCACTGGATCGTGCTGCTGCCTGTGTCGAGGCTGGCGCCGACATGATTTTCCCGGAAGCCATCACCGAGCTGGACATGTACAAGCTGTTCGCCAATCGCGTGAAAGCCCCGATCCTGGCCAATATCACCGAGTTTGGCGCGACCCCGCTGTACACCACCGAGCAGCTCGCTGCCGCTGACGTGTCGCTGGTGCTATACCCATTGTCCGCGTTCCGCGCGATGAACAAGGCTGCGGAAAACGTGTACACCGCCATCCGCCGCGATGGCACGCAACAGAACGTCATCGACACCATGCAAACTCGCATGGAGCTTTACGATCGCATCGACTACCACACCTTCGAGCAGAAGCTCGATGCGTTGTTTGCCGCGAAGAAGTAATTGTAGGAGCGAACCTGCTCGCGAAGGACGTTAACGATAATGCGGTGTCCCTGATGCACCGAGGTATGGCGTCCACCATCGCGAGCAGGCTCGTTCCCACAGGTTTCCCAAATAAATTCAAGATTGGAGACAGCAATGGCTGAAGCAAAAGTACTCAGTGGCGCCGGGCTCCGTGGCCAGGTTGCCGGACAAACCGCACTGTCCACCGTGGGCCAGGCCGGTGCCGGCCTGACCTACCGCGGCTACGATGTTCGCGAGCTGGCGGCGGATGCACAGTTTGAAGAAGTGGCTTACCTGCTGCTTTACGGCGAGTTGCCGAGCAAAGCCCAACTCGCGGCTTACGAAGACAAACTGAGCAAGCTGCGTGACCTGCCGCAAGCGTTGAAGGAAGTGCTGGAACGCATTCCTGCCGATGCACATCCGATGGATGTCATGCGCACCGGTTGCTCGTTCCTCGGCAACATTGAGCCTGAGCAAGACTTCAGCGAGCAGCACGACAAGACCGACCGTCTGCTGGCCGCGTTCCCGGCGATCATGTGCTACTGGTATCGCTTCAGCCACGATGGCAAGCGCATCAGTTGCGTCAGCGACGAGCGAACCATTGGTGGTCATTTCCTGCACCTGCTGCACAGCAAGAAGCCAAGCGAGTTGCACGTCAAGGTGATGAACGTTTCGCTGATCCTGTACGCAGAGCACGAGTTCAACGCCTCGACGTTTACCGCGCGGGTGTGTGCTTCGACATTGTCCGACCTGTATTCGTGCATCACTGCTGCTATCGGCTCCTTGCGCGGCCCGCTGCACGGCGGCGCCAACGAGGCGGCGATGGAAATGATCGAGCGCTTCAGTTCGCCCGAAGAGGCGATCAAAGGCACGCTCGGCATGCTTGAGCGGAAAGACAAGATCATGGGCTTCGGTCACGCTATCTATAAGGACAGCGACCCACGCAATGAAGTGATCAAGGGCTGGGCGAAAAAGCTTGCCGACGAAGTGGGAGACACCGTGTTGTTTCCGGTTTCCGAAGCGATCGACAAGACCATGTGGGAGCAGAAAAAACTGTTCCCGAACGCTGACTTCTACCATGCGTCGACGTACCACTTCATGGGCATTCCGACCCAGTTGTTCACGCCGATTTTCGTCTGCTCGCGCCTGACAGGCTGGGCGGCGCATGTGTTTGAACAGCGTGCCAACAACCGCATCATCCGCCCGAGCGCCGAATACATCGGCGTCGAACAGCGCAAGTTCGTGCCAATCGAACAACGCTGAGTGGGGGAGGCCTGCACCGGGATCTGAATCCAACACAGATCCCTGTGGGAGCGAGCCTGCTCGCGATGACGGACTGACAGGCAACATCAATGTCGCCAGTTACATCGCTATCGCGAGCAGGCTTGCTCCCACAGTGGATTGTGTTGAATTCAAACCGGGTGCCAGGCCCACCTTGTGCAACTACCGTGACCGAGTCCCGACCTGATGAACACTGAATTTCGCAAATCGCTGCCCGGCAGTCATCTGGATTACTTCGACGTCCGTGCGGCGGTCGAAGCCATCCAGCCTGGCGCCTATGACACCCTGCCGTACACCTCCCGCGTACTCGCGGAGAACCTGGTGCGTCGCTGCGATCCGGCCACGCTCACAGACTCCTTGAAGCAATTCATCGAGCGCAAACGCGACCTCGATTTTCCATGGTTCCCGGCGCGCGTCGTGTGCCACGACATTCTTGGCCAGACCGCCCTGGTCGACCTCGCCGGCCTGCGCGACGCCATCGCTTTGCAAGGTGGTGATCCGGCACAAGTGAACCCGGTGGTGCCGACCCAATTGATCGTCGACCACTCGCTGGCCGTTGAGCGCGGCGGTTTCGATCCAGAAGCGTTCGAGAAGAACCGTGCCATCGAAGACCGTCGTAACGAAGACCGTTTTCATTTCATCAACTGGACCAAAAAAGCCTTCAAGAACGTTGATGTGATTCCGCCGGGTAACGGGATCATGCACCAGATCAACCTCGAGAAAATGTCGCCGGTGATTCAGGTGCGTGACGGCGTGGCATTCCCTGATACCTGCGTGGGTACTGACAGCCATACGCCGCATGTCGACGCCCTCGGTGTGATCGCCATTGGTGTCGGCGGCCTGGAAGCGGAAAGCGTGATGCTCGGCCGCGCATCGTGGATGCGTCTGCCGGAAAGTGTTGGCGTTGAGTTGACCGGCAAGCTGCAACCGGGCATCACTGCCACCGACATGGTGTTGGCGCTGACCGAATTCCTGCGCAAGCAAAAAGTGGTGGGCGCATGGCTCGAGTTCTTTGGTGAAGGCGCAAGTGCGCTCACCCTTGGCGACCGCGCAACGATCTCCAACATGGCCCCGGAATACGGCGCCACCGCGGCGATGTTCTACATCGACCAGCAGACCATCGACTACCTCAAGCTTACCGGCCGTGAAGACGAGCAGGTGCAGTTGGTCGAGAACTACGCGAAAACCACAGGCCTGTGGGCCGACAGCTTGAAGGGTGCGCAATACGAGCGCGGCTTGACCTTCAACCTGTCCTCGGTGGTGCGCAACATGGCTGGCCCGAGCAACCCGCATGCGCGCGTTGCCACCTCGGACCTCGCTGCCCAAGGCATCTCTGGCCAATGGGACGAAGTGCCCGGGCAGATGCCGGATGGCGCGGTGATCATCGCTGCCATCACCAGTTGCACCAACACCAGTAACCCGCGCAACGTCATCGCCGCCGGTCTGCTGGCGCGCAATGCCAACGCGCTCGGATTGACCCGCAAGCCGTGGGTCAAATCGTCCTTGGCGCCGGGTTCGAAAACCGTGGCCTTGTACCTCGACGAAGCCGGTTTGACCCGTGAACTGGAACAGCTCGGTTTTGGCATCGTGGCCTTTGCCTGCACGACCTGCAACGGCATGTCGGGTGCACTCGACCCGGTGATCCAGCAAGAAATCATCGACCGCGATCTGTACGCGACCGCTGTGCTGTCCGGCAACCGCAACTTCGACGGCCGGATTCACCCGTACGCCAAAAACGCGTTCCTCGCTTCGCCACCGCTGGTGGTTGCTTACGCCATCGCCGGGACCATCCGTTTTGACATCGAAAAAGACGTGCTGGGCGTGGTCGACGGTAAAGAAATTCGCCTGAAAGATATCTGGCCGAGCGACGAAGAAATCGACGCGGTGGTCAAGGCTTCGGTCAAGCCTGAGCAGTTCCGCCAGGTCTACATTCCAATGTTTGCGATCCACGAAGACACCGGCCCGAAAGTTACGCCGCTGTACGACTGGCGCGAAATGAGCACCTACATCCGTCGTCCGCCGTACTGGGAAGGTGCGCTGGCCGGCGCCCGTCCGCTGAAGGGCATGCGCCCATTGGCGGTGCTGCCAGACAACATCACCACCGATCACCTGTCGCCTTCCAACGCGATCATGCTCGACAGCGCCGCCGGCGAATACCTGGCGAAAATGGGCTTGCCGGAAGAGGATTTCAACTCTTACGCGACGCACCGCGGCGACCACTTGACCGCTCAGCGCGCAACCTTTGCCAACCCGAAACTGTTCAATGAAATGGTTCAGGAAAACGGCAAGGTCAAGCAGGGTTCACTGGCGCGCGTAGAGCCTGAGGGCCAGGTCATGCGCATGTGGGAAGCGATTGAAACCTACATGGAACGCAAGCAGCCGCTGATCATCATTGCCGGTGCCGACTACGGTCAGGGTTCGTCCCGCGACTGGGCAGCCAAAGGCGTGCGACTGGCGGGTGTGGAAGCCATTGCCGCTGAAGGTTTCGAGCGCATTCACCGCACCAACCTGGTGGGCATGGGCGTGCTGCCGCTGGAGTTCAAACCGGGCACCGATCGCCATACCCTGGCCATCGATGGCAGCGAAACCTACGACGTGATCGGTGAGCGCACGCCGCGTGCCGAACTGACGTTGGTGATCAATCGCAAAAATGGTGAGCGCGTTGAAGTGCCGGTGATGTGTCGTCTCGACACCGCCGAAGAAGTGTCGATTTACGAGGCTGGCGGCGTGTTGCAACGTTTCGCGCAGGACTTCCTTGAATCGGCAGTAGCCGTTTAAAACGCAAAGCCGCAGGGGCTTCAATCCCCTGCGGCCATTAGAGGAATGACATGGCTCACGTACCTCAAATCAAGATCGCTGCCACTTATATGCGCGGCGGCACCAGTAAAGGCGTGTTTTTCAGCCTGCAGGATTTGCCCGAAGCGGCGCAGGTTCCAGGCCCCGCCCGCGATGCGCTGTTGCTGCGCGTCATCGGCAGCCCGGACCCGTACGACAAGCAAATCGACGGCATGGGCGGTGCAACGTCCAGCACCAGCAAAACCGTGATTCTGTCGAAAAGCATCAAGGCTGATCACGACGTCGATTACCTGTTTGGCCAGGTCTCCATCGACAAGCCTTTTGTCGACTGGAGCGGTAACTGCGGCAACCTGTCGGCGGCAGTCGGCTCGTTTGCCATCAGCAATGGCCTGGTAGATGCCAGTCGCATTCCGCACAACGGCGTGGCGGTTGTTCGCGTGTGGCAGGCCAACATCGGCAAGACCATCATTGCGCATGTGCCTATCACCAACGGTGAAGTGCAGGAAACCGGTGATTTCGAACTCGACGGCGTGACCTTCCCGGCAGCAGAAGTCCAAGTCGAATTCATGGACCCGGCGGCAGAAGAAGAGGGCGGCGGTGGTTCGATGTTTCCGACCGGCAACCTGGTCGACGACCTGGAAGTGCCTGGCGTCGGAACCTTCAAGGCAACCATGATCAATGCCGGCATCCCGACCATTTTTGTGAATGCCGAAGACATCGGTTACACCGGCACCGAGTTGCAAGGCGCGATCAACGGCGATCCGAAAGCCTTGGCAATGTTTGAGACCATTCGTGCTTACGGCGCGTTGCGCATGGGCCTGATCAGCAATCTTGATGAGGCGGCCAAACGTCAGCACACGCCAAAAGTCGCGTTCGTTGCCAAGCCTGCGGCCTACGTCGCCTCCAGCGGCAAGGCGATTGCGGCGGGTGATGTCGACTTGCTGGTACGTGCGCTGTCGATGGGTAAATTGCACCACGCCATGATGGGCACCGCGGCCGTCGCAATCGGCACGGCCGCAGCGATTTCCGGCACATTGGTCAATCTGGCGGCGGGCGGCATCGAGCGCAACGCCGTGCGCTTCGGGCATCCGTCCGGCACGTTGCGCGTTGGCGCTGAAGCCAGCCAGGAAAACGGTGAGTGGGTGGTCAAAAAAGCCATCATGAGCCGCAGTGCACGGGTGTTGATGGAAGGTTACGTCCGTATTCCGGGCGACGCTTTCTAATCCACACACCCAACCAATGTGGGAGCGAGCCTGCTCGCGATTGCGGTCTTTCAGCAAAAGTGATGTCGACTGATCCAACGCCATCGCGAGCAGGCTCGCTCCCACAGGGGACCTCTGGCGCACACGGAGTCTGTGGCTGGAACAGGCCCCATGGTGGGAGCGAGCCTGCTCGCGATAGCGGTCTTCCGGCAAAATTGATGTCGACTGAGTTAACGCCATCGCGAGCAGGCTCGCTCCCACCGTTGAATGCACTTCAAAATAAGAAATGGTAAACAACCGGAACTGCCCCTGAACCGAGGTCCCATCAACGAACCACTTCACGAGTGAATCGAACATGAGCGCCAACGTCGACCTGAACAACCGCCCCGACTACGACACGGTCCTGCAGGACATCGCAGACTACGTCCTCAACTTCAAAATCGAATCCCAAGAAGCGCTCGATACAGCCCGTAACTGCCTGATGGACACCTTGGGCTGCGGCCTGCTGGCGCTGCGCTTTCCCGAATGCACCAAGCACCTGGGCCCGATTGTCGAAGGCACCGTCGTGCCTTTTGGCGCTCGGGTGCCGGGCACCCGTTTTCGCCTGGACCCGGTGAAAGCCGCATGGGACATCGGCTGCATCGTGCGCTGGCTCGACTACAACGACACCTGGCTCGCTGCCGAATGGGGACACCCCTCCGATAACCTCGGCGGCATTCTTGCGGTGGCCGATCACCTGTCGCAAAAACGCGTGGCCAATGGCGATGCCCCACTGACTGTGCGCGCAGTGCTTGAGACGATGATCATGGCCCATGAAATCCAGGGTGTGATTGCCCTGGAAAACTCCTTCAATCGGGTTGGGCTCGATCACGTCATTCTGGTGAAAGTCGCCTCAACCGCCGTCACCGCCAAACTCATGGGCGCCAATCGCGAGCAATTGCTTGCGGCGTTGTCGCATGCCTTCGCCGACGGCCAGGCGCTGCGCACTTATCGTCATGCGCCAAACGCCGGGTCGCGCAAGTCATGGGCGGCGGGCGACGCGTCCAGCCGTGGCGTGCGCCTGGCCGATATCGCGATGCGAGGCGAAATGGGTATTCCAGGCGTGCTGACCGCCAAGCAGTGGGGTTTTTACGACGTGCTGTTCAGCCACACCAACAACGACCTGGCGCTCAAACCGCTAGACAAAAGGGCTTTCAGCTTCTCCCGCGCGTACGGCAGCTACGTGATGGAAAACGTGTTGTTCAAAATCAGTTTTCCGGCCGAGTTTCACGCGCAAACCGCTTGTGAAGCCGCCGTGACCTTGCACCCGCAGGTCAGAAATCGCCTGCATGAAATCGACAAGATCGTTATCACCACTCACGAGTCGGCGATCCGGATTATTTCCAAGGTGGGGCCGCTGGCGAACGCGGCGGATCGTGATCACTGCATTCAGTACATGACCGCCGTGCCGCTGGCGTTCGGTAATCTGGTTGCCGAGCAATACGAGGATGAATTCCACGCCGCGCATCCGCTCATCGACGTGCTGCGCGAGAAAATGGTCATCGTCGAAAACCCGCAATACACCCGCGAATACCTTGAACCAGACAAGCGCTCGATCGCCAACGCGATCCAGGTGTTTTTCAAGGACGGCTCGAGCACCGAGAACGTAGTGGTGGAGTACCCGATTGGCCATCGACGTCGCCGCGTCGATGGCATTCCGTTGCTGGAAGACAAATTCAAAGCCAACCTGGCGACACGTTTCACCGCTTCGCGTAGCGCCGACATTTTTGCTTTGTGCAAGGATCAGGCAAAGCTTGAAGCAACGCCGGTGAACCGTTTCATTGATTTGTGGGTGATCTGAGCCATTTTTCCACGGGCAATTTGGTGATCGCAAATCCCATCAGCAAAATGGCTGAATACATCATCAGCTCCTGGGACAAGGTTTGCCCTTCGTACCAGGCGCCGATGATCACCGCGAACACCGGAAAAATGATGAACACGAACGACAAAATAATCGGGCTTAGCCGTTTCAGCAGCAGGAAATAAACGATAAACCCGCCCACCGATGCAAACAGCCCCAGATACAGCAGGGCACTCCACGAGCGTGTGCTGATCGCACTGAAAACCGGCGCTTCGACGTTCATCCCCGCGACAAACAGCATCAGGCCGGCAATCCCTATCGGCAGTGTGTTGTAGGTGATCACGCTGATCGCCGTGCCGTGTTTTTTGGTCACCACGTAACACAGCGCATGCATGATCGCCGCGCAGAGAATTGCCAGTACGCCAAACAATTCCGCATGGTCCAGGTGCAGCCCTTGGCTGCGAATAATCATGAACAAGCTGCCGAAGCCGATGGCGATGCCGACCACTTGTGACGGGTAGATTTTCTCGCGCAGAAACAGCGCGGAAAACACCAGGATAAACACGGGCATACAACTGAACAAAAGTGCGGTCAGCCCCGATGAAACATGCATCTCGCCGTAGTTCAGCAGGTAATACGGCAGGCTGAAGTACGACAGCGTCACAAACACAAAAAACCAGCGGCTTTCCCTGGGGAAAAACAACGGCTCGCGGCGTATCAGGGCGAAGCCCAAAAACAACGGGAAGGCAATCAGGAACCGCAGCCCGGCGGCCGTCAGTGGCGGCACGGTTTCTACCGCGATCTTGATCCCTAGCCATGTCGTGCCCCAGCTCAGGCACACGATCAGGAACAGTACGCTGGTGATCACCGAGGCCAACCACGGTTTGGCATTACTGGACGGTGCGCTGATGGCGGTGGACATGGCATAGCTCCTGGCGTCTTTGGAATTGACCTGCATCTGGAAAAGGTCTATCCCTGATTGAACCTGTTTCAAGCACGCTATTCGGGGCGCGAATGACTGTCAAAGTAAGTATTGCCATGGTGTCAATCCTGCGCGATGGCCTGGCCAATGGTCTGGGTGTGAAGTACAAACGCCTGGCCGACGCTATCGAAAAAGCTATTGCCGAAGGGGTGATCGAGCCCGGTTGCAAATTGCCGCCGCACCGACTGTTGGCGGACAGCCTGCGCGTGACCATCGGCACCATCAGCCGCGCCTACGGCGAGCTCGAACGTATCGGGCTGGTGGTCGCTCGTGTCGGCGACGGCACTTACGTACGTCAGCGCGGAATGGAGCGCCCACGCGATGGCGGCTTTCGTAACGTCAGTACCGAGCCTCAACCTTTTTTTGACATGAGCCGTAACCAGCCTATTCCGGGGCAGGACGTGCATTTTCTAAGTCAGAGCCTGCAAGCGATTGCCATCGATGCGCAGACGCTGCAGCACATCAGCGGCTACACCGCCGAGGCGGGTCTGTTGCGCCATCGGGCTGCGGGGGCGCAATGGCTGAGCCACCAGGACTTCACACCGAATGCCGAGCAGATCGTTTGCGTTAACGGCGGTCAGCACGGTTTGTTGTGTGCCTTGATGGCACTGCTCAAGGCCGGCGATACCGTGGTCACAGAGCAGCTGACTTACCCAGGCTTGATCAGTGTTGCGCGCATGCTGGGGATCAAGCTGATCGGTGTCGCGATGGATGAAGAAGGGCTGGCGCCCGAAGCGCTCGATGAGGTCTGCCGAATCAATCGCGTGTCGGCGTTGTACTGCACACCCACGCTGCAAAATCCTACCGCTGCAGTCATGTCTGTTGCTCGGCGCGAGGCGATCGCCGACGTTTGCCGGCAGCACAATCTACTGATTGTCGAAGACGAGGCACACGCCGTGTTGGCTCAGCAGCGCCCTTTGCCTCTGAGCCATTTTGCGCCGGAGCGTTCAGTGTTGATCGGCAGTTTGAGCAAAGCGGTTTCAGCCGGTTTGCGCGTCGGTTTCCTGCATGCGCCGCAACCGTTGATCGCACGCTTGAGCGCAGCGGTGCGTGGTACCTGCTGGATGGCTAGCCCGTTGACCCTCGAGGTGGCGACTCAATGGATAGAAAATGGCATCGCCGAACAGTTGTTGGAACAGCAGATTGCCGAAATAAGTCGGCGCAAGGCACTGGTTAGCGAGACGCTTGCGGGGCTGGTTTATAAAACCCATCCGCACAGTCCGCACTTCTGGATCGCAGTGCCGGAGCCATGGCGCGCCTCGCAAATTGCTGAGCAGCTCAAGGAAAATAACTACCTGGTGGCGACGGCCGAGGTTTTTGCGGTGGGGCACGCGACTGTTCCGCAGTTTGTGCGGGCCAGTGTGTGTAATTCGGTGGGGGATGATCGGTTGTTGCTGCAAGGCTTTGAAGCGCTGGCGGGGGCGTTGGCAGAGACCGCGTAATCGTTCATCGCGAGCAGGCTCGCTCCCACAGGGGATTTTTGTCGTACACAAACCTTGTGTTCACCGAAGATTCCCTGTGGGAGCGAGCCTGCTCGCGATGGCGGCAGGTCAGACAATATGATTTTACTTGAACCGCCGCTCCACGCCTTTTTCGACGAGAATCTTCCACAGGGGATTTTTGTCGTACACACACCTTGTGTTCACCGACGATTCCCTGTGGGAGCGAGCCTGCTCGCGATGGCGGCAGGTCAGGCAATATAATTTTACTTGAACCGCCGCTCCACGCCTTTTTCGACGAGGATCTCCCACAGGGGATTTTTGTCGTACACACACCTTGTGTTCACCGACGATTCCCTGTGGGAGCGAGCCTGCTCGCGATGGCGGTAGGTCAGGCAATATAATTTTACTTGAACCGCCGCTCCACGCCTTTTTCGACGAGGATCTCCCACAGGGGATTTTTGTTGTACGCACACCTTGTGTTCGCCGGAGATTCCCTGTGGGAGCGAGCCTGCTCGCGATGGCGGCAGGTCAGGCAATATAATTTTACTTGAACCGCCGCTCCACGCCTTTTTCGACGAGGATCTTCGCGGAAATTTCTTCCACCGAAAAATGCGTGGAATTGATGTGCGGGATGTTCTCGCGGCGGAACAGATTTTCCACTTCGCGCACTTCAAACTCGCACTGGGCATAACTCGAATAACGGCTGTTGGGTTTGCGCTCGTTGCGAATTGCGGTGAGGCGGTCCGGGTCGATGGTCAGGCCGAACAGCTTGTGCTGGTGCGCACGCAGCGCCGCCGGTAATTGCAGGCGCTCCATGTCATCTTCGGTCAGCGGGTAGTTGGCGGCGCGGATGCCGAATTGCATGGCCATGTACAGGCAGGTCGGGGTTTTACCGCAGCGTGACACGCCCACCAGAATCAGGTCGGCCTTGTCGTAATAGTGCGTGCGGGCCCCGTCATCGTTGTCCAGGGCGAAATTCACCGCCTCGATGCGCTCCATGTAATTGGAATTGGTGCCAATCGAATGGGATTTACCGACGGTGTAGGAAGAGTGCTCGGTCAGTTCCTGCTCCAGCGGTGCGAGGAAGGTCGAGAAAATATCGATCATGAAACCATTCGAAGTCGCCAGAATCTCACGAATATCCTGATTGACGATGGTGTCGAAGATGATCGGCCGGAAGCCGTCAGTTTCGGCGGCTTTGTTGATTTGTTGTACCATGGCCCGCGCTTTATCCACGTTGTCGATGTACGGGCGCGTGAATTTGCTGAAGGTAATGTTTTCGAACTGCGCCAACAGGCTTTGCCCGAGGGTTTCGGCCGTAATGCCCGTGCCGTCGGAAATAAAGAAAGCAGATCGTTTCATTTGCACCTTGGGCCTTAAGCTAGTGACGAATCTTGGATATGATAGGCGCGATTTTGCCGGCCGCCATTGGCCCGCATTCTCACTTATTTTCCAGGTCCAGGCCATACAGCTGGCAAACGCTCCATGAGCAGCCGGCTTCTGAGCTTTTCCAACACAGTTAGTGGAGAGATCACCTTGGTAGAGTACGTAGTTTCCCTCGATAAGCTCGGCGTCCATGATGTAGAGCATGTGGGGGGCAAGAACGCATCCCTGGGCGAGATGATCAGTAACCTTGCAGGTGCCGGTGTATCGGTGCCCGGTGGCTTTGCCACGACAGCTCAGGCTTATCGTGATTTTCTGGAACTGAGCGGCCTGAACGATCAGATCCACGCCGCCCTCGACGCCCTGGACGTCGACGATGTCAACGCCCTCGCCAAGACCGGCGCCCAGATCCGCAAATGGATCATGGAAGCCGAGTTCCCCGAGAAGCTCAACGCCGAGATCCGTACCGCGTTCGCCACGCTGTCGGCCGGCAACCCTGACATGGCCGTGGCCGTGCGCTCTTCCGCTACCGCCGAAGACTTGCCGGACGCTTCTTTTGCCGGTCAGCAGGAAACCTTCCTGAACATCCGTGGTGTCGAAAACGTCATTCGCGCCGCCAAAGAGGTGTTCGCTTCACTGTTTAACGATCGCGCGATTTCCTATCGTGTGCATCAGGGCTTCGACCACAAGTTGGTAGCCCTGTCGGCCGGCGTACAGCGCATGGTCCGCTCCGAAACCGGCACGGCCGGCGTGATGTTCACCCTGGATACCGAATCGGGTTTCCGTGACGTGGTGTTTATCACCGGCGCTTACGGCCTGGGTGAAACCGTCGTACAAGGCGCGGTAAACCCGGATGAGTTCTATGTCCACAAAGGCACGCTGGCAGCCGGTCGTCCGGCCATCCTGCGTCGCAACCTGGGCAGCAAAGCCATCAAGATGATTTACGGCGAAGTGGCCACGGCCGGTAAATCGGTCAAGACCATTGATGTCGACAAGGCCGATCGCGCACGTTTTTGCCTCAGCGACGCCGAAGTCAGCGAGTTGGCCAAGCAAGCGATGATCATCGAAAAGCACTACAAGTGCCCGATGGACATCGAATGGGCCAAGGATGGTGATGACGGCAAGCTCTACATCGTTCAGGCCCGTCCTGAAACCGTGAAGAGCCGCACCCAGGCCAACGTCATGGAGCGTTACCTGCTGAAAGAAACCGGCACTGTGCTGGTTGAAGGTCGCGCCATCGGCCAGCGCATCGGCGCCGGCAAGGTGCGGATCATCAAGGACGTGTCCGAAATGGACAAGGTCCAGCCAGGTGACGTACTGGTTTCCGACATGACCGACCCGGACTGGGAACCGGTCATGAAGCGCGCCAGCGCCATCGTCACCAACCGTGGCGGTCGTACTTGCCACGCGGCGATCATCGCTCGCGAGCTGGGCATCCCGGCCGTGGTCGGTTGCGGCAATGCCACCCAGCTGTTGAAAGACGGCCAGGGTGTGACTGTTTCCTGTGCTGAAGGCGACACCGGTTACATCTTCGAAGGCGAACTGGGCTTCGACATCAAGAAAAACTCGGTTGATGCCATGCCGGATCTGCCGTTCAAGATCATGATGAACGTCGGCAACCCGGACCGCGCCTTCGACTTCGCGCAATTGCCGAACGCCGGTGTGGGCCTGGCCCGTCTGGAGTTCATCATCAACCGCATGATCGGTGTGCACCCCAAGGCGCTGCTGAACTACGCCGGGCTGCCGCAGGACATCAAGGACAGCGTCGACAAGCGCATTGCCGGCTACGACGATCCGGTCGGTTTCTACGTCGAGAAGCTGGTTGAAGGCATCAGCACCCTGGCAGCCGCGTTCACGCCGAAAAAGGTCATCGTGCGCCTGTCGGACTTCAAGTCCAACGAATACGCCAACCTGATCGGCGGCAAGCTTTACGAGCCGGAAGAAGAAAACCCGATGCTGGGTTTCCGTGGCGCTTCGCGTTACATCAGCGAATCGTTCCGTGACTGCTTCGAACTCGAATGCCGTGCCCTCAAGCGCGTGCGCAACGAGATGGGCCTGACCAACGTTGAAATCATGGTGCCATTCGTCCGTACCCTGGGCGAAGCGAGCCAGGTCATCGACCTGTTGGCGGAAAACGGTCTGAAGCGTGGCGAAAACGGCCTGCGCATCATCATGATGTGCGAACTGCCGTCCAACGCGATCCTGGCCGAAGAGTTCCTCGAGTTCTTCGACGGTTTCTCTATCGGTTCGAACGACCTGACTCAGCTGACGCTGGGCCTGGACCGTGACTCCGGGATCATCGCGCACCTGTTCGACGAGCGTAATCCGGCGGTCAAGAAGCTGCTGGCCAACGCCATTGCCGCGTGCAACAAGGCTGGCAAGTACATCGGCATCTGCGGCCAGGGCCCTTCGGACCACCCGGACCTGGCCAAGTGGCTGATGGAACAAGGCATCGAAAGCGTTTCGTTGAACCCTGATTCCGTGTTGGAAACCTGGTTCTTCCTGGCTGAAGGTCAAGCAGCAGTCTGATGGTGTGAGAGAAAGGGCCGCTTCCTGTGGGAGCGAGCCTGCTCGCGAAGGCGGACTGACATCCACCAAGGATGTTGGCTGATACACCGCTTTCGCGAGCAGGCTCGCTCTCACACTGATCGGGTACTTTCGGTGATTCAATCAGGGCGAGCTCCATCTGGATGCCGCCCTTTTTTGTGCAAGAGCATTATGCAAAGCAGCAGTAACCTATTTCCTGTCGCCCTGATCAGCGCCGAACGTCGCGGTGATTTGAGCGAAGACGTTTATCGTTTGAAACCTGGTAACAGCCCTGATGGCACCGTCGAACTGGCGGTCACGCGGCTTGGCATGGCCGATGACTCGGCGGCGCGCGGTGTGCCGATCATTCTGTTGCACGGCAGTTTTTCCAATCGGCGCTTCTGGTTCTCGCCCAAGGGCCTGGGCCTGGGCGCTTATTTGACGCGCCTTGGGTTCGATGTGTGGATCCCGGAAATGCGTGGGCACGGCTTGTCACAGCGCAACCACAACTACCGCAAGAACCGGGTTGCCGACTACGCTCGTTACGATTTGCCAGCCATCGGCGCGTTCGTGCGTGAACAGAGTGGTCAGATTCCGCACTGGATTGGCCACTCGTTGGGCGGCATCACGCTGGCGGCTGCGTTGGGTGGTGAGTACATCGGTGAGCCCGTGGTGGCGTCTGCGGCATTCTTCGGCACGCAAGTCAGTCGTACTTACTGGCCGCTGAAGATTCCGCCCGTGGAGTGGGGCGGGCGTTTCATTCTCAAGCGTTTCGCTCAGTTGTCTGGTTCGCGGCTAAAGCGTGGCCCTGAAGACGAGCCCATTGGCCTCGCCGTGGAAAGCATGCGCTGGTATGGCCTGTTCGGCCGTTTTGGCGATGCGGACAAGGATTGGTGGAAGGGTTTGGCCAATGTTCAGTTGCCGGTGTTGGCCGTGAGCGCCAGCGGCGATCATCAAGACCCGAGTTGGGCTTGCCGTAAATTGTTCGAGCAGATCGGCTCCGAGCAAAAGCAATTCATCGAACTGGGGCGCGGCCAGGGCTTCGGCGACAATTTCGGTCACGTCGAGATGCTCGTCAGCAAAGCCGCGCAGGCAGAGGTGTGGCCGCTGGTCGCTCGCTGGCTGGTTGATCAACAGACGCCTTTGCTCGGTGAAAAAGCCGATTTGGCCACGGCGGTCTGAGCCTGATGCTCTATCAAGGGCATTTCGCTCTGATCGGCTTGCGGCTAAGATATGACGCATTCAGCGATTCTGGTCATTTTCAATGGCTGAATCATCAGTGATGTTCGTGTCGCTTTCCTCTTTACAGGAGTTTCTCGATGAACCATTACCTCACGCCTGACCTGTGCGACGCCTATCCGGAACTGGTGCAGGTGCTGGAACCGATGTTCAGCAATTTCGGTGGCCGTGATTCTTTCGGCGGCGAAATCGTGACCATCAAGTGTTTCGAAGACAACTCGCTGGTCAAGGAGCAAGTCGATCTCAAAGGTGATGGCAAGGTCCTGGTTGTCGATGGCGGCGGTTCCCTGCGTCGTGCACTGCTGGGCGACATGCTGGCCGAGAAAGCGGCGAAAAACGGCTGGGAAGGGCTGGTTATCTACGGCTGTATTCGCGACGTCGATGTCATCGCCCAAACCGATCTCGGCGTGCAAGCGCTGGCCAGCCATCCAATGAAAACCGACAAGCGCGGCATCGGCGACCTCAACGTCGCGGTGACCTTTGCCGGCGTAACCTTCCATCCAGGTCATTACATTTACGCGGACAACAACGGTGTGATCATCTCGCCCAGCCCGCTGAAGATGCCTGAGTAATAAGCGAAACCAAAAAAGGGCTGAGGATGTTCGAGGAAGAAAACGCGCAATGGGGTCTGGTGCATGCCCTGGTGCTGGACGGTAAAGGCGGCGCGCGTTCGATAGCCCGGACTGAACTCGATGACTTGCAGTTGCAGGCGCACGAAAGCCTGTGGCTGCACTGGGATCGCAGCCATCCGCAAACCCAGACCTGGCTGCGTCAATCCAGTGGTCTGAGCGAATTCAGCTGTGACCTGCTGCTTGAAGAGAACACCCGGCCGCGCCTGTTGCCGCTGGCTGATAACGAGCTGCTGCTGTTTTTGCGCGGGATCAACATGAACCCCGGTGCCGAACCGGAAGACATGGTCTCGGTGCGCATCTTCGCCTCGCCGCAGCGGGTTATCTCGTTGCGCTTGCGCCCGCTGCGGGCCACCGATGAATTGCTGGTGCAGCTCAACGAAGGCAAAGGTCCGAAGACAGCATCCGAACTCATCCTTTATATGGCGCAGTACCTCACCAACAAGGTGCAGGATCTGGTCACGTGCCTCTCGGAAATCGTCGATGAGGAAGAAGAAAAAATAGACGCCGACGAACGGTATACGCCTGAGCATGGCGCTGTTCTTCAGATCCGTCGCAGGGCGGCCGGACTGAAGCGTTTTCTCGCTCCGCAGCGCGATATCTTTGGCCAGCTGACGCGGATAAAACTGCCTTGGTTTGTCGAGGATGACGGCGACTACTGGAACGAATTGAACAACAGTTTGACCCGCTATCTTGAAGAGCTGGAACTGACCCGCGAGCGAGTAGGGCTGGTCCTCGAGGCCGAAGACCGGCGATTGAGCGTGCGCATGAACCGCACGATGTACCGCTTCGGAATAATCACCGGGATCTTTTTGCCGATGAGTTTTCTGACCGGTTTGCTTGGTATCAATGTGGGCGGTATTCCGTTCTCTGCAAGTCCGTATGGCTTCCTGATCGCCTGCCTGATGATGGTCTCGGTAGCGCTCGGGCAGTGGTGGTTATTCCGGCGTTTGCGTTGGGTCTGAACATTCGTCATGTGACCCGGGCAAATTTGGTCGCGTCTTTCACAGACATCAGAGAGGTGCGTATGCACGATCCGTTTGAACAGTCTTTGCGCGACATGCTCAACGCAACCCCGTCCACCCGGGACGACGATGCGTGCCTTGGGCGTGTACTGAAAACCGCCAACCGCCAGGTCGGCGCCGGCGATCTGTTCAGCCTGCTGGGCCGCTGGTTGCCCGCGCTGATGATCGCCCTTAACAACGGTTCGGCGCACGTCTCGCCGGTTTCCCGTCACCGTAAACCTACCGCTCGCACTGCTGATAAGGCTGATTGAATATGGAACTTGATCTCTGGACTCAAAGCCTCGTCACTGCAATGACTGCGTTATGGACCAAGATTGCCAACTTCATTCCGAACCTGTTCGGCGCACTGGTTGTGCTGCTGTTGGGCTTCGTGGTTGCCAAGCTGCTGGACACGCTGCTCTCCAAATTGCTCGCCAAATTGGGCCTTGATCGCCTGATGGGCGGTACCGGTCTGACCAAATTGTTGTCCCGTGCCGGGCTTCAAGTACCGATCTCGACACTGATCGGCAAAATCGTTTATTGGTTCGTTCTGCTGATTTTTCTGGTATCTGCCGCAGAATCCCTTGGACTTGAACGAGTTTCAGCTACGCTAGACATGCTTGCGCTGTATTTACCGAAAGTATTTGGTGCCGCGCTCGTGTTGCTGGTCGGTGTATTGCTGGCGCAACTGGCCAACGGGCTGGTGCGCGGCGCGGCAGAGGGCGTTGGGCTGGACTACGCTGCAGGGCTGGGGCGAATTGCGCAGGGGCTGGTGATTATCATCAGTATTTCGGTCGCAATCAGCCAGTTGGAGGTCAAGACTGACCTGCTTAACCATGTAATTGTGATCGTTTTGATTACCGTTGGTCTGGCGGTAGCGCTGGCCATGGGATTGGGAAGCCGGGAAATTGCCGGTCAGATTCTTGCGGGAATCTACGTGCGTGAGTTGTATCAGGTTGGGCAACAAGTACGTGTTGGCGAGGTCGAAGGCCAGATCGAAGAGATCGGCACGGTTAAAACCACATTGCTGACCGATGAGGGTGAGCTAGTCTCTCTCTCGAATCGGATTCTCCTGGAGCAGCATGTGAGTAGCCGCTAATCCGGCAAACCCTGCTAATGTATGCCGCCGCAAATTACCCTGTCCGGGATGCGGCGGACATTGACCTGACTGTCGGCCCGACTTGTTTTGAATAAAGCTCAATCGCTCTCCACGCGCTACGACCCCCGCGAGCTCTCTGATGAGGAGTTGGTCGCGCGCTCGCATACCGAGCTGTTTCACGTAACACGCGCCTATGAAGAATTGATGCGCCGTTACCAACGAACATTATTTAACGTCTGTGCACGATATCTTGGGAACGATCGCGACGCGGACGATGTCTGTCAGGAAGTGATGTTGAAGGTGTTGTATGGTCTGAAGAACTTCGAGGGTAAATCGAAGTTCAAAACATGGCTATATAGCATCACGTACAACGAATGCATCACGCAGTATCGGAAGGAAAGGCGAAAGCGTCGCTTGATGGACGCGTTGAGTCTGGACCCCCTCGAGGAAGCGTCTGAAGAAAAGATGCCAAAACCTGAGGACAAGGGTGGACTTGATCGCTGGCTGGTGTATGTGAACCCGATTGACCGTGAAATTCTGGTGCTACGATTTGTCGCAGAGCTGGAGTTTCAGGAGATCGCAGACATCATGCACATGGGTTTGAGTGCAACAAAAATGCGGTACAAACGCGCTCTAGACAAATTACGTGAGAAATTTGCAGGCATTGCTGAAACTTAGTTCAGCGCAAATATCTCTTACGTGTAGGCAAGTTCTGATAGAATTGCCGCCGAGTTGTCCCCCGGTTTGCGGGACTGCTTCACAATCACCAGATGGGGATTTAACGGATGAAACTGAAAAACACCTTGGGCTTGGCCATTGGTTCTCTTATTGCCGCTACTTCTTTCGGCGTTCTGGCACAAGGCCAAGGCGCAGTTGAAGGCGAGCTGTTCTACCAGAAGAAGTACAACGACAGCGTAAATCACGTTGAAGATGGTCAGAACCCTGGCGCCCGTATCGGTTACTTCATTACCGACGACGTACTGGTTGGTCTGGGCTACGACAAAGGCAACTACACCCGTTCGAACGACGGTACCGGTAGCCAGAAAATCAAGAGCGACAACTTCAAGTTGTTCTCCCAGTACCACTTCAACAACCCAGGCGACATGCTGCGTCCATACGTTGAAGGTAGCGTTGGCCACAAGAGCATGACCGGCGTCGAAGCTGACGGTCACAATGGTCGTGACCAGTCGACTTTCGTAGGTGTTGGTGCTGGCGCCAAGCTGTACTTCACTGACAACTTCTATGCCCGTGCTGGTGTTGAAGCTGACTACAAACTGGACAACGGCCGTTGGGACTACGCTCCTACCGTTGGTCTGGGTGTGAACTTCGGTGGCGGCTCCAAGCCTGCTGCTGCTCCAGTTCCAGCTCCGGCTGAAGTCTGCTCCGACAGCGACAACGATGGCGTTTGCGACAACGTTGACAAGTGCCCGGACACCCCAGCCAACGTAACTGTTGACGCTGATGGCTGCCCAGCAGTTGCTGAAGTTGTTCGTGTTGAGCTGGACGTGAAATTCGACTTCGACAAGTCGGTAGTTAAGCCTAACAGCTACGGCGACATCAAAAACCTCGCTGACTTCATGAAGCAGTACCCATCCACCACCACTACTGTTGAAGGTCACACTGACTCCGTCGGTCCTGACGCTTACAACCAGAAACTGTCTGAGCGTCGTGCAAACGCCGTTAAACAAGTTCTGACCAACCAGTACGGTGTTGAATCGTCCCGCGTTCAGTCTGTTGGCTACGGCGAATCCCGCCCAGTTGCTGACAACAAAACTGAAGCTGGTCGTGCTGTTAACCGTCGCGTAGAAGCGCAGGTTGAAGCTCAAGCTAAGTAATTAGCTCGCAGCTCTGGTAAAAGCCCGGCTTAGGCCGGGCTTTTCTTTGCCTGCGATTTGGCTTTCCTCGCAAGCGGCTACTGCACCGATCACCAGGATCGCCGGGCTTTTCAATTCAAAGGCGCAGGCATCTTCTTCCATGGCTGTCAGGTTGCTTCGGCATTGTCGTTGATGCGCCAAGGATGCGTTTTCGATCATGGCCACCGGCGTGTCGCAGGCCATGCCTGCGCTCAGCAGTTGCTGGCGAATCTCGCTCAGTTTCGCCACCCCCATGTAAATCACCAGCGTCGTGCCACTGTGAGCCAAGGCTTGCCAGTTCAGGCTGCTGTCGTCCTGCGTATGCGCAGTCACCAGCGTTACACCGCGTGCAACTCCACGCAGGGTCAACGGAATGTCGCACTGCGTCGCACCTGCCAGTCCTGCGGTGATGCCATTCACCAACTCGACAACAACACCGCGCTCGCGCAGCCATTGAGCCTCTTCACCACCGCGACCAAAAATGCACGGATCGCCGCCCTTGAGGCGCGCCACGCATTTGCCCTGGCGTGCATACCGCAACATCAGCCGATGAATGAACGCCTGAGGTGTGGAACGGCAGCCGCCACGCTTGCCGACGGCAATAATCCGTGCCTGCGGACAATGCTCCAGCACCGCGTCGTTGACCAAATCATCGATCAGCACCACATCGGCCTCTCTCAACGCCCGAACGGCTTTAAGGGTCAGCAATTCCGGATCACCAGGCCCTGCGCCCACCAGCCAGACTTTTGCATTCATAACGTTTTCCTCACGAGGTAATGGCGATGGGTTGCATTTGAGCAGCCAGCAGACGCTTGATTTGCGGGACACACGAACCGCATTGCGTACCGCAGCCCAGTTCTTCTTTCAGCCCTTGCAGATCCAGCCCGCCAGCAATACCGGCGCACACTGCGCTTTGGCTGACGTTTTTGCAGTTGCACAGAATTACGTTGCCAGCCGCTGGCGCATGGACGTCGCCCGGTGGGGCACTGAGTGGCGCCAGCAGCCACCGCCGCAGTTGCTCGTCGGCGCGGCCTTCCAGCCACAGGTTTTGCAGCCAGTGCTGTGCAAGCGTTTCACCGGCCAGTCGAATGGCGGTGATTCGACCGTTTTCGATGCGCACGCGCTTACCGATGGCGCGTCGTGGATCGTCGTAGGCCAACACCGGGCCTTCGGTGAGTTTCAGGCACTCATCAATGGCGCGCAGCAGATGCGGCTCAGGCGCGACGGTGCTGGCGGCGCGTATCAGCAGCGCGGGACGCTCACGGCCAGCAAGGCTGAGGCTCACGTAGGAAAAAGCCTCACAGAGCGGTCGTAGCGTCTCAAAGTGCTGTTGAACATTGCCCTCG
The DNA here is from genome assembly GCF_050321825.1 of Gordonia sp. IEGM753. NCBI lineage: Bacteria > Bacillati > Actinomycetota > Actinomycetes > Mycobacteriales > Gordoniaceae > Gordonia > Gordonia sp. IEGM753. The sequence goes on from NZ_JBNQGB010000001.1 coordinate 343,695, forward strand.
ATCAAAGCGAAAAGGTGCCAGGGCAGATTCACCGGCTCCAGGCGTACAGCGCTGTGTTTGAGTTCTGGCTGTTTTGAGAGCGGATCGAACGCCGGCAGGGTCAGGGTATTCACCCCGCCCTTGAGAAAGCGGTCACCGAAATGCATCGGTAGAAAGGCTTGGCCGGGGCGCACATTGTCGTCGCTGGCGACGGCAACGATCACCGCGCCGCGTCGGCTTTTCAGGCTTGTGAGGTCACCTGGCTGCAGCCGATGGCGGCGCAATTCATCCGGGTGCAGGCTCACGACAGCGTCGCTGACATGACCAAACAGTTGAGCAGCGGTGCCGGTGCGGCTCATGCCATGCCATTGATCGCGCAGGCGTCCGGTGATCAGGGTCAGCGGGAAGCGTGCATCGCGTTGTTCTTTGGCGGCGCGATACGGTTCGGCAATAAATTGCGCTCGTCCGCTGGCGGTCGGGAAAATACCGTCCAGATAAAGTCGGGCGGTGCCTTGCGTGGCTCCCGTGGGGAACGGCCACTGTTGCGGCCCTATCTGGTCGATCAGTGCGTGGCTGATGCCGGATAAGTCCAGATCCCGACCGCGAGTCAGTTGCTTGTACTCGTCAAAGAGCTGCGCAGGCTGTGCGAACGCAAACAGGCAGGCTTGTCCGGGCCGCAGGTGTTTCTCCAGGCGCTGCGCGAAATCTACGGTAATCGCCCAGTCGGACCGCGCTTCACCCGGTGCGAGGATTGCCTGGCGGACGTGGGAAATGCGCCGCTCGGAGTTAGTCACCGTGCCGTCCTTTTCGCCCCAACTGGCAGCGGGCAACAACAGGTCGGCAAACGCTGCGGTTTCGGTCGTGCGAAAGGCTTCCTGCAATACCACGAACGGGCAGGCTTGAAGGGCCGCGCGCACGGAGGTCTGATCTGGCAGCGATTGTGCGGGATTAGTACAGGCGATCCATAAGGCTTTGATTTTGCCGCTGCCGACCTGCTCAAACAGTTCGATGGCGGTGAGCCCGGTGTTCTCGGGCAGCTGATCCACACCCCAATAGTCCGCCACTTGCGCTCGGTGTTCGGCATTCGCCGCATCACGATGGCCTGGCAGCAAGTTCGACAACGCGCCGGTTTCTCTTCCGCCCATGGCGTTTGGCTGACCGGTCAACGAGAAAGGTCCTGCGCCTGGGCGGCCGATTTGCCCGGTGGCGAGGTGCAGGTTGATCAGCGCACTGTTCTTTGCGCTGCCGGCCGTGGATTGGTTGAGTCCCATGCACCACAACGATAAAAAACTCGGTGAGGTGCCGACCCATTCGGCGCACTGCTGCAGTTGTTCGAGGCTGATTCCGCAGAGTTGCGAAACCATTTGGGGCGTGTAGTCGCGGACCAGTTTTTTCAGCTCGGGCAAGCCGTCGGTGTGAGCGTTGATAAAATCGCGGTCGACCCAGTCTTCCCACAGCAACAGATGCAAAATCCCATGAAACAGGGCGACATCGGTACCGGGAAGAATGGCCAGGTGCAGGTCGGCCAACTCGCACGTATCGGTACGACGCGGGTCGATGACGATGACTCTCATCTGTGGGCGACGGGATTTCGCTTCTTCCAGGCGTCGAAACAGTACCGGGTGCGCATAGGCCATATTGCTGCCGACGATCATCACGCAGTCGCTCAGCTCTAGGTCTTCGTAGCTGCACGGCGGTGCATCGGCGCCAAGGCTGCGCTTGTAGCCGACCACCGCCGAGGACATGCACAGCCGCGAATTGCTGTCGATGTTGTTAGTGCCCACCAGTGCCCGCGCCAGTTTATTGAAGGCGTAATAGTCCTCGGTCAACAGTTGCCCCGAGACGTAGAACGCCACGCTGTCCGGGCCGTGCTCGGCGATGGTCTTGGCAAAAACGCTGGCGGCGTGATCAAGCGCGGTGTCCCAATCGGTGCGGCTGCGAGCCAGGTTTTTGCCCAGCCGCAGTTCCGGGTGCAAGGCCCGAGCGGCCAGATCGCCCGTCAAGTGCAGCGTCGAGCCCTTGCTGCACAGTTTGCCGAAATTCGCCGGGTGCGCCGGATCGCCGCTGACGCCAAGGATGCGCTCGCCGTCATGCTCGATCAGTACGCCGCAGCCAACCCCGCAATAGCAGCAGGTGGACGCGGTAGTCTGGCGGTCCATCAGCCTGCGTCCCGTAATGCCAACATCACCCGACCCTTGTCGACCCGTGCCGGGTGGTGATGCGCGCAACCAATGTCCGGCGCCTGCGCTTCGCCGGTTTGCAGGTCGATCTGCCAGTTGTGCAACGGGCAGGCGACCCGTTTGCCGTAGATAAGGCCTTGCGACAACGGGCCGCCCTTGTGTGGGCAGCGGTCGTCGAGGGCGAAAACCTCATCGTCGCTGGTGCGGAAAACCGCAATGTCACCTTTGGGGCCGGCGATGATCCGGGAGCCGAGTACGTTGATTTCTTCCAGCGCACAGATGTCCAGCCAGTTCATACCAGCACCTCCAGATTTTTCACCGCGATGACGTCGAATTCCTTCTTCAGCAAGGGCTGTTCCAGGCGTTCTTTCCACGGATCCTGTTCGAACGAAAGGGAAAACTGCAGGCGCTCGTTGAGTGCCTTGCGCCGCTGCGGGTCCTGCAACACTGCATTCTTGATGTGTTCCATGCCAACCCGATGCAGGTAGTGCACGGTGCGTTCGAGGTAGAAGGCTTCCTCGCGGTACAACTGCAGGAATGCGCCGTTGTATTCGCGCACTTCCTCGGCGGTTTTCAGCTTGACGAAGAACTCCGCGACTTCGGTTTTGATGCCGCCATTGCCGCCGATGTACATTTCCCAACCGGATTCGACGCCGATAATGCCGACGTCTTTGATGCCCGCTTCCGAGCAATTGCGCGGGCATCCAGACACCGCCAGTTTGACCTTGTGCGGCGACCACATATTGAAAAGGTCGTGCTCCAGCTCAATGCCCAGTTGCGTTGAATTTTGGGTGCCGAAGCGGCAGAACTCGCTACCGACGCAGGTTTTGACCGTGCGGATCGATTTGCCGTAAGCATGCCCGGACGGCATGTCGAGGTCCTTCCAGACGCCCGGCAAGTCCTGTTTCTTGATGCCCAGCAAGTCGATGCGTTGGCCGCCGGTCACCTTGACCATCGGCACGTTGTACTTGTCGGCGACGTCGGCGATGCGCCGCAGTTCTGAAGGGTTGGTCACACCGCCCCACATCCGCGGGACGACCGAGTAAGTACCGTCCTTTTGAATATTGGCGTGCGCGCGCTCATTGATCAGGCGTGATTGCGGATCGTCTTTGGCTTCGCCCGGCCAGGTTGAAATCAGGTAGTAATTGAGTGCCGGGCGGCAAGTGGCGCAACCGTTGGGCGTTCTCCAGTTCAAGTAGCTCAACGTGTCGGCGATGGTCAGCAGGTGCTGCTCGCGTATGGCTTGGCGGATATGCCCGTGATTAAGGTCGCTGCAGCCGCAAATGGCTTTTTCGCTCTTCGGTTTGACGTCCGCTGCGCCACCCACGGTGTTGATCAGGATCTGTTCCACCAGTCCGGCGCAGGAGCCACAGGAGCTGGCGGCTTTGGTGTGTTTCTTGACCTCGTCCACGCTGAACAGGCCTTGCTCTTGAATCGCTTTGACGATGGTGCCTTTGCACACGCCGTTGCAGCCGCAGACTTCGGTGGTGTCGGCCATGCCCATGGCATTGTTCTGGCCTTGGTGTCCGGTGTCGCCCAGCGCGTTCTCGCCAAACATCAGGTGATCGCGGATTTCACCGATGGCGTGCTGCTCGCGGATTTGCCGGAAATACCAGCCGCCGTCAGCCGTATCCCCGTATAAACAGGCGCCGACCAGCACGTCATCCTTGATCACCAATTTTTTATAAATGCCGCCAATCGGGTCGCACAGAGTGATGGTTTCGGTGCCTTCGCCACCCATGAAGTCGCCGGCAGAGAACAGGTCGATGCCGGTGACCTTTAATTTGGTCGACGTCACCGAGCCTTTGTAGGTGGCGAATCCCAGTTGTGCGAGGTGGTTGGCGCAGACCTTGGCCTGCTCGAACAATGGTGCCACCAGACCGTAGGCAATGCCGCGATGGCTGGCACATTCGCCGATCGCATAGATCCGTGGGTCGTACGTTTGCAGCGTGTCATTGACCAAAATTCCACGGTTGCACGGGATGCCGGATTGTTCCGCGAGTTCGGTGTTTGGGCGAATACCGGCAGCCATGACCACCAGGTCCGCAGGAATGATGTCGCCATTGTTGAACTGCACCGATCCGACCCGGCCATCGCCCGCGTCGTGCAGCGCCTGGGTTTGCTCGCTCAGGCGAAAGTGCAGGCCACGTGCTTCGAGCGCGGTTTGCAGTAATTGACCGCTGGTTTTGTCCAGTTGGCGATCCAGAAGCCATTCGCCGATGTGCACCACGGTCACGTGCATGCCGCGCAACATCAGGCCGTTCGCCGCTTCCAGGCCGAGCAGGCCGCCACCAATCACCACCGCATGCCGGTGGGTTTTTGCGGTGTCGATCATCACCTGTGTGTCGGCGATGTCGCGATAGCCGATAACCCCATTCAAGGTGTTGCCGGGGATCGGCAGAATAAACGGCGTCGAGCCGGTGGCAATCAACAAGCGATCGTATTCGGCTTCGGAACCGTCATCAGCGATAACCCGGCGTTTAACCCGATCGATTTGCACCACTTTGCGGTTCAGAAAAAGCCTGATGTGATTGTCCAGGTACCAGTCCAGATCGTTGAGCACAATCTCTTCGAAGCTTTGCTCCCCCGCCAACACAGGCGAGAGCAGGATGCGGTTGTAGTTGGTGTGGGGTTCCGCACCGAAGACCGTGATGTCGTAGAGCTCAGTGCTCAGTTTGAGCAGTTCTTCCAGGGTGCGCACGCCGGCCATGCCATTGCCGATCATTACCAGTTTCAGCTTTTTCATCAGGTTCTCCGGGGAGCTCGGACCCGCCTCATCAGGGCGTTTCAAGTCGTGCTCGACAAATTTTGCGCAAACAAAAAAAGGCGTCCCGCTAGTTGCCTAGCGAGGACGCCTTTGTCCTTGTCCCGTTCTCTCGGGAAGCACAGCCTTCGTCGTTGAAGGCTGGGCTTTATGTATGGTGAAACGAGTAATGCAGTGCTTGTGCCAAGTCGTCCGCCCTCGGTTTTATTGGGCCGCCGGCGAGTCTGCGTTGCAGCCTCCAAAGGTTATTGCACCGTATGGACGCGCGTTGCCCGTTAATGGAGCGCCAGGTACACCAGCACCAGGTTTGCCAGTAACGACGCCAGCGCCAGGGTTTGCCAGACTTTCAACGGTTCGCGTTCCAGCAACGGGCGCGGCCTGACACTTAAGCTCTGGCGTTCGCCCTGTTCCAACTGCAGCAGCCATTCTTCGGCGGTTTCAAAGCGCTGATCAGGGTCTGCCGCAACAGCGCGCTGCAGGCCGTGTGCAATCCATTCCGGCAGGTCTGGCCGGTAACGGCTGGCACTGGTCGGCGTACCAAAACGTGGGCGCTGGAATGCTTCGATTTCACCGTAGGGATAATGCCCGGTGAGCAACCAGAACAAGGTCACGCCGACCGCATACAGGTCCTGTCGCGGTGCCGGGGCCATGCCGCCAAACGCTTCCGGCGCAAGATAGCTCGGTGTTCCGGGCAAGGTCGACGCTTGATCTTGCGACAGCCCCGCACAGTAGGCGAGGCCAAAGTCCAGCAAGCGCAATTCGCCGTCGTCGCCAAGCAGCACATTCTCAGGCTTGATGTCGCGGTGCAGAATTTGCCGTCGGTGCAGCATGCCCACGGCTCGCAGCAGGCGTTCAGCCAAATCCAGCCATTGTGGCAACGGCAATGGGCCGACAGTGGCGTGCAATTGCGCCAGGTTTTTGCCGGCATATTCGCGCATCACGTAGTACAAATGCTGACGCTGACTGGCGGCATGGACTTCAGGAAAATGACGGCCGGCGACGCGTTTCAGAAACCACTCTTCCGCCAACAAGGCTTGGCCGGCCAAAGGGTCATCGTGCAAACGGGCGGGCAAGGTTTTCAATAACCACGGTTGTTGCTGCTCGTCGCGCACCCGGTACACCAGTGATTGCTGGCTCTGGGCGCGAATACTTTCCACATGCCAACCTTCGAACGCCTGACCCGGTTTGAGGGTGGGCGGCAGCGGCCACTGCTGCAGTTGAATCAGCGCATCGCCGATACCGGTTTCACCGAGAGCGTCGACGCGTACCAACAAAGCGCTGGCGTTGTCCTGGCTGCCGGCCAGATGCGCCGCACTGACCAATGTACGTGCGGCGCTGTGCAGGTCGGGCTGATCGCGCAGGATCGCTGCAACAGCGGTGTCGCCCAGGACTGCCCAGATCCCATCGCTGAGCAGCACGAAACTTTCATTGAGGCGCAGTTCGCCATCCAGAAAATCCAGCACCAGGTGTTGATCCAGGCCCAGTGCGCGTTTCAGCACATGTTGCATGCCCGGCTGATCCCACACATGGTCTTCGCTGATTCGCTGCAGTTGATCGGCGTGCCAGCGATAGACCCGGCAATCGCCGACATGTGCCAGCGTGAAACGTCGCCCGCGCAGGACCAGCGCGCTGACGGTGGTCAATAGCGGTTGTCCGCCGCCATTGGCCTGCAGCCAGCGATTTTGTGCTTGCAGCAACCGGTCCAGCGACTGCGCGACGCCCCAGGTTTGCGGCGTGGCGTAATAGTCCTGGGCCATCGCCTGCAAGGTTGAGCGGGCAGCCAGACCGCCGTCGGCACACTGGCTGACCCCGTCGGCGATGGCGAACAGGTAACCCTTGCTTGCTGCCAGCGCCGGGGCCGGTGTCACCAGGCGCAACGCGTCCTGATTCTCCTCGCGCGGGCCGATAGCGCTGGCTTCGGCGAAGCTCAGTTGCAGGCTCATGAGTCCTCAGACCCGGGCTGCAGTCACGGCGGCCGAACCCCAAGTGGTTCTCCAGCGACGTTTAACACCATGCAGGCCGAACCAGGCCAGGACGCCGAGGCTGGCAAACAACCACAACGCCATCTGATAGCTGCCGGTACTTTGCTTGATTGCACCCATGCCCGCCGCCAGCGCAAAACCGCCCATGCCACCGGCCATGCCGATCAAACCGGTCATCACGCCGATCTCCCGACGAAAACGCTGCGGCACCAGTTGGAACACTGCGCCATTGCCTGCGCCCAGACCCAGCATGGTGCACACAAACAGCGCCAGCGCAGCGTAGGAGTTTGGCAAGTTGAAGCCCACGGCAGCGATGCAAATGGCGGCCACGGTGTACATCGCGAGCAACGTGCGAATGCCGCCAAAACGATCCGCCAGCGCTCCACCCAATGGCCGCATCAAACTGCCGCCGAAAACGCAGGCTGCGGTGTAGTAACCCGCGGTCACCGGGCTCAGCCCATATTGGTCGTTGAAGTAGCCGGGCAGGGCGCTGGCCAAGCCAATGAAGCCACCGAAGGTCACGCTGTAGAAAAACATGAACCACCAACTGTCACGGTCACCGAGGGCTTTGAAGTAGTCGGCCATGGACTTGGGTTGTGGCCGCTGCGGCGCGTTTTTCGCCAGCCAGACAAACACGATCAGGGTCAAGGTCAGCGGGATCAGGGCGAAACCGAACACGTTGCTCCAGCCGAACGCCGCCGCCATCACTGGCGCGATCAACGCCGCGAGTACGGTGCCAGAGTTGCCTGCGCCGGCGATGCCCAAGGCTTTGCCTTGGTGCTGGGGTGGATACCATTGCGAGGCCAGCGGCAGTGCGACGGCAAAGGAGGCGCCGGCCATGCCGAGGAACAGGCCCAGCAACAGCGCTTGCTCGTAGCTGTGAATACCCAGTTGCCAGGCACCGAGTAGCGCACCGATCACGATGACCTGGCCGATGATGCCAGCGGTTTTCGGCGAAAGACGATCAGCCAGCAAGCCCATGACAAACCGCAGCACCGCGCCGGCCAGAATCGGCGTGGCCACCACCAGACCACGCTGTTGCGTCGTCAGGTGCAAGTCAGCCGCAATCTGCACCGCCAACGGGCCAAGCAGGTACCAGACCATGAAACTCAGGTCGAAATAGAGGAAGGCTGCGAACAATGTCGGCCTATGACCGGATTTCCAGAAGCTTGAATTCATCGCGCACCTCAGCGGTAGGGGGTCTCGAAAAGGAGTGGTTAACCAGCAGGTGGGGCGCCGCAACGGCCGCACCACCGACCCCGGTCACTGGGGCCAAAACGAAAAAACGCCGCTACCTGATCCGCCGTGGGCGAATGAGGTGAGCGACGTCTTTGTCGTAGGTGGGGCAACCGCCGTTGGTTACCTGTAGAGATTGCATAGCCAGATGTGTGCCAACACTTGGAACCGGGTGTGGATTTTCGCAAGCAACCCGCACCTACATGAGGTGCGTATAGATCACCAACCCGCGTGGGAGCGGATTTGCTCGCGAAGAGGCCTCTAAAGCACCCTCAGGCATCAGCCCAGTAATTCACTCATCGCGATGATCTGTTCCGCGACCTGAATCAGCTTCTGCTGCTTGCTCATGGCCTGCCGACGCATCAGCGTATAGGCCTCTTCCTCGTTGCAATTTTTCATTTTCATCAGCAAGCCTTTGGCCAGTTCGATGCGTTTGCGCTCAGCCAATTGTTGGTCGCGGGCGTGCAGTTGAGCGCGCAGCGCCTGGTCACTCTCGAAACGGGCCATGGCCACGTCCAGAATTGGCTGCAAGCGCTGCGCGTGAATCCCTTCGACGATGTAGGCGCTGACGCCAGCCTTGATCGCCTGGCGCATCACGTTGGGATCATGCTCGTCAGTAAACATCACAATGGGGTGTGGCTGGTCGCGACTCACCAGCACCACTTGTTCCATGACATCGCGGCTGGGTGACTCGGTATCGATCAGGATCACGTCCGGGCGCACCGTTTCGACGCGTGTTGGCAGGTCGATGGTCAGGCCGGATTCGTCGATGACCTCAAATCCAGCTTCGGTCAGCGCCGCTTTCAGGCGCCCGACCTTTTTTGCGGTGTCGTTGATCAACAGGATACGCAGCATGTTCGCGGGCTCCTCAGCGGCGGGCGAGAAGGGGAGCGCTATCGCTCATGGCGTGCAATTTAAAACTGCGGGCATAGCCGGAAGGGTCTGAGCCGTCCCAGATTTTGCCGTCTATCAACTGGCTGCTGCGCATTTCCTGACCCCACGCTGCAACGCCGACTGCGGTGGCGGCCTCGCGATAGATGCCCAGTTGTTGAACCTGGCGTGCCACGGCGAGGTAATCCGGATCGTCGCGCAGCAGACCCCAACGCCGAAACTGCGTCATGAACCACATGCCATCGGAGAGGTACGGCAGATTGACTTCGCCGCCACCGTGGAATCGCAACGCGTGCGGGTCTTGCCAGCGATTGCCCAGGCCATCGGCGTAATCGCCCAGCAGGCGTGGCTCTATGCAGTCCAGTGGTGCGTCTAGATAGTCCGGCGCACTCAACAACTGCGCGGTGCTACGTCGATTTTCGTTGCTCTCGTCGATGAAGCGACTGGCCTCAAGGATCGACATCACCAGTGCCCGAGCGGTGTTGGGGTATTGCTCGACGAAATCGCGCGTGCAGCCGAGGACTTTTTCCGGATGGTCGGGCCAGATGGCCTGGGTCGTCGCCAGGGTAAAACCGAGGTTCTGCTTTACAGCGGCGGCACTCCACGGCTCACCGACGCAGAAACCGTCGATACGCCCGGCTTGCAAGTGCGCAACCATTTGCGGTGGCGGCACCACGACGCTGTCGACATCTTGCAGCGGATGAATGCCCTGGCTCGCCAGCCAGTAATACAGCCACATGGCGTGGGTGCCGGTGGGAAACGTCTGGGCAAAGGTCAATTTTGGGCGAACTTGGTGCGCGTGCCGATCCAGTGCCTCAGGACTGGTCACGCCTTGCGCCTGCAACCCATGTGAGAGGTTGATGCTTTGGCCGTTCTGGTTCAGGCCCATCAACACCGCCATGTCGGTCGCAGCCACGCCGCCGATGCCCAGGTGCACGGCATACACCAAACCATACAAACTGTGGGCGGCATCGAGTTCGCCAGTGACCAATTTATCCCGCAGATTGGCCCACGACGATTGGCGCTTGAGGTTCAGCGTCAGCCCATGGGGCTGGGCGAAACCTTGTGTAGCGGCCACCACCACCGAGGCGCAATCGCTGAGGGCCATGAAGCCCAGGTCAATCGTGGACTTTTCCGGGGCATCGCTGCCGTTGACCCAAGCCAGGGGGCCGGCTGTGGTTTCAATCATCGGATAAACACCTTCCATAAAAAAACGCCGTACCAGGCTGCTTGCCAGAGCAAGGCCGGGTGACGACGCCATTGTCCTTGCGCACATCCTGTCGTTGGCATGTGCACTGTTGGCAATGCCGGTGCAAGGCATATGCCAGCGCGAAATTCATCAGGTTTCCATCAGGATTGAATACGGCAGCTCTCGCATTCTGATGGTCATTGCAGCGCAGGTTGCAGAAGGAGGCCGGCGTGCAAAGACAACACCACACCACTACGTTTCCCGTTGTTCGCCTCGCCGAACACGTGCTGCACCTGCGCATCGGGGAAAACCCTGTCTGCCTGACTTCTGTGCATGGCGACCGGTGCGGTGAGTTGCCGGCTGGTTGGGAAGGATTGATCGCGACTCGCGGTGCACTTGAGGTGAGCGGTGGTCGCGTGTACGTCGCGGTGATGTCCGAAGTACCGCTGGTGAAATTGCAGGTGTTTTTCGACGTGAGCAACGCGCAGACCGAGCACCCCGTCGACTCTGTGGCATGGGCCACCTTGCCCGTGCCTTACGCAACTGCTCGGTTCGCCCGTGGATTGGAGCGCTGGTACGTCGAACAGGCGTTGCGCGACGATGTGTCGTATCGGCGTTTTGCCAGCCTGCTGCGCCACAACGAGAGCTATGGGCTGGTGCGATTTCTGTTGGAACAAGGCACTCACAGCGAAAAATTGATCACGCTGGCACGACGTTACGGCGTCTCGGTGTCGCACTTTCGTCGTTTGTGCCATCAAGCTTTGGGCACTGCAGCCAAGCCTGCATTGCGAGGTTGGCGTACGGCTCAGGCGCTGTTGAACATGAGCCTTGAAGACAGCTCGCTGACCGACGTGGCGCTGGAGTTCGGCTTTGCGTCGTCTTCGCACTTTTCAAAGGAAATTCGTGATCTGGTGGGGTATTCACCCAGCAGCCTGGCGGATATCACCCATCTTTCAAGCAAGTGAATCCATGACCTCTCGTTTTCTCCCAACGCTGTTCTGCTCGTTGCTGACGCTCTCGCCCATGGTGGCGCAAGCCCAGGTCGAGGCGTTCGTGGCGCGCGAACAAAGCGTGCGCACATTCTTCACCGAGTTGTCGGGGCCACTGGGTAAACCCGTCATTGTCAGCAAGGCCGCCGCCGCCAAACGCATCTCTGGCGAATTCGACTTGAGCACGGCACAGAAAACCTTTGAGCGCATCAGCATCCAGATGGGCCTGATCTGGTACAGCGATGGGCAGGCGATCTACTTGTATGACGGCGCTGAAATCAAAAGCTCGATGGCGACGCTGCAAACACTGTCGGTGTCCAGGCTGCAGGCCTTTCTGACGCGCTCCGGGCTTTACGATGCGCGCTACCCACTGCGCAATGACGGTCTGCGGACCTTTCACATCGCCGGGCCGCCGATCTATGTCGACCTGGTGCTGCAAGCGGCTCGATTGATGGATAACCAGCAGTCGGATTTGCTGTTGGGCAAGCAGCAGATTGGCGTTATCCAGGTGCACAACACCTTCGTGGGCGATCGCAACTACGAACTTCGCGATGACAAGGTCAACATTCCGGGAATGGCGACGGTCATCGAGCAGTTGTTGCGCGGTGAAAAAAGCGATGTCGAATCGGTTGTCAAAAGGCCCGATGAAGTGTCGGAGTTCCCCTTGGAAGGACTCGCCAGCGAGTTTTCATCTTTGGAACCGGATGCGCCGCGAATACTGGCGCGTGAGGTGGCTGCCGGGAACATCCGGGTAGTGGCCTATCCCGACACCAACAGCCTGCTGGTGAAAGGTCTGCCGGAGCAGGTGCGTTTTATCGAGAACCTGGTGAGTGCGCTGGACATCCCGAAGCGGCATGTCGAGTTGTCGTTATGGATCACTGATTTGCACAAGGACGAACTCAATCAACTGGGCATCGAGTGGCAAGGATCATTGAAGGTGGGCGGGCAGGCGTCGGCCTCGCTCAATGGCGGTTCGGCAACCACGCTCGATGGTGCTTCGTTTGTGGCGAGAATCATGGCACTGGAGCGCACCAGTCGCGCGAATGTGGTCGCTCGGCCGGTGATACTGACCCAAGAAAATGTGCCAGCGATTTTTGATAACAACCGCACGTTTTACGCGCCACTGGTGGGTGAACGCAGTGTCGATTTGCAACACGTGACGTACGGCACATTGGTGAATGTATTACCGCGTTTCGCCAAGGCAGACGAAATAGAAATGTCGCTCAACATCGAGGACGGTAACGAAGTTGAAAGTGCAGGCGGTGAGCGTCCCAATGCGCTGCCGACGGTCGGCCGTACCCGCATCAGTACCGTGGCGCGAGTACCGCAAGGCAAGAGTTTACTGGTCGGTGGATTCACGCGCGATGACTACAGCGAGCAGATAGGACGCGTGCCGGTATTGGGTTCGATACCTTGGATTGGAAGGCTGTTCAGCTACCGTCAAAACCGTTCGGCGAACACCGTGCGGGTGTTTTTGATCCAGCCTAAAGAAATCATCAGCCTGCAGGCGCCCGACGCCGTCGAGCCTGAAACACGCCTGATGACCCCCGAGCAGCATGAGCGTTTGCGTCGCGCCTACTTTCGCGCGGCGATCCTTTGATTCTTCCGACAATCTCAACCGGTGGTCGAGCCGCGCAGGCGCGTTTGAACGCCGAAAAAGCGGCTGAGCAACCGTCATCGCAAGCCAATGCGGATCAGGACGTCGACGAAAGCGGCACGGCCGCCGCCGCGCAACGTTTTGTACAGATCAGCGATGAAATGTCGGCGGCACTTGCACAGTTTCGCGGGCGCCGGCATTTCGAACTAAAAACTGAATCGTTAACTGAAAATTTTGAAAAAGTGCTTGAGGACGACACTGCAGCGAAGGCTCAAAAAGTCTTCAGCCTGGCACGCGTCTCGGATCAATCCATCGGTTGGCTAACGCAAATGGCCCGCGGGCTGTTCCCGGACGACAGTGATCTGGCGTTGGTGCTGCGCGAATTGTTGCGCCGCAAGAAACTCGACGCACTGACCCGTCAACGGCTCGAAATACTGTTGGAGGCGGTCGTCGTCCAGGGTTCGCCCAAGCGTATGAAAGCCGGAATCAATGCGGCGTTGAAAGCGCGATTGTTTGGGGCTGCGATTGCCGTACGTGCGGCGCTGTTGCGCGAAACCTACCGTGATTTCCTGGAGTCCGACGAGGGTCCGGTCAATGCCTATCAGGATTGGATTGCGCTGTACGGTGCATCGCAACGGATGACGGTACTGGCTTTCATCGAAGCGGCATTACTCACCGATATCAGTGCTCAGGACCCCAGTTGCTCACGCCAGGAGTTTGGTCAATTGTTGGCCAGGTTGAGCGAACTCAAGCGCCTGCGCTCAGCGGAAGCACTGTTCATGGAACGTCTGCTGAGCGATCAGTTGATTCGTCGGCATAACGATCAGGAAACCGATTGGCTGGTGTTTCTGCTCGGTTTGTTGAGCTACCCCGATGAGCTCGACCAATTGTTGTTGGGCGCGTTGGGGGAGAGCGTTCTGCTGAGCCTGCACCATGATCGTTCGGCCCTGCTGCAGGTCGTGCGCGGAGTCAGCTTGCAACTGCCACATGAACTGTTCGGCGATGAAGAAGCGCCGCAACGTCTGGCACAGCAGTTCAGTCATCTGGCAGCCATTTCCTTCGCTCATGAACGCATCGAAAGGCGCTAGCAGCATGCTCAATACATTTTTGCGCAGTGTCAGCGCTCGTCCGGAACTACTGATCCTGAGCTTGATGGTGATGATCATCGCCATGCTGATCATTCCCCTGCCAACGGCGTTGGTGGATTTTCTGATCGGCCTGAACATTGTCATTTCACTGCTGATTTTCATGGGCTCGTTCTACATCGAACGCATCCTCAGCTATTCGACGTTTCCAGCCTTACTACTGTTGACCACGTTGTTTCGCCTGGCACTGTCGATCAGTACCAGCCGATTGATACTCACCCAGGCTGACGCGGGGGACATCATCGCCTCGTTCGGTGACTTTGTGATCGGCGAAAGCCTTGTCGTCGGCTTCGTCATTTTTTCGATCGTCACCATTGTGCAATTCATCGTGATCACCAAGGGCTCGGAGCGGGTTGCCGAGGTCGCGGCGCGCTTCTCGCTTGACGGCATGCCGGGCAAACAAATGAGCATCGACGGTGACCTCAAGGCCGGTGCGATCACCGCTGAGGAAGCCAAGGAAAAACGCAGCGTGCTGGAGCGTGAGAGCCAGTTGTATGGCTCGTTTGACGGTGCGATGAAGTTCATCAAGGGTGATGCGATCGCGGGCATCATCATTATTTTCGTCAACTTCATCGGTGGCATGGCCATCGGTGTCGGGCAGATGGGCATGGACATGTCCACTGCACTGTCGACCTACACCTTGTTGACGATCGGCGACGGTCTGGTGGCGCAAATTCCGGCGCTGTTGATTGCCATTGGTGCCGGTTTCATCGTCACCCGGGTCAACGGTGATGACAGCAACCTGGGCCGCAATATGCTCGCCCAAATGTTAGGTAATCCGTTCGTATTGGGGGTGACCGCATTGCTCACGGTGGGTGTCGGTTTTTTACCGGGGTTCCCGCTGATGACCTTTCTGCCGATTGCATTGGCGTTGGGGCTGGTGGTTTTTTTCCGGCACCGCAAAGCCAACAGCGTGCCAGATCAAAGTGGAGCTGCACGTCCTGTGTCGTCGGCGCCTGATGAGGCGAGTAGCGAATTGGGTTTGCTGGATGACGTCGACAGTATTGCCACAGAAACCATTGCGCTGATGCTGCTGGTACCGACGGCGCGGCTGGATGAACTGCAGAATGCTCGCTTGGTTGCGCGTTTTCGCAGCCAGTTTTTTGTCGACTATGGCCTGCGAATCCCGGAGCCACAGCTACGTGCCAGCGACGCGTTGCCGGACCATCAGGTTGCGGTGTTGATCAATGAGGTGCGTGCCGATCAGTTCGATATCCATTTCGACCATTGGCGTCTGCTCGACTATTCGCCAGATCTGGAGGCCTTGGGGCTCGGCCTGGTGCGCGGCACCGACAGTAATCGGCTTAGCGGTGTCTGGGTCAACGCCCTCAACAAGGACCGGGTGCAAACCCTGGGCTATCAGTTACGTCCAGCCTACGACGAATGCTATCGCTGCCTGGTGACCTTGTTGGCCCGCAATATCCAGGAGTTCTTCGGGGTTCAGGAAACCAAGCAGTTGCTCGACGAAATGGAAAGTCGTTACCCCGATTTGCTCAAGGAAGTGTACCGCCACGTCACGGTGCAAAAGATCGCAGAGGTCTTGCAGCGGCTGGTCGGTGAGCGGATATCGGTGCGCAACATGAAGTTGATCCTGGAGTCGCTGGCCCATTGGGCTTCCCGGGAAAAAGACGTGCTGGCGTTGGTCGAACACGTGCGCGGCGCGATGGCGCGCTACATCAGCAACAAGTTCGCGAGCGGTAATGATTTGCGGGTGCTGCTGCTGTCAGCCGAGTTCGAAGACATCGTGCGCAAGGGTATTCGGCAAACGTCTGGTGGCAGCTTCATCAATCTGGACCCGGCCGAGTCGGAAGAGCTGATGGATAGGTTGAGTGTCGGCCTGGACAGTGTGCACATCCCGCATAAAGACATGGTGGTGCTGTGTTCTGTCGATGTGCGCCGCTACATCAAAAAACTGATTGAGGGACGGTTCCGCGAACTTGACGTGATGTCGTTCGGCGAAGTTTGCGAAACGGTCTCGGTCAATGTCATCAAAACGCTTTAAGGAACTTCGTCAATGAGATCAATGGACATCGCCCAGTTGCTACGCGAGGCACTGTTGCACAGCGGTTGTACGGGCGCGCAAATGGGGCACTTCGACAGTCACAGCACCATTGAAATGCAGATGAAGGATTCACCGGATATCAGTGTGGGTGAAGTGGAAGGCGTGGTGTGGGTCTGGGCGTCGATCACCGAAGCCAGGCCTCATGCATTCGACCATTGCGCGGTCGACCTCTGGCAGTTTTTGCTGGAGGGCAGCCCTTGGTCCCGCAGTGGGCAATTGCACTTGTGCGAGGTTAATGGGCAACTGGAGTTGCGCTTGATGTGCAATGAGTTGGCCCTGTGCGATGCCGATCATTTTGCGCAAGCGCTGGACGCCTTTGTGGGTTCGATAGAAACGCTGTGCGGCATTCTGCGCCTGTGACCGTGCGGCTGGAACGCCGTGCCGCGCATCCCTTGCGCCTGAGCGGGCCATTGGTCGAGGCAGCCTTGGTCGACGTGGTCATCGGTGAGGTGTGTGAGGTGCGTCAGCATTGGCGTTCGCCGCAACTGGCTGCCAGGGCGCAAGTCATCGGGTTCAAGCCCGGCGCAGTGTTGCTCAGCTTGCTGGGCGATGCACGCGGGCTATCCAGAGAGTCGCTGATCGTACCGACCGGCTCGGTGTTGCGCCTGGCGTGCAGCGATGCCTTGCTCGGCAGCGTGGTCGATCCGCACGGCAACATTGTAGAGCGCCTGGCGCCTGCCAAAGACTGTCTTCAACAGGACTATCCGGTGGACGCCAATCCACCGGCGTATCACCAGCGTCGGCCAGTGGCAGCGCCGTTGATGACGGGCATTCGAGCAATCGATGGTTTGTTGACGTGTGGTATCGGTCAGCGCATCGGGATTTTTGCCGCTGCCGGGTCGGGTAAAACGTCGTTGATCAACATGCTGATCGCGCACACCGAGGCCGACGTTTTTGTGATTGGGCTGATCGGTGAACGTGGCCGGGAGGTCACCGAATTTGTTGAGCACCTGCGCCAATCGCCAAAGCGCGCACGCTGCGTGGTGGTGTTCGCTACTTCGGATTTTTCGTCGGTCGATCGCTGCAATGCGGCGTTGCAGGCCACCACCATTGCCGAGTACTTCCGCGATCAGGGACAACGGGTGGTGCTGTTGCTGGATTCATTGACACGGTATGCCCGAGCGCGTCGCGACCTCGCGTTGGCCGCGGGTGAAGCGCCGGCTCGGCGCGGTTATCCGGCATCGGTGTTCGATGCCTTGCCGCGTTTGCTCGAACGTCCAGGTGTGACGGCCCTGGGCAGTATCACTGCCTGGTACACGGTTTTGCTTGAAAGCGACGATGAGCCGGACCCGATGGCTGAAGAAATCCGTTCGATTCTGGATGGGCATATTTATCTGAGTCGAGAACTGGCGGCCAAAGGACATTTCCCGGCAATCGATGTACTGCGCAGCGTCAGTCGCGTGGCTAGCCAGGTGACGACGGCAGAGATGCAGCAACTCGCGTCTTCTACCCGGGAAGTTCTCGCACGCGTCCAGCAATTGCAGATATTTCTGGACCTTGGGGAATACACCCCGGGTGCAAATGCCGCCAACGATCATGCCATGCAGCGACGTGAGGTCTTGGCCCAGTGGCTGCGTCAGCCGACGGGGGAGCGTTGCGAGCCTGAAGAAACGTTGCGGAGTTTGCATGAACTCATTGCCTGACAGGCGCCGATTGTTGGCATTCAGTGACAGTCGCCAGCGCCGTTGTGAACAGATCGTTTTGCGCACGCAACAGCAGTTGTTGCCTTTACGCCAGGCGCTGGAGGGGTTTGTCGATCAGCAACACGCGCTGCAAAGCTTGCTGGCCAGCCATCACGCAGAGGACTGCGTTTTGGACCATTGGCAATTGCTGGCATTGCTGCGTCGTCAGGCCGTTATCCGACGGCAAATTCAAGAACTGCATCTGGAGCGTGATCGCGTGGACCAGCAGTGCAAACAGTTTGAGCAATCGTTAAGCGAGCAACGTGAGCAGTTGCATGCCTTGCAGCTCAAGCACGGCAAATATGAACGCTCGGTGCAGCACCTGATGCGCGCGCAACGGCATGAGTCGGTGCGTCGAGAAGAACGGGACATTGAAGACATGACTGGAGTAAGGCGATGAAGGAGATTGGCGCAGTAACGTTGTTGCCGGTTCCGGGCCTGGAACCTGACATCGACGATACGCTGGATCAACTCGAAGACAAGTTTGTACCGATTGAAGAGGATGCTCTACCCCAAGGCGTGCTGGATTTGATCGTCGTGTTGACGGCGCGTCATCGATCATTGTCGCCGACGGGAAACAGCCACAGAGAGGGCGTTGCGTCGGTGCGCACGGTTCACAAGGAAAACCCCGATGAGACCGAGCGTCGTACGTCGCTGCGCACTGAAATGCCAGCGCTTTCGCAACGACTCGCACACTTGCGCATGGGGTTTGTCCAGCCGGTGATGACGAACGTTGCGCTGGCGGCACCTCGGCCCGAGGTGTCCGTGGTGCCAATTGAGCACACGATTCGCCCCATTGAAACACCCTGGGTCGAACGGCAGCCGCTGCAGCCGCAACCGCAGCCGCAATCGAGCGAGCCCGCTATCACAGCTGAAGATGTTCACGCTGCGGTTGCGATGCCAACCGGTTCGTTCATGCGACAGTCGCAGGCCATTGCGCCCGCTGTCATTCATCGACCCGACGCGATGCCACCGGCTGTTCCGCTGGCCATGACTGTTACAGAACTCGAGACGCCCGGACGTGATTTTCTGCAGGTACCCTTCAACAAAGGAGCCGCCAATGGGCAAGTGACGATCACTCGACGCCCCGGCGAGTCGGTGCCGAACCTGATTCTCAGCCCAAGCAATGTTCAAGTCCTGGAGCATCTGCGAGAACCCTTTGAGCAGTCGCGTGACAACCACTGGCGGCTCACCGACACGGCGGATGAACAACCTCACCACGGCTCGCATCATGCCCCGGACGATGAACCGGAAGATCCAGAAGAAACACCGGCATGAGAGCGCTGGCGTTGCGCCGCGTCTGCGTGCTGGCGCATGCCCGCGCACAGATCATTCAATGCTGGCAGCAAAAAGGTCACCGCGCCGGGATAGGTCCCCTCGACGAAGTGTCCGGCTACCTGGGTTTTCTGGCGCTCGGTGAACACGGCACTTGGCGTGGGTTGATCAATGCCCGGGACTGGCTGCATCACTCGCTGCCGGCACTGCCGTTGCTGCTGTCACGTGAGTGTCCGGTGGCGAGCATCGCCCAATTGTTTCGTGCGGTGCCGCGAGCACTTGCCCTGAGCGTGGATGAGCTGCACTACCAGGCGCTGTCTGATATCGAGTTGATCGACCCCTCAAATTGGCTGCAGGTGGAATTGCCATGGCTCGACACCTCGCGGGGACGGCTGTGGTTTACGCAGCTGCCGCCGGCATGTCCTGCGCGACCGGGGCAGCCACTCACAGCGTGGCTGGACGACCTCGCGCTGCAACTGAACCTGGTGCTGGGCATCACTTACCTTCATCACCTCGATCTTTTGGTGCTGAGTACCGGGGATGTGTTGCGGATTAATCAACGGACTCACCAGTGTCTGCTGGCGGGGCGTGACATCGGTGTATTTACGTTCAATGAGGAGGGGATACACGTGGAATTGTCGGTCACCGATGCCAGCGAGCAGGAAGTTGTCGGGCTGGATCATTTATCGCTTCGTCTGGAGTTTGTATTGGCCACCCACGACATCGACCTGGGTACGCTGAGACAAATAATTGCCGGCCAGCTCTTACCGCTGGCTGTCGACGCAGCACAGCAAATTGAAATACGTGCCAATGGCAAACGCGTGGCGCGTGGTGAACTGGTGCAATTGGATGAGCAACTGGGTGTCGAGTTGCTAGAGGTTTATCGGAACGCCAACGATGAATGACGTCTCGCTGATTTCGCTGCTGGCGTTCGCTTCGCTGTTGCCGTTCCTGGTCGCGGCCGGCACCTGTTACCTCAAGTTCTCCATCGTGTTTGTGATCGTGCGGAACGCGCTGGGGTTACAGCAGGTGCCGTCGAACATGTCACTTAATGCCATTGCGATGATGCTGGCGATATTCGTCATGACCCCGGTGATGAAGCAAGGCTACGACTATTACAAGACAGAGCAGGTGGCTTTCACCGACATCGAGGCGGTGGTTGATTTTGCCGAAAACGGCTTGGGTGGCTACAAGGACTATTTGCGTAAATACACCGACCCCGAACTGGCGCAGTTCTTTGAGCGGGCACAAGCAGCACAGCGTAGCGAAGACACTGAACTGCTGTTTGAAGAGGCGTTGGAGCCTTCTCTGTTTTCGCTGCTGCCAGCCTATGCGCTCAGTGAAATCAAGAGCGCCTTCAAGATCGGTTTTTACCTGTACCTTCCGTTCGTCATTGTAGATCTGGTGATCTCCAGCATTCTGTTGGCGCTGGGCATGATGATGATGAGCCCGGTGATTATTTCAGTGCCGATCAAACTGGTGTTGTTTGTGGCGCTGGACGGCTGGGCATTGCTGTCCACCGGGCTGGTCAAGCAATACCTGACCTTGCTGAACTAGGGGCGCCGGATGAACGACCTGGTGTATGCCGGTAACAAAACCCTGTACCTGATTCTGTTGATGGTGGCATGGCCGATCATTGTGGCGACCGTGGTTGGATTGCTGGTCGGGCTGTTTCAGACCGTCACGCAGTTGCAGGAACAGACGCTGCCGTTTGGTTTCAAGTTGATGGCAGTCGCGGCATGCCTGTTTTTGCTTTCTGGCTGGTATGGCGAAACGTTGCTCGATTTCAGTCGCGAAGTCATGCGGCTGGCCTTGAGTTAGCGCGATGGCCGCCTCATGGTTTTTTGAACTTTATGCGCTATTCGCAGCTGCCATCCTGGGGTTTGCGCGGCTGGCACCGATATTTTTCATGCTGCCGTTTCTCAACAGCGGCGTGCTCACAGGGCCGCCGCGTCAGGCCGTCATTGTGCTGGTGGCGCTGGGGTTCTGGGTCTACGTGGGCGAGCCGTTGCCAGCGCTCGACGGGCTGGCATTTTTTGGGCTGCTGATGCGCGAGGTCGCAATCGGGACACTGCTGGGCTGTCTCTTGTGCTGGCCGTTCTGGGTGCTGCACGCGATGGGTAACCTGATTGATAATCAGCGCGGCGCAATGCTCAGCAGTACGGTTGACCCGGCCAACGGTTCAGACACCTCGGAGCTGGCGAATTTCCTGCAGTTGTTTGCCGCTGCCGTTTACCTTGAAGGCGGCGGCATGCTGTTGATGCTCGAGACTGTCGGCCACAGTTATCAGGTGTGCGCGCCGGGCAACTGTGAGTTTCAGTTGCAACCGATCTTGAATCTGTTGGACGCACTGGTCAGCAAAACACTGGTGATCAGCTCGCCGGTGGTGGCGACACTGCTGATCAGCGAGGCGTTACTTGGATTGCTCTCGCGCTATGCACCGCAGATGAACGCCTTCTCGATGTCGCTGACGGTCAAGAGCCTGGTCGCAATCATTGTGCTGATGCTCTATTTCGGCGTGCACCTGCCTGATGAAGTGCTGCGCATGAGCACTAAATCCCAAGGTCTTGAGCTATACATGGACGCGGAGGTCGGTGATGTCGTCCAGCGCTTCGAAGACTGAAAAACCTACGGCCAAACGTCTGCGCGATGCTTCGCGAAAGGGGCAGACATTCAAGGCCAAAGACCTGGTCATCACGTGCCTGACGATGTGCGGCATCAGCTACATGGTGCTCAACAGTTCGCTGCTCGAACTGATGGAAACCTATCGGCGGATCATCGCCAGTGACTTCGACGCCGACCTGCAAAAGTACTCGGCCACCTTGGTGATTGTCGCCATCAAGGCGTTGTTGCCACTGCTGTTGGTGTGCGTATTGACCAGTGCGTTGCCTGCGTTATTGCAAAGCGGTTTTGCGATTGCAAGTGAAGCCTTGAAGCTGAATTTTGGCGCATTGAACCCGATCAATGGCTTCAAAAAGCTGTTCAGCCTGCGCACGATAAAGGACACGGTGAAAGCGCTGTTGTACCTCGCCAGTTTCGCCATGGCGCTGTGGGTGGTCTGGTTGACGCAGCGGCAATTGTTGTTCGCACAGCTGTTTGCCCAGGCACCGGACCTGTTCGCGATCTGGGGACATTTGCTGTTGGTGTTGCTGTTGGCGTTTTTGGGGTGCGCGCTGTTGATCGTGATACTTGATGCGGTTTGCGAGTATTGGCTGTTCATGAAAGACCAGATGATGGACAAACATTCGGTCAAGCGCGAACACAAGGAGCAGGACGGTAACCCGGAGATCAAGAGCCGTCGGCGTGATTTGCACATGGAGTTGCTGTCAGAACAGGTCAAATCCGACGTGCGCAGCTCGCGCATGATCATTGCCAACCCGACCCACATTGCGATCGGTGTGTATTTCCGCCCGGAAATCATCGTACTGCCGTTTATCTCGCTGATGGAAACCAACCAACGAGCGCTTGCTGTGCGGGCCTACGCCTTGGAAGTCGGCGTGCCGGTCATCAATGACATCGCGCTGGCGCGGCGAATTTTCAAAACCCATCAACGCTACAGCTTTTTGCAAGTGCAGGAAGTTGAAGATGTATTGCGTCTGTTGATCTGGCTTGAGCAGGTCGAGCAAGCCTGACACCCACTGTCGATTCCTTTTCTCTGAACGTTGGCGTGAGCGCAATTTGGCAGCGCTCTCGCTTTCGCTTTGGCTCAATACATTCGTCAGCACGTCTGACGTTTTTTCAGGAGTGTGGCTGATGAGTCGCAACAATCAACACGTTGAAGAAGTGGCGCAGCAGATGGTGGATGCGGTACTTGCAGGTGCGCCGTTAAAGGATGTGCAAGGCCTGAGTGACGAGCATATGGACGGCTTGTATGCCTTTGCTTTTCAGTTTTACGAAGAAGGTCGGCTGGACGATGCCGAGAAGTTTTTTCACTTCTTGTGCATCTATGACTTTTACAACAGCCATTACTGGATGGGGCTCGCGGCGGTGCACCAGCTCAAGCAGAACCATCAGAAGGCAATCGATCTGTACGCCATCGCTTTTGCCCAAGGCAGCAACGACTACCGACCGATGTTCTACACCGGCCAGTGTCAGCTGGCGCTGGGTAAGCTTGATAAGGCTCGGTTGTGTTTCAAGTACGTCACCGAGCAGGCCATTGAAGAGGGTCTGCGCTCGCAAGCCCAAGTGTATCTCGACACGTTGGAACAGATGGACAGTAGTGTCCGGAGTAATGACCATGACTGAAATCAAAAGTCCCGTACACAGCGGTTTTCAGGGCCGGGCGCAGGCCTTCGAAATGTATGGCAAAGCGGCTGCCCAGGCGGCCCGAACCGTGGATTTCCAGAAGGCCGGCCAAGACGCGCTGGCAGGTTTGATGGCGGTGAATTACACCGCTGAAAAGAGCCCGTCGACGACGTTCGCAGGCCGCCCACAGTTGCATGCGCCGCCGCCACGTGCTGATGGCAACAAGCAGGAAACCGACGGTGATTTGTTCACGCTGCTAATGGCAATGATGATTGAGTTGCTGGGTGAAGTTGACCATAACAAGCTGAAAAATCGTCTGGCCGTTTTGCAAGCCATGGCCAGTGCAAAGCAGTCCGGACATGAAAAGCTTGGCGCTGATTACCAGGCGGCGGTCGATGCGTTGGCGGCGGGTGAGGAGGCCGTGGATATCAGCCACCAACAGCTCGAAAAACTACGTGACCGGGTCCAGCACTTTCAAGGGCTGCTGGGCGCCAGCGAAAGCCGTCTGGCGGAACTCGACCCAGAGTCGCCCGAGTATGCAAGCGAGCTGGCTATTCGCGATCAACTCAAGGGTGAGTTGGCTGGGCACACGCTGATGTTCAAGCAAGCCACCGATCTTCTGCTGAAGCTAGTCGAGGTTGCCAATGTCGCCGCGAAAGCCTTGTCGATCGTGATCGATAGAGTGCAAAACGCAGGCCTTTCCGATTCATCCGTCAAGCAGCCTGCAGAGAAGGCGCTCAGTAGCAGCGCGCAGGCTCTGTTGCACCGGATGAAGATCATCGAATTGCTCGGTGATGCGGCGCAGAACAAAGAAGAGCTGAATCAGGATCTATACCTGGAGTTGCAGGCGAAACTTCAGCAGCACATGCAGCTTGAGGCGGAGAAATATCTGGAGGAAGTGCGCAAAGCCGAGGCATTGCAGAAGACGATGGGCTGCATCGGCATGGTTGTGGGCGTTTTGGTAAGCGTCGCCCTGATCGTTTCCGGCGTTGGGGTGGCTGCCGGCGTGATAGGCCTGGCGGTGATGATCACCGATTATGCCGTCAAGGAAGCCACCGGATTTTCAATCATGGGAGAGCTGATGAAACCGGTGATGACGGTGATGCAGGAAGCCATCAAGGCGTTTAGCAGTCTGTTTTCCAACCTGTTCGGAGAGGACGTCGGCAACGTTCTGGGGATCATCGTAGGTATTGCTGCCACCATTGCCGCCATTGCACTGGCAGTGATTATCGGGGTTCAGGTATTGGGTCCTGTCATTAGCGCCGTTGCGTCGAGACTGGCGTCGGCAATCAGTGATTTACTGCCAAAGATAATCACCGAAACCGCCTCAATGGTCGCCAAATCCGTGACCCAGATACTGACGCTGATGCGTAATTTTCTGGCGGGCGGCAGTGACCCCGTTTCTTTGGCCCGCTTTACGGCCAATGCTGAAATTGCGCTGTCCCTGACTGAGTTTGGTGGCGTAGCGGTGCAGGGCGGCCTGCAAATCAAAAGTGGGCATCATCAGGCCCAAGCGAGCGAGCACTTGGCCGACGTGCGGGTACGCATGGCAGTCAGCGAGGAAATCGCGTCATACCTGACTCGCGTCGTCGAGGATTACGGCCAGGCCATGCGTGACCGGACCCGGCAGATAGAACAGGTATTCGCCGACATGCAACGCAGCCATGCCGCAAGCATACAAATGGTCCGCCACATCTGACTCCCTGCCCAAGGAATTTTCCATGATCACTAATGGTGTTTTGACGTCTCATTCTTTTGTCCGCCCCCAAGCCACAGCCGAAGCCCCAAAGGTTCTTAAAGCGCCCGGTGACACTGCCGTCGGCGACATGATCGGTCGGTTGCAGGTGCTCGACAAAATTGCCTCCGTCCCGCTTTCGCCTGCTGAGCTCAAAAGCGCTATCGACGTCTATCAACCGATTGACGCAGAGTGGGAAGACTTTGCTTTCGCACTGACCATGCTCAGTGATGAAGTACGAAATGATTTGATATTCGATCCGGGCGCTTGGGAAAAGCATGCGAACGTGCTGGTGGCGGCGATCATTGCATTGAGCATTTCGCGGATTACCAATGCCGAGTTGCGCGGGCATTTCAGCATCATGGCCGCGGATGCCGCCAAGGCTCAAGGCGCGGCCATTGTCGAATCGGGCAAAGCGGCGTTGTACAGCGCTATTACAGCGGCTGCGGTCAGCGGTGCAATCGCCGGATTTGCCATGGCAAAAACCTTCCAGGGCCAGGCCCTGAAGCATAACGACATCAACCTGCACAAGAATAATGCTCTCAACGCCAATACGCTCGAAAGGGACTTGAAGCGCGATCGTGCAAGCGATGAGTGGACTCCTGAGTCGACCTACAAAGTCAAAGTGTTCGATGATTTTGGTCGGTCGAAAACCGTGGAATTCAAACCCCAGGGCGCCACGCTGACGCCAAAGGAGCAAGCCTGGTTTGACGGCGAAATCCTCAAGGCTCAGAAGGTGGGGCAGACATCGGATTGGCTGAGCCAGATGGGCAACAAAGGCATCGAAAAGAAGCTTGAAATAGGGCGCGCACTGAATGCCATGTCCATGAGTTTGAGCCAGGTAGTGTCCAACGTTGTCCGGATGAATGAGCACGCTGCGCGTCAAGAAGAAGTGCTGCAGCAGAGCGTACAGAGCACGCAAAAAAGTTTGAGTGATGAAGTCGGGCAAAAAGACGCCGCAGACGCCGCGCTGCTGCAAAAGCTGATGGACATGGTGATGCAGCTGTTCCAGTCGCGTACCAATGCGATGAGTGTGTAGCCAATAACAGGGGAATGAAATGAGAGTAACGGACTTCACACTTGCCAACGGTCGGCCGCCAGCGGACGTCAAATTGATCCAGCAATCAACTGAACTGGCGCCTTCGCTTGCAGCGACTCCTCACGCGTTCACGCTCGTTGAACAACTTGAGCGCTCGATTAAAGTATTGAATAAAACCTACGACACTTTGCTCAAGAGCCCACCGGATGCACTTCAGGCCCGATCCCTGATGTGGACGCAGCAAGTGCGGCAATCCGGGGCCTTGATGCAATACGGCATGCATACCTTGAACGACGAACTGCGCCAGCAAGTGCTCGACGTGCAAGACGGTATGTTGGCTGGTCTCAAAAGTGCAGTGCCGGTACCGTTTGAAGGTGCTTCTGATGTCGGGGTTAGAGCATCTGATGATTTTTTTGACAAGTTGATCGACTTGATCGACCTAATCAAAAACGGGTACCTGGCAGGGTATGAACATATCCTGAAGGCTTACTCGGAGTTTTTTGATGATTTCAATACAGAAGTCACTGCAAAAATGAAGGATTGGATTAAGGGCGCGAATGACGGTAAAGACGTCGAAGTAAATGCCGCCGAAATCAGGTATGCCCTTCAGCGTATTATTGAGAAATATTCACATCCCAATCCGGGCTCGGTTTTATTCCCGGCACCTGGCATGGGCAGCGCAACACGGGAGGAGGCAGACAAGTGGCGTTTGGCATTGGGTTTGCCCGCCAACTGCTTGAAACAGAACTCAGATGGCAGTTTCAGCGTGGTCATGGACCTCAGTCCACTGATAACCATGAGGGATTCGTTGCCTAGCGGTGCCGGTTGGGTAACCTGGAGCACGCCGTCTTTCCAGGCCTGGCAAACCGGGTTCAATGCGCAAGAAGAACGCCTGAAAAATATGCTGCAAAGCTATACGCAAAAATATTCGAACGCCAATTCGTATCACGACAACTTCAACAGGACGTTGTCTTCACACCTTAATCAATATGCGGACATGCTCAAGGCCATGTTGAATTTTTGATTGGCTGGCAATTTTCGGATTGTTAAAACATTGAATTAAAGAAGGCGCAACACGGTGTCGTCAGATGCTGAGTTGCGCCGATTTTTCGCGTGTTTAATAAAATGGAGTTTTAACGATGAGTTTTGCACATCCTCACGTTGAGGAGAGCGTCGTAAAAGTATTGGTTGGCTATTTTTCAACAGCGCGTGGAAAAATAACCGCTGATTCACGTTTGGTGGAAGACCTTTTTGTTGATTCGATAAGCCTCGTTGAAGTCGTCATGTTGCTAAATGAAACTTTCAACGTGGAGATCCCTCAGGAAGAAGTGGCGCAGTGGAAGGCCGTTGAGGATATCACCAGGTCAGTGATGAGCTGTGATGCCATCGGCAGTTATCGCGAATAGTCCTACAGTTTTAATCGTCATTTCATACAGGTATGAAGACTATTACCCTACGGAATAGTCTTTGCGAACTTTCTATAGTCGGGCTGCTTGTCATCTTTGAACCTGATGACTCATAGTTTCAATTGCGTTTCAGTACCTTTCTATAGAGATCGCCCAAAGTATGGACAGTGCAACTGATCAAACGTCATTCAGGTCGTTTGTCTTCGACCAATGGCTACTGCAAAGCGATGGAACGCTGATGCGAGACGGTAAAGGAGTACACGTCCCACCCAAAGAGTTACACGTATTGCGCCTGCTGCTGGGGTCGACCGGCACTGTGATCAGCAAGGACCTGTTGCTGGACAGCGTGTGGCCAAATACAGATGCCGCCGAAGAATCGTTGACTCGATGTATTTACGCACTGCGCAAGCTGTTAAAGGAAAACAAGAGCTTCATCGCGACGGTCTATGGCCACGGTTACCGATTTACCTGTCCGGCGGTGACTCTCGACTCTCCCGACGCAAAAGCTGTCGCGATTCCTTCGCTGGCTGTTCTGCCTTTTCGCGGTATGGAAGCAGCAGCGGCGCTGGACTTGCAGGACTTGATGATCCGTCAATGGACCGCAGCGTTTGGAGAGACTGTGCGGTTCGTGCCCGCCGGGCTGATGGCCAGTTTCAACCTCCCTGTGGATGCCGGGCTGTTGGTCCAGAGCCTGGCGCCGGATTATTACTTGAGCGGTCGCGTGGTTGGCGAAGGTGTGGAACTGCGCTGGTCAGTCGAGCTGATCAGAGGTCGTGACCACGCGCTGCTTCATGGGCAAATTCTGGACGGTGGCGAGGACAATGAGTCTCTCGCGCAATTGGCCTGTCTGATTGCTCAGCAATTACCAGGATTGCGTCCGATCGGCGGCAGCTGCACTTCATATTCGGCTGCCGTCGCCTATTTGAAAGGGGTATGCAGCCTGCAGCGACACACCCCGCAAAGTCTGCGCGACGCATTGGTGCAGTTCGGTCAGTGCCTGGAACAGGCAAGCGGTTATGCGCCGTCATGGTGTGGAGTAGCGGATGCCTGGCTCGGGCATGCCGTGCTCGGATTGTGCGATCAAGAGTATGCGATCCAAGAGGCTGATTCAGCCATTTCCAAAGCATTGTCCTTGGATCCCTGCAACCTTGCAGCACTCACCCGGCTCGCTTTGTTGACCAGTTTGCGCGGCTGTGAAGCGGCGGCGCAGGCGCTCTTTCGACGCTGTCTGATGGCGGCCGACCAAGCGGATGTTCACTACTTCCATGCCTGGCATCATTGGTTCTGGCGGCGCAATGAGCAAGCGTCACAGAGCATCGAGCGTTGTTTGCGGCACGACTCGGGCAGTGTGCGTGCTCAGGTTTTGCGGGTGCGCATTGCGCTGACTCACATGCCGCAGGAAGCCGTGTCGATGGCGCGCAAAACGTTAGAGCAGGGTGCATCGGGACATTCGCTCTTGATCATTTTTCACGCGGTGGTGCTGGCCTACCTTGGGCATCACCAATCAGCCTTGCGTGAACTCGATCGGGCCGGCTTGCATGAGGCGGCCATGGGCGAGCAAGGCCTGGCGGCCTGGAACGTGCTGTTCGGGGTCAACCCGCTAAACGCCCGTAACCAATATGCGATGTGGCTGTACTCGGCTCAGGTCCGATCCATTGAGCTGCTCGATACAAGCCCGAATAATGGATTTGCAGTGGCACCGCTCTGGAGATCGCTGTCTCGAGGATCGAATCGAATTCACTTCGGCACAAGGTTGATGGACAGCGGACGGCGCTTGGCATGAGTCAACGCTGGAACTGCGGATTGTTTGCAGGATTCTGATCGTTGCCAAGCGGTATCGACAGAATTCGATCAGGAACATTCGCGATGATGTTTTTAGTATGGAGGCTTATTCACATCGAGGAGTGAGATCGATGACGGACCTGTCGGCCCCACCTCTACAACCTTGCGTTTTGCGCTTTCTAAATGGCCCTTTGCAAGGTTGCGAGTTCGCGCTTCATGAACCTCGTACATTATTCATTGTGGCGCCGGTCGATCTGTTGGGCACCGTTAGTGCAGTCAGTGTGCCGGCCGACGCGATTTTCGTTCCACTGGATCACGGCGGTTGTAATTTTGAGGTCCTGTTGGACGAAGCCGTGACGGGAGGTGCGACGTTGCGCCTGCTCAACGAGCAGGCAGAGGTTCGCCATTGCGCGTTTCAACAGTGTGAACGTGTGGGTGCCTTGCAGATTGTTTTGCGTGCGCATGACCAACAGTGGACGCCCCAGAGCCTGGGTTTGCAGCCGCCAGTATCGTCTCCAGAACCTGTTGCGTCATGGCGTCCAACACGTCTTGTGAAATGGCTCGGTGGTAGCGTTGCGCTGGGTTTGCTGGTGGCGACGATCAGCATTGGGTCGCTGCCGCAGCCAACGCCTGAAATGGATATCCGCACCTTGATCGCCGGTGCCAGCGCGGACGTTGTAGTGCTGCATGGGCGCGACGCAATGGTTTATGTGTTCGCCTCTTCCGAGCGAGATGCCGGTTGGAGTCGCCAGGTGTTGATGCGCAACAACCTGCTACCCGGCAAGGTTCTGGTGCGCGATCAAGAGCGGCGTCGACTGGAAAAACTGCTGGTTGATCATGATCCGCATCTGGCCTGGCATACCCTGGATTTGAAGGATCCTTCGACGCCAAGGCTGGTGATCAGCACTCAACGCAACGTACTGAGTGCGCAGGCGCAAACCAGGTTGGTCGATAAGTTGCTGGAAGCGGCGCCTTACGCCAGCGACGTGGTGGTGCAGCTGCAAAACGACACGCTGCTTTCCAGCCTGGCTCAAGAGGGCTTGCAACGCCTTTCGTTAGCGTTCACCAGGGTCGAGCACGGTGACAGCGTCACGTTTGCCGTTGAGGGCAACCTGCAGGATGCCGAACTGGCGGCTGCCCGACAGTATGTCGATGCGTTTTATCAGCAGTGGGGTGATCGCTACGTGCACTTCGCGATTGATCTAAAAGACGATTTGCTCAAGGGCAAGTCTTTTCAAGTTGGCCCACAGGGCTACATCAAGATGACGTCGTCGTCTTGGCATTTTCCGTCACAACCCTAGAGGTGATTCATGTCCGGTCCCGGTATTCCCGAGTTTCCAGTTAGCTTCCACGATGATTTCCTGGGGCGCCAGGCTGCCGCGTTCGAATTGGGTGCGGTTGGCCTGCAGAAAGCACTGGATGACGCACTGGAAAAACTTGCGGGTGATGCTTCGAATCCCAAGTTTCTGGCGGCGTATCAAAGTGCATTCTCGTCCTACACGGTATTCCGAAACGCGCAGACCAACACGGTCAAGGGCTTCAAGGACATCGACATGGCGATCATTCAGGCCGCTCGCTGATCGTTTTTTCCTGACTCGCCATTGTCGCCCGACGATGGCTATTTCAATGGGTGCATCGCATGTCTGTTCAAAGCATTGGCGCGTCGCTGATCCAGCGTACGAATGTTGCTGAAATTACAGGTCCGCAGGACAGTTTGGTGGTTTCCCTCGAGAGTCGTCTGATTGACGCCTTCGCCAGTTCGGCGGTGAGCAGCGAGCAAGACGTTGCAGCGATCAATCAACTGTTGCAGAGCCCTGACATTACCAGCCCTGAAGTGCTTACGATGTTGCAGGAGCGAGTGGGGCAGTACAACGTAGACATCAACCTGCTGAACACCCTGGTTCGCAAAGCTGTGGGGACTGCCGAAACCCTGTTGCGTGCTTCATGAGAGCAAGTGTTTTACTCATTTTCCTGTGCCTGATGCTGGCGGGTTGTCGGCAGCCGAGCCTGCTCGAAGGGCTCGACCAGCAGCAGGCGAATGAGGTGCTCTCGGTATTGCTGCGCAACAATATTGCGGCGACCAAAGTAGACGCAGGTAAAACTGGCTATTCAGTAAAAATCAATCAGATCGACTTCTCGGCGGCCGTCGACCTGCTCAACCTTTATTCGTTGCCCTCAAGGCCCCGGTTGCAAGTGGCCGACATGTTTCCCAGCGATTCGTTGGTCGCGTCTCCGAGAGCCGAGAAAGCTAGGCTTTTCTCGGCATTGGAGCAACGAATCGAGCAGTCTCTGGGTGTGCTGGAAGGCGTTGTGTCGGCGCGAGTGCACGTCAGTTATGACCTGGATGCCGGTGAAGGCGGGCGCAAAGCAGCCCCGATTCACCTATCGGCCGTGGCGGTGCATGAGCGTGATATCGAGCCGCAGTTGTTGATCACCGACATCAAGCGTTTTCTGAAAAACAGCTTCGCTGCGGTTGAGTACGAAAACATCTCGGTGGTGTTGTCCAAGCGTTCGCCGACACAACATGTGGCTCCTTCAGTGTTGGCAGCGCAAAGCGGTTCACGTGCGATGTGGCCATTGTTCGGCTTTGTGGCGCTGCTGGTGGCTGCCGCACTGGCCTACGGCTATCGGCATTTGAGTGGAGGTGTTCGTGGCATCGTCCGCTGAACGTTTACAGCACATTCTCACCGAGCCTCTGGCGTATCTGCACACTGAGCGTTTGCCTTTGCCAGCCGATTTCGAGGGGCCCGATGCCCGGTCTGTCCTGAACGGCATGCTGATCGACGGGCTGCTGTTGTCAGCGCCCACAGCGTTGGCGCCCTTGAGTGTCGTTACTGATCTGTGGGTGCGGCAATGGCGAAATCTGCCCTACATAGCGTCTTTGATGGGCGCTTGGCGATTGTTCCCTCAGTTGGCATGCGGCGGGGCGCTGCAACAGTTGCCCTGTTCCTTGCGGTCCTTTGCCAGTTACACACTCAGTGCTCGCAGCAGCCTGGCGATTGAACAGTCGATGCTGTCGCGACAGCACATCGATGCCGCAGGCTTCAACGCGCTGCGGAGTTGGTCCGAACAGGTTTCACCCGAATTGCTTGAACGGCTCTCGCTGCAGTTTTCTCCCCGTGTGATCGCTCTGAACTGGCAATGGCCAGTGACCGAACCCGACCCAGCCCTCTTTTTCCTGGCGGTGCAACATGCTCGACTCCATCCGAACCCTGACTGACTTGCCTGCGTGTGGCGAGGCTCGCATACGCGGCCAAGACATCATCGCCGCCCGCCAGCGCCGCACCTTGCGCAAGCAGGTCGAGCGTTGGACGCGTGATTGCGTCGACCAGGCGCAGCGTGACGCCGAAGTGATTCGCGCGAACGCCGTTCAGCAGGGCTATAGCCAAGGCATGTTGCGAGCCGCTGAAGACCTCGCAACGGCTTTGCGCGAGTCGCAGGCAATGGGACAGGCTTTACGCTGCGACCTCACACAGGCCGCGGCGCAGTTGCTCGGCGGTTTGCTGAGCCGCAGCGAATGGCTGGACGAAATGCTCGAGAGCTGGCTGGCGGAGCAGGTGCCTCATGGCGATGCTGTGTTACAGGTGTTGCTTCCGATGCGATGCAAACCGCAAGGGGCAGAACTGCAGCACCGCTTGCAGGCACTTTGGTCCGGCACTGTTGTGCTGGAATACCAACCGCAAGAGCGTTATCTGTTGCGACTTGCCGACCAGGTTCTGGAATTTGATATCGGCGCTACTCGCCAGAGGCTTGAACCAAAACTGCTCGCCCTTCTGAAAAACCTGCCGGCATCGGCAACAACCCTTGATCAGGGATGCGTACAAAAGCTGCGCGACCTGTGTGTGTCTCTGACTGAGACCAAACAATGAATATTGACGCCGCCAGCAACTCGCGAGTGAGTAGGGACCACGCCGCGCCGACCATCGAAACGCTGGAGTCTCGGCTGTTGCAGGCAACCAGGGAGGTGCCTGATACCAAACGTCCAGACCCCGAATTCGACCTTCTCTATCAACAGCTGTTGGCGATGGAGGGGCAAGGCGAAAAGGCGATCTATGCGTTCATCAAGGCGCAACTGAGCGCCGATGGCATTACGCACGCCTACCCGACGTCCAAAGCCTTGCTGGCGGTAACGCTTCAAGTGTTGATTCGTTTGCAAGATGAGAAATTGCAAACATCGCAACTCTACAAGGAGGTCAGCGGTGCCAACGGTCTGGCATTCAGCATGGACAACTTCGTCAAAAGCTTCATGCGCGATGTGTTTGCGCCGATGGAAGATGATGCCTGGGAGAAAAGTGAGTGGTGAGGTGAATTCAATCGGGCCTGATTTTTAAAAAAGAGGAAACGTCGGGATGGCATTGCCAATTGTAGTATCGGGGGGAGTTTCGCGCCCGACGAGTCCGAACGCTGCTTATTCTTCAACTATCGATACTCACCGCTGCGCGCAGTTGACGCTTGCGGCTGAAACGCTTGAAGTTTCACCTGGTTTTCGATCGGCGGACCTGGGGACGCGGCGGCAAATTGAAGCTGGAATGGCGCGTATGGAACGTGTCGTCACCATTGACCTGGCAGACTTGGGTGAGACAGATCGAAGTGCGGTGGCGCAGTTTGAGACTTATATAGATCTCGGTTTGTTACCGGAGAGTCCGCCTGAGGTGCCCATGTTTGCTCGTGTCCGCACGTTGCACTCTCTGGACCCCGAGCAAAGCCGTGAAAGTAGAATGCACTCAGTGTTGCAGGCGGGTCTGGAAGCGCTTGAGCCTGCCGCAGACGTAGGCATCAATCTGCTCAACATTGTCGGACGCACAGGGACAATCGTTGTGTCGGCCATCGTGCTGCGTCAGATTGTTGCTTTCCACGTTGAGCGCGCACTGCGAGAAGGCGATTCGCCAGAGGCGACCCGCGAATGGTTGGCGGCGGCTTTGGCGATGACGGGGCCGGCGCTGATTCTGTTTGGGGCTATTCGTAATGAACTCGCCGGGATGGCGAATCAAGCGTCGAACCTGGGGCGTATCTGCATGGCCAGTATCACCCTGGGCGCCTTCATCATGTCGCACCTTTGCGGCGCTTCAAAAACCCAGGTCCCGGTCATGACTGCAGCGACGATTTATGTCTTGGTCAGGGGTTTGGCCAACGCTTTTTTTCCGCTGCCAGATAATGCCGGGCCCGCCAATACGCGAGCCACAGGATTAACGACAGCCGTGTACGGGATGGCGCAGTTTATTCTGGCGGAAGTGGGGCAGATGATGCCGTCAAGTGGCGCAGCCCGGTCTGCGCTGGGGCTGGGTTATGACCTGTTTGCGGACATGATCAACGGTGCGCTGAGTGCCGTTGGCATTATCGTTGATGATTGCACGTCTATTTTTTTCAAAAGTTGGCCGGTGATATCACCGCCACGGGCGTTGGACTCAGTGTTTTCGGATCCCGAATCATTGCAGCAAGAGGCCCTGCAAGTGCGTGTCGGATTTCAGATCCCGAGCCGTTCTCAACTGGCTGATGCCATGTTTAACGTCGGAGCGCTGCGCCTTTCAGCCAGTCACGCCATCACTATGGCCGTTGGGGCGATGGTCCAGTGGCTGGAAGACTCCGACGTCGGTGACGATAAGCAGAGCCACATCCTGAACGGTTGTCTGGCGATGATGTTGATGCTCATTTATTTCCCGCTGGTCTTCGGCAGCGCCACGCGCACTGACAATACCTACGCGTTACAGGAAACCTACGTTCCCTAGACCCGTGGAGGCGGCGGAGGGCAATCGGTTACTCGCCGTAACCCCTTCGCCCCGGCTATAATCGCCGCCACTTTTCGTAGCCCAGAGTCAAAGCCGCCCATGTACACCCTGGCCCGTCAGCTGTTGTTCAAACTTTCCCCGGAAACCTCCCACGATCTGTCCTTGGACCTGATCAGCGCGGGCGGGCGTTTGGGCCTTAACGGCTTGTTGTGCAAGGCTGCGGCAAAACTGCCGGTGACCGTGATGGGGCTCCAGTTTCCAAATCCAGTGGGATTGGCGGCTGGCCTGGACAAAAACGGCGCGGCCATCGACGGTTTCGCTCAGTTGGGTTTCGGTTTCGTGGAAATCGGCACCATTACTCCACGTCCGCAGCCAGGTAATCCCAAACCGCGTATTTTCCGACTGCCGGAAGCCGAAGCGATCATCAACCGCATGGGGTTCAACAACCTTGGCGTCGATCATCTGCTGGCCCGCGTGGCAGCGGCCAAGTACAAGGGCGTGCTGGGTATCAATATCGGCAAAAACTTCGATACGCCGGTGGAGCGTGCGGTCGATGATTACCTGATCTGCCTGGACAAGGTCTACGCGCATGCCAGCTATGTCACCGTTAACGTCAGTTCCCCTAACACTCCGGGGCTGCGCAGCCTTCAATTTGGTGATTCGCTGAAGCAATTGCTGGCCGACCTGGCCGCACGGCGGGCGGAACTGGCGTTGCGTCATGGCAAACATGTACCGCTGGCGATCAAAATCGCACCGGACATGACCGACGAAGAAACGACTCAAGTTGCACAAGCGTTGATCGAAACCGGGATGGACGCAGTCATCGCCACTAACACCACCCTCAGTCGGGTCGGCGTTGAAGGCATGGAATACGGTGACGAAGCGGGCGGGTTGTCCGGCGCGCCGGTACGCGACAAGAGCACCCACACCGTTAAGGTCCTGGCTGCAGAATTGGCTGGCCGCTTGCCGATCATTGCCGTTGGCGGAATCACTGAAGGCAAACACGCGGCTGAGAAAATCGCTGCGGGTGCGAGCTTGGTGCAACTGTACTCGGGCTTCATCTACAAAGGCCCGGCGTTGATCCGTGAATCCGTCGACGCCATAGCAGCCCTGCGCTGAACCCTGTGGGTTGTGTAGCGCATATTGGTATTTTACAGGCATAAAAAAGGGCACCTCGAGGGTGCCCCTGGGCCGGAGCCCGCCGCCCGGATGGGGCGTGCGTGGTTAAGTCATTCAGTCATCAGATTGTCGTGTCGGAATGTTCTAGCCCTGTCATTAATTAGCCGACGGCGTGAAGTTCGTTGAGTCTGTGGATTCCCGCAGTGCCGGTCATACCGTCCCAGTTGTCGCCGCGTCCTTCTCGCCAGCCGTTAATCCAGGCTTGGCGTACCGACGGTAGAGTAAATGGGCAAAGCTCACGGGATTTACCACCAACGCCATATTGATATCCGCGCAAAAATGCTCTTTCCAACGGATCACGCTTAAGTCTTCTCATAGGGTGTTGCCCTCACTTGTTGACTGTATTTATCGCGTTGACCTCATCGAGGTCTGGCAGAAAAAACTTCTGCCGTTGGTGGCTCGCTGCCGGCGTCGCGAGCCAAGGTGTCGACGTCGTTGCGGCGTCAACCTGTGTTGAGTTCTAACCAATGCGTCACATCGAGGGAATGATCGTTTTGTCATAAGAACGTAACGATAAAGATGGTAAGGCCATAAGTAACAGAGTGTTTGTAACGTTTTTATTGCTCAAACCCCGGTATGATCAGCCCCCCACTGCATGATGGGTTTAATCCTTTAGTGAGAATGCCTCGTGTTGCGTTGAGGATTATTCGACGAAGGGTCTACTTATGACATTTTGTTTCGACAACTTTTTTGTCTGCCCTTGCATCTAAGCTCCTTTACCTGAGCAGCAAGGTTGGAACGGCACACCTTCGTGCCACGCGGGCGCTCTTTTAGAAAAGCGCCTGATTGAAAACCGGGCCGGCAATGCGTTGCCGGTCCACTTAGCCAAAGGCTCTGAAATTCCAATGTCCGATCAATTCGAAATCTTCCTCACGTGCCCTAAAGGTCTTGAAGGCCTGCTCATCGAGGAAGCCGTCGGGCTTGGCCTTGAAGAGGCGCGTGAGCACACCTCTGCCGTGCGCGGCATGGCGACCATGGAAACCGCTTATCGCCTGTGCCTGTGGTCGCGTCTGGCGAACCGGGTGCTGCTGGTGTTGAAGCGTTTCCCGATGAAAGATGCCGAAGACCTGTACCACGGCGTGCTCGATATCGAATGGCAAGACCACATGCTCAATGACGGCACGCTGGCCGTCGAATTCAGCGGCCATGGTTCGGGCATCGACAACACTCACTTTGGCGCCTTGAAGGTCAAGGACGCCATCGTCGACAAGTTGCGCACGCCACAAGGTGACCGTCCGTCCATCGACAAACTCAACCCGGACCTGCGCATTCATCTGCGCCTGGACCGTGGCGAAGCCATTCTGTCGCTCGACTTGTCTGGCCACAGCTTGCACCAGCGCGGTTACCGCTTGCAGCAAGGCGCGGCGCCGCTGAAAGAAAACCTGGCAGCAGCCATCCTGATCCGTTCTGGCTGGCCTCGGATTGCCGCTGACGGCGGCGCGCTGGCTGACCCGATGTGCGGTGTGGGTACGTTCCTGGTTGAGGCGGCGATGATCGCCGCCGACATGGCGCCCAACCTGCGTCGTGAGCAATGGGGCTTCACAGCCTGGCTGGGCCACGTGCCGGCGTTGTGGAAAAAACTCCACGAGGAAGCCACCGAACGTGCTGCCGCCGGTCTCGCCAAACCGCCGTTGTGGATTCGCGGCTATGAAGCTGATCCGCGCCTGATTCAACCGGGCCGCAACAACGTCGAGCGTGCAGGTCTTAGCGAGTGGATCAAGATCTACCAGGGCGAAGTCGGCACGTTCGAACCACGCCCGGACCAGAACCAGAAAGGCCTGGTGATCTGCAACCCTCCGTACGGCGAGCGCTTGGGCGACGAAGCAAGCTTGCTGTATCTGTACCAGAACCTTGGCGAACGCCTGCGTCAGGCCTGCCTGAACTGGGAGGCTGCGGTATTTACCGGTGCCCCGGACCTGGGCAAGCGCATGGGTATTCGCAGCCACAAGCAGTATTCGTTCTGGAACGGCGCGCTGCCGTGCAAGTTGCTGCTGATCAAGGTCACGCCGGACCAGTTCGTGACGGGCGAGCGTCGCACGCCGGAACAACGTCAGGTGGAGCGCGAGCAAGCTGAAGTCGAAGTGGCCGATAACGACGTCGCGCCGGGCAAATACGAGAAATACAACAAGAACGGCAACCCGATCAAACCGGCACCGGTGGTGATCGAGCAACCGCGCTTGAGCGAAGGCGGGCAGATGTTTGCCAACCGCCTGCAAAAAAATCTCAAGGCATTGGGTAAGTGGGTCAAGCGTGAAGGCATCGATTGCTATCGCGTTTATGACGCCGACATGCCGGAATATTCGATGGCCATCGACCTGTACCACGACTGGGTTCACGTCCAGGAGTACGCAGCGCCGAAATCCATTGATCCGGAAAAAGCCTCGGCACGGATGTTTGATGCTTTGGCCGCCATTCCGCAAGCCTTGAACATCGACAAGAACCGCGTCGTGGTCAAGCGCCGCGAGCGTCAGAGCGGCACCAAGCAATACGAACGCCAAGCGGCGCAGGGCAAGTTTGTCGAGGTCAACGAAGGCGGCGTCAAGCTGCTGGTGAACCTCACGGATTACCTCGACACCGGGCTGTTCCTAGATCACCGGCCGATGCGCATGCGTATTCAGAAAGAGGCGGCCGGCAAGCGCTTCCTCAATCTGTATTGCTACACCGCGACCGCCAGTGTGCATGCCGCCAAGGGTGGAGCGCGCAGCACCACCAGCGTCGATCTGTCGAAAACCTACCTGGACTGGGCGCGTCGCAACCTGTCGCTGAACGGTTTTTCCGACAAGAATCGCCTGGAGCAGGGCGACGTAATGGTCTGGCTGGATGCGTGTCGGGACGAGTTCGACATGATCTTTATCGATCCGCCAACCTTCTCCAACTCCAAGCGTATGGAAGGCATATTTGATGTGCAGCGTGACCAGGTGCAGTTGATCGACCTGGCCATGGCACGCCTGGCGCCGGGTGGGGTGCTGTACTTCTCCAACAACTTCCGCAAGTTCCAGCTTGAGGAAAACCTGACCGAGCGTTACGCCGTCGAAGAAATCACCGCTCAGACCATCGATCCGGATTTCGCCCGTAACGGCAAGATCCACCGGGCCTGGAAAATCACTGCTCGTTGACACTCGATTTGACTGGATCCACAGAGCCTTGATTTTTAAAGGCTCTGTGCTCCTTTCAGTACTGGTCAAATTGATGGCTAATAGCTATAACTCAACCATGGCCAGTGTGCTTTTTCAGCACTTGGCATTTTGAGTTGCGTTTATGTCGTTGCACGTCGTGCGCCCCAAGATTCTGGGCTTTATCAGTGAAGATGTTTCGGCCTGGCTGGTCGGGCTACTGGTATTGCTTGTCGGCGGGATTCTTACGGGGTTATTGGCCTGGTCCGCGCTAAGCCTGTATCAACATCAATTGCGCCAACGTTTCCAGCTGCTGGCCAGTGAACGTTACAGCCGCATCGAAGAACGTTTTGAAGACCAGGAGCAGCGCCTCGATGGCCTGCGCCGATTCTTTGCCAACTCCGATTCTGTGTCCCGGCAGGAGTTCGACGGTTACACCCAACCTTTGCTTCACCGCACCCAGGCCTACTCCTTTGCTCAACGCATAAGCGGTGCCGAGCGTGCGGACTTCGAGCGCAAGATGCGTGAGGAGGGGCTGCCTGACTTCACCATTCGTGACCTGGGCACCAATGGCCAACTGCAAGTGGCGCCTGAACGGGATGAATACGCGCCAGTGGTCTACAGCCAGACGCAAAGCACACTGGGTTCGCCGTTCGGCTACGACCTGCTGGGACAACCTCTACGCCGTTCCACCCTTGAACGCGCCGATCGTCTTGACGGCCTGGCGGTCTCACAGCCGATGCATCTGGTGAATGTCGACCCGACCTACGCGCGGGGAGTGCTGCTGGTAGCCCCGGTGGTGCTCCGCGACGCTAACGGCGCGATTGACCAAAATCTGTTTGGCTACGTGATGGCCGTCATCAGCATGCGTCAGTTGCTGGCGGACGGTTTACCCGAAGCGGATCATGATTACCTATCGGTGCGCATCCTCGACTTATCCACCAATGACCAGCATGAGGTGCTGTACGAGTCGCCCAACGTTGCGGCGGCGGACGAGTTGGCGACTACCCGGTTACTGCGACTTGCCGACCACGACTATCAGGTCGACATCCAGCCCAGCGAAGCCTTTGTGCAGGCTAATCATTCCTCTGTGAGCAGCCTGGTGGTGTTGGGTGCACTGTTGAGCCTGTTGGTCAGCGCTTTGCTTTATGTGCTGGTCAGCCAGCGTCAGCGTGCGTTGAAACTGGTTGAACAGCGCACCGAGGAACTTCGCGCCCGTGAGCAGGAGTTGCGCGGGACCCATGGCCAACTGCGCGGCGTGCTGAATGCCGCGACCCAAGTGGCGATCATTGCCACGGATTTGCGCGGCGTCATCAGCACTTTTAATGCCGGTGCTGAGCACATGTTGGGCTATGCCAGCGTAGAAGCGGTGGGCCATATGACCCTGGAGAACCTGCACCTGCCCCGAGAGCTGGTGATGCGTTCGGCGGAGTTGAGCGCACGCTTCGGCAAATCGATTCCAACGTGCCAGGCAATGTTGGTCGAGGATAGCGACGAGGGCGGCCACGAGGCGCGAGAATGGACGCTGGTGCGTTCCGATGGCAGTCACCTGACGGTGAATATGCTGGCGACACCGGTGCTCGACGAGCAGGGTCTTTGGGTTGGGCACCTGGCAATTTGTATCGACATCACAGAACGCAAGCGAGTCCATGAAGCCTTGGCTGCACGCGATCTGCTGCTGAAGAAGCTCAGCGCCCATGTGCCGGGGGGCATCTATCAGTTCCAGATGGAGTTCGACGGGCGTTTCAGCGTGATTTATGCCAGCGACGGCATTCGTGAAATCTACGAACTCGAGCCGGATGTACTGCTGCTGAATGCCGAAGCAATCTTCACGCGGATTCACCCACTGGACACCACGCGTGTTCGTGCCTCGATCCGGGCGTCGGCGCTAACTCTCAGCCCTTGGCGCGAGGAATACCGGGTGCAACTGCCACAGCGCGGCCTGCGCTGGGTGCGCGGTGAAGCGACTCCCGAGGAACAGCCCGGGGGCGGCGTCCTCTGGCATGGCTATATATCGGACATCTCCGACCTCAAGCGCGTGGAAGAAGAACTGCGTGCGCTGTCGGTGACCGACTCCCTGACCGGCATTCACAATCGCCGCTATTTCCAGGAACGCCTGACCACGGAAATGGCACGGGTGCAGCGCGGTGGTGGAGAGTTGTCGGTGATCATGCTTGATATCGACCACTTCAAACGTATCAACGATCTGCACGGTCATGCGGTGGGCGATAGGGTGTTGCAGGCTGTGTGTGAGCGCATCGGTCATCGTTTACGTCGCACCGACGTGTTCTGTCGTCTGGGGGGCGAGGAATTCATGGTGCTCTGCCCGGACATCAGCGGTGAGCACGCGCACGTGCTGGCGGTGCAGTTGTGGCAGGCGCTGCGCAGTTCACCGATTGATGGCGTAGGCGTGGTGACCGCCAGTTTCGGGATTGCCAGTTGGCGGGTAGGAGAAGGCGCGGACGCACTGCTGTTACGCGCCGACTCGGGTGTCTATGCGGCGAAGCAGGCGGGTCGTGATCGTGTAGAAGGCGAGATGATTTAAGGCTCACTCCCACAGGGGATTTTTGTCGCACATAGAATCTGTGGCCGTAGCAAGCCCCATTGTGGGAGCGAGCCTGCTCGCGATAGCGGTCTGTCATTCAAATTGATGTTGGATGTGCTGCGGTCATCGCTAGCAGGTTCATTCCCACATTAATTCGTTGTCGATCAGAGGAATTGCGTTCAGCGCCGACTCACTGTGGGAGCGGGCTTGCTCGCGAAGGAGGTGTGTCATTCAACGTTGATGTCGACTGACACATTGCATTCGCGAGCAAGCCCGCACATTAATCTGCTGTCGATCAGGGGAGTTGTGTTCAGCGCCGGCCGATTGTAGGAGCGAGCCTGCTCGCGATAGCGGTCTGTCAGTCACATTGATGTTGGATGTGCTGCCGTCATCGCGAGCAGGCTCGCTCCCACATGGGAACTGTGTGCTTTACAGCACCGAAGCCGTGTCCTGTAGTTTCGGCTGGCGATACAGGTCCAGCAGCACCTGATCCAGCACCGACGATGCGCCGAACGGTGCCTTGTCGTTGAGGATCGCCACGACCGCCCAGGTATTGCCGTTGACGTCGCGGCTGAAGCCGGCAATCGCACGCACAGTGTTAAGGGTGCCGGTTTTCACGTGGGCTTCACCGCGCATGGCGGTGGTTTTCAGGCGTTTGCGCATGGTGCCGTCGGTGCCCGCAATCGGCAACGAGCTGATGTACTCGGCGGCGTAAGGGCTGTGCCATGCGGCTTGCAGCATGGCCGCCATTTCCCGGGCACTGACGCGTTCAGCACGCGACAGGCCGGAGCCGTTTTCCATCACCAGGTGCGGTGCTGTAATGCCTTTCTTTGCCAGCCACTGACGCACCACACGCTGAGCAGCCTTGGCGTCGTCACCGTCGGCTTCATTGCGGTATTTCTGGCCCAGGCTCAGGAACAACTGCTGGGCCATGGTGTTGTTACTGTATTTGTTGATATCGCGAATGATTTCCGCCAGATCCGGCGAGTACGCCCGGGCCAGCAACTTGGCACTGCTCGGGGTTGGCGCCATTACGT
This sequence comes from Gordonia sp. IEGM753, assembly GCF_050321825.1. Taxonomy (NCBI): domain Bacteria; kingdom Bacillati; phylum Actinomycetota; class Actinomycetes; order Mycobacteriales; family Gordoniaceae; genus Gordonia; species Gordonia sp. IEGM753. The sequence goes on from NZ_JBNQGB010000001.1 coordinate 386,473, forward strand.
CCTTGCCCTGGATGCTGCCACCCAGTTCCTTCCAGATCGCGCGCACGGCGCCAGCGGTGTAGGTGGCATGATCGAGCAGCGACAGGTAAGTCTGCGAGCTGCAACCATCGCCCAACTGGCCGCCAACCGTCACGGTCACGCTGCCATCGGCCTGGGTTACCGGGTTGTAACGCACGCCACCGGTGCATTGCTTGGAGTTGATGGCCTTGACCTGGTTTTCGATGCGGATACTGGCAATGGGCGGCTCGACCGATATCAATACCCGACCGTTGTCATTGCGCGCCACAAAGCGCAGAGCCTTGAGGTTGACCATCAGCGAGTCGGGTTTGACCAGGAACGGCTTGTTCTCATCATTGCCGTCATCGTTGAACTCGGGCAGTTGTGGCTGCACGAAAAAGCTGCGGTCCAGCACCAGGTCGCCGGTAATTTGCGTTACGCCATTGGCGCGCAGGTCACGCATCAGCAGCCAGAGTTTTTCCATGTTCAGCTTCGGGTCGCCGCCACCCTTGAGGTACAGGTTGCCGTTGAGGATGCCGCCGCTGAGCGTGCCGTCAGTGTAGAACTCGGTTTTCCACTGGTGGTTCGGGCCGAGCATTTCCAGGGCCGCGTAGGTGGTAACCAGCTTCATGGTCGAGGCCGGATTGACCGAAACGTCAGCATTGAAAATGGTTGGGGTGCCCGGTCCGGTGAGCGGAATCATCACCAGTGACAATGCGCTGTCCTGCAACTTGCTGGCCTTGAGGGCCTTTTCGACATTGGGTGTCAGGGCGGTATTGATCGGGGCGGCATAAACAGGAAGGGCCAGTGGAAGCAACAAACCGGCGAGTAACAATGGACGCAAAGATTTGATCATCTGAAATAGAACCCTGCAGTCGAGGGGAAAAAAGGCGAGGGCATGAAGATAAATTCCCTCAGTGGTCATGAAAGTGTCGGCATTATGCCCCAAGGTGTAAGGCCTTGTGCCGTGCCTTGGGCCTCTAATTGGCTATTTTTTACCAGTGGTACGCCATTGAGCCCAGAGATTCGGGCAATTAACGGCTTAAACTGCTAAAGTGCCGCCCGTTATTACTTATGAGGATTGTTCCAATGGCGACTAACCGTTCCCAGCGTCTGCGCAAAAAACTGTGCGTCGATGAATTTCAAGAGCTGGGTTTCGAGCTGAACCTGGATTTCAAAGAAGATTTGGCTGAAGAAGCCATTGATGCTTTCCTCGACGCGTTTCTGAAAGAAGCCATGGAAGCCAACGGTCTGGGCTATGTTGGCGGCGATGACTTCGGTCTGGTTTGCCTGCAAAAGCGTGGCTCGGTTTCCGAAGAGCAGCGTGCCGCTGTTGAAGCCTGGCTCAAAGGCCGCAGCGAACTGACCGAAGCAACCGTCAGCCCGCTGATCGACGTTTGGTACCCGGAAAAGCCGATCAATCCGGTAGCTTGATGTCATAAAAAACGGCGACCCTTGGGGTCGCCGTTTTTTTATGCCTGGGCTTTACGCCAGTTCAGAATCACCAGCGTCAACACCCCCGCGACAATTCCCCAGAACGCCGAGCCGATGGAAAACAGCGTCAGCCCCGACGCCGTGACCATAAAGGTGATCAGCGCCGCTTCACGCTCCTTGACCTCGCTCATGGCGATGCTCAAGCCATTGATGATCGACCCAAACAGCGCCAGCGCGGCTATCGACAGCACCAGTTCCTTGGGCAGCGCGGCAAACAACGCCGCCAATGTTGCGCCGAATACCCCGGCGATCCCGTAGAAAATCCCGCACCAGACTGCCGCCGTGTAGCGCTTGTTACGATCTTCGTGCGCATGTGGCCCCGTGCAAATCGCCGCACTGATGGCGGCCAGGTTGATCCCGTGGGAGCCAAACGGTGCCAGCAGCAGCGAGGCGATGCCGGTGGTGGTGATCAGCGGCGAGGCTGGCACGTTGTAGCCGTCCGCACGCAGCACCGCGATGCCGGGCATGTTCTGCGAGGTCATGGCCACCACGAACAGCGGTATGCCGATGCTGATGGTCGCCGCCAGTGAGAAGTGTGGCGTGGTCCACACCGGCGTGGCCACTTCAAGGTGAAAGCCGCTGAAATCCAGCAGGCCCATGAACCCGGATAACGCAGTGCCGATCAGTAGCGCGGCGAGTACCGCATAGCGCGGCGACAGGCGCTTCATCACCAGGTAGGTGAAGAACATGCCCAGCACCAGTGCTGTACGATGCTGCGCGGCGACGAAAATTTCGCTGCCGATCTTGAACAGAATTCCTGCCAGTAAAGCCGCGGCCAAGGACGCCGGGATCTTTTTCACCAGCCGTTCGAAACTGCCGGTCAGGCCGCAAATTGTCACCAGCACCGCACAGGTGATGTACGCGCCGATGGCTTCGCCATACGTGACACCGCCCAGGCTTGTGATCAGCAACGCGGCGCCGGGCGTCGACCAGGCAATGGTGATCGGTGTGCGATAGCGCAACGAGAGGCCAATCGAGCACACCGCCATGCCGATCGATATCGCCCAGATCCACGAAGAAATCTGTCCGGCGGTCAGGCCGGCTGCTTGCCCGGCCTGGAACATCAGCACCAGTGAGCTGGTGTAACCGGTCATCATCGCGATGAACCCGGCGACGATGGCCGAAGGCGATGTATCGGCCAGCGGACGGAGCTGTGTGTGCGTGGCGTCGTTCATGACGGCGGTGTTCCTTATACAAATGAAGATGTCCTGGGCAATGCCAGACATTGTGGAAGCGAGCCCGCTCGCGGTAGCGGCTTCACATTCAGCATCAATATCGACTGCCGCGACGCTTTCGCGAGCAAGCCCGCTCCCACAAGAGGGATTGCGTTAAAGCGGATTCTGCATTCAAGCCTAAACTCAAATGTAACGTACCGTTGCAATACAGCCGGGGCCACAAACAGCCGTACAGTCGTGTTGCCACCATCCATTGTGTACAATCGCGGTGTTTTTTACGCGATACTTGCCAGCGACCCACTGTGCCGTATTACAGTCACCGTCAATTCGCCGCAGTTCTCCCGACTCGAGTGCCCATGAACGAACAGTTGCAGCCCCTAAAGAAACAACCGCGAGCTGGCAAAGCAGCCCGCAGCGGTACCCAGGACGATATTGTCTACGCGCATATCTTCGAGGCCATCCTCGAACAGCGTCTGGCGCCCGGCACCAAGTTGAGCGAAGAAGCGCTGGGGGAAATTTTCGGGGTCAGCCGCACCATCATTCGCCGCGCCTTGTCGCGCCTGGCGCATGAAGGCGTCGTGTTGCTTCGGCCAAATCGTGGCGCCGTGGTTGCCAGCCCAAGTGTCGAGGAAGCACGTCAGGTGTTCCTGGCCCGGCGCCTGGTGGAACGCGCTATCACTGAACTTGCAGTGCAGCACGCTACCGCCGAGCAGATCGCCGAGTTGCGGCAGATGGTCAACGACGAGCGCGACAGTTTTTCCCGTGGTGATCGCGGGGCCGGTATCCGTTTGTCGGGCGAGTTCCACTTGAAGCTGGCTGAAGCGGCGAAGAATGCACCGCTGATCAGCTTTCAGCGCAGCCTGGTGTCGCAGACTTCGTTGATTATTGCGCAGTACGAAAGTGGCAACCGTTCGCACTGTTCCTATGACGAACACACGCAGTTGATCGATGCGATCGAAGCGCGCAATGGTGAGTTGGCGGTGAACCTGATGATGCATCACATGGATCACATCGACAGCAAACTCAACCTCGACGAAGAAAGCGCGTCGGATGATTTGCATGCGGTGTTTTCGCATTTGTTGCAAACCAAGAAGCCGAGTAGGTCTTCCGCGAAAATCTGATGGTTCGTGGTGGGCCTATCGCCAGCAGGCTGGCTCCCACAGGTTCTGAGGTCGCATGCACATCTGCTGGGTCTGAGTCGCACGCACATCTTGTTAACCCCACAAATCACTGTGGGAGCCAACCTGCTGGCGATGGCGGCAGGACAGACAATAAAAATCCCCCAGGCTGAAAAGCGCTGGGGGATTTTTTATGCCTGAAAACTTAACGCTGATGCACCAGCGTACCCGCCGCGTAAGTCTGCAACACGGTCCGGTCATCGCCCAGGGTCATCAACACAAATAGCGTCTCGGCAATAGTGTTGGCTTGCTTCAAGCGATAGCTCAGCAATGGCGTGGCGTGGTAATCCAGCACCAGGAAGTCGGCGTCAGTGCCTGGCAGCAGCGTGCCGATCTTGTCTTCCAATCGCAGCGCGCGGGCGCCGCCAAGGGTTGCCAGGTAGAGCGACTTGAACGGACTCAGGCGTGCACCTTGCAACTGCATGACTTTGTACGCTTCGTTCAGCGTTTGCAGCAGCGAAAAACTGGTGCCGCCGCCGACATCGGTACCGATGCCAACATTGAGTTTGTGTTTCTCGGCCATTGGCAGGTTGAACAAACCGCTGCCGAGGAAGAAGTTCGAGGTCGGGCAGAAGGCAATGGCCGAGCCGGTTTCGGCCAGTCGCGCGCATTCGTCGTCGCACAGGTGCACGCCGTGCGCAAATACCGAGCGCTCGCCCAGCAGTTGGTAGTGGTCGTAGACGTCCAGATAGCCCTTGCGCTCCGGGAACAACTCCTTGACCCACTCCACTTCCTTGAGGTTTTCGCTGATGTGCGTCTGCATGTACAGGTCAGGGTATTCACCGAGCAATTGGCCGGCCAGTGTCAGTTGTTCCGGGGTGCTGGTGGGGGCGAAGCGTGGCGTCACGGCGTAGTGCAAACGGCCCTTGCCGTGCCAGCGCTCGATCAGCGCCTTGCTCTCGACGTAGCTCGATTCAGCGGTGTCGGTCAGGTAGTCCGGCGCGTTGCGGTCCATCATCACTTTGCCGGCGATCATGCGCAGGTCCAGCTGTTGAGCCGCTTCGAAGAACGAGTTCACCGATTGCGGGTGCACGCTGCCGAATACCAGCGCAGTGGTGGTGCCGTTGCGCAGCAGTTCCTTGATGAAGATGTCTGCGACTTCATCGGCATGAGCCTTGTCGGCGAATTGGCTTTCACACGGGAAGGTGTAGGTGTTTAGCCAGTCCAGCAGTTGCTCGCCGTACGCTCCGACCATGCCGGTTTGTGGCAGGTGGATGTGGGTGTCGATGAAGCCCGGTGTGATCAGTGAGTCTTTGTAATGAGTGATCTCGATATCGGCGGGCAAGGTCGGCAACAAGTCGCTGGCGTGACCGAGCGCGCTGATCTGGCCGTTATCGACCACCAGCAAGCCGTCCTCAAAATACTCATACGAGGCGTCGATCCCCACTTCGGCGGGGTCGGCGATGCTGTGCAGAATGGCGGCGCGGTAAGCTTTGCGAGTCAGAGGCATGTCAGTTCTCAGTGGGAGGCTTGGCTGCGGCGTGAAGCAGGCAGCAGTTTGGCAATCGATGATCCGGCGCTGGCAGTCTGCTGGCCGAAGTTCGCGTTATAAGTGGCGATGATTTCACCGGCGATGGAGATGGCGATTTCCACGGGCAGCTTGCCTTTGACTTCGCCAATCCCCATCGGGCAGCGCATGCGTTGCAGCACGCTGCTGTCAAAACCACGATCACGCAGGCGATGTTCGAACTTCACCCGTTTAGTCTTCGAACCGATCAGGCCGAAGTAGGCAAAGTCGTTACGCTGGAGGATCGCGGCGGTCAGTTCGAGGTCGAGTTGGTGATTATGCGTCATGACGATGCAGTAGCTGCCAATGGGCAGGTCATCGATTTCGTCGACCGGTTCTTCGCTGACAATTTTGCGCACACCGTGCGGGATCTGCTCCGGAAACTCCGCTTCCCGGGAGTCGATCCAGCGCACCCGGCAGGGCAGGCTCGCCAGCAACGGCACCAGCGCACGACCGACATGGCCGGCGCCGAATACGGCGATTTGCGCCTGGACCTGACCCATGGGTTCGAACAGCAGCACGGTAGCGCCACCGCAGCACTGGCCGAGGCTGGCGCCCAGGCTGAAGCGCTCAAGGTGCGTGTCCTGTTTGCCGCTGGCGAGCATCTCGCGGCCGATTTGCATGGCCTTGTATTCCAGGTGTCCACCGCCAATGGTGTCGAACGTCTGGGAGGCGCTGATGACCATCTTCGAACCGGCATTGCGCGGCGTCGAGCCAAGCTCTTCGATGATGGTCACCAACACGCAGGGTTCACCCTGCGATTGCAGGTCGGCGAGGGCGTCGATCCAGTTGTACATAATTCACCTCGACTTCTTTAGTCGTCTGTTAGAGCGTCATCGCCAGCAGGCTGGCTCTCACCTTTGGATCTCTGTTTCCCACAGAATTTGTGCTTACTGAAGATCCATTGTGGGAGCTAGCCTGCTAGCGATTGGACGCGACGCGGTCTTAGAGCGAAGCCAATTCAGTTTCATCTTCAACGACCTTCGCCACCTTCAACTTGCGCATCTGCTCGCAACCCCACAACACCCGCTCCGGGGTCGCCGGGGCATCGATGTTGGGCTGATGCTTGTAGTCGCCCAAACTCGCCACGGCATCCTTGATCGCACACCATGAGGCGATACCCAACATGAACGGCGGCTCGCCGACAGCCTTGGAATGGAACACCGTGTCTTCCGGGTTCTTGCGGTTCTCCACCAGCTTCACCCTCAGGTCCAGCGGCATGTCTGCCACTGCCGGGATCTTGTAACTGGCCGGGCCGTTGGTCATCAGTTTGCCCTTGTTGTTCCACACAAGCTCTTCCATGGTCAGCCAGCCCATGCCCTGGATGAAACCGCCCTCGACCTGGCCGATGTCGATGGCCGGGTTCAGCGAGGCACCGACGTCGTGGAGAATGTCGGTGCGCAGCATCTTGTACTCGCCAGTCAGGGTGTCGACGATCACTTCACAGCACGCTGCGCCAAACGCGAAGTAATAGAACGGGCGGCCGCGCGCCTGGCTGCGGTCATAGAAGATTTTCGGGGTTTTGTAGAAGCCGGTGCTCGACAACGATACCTGAGCGAAATACGCCTGCTGGATCAGCGCCTCAAAGGTCAGGATGTGATCGCGAACCCGCACATGACCGTTGTGGAACTCCACGTCTTCCTCACTCACCTTGTAGTGCCGCGCAGCAAATTCGACCAGGCGCTTCTTGATGATTTCAGCCGCGTTTTGCGCTGCTTTGCCGTTCAGGTCAGCGCCGCTGGAAGCCGCGGTCGGCGAGGTGTTTGGCACTTTGTCGGTGTTGGTCGCGGTGATCTGCACGCGGTCGATTTCCACCTGGAACACTTCAGCCACGACCTGCGCGACCTTGATGTTCAACCCCTGGCCCATTTCGGTGCCGCCGTGGTTCAGGTGGATGCTGCCGTCGGTGTAAATATGGATCAGCGCACCGGCCTGGTTGAGGAAACTGGCAGTGAACGAAATCCCGAATTTAACCGGCGTCAGCGCCAGGCCTTTCTTGAGGATAGGGCTGTTGGCGTTGTAGCGGCGAATTGCTTCGCGGCGTTCCGCGTACTGGCTGCTTTCTTCCAGTTCAGCGGTCATTTCCTCGAGCATGTTGTGCTCGACGGTCTGGTAGTAATGCGTGACGTTGCGCTCGGTTTTGCCGTAGTAGTTGGCCTTGCGCACCGACAGAGGATCGAGCGCCAGATGCCGGGCAATGGCGTCCATCACTTCTTCAATCGCCACCATCCCTTGCGGGCCACCGAAACCGCGGTAAGCAGTGTTTGACGCGGTGTTGGTTTTGCAGCGGTGACCGTTGATGGTTGCATCGCCCAAGTAGTACGAATTGTCGGCGTGGAACATCGCACGGTCGACAATCGATGCCGACAGGTCAGGCGAGCAACCGCAGTTGCCGGCCAGTTCCAGCGCAATACCGTGCAAGCGACCGGTGCTGTCGAAGCCGACGTCGTACTCGACGTAAAACGGGTGACGCTTGCCGGTCATCAGCATGTCTTCAACGCGCGGCAGGCGCATTTTGGTCGGCTGGCCGGTGAGGTGCGCGATGACAGCGCAGAGGCACGCCGGGCTCGCGGCCTGAGTTTCCTTGCCGCCGAAACCACCGCCCATACGGCGCATGTCGACCACGATTTTGTTCATCGAGACGTCGAGAACTTCGGCCACCAGTTTTTGCACTTCGGTGGGGTTTTGCGTCGAGCAGTAGACAATCATGCCGCCGTCTTCAGTTGGCATCACCGAAGAGATCTGGGTTTCGAGATAGAAGTGTTCCTGGCCGCCAATGTGCAGCGTGCCTTGAATGCGATGCTCTGCAGTCGCTAGCGCGCCCGCCGAATCGCCGCGCTGATGGGTATGGCTGTCGAGCACGAAATGGCGTTTGCGCAAGGCTTCGACCACATCCAGAACCGGTTCCAGATCTTCGTATTCGATGATCGCAGCCATCGCCGCCTTGCGTGCGGTTTCCAGGTCTTTGGCGGCGACAGCGAGCACTGGTTGACCGACAAATTGCACATCATCAATGGCCAGCAGCGGATCGCCCGGCATCAACGGGCCGATGTCTTTCAGGCCCGGCACGTCTTCGTGGGTAATGGCGATGCGCACACCTTCAAAGGCGTAGCACGGTGCGGTGTCGATGCTGATGATTCTGGCGTGGGCGCGGTCCGATAACCGTGCGTAAACATGCAACTGATTCGGGAATTCCAAACGGTCATCGATGTACTGCGCTTCACCGCAAACGTGCTTGGCGGCGCTGTCGTGCTTGACGCTGCGGCCTACGCCAGTGGTCAGGTCCTTGGCGAACAGGTCAGCCAGTTCGGCTTGGGTCTTCTCTACAGCGTGATGATTAGACATAAGCGGTCACCCGAGTCTCGATGTGCGGTGTTTGCAGTTCGATAAAGTATTTACGCAGCAGATTCTGCGCACTCAGCAGGCGATATTCCTTGCTGGCGCGAAAGTCCGAAAGCGGCGTGAAATCTTCAGCCAGTGCGACGCAGGCGCGTTCGACGATTGCGTTGTTGAACGGCGCGCCGAGCAACACCGCTTCGCAGTTGGCGGCACGTTTCGGGATGGCTGCCATGCCGCCGAACGCCAGGCGGGCGTCGGTGATGACACCGTTTTCCACGCGCACATTGAACGCGGCGCAGACGGCGGAGATGTCGTCGTCCAGGCGCTTGGAAACCTTGTACGCACGAAACAATTGTTCGGCGCTGGCACGCGGCACAATGATCTTCTCGATGAACTCGCTTTCCTGGCGCGCAGTCACCTTGTAATCGATGAAGTAATCGTCGAGGTTCAGCGTGCGTCGCGTTTCACCCTTGCACAACACGACCTGCGCGCCGAGCGCGATCAGCAGTGGTGGAGAGTCACCAATCGGCGAGGCGTTGCCGATATTGCCGCCGAGCGTGCCCTGATTGCGAATTTGCAGCGATGCGAAACGGTGCAGCAGTTCACCGAAATCCGGGTACTCGGCGTTCAGCGCTTCGTAGCAGTCGGAAAGGGCAGCAGCGGCGCCGATTTCGATGCGGTCATCGAAGGTGTCGATGCGCTTCATCTCAGCGACGTTGCCGACGTAGATCATCACCGGCAAGGTGCGGTGGAACTGCGTGACCTCCAGCGCCAGATCGGTACCGCCAGCCAGCAGGCGAGCCTGTGGGTACGCGTCGTAAAGGTCCGCCAGATCGGCGACGGTCAGTGGCACCAGGCAGCGCTTGTCGCCACTGTTGAGTTCGCCAATGTCGGTTGGGGCAATGGCTTTCAGGCGTTCGATGGTGTCGGCTTCGCGAGCGTCGAACTGATCCGGTTGCTTGGCGCAGCACGATTGCTCGGCAGCCTCCAGAATCGGTCGATAGCCCGTGCAGCGGCAGAGGTTGCCGGCCAGCGCTTCGTGGGCCTTGTGCGAATCCGGCTGGTCACTGTTCTTTTGCAATGCAAACAGCGACATCACGAAACCCGGAGTGCAGAAGCCACATTGCGAACCGTGGCACTCGACCATGGCTTTTTGCACGCTGTGCAGTTCGCCTTTGTGCTTGAGGTCTTCGACGCTGATCAGCTGTTTGCCGTGCAATGACGAAACAAACGTCAGGCACGAGTTGAGACTGCGATAACGAATGTGTTCGCGGCCGTCATCATCCGTTTGCAACTCGCCAACGACTACAGTGCATGCACCGCAGTCACCGCTGGCGCAGCCTTCTTTAGTGCCGGGTTTGCCCACATGATCGCGCAAATAATTGAGCACGGTCAGGTTTGGGTCCAGGGCGTGCTCGCTACGGAGTTCCTGGTTTAGTAAAAACTGGATCACGGAAGGCCTCGCAGACTCATTATTGTTGTTAACCGACTTGAGCCGAATTTATCAGGTCTGACTTTTCGGTCAATGATTTTCTGACTTAAAGGTCAGGAAAATGCATTTTGTCGATAAACAACCGGTTCCTTCATTATTGACCCTCTCGGGATAGCCTGCTTTTTGCTTGAATCGTGCCAAAACCGCTGAGTGGGCACTCCGCCATAACCCTTCATCTGCGCTACACTGCGCCGCTTGTGCAGATCGATAGAGTTTGAAGGACAACCATGACGTTCAAGGCGCCGGACAGCCTCGCCGAGCAAATTGCTCACCACCTCGCCGAACGCATCATTCGTGGCGAAATGAAGCCAGGAGAGCGCATCCAGGAGCAGAAGGTCACGTTGGCCCTCAACGTCAGCCGTGGCTCGGTGCGCGAGGCCTTGCTGATCCTTGAGCGTCGTCACCTGATCGCGATTTTGCCGCGACGCGGTGCGCACGTCACCGAGCTGACGGCGCACAAGGTGCAAAGCCTGTGCACGTTAATGAGCGAGTTGTACATTTTGCTGGGCAACGCCGTCGCCAGTGGCTGGCAGGCCCAGTCCGACCTGGCGCCGTTCCTGCAGATCCAGCAGCGCCTGACCGCCAGTTTCGAGCGCCAGGACATTCGCGGCTTTGTCGACGACAGCTTCAGCGTGATGCGTGCCGCTTATCCGTTCGCCAACAATCCGTACCTGCAAGAAACCGTCGAGAATCTGCAACCAGCCATGAGCCGCGCCTATTTCCTTGCCCTGGAACAGCGCAAGGCGTCGATGAGCGAGTTTCTGGAGTTGTTCGAACGCTTGCTGGCTGCGGTGATAGCCCGTGACTTTCCGCTGATCCGCGTGGTGCTGACGGCGTATGCCCAGCGCAGCAGCGATCTGGTGGTTTCTGCCTTGACGGTCGCTTAAACGTGCGGCTCAAGAGCATCAAACTGGCGGGGTTCAAATCCTTCGTCGACCCGACCACGGTGAACTTCCCCAGCAATATGGCGGCAGTGGTCGGGCCCAACGGTTGCGGCAAGTCGAACATCATCGACGCCGTCCGCTGGGTGATGGGCGAGAGCTCGGCCAAAAACCTGCGCGGCGAGTCGATGACCGACGTCATCTTCAACGGCTCCACCAGCCGTAAACCGGTCAGCCAGGCAAGCATCGAGCTGGTGTTCGATAACTCCGACGGCACCTTGCTGGGGGAGTATGCGGCTTACGCGGAAATTTCCATTCGCCGCAAAGTGACCCGCGACAGCCAGACGACCTACTACCTGAACGGCACCAAGTGCCGGCGTCGTGACATCACCGACATCTTTCTGGGTACCGGGCTGGGCCCGCGCAGCTATTCGATCATCGAGCAGGGGATGATTTCCAAGCTGATCGAATCCAAGCCTGAAGACCTGCGCAACTTTATCGAGGAAGCGGCGGGCATCTCCAAGTACAAGGAGCGCCGGCGCGAGACCGAAAACCGTATTCGCCGCACCCACGAAAACCTGGCCCGCTTGAGCGATTTGCGCGAAGAGCTGGAGCGTCAATTGGAGCGCTTGCACCGTCAGGCACAGGCCGCCGAGAAGTATCAGGAATACAAAGGCGAGGAGCGTCAGCTCAAGGCTCAGTTGTCAGCCCTGCGTTGGCAAGCGCTGAACGAGCAGGTGGGTCAGCGCGAGGCGGTTATCGGCACGCAGGAAATCACCTTCGAAGCACTGGTTGCCGAGCAACGCAACGCCGATGCCAGCATCGAACGCTTCCGTGATGGGCACCATGACCTGTCCGAGCGCTTCAATCTGGTGCAAGGACGCTTCTACTCGGTCGGCGGCGACATCGCGCGGGTCGAACAGAGCATCCAGCACGGTCAGCAGCGTTTGCGCCAATTGCAGGATGATTTGAAAGAGGCCGAGCGCGCGCGACTGGAAACCGAATCCCACTTGGGCCATGACCGCACATTGTTGCTGACGCTCGGCGAAGAGCTGGACATGCTCACCCCGGAACAGGAAGTCACCAGCGCTGCGGCCGAAGAAGCAGCGGCGGCGCTGGAAGAGTCCGAAACCACGATGCACGCGTGGCAGGAGCAGTGGGACACCTTCAACCTCACCGCCGCAGAACCGCGTCGTCAATCCGAGGTTCAGCAGTCTCGCATCCAGCAACTCGAAACCAGTATGGAGCGCTTGGCCGATCGGCAGAAACGCCTTGGCGAAGAGCGTGCATTGCTGTCGGCCGATCCGGAAGACGCGGCGATCATGGAACTCAGCGAGCAGCTCGCCGCGAGTGAAGCCACGCTTGAAGATTTGCAGGCCAGTGAAGAAGCGCAAGTCGAGCGCCTTGAACAGTTGCGTCAGGAGCTGCAGCTTGCCTTGCAAAACCAGCAGCAGGCCCAAGGTGATCTGCAGCGGCTGAACGGTCGTCTCGCCTCGCTCGAAGCCCTGCAACAAGCCGCGCTCGACCCCGGCACCGGTACTGCCGAGTGGTTGCGTGAGCAGCATCTGGCCGATCGTCCGCGTCTGGCTGAAGGCCTGAAGGTTGAGGCTGGTTGGGAGCTGGCGGTGGAAACCGTGCTCGGTGCGGACTTGCAAGCGGTGCTGGTGGATGACTTCGGCGATTTCGACCTGGCGGGTTTTGCCCAGGGCGATTTGCGTTTGCTCAGCCCGGCCAGTGACGGCGTGCGGGTGCCGGGCAGTCTGCTGGACAAGGTTGAAGCACAGATCGATCTGGCGCCGTGGTTGGGTCAGGTCAAACCGGTGGAGAGCCTGGAGCAGGCCTTGGCGCTGCGTGGCCAGTTAACGGCTGGGCAAAGTCTGATCAGCCGGGATGGCTACTGGGTTGGCCGGCACTTTTTGCGGGTGCGTCGCGCCAGTGAAGCCGAAAGCGGTGTGCTGGCCCGCGGGCAGGAAATCCAGCGCTTGGGCGCTGAGCGCGAAGAGCGCGAAGCCACCGTCGAGACGCTGGAAACCCACTTGCAGAACCTGCGCGCGCAACAGCGGCAGCAGGAAAACGGCCGCGAGCATTTGCGCCGTTTGCTGCAGGACGAGGCACGGCAACAAGGTGAACTGAAAGCGCAGTTGTCGGCTGGCAAGGCCAAGGCCGAACAGCTGACATTGCGTCGCACACGCCTTGATGAAGAGCTCGCCGAGTTAGGTGAACAACGGGCGTTGGAACACGAAAACATTGGTGAAGCGCGCCTGCAATTGCAGGAAGCGCTCGATAGCATGGCGCTGGATACCGAGCAGCGCGAGCTGCTGCTGGCTCAGCGCGACAGTCTGCGCGAGCGACTCGATCGTGTACGCCAGGAGGCCCGACAGCATAAGGATCACGCGCATCAACTGGCGGTGCGCCTGGGCTCGCTCAAGGCGCAGCACGATTCGACCCGTCAAGCGCTGGAACGGCTGGAGATGCAGTCCGAACGGCTGACCGAAAAACGCGAACAGTTGAGCCTTAATCTGGAGGAGGGCGAGGCACCGCTGGAAGAACTGCGCCTCAAGCTTGAAGAGTTGCTCGACAAGCGCATGACCGTCGACGAAGAACTGAAAACCGCGCAGATCGCGCTGGAAGACGCTGATCGCGAATTGCGCGATGCCGAAAAACGCCGCAACCAGGCCGAACAGCAATCGCAATTGATTCGCGGCCAACTCGAAACGCAGCGCATGGAATGGCAAGCCCTGACTGTGCGCCGCAAGACACTGCAGGATCAGTTGCTGGAAGACGGTTACGATCTTCATGGCGTGCTCGCCACGCTGACCACTGACACCAACGAGAAGGAAGCCGAAGACGAACTCGAACGCATTGCGGCGCGAATTCAGCGTCTCGGTGCGATCAACCTGGCAGCCATCGACGAGTACCAGCAACAATCCGAGCGTAAACGTTATCTGGATGCCCAGAACGACGATTTGGTTGAGGCGCTGGACACGCTCGAGAACGTTATTCGCAAGATCGACAAGGAAACCCGAAACCGCTTCAAAGATACCTTTGATCAGATCAATGGCGGTTTACAGGCACTTTTCCCAAAAGTTTTCGGTGGTGGCCGCGCGTATTTGGAACTGACGGGCGAAGATCTACTCGATACAGGGGTAACGATCATGGCGCAGCCGCCAGGGAAGAAGAACAGCACTATCCATTTGCTCTCCGGTGGCGAGAAAGCCCTGACCGCTTTGGCATTGGTTTTTGCGATCTTCAAATTGAATCCGGCGCCATTCTGCATGCTCGATGAGGTTGACGCGCCACTGGATGACGCTAACGTTGGACGCTACGCACGACTGGTCAAGGAGATGTCGCAAACGGTGCAGTTCATCTACATCACCCACAACAAAATCGCCATGGAAATGGCCGATCAACTGATGGGTGTAACGATGCACGAACCGGGTTGTTCGCGTCTGGTGGCAGTGGATGTCGAAGAAGCGATGGCGATGGTGGATGCCTAGCGGCGCAGCGATAAGCCTCAAGCTATGTGCCATCAATGAAGCGGGTTGCAGCTTGGCGCTTAAAGCTTGTAGCTGCGAAGCCGTTGGTCGTGCTAGTTTAATATCAATTTTTCGTATACGTGGGCAAAACGCCTGTCAGAACATAGAGTTGGCGCCACGTTTTAAAGCGGTTTACGAGTTGTAAACCCCTTATTTTTCAGCATTTTTTATAGAGGCACGGGATTACATGGAAATCGGTCTGCGCGAGTGGCTGATCGTCATCGGCATTATTGTCATTGCCGGTATTCTTTTCGATGGATGGCGTCGCATGCGCGGCGGCAAGGGAAAACTGAAATTTCGTCTTGACCGAAGTTTGTCCAATTTACCGGACGAGGACACCAGTGCCGAGCTGTTGGGCCCGCCCCGTGTTCTGGACACGCATAAAGAACCACAGCTGGATGAGCATGATTTGCCGTCGGTGAGCATGCCTGCCCGCGAACCACGTGAATCGGGTTCCAAGCGTGGCAAGCGTGGCCATGGCGAACCTTCGCAAGGCGATTTGAACCTTAATCTGGATCTGGATGGCGGCCCAAGCTTTAGCAGCCGTGACGACGATTTTCCGGATGACACCAAGCCGACGCCTGCGGTCAGCGAAAAAGAACAGCCGCAAGCTGAAGAAGTGCTGGTCATCAGCGTGATCTGCCGCGATGCCGCTGGCTTCAAAGGCCCGGCATTGCTGCAGAATATTCTGGAGAGCGGGCTGCGCTTTGGTGAAATGGACATCTTCCACCGTCACGAAAGCATGGCTGGCAATGGTGAAGTACTGTTCTCGATGGCCAATGCGGTCAAGCCGGGCATTTTTGATCTGGACGACATCGATCATTTCAGCACGCCGGCGGTCAGTTTCTTCCTAGGGCTGCCAGGCCCGCGTCATCCGAAGCAGGCTTTCGATGTGATGGTTGCGGCAGCGCGCAAACTGTCTCAGGAGCTGAATGGCGAACTGAAAGATGACCAACGCAGCGTGCTGACAGCCCAGACAATTGAACATTACCGTCAGCGCATCGTTGAATTCGAACGTCGAGCCCTGACCCAGAAGCGCTGATTTGTAGGGGCCCGGCACGCCGGGCTCCTACAATGAATTTACGCCGCATCAACAGATTGAGCAGCCTCGGCTGCTCTTTTGCTTTATGAGAGAACACCCATGACCGCCGCCAAAAACCGCATTCAAGCGCTGCGCGCTGAGTTGGATCAGCACAACTACCGTTATCACGTGCTGGACGAGCCGAGTATTCCGGATGCCGAGTACGATCGGTTGTTCCACGAACTCAAGGCCCTTGAAGCTGCCAATCCCGAACTGATCACCAGCGACTCGCCAACCCAGCGAGTGGGCAGCGCGGCGTTGTCGGCATTCACCCAGGTGCGCCACGAAGTGCCCATGCTCAGCCTTGGCAATGCCTTCGAAGAAACCGACATGCGCGAGTTTGATCGTCGGGTGACTGAAGGTCTGGACCTGCCGGCGGGCGATTTGTTTGGCGGTGGCGCAGCAGTGGAATACAGCTGTGAACCGAAACTGGATGGTTTGGCGGTCAGCCTGCTGTACCAGGATGGCGTGCTGGTGCGCGGGGCGACTCGCGGCGATGGCACCACGGGCGAAGACATTAGCGTCAACGTGCGCACCGTGCGCAACATCCCCTTGAAGCTGCAAGGCACGGGTTGGCCCGCGACCCTGGAAGTGCGCGGTGAAGTGTTCATGTCCAAGGCTGGCTTCGAGCGCCTCAATGCGACGCAACTTGAGGTGGGCGGCAAGACGTTTGCCAACCCGCGCAACGCGGCGGCGGGCAGTTTGCGGCAGCTGGATTCGAAGATCACCGCCAATCGTCCACTGGAGTTCTGCTGCTACGGCATCGGGCAGGTTTCCGCTGACATTGCCGACACCCATATCGGCAATCTGCAGCAACTCAAAACCTGGGGCATGCCGATCAGTCATGAGCTGAAACTGGCGCACGGCATCGATGAATGCCTGGACTACTACCGTGACATCGGCGAGCGCCGCAACGCGCTGCCCTATGAAATCGATGGCGTGGTGTTCAAGGTCAACAGCATCGCGTCCCAACGCGAACTGGGTTTTCGTGCGCGTGAACCGCGCTGGGCGATTGCCCACAAATTCCCGGCGATGGAAGAGCTTACCGAGTTGCTCGACGTCGAGTTCCAGGTCGGTCGCACCGGTGCGGTTACGCCTGTGGCGCGGTTGAAACCGGTGAAGGTTGCCGGTGTCACGGTGGCAAACGCGACGCTGCACAACATGGATGAAGTGGCGCGCCTGGGCCTGATGATTGGCGACACAGTGATTATCCGCCGCGCCGGCGACGTGATTCCACAGGTGGTGCAGGTGGTTCTTGAACGCCGCCCGGACACTGCGCGGCCAGTGCACATTCCCGAGCGGTGCCCGGTGTGCGGGTCGCATGTCGAGCGCACGCAACTGGTCAAGCGCAGCAAGGGGCGCGAAACCGTGAGCGAAGGCGCGGTGTATCGCTGCGTCGGGCGTCTGGCGTGCGGTGCGCAGCTCAAGCAGGCGATCATTCATTTCGTTTCTCGCCGTGCGATGGACATTGAAGGGCTCGGCGAAAAGAGTGTCGAGCAATTGGTCGACGAAGGCCTGGTGAGTTCACCGGCCGATCTCTACGCGCTGACGTTCGAGCAAATTGTCGACCTGGAAGGTTTTGCCGAGTTGTCGAGCAAGAACCTGCTCAGCGCTATCGAGGACAGCAAGAAGCCAAGCCTGGCGCGCTTCATCTACGCCCTCGGAATTCCTGATGTCGGCGAAGAGACGGCCAAGGTGCTGGCGCGCTCTCTCGGCTCGCTGGAGCGGGTTCAGCAAGCCCTGCCGCAAGTGCTCACGTACTTGCCGGATGTGGGTCTGGAAGTGGCTCACGAGATCCACAGCTTTTTTGAAGATGCGCATAACCAACAGGTCATTGCCGATCTGCTCAAGCACGGTTTGCAGATTCAGGACCAAGGCGAACTCGGCGCCGAATTTGCTGCGAGCACCACGCTGGGTGGTTTCCTCGACAAGTTGCACATTCCTTCCGTCGGGCCGGGTGGCGCGCAGAAGCTGGCCGATAAATTCGGATCGCTGCAAGGCGTATTCGACGCCGACTGGCTGGACATGCGTCAAGCCCTGCCGGAAAAACAGGCAAATTCGGTTCGCGAGTTTTTTGCGGTCGCCGCCAATCGCCAGATTGCCGAAGCTGCCGAGCAGCAACTGCGCGATTTCGGGATGCATTGGCAGAGCGAGAAAAAAGTCGTGGAAGGCTTGCCGCTGGCCGGGCAGACCTGGGTCTTGACCGGCTCGCTCGAATTGATGAGCCGCGATGTGGCCAAGGATAAGCTCGAGAGCCTCGGTGCCAAGGTTGCAGGTTCGGTATCGGCCAAAACCCATTGTGTGGTGGCCGGGCCAGGAGCCGGCTCGAAATTGGCCAAGGCCAATGAACTGGGCTTGAAGGTGCTGGATGAAGAGGCGTTCGTGGCGTTTCTGAATAAGCACGGAATCCAGGCCTGACGTTGAGCCTGTAGTGAGGGGATTTCCCTGCGCTCGTTGAACCCGTGGTGAGGGGATTTATCCTCGTTCGTTGCACTCGTGGTGAGGGGATTTATCCCCGTTTGGTGACGGCGTCGTCGCTACGATGAAGCAGCTCGCTTCGCAAGCTAACGGGGATAAATCCCCTCACCACAAAAAATACTGAAGAGATGAATCTCCTCACCACAAAAAACCGAGAGATATATCTTCTCTCCACATAAAAACTGAAGGGACAGCTCCCCAACACAAAGAACTCTGAACGATCTTCGCGCGGCAATGATCTAGTCTTGGCACGCCCCAAGGAGATCGCCATGTACCGTTTCTTCGAGCAGCTCAGTTCACGTATCGCCGCGCCCTTCATGGGTGAGCGTTCGCGTAACAGCAAAGTGTGGCAATGCCGTTGCGGGCAATCGCTGTTCTTTCGTAACAGCCAGTGCCTGGCGTGCTCTGCGGCGTTGGGTTACCAGCCTGAGCAGAGCCGACTGTCTTCGTTGCAACCGGGTGCTCAGCCCAATACCTGGGTGCTTGATGTCGAGCCCGAGGCTGGCGCGTTTCGCCGCTGCGCCAATCTTGACTCTCCAGCAGCCTGTAACTGGCTGCTGCCGGCCAACGATCACGATACGTTGTGCACTGCCTGTAGCCTGAACCACACCATCCCCGACCTGTCGATTGCCGAAAATCACGAGCGCTGGCGCAAGGTTGAAACCGCCAAGCGACGTTTGGTCGCGCAATTGATCGGTCTCGGGTTGAAGGTCATTCCCAAGTCAATAGACGAACACGCCGGCCTGGCTTTCGACTTCATCGGCGTTGATCTGGAAGGCAAGCCGCCGACTACCGGTCATGCGAACGGCTTGATCACGCTGGACATCAAGGAAGCAGACGACGCGCACCGTGAGCAGATTCGCGTACAGATGCATGAGCCCTATCGCACGTTGCTCGGGCATTTTCGCCATGAGGTGGGGCATTACTATTGGGATCGTTTGATTGCCAATAGCCATTGGCTGGAGCCTTTCCGCAGGGTGTTTGGCGACGAGCGCGCCAGTTATGCCGAAGCCCTTGAGCGTCATTACCAACAAGGTGCGCCGCTGGGCTGGCAGCAAAACAGCGTGAGCGCCTACGCGACCATGCACCCGTGGGAAGACTGGGCGGAAACGTGGGCGCATTACCTGCACATGATGGATGCAGTGGACACCGCGTTGGGTTTTGGCATGAGCGCACGTGACATGGACCTGGATTACCTGCCATTTCCACTCGACACGCTTTACGACCCGCAGCATCCCGGCGGCCCCGCGTTCTTGTCATTCGTCAACGCGTGGATCGAACTGGCCGGCATGCTCAACGAGTTGTCGCGAAGCATGGGCCAGCCGGATTTTTATCCTTTCGTCCTGCCGCCGGCAGTGATTGCCAAGCTGCACTTCATTCATCTGGTGATCCAGCAGGAGGGCGGCAAGGCGGACGAAGTACTGCAAGACCTGTAACTGAAGGCGCAGCCGCAGGCTTTTCACGGTCTGCGCATGTCCTTGACCGGGCTCATATTTTTTAATCCATGTGAACAGTTGTAACTTCGTCTCAGATAGGTACAATGGCGCGGCTCGCCGACAGGTGAGCGTCGTTATGGTGACCCCATCGGTCCCCCCGCAACGATTACCCGTGAACCTGGTCAGAGCCGGAAGGCAGCAGCCACAGCGGGAACATTGTGTGCCGGGGTGTGGCTGGTGGGGTTGCCTCCATAACGCCAAGTCCTCTTAAGCAGGGCTTGCGCGCGCAACATCCTCTGATTTCCTTCTCGCTAAAATCCTTTAATCCTGTTTGCCTGCTGCGCTTGCTTGCGGCGGATTTTTCGTGCCTGTCTTTTATCGATCCGCGCTGCTCGCGTCACGAGCAGCGCAGAGGGTGACGTTTATTCAGACTTGCGGCTGAACAACTTGCGCACAAAACCTGCAATTACCACCAGCCCCACGATCACGAATTTCTTCGCTGCCAGCAGAAAGATACCGATTTTTGCGAACAGGCCAGCCTTGGCCGCCAAACCACCGCCCACCAGGGCCGCCAGGCCATAAGAGGCCAATTTGTCGGTGCCGGGGCTGTAGTCGGTGTACAGGTTGCCGTCGGTGAAGTTGGTGAACGCGATCACCTTCGGCAATTCCTGCTTGATCATCGGCAGGTCTGCCATGGCGGCGACGGCGTTCAGCTCCAGCACGCCTTCGCGGCCCAGCACGCGAATGCTGTAGTTGAGGGTGTTGTCCTCGGCGTCGTCGGCTTTCAGTTCCCGGGCCCAGTACATTTTGTGCGTGCTTTCGTCATAGTGCGGTTGCTCGGCCCAGCCCAATAAGTGCAGGCCGGCATAGCCTTGCTTCTGGCGTGCCTTGTTGTCTTCCTCGTCTTCTTCCTGCATCTGTTTAAGCAGATCGGCGTAGTCGATTTTGGCCGCGTCCTCGTCGGAAATATGCCCGTCGTCCTTGTAGCTGACAATCACTCCCCAGCCGTTGGCAGTCAGTGGATTAACCGCTTTGGGGATGATCATGCCCAAGGTCTTGTGGCCGGGAGGGTTGCCCCAGCCTTCGGTCAGCAAGCGTTCGGTGTCTTTCGGGTCGAGGTAATAGAACTCGTCATTGAGTTTGAGCGTTGCAATGCCGGAGGGCAGGGTGATGGTGCCGTGTTGTTGTTTGAGCGAGGCGAGAAATTCAGCAGGCGTTTGCTGCACCTGAGCAGCTTCGGTAGGCGACGCCGGGACGTTGCTGGCCGCTTGTGCGGGATTGTGCAGCGCACACAGCAGCGCTGCCGCGAGGAAGGGGCGGAGGTATTTCATTGTATTCCTTTACATTTGGTATTAATTTCTCGTGAATAATATCGGATGGCCACTAGCGAAGCGAGCAATTCGGTGCTTTAGTCGTTCGGTTTTTTTGACGCGATAGGTAACGAGGCAGGCGTATCGATGCCGACACACCTGCCTGTTTCATTACTGGCACTAAGGCTTGGACAAGGCCTGGTCAACCGCTGCAATCAGCTTTCCCAGATCCTTCGGGGTGGCTTTGTGTATGACACCGAACAGATACGCCCGCTGTTCGTCTTCATCGCCGAAATCTGCGAAGAAGGCTTTCAGCTTCACGCCCAGCACATTGGCAAGTAAAAACAGAACTTCCACGCTGGGGGTATAGGTGCCGGTTTCGAAGCGGCTGATGGTTTTGGGGTCAAAACCGGTTTTTTCGCCGAGTTCAGCCTGAGTAAGGCCCGCGACCTTGCGGTAGCGCCGAATGGCCGGACCCAAACTTGAAATTTGCATCGCTCAATTCCCATTTAGAATCAAGAACTTAACGATAGATTTTTGCATTAGACAACTGCATGATCCATCACCTTGCTTTGCAAAATGTGATGTGTTTCGTAGAATTACGGCTCCGATGAGGTATTGGGAGCCTCAAGATTAGTAGGTCTTGCGCTGTCCAAGGGCCACTAACTGCTGTTCATGGAGTGATCAAGTGTCTCTGCGCCACCCGTCTCAACCCATCTCTTCCGGGCATTTTGTGCTGGTCGAGCGGTACTTCCGCTAGCGACAGTGAGCCTGACTCATGGATGAGAAATACCGAAGGGCCGTGGATGCTGCCGCGATCTTTTCCGAGACCGATTTAAGCGGCCGGATCACTTACGTCAATGACCAGTTCTGCGCCGTGTCCGGTTACACCCGCGAGGAACTGATCGGGCAAAACCACCGGATGCTCAGTTCCGGCCTGCATTCTGCCGACTTCTTTGCTGCCATGTGGCGCACCATTGCGTTGGGCAGTGTGTGGAAGGGTGATATCTGTAATCGGGCCAAAAACGGCGGTTTGTATTGGGTCGACAGCACCATGGTGCCGGTGCTCGATGAAGACACCGGCCGCATTGAGCGGTACCTGTCGATTCGTTTCGATATCAGCGAAAAACGCCAACTGTTGCATTCGCTGGAGTGGCGCGTCGGGCATGACGTGTTGACCGGGTTGCCAAATCGCGCGTTCCTCTCGGACCTGCTCGATGACGCTTTGGAGTTCTCGCGCCGGGAAAACCTGCCGCTGGCGGTGTGCATGCTCGACCTCGATGGCTTCAAGGCTGTCAACGACGGCTACGGGCATTCGAGTGGCGATCTATTGCTGGTGGAGGTGGCCAAGCGCTTGCGCAGCATAGTGCGCGGCGAAGACGTGGTGGCGCGGTTGGCGGGCGACGAGTTCGTGCTGGTGCTGCGTTACGTGCGAGACCTGCCCGAATTGCGCGCAGCGTTGAACCGGGTGCTGGGGACCATTTCCGCGCCGTATTCGCTGCATGGCAAAGACCTGAATGTATACGCCAGCATTGGCGTCACCCTGTTTCCGAACGATAACGAAGATGCTGAAACCCTGTTGCGTCATGCCGATCAGGCGATGTACGTGGCCAAACAGGGCGGTCGTAACCGCTTTCACCTGTTCGATGTGTCTCGGGATCAGGAAGTGAAGGCCACTCACCAGACTGTCGAGCGTGTGCGCCAGGCGCTGGCAGCCGGCGAGTTGTGCCTGCATTTCCAGCCGAAGGTGAACATGCGCCGTGGCGAAATCGTAGGCTTTGAAGCGTTGCTGCGCTGGGATCATCCTGTGAACGGCATACTCCCGGCCCGCGCATTCTTGCCGCCGGTGGAGGCCACTGACCTGATCATCGATATTGGTGAGTGGGTGATGGATCAGGTGCTTGCGCAGTTGGATCGTTGGCAGCAGGCGGGGCAGTGCTGGCCAGTGAGCGTCAATATTGCGGCCCGGCACTTTCAAAGGCCCGATTTTGTCGATCGGCTCGCTCAGGTGTTGGCCCGGCATTCACGGGTCGCGCCGCAGATGCTTGATCTGGAGATAGTCGAGTCGGTAGCGATTGAAAACATTCAGCACGTCAGCGCGTGTTTGCAAGCGTGCCAAGCGCTGGGGGTGCAGTTTTCATTGGGCGACTTCGGTACCGGTTATTCATCCCTGAGTGACCTCAAATGGCTGCGGACGCAAACCATCAAGATCGACAAATCCTTTATCCGCGACATTTTGCATGATCGCGACGATTTGGCCCTGACCACAGCAGTGATCGGGCTGGCGCGGGCGTTTGGCCGTCAGGTTATCGCCGAAGGGCTGGAAAGTATCGAGCACGGTGAAATGTTGCTGCGACTGGGTTGTGAGGTCGCGCAGGGTTATTTCATTGCGCAGCCAATGCCGCCGGCAGAAGTCCCAGGTTGGGTGGCGAATTTTGTTGCCCCCACGCAATGGCAGGCACTGGAGCAAACAGGTTAAGGCTGGCGGGCATGAGCGTTGGGCGATTCGCCGCCGATGTACAGCTGAATAATGTCGTCAATCTCGCCGGACATTTTCATCCGCAGCAAGGTGCGCAATATACGCTGCACCGGCACTTTGGGATCGTTGCGCACGTAACAGCCGACAGTCTGCTCCTGCAGCACTGCCACGCTCTTAAGCTGTTTTTCCGGTAGCAGACGCTGATTGAACCAGTCCAGCGTCCACTGATTGCTCACGGCATAGCGATAGCGACCCGCCGCGAGTTTTTCCAGCACTTGTTCCTGGTTGCGTGCGTCTTCGCGTTGCAACCGGTCGGCATCAAACAGCGGTTGCAGTGTTGGGTAGTAATAGCCGAGCACCGTGCCGATGGTCTGTCGCGGCAACTTTGCCGGCGCCGTTTGAGGTGCCGAGTCTTGCTGGCTGATCAACAGGTCACGCTGAAACCACAGCGGAAGGCTCCAGATGTAATCCCCTGACTGATTCGGTTGCCACGACTGCGCGGCGTAGCAACGGATATCGACATCGCCGTGTTCCATGGCGCCTTGCACGCGAGCCCTGGGCAGCACATGAAATTCTGCCGGTGCACCGACTTGCGTCGCCAGGCTTAACATCACGTCATACAGAATGCCTTGGGTCAGGTGCCCATGCTCCAGTTGTATCATCGGCATCGCCCAGCTATCGGGCACGACGAAGCGCAGCGGCGCTTCAGCGGCGCCGACGCTCAGACTTGTCACCAGCAGTGCCCCCAAGGCAAGCCGCATAAACACTCCACTGCTGATCAAACCCGGGCGATCATAGCCCTCGCAAAATGCATGTTAGCCAGAATAGAGGAGCGTGCCGGATGCAATTTTGGCCTTGCTCCGCTAGCATTAGCCGCTTCTGTTCCTTCGTTGCGACGGTTTTCGATGAGTTATCAGGTTCTTGCACGTAAATGGCGTCCGCGCTCGTTCCGCGAAATGGTCGGCCAGACCCATGTGCTCAAGGCTCTGATCAATGCCTTGGACAGCCAGCGGCTGCACCATGCCTATTTGTTCACCGGCACGCGCGGGGTTGGCAAGACCACCATCGCGCGGATCATCGCCAAATGCCTGAACTGTGAAACAGGTATCACTTCGACGCCCTGTGGCGAGTGCTCGGTGTGCCGCGAAATTGATGAAGGGCGCTTTGTCGACCTGATCGAAATCGACGCCGCGAGCCGGACCAAGGTCGAAGACACCCGCGAGTTGCTCGACAACGTGCAGTACGCCCCAAGCCGTGGGCGCTTCAAGGTTTATCTGATCGACGAAGTGCACATGCTTTCCAGCCATTCCTTCAATGCGCTGTTGAAAACACTCGAAGAGCCGCCGCCCTACGTCAAGTTCATCCTGGCCACCACTGATCCGCAGAAACTTCCTGCAACTATCCTTTCGCGGTGCCTGCAGTTCTCGCTGAAAAACATGACGCCGGAGCGCGTGGTCGAGCATTTGACCCACGTGCTGGGTGTTGAGAATGTGCCGTTTGAAGACGACGCGCTGTGGTTGCTGGGTCGCGCTGCCGACGGTTCGATGCGCGACGCGATGAGCCTCACTGACCAGGCCATCGCCTTCGGTGAAGGCAAGGTGATGGCCGCCGACGTCCGAGCGATGCTGGGCACGCTTGATCACGGCCAGGTCTACGACGTCCTGCACTCGCTGATCGAAGGCGACGCCAAGGCGTTGCTTGAAGCGGTGCGGCATCTGGCCGAACAAGGCCCGGACTGGAATGGCGTGCTCTCGGAAATTCTCAACGTGCTACACCGTGTCGCCATCGCCCAGGCTTTGCCTGAAGGCGTCGACAACGGTCACGGCGACCGTGATCGGGTGCTGGCGCTGGCTCAGGCGCTGCCAGCCGAAGACGTGCAGTTCTATTACCAGATGGGCCTGATCGGCCGTCGCGATTTACCGCTGGCGCCAGACCCGCGTGGTGGCTTCGAAATGGTGCTGCTGCGAATGCTCGCGTTCCGACCGGCAGACACCGCGGATGCGCCGAGGCAACCGCTAAAGCCAGTGGGGATCAGCCAGGCCACAGTTGATTCCGCAAATTCAGTGGCTGCCGCGCCAGTTGTCGTGCCGGTAGTCGCTGCGGCAGTCAAGCCAATCGAACCTGCTCCGGTACTCGCTTCGGCACCTGAACCAGAGCCTGAACCTGAACCCGTTGCGGTCGTTGCACCTGTTGCCGAGGCTGTCGTTGAGCCCGTCGCCGTTGAGAACATCGTCGACCTGCCCTGGAACGATCCGGTAGAACCCGAAGTCGTCCAGCAGCCCGCCGTCGAGCCGGTTCTGGAAACCATTGGCGAGCAACCTGATTTACCGCCGATGCCGTTACCGACGCCAGACAGCGTGGTGCCGGATGCGCCCGAATGGGCCGCTGCGCCGATTGCTGAGCCATCGGTTGCCGAGGTCGATGCCGCGACGCCCGGTGTGGACCAGGACGATGAGCCGCCGTTGGACGAAGACTACATCGAACCCGACATCGACTCGGCCTACAGCTATCTTGATGAACTGGCCAGCGAGCATGCCGCCGAGCCCGCACCGGAACCTGAACCAGAGCCGGCAGCGCTGCCGGCCACAGGGTTGGCGCTGCAATGGCTGGAGCTGTTTCCGAAACTGCCGATCTCCGGCATGACTGGCAGCATTGCCGCCAACTGCACCTTGATCGCGGTAGATGGCGACAGCTGGTTGCTGCACCTGGACCCGGCGCACAGCGCGCTGTTCAACGCCACCCAGCAACGCCGTCTCAACGATGCGCTCAACCAGTTTCACGGACGCACGCTGACCTTGAGCATGGAGTTGATCAAGCCTGAGCAGGAAACCCCGGCCCAGGCGGCGTCCCGTCGGCGCGTCAATCGCCAGCGCGAGGCCGAAGAGTCAATCCACGGTGATCCGTTCATCCAGCAGATGATGCAGCAGTTCGGCGCAGTGGTCCGTAACGATACTATTGAACCTGTCGAAGCCCTGGCCAGTCAGGGCTAATAACTGAAGGCGTTTGGTCGACAAGGCCGGACGCCGTTTTAATCCAAGTACTTTTGAGGTGATTACCATGATGAAAGGTGGCATGGCCGGCCTGATGAAGCAGGCACAGCAGATGCAGGAAAAAATGGCCAAGATGCAGGAAGAACTGGCCAACGCCGAAGTCACCGGTAAGGCCGGCGGCGATATGGTCACTGTGGTGATGACCGGTCGTCACGATGTCAAGCGTGTGACCATCGACCCGAGCCTGGTGGAAGGCCTGAGCGAAGACGACAAAGAGATGCTGGAGGCTGTATTCGCCGCCGCCGTCAACGACGCCGTCCGCAAGATCGAGGCCAACAGCCAGGACAAAATGTCCGGTGTGACCGCTGGCATGCAACTGCCTCCGGGAATGAAACTGCCATTCTGATTCGCTAAATCGCATCGGATGGGCTAAAAAAATGCCAGGCATCGCGCCTGGCATTTTTGTTTTTGGGACCAGAAACATCGAACGCGATACCGCCAGGAAGGTCTTTCACCTATACCGCCGAATTAATCGATCAAGGAGAAGCTCGCATGCCAGAAGCATTGACTCTTAACCAACGTATCGTCCTGGCGTCCCGACCGGTTGGCGCGCCGACACCGGAAAATTTCCGCTTGGAACGCGAGGCGCTGCCTGATCTGGTCGACGGCCAGGTATTGCTCAAGACTCTCTATTTGTCACTGGATCCGTACATGCGCGGTCGCATGAGCGATGCGCCTTCCTATGCAGCCCCGGTCGAAATCGGCGAGGTGATGACGGGCGGTGCAGTCAGCCGCGTCGAGCATTCGCTGAATCCGAAATTTCAGGAGGGAGAGCTGGTAGTCGGATCCACGGGTTGGCAAAGCCACAGCATCAGTGACGGCCGCAACATCATGCCGGTACCGCCGGGGTTGCCGAGCCCCTCGATGGCGCTGGGCGTGATGGGCATGCCGGGTATGACGGCTTACATGGGATTGATCGATATCGGTCAGCCGAAGGCAGGCGAAACCCTGGTCGTCGCGGCGGCGTCCGGCGCGGTCGGCTCCGTGGTAGGCCAGGTTGCCAAAATCAAAGGCTTGCGGGTGATTGGTGTGGCGGGCGGCGCGGACAAGTGCCGTTACGTGGTCGAAGAGCTTGGGTTCGATGCATGCATCGACCATAAGAGCGCCGGGTTTACTGATGAATTGGCGCAGGCGTGCCCCAAGGGTATCGACATCTATTACGAAAACGTCGGTGGCAAGGTGTTCGATGCCGTGCTGCCGCTGCTCAATCCAAAGGCACGAATTCCACTCTGCGGCCTGATTGCAGGCTACAACGCCCACGAAGCGCCAACCGGCCCCGATCGTCTGCCGCAACTGCAGCGAACATTGCTGACCAAACGCGTACGCATTCAGGGCTTCATCGTGTTCGACGACTACGCAGATCGCCAGCCAGAGTTCGTCAGTGCCATGACGCCGTGGGTGCGTGATGGCAAAGTGAAGTTTCGCGAAGACGTGGTGGATGGCCTGGAGCAGGCACCCGAAGCATTCATCGGCCTGCTGGAAGGGCGTAACTTCGGCAAACTGGTGGTGCGGGTCGCACAAGACTGAGTATTTGACGCTAAAGAGAGGCGCGGGTATAAACCGCGTCTCGTTGTTTTGTCGGATGTTTCCCCATGAGCTTCAGCCCTTTGATTCGCCAACTGATCGATGCCCTGCGCACTTTGCCAGGCGTGGGTCAGAAAACCGCCCAGCGCATGGCGTTGCAGTTACTGGAACGTGATCGCAGTGGCGGTTCGCGCCTGGCGCAAGCGTTGAGTCAGGCCATGGAAGGTGTCGGGCACTGCCGTTTGTGCCGCACGCTGACTGAAGACGATTTGTGCCCGCAATGCGCCGATAACCGCCGCGACGATACCTTGCTCTGCGTGGTGGAAGGCCCGATGGATGTGTACGCGGTAGAGCAAACCGGTTTTCGTGGCCGCTATTTCGTGCTCAAGGGCCATCTGTCGCCGCTCGATGGTCTGGGGCCGGAGGCTATTGGCATTCCGCAGTTGCTGGCGCGAATCGAAGAGGCAGGCTCCTTCACTGAAGTGATCCTGGCCACCAACCCGACAGTGGAAGGCGAGGCCACGGCGCATTACATCGCACAATTGCTGAGCAACAAGGGCTTGATCGCATCGCGTATCGCTCACGGCGTGCCGTTGGGCGGCGAGCTGGAGTTGGTCGACGGCGGCACGTTGGCGCATTCGTTTGCCGGGCGTAAGCCGATAGCCCTGTAGTGCCTGCACTGGCCTCTTCGCGAGCAGGCGCGCTCCCACCTTTGACCCAGTAGCATGGGCGCTCACACAATCCTGTTGAAAACCAAGCAAGCGCTCGGTTAACTTCGCTGAACCCTTCAGTGGAGTTCGCCGATGCCTGCCTTTCAGGAATACTTCGATCCTAGCCACCAATTGGTCCGCGACAGCGTCAGGCGCTTCGTCGAGCGCGAGATTCTTGCGGACATTGATCAGTGGGAAGAAGCTGAAAGTTTTCCCCGTGAGTTGTACCTGAAGGCCGGTGCGGCAGGCATTTTGGGGATCGGTTACCCCGAAGCGCTGGGCGGCAGCCACGAAGGTGATCTGTTCGCCAAGATTGCCGCCAGTGAAGAGCTGATGCGTTGTGGCTCGGGCGGTCTGGTCGCTGGTTTGGGCTCGCTGGACATCGGTTTGCCACCTGTCCTCAAATGGGCCAGGCCAGACATTCGTCAGCGCGTGGTGCCATTCGTGTTGTCGGGCGAGAAGATCAGCGCGTTGGCTGTCACCGAGCCCAGTGGTGGTTCCGATGTTGCCAACCTGCAAACCCGGGCTGTGCGTGACGGCGATTATTACCGGGTCAGCGGCAGCAAAACGTTTATAACCAGTGGTATCCGCGCCGATTACTACACCGTTGCAGTGCGCACCGGTGAGCCGGGTTACGGCGGTATCAGCCTGCTGTTGATCGAGAAGGGCACGCCCGGCTTCACCGTGGGCCGTCAGTTGAAGAAAATGGGCTGGTGGGCGTCAGACACTGCCGAATTATTCTTCGACGACTGCCGCGTGCCTGTAGGCAATCTGATTGGCGGCGAGAACATGGGCTTCGCCTGCATCATGGGCAATTTTCAGAGTGAGCGTTTGGCATTGGCCTTGATGGCCAACATGACCGCGCAACTGGCCCTGGAGCAAAGCCTTGAATGGGCGCAAGCACGTGAAGCGTTTGGCAAACCCATCGGCAAGTTCCAAGTGCTGAAACACCGCCTCGCCGAGATGGCCACGGCGCTTGAGGTCTCACGCGAATTCACCTATCGCCAAGCGGCGAAAATGGCGGCGGGGCAGAGTGTGATCAAGGAGATTTCCATGGCCAAAAACTTCGCCACCGACACCGCAGACCGTATTACCACGGATGCGGTGCAGATATTGGGTGGCTCGGGCTATATGCGCGGGAATCTGGTAGAGCGGCTGTACCGCGATAACCGGATCCTGTCGATTGGCGGTGGCACGCGGGAAGTCATGAACGAGATCATCAGCAAGCAAATGGGGCTTTGAGGCGTGAGTTTGGGGCGATCAAGGTGTGCGGTGCGGTGGATGAGGCAATCGCGAACAGGCTCACTCCCGCACCGGATTTGTGGCATTCACAACCTTCTGTTAGAGCAAGCTTGCCCGTGAAGGCGTCGCTGCTGGGACTGCCTATTTGTCAGTCAACGCAAACTGCGTCAGGCAGAATGTAGGAATTCCCATGTCTTCCAGGCGTTGCGAACCGCCCAGTTCTGGCAGGTCAATGATCGCTGCGGCTTCGTGAGCCCGTGCGCCCATACGGCGAATCAGGTTGGCCGCCGCAATCAACGTCCCGCCCGTGGCAATCAGGTCATCGAACATCACCACCGAATCTCCCTCGCACAGGCTGTCGGCGTGAACTTCGAGGAAGGCTTCGCCGTACTCGGTCGCGTAACCCTCGGCCAATATGTCGGCCGGCAATTTTCCTTGCTTGCGGAACAACACCAGCGGTTTGTTCAACTGATAGGCCAGCACCGAGCCGATCAGGAAGCCACGGGCATCCATCGCGCCAATGTGGGTGAATTCGGCTTCGACGTAACGATGGGCAAAACTGTCCATCACCAAGCGTAGGGCCGTTGGCGACTGGAACAGCGGGGTAATATCGCGAAAGATCACACCTGGCTTCGGGAAGTCGATCACGGGGCGGATCAGGGATTTGATGTCGAAGGAGTCGAAAACCATCGTCGAGGTGTCCTGGCAGGCTGCAAATATCACAGTATAACGGCGGCTGAACCGTTTCGCTCAGCCGCCAATCCTCGAACTCAGCCTTCTATGGAGCCGCCGGCGAGGGCGCACAGCTGAATCGGATCGAGGATGTGAATCTCCTTGCCTTCAGCCGCGATCAGCTCGTTTTGCTGGAAACGCGTGAACACTCGCGACACGGTTTCCACCGCGAGGCCCAGGTAATTGCCGATCTCGTTACGCGACATGCTCAACCGGAACTGGTTGGCCGAAAAGCCGCGTGCGCGAAAACGCGCCGACAGGTTGACCAGGAATGTCGCAATGCGCTCATCGGCGGTTTTCTTCGACAGCAACAACATCATTTGTTGATCGTCGCGGATCTCGCGGCTCATCACGCGCATCAACTGACGACGCAATTGCGGCAGTTGCAGCGCCAGTTCGTCCAGGCGCTCGAACGGGATTTCGCACACGGACGTCGTCTCCAGCGCTTGCGCCGAAACCGGATGCTTTTCAGTGTCCATGCCCGACAGGCCCACCAGTTCACTCGGCAAATGGAAACCGGTGAGCTGTTCTTCACCCGAATCGCTCAGGCTGAACGTCTTGAGGGCGCCTGCGCGAACTGCGTAGACGGAATCGAAAGTATCGCCCTGGCGGAACAGGAACTCGCCTTTTTTCAGCGGGCGGCCACGTTTTACGATTTCGTCCAGCGCATCCATGTCTTCCAGATTCAGCGAAAGTGGAAGGCAGAGAGGGGCCAGGCTGCAATCCTTGCAGTGGGCCTGGTTATGAGCGCGCAGCTTTACTGGCTCGGACATTTCTTAAATCCTTGTGGGAAATCACACATAAGACGTAAGGGTAACCCACGAGAGGACATTCAGGCCAGTCTGTGCCGATATGTCACATCTCGGTAAAGGGTGGTGATTGGCGGCCGATAACCCGTGAACGGAACAGGTGTAAGGAATCTTTTTTCATGGCCTCTATCGGTGTACTCAACTCCGGCAGCAGTGGCGTGCAAATACTGCAAGAGAGCTCAAGCAGTGCGCCCGCCAATGACGCGGTTTCAGAGTTTGATCCGCTTGCCGCTTCGTCCGTGGCCGAGGGAATCAAGGTTTCATTGTCGGGTGCTGGTCTGAGCAAGGCTGCCAGTTCGCACGGTGATAACAAGGACATCGAAGAAAGCGGGTTGCCGGAGAACATTCAACAGATCCTGAAAATGATTCGTCAGATACAGAAGCAGATTGCCGAAAAACTGGCCCGCATTCAGGCGGTGATGGCTGACAAGCGGATGTCGAACGAAGAACGTAGAGCCAAACTGGGCGCATTGCAGTCGGCCATCGCGACGCTCAATGGCGCGCTGATCACCGCCAATCTGTCGCTGTCCAAAGTCATGAGCCAATCCAGCCTGACACCCGAGCAAGTGTTGAAGACAGCATCCTTGGCGATGAAAAGTTAGATCACCCGCGAAAACCGCTGGCGATTCTGCTGTTCCAGGTAAGCGTCGAACACCATGCACAGCGAGCGCACCAGCAATCTTCCGGCGGGCAATACGGTTATTTTTTCGCTATCCAGTTCGATCAACCCATCCTCGGCCATGCTCTGCAATTGCGGCCATAGCGCACCGAAGTAACCGCGAAAATCGATATTGAACGTCTGTTCGATCGTGGTGAACTCCAGACTGAAATGGCAGATCAGTTGCTGAATGACCGCTCGGCGCAAACGGTCGTCGGCGTTGCACAACAAGCCGCGATTAGTCGCCAGTTGAGCGCATGCCAGCGCGTTCTGGTACTGGTTCAGGTCACTGCTGTTTTGGCAGTACAGATCGCCGATCTGGCTGATGGCCGACACGCCTAACCCGATCAGGTCGCAATGCCCGTGAGTGGTGTAGCCTTGGAAATTACGTTGCAGGGTCGATTCCTCCTGCGCAATCGCCAGTTCGTCGTCGGGCAGTGCGAAATGGTCCATGCCGATGTAGCGGTAACCGGCCGTCATCAGTTGCTCGATGGTGCGCTGGAGCATTTCCAGTTTTTGCGCCGGGGTGGGCAATTCGTTGCTGTTGATCCGCCGCTGCGGCATGAAGCGTTCCGGGAGGTGCGCATAGTTGAACACCGAGAGCCGGTCCGGCTGCAGCGCGATGACTTCGTCGACGGTACGAGCGAAATTCTCGGGTGTCTGCTTCGGCAATCCGTAGATCAGGTCGATGTTGATCGAGCGAAATTGCAGGGTACGAGCCGCGTCGATGACGGCGCGGGTTTCCTCCAGGCTTTGCAGTCGGTTGACCGCGCGCTGTACGGTCGGGTCGAGGTCCTGCAGGCCGATGCTGACGCGATTGAAGCCCAGTTCACGAAGCAGGCCCATGGTTGACCAATCGGCTTCGCGCGGGTCGATTTCGATGCCGTAGTCACCGGAGTCGTCGTCCAGCAAATTGAAGTGTTTGCGCAAACACGCCATCAGCTGACGCAATTCGTCGTGACTGAGAAAAGTCGGCGTACCGCCGCCGAAATGCAGCTGCTCGACTTTTTGTGTGGGGTCGAGGTGGCAGGCTATCAGCTGGATTTCCTGTTCCAGGCGCTGCAAGTAGGGCTGGGCCCGTCCGCGATCCTTGGTGATGACCTTGTTGCAGGCGCAGTAGTAGCAAATGTTCGCGCAAAACGGCACGTGCACATACAGCGACAACGGACGCAGTGCCTTGCGGCTTTCGCGTAGTGCATGGAACAGGTCGAAGGTGCCGACATGTCCATCGAACTGCAGGGCGGTCGGGTAGGAGGTGTAACGCGGTCCCGCCAAGTCGTAGCGGCGGATCAGATCGGTGTCCCAACGAATGGCGTCGAGCATCATGCGGGCATTCCCCCGGATAGGCTGGCAGTGTCAGCGAGTCTAGGGGGCGCGGCGTTGGGGTATCTTGATTTGCATCAACGGTCGTCATGTGTCGACCGTCAGGGCCTCTTCGCGAGCAAGCCCGCTCCCACAGGGGGATGCATTTCAATGTGGGAGCGGCGGTGCGACGATTCGACTTGCTCGCGAAGGAGACGCCACTGATCTAGTGGCCCATCAACCAATGCTGATGCGGCCCTGGCAAGGTCCAGATCCCGAACAGAATGACCAGCAAACCTCCCGTCATGCGTACGCTGCGTTTGCGCAACAGCGCTGTGACGCGCTCAGCCGCCAGACCTGTGGCGAGCAATACTGGCCAGGTTCCGAGCCCGAAAGCCAGCATCAGCAACGCACTGTCGACTGCATTCCCCTGGCTCGCTGACCAGAGCAACGTGCTGTAAACCAGGCCACACGGCAGCCAGCCCCATAACGCTCCCAACAGCAACGCGCGAGGCAGGCTCGACACGGGCAGCAGTTTGTTGGCGACGGGTTGGATGTACCGCCATAGCCCTCGACCCAGGCTTTCGATGCGTGTAAGCCCGCTCCACCAACCGGCCAGGTATAGGCCCATGGCGATCAACAACAAACCGGCGAGGACGCGCATGAACATCGCCGCCGGGCTATTGGCCACCGCCCAACCGGCGAGGCCGATCAGCAGGCCCGCCGTCGCATAGCTGAGAATTCGCCCCAGGTTGTACGCCAGCAGCAGCCGAAAGCGTCGGCTGCGTTGCTCCTTGGGGATTGCCAGTGTCAGCGCGCCCATCAAGCCGCCACACATGCCCAGGCAATGGCCGCCGCCCAACAGCCCCAGAATGACTGCCGACACCAGCATCGGCGCCAGTTCAAACATGAGGGGGTGCCTTGTCGTCCGGGTTGGTCGGGCGGCCACTGGCTTCGTCGACTGCGGCTTTGTGGTCAGGGTCCTGGTCGTCGAACAGAATGCTGTGAGCCGGGCCGTCGAGGTCATCGTACTGACCGCTGTCGACTGCCCAGAAGAAAATGTAAACGGCGATGGCCACGATCAGCAGCGCGGCCGGGATCATCACGTAAAGAGCTGGCATCTGGACTCCATGCCCGCGCGGCTCAGGCCGGCAGCGGACGGGTTTCTGGCGTGGCGCTGGCGACGTGCGTGCCCGGCATGCGGGTCAGGCGCAACGCGTTCAGTACTACGGTCAACGAACTGATGGACATGCCGACTGCGGCCCATACCGGAGTGATCCAGCCGAGGGCGGCGAACGGCAACATGAGGCCATTGTACAGCCCGGCCCACAGCAGGTTCTCGATGATTACCTTGCGTGTGCGACGTGCCAGGCTGAAGGCTTGCACCAGCGCATCGAGCCGATTAGAGAGCAATACGGCGTCGGCACTGGTTTTTGCCAGGTCGGTGGCCGATCCCATGGCGACGCTGATGTCTGCAGCGGCCAGCACTGGCACGTCATTCACACCATCACCGAGCATCAATACCTTGCGACCTTCCTTGTGCAGCTTTTGCAGGACCTGCAATTTATCGTCGGGGCGTAAACCACCGTGTGCTTCATCGATGCCCAGTTCGGCGGCGACGCTGGCAACCATTGGCGAGCTGTCGCCGGACAACAGCAGCGTACGCCAGCCGCGAGCCTTGCAAGCTGCCAATAGCGCCGGTGCATCAGCGCGTAAACGGTCGTCGAGAACAAACCATGCCAGCGGTCCTTGGTGGTCGCCGAGCAGCAGCCATTGCCCGGCCTCAGCAGGTATCGACGGGACGTCGGCGCCACTCAATTCACAGACGAAACCCGGTTGACCTATGCGCAGACGTTGGGCACCGACCAGACCCTCGAGGCCAAGTCCCGGTGTGCTGTGCACCTCTTCGGCGGCCAGCGGTGCGCGGCCAAAGGCGCGGGCAATCGGGTGTTCGGAACGGTTTTCCAGTGCGGCTGCCAGGCTCAGGCATTGATCGCTGTCGAGCCCGCTGAGAGGCCGAATGGATCGCAAGACCAGGCGACCTTCGGTGAGCGTGCCAGTCTTGTCGAAAATAACCGTGTCGATCTGGTTGAGGCCTTCCAGCACATGGCCGCGTGTCAGCAGCAAGCCCAATTTGTGCAACGTGCCGGTTGCAGCGGTGAGTGCCGTCGGCGTTGCCAGCGACAACGCGCACGGGCAGGTCGCAACCAGCATCGCAAGGACAATCCAGAAGGCACGCGAGGCGTCCAGTTCCCACCAGATCAGGCCGATCACCGCCGCGGAGATTAATGAAAGCAACAAAAACCATTGCGCGGCACGGTCGGCTATTTCAGCCAGCCGTGGTTTTTCCGCTTGTGCGCGATCCAGCAAACGCACGATGGCCGAGAGGCGAGTGTCCTGGCCGAGCGCGAGCACTTCCACGGTCAGCGCTCCTTCTACGTTTAGCGTGCCAGCGGTAACAGCATCGCCCAGCGTTCTTGGCTGGGGCAGATATTCGCCGGTCAGCAGGGATTCATCGACACTCGACTGGCCGTCGAGGATTTTGCCGTCGGCCGGCAGAATCGCACCGGGATGCACCAGGACCTGATCGCCGACGTGCAGTTCGCTTAGCAGGATCCGCTCGCTCTGGCCATCGGCGCCAAGCCGCAGGCACGAGGCGGGCAGTAGATTCACCAGCTGCGCGGTGGCGGCGGCGGTGCGTTCACGGGCGCGACGTTCAAGGTAACGACCAGCCAGCAGGAACAAGGCGAACATGCCGACAGCGTCGAAGTACAGCTCACCGACGCCGGTGATCGAGGTCCAGATGCCCGCCACATAGGCGCTACCAATGGCCAGTGATACCGAGACGTCCATGGTCAGGTGACGAGTGCGTAAATCGCGCATCGCTCCCTTGAAGAACGGTGCGCAGCTGTAGAACACGATCGGGGTGGTGAGGAACAGCGCCACCCAGCGCAGGATAGTGTGCAGCTCGGGGCTGAGGTCGATGTTGAATTCCGGCCAAGTGGCCATGGTCGCCATCATTGCCTGGAACCATAACAAACCGGCCACGCCGAGCTGGCGCAATGCCAGGCGGTTTTCGCTGGCCAGTTGTTCACTGGCGCGATCAGACTGATACGGATGGGCGGCGTAACCGATGTGGCGCAATTCGCTGAGCACTTGGCTCAATGGCAATTGCGCGTCGGCCCAGCGTACATGTAGCCGATGATTGGACAGATTCAGGCGCGCCTCGGCCACGGCCGGCATAGCGCGCAGATGTTTCTCTATCAGCCAGCCGCATGCCGCACAGCTGATGCCTTCCATCAGCAGGGTGGTTTCAGCGAGTTCGCCGTCGTGACGCACAAAAGGTTTCTGCACGTCGGCGCGGTCGTACAGTGCCAGTTCATCCACCAACTGCACCGGCAGGGCTTCGGGGTTGGCGGATGCTTCGCTGCGATGCTGGTAATAGCTTTCCAGCCCGCCGGCAACAATCGCTTCGGCCACCGCTTGGCAGCCCGGGCAGCAGAACTCGCGAACGGCCCCAAGGACTGGCGCAGTAAAGCGGTTGCCGGCCGGGACGGGCAGGGCACAGTGGTAGCAGGGAGTTGGCGTGGTCATGAGGTTTTCATTGGTACCGCTGAATCTGTGTCGTCAGGTCGAGCCTGTTCGTGGACAAGCTCGCGCCCACATTGGATTTAGGGCGATCCCTAAACCCCTGAGGGAGCGAGCTTGCTCGCGAAGCGCGGTGTTACTTCTTCAAGTCTTCGGCGCCCTGCAGCGGTTCGTCACCTAGCAGCAGGTCCTTGTCATGGTTGACCTGTTCTTCTTCGAACATGCGCCAGGTTTTATCGTCCTGCACACCGAGCAGCTCTACAAAACGACGACCTTCAACCTTGTCACTCAACTGGCCGATGTAGCGACCCTGTTCGGTTTCGCTGCGCGCCAAGGTAATTTTGCGGTCTTTTTCTGGTTGCGTCGGCGAAATCAGGTTCAGCTCCAGCGTGCTCGGCTGGCTGTTACCGGTCAGGCGCAAATCAACTTCGCCGGTCACATCGTCAAGATGAACAGTGGCGCGCAGTTGCAGGGTTTGCGCCAGCAGCTCGCGGTCCAGGGAACGGTTGATGCCTTTGCCGGCCTCGTAGTAGTTATCGTTGACCAGGTTGTCCGGGTTGTTCACCGCGATGGTCACCATGGACAACGTCAGGGTCACCGAGCAGGCCAGTATCCCGATGATGATCCATGGCCAAAGATGCTTGTACCAAGGGCTTGCGGCGTTTGCTGCGGGCATGATCAGTTCTCTCAACGAATTTGTGGGCCGATGAATCGGCTCTTGGCTTCAACGTGGACGCTGTCGTCATCGGCATCCTTGAGGATGAATTTCACCTCGTTGGTGCTCGACGGCAGTTGTTCCGGTGCGCTGGACAGTTCAACCGGCTGGCTGAATATTTCCCCGGCAGCGACTTTTATTTCGCGTTTGCCCTGCAGCTTCAGGTCGGGTAACCCCGTGGCTTCCAGCAAATACGTATGGTCGCGCTGATCTTTGTTCATGATCTTCAGGCTGTAGACGTTTTCGATCCGGCCTTCAGCGTTCTCGCGGTACAGCACACGGTCTTTGCTGACGTCGAAACCGACCAGCGACCGCATGAAGAAAGCCCCCGCCAGCAAGCCCATCATTGCCAGCAACACCACGGCATAGCCGATCAGTCGCGGGCGCAGTTTATGGGTTTTTTGCCCGGACAGGTTGTGCTCGGTGGTGTAGCTGATCAGCCCGCGCGGGTAGTCCATTTTGTCCATGATGCTGTCGCAGGCATCGATACACGCCGCACAGCCAATACATTCGATTTGCAGCCCGTCGCGGATATCGATGCCGGTCGGACAGACCTGGACGCACATGGTGCAGTCGATGCAGTCGCCGAGGCCTTGCGCCTTGTAGTCGACGCCTTTTTTGCGCGGGCCACGCAGCTCGCCCCGGCGCGGGTCGTAGGAAACGATCAGCGTGTCTTTGTCGAACATCACGCTCTGGAAACGCGCATACGGGCACATGTAAATGCACACCTGTTCACGCAGCCAACCGGCGTTGCCATAGGTGGCAAGGGTGAAAAAACCAACCCAGAAATAGGACCAACCATCGGCCTGACCGGTGAAGAAGTCGATGACGAGCTCGCGAATGGGCGAGAAGTAACCCACGAACGTCATACCGGTAGCGAAGCCGATCAACAGCCACATCGCGTGTTTGCTGAACTTGCGCAGGATTTTGTTGGCGCTCATCGGCGCTTTGTCGAGTTTGATGCGCTGGTTGCGGTCGCCTTCGGTGACCTTCTCGCACCACATGAAAATCCAGGTCCAGACACTTTGCGGGCAGGTATAGCCGCACCAGACGCGCCCGGCATACACGGTAATGAAGAACAGGCCGAAGGCGCTGACGATCAGAATGCCCGACAGCAAAATGAAGTCTTGAGGCCAGAACGTTGCGCCGAAGATGAAAAACTTGCGCTCCGGCAGGTTCCACCAGACGGCTTGATGGCCTGCCCAGTTCAGCCAGACAGTGCCGAAATACAGCAGGAACAAGAAAGCGCCGCCCATCATTCGCAGATTGCGGAACAGGCCGGTGAAGGCGCGGGTGTAAATCTTTTCTCTCGAGGCGTAAAGGTCGACGCTTTTACTGGCGTCTTTGGCAGGAGGGGTAACGTCTTGTACCGGTATCTGGTTGCTCATCATTGCATCCCACGGCAGTGGAAAAATGCCTCGGTCAGTACATGCCGACCACGGTCAGAAAGAGGTGTTGCAGTGGCGCAATGATACGCCTGTAGCTCTAGATCAAGGGTGCGACCTTTGGTCACGTTGGGAGAATTTAATCGATGGTGTAATGACTTGAATCAATTGACTTGTGAATTATGGACGGTTTTCCGGCAGGCCGGCTTTCAATTGGCCCACGGGTTGATCAGCGCAACGCCGCTGGATTGAAAATCGTTGACGTTACGCGTGACCACAGTAAGGCCATGAACCAGCGCGGTAGCTGCAATCAGCGCGTCACTCTCGTTGGCGCGATCCGGAACATGCAAGCTGGCGCAGCGTAATGCCACGGCGGCATCCACTGGCAAGATCCGGGCATCGAAGGCTGGCATGACGTGGCGTTTCAGCCAGGTACGCAAGATTTTGCCTTGCGCGGGGTCTCGGCGCTCCATTCGTAAAACCCCTGTCTCCAATTCTTTCAAGGTAATTGCCGAAATAAACAGGCGTGCCGAGATAATGTTTTTAGCCCAGGCAACAACGTTTGCATCCGCCTGGGGCTTACGCAGTTCAGAAATCACATTGGTGTCTAGCAAGAACATCAGGACAGGTCCACTGGGCGATGAATGATGACGGCACGCTCGGTTTCGAACTCGATGTCTGCCGCTTCCGGCATCACCAGCAGGTCGACAATGTTGGCGTGAACGCCTGTCAGTTTTTGGTAGTCCTCAATGCTTAGCAGCACATGAGCCGGCTTGCCACGATCGGTGATGATAACGGGCCCTTGATGCGCGGCTTTTTTGGCACTACTTGTGTCCTGATTGAATTCGCGACTGGAAATAGTGGTGATGACCATTGGGGAGGTCCTCCGTTAAAGTGCTTTGTAGCAACGTTACTACTTGCGGGCAGGGCTGGCAACTTCAGAGGTCCACCGTTTGCTACCGCTGGTCGCTAGGGGCGAGTGAGTTGATGCCAAAAACAAAACGGCCCCGCCAATTCTCATTGGCGGGGCCGTTTTATTGCATCAAGCGTTTGCCTTACTCGGCATCCGCCTCCGGCGCTTTTTCGCCGTGAGACAGGCTGTAGACGTAAGCGGCCAGCAGATGAACCTTGTCGTTGCCTTGCAGCTGTTCTTGCGCAGGCATCTGGCCCTGACGGCCGTAACGGATGGTCTGCTGCAGTTGAGCAAAGCTCGAACCGTAGATAAACGCTGCCGGGTGAGTCAGGTTAGGTGCGCCCATCGCTGGTGTACCTTTGCCTTCCGGACCGTGGCAGACCGCGCAGTTGGCGGCAAACAGCTTCTGGCCCGCAGCCGGATCGGCCTTGGTGCCTTCCGGCAGTTTGCGGCCATCAAGATTGGTCAGCACGAAGGCGGCAACGTCGCTGACGCCTTGCTCGCCGATCACGTCAGCCCAAGCCGGCATCACAGCGTGACGACCGCCCATGATGGTGGTCTTGATGGTTTCCGGTTCGCCGCCCCAACGCCAGTCGGCATCGGTCAGGTTAGGGAAGCCGTAAGCGCCTTTAGCATCGGAACCGTGGCAGACCGAGCAGTTGGAGGCAAACAGACGGCCACCCATCTTCAAGGCTTGCGGGTCTTTGGCGACTTCTTCGATGGGCATGGAGGCGAACTTGGCGAAGATCGGGCCGAACTTGGCGTCCGACTTGGCCATTTCCTTTTCCCACTCGTGAACGCCGGTCCAACCGGTCTGGCCGTTGGCGAACGCGGTTTGCTTGTCGTTATCGAGGTAGTTGTACCCCGGCAACAGGCCTTTCCAGTTCCCCAGGCCCGGGTACAGCACCAAGTAGCCCAATGCGAAAATGATGGTGCCCACGAACAGCATGAACCACCATTTTGGCAGCGGATTGTCGTACTCCTCGATCCCGTCGAAGGAGTGGCCAACCGTCTCTTCCGTCTGTTCGCTGCGTTGGCCCTTACGGGTGGACAGCAGCAGCCAGGTCAGGGCGAAAATGGTGCCGAGACTGAGGACTGTGACGTACAGACTCCAGAACGTAGTCATTCTTTGTTACTCCTAGAAGCTTGCTCGACGTGCTTGATGGCTTCGGGATCGTCCGCGAAAGGCAGCAAGGTTGCGTCTTCAAACTCCGACTTGCGCTTGGGGCTGAACACCCACAATGCCAGACCGATGAAGGCCACCATCACAACAACGGTGCCCAGGCCACGAATCATCCCGATATCCATCTAGATCACCGTTTGCTTTTGATGATGGTGCCCAGGCCTTGCAGATAGGCCACCAGCGCGTCCATTTCGGTTTTGCCCTTCACAGCATCCTTGGCGCCGGCGATGTCTTCGTCGGTGTAAGGGACGCCGAGCGTGCGCAAGACTTCCATTTTCTTGGCGGTGTCTTTGCCGTCGAGCTTGTTTTCCACGAGGAACGGGTAGGCCGGCATTTTCGACTCAGGCACTACGTTGCGCGGGTTGTAC
Source organism: Gordonia sp. IEGM753 (assembly GCF_050321825.1). NCBI lineage: Bacteria > Bacillati > Actinomycetota > Actinomycetes > Mycobacteriales > Gordoniaceae > Gordonia > Gordonia sp. IEGM753. The sequence goes on from NZ_JBNQGB010000001.1 coordinate 428,035, forward strand.
AAGTGCGCACGCTGCCAGTCATCGGAGTAACGACCGCCGACACGGGCCAGGTCCGGACCCGTACGCTTGGAGCCCCACAGGAACGGGTGATCCCAAACGCTTTCACCGGCTACCGAGTAGTGGCCATAACGTTCGGTTTCCGCACGGAACGGACGGATCATCTGCGAGTGGCAACCCACACAACCGTTGGCGATAAACACGTCACGGCCTTCCAGCTCCAGCGCTGGGCGAGGCTTCATGCCTTCGACCGGCTTGTTGGTGACGTCCTGGAAAAACAGCGGAACGATCTGGGTCAGGCCGCCGATGCTGACGGCGATAACCATGAAGAAGGCCAGCAGGCCAATATTCTTCTCGACTGCTTCATGCTTCATCAGTGAGCTCCAACTACAGCAATCTGAGCGGCGGCTTCGGCTTCAGCCGGGTTCGAGGCACGTACGGTACGCCATACGTTGTAGGCCATGAACAGCATGCCGCTGGCAAAGAACGCACCGCCCACGGCGCGAACGATGTAACCCGGGTGACTGGCTTGCAGCGCTTCAACGAACGAGTAGGTGAGGGTGCCGTCGTCGTTGATTGCACGCCACATCAGGCCCTGGGTAATGCCGTTGACCCACATCGATGCGATGTACAGCACGGTGCCGATGGTCGCGAGCCAGAAGTGCGTGTTGATCAAGCCGATGCTGTGCATCTGCGCACGGCCGAACAGTTTCGGGATCATGTGGTAGATGGCGCCGATCGAGATCATCGCAACCCAGCCCAAAGCGCCGGCGTGTACGTGGCCGATGGTCCAGTCGGTGTAGTGAGACAGCGAGTTGACGGTCTTGATGGCCATCATCGGGCCTTCGAAGGTCGACATGCCGTAGAACGCCAGCGACACCACCAGAAAGCGCAGGATCGGGTCGGTGCGCAACTTATGCCAGGCGCCCGAGAGGGTCATCATGCCGTTGATCATGCCGCCCCAGCTTGGCGCCAGCAGGATGATCGACATGGCCATGCCGAGCGACTGGGCCCAGTCCGGCAGAGCGGTGTAGTGCAGGTGGTGCGGGCCAGCCCAGATGTACAGGGTGATCAGCGCCCAGAAGTGCACGATCGACAGGCGATAGGAGTAGATCGGACGCTCGGCCTGTTTCGGAACGAAGTAATACATCATCCCCAGGAAACCGGTGGTCAGGAAGAAACCTACTGCGTTGTGGCCATACCACCACTGGATCATCGCATCAGTCGCACCGGCATAGGCCGAGTAGGACTTGAAGAAACTGACCGGCAGGGACGCGTGGTTGACGATGTGCAGCATGGCGGTCACGACGATGAAAGCACCGTAGAACCAGTTACCGACATAGATGTGCTTGGTCTTGCGTTTGACGATGGTGCCGAAGAACACCAGCGCATAAACGACCCAGACAATGGCCAGCAAAATAGCGAGTGGCCATTCCAGCTCGGCGTATTCCTTGGTGGTGGTGTAACCCAGCGGCAAGGTAATGATCGCGCCGATGATCACCGCTTGCCATCCCCAGAAGTGGAAGGCCGCGAGGCTGTCGGAAATCAGTCGCGTTTGGCAGGTTCGCTGCACGACGTAATAGGAAGTGGCAAACAATGCACAACCACCGAAGGCGAAAATCACCAGGTTGGTGTGCAACGGGCGTAGGCGTCCAAAAGTCGTCCACGGCAGACCGAAGTTCAATTCCGGCCATACAAGCTGTGAGGCGATGAAGACACCAAGCCCCATGCCAAGGATCCCCCAGACCACCGTCATGATGGCGAACTGGCGGACTACCTTATAGTTATAAGCAGTCGGACTGATTGCTGTGCTCATTCTAAGGTTCCACGGTTTGGGTGTTTTATTAGGAGTAAAAATCGGCCGCAAGTATGTAGAAAGCGGGGGGTCATTGCAACGCGCCATGACCTGGGTCAATGCTTTCAAAAGCTGATTCTGCGGCCTTTCCATGCGCCGCGTAAGGACAAAATTGCCCGAGAGCAAATGTCACTGCAGATGAAAAAGGCGAGGGGTTCAGGTCAGTTGTAACTGGGTGTGTTGAAACGCAACGAAATAGTGACCGATGGCAACTGGCACGACAGCCGGTATCTACCAGCCTTTGCGGCCTGTCATCGAGCAGATTCGTCGAACACATCGGCTAACGTCGACCTCGAACCAGTCCATTGCCAGTCCGCATCGAGAAAGCGTAGACCCGAATTCGGGGATCCGAAAGTCAGGCTATTTGAGGGTGCGACAAAAAGAAGCAGCAGGGAGGCAGCTGCAAGTCGCAAGCTGCAAGCTTCAAGTCAGGGCTTGTCGCTTGCAGCTTTTGCTTTACCTGTACTTGCAGCTTATGGCTTGCCGCCTGGAGCGGCTTGCGTGCTGCTTGTCGCTTGCAACGTGCCGTTCAACTGCGCCTCACCCTTCGACAGGCTAAAAACATAGGCGGCGAGCAGTTGCACCTTATCGTTGCCGAGCAGTTCGTTTTGCGCTGGCATATGGCCCTGGCGGCCATGCCGAATGGTTTGTTGCAGTTGCGCCAGGCTTGTACCGTAAATAAAACCGGCCGGATGCGTCAGATTCGGCGCACCCATGGCTTCAGTGCCTTGCCCGTTTGCCCCATGGCACGCTACGCAAGTGGTGCTGAACGCCTGCTGGCCGGCCGCCAGATCTGCCGTGCTGTCGGCAGGCAACGGCAGACCGGCCAGGTCATGACGCACATAAGCCGCGACGTTTTTCACACCCACTTCGCCGAGGATTTCGCCCCACGCTGGCATCGCTGCGATGCGCCCGAGCATGATCGTGGTCTTGATAGTGTCGGCCGTGCCGCCCCAGCGCCAGTCGCTGTCGGCCAGGTTCGGAAAGCCAAAAGCCCCTTTGGCGTCCGAGCCGTGGCACACCGCGCAGTTGGAGGCGAACAAACGTCCGCCCATTTTCAGCGCTTGTGGATCCTTGGCCACTTCTTCCACGGGCATGGCGGCAAATTTGGCGAAGATCGGCCCAAACTTCGCGTCAGCCTTGTTCATCTCTTTTTCCCATTCATGAACGCCGGTCCAGCCATTCTCATAACCCGGCAGGATGCCTTTCCAGTTGCCCAGGCCCGGATACAGGATCAGGTAACCCACGGCAAATACCAGCGTCCCGGCAAACAGCATGAACCACCATTGCGGCAACGGGTTGTCGTACTCCTCGATGCCGTCGAAGCTGTGGCCCATGGTCTGGTCGACACTGCCTTTGGTTTCTCCCTTGCGGGTGCCAATCAGCAGCCAGGTCAGGCCGATCAGGCTGCCGATGGTCAGTACGCAAATCCACGCACTCCAGAAGGTGGTCATGGCCGGGTACTCCTTGCTTCAGGTTCTTGGGTGTTGGCGTCGTCGGGTAATGGTTCATCAGCGAACGGCAGCAACCGCGCTTCGGCGAATTCCGGGCTGCGCTTGCCGCTGAATACCCAAAATGCCAGGCCGACGAAGGCCACGAACACCACGACCGTGCCAAGGCCGCGGATCATTCCACTGCTCATCTCAATGACCATGGCTCACCTCTTGCTCTTGATGGCAGTGCCAAGCACTTGCAGGTAGGCGACCAAGGCATCCATTTCGGTTTTGCCCTTGAGCGAGGCGACGGCACCGGCGATGTCGTCGTCGGTGTAAGGCACGCCGAGGGTGCGCATGGCGCGGATCTTGGTTTCGGTGTGGCTGCTGTCGAGTTGATTGGCGACGAGCCATGGATAGGCCGGCATTTTCGATTCCGGCACCACGTTGCGCGGGTTGTACAGGTGCGCGCGGTGCCAGTCTTCGGAGTAACGACCGCCGACCCGAGCGAGGTCTGGCCCGGTACGTTTCGAGCCCCACAGGAACGGGTGATCCCAAACACTTTCGCCGGCAACCGAGTAGTGTCCGTAGCGTTCGGTCTCGGCGCGAAAAGGACGAATCATCTGCGAGTGGCAGCCGACACAGCCTTCACGGATGTAAATGTCGCGGCCTTCGAGTTGCAGCGCGGTATACGGCTTCATGCCTTCGACCGGTTTATTGGTCACGTCCTGGAAAAACAGCGGGACGATTTGGGTCAGGCCACCGATGCTCACGGCCAACACCATCAGCAACAGCAGCAGGCCAACGTTTTTTTCGATTGTTTCGTGTTTCATGGCGGACTCCTCAGGCCATCTGCGCGGCAGCGGCGACGTCGGCAGGCTGTGAGGCCCGTACGGTGCGCCAGGTGTTGTAAGCCATCAGCAACATGCCGCTGAAGAAGATCGCACCGCCCACCAGACGCACGATGAAGCCCGGGTGGCTGGCCACCAGGGTCTCGACGAAGGAGTAGGTCAGCGTGCCGTCTTCGTTGACGGCGCGCCACATCAAGCCCTGGGCGATGCCGTTGACCCACATCGAAGCGATGTAGAGGACCGTGCCGATGGTGGCGAGCCAGAAATGCGCGTTGATCAGGCCGAGGCTGTGCATCTGTGGACGACCGAAGATTTTCGGGATCATGTGATACAGCGCGCCGATGGAAATCATCGCCACCCAGCCGAGCGCACCGGCGTGCACGTGGCCGATGGTCCAGTCGGTGTAGTGCGAGAGGGCGTTGACGGTTTTGATCGCCATCATCGGCCCTTCAAAGGTCGACATGCCGTAGAACGCCAACGACACCACGAGAAAGCGCAGGATCGGATCGCTGCGCAACTTATGCCAGGCCCCCGAGAGCGTCATCATGCCGTTGATCATGCCGCCCCAGCTTGGCGCCAGCAGGATCAGCGACATCACCATGCCCAGCGACTGCGCCCAGTCCGGCAGTGCGGTGTAGTGCAAGTGGTGCGGACCGGCCCAGATGTACAGGGTGATCAGCGCCCAAAAGTGCACGATGGACAAGCGATAGGAATACACCGGGCGCTCGGCCTGTTTCGGCACGAAGTAATACATCATGCCGAGGAAGCCAGCGGTGAGGAAAAAGCCTACTGCGTTGTGGCCGTACCACCACTGAACCATGGCATCCGTTGCGCCACCGTACAGCGAGTAGGATTTGGTCAGGCTGACCGGAATTTCCAGATTGTTGACGACGTGCAGAATCGCCACGGTGATGATGAACGCACCGAAGAACCAGTTACCGACGTAAATGTGTTTGGTCTTGCGTTTCGCCAGGGTGCCGAAAAACACGATGGCGTAAGCGACCCAGACAATGGTGATCAATATGTCGATTGGCCATTCCAGCTCGGCGTATTCCTTGGAGCTGGTGTAACCCAGCGGCAGGCTGATGGCCGCCAGAACGATCACCAGTTGCCAGCCCCAAAAACAGAACTGCGCAATTTTCGGTGCGAACAATTGCGTCTGGCAGGTGCGCTGCACCGAATAGAACGAACTGGCGAACAGCGCGCAACCGCCGAAAGCGAAGATCACCGCGTTAGTGTGCAAGGGGCGCAGGCGCCCGAAACTGGTCCACGGCAAATTGAAGTTGAGTTCGGGCCAGACCAATTGTGCTGCGAGAAATACCCCGAGCCCCATGCCGACGATGCCCCACACCACCGTCATAATGGCGAATTGGCGGACCACCTTGTAGTTGTAGGCGGTACTGATAGAAGTGTTCATGGTTCCCCATCCACGGTTCAGCCGAAGTGAAGGTCTGTGTGCGCGCGTAAGCCGCGCGAGGCAGACGTCCCTTCGCCTGGAGTTATAGGCAGACTAAAAGCGAGGCAAGCATGGACAAAGAGCACAAGGCCAGTATTGACGGGGATCAATGGGCGCGGTGCGTGCAGGATCACGGATGGTTGTGGAATGCCGCCCCGGCACCGGCATCGGCGACGTTGATCCTGGCCCACGGTGCCGGTGCGCCAATGGACAGCGCGTGGATGAACGACATGGCTGCACGCCTTGTCGATCAAGGGATCAACGTGTTGCGCTTCGAGTTTGCGTACATGGCGCAACGGCGTTTGGATGGCGGCAAACGACCACCCAATCCCGCACCTAAACTGCTGGAATGCTGGCGAGAGGTGTATGCCGTGGTGCGACGCCATGTCACTGGGCGTCTGGCGATTGGCGGCAAGTCCATGGGCGGGCGGATGGCGAGTCTAGTGGCGGACGAATTGGGCGCCGATGCGCTGGTTTGCCTCGGTTATCCGTTTTATGCGGTGGGCAAACCGGAAAAACCCAGGGTCGAGCATCTGGCGAAGCTGAAGACCCCGACGTTGATTGTGCAAGGCGAACGCGATGCATTGGGCAACCGCGAGGCCGTCGAGGCGTATGCGTTGTCGCACAGTATCGAGATAGTTTGGTTAGTGGCGGGAGATCATGACTTGAAGCCGTTAAAGGCATCGGGATATACACAAGATCAGCACTTGGCGACGGCAGCCAAAAGAATTGCCAATCATATTAAGTAAAATAAATTTGTTGAATCGCGCCGTCGATAAGTACATCTCCTGGATAAGTATTTATTCCGGCGTTTTTTAGGTGTCATGACGGTTTTTTAACAACCGACTCTTATTTGAATAAGTTTCATTTCGGGTGATGTTTTCTTACGTGGGATTTGAAGTTACAGCTTTCAAAAAAAGCTCAAATTAAATGATGAATTAAACTATTGTTCTCTGTCTGCGATTAAAGGTTCTTGCATTTCTTTTACTCGGCGTATCTAATTTTTCTACCTGCTGATCCCAGTATTTTGATGTGATGTCGAGCGGATTTTCAAATGCCTGTTCTGTTTCAAATAATAGGCATTTATGTGTTGTAAATTTAAGGTGAGCTGAGTTGAGAGTCGAAGAAGGTTGTGCGATGTATCGCAGTTTGATTGAGGTTGGACAGGATTTATTTAAAATTTCATCAGGGATAAAATGTGCGCAGAATTCGGATATCACTATCGTTCATCCGAAAGTACAACACCCTGCAAGCTCAGGTGCAGAGAAGAATGGGCCGATAAGCTTTAAGGAGGCGAAGTCAATCGAGAAGGAGAGTGGTGGTTCTTTGTACACCCGAGAGGCCCGGTTCGTAGAGTACAAGGATGATGTGTATCGAGTTAAAAATCCTTTTTATAGCAACTATGTGGCTGCTGAAGAAGTGATAATGGGTAGTCTTTTTAAGATGAGTGGGCTGGATGCTCCGGCAATGTTGCTGTGTAATAACTGTGAGGATTTTTTTTCTTTTAATGATAAAACCCGGGCAGATTTTACCGCCGAGGCAGCCTTGTCCGGCTTTGCATGCGTTGCATCAAGACTTGAACCAAGTTACAGAGATCTCGGAAGTTTTTTACTAGATGCAAACGTCATGGAGAAGCTTATAGGAACATCTGGATTTCACGAATCGGAATCTTCTGTGAATCAGCGGCTTGTCCAGTATGAGGCTCTTGTCAATACACATCAGGAGTCTGACCGCCGATTAGGGGAAATCTATACGAAGTACCCCGGTAATAGTCATCGGGTTTTCCCTGAGGTTCTGGCCAGTGTCAAGAAAGAAAACTTGATTAAGTTTGATGCCTTGGAGTCATTGAATAAATTACTTCCTCCGGACCTTGTTGAAGAACAGCAAAAGCATTTTTTTGCTTCGAGGTTGATTAATAATTGGGATTATCTGAATTTCTCTTTTTGTAATTTTGGGTATTTTCTTCCCGACGCAAGCGATGAAGGGCAATTTAAAGGCATGACTGTGGATTTTGGTGGGTCAGGCACGTTAGGTTTTGGCGGTTACTCGAAGACAGAAAGTTTCGAGCGTGCCACACAGGGGGCCAGGTTAGAAAATCCTCTTGAATCTACTAGCTTGTTCGAGCGCTCAGATTCGACCTTCTCTAGTGATTTGCCAAGCTCGCTCACAAGCATCAGCACCATTCCTCGGAGTCGTCCGCTCCTGTCGACAGTCAAAGACGTCATTAGAAAGGAAGCGGAGTTGTACGATGTGAAAGGCTCAGCTCTGTTTGAAAAGAATTTTGGGCCCGCTTTGGAAGTGGCTTATCGAATGGCAGTATTGCCAGATGAGGCTGTTGAAAAGTATCTAACTGATCATTGGATCATGGGGGCTGCAGATTTTCCCTATCGGGATAAAAACAACGAAAACAATCTGAGTGTTGCCCAGATCAGCAAGGTGATGAAAGATCGAAAGGAAGCGTTTATCGGACACTTCGGTTTTGAGTCTATAAAGCGCTGGGAAGAGAATAATCCTTTGCACGCTGTAAAAGTCAGAAGCGAAATAGAAAAAAATCTTGGAGAGTTGGTTAAGGGGTTTTCTGTTAGCCCTATTTCGAATCGAAGCCACACTGTCTGAATACTATTAGTATGAGTTGTCCGGCCAGTTAACTCGCCTCAGGTGACAATCCACTCGCTGCCGATGGTGATCCAGCCTTCGCGGAAGAGGGGGCTGAGGTCATCGTCAGTGATCGAGACATTCAGACTTCTGCGGACGGTGTTTTGGCTATCCGTGCACAAGCGAATCTCACCGCACATCGAGTGCTGAACTGAGTGATGGCTTTTCGGTTACCACTTTTGGCAAAGGAGCGCTGGGTGTTCACGCGTCGGTTCTGCCAGTGTTGAAAGGCTGTTCGATAGTAGGCGTTTAGCTGATGCTTGAAATAAAAAACCAGCGATTTACGCTGGTTTTTTTCGTCAGCGGTTAAACCGCTCCACCAACGAGTACTGGGTGTTCGCAGTCTTCGTCAGCTCTTCACTCAACAACGCCGAGTGTTGAGCCTGTTCCGAGGTCTGGTCAGCCAGTTGTGAAATGTTGCTGATGTTACGGCTGATCTCTTCGGCAACAGCGCTCTGCTCTTCGGTTGCAGCCGCGATCTGGGTGGTCATGTCGGTGATGTTGGCCACCGCTTCGCTGATACCCACCAGTGCCTGGTCCGCTTCCAATACCCGTGCCACACCTTCTTCCGCCTGGCGATGACCGGCCTCCATGGTTTGCACGGCGTTGCTTGCGGTTTGCTGAAGCTTGGCGATCAAGGCGTGAATCTGCCCGGTGGATACACTGGTGCGTTGCGCCAGCTGACGGACTTCATCGGCTACTACCGCAAAACCACGACCCATCTCACCGGCACGCGCCGCTTCGATAGCGGCGTTAAGGGCCAGCAGGTTGGTTTGATCGGCGATGCCCTTGATCACGTCGACCACACCACCGATTTCGTCGCTGTCCTTGGCCAACTGCGTCACGGTCAGGCCGGTTTCACCCACCACCGCCGACAGACGCTGGATCGCTTCGCGAGTTTCACCGGCGATGTCGCGGCCGCGACCTGTCAGGCGATTGGCTTCCTGAGTGGCGTCGGCAGTGCGCTGCACATGGCTGGCGACTTCCTGAGTGGTAGCGGCCATCTGGTTGACGGCGGTCGCCACTTGTTCGGTTTCAACGCGTTGACGCTCCAGCCCCGTGGAGCTGTTGTGTGCCAAGGTGTCGGACTGTTTGGCTTGTTCGGTAAGGTGCTCAGCAGTGTCCTGCAGACGAGTCAGGCAAGTTTTAAGGCGTGCTTCCTGGCTGAGAATCGACATCTCCAGACGCGCCTGCGCGCCACGGCTGTCGGTGTACATCTGCGCAATCAACGGGTCAGATGTGGTCTGTTCGGCCAGGCGTAGCAGACGCTTGAGGCCACGCTGTTGCCAACTCAGCCCCAACAGGCCCAGCGGCACCGACAGACCTGCGGCGAGGGCAAAACCCCAGTGCGAATTAAGCGACGCACCGATCATGAAACTCAATTGGCTGACCAGAATGAACGGCAGCCAATCCTGAAGAATCGGCAACCATTTATCAGTAGACGGAACGGCGGACTTGCCTTGGTTGATGCGTTGATAAAGCGCTTCGGCTCGGCGAATCTGTTCAGCGGTCGGTTTGACGCGTACCGACTCATAACCGACAACCTGAGCGCCTTCGAAAACTGGTGTTACATATGCATTAACCCAATAGTGATCACCGTTCTTGCAACGATTTTTTACAATACCCATCCATGGCAAGCCTTGTTTCAATGTTCCCCACATGTGCGCGAACACCGCAGCCGGAACGTCAGGGTGACGGACCTGGTTATGCGGCGCATGGATCAATTCCTCACGCGAAAACCCGCTGATATCGACGAAAGCGTCGTTGCAGTAGGTGATCACGCCCTTGGCGTCGGTAGTGGATATCAACCGTTGCTGAGCCGGAAAGGTTCTTTCGCGTTGTGTTATGGGCTGGTTGTTACGCATAGCTTTATCAATCCGCAAGGCTTTGATGGGTTGTCGGCCGCGTCAGCTATTTGTTGAGATTAATTTTCGGAAATCAGTGATACGTCGCAAAATGACCGTTGCGTCAACCCGCCAGCATCGGATAAGTGAACAGCAAGAAATGCATCAGGTTCAAACCGAAATGGGTGGCAATGGCCGCGCCCAGCCCGCCGAAACGATAGGCCACACCATAGCCAAGCCCCGCCAGGCCTGATAGCAACACCCATTGCCAGCCTGCGCCGATATGGGCGAGGCCGAACAGCAGCGAAGCGATCAGGATCGCGAGGTTTTCGCCGTAGGCCAGGTGTTTGAAGCGCCGGGCGAGTCCGCCCTGGAGGTAGCCGCGAAACAGCGCTTCTTCAACCAGCGTCACCATCAACAAATTGTTGAAAATCCAGATCCATGCTTCGTTTGGCCACTTCGGGGCCCAAGTGACCAGGCCTAGCAGCCAGGCACCACCCAATGCCAGCACGCTGCACAAGGTCAACCCAAAGAGGGTGGCGTACGCCGATAGACGCAATGAGCGCCGTCCGACAATCCATGGGCAAACCAGCAGCAGCCAGAAACCGATCAGGGGTTTGTCCTGATTCAGGTACATGGAAAATTTCACGGCATCATCTGTGAGACGCTGCGCAGCGATGCCTCGGCCGTTGTAGAAACCGGGTAGCCAATGCATGGCCAGTGCCAGCGCCATGAACATGAACAGGCCATGACCGAGGTAGCGCCCAAGACGCACGTGTTGTTGGCGCGCCGCTAATCCGGCGATCAGCAGCAGCGCAAACGAGATCGCCGCCATCCAGCCGAGCTGGCCTTTGATCAATGCAACGCTGTAGCCGATCGAGAGCAGGGCCAGGTAAGTCCATGGCAGGGCAAGCATTTGCAGTCCTTATTATTGTGAAGGCGCGATTATAGGCGTGTCACAAACAAAAACACCTTGAAATCATCACCTATTTCTAACAGGACCATTGATCGATTAAATGGGCTGCTTCCGTTTAAACTTTGTTGAATCCTCCTTCTGCACCTAAGCTCCCGTCACGCTTTAAGAACAGAGGGAGTATGTGCTCAGCGGAGCTGAAGTTGTATCTGTCAGGCGGAATAAAGCACGGCCAACTTGATTTTAAGTGTGGGTGTGCCCCCAATTCTCAGAGGAATTTCAATATGCCTGAAGCACATAGAAAGTTGATTAAAGAATGGGCTGACACTTGGTCCGCACCCTCAAAGCAAGACTTTCTCGATGTCTTTGCCGAGCACTGTATCTACGAGGATGTGGCGGCCGGTAAAGTGATGATAGGCAAGCTTGAGCTGGGTGATTTTTTTGATCTGATCCGAAAAGCCCTGCCCGATTTCAAGGTCATTGACGACTCGATCAAGCTGGGAGGATTTGGTGGCGTCATACAGTGGCACATGACCGGCACTCATTTGGGCGAACTATTTGGTAACGCACCGACAGAGAAGAGTATTTTGATTCGAGGGGTCTGTGTCGTTAACATTGAAAGCGATAAAATTACCGAGTGCACCGATTATTACAATATGGCGACGTTGTACAGTTAGCTCGGATTTAAGAGTGATTAGTTTTTGAATAGTTTTTTATATAAAACCGGCACACCCCTTGGACAGAGGTGTGCCGCTCATTTTATGAAGCGATCAACTGACGTAATACGTAATGCAGAATTCCCCCAGCCTTGAAGTATTCAACTTCATTTAGAGTATCGATCCGGCACAATACTTCTATTTTTTCCTTACTCCCATCTTCACGGGTAATCACCAGCGTCAGGTTCATGCGGGGTGTTAGCTCGACCCCTGTCAGGCCGAGGATATCCAGGGTTTCCTTGCCGGTCAGGTTCAGGGTCTTGCGGTTCTGATCCAGTTTGAACTGCAATGGCAACACACCCATGCCCACCAGGTTGGAGCGGTGAATACGTTCGAAACTTTCGGCGATCACCGCTTTGACGCCCAGTAGATTGGTGCCTTTGGCGGCCCAGTCGCGGCTGGAACCCGTACCGTATTCCTGCCCTGCAATTACCACCAGCGGCGTGCCGGAGGCCTGATAACGCATGGCGGCGTCGTAAATGGGCACCTTCTCGCCAGTGGGAATGTAGATCGTGTTGCCACCTTCTTCACCGCCGAGCATTTCGTTACGAATACGGATGTTGGCGAAGGTGCCGCGCATCATCACTTCATGGTTGCCGCGACGGGAACCGTAGGAGTTGAAGTCTCGTGGTTCTACGCCTTTGTCGCGCAAGTAATGCCCGGCGGGGCTGTCAGCCTTGATATTACCGGCGGGTGAGATGTGGTCAGTGGTCACCGAATCGCCCAGCAGCGCCAGGACGCGGGCGCCCGCGACGTCCTTGACGACCGGTGGCGGGCCGCCGATGTCGTCGAAGAATGGTGGATGCTGGATGTAAGTCGAATCGTCCTGCCACACATACGTCGCCGCTTGTGGCACTTCAATCGCCTGCCACTGTTCGTCGCCGGCAAATACTTCGGCATATTCCTTGTGGAACATGGCGGTGTTGACCTGGCTGACCGCGTCGGCGATCTCCTGGGTGCTGGGCCAGATGTCGCGCAGGTAAACCGGGTTACCGTCCTTGTCGTCGCCCAACGACTCGCTGCTGATGTCGATGCGCACGGTACCGGCCAGCGCATACGCGACTACGAGCGGCGGGGAGGCCAGCCAGTTGGTTTTCACCAGCGGGTGTACCCGACCTTCGAAGTTGCGGTTGCCGGACAATACCGACGCCACGGCAAGGTCGGCCTTCTGGATGGCTTTTTCGATCGGCTCCGGCAACGGCCCGGAGTTACCGATGCACGTGGTGCAGCCGTAACCCACCAGTGCGAAACCGAGTTCATCAAGGTACTGGGTCAGGCCAGCAGCTTTGTAATAATCAGTGACCACTTTCGAGCCCGGCGCCAGTGAAGTCTTGACCCACGGTTTGCGCTTCAGGCCTTTCTCAACTGCTTTTTTCGCCACCAAACCGGCCGCCATCATCACGCTCGGGTTCGAAGTGTTGGTGCAGGACGTAATGGCGGCGATCACCACTGCGCCGTTCTTCAGGCGATAGGTATGGCCTTCAGACTCGTAGTCTGCTTCGCCGATCAGGTCGGCATTACCGACCGCGACACCGCCGCCTCCTTCGCTTTCAAGTCGACCTTCGTCCTTGCTGGTGGGTTTGAACTGCAGGCCAAGAAAGTCAGTGAAGGCTTGTGCGACGTTCGGCAGCGAAACCCTGTCTTGCGGTCGTTTTGGCCCGGCGAGGCTGGCTTCAACACTGCCCATGTCCAGTGCCAGGCTGTCGGTAAAGATCGGCTCTTTGCCCGGCAGGCGCCACAAGCCCTGGGCTTTTGTGTAGGCCTCGACCAGTTTCACCACTTCGGGCGGGCGGCCAGAAAGGCGCAAGTAGTCGAGGGTCACATCGTCTACCGGGAAGAAACCGCAGGTGGCGCCGTATTCCGGGGCCATGTTGGCAATGGTCGCGCGGTCTGCCAAAGGCAAATCTGCAAGGCCATCGCCGTAGAACTCAACGAACTTGCCGACGACACCCTTTTTGCGCAGCATTTGGGTGACCGTCAATACCAGGTCGGTGGCAGTGATGCCTTCCTTGAGCTTGCCGGTGAGTTTGAAACCGATCACTTCCGGAATCAGCATCGAAACCGGCTGGCCAAGCATCGCCGCTTCAGCTTCGATGCCGCCGACGCCCCAGCCGAGTACGCCGAGGCCGTTGATCATGGTGGTGTGAGAGTCAGTGCCGACCAGTGTGTCGGGGAAGGCGTAGGTGCGGCCATCTTCGTCTTTGGTCCAGACCGTGCGACCCAGGTATTCAAGGTTTACCTGATGGCAAATGCCGGTACCCGGTGGCACTACGCTGAAATTGTCGAAAGCGCTTTGGCCCCAGCGCAAGAACGCGTAGCGCTCGCCATTGCGCTCCATTTCGATGTCGACGTTCTGTTCGAAGGCGCTCGCACTGCCGAACCTGTCGACCATTACCGAGTGGTCGATCACCAAATCTACCGGGGACAGCGGATTGATTCGTTGCGGATCGCCGCCAGCCTTGGCCATGGCGGCCCGCATGGCTGCCAGGTCGACGACGGCGGGCACCCCGGTAAAGTCTTGCATCAACACGCGGGCAGGGCGGTACTGAATTTCGCGATCCGAACGGCGTTCCTTGAGCCATGCGGCAATCGCCTTGAGGTCGGCGCCGGTGACAGTTTTTTCATCTTCCCAGCGCAACAGGTTTTCCAGCAGTACTTTCAACGACATGGGCAGCTTGTCGAGATCACCGAGGCTCTTGGCAGCGTCGGGCAGACTGAAATAGTGGTAAGTCTTGTCGTCGATTTGTAAGGTTTTAAGGGTTTTCAGGCTATCGAGGGACGGCATTACGATCACTCCTTTTGATCCGCACGGCTACGGACTGAGGGGAAGAACTGAGGTCTAAACCTAGTCCTCTTTGAGGCTTAAAGCTAATAACTGGACTCTATGGGCAGGTTCAAGGTTCCGAACTCGGCTATCATGCGCCGGTTTTCGTGACAGGCATTGCTTCAACGCAATCCTTGGCATCGCGCAGTGGTTGAATTTCTCGCCATCTGCCCAGGAGTAAGAATGAACACCCTTTTTATGCATTGCCGTCCGGGCTTCGAAGGTGAAGTCTGTTCAGAGATTTCCGAACACGCTGCGCGCCTGAACGTGGCGGGCTATGCCAAGGCCAAAACCGCCAGTGCCTATGCTGAATTTATCTGCACCGAAGAAGACGGTGCCGAGCGCCTGATGCGCGGCCAGCGGTTCGCCGAGCTGATTTTCCCTCGTCAGTGGGCTCGCGGTATTTTTATCGATTTGCCGGAAACCGATCGCATCAGCGTGATCCTGGCGCACATGGCTGACTTCCCGCTGTGTGGCAGCCTGTGGCTGGAAATGGTCGACACCAATGACGGCAAGGAGCTGTCCAATTTTTGCAAGAAATTCGAAGGCCACCTGCGCAAGGCGCTGATGGCGGCCGGCAAATTGGTTGAAGACCCGCACAAGCCACGCTTGCTGTTGACCTTCAAGAGTGGCCGTGAGGTATTCATGGGGCTGGCGGAGTCGAACAACTCGGCGATGTGGCCGATGGGCATACCGCGATTGAAGTTTCCGCGAGACGCGCCAAGCCGTTCAACGTTGAAGCTGGAAGAGGCGTGGCACCATTTCATCCCGCGCGATCAGTGGGATGAGCGTCTGCACAGCGACATGACGGGCGTTGACCTCGGCGCTGCGCCCGGTGGCTGGACCTGGCAACTGGTGAATCGCGGCATGTTGGTGACCGCGATTGATAACGGCCCGATGGCTGAAAGCCTGATGGACACAGGGCTGGTGCAGCACTTGATGGCTGACGGCTTCACCTTCAAGCCTCGGCAACCGGTGGACTGGATGGTGTGCGACATCGTCGAGAAACCAGCGCGCAACGCCGCGATGCTGGAAGAGTGGATCGGCGAGGGGCACTGCCGCGAGGCGGTGGTCAATCTGAAGTTGCCGATGAAGCAGCGTTACGCCGAAGTAAAACGCTTGCTGGAGCGCATTGCCGAAGGCTTCAAGGAACGCGGCATTCGCGTCGAGATTGGTTGCAAGCAGCTGTACCACGACCGCGAAGAAGTGACCTGCCACTTGCGTCGGATAGATGTGAAGAAACCCAAGTCCCGCTGATTTTTCGAGGCTCGCAACCCCTGTGGGAGCGAACCTGCTCGCGATGCGGGCGTCTCATCCAACATCCACGTTGGCTGATCGACCGCCATCGCGATCAGGGCGAAAATGACGATACGGCCGGCATTGCGCGATAATGCCGGCCAGTTTCAGGAGTGAATCATGAGTGAAATGATTGATACGCCGGTTGACGGCACCCTTGATGCCACCGGCCTTAATTGCCCGGAACCGGTGATGATGCTGCACCAGCACATTCGTGATCTGGCGCCTGGCGGCTTGCTGAAGGTTATCGCGACCGATCCGTCGACGCGCCGCGACATACCCAAGTTCTGTGTGTTTCTGGACCATGAACTGGTGGCGCAGCATGAAGAGGCAGGCACCTACCTCTACTGGATTCGCAAGAAACTCGCTTAACCCGCCGACTTGCTGATGCGGATCCGCTTGCGTGCGCTGCGCGCCAAGCGGATCGACAGCATCAACGCTGCACAACTCAAGCCCACGATCAAACCTTGCCACAGGCCGCTCGGGCCGCTTGGGGTGCCGAACCAGTCGGTCAGGCCCAGCGCGTAACCTACCGGCAAACCGATTCCCCAATAAGCGAACAACGTCAGGATCATGGTCACACGCGTGTCCTGATAACCGCGCAATGCGCCGGCGGCTGTCACCTGAATCGCATCCGAAAACTGGAACAGTGCCGAATACACAATCAACATCGCGGCGACGTGAATCACCGTCGGATCCGAGGTGTAGATGTTCGCGATGTGCTCGCGAAACAACAACATCATGCTGGCCGAAATGCACGCATAAGCCAGTGCCGTGCCCATGCCGACGCCTGCGGCGAAACGTGCCTCGCGCGGTTCCTGCCGGCCAAGTGCCTGACCGACCCGTACGGTCACGGCCATGCCCAGGGAATAGGGAATCATGAACACCAGCGAACTGAAGTTCAGCGCAATCTGGTGGCCGGCGACGACAGTGGCGCCGAGGCTGCCGATCAGCAGTGCGATCACCGCGAAAATGCTCGATTCGGCGAATACCGCGATGCCAATCGGCAGTCCGATACCCAGCAAACGCTTGATGGCCGACCACTGCGGCCAGTCAAACCGGCTGAACAACTGGCTCGATTGGTAAGCCGGAGCCCAGCGCTCCCAACCGGCCATGCCCAGCGCCATCACCCACATCACAATGGCCGTGGCCCAGCCGCAGCCGACACCGCCCATCGCCGGCACACCGAAGTGGCCGTAAATGAAGATGTAGTTCAACGGGATGTTCAACGCGAGTCCGCACAGGCCCAATACCATGGCCGGTCGCGTGCGTCCCAGGCCATCACTGAAACAACGCAGCACATGATATAGCGCGACGGCGGGCAAACCGCTGGCGATGCCGTGCAGGTATTGCATGCAGGGGCCGATCAGCTCGGGATCGACTTTCATGAAGCGCAGTATCGGTTCGGCGCTCAAGAGCATGCCGGTCGCTATCAGGCCCACCACAAGGGCCAGCCATAGCGCCTGACGCACAATCGGCCCGATTTCGCTGTGGGTGCCAGCCCCGAAACGTTGCGCGACTTTTGGCGTGGTCGCCAGCAAGGTGCCGGTCATCAGCAGGAACACCGGTACCCAGATCGAGTTGCCTAGAGCGACTGCCGCAAGGTCTCGCGGGCCAACGCGGCCGGCCATCACCGCATCCACGAAACCCATGGCGGTGGTCGCCAGTTGCGCGATCATGATCGGCAATGCCAGCCCGAGCAGGTTTTTCAGCTCCAGGCGAACCCGTGCCGGGCGGGTGAGGGATACGGCGGCGGGGTGATCAGTCACGGAATTCAAGGGCGGAACGTCCAAAAGGTATTAATGCGCGAGGCGGCGCATTCTACGCCTTGACGCAGCAGTCAGGAAAACAGCTGTGTTAGGGATTTGTAATCGTATTTCGCCTGTTTGTGCATCCTCAGTGGCTCATCACCGCCAACTCCGCCTACACTGCCGATCCGCTAAAGGAGCCTGCCATGCTGATTGTTGCCGACGAAAATATCCCGCTGCTCGATGCCTTCTTCGAACGTTTCGGCGAAATCCGCCGGGTCCCGGGGCGCTCCATCGACCGCGCCACCGTCGAACAGGCGGATGTGCTGTTGGTGCGCTCGGTAACCAACGTCAATCGTTCATTGCTTGAAGGCAGCAACGTGCGTTTTGTCGGCACCTGCACCATAGGCACCGATCACCTTGACCTGGATTACTTTCAGCAAGCGGGCATCACCTGGTCAAGTGCCCCCGGTTGCAATTCGCGCGGCGTCGTCGACTATGTGCTTGGCAGTCTGCTGACGCTGGCTGAAATCGAAGGCGTCGAGCTGGCTCAGCGCACCTACGGCGTTGTCGGCGCCGGTGAAGTGGGTGGTCGTCTGGTCAAGGTTCTGCAGGGATTGGGCTGGAAGGTGTTGGTCTGTGATCCGCCACGACAAGCGGCTGAAGGTGGCGACTTCGTCAGCCTTGAGCAGATCATCGAACAATGTGATGTCATCAGTTTGCACACGCCGCTGAAAAAGCACGGCGGGCAATCGACCTGGCATTTGTTTGATAAAGACCGTTTGAATCAGCTCAAACCCGGCACTTGGCTCGTCAATGCCGCTCGCGGCCCGGTGGTGGACAACGCCGCCCTGCGCGATGTGTTGCTGCAGCGTGAAGACCTGCAAGCGGTGCTGGATGTCTGGGAAGGTGAGCCCGAAGTCGACGTGGCACTGGCCGAACTCTGCGTGTTGGCAACGCCGCACATTGCCGGTTACAGCCTTGACGGCAAACAGCGGGGCACGGCGCAGATTTATCAGGCCTATTGCGATTTCATCGGGCAACCGGCTGAGGTCAGCCTGAGTGACTTGCTGCCTGCACCGTGGCTGTCGCAAGTGACCTTGAATGCCGAGAGCGATCCCGCCTGGGCATTGGCGATGTTGTGTCGTGGGGTATACGACCCGCGCCGCGATGACGCGGACTTTCGCCGCAGCTTGGTCGGCAGTGTGAGTGAGCAACGTGCGGCGTTCGATGCGCTGCGCAAGCATTATCCGTTGCGTCGCGAGATTGATGGCTTGCAGGTGCGCATTGAAGGGGATTCGCCGGCATTGCAGCGGATCGTGGCGGCGTTGGGTGCTTTGCCAGTCTAGAGAGCCCGTGCCCATTCACGAGCAAGCCCACTCGACACGAACACACGGTGCGCTGTGGTCGTGAGCCTGCTCGCGATGGCCGCGCCCCGGTTCCCGGACAAGCACCCACAAAAAACCCGGCCATCAGGGCCGGGTCAAGAAGACGGTGGCTATATCAATCTTGTTTGGCAGGCTTGACCAATCGCTTCTCCAGTTCGCGGCAGGCGTCCTGGATCATGTCTTCAGTGATCGGTACTTCGCGCCCGTGTTCGTCAATTATCGAGCAACCCAGAGACTGGTGCGGTTGGGTGCGGATCACTTCAATCTTGTCGTCGCTGCTGTTTTGCAAGGACATGGCCTGTCTCCTCTTCAGGTTGTGTGCTTACTGTAAAACCGTCAGGTGACCGGGCTGTGACAACTCCCTGCGATCTTTCCGGAGCGGCAGTATCAGTCCACCAGAAATACCGCGTCGTTGCCACCCGGACTTTAGACCAATAGCGTCTAGGGCCTAGTCATTGCGGTCATATTTAACCTGACTCATTGTGATTTACAGAGTTCCACCCCATTGAACTGTGTACGCTCACCCATCAATTGCGCACATGGATATCCCGATGCTCTCTGCCCGTCACCGTCGCGCCATTCGCCTGTCCAGTCGTTTCCTTTCGCCTTATCGCTGGCAAGCGTTGGGTGCGCTGCTGGCATTGATCCTCACCGCGGGGATTACCTTGTCGATGGGGCAGGGCATTCGTCTACTGGTCGATCAAGGGTTCATGACCCGCTCGCCGCATTTGCTCAATCAATCGATTGGGCTGTTCATGGTGCTGGTCTTGGCGCTGGCGATTGGCACCTTTGCACGTTTTTACCTGGTGTCATGGATTGGCGAACGGGTGGTCGCGGATATTCGTCGCCAAGTGTTCAATCATTTGGTTTACCTGCATCCGGGCTTCTATGAAGATAACCGCAGCTCCGAGATTCAATCGCGCCTGACCGCCGACACCACGCTGTTGCAATCGGTGATTGGCTCTTCACTCTCGCTGTTTCTGCGCAACCTGCTGATGGTCATCGGCGGCATCGTGTTGCTGTTTATCACCAACCCCAAACTCAGCAGCATCGTGGTGGTGGCGCTGCCGCTGGTGATTGCGCCCATTCTGATTTTCGGGCGCCGGGTGCGCAGCCTTTCGCGCCTGAGTCAGGACCGGATCGCCGATATCGGCAGCTACGTTTCCGAAACACTTAGCCAGATCAAAACCGTGCAGGCCTACAACCATCAAGTCCAGGACGAACAACGTTTTTCGGTGACGGTGGAAGATGCCTTCAACACCGCCCGCAAGCGCATCGTGCAGCGGTCATGGCTGATCACGCTGGTGATCGTGTTGGTGCTGGGGGCCGTCGGCGTGATGCTGTGGGTCGGTGGCATGGACGTGATCGCCGGGCGTATTTCCGGTGGTGAGTTGGCCGCGTTTGTTTTTTATAGCCTGATCGTCGGCAGTGCGTTCGGCACCTTGAGCGAAGTGATCGGCGAGCTGCAGCGCGCCGCCGGTGCTGCCGAACGCATTGCCGAGTTGCTGCGTTCGGAAAATATCATCCAGCCACCCGTCACCGGGCTGGTGACGCTGCCCGAGCGTGTGAAGGGCGATCTGGTGCTGCAAGACGTGCGGTTTTCCTATCCCTCGCGTCCGCAAAGCTATGCCGTAAATGGTCTCAGCCTGACCGTCAATGCGGGTGAAACGCTGGCGCTGGTGGGGCCTTCCGGTGCAGGAAAATCGACCGTCTATGATCTGCTACTGCGTTTTTACGACCCTGCCGACGGGCGCATCCTGCTCGATGGTGTGCCGCTGACCCAACTCGACCCACTCGACTTGCGCCGTTGTTTCGCCCTGGTTTCGCAAAACCCGGCGCTGTTCTTCGGCAGCATCGAGGAGAACATTCGCTACGGCAATCCAGCGGCGACGTTGGCGCAGGTGAAAGAGGCGGCGAAAATTGCCTACGCGCATGATTTCATCGAACAAATGCCCAATGGCTACCAGACCCATTTGGGCGATGGCGGCCTCGGGTTGTCCGGAGGCCAGCGCCAACGCTTGGCCATCGCCCGGGCATTGCTGGTGGACGCCCCGATTTTGCTGCTCGACGAAGCCACCAGCGCCCTCGATGCTCAAAGTGAGCACTTGATTCAGCAAGCA
The DNA here is from genome assembly GCF_050321825.1 of Gordonia sp. IEGM753. Lineage (NCBI taxonomy): Bacteria > Bacillati > Actinomycetota > Actinomycetes > Mycobacteriales > Gordoniaceae > Gordonia > Gordonia sp. IEGM753. Next base: position 449,131 of record NZ_JBNQGB010000001.1, read on the forward strand.
CTGCCGAGCCTGATGAAAAACCGCACCACGCTGGTCATCGCTCACCGGCTGGCCACGGTAAAAAACGCCGACCGAATTGCGGTAATGGATCAGGGGAAACTGGTTGCGGTGGGCACGCACCAAGAGCTGATTGCGAGCAATGCGTTGTACGCACGACTGGCGGCGTTGCAGTTTAGTGAAGGCAAGGTCGAGACCGGACTGCAAGGGTAGGAGCGGTGGAGTGAAGCGAGGCTGAGATCTTTTGATCTCGCTCTAACAAAAATGCCCGCATCAATTGATGCGGGCATTTTCGTTCAGGGCTAAAGCACGTTCACAAACGATTATTGATCGTCAAAATACCGTTCATGCCAATCCACCAGCGGCTGTGGGGAGTTGAGTTTTTGGCCGTAGATCACCGAGTACGACAACACGTTTTGCACATACTGACGGGTTTCGTCGAACGGAATACTTTCCACCCAGACATCGAAGCTTAGGTGATCTGCACCGCGCAGCCATTGGCGTACTCGGCCTGGCCCGGCGTTGTAGGCGGCGGAGGCGAGAACACGGTTGCCGTTGAACTGACTGTGCACCTGGCTCAGATACGCGGCGCCGAGCTGAATGTTTTTGTCCGGATCGAGCACTTGCTGCGGCGAGGCCAACGGGATGCTGAACTTGCGTGCGGTTTCCTTGGCGGTGCCAGGCATCAATTGCATCAAGCCGCTGGCGCCGACACCGGAGCGAGCGTCGTCCATGAATGCGCTTTCCTGGCGGGTAATGGCGAACACCCAGCTTGAGTGCAGGCCACGGACCTTGGCTTCACGGACCAATGTTTCGCGGTGAGCCATCGGGAAGCGAATGTCCAGATCGTCCCAATACTGGGCCTGGCTGATGGTGCGAATCGCCGGGAAATACCATTTCAGGTCATAGGCAAGTTTGGCCTGGGCGACCATTTCGTCACGATTGAAATGACGGCTGACGTGGTACCACTCGCGACGACCGTCGACGATCTGCCCGCGAGCGTGAAACTCCAGGGCGCGACGCACGCCGGGTGTGTTGCGCACTTTGTTGATCAGCGCCTGGCTCAACACCAATGGCTTGTTGATCAGCGAGTACGGCAACTGTGAACGGTCGGCAGCGAGGAATCCGTAGAAGTCCCGCTCGCGAGCCAGGCTCTTGTACAGCGTCTGCGCTTGTGGGTTCTGCGGCTGCGCCAGTTCCAGGCTGCGAGCCTGCCAGTAGCGCCAGCGATTGGTGGTCGCCAGGTCTTGCGGTAAGCGACGGGTCAACTGATAGGCATCGTCCCAACGCGCCAGGCGCAGCAGTAAGCGCAAGCGCCATTCGGACACGGTGTTGTCGCGCAGTTCCGGGTCGTATTTGGTCATTACGTCCAGTGCGCGGGGGTCGAAACGGCGTGCCAGTGTCAGGCCGATTTCCCGGGCAATCGCGACTTTTTCATCGCGTGAGAAATGCATGCTGCTGGCGTAACCATCGAGCAAGTCCATGGCCTTGTCCGGGTCTTGGCGCGCCAGGCGGCGCAGGCCGAGGCTGACCACATCAGACATTGACTCATCGGCAGGCGTGAAGCGTGAGGGCTGGTTGAGCAGTTCCGGTTTCTGCGCCACATCCACCAGCAAGCGGCCGCGCGGGGCAAGGGTGGTGAGGCCATTGACCAGGCTGTTGGCCAGCGGATAATTGCGGGCCTGGGCTGCAAGCTTGGCGCGCTCCCAGCGTTTTTGCTCGGTCAGCTGGCCCTCGGCTGCCCAGATACCAAACAAGGCATCGCATGCCGCTGGCTGGGATTTACCGGTTAGCCAGAGCTTCTCGGCATTGGCATAACCTTCTGCTTTCTGGTTGTGACCGATCTGGTACTGCGCATTCAGGCAGTCCAGTTCAGTAAAGTTCAGCTTGGGGTCGTAGTACTTGACGAAGGTCGCCCAATCTCCGCGATCGGCCAGCCAGCGCAACCAGCGCAACTTCATCCAGTTGGCTTGTGGCAGGTCGCCGTGCTCGGCGAGGAATTTTTCGATTTCTTCATTGCTGGCCGATTTAAGTCGGGCAGTCAGTTCATCGTACGCAAGGTAAGGCTCCAGCGGATAGTCGCTGAGGGCTTGGCTGTAACGGAAATAAGGGCCGGTATCGCCCTTGGCCAATGCACGCTTGGCCTCATCGTAATATTGGCGTTGGGTGGACAGATCCACCGCCTGGGCGGATTGAACAGCAGTGGCGGAAAGTAGCAAACACGATAAAAGACTGAAAAGGCGACTGCGCATGAGACATCCGGGCAGAGAAATCATGACAAGTGCGAGCAATGCCCGCACTGAATAATCTGTAGCTTAGCCTTTTGCCAGCAACGGGCGAAAGGTTTGAGGGCCCGTCGGTGCAAGATCACCACAAATGTTATGCAGAGTGCTTCGACATTGAAATTGCCGGCCTTATAAGGCCTCAAGTCAGGTAGAATGCGCGCCCGGTTTTTGGAGAAGCTCATGACCCTGCTCAAATTCAGCGATGTGTCCCTTGCTTTCGGCGCTATGCCGTTGTTGGACAAGGTGTCCTGGCAGATCGCCCGTGGTGAGCGGGTGTGCATCATCGGCCGCAACGGCACTGGCAAGTCCAGCATGATGAAGCTCGTCAAGGGCGACCAGAAGCCCGATGAGGGCTCCGTTTGGCGTGCGCCCGGTCTCAAGATTGGCGAATTGCCGCAAGAACTTCCGGTAGCCGACGAGCGGACCGTGTTCGACGTGGTAGCTGAAGGCCTGGACGGCGTCGGTGAGCTGCTTGCGCAGTATCACCACCTGAGCCAGAACATCGTGACCGACGCCGATCTGGATAAGTTGATGCACGTCCAGCACGACCTCGAAGCGCGCGATGGCTGGCGTTTGCAGCAACTGGTCGACAGCACCTTGAGCCGTCTTCAGTTGCCGGCCGACAAGACCCTTTCGCAATTGTCCGGCGGCTGGCGTCGTCGCGTCCTGCTGGCGCAAGCACTGGTGTCAGAGCCCGACTTGCTGCTGCTCGATGAGCCAACCAACCACCTCGACATCGGCGCGATTGCCTGGCTTGAAGAAGCGTTGAAGGATTTCCAGGGGGCTGTGCTGTTTATCACGCACGACCGTTCATTCCTGCAAAACCTGGCGACGCGCATTCTGGAACTGGATCGCGGCGGCCTGATCGACTGGAACGGCGACTACGCCAGTTTCCTCGTGCACAAAGAAGCCTCGTTGGCCGCAGAAGAAACCGCCAACGCGCTGTTCGATAAAAAACTGGCCCAGGAAGAAGTCTGGATTCGCCAGGGCATCAAGGCGCGTCGCACCCGTAACGAAGGCCGTGTGCGCGCCCTGAAAGCGTTGCGCGTGGAGCGTAGCGAGCGCCGTGAACGCACCGGTAAAGCCAACATTCAGCTGGACACCGCTGACAAGTCCGGCAAGCAGGTGATGGTCCTCGAGAACGTGAGTTTCGCGCATCCGGGCGGCCCGTTCCTGATCAAGGACTTCTCGATGGTCCTGACGCGCGGCGACCGCATCGGTCTGCTCGGCGCAAACGGTACCGGCAAGACCACGCTGCTGAAGCTGATGCTCAGCGGTCTGCAACCTACCAGCGGCACAGTGGAAGAGGGGACGCGCATCGACGTGGCCTACTTCGACCAGTTGCGCCATCAACTGGACTTGGAGAAGACCGTTATTGATAACGTTGCGGAAGGTCGCGACTTCATCGATATCGATGGTCAGAGCCGTCATGTGCTGAGTTATCTCGGCGACTTCCTGTTCAGCCCGCAGCGTGCCCGCACCCCGGTGAAGGCACTTTCCGGCGGCGAGCGTGCCCGTCTGTTGTTGGCAAAACTGTTCAGCAAACCAGCCAACCTGCTGGTGCTCGACGAACCGACCAACGATCTCGATGTGGAAACACTCGAACTGCTGGAAGAGGTCCTGCTGACCTTCAACGGCACCGTACTGATGGTCAGCCACGACCGGGCATTCCTCGATAACGTGGTCACCAGTACGTTGGTTTTCGAAGGTGAAGGCAAGGTTCGTGAATACGTGGGCGGCTATCAGGACTGGCTGCGTCAGGGCGGCTCGCCGCGCCTGCTGGGCGTGACCGAGAGCAAGTCCGGTAAGGCCGACCTCACTTCCGCTGTTGTGACGGCAGAAGCGGCACCGGTTGCTGCAGCCGAAGCGCCGGTGGCGAAGAAAAAGCTCAGCTACAAGCTGCAGCGTGAACTGGAAATGTTGCCAGCGCAGATCGAAGCCATGGAGCAACAGATTGCTGCCGTCGAAGCGCAAATGGCGGACGCAGGTTTTTATCAGCGTCCTGCTGCCGAGACGGCTGCTGTGATTGCTCAGTTGGAGCAGTTGCAGGCTGAACTCGATGTGATGGTCGAGCGTTGGGCTGAACTGGACGCCTGATTGATCCTGCTATGAAAAAGCCCGGCGCTCAGTGATGAGCGCCGGGCTTTTCATATGCAAAGCGATTTACTGGGCTGGCGTAGATCCAATGTGGGAGCGGGCTTGCTCGCGAAGGCTATTTAACATTCAACACATGCGCTGAATGACAAGCCGTCTTCGCGAGCAAGCCCGCTCCCACAGGGTGTGTCAGTTTTTGACCAGGCGTACCGCGAGCACGTCGCAAGGCGCGCCGTGCAGCACATCGTTGGCGGTTGAGCCCAGCAGCAATGCCAGGCCATGACGACCATGGCTGCCAACAACGATCATGTCACACCCTTGTTCCTTGGCCAGGTGATGTATTTCCTGGCGTGGTTGCCCATAAGTCAGGTGGCTGTATTCCTTGGTGAGCTCCGGGTACTTCAGGATCAAACGGTCCAGGCGCTCTTTGGCCTGATCGAATTGCTGTTGCTGCAACTGGGACAGGTCCATGGGGACGTCACCACCAAAGGCCATGGCCATTGGCTCGACGATGTGCACAAGAGACAACTTCGCGCCGTTGCTCACCGATAACTCGCGAGCGCGGTGGATAACAGGATCGCACTCTTCGGTTAGATCTACAGCGACCAGAATATGGTGGTAGGGCATGAGGTGCTCCTCCTGAGGATTGCAATGTTGATAAGTATGGCTGGTTTCAAGCGCATTGGTTGCAAAGTGACTCAAAGCGCTCGTCAAGAATCGGGGGTACAGATATGACGGTCTTGATAGTGATGTCAATCCTGTTGGTGGTCTTGAGTCCATTGGCATGGCTGCGGCCGTCCCGCCATCAGAGTGGTCGCATGGCATTACGCATGGAGGCACGACGCATTGGTTTGGCCATGCAACTGGCGCCTCAGGAATGGCCACACTGGCTGAGTCAGGAGCCGCCAAGCCCTTGTGCGCAATACCATCGACCGCGGCGTGGCAATCGTCCTGCATGCTGGGCCTATTGGCAAAAAGCGCCGGGAGTGTGGGTCAATCAGTGGCAGGAAGTGTGTGAAGATCAAGCATTACTGAATCATTTCGAAAAATTGCCGGCGAATGTCTACAAAGTCGAAGCCGACAAGCAAATGATTGCCCTCTACTGGGGCGAAAAGGGTGAAGCGACCGTTCTGCAAGCCATTGATGATGTACTCAAGGCGCTCGCATAAAAAAGTGGATCTCGTGCTGCAATGGCGCGAGACCTATTTCCAGCGCCCATAAAAAAGCCCGACAAACTCATCGGGCTGGGTTGGCCAGGCAGGCCGGTAATTCCATTGGGAGCTGATCTTACGCTGAGCTCACTGCAATGCGTAAATTTTTCCTCCAGGTCCCGCCAGCGTAGCGGGTTGCCCACGGGTTGCCACGTATTAGGGCGACTTTTCTAACTATTGATCCTATGAATGACTTCACATGCAGATGCGTGTTGAACATCCTTGCTGCGCGGAAATGACCGCAAAGTCGTCTTTCGGCCCGTATTTTGGGCGATTGACAATTGTAAGAAATTCCGTGAAGGTGACGTACCCAAATCAAACGGGCGTATGAATTGAGCGTTTGCATTGAGCATCGCTCCTACAGAATCCCGACTATCGCGTTGGCGGGTGTGACGGGTGGATTGGCGTTAGCATCGACGAAAAAGCGTCCTGCCAAGCCATTCGCCTGCGTCCGACGTGTACTGTTCAGCTTCCATATCGTGGAGATCAGTTGATGATTTACGAAGGTAAAGCCATCACGGTTAAGGCTCTTGAAAGTGGCATCGTCGAATTGAAATTCGACCTCAAGGGTGAGTCCGTCAACAAGTTCAACCGTCTAACCCTGAACGAATTGCGTCAGGCCGTAGACACCATCAAGGCAGATGCTTCGATCAAGGGTGTGATCGTCAGCAGCGGCAAGGACGTATTCATCGTCGGCGCCGACATCACCGAATTTGTCGAAAACTTCAAGTTGCCTGATGCGGAGCTTGTCGCTGGCAACCTGGAAGCCAACAAGATTTTCAGCGATTTCGAAGACCTCAACGTTCCGACGGTTGCCGCGATCAACGGCATCGCTCTGGGTGGCGGTCTGGAAATGTGCCTGGCAGCGGATTACCGCGTCATGTCCACCAAGGCCAAGATCGGCCTGCCAGAAGTCAAACTGGGCATCTACCCGGGCTTCGGCGGTACTGTGCGCCTGCCGCGTCTGATCGGTGCCGACAATGCCATCGAGTGGATTGCTGCGGGTAAAGAAAACCGTCCTGAAGACGCGCTGAAAGTCGGCGCAGTGGACGCAGTCGTTGCGCCGGAAAAACTGCAGGAAGCAGCACTTGAGCTGATCAAACGCGCCATTTCCGGTGAGTTCGACTACAAGGCCAAGCGTCAGCCGAAGCTGGAAAAGCTGAAGCTGAACGCGATCGAACAAATGATGGCGTTCGAAACCGCCAAAGGTTTCGTGGCAGGCCAGGCGGGCCCGAACTACCCGGCGCCGGTTGAAGCGATCAAGACCATTCAGAAAGCGGCGAACTTCGGTCGCGACAAAGCGCTGGAAGTCGAAGCTGCAGGTTTCGTCAAACTGGCCAAGACCTCCGCCGCGCAGAGCTTGATCGGTTTGTTCCTGAACGACCAGGAGCTGAAGAAAAAGGCCAAGGCCTACGACGAAATCGCCAAAGACGTGAAGCAGGCCGCGGTATTGGGCGCCGGCATCATGGGTGGCGGTATCGCTTATCAGTCGGCCTCCAAAGGCACGCCGATCCTGATGAAAGACATCAACGAGCACGGCATCGAGCAGGGTCTGGCTGAAGCCGCCAAGCTGTTGGTGAGCCGCGTTGACAAGGGTCGCATGACTGCTGCGAAAATGGCTGAGGTGCTCAACGGCATCCGTCCAACCCTGTCCTACGGTGATTTTGGTCACGTGGACCTGGTGGTCGAAGCGGTTGTCGAGAACCCGAAGGTCAAGCAAGCAGTGCTGGCTGAGGTCGAAGGTCACGTCAAAGAAGACACCATTGTTGCGTCCAACACCTCGACCATTTCCATTACCTTGCTGGCGAAAGCCCTCAAGCGCCCGGAAAACTTCGTCGGCATGCACTTCTTCAACCCTGTGCACATGATGCCGCTGGTTGAAGTAATTCGCGGCGAGAAGTCCAGCGAGTTGGCAGTTGCCACCACCGTTGCCTACGCCAAGAAAATGGGCAAGAACCCGATCGTCGTCAACGACTGCCCGGGCTTCCTGGTCAACCGTGTCCTGTTCCCGTACTTCGGCGGTTTCGCCAAACTGGTCAGCGCCGGTGTGGACTTCGTCCGTATCGATAAAGTCATGGAAAAATTCGGCTGGCCAATGGGCCCGGCGTATCTGATGGACGTGGTCGGCATCGACACCGGTCACCATGGCCGGGACGTAATGGCTGAAGGTTTCCCGGACCGCATGAAGGATGACCGCCGTTCGGCCATCGACGTGCTGTACGAAGCCAAGCGCCTGGGCCAGAAAAATGGCAAAGGTTTCTACGCTTACGAAACCGACAAGAAAGGCAAGCAGAAGAAGGTGGCCGATCCGTCGGTGCTGGAAGTGCTCAAGCCAATCGTTTACGAGCAGCGCGAAGTCACTGACGAAGACATCATCAACTGGATGATGATCCCGTTGTGTCTGGAAACCGTGCGTTGCCTTGAAGATGGCATCGTCGAAACTGCTGCCGAAGCCGACATGGGTCTGGTCTACGGTATTGGTTTCCCTCCATTCCGTGGTGGTGCGCTGCGCTACATCGATTCGATCGGTGTTGCAGAGTTCGTTGCCCTGGCTGACCAGTACGCTGATTTGGGCGCGCTGTACCACCCGACCGAAAAACTGCGTGAAATGGCCAAAACCGGCCAACGTTTCTTCGGTTAAGCGTCCCAACACTTGAGCGAGAGTGAAATTTTATGAGCTTGAATCCAAGAGACGTCGTGATTGTCGACTTCGGTCGTACTCCGATGGGCCGCTCCAAGGGCGGCATGCACCGCAACACCCGCGCAGAAGACATGTCGGCGCACCTGATCAGCAAATTGCTGGAACGCAACGTCAAGGTCGATCCGAACGAAGTGGAAGACGTGATCTGGGGCTGCGTAAACCAGACCCTGGAGCAGGGCTGGAACATCGCCCGCATGGCCTCCCTGATGACGCAGATCCCGCACACTGCTGCCGGCCAGACCGTCAGCCGTTTGTGCGGCTCCTCGATGAGCGCGCTGCACACGGCCGCGCAAGCGATCATGACCGGCAACGGTGAAGTGTTCGTGGTCGGCGGCGTCGAGCACATGGGCCACGTGAGCATGATGCACGGTGTCGATCCTAACCCGCACATGTCCCTGTACGCGGCGAAAGCCTCGGGCATGATGGGCCTGACCGCTGAAATGCTGGGCAAAATGCACGGCATCACTCGCGAACAGCAGGACGCTTTCGGCGTGCGCTCCCACCAACTCGCCCACAAGGCGACTGTGGAAGGCAAGTTCAAAGATGAAATCATCCCGATGCAGGGTTACGACGAGAACGGTTTCCTGAAACTGTTCGACTACGATGAAACCATTCGTCCGGAAACCACCCTGGAAAGCCTCGCGGCTCTCAAGCCTGCTTTCAATCCAAAGGGCGGCACCGTGACAGCCGGTACTTCGTCGCAGATCACTGATGGTGCTTCGTGCATGATCGTGATGTCGGCGCAACGTGCACAAGACCTGGGCATCCAGCCTATGGCGGTGATTCGTTCGATGGCAGTGGCAGGTGTGGATCCGGCAATCATGGGCTATGGTCCAGTACCGGCCACACAAAAAGCACTGAAGCGCGCGGGTCTTGGCATTAACGATATCGACTTCTTTGAGCTCAACGAAGCTTTCGCCGCACAGGCCTTGCCAGTGCTGAAAGATCTGAAAGTGCTCGACAAGATGAACGAGAAGGTTAACCTGCACGGCGGCGCCATCGCCCTCGGTCACCCATTTGGTTGCTCAGGCGCGAGAATTTCAGGCACTTTGCTGAACGTGATGAAGCAAAATGGCGGCACCTTTGGGGTAGCCACCATGTGCATTGGTCTCGGCCAAGGCATCTCCACCGTCTTCGAACGCGTTTAAGCGTCTCGTTGATGGAAGCCGGGGCCAAGTGCCCCGGTTTTTGTTTTTCAGAATTTATTTTTTATTTTTATTTGAAATGATTTGAGTGAGGGCCAAAGCATGCCGATATCACCTGGGCTCTACCAACATTATAAAGGTCCGCAGTACCGCGTATTCAATGTTGCGCGTCACTCGGAAACCGAAGAGGAAGTAGTGTTCTACCAAGCCCTGTATGGCGATTACGGCTTTTGGGTGCGTCCCTTGAGCATGTTCCTGGAGTCGGTCGAGGTTGACGGCGAACAGGTGCCACGCTTTGCTTTGGTGCAAGCTGAACCGAGCCTTTTTTCGAAGCCATAAGCTGAGTGCGCGCAAAACCCTGCGCTTGACCTCACCTTGTAGCCACTATATATAGCGGTGCCGCGTCAGGCGCCAACCGCCTTTCACTTCTAGAATTCAGGAATTTTCTGATCCATGGGCAAATCGCTGGTCATTGTGGAATCCCCGGCTAAGGCCAAGACCATCAACAAGTATCTGGGTAACCAATACGTGGTGAAGTCGAGTATCGGCCATATCCGAGACCTGCCCACCAGCGGTTCGGCTAGCGCCAGCAAAGAGCCTGCCGCCAAGCGCGGCAAGGCCGCCGCGGGTGAAGGTCCGGTGCTCACGCCGAAAGAAAAGGCGCGCAAGCAGCTGGTTTCGCGCATGGGTGTCGATCCCGAACATGGCTGGAAAGCCCAGTACGAGATCCTCCCCGGCAAGGAAAAAGTCATCGAAGAGCTGCGCCGGCTCGCCAAAGATGCTGACACCATCTATCTCGCAACCGACTTGGATCGCGAGGGGGAAGCCATTGCCTGGCACCTGCGCGAAGCCATCGGTGGTGACGACAGCCGCTACAAGCGCGTGGTGTTCAACGAAATCACCAAGAAGGCGATTCAGGAAGCCTTCTCCAAACCCGGCGAGCTGGACATTGATCGTGTAAACGCCCAGCAGGCGCGTCGTTTCCTCGACCGCGTGGTGGGTTACATGGTTTCGCCGCTGCTGTGGGCCAAAATCGCCCGTGGCTTGTCCGCCGGTCGCGTGCAATCGGTTGCCGTGAAACTGGTGGTCGAGCGTGAACGCGAAATTCGTGCGTTCAACCCGGAAGAATACTGGGAAGTGCACGCCGACCTCGGTACCGCGAAGGGCGCTACCGTGCGCTTTGACGTAGCTCGCGAGAAAGGTGAAGCGTTCAAACCGCTGAACGAAGCTCAGGCGATGGCCGCGCTGGAGAAGCTCAAGGCTTCCAGCTACAGCATCGTCAAGCGCGAAGACAAACCGACCAGCAGCAAACCTTCTGCGCCCTTCATCACGTCCACCCTGCAGCAGGCCGCGAGTAACCGCCTGGGCTTCGGTGTGAAGAAAACCATGATGATGGCCCAGCGTTTGTACGAAGCCGGCTACATCACTTATATGCGTACCGACTCCACCAACCTCTCGGCCGATGCCGTGACGATGGCGCGTACTTATATTGAAAGCGAGTTCGGCAAGAAGTACCTGCCGGAAACACCGAATGTCTACAGCAGCAAGGAAGGCGCACAAGAGGCTCACGAAGCGATTCGTCCGTCTGACGCCAACACCGAGCCAAGCAAGCTGTCGGGCATGGAGCGTGATGCAGAGCGGCTCTACGAGCTGATCTGGCGCCAGTTCCTGGCTTGCCAGATGCTGCCAGCGCAATACTTGTCGACCACGGTTACCGTGGGTGCCGGTGATTTCGAGCTGCGCGCCAAGGGCCGTATCCTGAAGTTCGACGGTTACACCCGCGTCATGCCGCAAATTGCCAAGCCTGGCGATGACGATGTTCTGCCGGACATGGCTCAGGGCGACGCGATGAAGCTGATCAAGCTTGATCCGACCCAACACTTCACCAAGCCACCGGCGCGTTACTCTGAAGCCAGCCTGGTTAAAGAGATGGAAAAACGCGGCATCGGTCGTCCTTCGACTTATGCGGCAATCATCTCCACCATCCAGGATCGCGGCTACGTTGCGCTGCACAACCGTCGTTTCTATTCGGAAAAGATGGGCGACATCGTCACTGAGCGTCTATCCGAGAGCTTCTCCAATCTCATGGACTACGGCTTCACGGCCGGGATGGAAGAGAACCTCGATGACGTGGCTCAAGGCGAGCGCGACTGGAAAAACGTGCTGGACGAGTTCTACGGCGACTTCAAGAAAAAACTGGAAGTTGCTGAAAGCCCGGAAAACGGCATGCGTGCCAACCAACCGGTCATGACCGATATTCCGTGCCTGACCTGTGGCCGTCCGATGCAGATCCGTACCGCATCGACCGGTGTGTTCCTGGGTTGCTCAGGCTACAGCCTGCCGCCAAAAGAGCGCTGCAAAGCCACGGTCAACCTGGTGCCGGGTGATGAAATCGCTGCGGACGATGAGGGTGAGTCGGAATCGCTGGTGCTGCGCGGCAAACATCGTTGCCCAATTTGCAGTACCGCGATGGATGCTTACCTGCTCGACGAGAAGCGCAAGCTGCACATCTGCGGTAACAACCCGGATTGCGCGGGCTACGAAATCGAAGAGGGCACTTACCGCATCAAAGGCTACGAAGGTCCAAGCCTTGAGTGCGACAAGTGCGGCAGCGAGATGCAATTGAAAACTGGCCGTTTTGGCAAGTTTTTCGGCTGCACCAACCCGACCTGCAAGAACACCCGCAAACTGCTGAAGAGCGGTGACGCGGCGCCACCGAAGATGGACCCGGTGAAGATGCCGGAGCTTAAGTGCGAAAAGGTCAACGACACCTACATCTTGCGCGACGGCGCGTCTGGCCTGTTCCTGGCGGCCAGCCAGTTCCCTAAAAACCGCGAGACGCGTGCTCCGCTGGTCATGGAAATTGTGCCGCACAAAGACGAGATCGATCCGAAGTACCATTTCCTCTGCGATGCGCCGAAGAAAGACCCGGATGGTCTGCCTGCCGTGATCCGTTATAGCCGCAAGACCAAAGAGCAGTACGTGCAGACTGAAATCGACGGCAAGCCGACGGGATGGAAGGCGTTCTACGACGGCGGTAAATGGAAGGTTGAAGACAAGCGTCCAGCCGCCAAGGCTTAAAAGCGCTGCACAAAAGGCCGCATGAAAACCCACGGGTTGTCATGCGGCCTTTGTTTTGGGCTTGCGGTCAGATCGGATGATCCACGACACTGTCGGGTCTGTGTTAAGCCAATATTTCGTTGTGGAGAATGCCGTCATGGCCCACGAACTTTATACCCGTACCAATCAGAAGATATATTTCGCCGGGCTGGCGCTGGAAGCGTTGGTCAAAGCGGAAGAGGGGCGGGCGATGAACTCACTGGCGCTGATTCAGGCTGGACGAGAATCGGCGTTGTTTCATCTTTACGGCGCCTTGCTGGGGCTGTGCCATGAAATTGCAGGTTTCTATCGCTTGCCACAGGCCAATGCACCTCGCGCCGAGATGTTGCTGACACGTGAAGTGCTGGAAGCGATCGCTATTCCAGAAATGGCCGAGATGGTTGAGCTGGCGCAAAACCGCGAAACCTGGCTGGCCAAATTGTTGGCGGCCCATGCTGCACTGTTTCAACCGCCGCGCGCGCCGCACAAACCCAAAGGCGACGTGACTCAGCCGCTCATCCTGGCCGTTAACCTGGATGAAGAGCACGCACCTGAAGAGTTGAGCCGGGCGGAACTGGAGAGCTGGCGTCAGAACCTGAAAGGCCTGGCGCTTCGGTTTCGCGAAGGCTTGAGCGAGTGCTGATCGGCCGGTAGCCAGTAGCGCGATTAATAGCGCTACTGGTCAAGTTACTGAGCGAAGCCCGGCCGATGCCTATATAATCCCCGCCTTTCGTGGAGAACAGACCTTTATGCCAACGTCCTTTCTAGAAATTGTCGAGTTACCAGACGGCCGTATCGAGCTGCGCAGGGCCGAGGACGAAGGTTCTCTGGTTACTTTGGATTTCTCCGAGGATGCCAAAGCGTTCCTGCAAGGCCAGCACGTTGAGGTCGCCAAGGCGATGTTGAGCGTTGGTGTTCAGATGGCGGGACGATTGGTTGAAGGCGAATTAACGACTGATGATAGTTCACGGGTTTTGCATTAATCCCGCTCGTCGCTTTCTGCTGACACTGCTACAAGATCGGCTTCTCTATCATTAGAGAAGCCCAGCGCAATCATCGTTTAACCCAATCGAATATTCAGGCTTTGTGCGTCCCCGATACGGGCGGCGCTGATCAACTGTTGCCGCGAGGTTGCGCTCAGGGGATTAAGCCAGCTAACGACGGTGTGGCTGCGGCCCAGGCGCAAGGCCTCGCAGGTCAGTTGTTGTGCGCTCTGTGCGCCACGCGGTTGTAGCAACAGAATGCGTTCACGGTTCAGGCCGGCATCGCGCAGCCAGGTTTGGGTCAGGCTGGCAGGTGGAGCAATCAGTGTGAGCCAGCGCGCATCCTGGTCCTGGCTCAGCTCCCTGAGAATCGGCGCCAACAGGTTCAGACAATTCCCGGCCGCACCACGCAGTGACAATTCGCTGAAGACTTCCGGTTCGGCGCTCCAGGGCGACTCGACCACATCGTTCAGGATCGGCGCCAAGGGTTGCACCATGAACGCCTCGAACAACGGCAGTTGTGCTTGCTGTGATGTGTGTGGGAACTGCATAAAGCCTCCTTTAGCGGCGAATGACGCCAACACTCAAGCCTTCAATCACCAGTTCCTGATCTTTCAGGTTCACTTCGATAGGGGCGAATTCAGGGTTTTCGGCAATCAACCAGACTTTGCTGCCGTCGCGCTGGAAGCGCTTGACGGTCACCTCGTCGCCGATTCGTGCCACCACGATCTGGCCATTGCGGGCCTCGCGAGTGGTATGGACTGCCAGCAGGTCACCGTCGAAAATGCCGACGTCCTTCATGCTCATTCCATGAACGCGCAACAGGTAATCGGCGCGTGGATGGAAGAAGGCCGGGTTGATGTTGCATGACTCTTCGATGTGCTGCTGGGCCAGGATGGGCGCACCGGCAGCCACTCGACCAATGATCGGTAACGTTGAGTCGTCCGCTTTGGCTTCAAAGCCCGGGATGCGAATACCGCGGGATGCACCGGGAGTCATTTCAATCGCACCCTTGCGGGCCAGGGCCTTGAGGTGCTCTTCCGCCGCGTTGGGCGATTTGAAACCCAGTTCCTGAGCGATTTCCGCGCGGGTCGGTGGGTAGCCGTTGTCTTCTAGGCAGCGTTTGATGAAGGCCAGAATCTCTGCTTGGCGTGGCGTCAGCTTTAGCATATTGATCGCTCTGTCTTTTTATACAGTGACTGGGATTATATACAGTGGAACGCTCTTGGCAATGCCCCTTTTTTTTCGTACCGCTGGACGGTCAATCACACCGCTTTTTGCCGCGTTATGGTTGTATGCTTAAATAGCTGACCGGGCATTCCAAAAACGAACTGCCAGGCTTGACAATACATAAACTGAAACGTATGTTTCAAACAAGTGTTTGTCAGGCGGAGTTGCCATGGCCCAGTCGGAAACCGTTGAACGCATCCTTGATGCTGCCGAGCAGTTGTTCGCGGAAAAAGGTTTCGCTGAAACCTCGTTGCGTCTGATCACCAGCAAGGCCGGGGTCAATCTGGCGGCGGTGAACTATCACTTCGGATCGAAAAAGGCGCTGATTCAAGCGGTCTTCTCGCGTTTTCTTGGACCTTTCTGCTTGAGCCTTGATAAAGAGCTCGAGCGGCGGCAGGCCAAGCCCGACAACAAACCGACACTCGAAGAACTGCTCGAAATTCTTGTCGAACAAGCCTTGGTGGTGCAGCCACGCAGCGGCAACGACCTGTCCATTTTCATGCGTTTGCTCGGGTTGGCGTTCAGTCAAAGCCAAGGCCACTTGCGTCGTTATCTGGAAGACATGTACGGCAAGGTGTTCCGCCGCTATATGTTGCTGGTCAACGAAGCTGCCCCGCGTATTCCGCCGATAGAATTGTTCTGGCGCGTGCACTTCATGCTGGGCGCGGCGGCATTCAGCATGTCCGGTATCAAGGCGTTGCGTGCGATTGCCGAAACCGATTTCGGCGTCAACACCTCGATCGAGCAGGTGATGCGTTTGATGGTGCCGTTCCTGGCCGCTGGCATGCGTGCCGAAACCGGTGTTACCGATGCAGACATGGTCAACGCGCAACTGCGTCCGCGCAGTAAATCAACGTCGGTTGCCGCCAAGGTTTGACCGCACACGGGTGGGCGCGGCAGCTTACATCCGCTAAGCTAGCCGCCCATGCCGACTCTCGTTCTGAACCCGTTTCCCATTTATATTGCCGACCCGCCGGGCATCGCCCTTGGCGGTGAATTCGTGCGAGTCGGGTTTATCGTAATCAAGGAATCTCTATGACTGCTGGCCTGCAAGGCTCGTTGATGGTGGACGTCGCCGGTACTTGGCTGACGGCTGAAGATCGCCAGTTGCTGCGCCAACCTGAAGTGGGCGGCCTGATCATATTTGCCCGCAACATTGAACACCCGCGTCAGGTACGTGAACTCAGCGCTGCGATTCGCGCGGTTCGCCCCGATCTGTTGCTGGCTGTGGATCAGGAAGGAGGCCGGGTGCAGCGATTGCGTCAGGGTTTCGTTCGGCTACCGGCCATGCGCGCCATCGCCGATAACCCGAACGCCGAATATCTCGCCGAGCAATGTGGCTGGATCATGGCGACCGAAGTGCTGGCCGTCGGCCTCGATTTGAGTTTCGCTCCGGTGCTGGATCTGGACTACCAACGTAGCGCGGTCGTCGGTACGCGCGCCTTTGAAGGTGACCCGGAGCGTGCCGCGCTGCTCGCCGGTGCATTCATTCGCGGAATGAACGCTGCCGGCATGGCCGCCACTGGCAAGCACTTCCCAGGCCACGGCTGGGCGGAGGCAGACTCCCATGTTGCGATTCCCAATGACGAGCGCAGCCTTGATGAAATCCGCGCCAATGATCTGGTCCCGTTTGCCAGATTGAGCAAGCAATTGGCCGCTGTGATGCCGGCGCACGTTATTTACCCACAGGTCGATTCGCAACCCGCCGGATTCTCGCGTCGCTGGTTACAGGACATCCTGCGCGGTGAACTGCAGTTCGACGGGGTGATCTTCAGTGATGACCTGTCCATGGCTGGCGCACACGTGGTTGGCGATGCCGCCAGCCGTATCGAAGCTGCGCTGACGGCCGGTTGCGACATGGGCCTGGTGTGCAATGACCGCGCGGCTGCCGAGTTGGCATTGAGTGCTGCTCAGCGACTGAAGGTCACGCCGTCCGAGCGTATTGCGCGGATGCGTGGCAAGGCGTACGCCAGTATCGAATACCGCCAGGATCCGCGCTGGTTGACGGCCATTGGCGCGCTCAAAGATGCTCAACTGATTGAATAAGGACTGCACGTTATGACGGTTTACGCGATTATCGGTGGCACTGGCCTGACCCAGCTCGAAGGCTTGAGCATTCGGCAGTCTCTGGCGGTGGATACTCCTTACGGCGCACCTTCGTGCGAGGTGCAGGTTGGTGAGTACGCTGGCAAGGAAGTCTTGTTTCTCGCGCGCCATGGTCATCCGCATCGTTTCCCGCCGCATCAGGTCAACTATCGCGCCAACCTCTGGGCGCTGAAGCAGGCCGGTGCTGAAGCAATTATTGCGGTTAACGCCGTGGGTGGGATTCATGCTGCGATGGGAACCGGCCACTTCTGTGTGCCGCATCAACTGATCGACTACACCAGCGGTCGCCAGCACACCTATTTTGCCGATGACCTGGAGCAGGTTACGCACATCGATTTCAGCTTTCCCTACAGTGAGCCTTTGCGGCAGCAATTAATTGCAGCGCTGGCGGCTGAAGGCGTTGCCTATAGCGACCAAGGCGTTTACGCCTGCACGCAGGGGCCACGGCTGGAGACTGTCGCAGAGATTGCACGCCTTGAGCGAGACGGTTGCGACATCGTCGGCATGACCGGCATGCCCGAAGCCGCATTGGCACGTGAGCTGGAGCTGGACTACGCCTGTCTGTCACTGGTGGTGAACCCGGCGGCGGGCAAGTCGACGGCGATCATCACCATGGCCGAAATCGAGCAGGCACTGCATGACGGGATGGGCAAGGTGAAGTCGACGTTGGCGCGGGTGCTTAAGGGCTGAGTCAGGCAGTACTCCGAGTCGACCCTTTCGCGAGCAAGCCCGCTCCCGCATTTGGCCTGTCTCATACGCAAGTTGCGTCATCACAGAAGATCGTATGTGGGACCGGGCTTGCTCGCAAGGGCGGTCTGTCCGGCACCGAGGATTTCAGCGTTTTTCCAGCTTGTCCGGTAACGGTGAAAACAGCGCCTCGATATCATCGCTCTGCAACTTCCAGTCTCCGGTCTTGCGTCCATCAAGCACACCGGCCGCCAGGTCGGACTTCTCTTTCTGCAGATGCTGAATCTTCTCTTCAACCGTGCCCCGAGCAATCAACTTGTAGACGAATACCGGTTTTTCCTGGCCAATTCGATAGGCGCGGTCGGTCGCCTGGTTTTCAGTCGCCGGGTTCCACCACGGGTCGTAGTGGATCACCGTATCCGCTTCGGTCAGGTTCAGGCCGACACCGCCCGCTTTCAAACTGATCAGAAATATCTGTCGCTTGCCGCTCTGGAAGTCTTTCACTGGTGCGCGCCGATCACGGGTTTGGCCAGTCAGTAGAGCGTACTCGATGCCACGTTTTTTCAACTCTTCTTCGATCAGCGCCAGCATTGAGGTGAACTGCGAGAACAGCAGAATCCGTCGTCCTTCCTCAAACAACTCTTCAAGCATTTCCATCAGGCTGTCGAGTTTGCCTGAGGTGCTGCCGCGAGTCGGCAGGGTGGCGTCATTGACCAGGCGCAAATCGCAGCACACCTGACGCAGCTTTAGTAACGCTTCGAGAATGATGATCTGGCTGCGCGCCACGCCCTTGCGGGTGATCTCGTCGCGGACTTTCTTGTCCATCGCCAGGCGCATGGTTTCATACACATCGCGTTGCGCTTCGTTGAGTTCCACCCAGTGGATGATCTCGGTTTTGGGCGGTAACTCTGTCGCCACCTGCTCTTTGGTTCGGCGTAGCAGGAATGGTTTAATCCGACCGTTCAAGTGCTGAAGCCGGACGTCGCTGGCGCGCTTTTCTATCGGCACGCGGTAATCGCGGTTAAAGCTTTTAACGTCACCCAGCCAGCCAGGCAGCAGGAAATGAAACAGTGACCACAGCTCACCCAAGTGGTTTTCCAGTGGTGTACCGCTCAGGCACAGACGCTGCCGGGCGTTCAGTTCACGGGCAGCTTGGGCGGCTTTGCTGTTCGGGTTCTTGATGTATTGCGCTTCATCCAGCACCAAAACGTGCAACGGCTGCGCGGCCAGGCGTTCGACATCCTTGGGTAGCAGCGCATAAGTGGTGAGGATCAAATCGTAATCGGCCAGATGCTCGAAATGCTTTTTACGGCTGGCACCGTACAAGGCCAGCACTTTGAGTTGCGGCGTGAAGTGCGCCGCTTCATCGAGCCAGTTCGGGATCAGGCTGGTGGGCATCACCACCATAGAAGGGCGATCAAGACGCCCGGCGATTTTCTCGCTAAGAATATGCGCCAGGGTTTGTAGGGTTTTGCCCAGTCCCATGTCATCCGCGAGAATTCCGCCGACCTCCAACTGCCGCAGTGACTGCATCCAGCTCAAGCCTTCCAGCTGATAAGGACGCAACGTCGCATTCAAGCCTTCCGGTGCCGTCGCGGTAAAGTCCTTGATGTCACGCAGGCGCTGGGCAAAGGTGCGGATCTGCTCGCCGCCCTCCCAAAGCATCGGCATGCCTTCCAGTGGATTCAGGCGTGTAGCATCAGCCTTGCTCAGGCGTAGCGTGGTTTCACCAGGTCCTTGCAGATAAAACTCACCCAGCGTTGCGAGCACCGGCTTCAAGCGGCCGAAGGGCAGGGCGACTTGCAACGGACCGTATTCGGAATTCGGACGATTGGGAATGTTTACCAGAATCAACTCGTCATCGCGACGGCGGGCGAGGCGTTCCGGGTTGAGGATTTCCGTGTGCGAGCGCATCAGGTTCAACAGAATGGGCAGCAGGCTCAGCCGCTCGCCGTTGACGATGATCCCCAGCTCCAGGTCGAACCAATCCCGTTCCGGGACTTGCTCGACGGTGGCGTACCAGTCGTCCACGGCGGTCAGGTCGAAACCGAATTCCTCATCAATCTGCAACTCCCAACCCTGAGCGCGCAGCTTCGGCAGTTCATTGAGGGTGAAGGTCAGCCAGGCGCTGTCGTTGACCATCTCGAACAGCTCACCGGCACTTTCCGGCAATGCCTTGCTTTGTCGGGTCGCGATTTTGAATCCAAGGATGCGCAATTGCTCCCGGTAAGCCTGTTCCACTTCCGGGTGGCGTTTTATGCGCAGTGTCTGGGCTTCCTGACGGATCATCACGTCGGCATTTTTTTGCCCGCTGACGTATTCGTCCAGGTAGCTGAAGGACAGCGCCGCGCGATGCTGAATGTAGCGCTGCATTTTGCCGTTGCGGGGTTCGAAGGCGCTGAACTCAATGCTCGCCAGCCATAGCCGCGGCACGGGTTGCACGTTATCTACCAGCACTTGTGGTGGCGCTTTCGGGCTGCGATTTTCGAGTACGGCCTGAAGTTTTTCGAGCAATTCGGCATCTTGTGCGGCAGCGGGATATGCCAGGGTTTCCTGCACTTTCAGCAGCACGGCGGCGCAGTGTTTGCAGTTGCTGTGGACCGGGCACGTGCAACTGGCATCGACCATCAGCAATGTGGCTTTTGCAGACTCACGCAAGCGGATGGTCTGACGATAAACGTTACCGCCAGAACCTTCGCAGGCGGCGACGATGGTGGCGTCGCCGGCCTCGACAATCCTGACGCGGTTTTCCAGCGCGTAGCGACGGCCGCGCTCCAGGCTCTGTTCTTTAAAACGGCTGACCCAGGAAGGTGCCAGGGGTTTGCTCAGGGTCGGGGACATAGGACTTATCAGTCCGGAATTTCTTCAGGGGCGGGTCGAGGTGCGGGAGCAGTCAGTGACGTGATCTTGATCAAGAGGCCGAGATGGCCGTTGTCGAGGAAGTTCAACTGGCCGTTCTTGGTGTGGCTTTCCTGCTTCAGGCGTTCGCTGGCGGTCACCAGACCATTACTGTCGATCTGGTTGACCCAGAAATCGGCGTCGACGTCGGTAAAACGCCCCAGTTTCAGGTTCAAAGTGCCCTCGATAGGGAATTGTCCATACTGTTCAGCACCGTCGCTGATCGCTATTTTGCTGGGCTCTTCATCAAGGCTTTGTTGCCAGGCCTTGTGTAGCAACACCGTGTAATCGGCGCTGGCGGTGAGTTTTTCCACTTCGCCATTCAGGCTCGGCGTACGCAAGCTGTCGGGGCTGATGCGCTGCGCGCCGGCGGCCCAGTCTTCCGGCGCGGCGCGGCTGACAATGGCGGGCACGGCGTTTTGGCGGACCAGAATCATTTCAACTTGATAAAGGTCAGCGGCGAACGCCGTGGGAGCAACCAGGGTCATCAACAAGGTCAGTGAGCGAAACAGGCGCATTCGGCGTCCTTCAAGCAGTTTTCGGAATGAGGCACTCAAGCAGCGCCTCTACTGTATTAAAGCGCTCTTCCGGGCGCTCCATGGGCACCATGAATTTAAACATCGTCGCGCCTTCGAATTTGTAGCGTTTGGGCTGGCCTTGAATCAGTTTGATCAGCGTCAAGGGATCGACCGGGGTTTGCGCCGCGAACTCTATACGCCCACCTTGCGGGCCGCCGTCAATTTTCTTGATGCCCAGCAGTTCAGCCTGCAATTTCAGCGCCGTGATGCGCATCAGGTTTTTGGTCGGCTCCGGCAATAACCCGAAACGGTCGATCATCTCGACCTGCAAATCCTTGAGGCCTTCTTCGTCGGTGGCCGAGGCAATGCGCTTGTACAGAATCAGTCGCGCATGAACATCCGGCAGATAGGCTTCGGGGATTAGCGCAGGCACCCGTAAATTGACTTCCGGGCCGCCACCCAAGGGTTGGTCGAGGTTCGGTTGTTCACCCTTGCGGATCGACTTCACCGCGCGCTCGAGCATCTCCATGTACAGCGTGAAACCCACGGCCTGAATCTGGCCGCTCTGGCCGTCGCCCAGCAATTCGCCGGCGCCGCGGATTTCCAGGTCATTGGTGGCGAGTACAAAACCGGCCCCCAGGTCTTGGGTGTTGGCGATCGCTTCCAGGCGTTTTTCCGCGTCCGGGGTAATTTGCTGGCGCGGTGGTGTCAGCAAGTAGGCGTAGGCCTGGTGGTGACTGCGACCGACACGACCACGCAACTGGTGCAACTGCGCCAGGCCGAATTTGTCGGCACGCTCGATGATGATGGTGTTGGCGCTTGGCACGTCGATGCCGGTCTCGATGATGGTCGAGGCAATCAGCACGTTGAAGCGCTTGTGGTAGAAGTCGCTCATTACCTGTTCAAGATCACGTTCACGCATCTGGCCATGGCCGATGCCGATTCGTGCTTCCGGCACCAGTTCCGCGAGGTCGGCGGCGCATTTTTCGATGGTCTTCACGTCGTTGTGCAGGTAATAAACCTGACCGCCGCGCAGCAACTCACGCAGCAAGGCCTCTTTGACCGTGCTTTTGTTTTGCTCCATGACGAAGGTCCGTACCGACAGGCGACGAGCCGGTGGCGTGGCGATGATCGACAGGTCGCGCATGCCCGACACCGCCATGTTCAGCGTGCGCGGGATGGGTGTTGCGGTCAGGGTGAGGATGTCGACTTCGCTGCGCAGCGCCTTGAGCTGTTCCTTCTGGCGCACACCAAAACGGTGCTCTTCGTCGATGATCACCAGCCCGAGGTTTTTGATTTTTACGTCATCGGAGAGCAGTTTGTGAGTGCCGATGACGATGTCGATCTTGCCTTCTGCCAAGTCCGCTATGGCGGCGTTTACTTCCTTGGCCGACTTGAAGCGGCTCATCACTTCAACGCTCACTGGCCAATCGGCGAAGCGGTCGCGAAAACTGTTGTAGTGCTGCTGGGCGAGCAGGGTTGTCGGCACCAGAATCGCTACCTGGCGTCCGCCATGCACGGCGATGAACGCGGCGCGCATCGCCACCTCGGTTTTGCCGAAGCCCACATCGCCACAGACCAGTCGGTCCATCGGTTTGGGGGCGAGCATGTCGGCGCGCACCGCTTCTATGGTGGTTTGCTGGTCCGGGGTCTCCTCGAAAGGGAAACCGGCGCTGAAGGTCGCGTAATCGGCTTTCGGATCGGCAAAGGCATGGCCTTCGCGGGCAGCGCGGCGGGCATAGATGTCGAGCAACTCGGCGGCCACGTCGCGCACTTGTTCGGCGGCTTTGCGCTTGGCTTTCTGCCAGGTTTCCGAACCCAAGCGGTGCAGCGGCGCCAGGGCGTCGTCGCTGCCGGTGTAGCGGGCGATCAGGTGCAGGTTGGCCACCGGCACGTAAAGCTTGGCGCCCTCGGCATATTGCAGGGTCAGGAACTCGGCGGCCTGATCGTCGATTTCAAGTGTTGCCAGTCCGAGGTAGCGCCCCACACCGTGATCGATGTGCACCACCGGCGCGCCTTCGCGCAGCTCGGTGAGGTTTTTGATCACCGCATCGTTATTGGCGTCGGTGCGTTTTTCACGGCGCCGACGCTGCATCACGCGTTGACCGAACAGCGGGCTTTCGGCGACCAGCGCCAAAGCAGGGTCGTCAATGACCAGGCCTTCGTCGAGCGGGGCGATGGTGATCGCCAGCCGCTCCTTGCTGGCGACAAAATCCGGCCAGCTGTCCACGGTTTTCGGCCGCAGCTTCAGGCGTTCGAGCAGTTCCAGCAGCACTTCGCGACGGCCTGCGGATTCGGCGGTAAACAGCACGCGGCCGGGGAATTCGTCGAGGAAACCGGCCAGCGCCGCCAACGGTTGAGTGGCTTTGGCTTCAATGGCGAGGTCAGGCAGTTCACGTGCCGGGAAGCGCTCGCGGCCGACACCGGTTTCTACATCTTGTTGGCTGGCGACCACGCGCGGCCAGTTTTTCAAACGCGCGAAGCAGTCTTCGACCGGCAGGAACAATTCTGCGGGTGGTAATAAAGGACGGGCGGGATCGACGCGGCGCTCTTCATAGCGATTACGCACGTCGTTCCAGAAGTTTTCTGCGGCTTGTTCGATGCCCGGCAGTGAAAACACTTGCGTGTCCTGCGGCAGATAATCGAACAGCGTCGAGGTTTCGTCGAAGAACAGTGGCAAGTAGTACTCGATACCGGCCGGTGTAATCCCGCTGCTTAAGTCCTGGAAGATCGGGCAGCGGCGGAAGTCGACATCGAAGCGCTCGCGAAAGCGTGCCTTGAAGCGCGTGACTGCGTCTTTTTGCAACGGGAACTCACGAGCCGGCAGCAAGCGAACGGTGTCGACTTTGTCGATTGAACGCTGGGTTTCCGGGTCGAAGGTGCGCAGGGTTTCGATTTCGTCATCGAACAGGTCGATGCGAAACGGCAGTTTGCTGCCCATCGGGAACAGATCGATCAGCGCGCCACGCACGGTGAATTCGCCATGCTCATACACCGTGTCGACATAGCGATAACCACTGGCTTCGAGCCGGGTGCGCATGTGTTCGACGTCAAGCTTCTGGCCAACATCCAGCACCAGGCTGCTGCCGAGCAGGAACTTGGTCGGTGCCAGGCGATGCAGTGCGGTGGTAATCGGTACCACCAACACGCCATGGCTCAGCTCGGGCAACCGATAGAGGGCGGCGATGCGCTGGGAGATGATGTCCTGGTGCGGCGAGAACAGGTCGTAGGGCAGGGTTTCCCAGTCCGGGAAATGCAACACGGGCAAATCCGGGGCGAAGAAACTCAGTTCCTGTTCCAGTCGCTCGGCACTTTGGCTGTCGGCGGTCAGCAACAGGGTGAAGCGCTTGGCAGCGCTGGCAGCTTCGGCAATCGCGAGGCTGAGGGCAGCACCGGGCAAATTGCCCCAATGCTGTTTACCTGCCGCGGCAGGGAGAAGCGGTAGACGCAGAACGGGCACGGAAGGTTGAGCTCCAAGCGTTGCGACAAAGTCGGTAATTGTAGCGGCCTCGGGTGCCGGCTGTCAGTTGCAGACTGCGTCTATTACGCGGTTTGGCGAAATGTAGTGGTAAAGACAAAAACTACCGGTTTTTTGTTGAAAAATCGCGGAAATGTAGTGGCAAAACCAACCCGTGTTACGGAGGGTTACGGACAAGACAGCGTTGTCTCCAAAAAAGTGACTGTGCTGCAGGCCACGGTTTTATTGGGCTTCAGCGGGTCGTTATTTTTTTGAGGACGAATTTGTTACCTGTCGCACGACAGGCGCGCATTGCTACGCGAAGCACTCGGCGGCATAATGTAGCCCCTTTTTTCTGCCCCTACATGTGGAAGGTTCCCGTGACTCAGAAGCCCGACCAGTGTCTTGGTGAATGGATCGACCGTGAAGCACTCGCAGAAGCGATGATTCCGCTTATCGGTCAGCTTTACCGCAATAACAACGTGGTGAGCTCGATCTATGGCCGCAGCCTGATCAACCAGTCTGTCATCGCGATTCTCAAAGCTCACCGCTTTGCTCGCCACCGTTCAACCGACGACAGCGAACTCTCCGTCCACGAAACATTCCCTCTGCTTAAAGCCATGAGCGAGCTCAAGCTCGGCGCGGCTTCGGTAGACTTGGGCAAGCTGGCCTTCAAATTCCGTAACGACGGCAACGGCCGTACTGCCGAGCAGTTCGTCCGTGAAGAGATGGCTGACGTTGTTGGCCAGCAAAACGCCAAGGCGCGCAAAGGCACCGACGTTGTACTGTACGGCTTCGGTCGTATCGGCCGTCTGCTGGCACGCATCCTGATCGAGAAAACCGGTGGTGGCGACGGCCTGCGTCTGCGCGCCATCGTTGTCCGCAAAGGTGCCGAGAACGACTTGGTCAAGCGCGCCAGCCTGCTGCGTCGCGATTCGGTTCATGGTTCCTTCAACGGCACCATCACCATTGATGAAGAAAACAACACCATCACCGCCAACGGCAACCTGATCCAGGTTATCTACGCGAAGAACCCGACTGAAGTGGATTACACCCAGTACGGCATCAAAGACGCGCTGCTGGTGGACAACACCGGTGTATGGCGTGACGCCGATGGCCTGGGCCAGCACCTGGCTTGCCCGGGTATCGACCGTGTTGTGCTGACAGCACCTGGCAAAGGCAAGCTGAAGAACATCGTTCACGGCATCAACCACGGCGAAATCACCGCTGACGACAAGATCATCTCGGCCGCTTCCTGCACCACCAACGCCATCGTGCCGGTGCTGAAAGCAGTCAATGACAAGTTCGGTATTGTTAACGGTCACGTTGAAACCGTTCACTCGTACACCAACGACCAGAACCTGATCGACAACTTCCACAAAGGCGATCGCCGTGGCCGTAGCGCCGCGCTGAACATGGTTATCACCGAGACCGGTGCTGCCACTGCTGCTGCCAAGGCACTGCCTGAACTGGCTGGCAAGTTGACCGGTAACGCGATCCGCGTTCCAACGCCTAACGTGTCGATGGCCATTCTCAACCTGAACCTTGAGAAAGCGGCTACCCGTGAAGAAATGAACGAGTACCTGCGTTACATGGCGCTGCACTCCGATCTGCATAAGCAAATCGACTACGTCAATTCGCAGGAAGTGGTATCGACCGACTTCGTGGGTTCACGCCACGCAGGCGTCGTCGATGCTGAAGCAACGATCACCCAGGATAACCGCGTTGTGCTGTACGTTTGGTACGACAACGAGTTCGGTTACAGCTGCCAGGTCGTTCGCGTGATGGAAGACATGGCCGGGGTAAACCCGCCAGCGTTCCCGCGCTAAGCGTTAGCTGCAGTTGAAAACGCCCCGGCATTGGCCGGGGCGTTTTTGTTTGTATCGCTTATATTTTTTTTGTCTGTAAAGTTGAAGTTAAAGACTCATTAATCAGTGGCGAGAAAGTTCCCGTGTTTAGTGAAAATAAAAACTTTCATTAAAAATAAAGAGTTGTCGCTCGATGACGATAAGTTAGTTGACTCGGATCCAATATAGTGCGCGTTACATATTTGACGTCATTTTATTGTTTGGGGCCAGTACTTGACACTTAAAAGCGCTGTATCTAGTGTCGCCAATGACAGCGCCCGCTCTGCCTCGGGTTTTGTTAGTTTCACCGCCACCATGCTCTACAGCAACTTCCCAAAAAGACAGGAATCTACTCCTGCTCACACCCTAATAAATCTAAGTAAACCAGCGTCGACTTAGTTGTCGTCCAGTCATCTATTTTGTTTTGCTTACCCTGCCGAGAAGTGTCCAGTGGTCACGGTCTGCTATTGCCTGACTTTGCGCGGTTGGTTTATCGGGAGAGTCGAACATGGCTGAAGAACGCTCGAAGTTGTTGTCGCTGTTACCACGTCTGGTCGGTCTGGGTGTTCTGGGTTTTATTATTTGGTTGTTGCTGTCGACACTGCTGATGCCCTTGGTGTCGGCCTCTGCCACGCGGGCCATTTTGAACGCGCCGGTGATATTGCTGACGACGCCGATCGATGGCGTGGTGAGTTCACTGGAGGTCAAGCCCGGGGCAACGTTTGTCCGGGGTCAGAAAATCGCTGTTGTGGAAAACCCCCGCGCCAATCAGGAAACGCTGCTGACCCTGCAAACGCGCCGCTTGACCCTGGAGCAACAGCTGTCGTCATCGGCCAGCCAGGCAGAGCACGATCAGCAGTATTACGAAGCACTGGAAAAGACCAGTGAGCTGTATCAAACCGCGTTTCACACCCGCCAGCTCTTCACTCAAAAAGCCCTTAAAGCCGAGAGCAGCGCAGCCAGTGCACGGTTGATGGATGCTCAGGAAACGGTCGAGCGTAATCTCGAGCTGTTCACCCAGGGCGCGGTGAGTGGCGCGGTTGTCGCCTCTTCCAAGGCTCAACTGGCCTCCTTGCAGGGGGCGGCAGAATCGGTGCGTTCGCAATTGCGGATCAATGACGGCGATGTCAGTGCCGCCAACAAACAGGTTTACCTCGATCCCGATCAGTTGCGCATGTTCGACCTCAGTGCACAAATGACCACGGTTAAGCTCAGCCTGGAGAATCAGGCGCGCAATCGGGCGACCTATCAACGGGAACTCGACAACCTTGATCATCTGATTGAAACCGAGCAAAACCGGGTCAAGCTAATGGCCGGGTATGACGTCGTGGCTTTCTCACCTGGCACTGTGCAGGAGTTGCTGGCGCCACAGGGCACGCTGGTGCAGGCCGGGTCGACGCTGCTGCGCGCGACCGATTGCGGTCAGAGCTACGTCATTGCGGTGTTCCCTGAACGCATGGCCAGCAAGATCGACCGCGACAGTGTGCTCACGGTAAAAATTCGCGGCCTCGATGAACCGCTCAAAGCCAATGTGGTGCAACTGTTATCCAGCGCTTCAGAAATGCGTGCCAACACTTACAGCGTGCCATTCCCTTATGCCGAGCAAAACTCGGTGTACGTGGTGGGCACCTTTGCCGCCGACCTCACTGACAGCCAGCGGGCGATGACCTGTAACCCGGGCTTGTGGGCCAGCGCCGAGGTCTCGCGGCATGAATAACGTGTTGCGAGGTGTCGTCGGCGTTATTCTTTTCGCGAGTGGAGCATGTGCCATTGCCGCGCAAGCCCGGCCGCAACTGGCGGCAATGACCTGCGCCGCACTGGATCGAGCGGTGGCCTCGCAGCCGGCCGGCCCAGTGTTGGTGGCCAGTTATCCGCCGTTCAACGGCCAGCCTGCACCGATTCTGGCGTTGCGCGGTGTGGCCTTTACCTACGATAACGCCTTGGCCAGCATTGCCTTGTTTGCCTGTGGCAAAACCGAGTCGGCGCGGCGGATTGCCGATGCGCTGGCCTTCGCCACGAACCACGACCCCGAGTATCAGGACGGGCGCTTGCGCAATGCGTATGCCGCCGGCCCGGTCGGTGCTCCTTCAATGAAACTGCCGGGCTATTGGAGTCTCGAGCGCAACGCCTGGAACCAGGACGCTTATCAAGTCAGCAGCGCTACCGGTAATCAGGCCTGGGCCGCGCTGGCGTTGCTCGAGGCGTATCGCCAAAGCGGTGAAAATGCCTACCTTGAAGCCGCACGAAAAGCCCTGCAGTGGTCGCAGAAAAACACCTACGACGCGCAGTCTCCAGCGGGATTCAGTGGTGGCTATTACGGCTACTTTGAGAAACAGGTCCAGCAAAACTGGAAGTCCACCGAGCATAACGTCGACCTGGCGGCCGCTTGGACTGCGCTGGATGCGGTGGCGCCCGATCAAGGCTCGGCGCAGCAAGCGCAGATCGCCCGGCAATTTGTTTCAAGCCAGTGGGATGCCGGGGAAGGGCGGTTTCTGATCGGCACCGGGGCCGATGGTCAAACGTCTGACCGTGTGCGCTCAGGGCTGGATGCGCAGATCTGGCCGTTGATTGCCTTGCACGATCCGCCGAAGGATTGGCGTCGGGTGTTTGCCTTTATTGACCACGCGCACCGGGCGGGCGATGGCTACGGCTTCAATCGTGACCCGGATGGTTTGTGGACCGAAGGCACGGCCCAAGCGGCGGCCGTCGCACAGCTCAGCGGTTTGAGTGACAAGGCGCAGCCGCTGTGGAGCGTGTTGCTCGCTCAAGAGGCTGGCAACGGTTGGCTGTTCGCAACCCCCGCAGCGCGCATCAGTACCGGGTTGGCCATAGGCCCGGACTCGGTCACCAACGATTTTTTCTACTACCACCTGCCTCACTTGGGCGCCACGGCGTGGGCGGCGATTGCTGCCACCGGCGTCAATCCCTTTACCGGTTCGCTAGAGGCTGACTGACATGCAGGCACTGGACTCGCTGCAACTGCTGCAAATCAATTTCTGGACGCTGGCGGCGGTGATCTTGTTCACCTGCCTCACTCGCCGCAATCAATGGGCTGCACGTGCCGGTTTCGGTGCTGTGACAGCGTTGTTGCTGATCAACTACGCAGCCTGGCGAATTCGCGACACATTGCCTGACGGCCATTCAGGCTTTGCCACGGTGTGGGCGTATGCGTTTTTGTTTTTCGAGATGATGGCGATTGGTTACACATTGTTCTCCATCGTGGTCATGCTTTTTCGCTCGGATCACAGCCAGGAAGCGGATGCGGGGGAACAACGGTTGCGCGCCCAAGGCAGCAGTGTGCCGGCGGTGGATGTGTTCATCGCGACGTACAACGAAGGTTTGGACATCCTCGAAAAAACCATCATTTCTGCCCAGGCCATCGATTATCCGAACTTCACTATCTGGGTGCTCGACGATACGCGGCGCGAGTGGTTGCGTGATTACTGCGCCGAAGTGGGCGTGCAATACGCAACGAGGCCGGATAACGCCCATGCCAAGGCAGGCAACCTGAACAATGGTTTGCGTCATTCGGCGGCCGGCAGTAACGCCCCGTACATTCTGGTACTGGACGCCGATTTCGCGCCGCAGCAACCGATTCTGATGCGCACGCTGGGCTTGTTTGAAGACCCCAAGGTCGGTCTGGTGCAAACGCCGCAGTTCTACTACAACCCCGATCCGATTCAGCACAATCTCGGCACTTCTGACTGCTGGGTGGATGAGCAACGGGTGTTCTTCGACGTGTTTCAGCCGGCAAAGGATGGCTGGGATGCGGCGTTTTGTGTCGGTACTTCCTTCGTGGTGCGGCGCGATCTGATCAACGAAATCGGCGGCTTTCCGACAGGCTCTGTCTGCGAGGACATCTACACCACGTACCGCTTGTTGCAAAAAGGCTACGTTACTCGCTGGTTGAATGAGCGCTTGTCGATTGGTTTGTCCGCCGAGGGGTTGACCGAGTACATCAATCAGCGCGGCCGTTGGTGCCTGGGCACCATTCAAGTGGCATTGCTCAAGGATGGACCGCTGCGCGGCGGTGGCTACACGCTGAACGACCGGTTGCACTATCTCCACGGTTTGATGCACTGGTTTTCCAAGCCCTTCATTTTGATGATGCTGGTGTCACCGGTGTTGTACTGGTATTTCGGCATCGCCGGGTTCTACGCCAAGCCAATGGACTTTCTGGCGTTCGGCATGCCGGCGCTGATTGCTTTCTGGGGATATGGCACGTGGGTCACTGACCGCCGAACGCTGCCGATTTTCACCGAAGTGACGCAGATCGTGGCATCACTGGCGGTTACTGCGACCATTGCCAGTGCGATGATCCGGCCGTTCGGTCGCCCGTTCAAAGTCACCGCCAAGGGACTCGACCGCACAAAAACGATGGTCCACTGGAAGCTGTTCGGGTTCTTTTTCGGCTTGACCCTGTTTTCGCAGATCGGCGCCTATGTTGCGATCAGCACCGCCGCAGCGTTTGACGGCAACATGCTGTTCAACCTGTGCTGGACCGTGGTCGCGCTGATCTACAACTTGGCCACACTGGTGGCGTGTGTCGACCGCCCGCGTTTGCACGGCGAAGAACGTTTCCCGTTCGACAAACCCACGGGGTTTCGCTTTGGCGGCAAAGTCCTGCCGGGGCGGTTGGTGGATATTTCGCTCAGTGGCACGTCCCTGCGTTGCGCGTTCGCCTCGCTGATCAAGCCTGGGCTGTGCGGTCAATTATGGATCGACCGGCTCGGCTGGCTTGAAGTCGAAGTCATGCGAAATCATGGTGATGATCAATTGGGCTTGAGGTTTGTCGACCTCGATGAACCGATGCGTCGCGCACTGATCGCACGGCTGTTCAGTGACGCGACGATTAACGTGGTCAGCAAGGCCGAGCCTGCGCTGGCATTCGGCACATTGCTGCGGCGTTCATTGCTGGGCGAAAAGAGTTCGGCGCCGCGTTTGCCTGCACCCGGCAAGACACCTTCCTACGTCCCGCTACCCGATTGGCGGCCGGTCATGGTTCGTTCGCGAAAACAGCCGCTGCCTTCAATCAACGCTTCACGCGGCGGCGTGCGGTCGACGCTTCTTTCTCCCTTGCGAGCTTTGCTCGGCCAACGTTTTTAGGTGCGCGCCATGAACAGTTGCTTATCGACCTCATGCATCATGTCTTTGTTACTGCTCAGCGCCTGCTCGCTGGAGCCGACCTATGAAAAACCCGATGCGCCGATCGATCAGCAGTGGCCGGCGAACACGGCGGGAGATTGCTGCGTTGGCAAGCAGGCGTTCGACCAGGACTGGCGCGGTTTTGTGGTGGATGACCGCTTGCGTCAACTGATCGAAATGGCGTTGGCCAACAACCGTAGCCTGCGTCAGTTCGCGGCCGGGGTTGAAGAGGCGCGAGCCGGGTATGACAGTGCGCAGTCCGGGCTGTTTCCCACTATCGGCATTGATACCTACGCCGGGCGCAGCAAGTTACCGCCGCTGGTGCGAACGCCAAACGGCGGCGACAGTGCGGGCAGCATCGCCAACACCTTTCAGGCTACGGGCGGTTTTACCTCCTACGAGCTGGATTTTTTTGGCCGTATTCGCAGCCAGCGTAACGCTGCAGGAGCACGTTTTGAGGCGTCGGAAGCGGATTATCAGACGGCGCGGCTGACGTTGATCGGAGAAGTCGCCAGCACCTGGTTGAGCCTTAAGGCCAATCAGAATCTGCTGGACCTGGCGCAAAATACCTATCAATCCCAGGACCGTTACGGACAGCTGCTGCGCAAAAGTTTCAACCTCGGGTCCAGTGCGCGAATCGACGTGCACCAGGCGGACGCGCAAACCAACACGGCGGCGGTGCAAGTCAATACGTATCGTATGCAAGTGGCGCAGAACATGAATGCGCTGCGGGTTTTGGTCGGGCAGCCTGTTCCGGTGGGATTGTTGCCGACCGGGGTCTTGGGTGAGCAGTTGGCAACGCTGGACGTACCGGCAGGCTTGCCTTCGTCGCTGGTTGAGCGTCGCCCGGACATCATGTCGGCCGAGGCACTGTTGCGTGCGGCGAACGCCGACATCGGCGCTGCTCGCAGCGCTTATTTCCCGACCTTTTCCCTGACCTCTGCGTTGGGCAGCCTGACGGGCGATTTTTCCCGATTGCTCAGTGGCCCGGCGGAGTTTTGGTCGGTCGCATTGGCGGGATCGTTGCCATTGATTGATGGCGGCGCGCGGCGCGCGCAGGTGGACGCAAGCCATGCACGGTTTGACGGTCGGGCGGCCGCGTATGAGGCCACGGTGCAGAACGCCTTTCGCGAGGCCGCGGATGCATTGAATGCGCGCCAGGAAATGCTGACTCAGGTGGAGTTCCAGAAAAAACTGGTGGGGGATTATCAGGAAGCTTATCGCCAGTCTCGCCTACGGTTCGAGGCCGGAATGGACAGCTATTTTTCGACGATGGACGCGCAGCGTTCGCTGTTTGATGCGCAGCAGAAATGGGCGCAGATGGAGCTGGCGCGGGAGATTAATCAGGTGACGTTGTACAAGGCACTCGGCGGAGGATGGAGTCGGACATTGAAGGTGGCGGGGCGTTAGATATCGGCTATCTGTTCAGGCCTCATCGCTGGCGGGCCAGCTCTTACAGGGTTCAGGTAATCCCTTGCAAGAGCTGGTTTGCCAGCGATGCGGTCTATCTGGCGCCGCCGCTGGCGATTGCAGCCTGGGCCGTACGCAACTCATGCTTGTTGCCACGGAACAACACCAGCGTTGCGATCAAACCCATAACCGCTGCACCGCTGAGCCAGATCCCCGGCGCAGCTTTGTTGTCCAGTACGTGAATCAAGTAGGTGCACGCTGCCGGTGTAAAACCACCGAAGGTTGCGGTCGCCAGGCTGTAGGCCAGGGAAAAACCGGTTGTACGAACTTCGACCGGCATAATCTCGGTCAGCGCCACGACCATTGCGCCGTTGTACGAGCCGTACAGGAACGACAGCCATAACTCGACAATCAGCAAATGACTGAAGCTGGGGTTCGCCACCAGCCACGACAGGGCAGGGTAAGCGGTGAGAATCGCCAGAATGGTCGCCGCCAACAGCAGGGGTTTACGTCCGACCTTGTCGGAAAACGCGCCCATCACCGGCAGCCAGAAGAAGTTGGACAAGCCGATGCACACCGTGACCAGCAATGCATCCAGATCCGACAAGTGCAGTTCGGCTTTGCCGAACGTCGGCGTGTAGGCCGTGATCAGGTAGAACGACACGGTGGTCATCACGACCAGTGCCATGCCGGCGATCACAATGCCGAAGTTCTGACCAATCGAACGGACGATTTCCTGCAGGGTTGGGCGATGTTTGCGCGCCTGGAATTCCGGTGTTTCTTCCAGCGAGCGACGAATCACGAAAATCACCGGCACGATCATGCAACCGATCAGGAACGGCACGCGCCAGCCCCAATCACCCATTTGTTCCGGGCTCAGCCAGTGGTTCAAGCCAACCCCCAGCAGGCCGGCGAAAACCACTGCCGCTTGCTGGCTGGCGGACTGCCAGCTGACGAAGAAACCCTTGCGACCCGGCGTGGAGATTTCTGCCAGATACACCGACACACCACCCAATTCCACGCCCGCCGAGAAGCCTTGCAGCAGGCGACCGAACAGCACGATCAGCGGCGCCGCCACGCCCAATGTGGCGTAACCGGGCACGCAGGCGATCAGCACGGTGCCGGCAGCCATCATGGCGAGGGTGATGATCAAACCCTTACGGCGACCGTGACGGTCGATGTAGGCACCGAGGAAAATCGCCCCCAACGGACGCATCAGGAAGCCAGCGCCGAAAGTCGCCAGCGATAACATCAAGGATGCGAAAGCGCTGTCTGCAGGGAAGAAAGTCTTGGCAATGGCCGTGGCGTAGAAGCCGTAGACCATGAAGTCGAACATCTCGAGAAAGTTGCCGCTGACAACGCGAAAAATCGCTTTGCCTTTGCCCGTATTCGAGGACATTTGTACGTACTCACTTTGGCTATCTTATTGGAATCCCTGGTTTTGACGCTTCCTCGCTGTCGGCCTCAGGCATGCAGGCACGCACCGAACAGTTTTGTAACGATATGTGTATGAGTAAGAGTAGGCAACAATTACTTGGCCCGCTGCTTAAACGTTTAATCCATTAGCCGCCCGCAAACACTGCCCGAAGTGAATGACTTCTACGGTTGTGTCGCATAATGGCCGGCCCCGGCGCTGTGCCAGGGGATTGTCGGGAGAGTGAGCGTGTTGAAAAGGGCAGCCGTCCTATCACTGTTGTTTGTTGCTTTGGCCGGGTGCGGCAACGGCGACTCCATGGAGAGCTTCGGTGGGCCGACCATGGGCAGTACGTATTCGATCAAGTACCTGAGATCCAAGGGTCTGGCCGGGCCTGAGGAGGTAAAAGTCGTCGTTGAGAAGATCCTGGCCGAGGTCGACCGGCAAATGTCTACCTACCGCAATGACTCAGACATCGAGCGTTTCAATGACTTGCCTGCCAACAGCTGCCAGACAATGCCCGCGTCGATCCTCGAACTGGTCCGTGTCGGCGAACAACTGTCGTTGCAAAGTGAAGGGGCCTACGACCTGACGGTCGAACCGTTGCTTGATTTATGGGGTTTTGGCCCTCAGGCGCGTGAAGAAAAAGTACCGACAGCGCCAGCGTTGGCCGAAACGATGAAACGCGTCGGTCACGCCCATCTGCGCATCGAAGGCGAGCAGTTGTGCAAGGACGCCGCCGTCGAAGTCGATTTCAACAGCATCGCCGCTGGCTACACGGTTGACACGATTGCCGCAAAACTTGAAGCGATGGGCATCCACAACTACCTCGCCGAAGCCACTGGAGAACTGAAGGCTGCCGGGAAAAAACTCGATGGTTCGCCATGGCGTATTGCGCTGGAAGAGCCGCGCGACGATCAGCAAGTGGCCGAGCGAGTGATTGAGGTCGACGGCTACGGCGTTTCAACGTCGGGCGACTACCGCAATTATTTCGAACAGGGCGGCCGGCGTTACTCCCATACGTTCGATGCACGCACCGGTGCGCCGATCAACCACACACTGGCATCGGTCACGGTCATTGATCCTTCGACGTTGATGGCTGATGGCTTATCGACGCTACTGTTGATTCTGGGCCCGGAGCGCGGTTGGGATTACGCCGAAAAACACGGCATTGGTGCATTCTTTGTAATGCGTGCCGATACAGGTTTTGTCACACGCGCCAATCAGGCTTTTGAGCGCCTCAGCGCTGCAAAAACCAAATGAATGCGGTGATTTGTGTATTGAAAACTGGCGTTGTAGTGCAGGCAAAAGTAGCCTACGACGCGACCAAGGGTTAATGTGCGCGGCGTTGACGCTTCTATAGACTGTGTCCGGGTTCTGCACTGACCCCAAATTGTTCCTTCACGCCGCAGATCGGCGTGATTTAGCCGCAGGTGCCGAGGGCGCCGCGGCCTGTTCTGAGGAGTACGCATGGCTGTCTACAACTACGACGTGGTGGTGCTGGGTTCCGGCCCGGCGGGAGAAGGCGCGGCAATGAACGCCGCCAAAGCAGGACGCAAGGTGGCGATGGTCGATAGCCGTCGCCAGGTCGGCGGCAACTGCACCCACTTGGGCACCATCCCGTCAAAGGCACTGCGTCACTCTGTCCGGCAGATCATGCAGTTCAACACCAACCCAATGTTCCGGGCGATTGGTGAGCCGCGCTGGTTTTCGTTTCCGGACGTGCTGAAAAGCGCTGAAAAAGTCATCTCCAAACAAGTCGCATCGCGCACCGGCTACTACGCCCGTAACCGCGTCGACGTGTTTTTCGGCACCGGCAGCTTCGCCGACGAGCAAACCATTGAAGTGGTCTGCGCCAACGGTGTCGTCGAAAAACTGGTGGCCAAGCACATCATCATCGCCACCGGTTCGCGCCCGTATCGCCCGGCGGACATCGATTTTCATCACCCGCGTATCTACGATAGCGACACCATCCTCAGCCTCGGCCACACCCCGCGCAAACTCATTGTTTACGGCGCCGGCGTGATCGGTTGCGAATACGCGTCGATCTTCAGCGGTCTGGGCGTATTGGTTGAACTGGTGGATAACCGTGGTCAGCTGTTGAGCTTCCTCGACTCGGAAATTTCCCAGGCGTTGAGCTACCACTTCAGCAACAACAACATCACGGTTCGGCACAACGAAGATTACGATCGTGTCGAAGGCGTCGACAACGGTGTGATCCTGCACCTCAAGTCCGGCAAGAAGATCAAGGCTGATGCCTTGCTCTGGTGCAACGGGCGGACCGGTAACACCGATCAGTTGGGTCTGGAAAATATCGGCGTGAAGGTCAACAGCCGTGGCCAGATCGAAGTCGACGAGAATTATCGCACCGGCGTAACGAACATCTATGGCGCCGGTGACGTTATCGGCTGGCCGAGCCTGGCCAGTGCGGCTCACGACCAGGGTCGCTCGGCGGCCGGCAGCATTGTCGATAACGGCAGCTGGCGCTTCGTCAACGATGTGCCGACCGGCATCTACACCATTCCGGAGATCAGCTCGATTGGCAAGAACGAGCAAGAGTTGACTCAGGCCAAGGTGCCGTACGAAGTGGGCAAGGCGTTCTTCAAGAGCATGGCGCGTGCGCAGATTGCCGGCGAGCCCCAAGGCATGCTGAAAATCCTGTTCCACCGCGAAACCCTGGAAGTGCTGGGCGTGCACTGCTTCGGTTATCAGGCGTCGGAGATTGTGCACATCGGCCAGGCAATCATGAGCCAGCCGGGCGAGCTCAATACCTTGAAGTACTTTGTGAACACCACGTTCAACTACCCGACCATGGCTGAAGCCTATCGAGTAGCGGCGTACGATGGCCTCAACCGGCTTTTTTGAGCGGCTCCGGCCGGTGGCCTGAGCCGGCCGGGGAGACCGATTTCAGCAATTCTCAAGGGTGGCAATGGCCAAACCGGGAAAGTCTGTAATCAGGCTGTCAACGCCGAAGTCGGCGAGCCTGCGCATCAGCGCGGGCTCGTTGACTGTCCACACCGATACATGCAGGCCTTGGCGCTGCGCCTTCTGCAGGCGTTCCGGCGTACACAGGGTCCAGTTAAGCGCCAGAATTTCACAGCCATAGCTTTGGGCGACTTTCAACGGGTCGAGCCAGGCGTATTCGGCCACCAATCCGCGCGATACGTCCGGCACCAGGTCCAGCGCTGCTTTGAGCACTTCACGCGAGCTTGAGGTGATGGTGACCTTGTCGAGCAAACCAAAACGCTGAGCCATTTCACGAATCGCCAGCACCGTCGTCGCGGCGCGGGTACGTGAAGCGCTTTTGACTTCCAGCTGCCAGTGCTCGAAATCGCATTTCTCGAACAATTCTTCCAGCGTCGGAATCGGGCATGGCTTGATCCAGCCAGGACCACCCTTGCGCGCGTCGTAGGTCACCAGTTCTTTGGCGGTGTGTTCAACCACTTTGCCGCGACGGTCAGTGGTGCGTTTGAGTGTCGGGTCGTGGATGACCATCAACTCGCCATCCTTGGACAGGTGCAAGTCCAGCTCGCAACGGCGCACGCCGTGCTTGAGGCATTCCTGAAAGCTGGTCAGGGTATTTTCCGGTGCTTCGCCCTTGGCGCCGCGATGGCCGTAGATGAGGGTCACGGTTCTTCCTTAATTAAATGCCGAATTCGTTTTGTTCGCGGGCCAGGCGTCGTTCCTGGGCCTGCTTCTGCAGGATATAGCGGGCCAGCAATTGGCGCTGCGCATCGGTCAGGTGTTCAAACTCGGTGCCGACGTCGTAGCCGTCACCCTTGCGGTCGCAATGGGTCACACGGGCGCGCAGCAACAGGCCGAGGGCTTGTGGCATCAGCACCAGTTTGACCGACAGGTGTGCACCCGCGCTGATAGGTGTCGGGTGCTGAAAGTCGATGCCGCCTTCAGAAATGATCACGGGCTGCGGGTCGCCGATCTGCCCGAGTACGGTGATTGCGATCACCTGGCTGAGTAAATCGATGCGTTTGTTCTGGACTTTCAGGAACGCCGCGATGGCCCGGTCACGCTCATTGATCTGGCGCAGCAGGTGTTGCGACTCAAATTCGCTCAGGTGCAGTTCGCTGAGCAAGTTGAAGAGCGGGGAAGCATCCTGCAACACTTCCTGGCCTGCGGCTTCGGGAGCGGACAGGGGCCGAATTTCCAGTGCGATCATGTCCTCGATACGGTAGTATTCGCGGCGATCTTCTTCATCTAATGTCGACATGGCGAACCCATGGTAGCGGCGGTGGTCTGAGTGTAAAGCTGGTTATCGACCCCCGCCACAAGGACGTTCCTTTTCCCTCCGAACAAGCCCCGACATGTTCAGACCTCTCTTCGTATTTATTGGCACGCGTTATACCCGTGCAAAGCGTCGCAATCATTTTGTGTCGTTCATTTCCCTGACTTCGATGATCGGTCTCGCCCTCGGCGTGGTCGTGATGATCGTCGTGTTGTCGGTGATGAACGGCTTCGATCATGAGATGCGCACCCGCGTGCTGGGCATGGTGCCCCACGCGACCATCGAGTCCGGCGAGCCAATCAGCGATTGGCAAAACCTGGCCGCAAAGGTCAAGCAGAACCCGCAGGTGACGGCCGTTGCGCCCTTCACGCAAATGCAGGGGTTGCTGACCAACAACGGCAAAGTCTCCAAAGTGCTGCTCAATGGCATCGACCCTGCGCTGGAACGCCAGGTATCGATCATTGATAACTTCATGCAACAGGGCAAACTCGACGACCTGGCGCCTAGCAGTTTTGGCATCGTCATTGGTGACAAGGCTGCGGCCAAACTCGGCGCGGCCATCGGCGACAAGCTGACGTTCGTTGCACCCGAAGTCACCGTGACCCCGGCCGGGATGTTCCCGCGCATGAAACGCTTTACCGTGGTCGGCATTTTTCACGTCGGCGCCGGTGAGCTGGACGGTTACCTGGGGGTCACCAATCTGCAGGATCTGGCCCGGCTGCATCGCTGGAAACCAGATCAGGTGCAGGGCTTGCGGCTGAAGTTCGATGACCTGTTCCAGGCACCTCGCACCGCGTGGAACATTGCCCAGCAACTGGGCGAGGATCACTACTACGCTCGCGACTGGACCCGTACCCACGGCAATCTTTACCAGGCGATCCGCATGGAAAAAGCCATGATCGGCTTGTTGTTGTTGCTGATCGTTGCCGTTGCGGCCTTCAACATCATCTCCACTTTGGTGATGGTGGTGAACGACAAGAAGAGCGACATCGCTATTCTGCGCACCCTTGGCGCCACGCCGGGCACCATCATGGCGATCTTCATGGTCCAGGGCACGGTCATTGGGGTGGTGGGCACGCTGATCGGCGCCGTGGTCGGGATTTTCGCCGCGCTGAACGTCAGCGCCGCCATTTCGGCCCTTGAAGGGCTGATCGGCCATAAATTCCTTAATGCCGACGTGTATTTCATCGATTACCTGCCGTCGCAAGTGCAGAGCCAGGACGTGTTGATGGTCTGCGCCGCCGCGTTGGTCCTGAGTTTCCTCGCCACCCTGTATCCAGCCTGGCGTGCCGCGCGCACCCAGCCTGCGGAGGCGCTACGTTATGAGTGAGTTGGGCATGAGTGATAAAGCAATCTTGAGCTGCCGTGACCTGGGCAAATCCTATGAGGAAGGTCCGGAATCGGTAGAAGTTCTGAGCGGCCTGCAACTGGAGTTGCATCCGGGTGAGCGCGTGGCGATTGTCGGCACGTCGGGTTCGGGCAAAAGTACCTTGCTCAACCTGCTGGGCGGTCTCGATACACCGACCAAGGGCAGCGTCTGGCTCGATGGCGAAGAACTCTCGGCATTGAGCGAGAAGAAGCGCGGTCTGCTGCGTAACCGCTCCCTGGGGTTCGTGTACCAGTTCCACCACTTGCTGCCTGAGTTCACTGCGCTGGAAAACGTCTGCATGCCGCTGCTGATTGGCAAAACGGCCATTCCCGAGGCGCGCAAGCGAGCATCGGCGCTGCTGGAGCGGGTAGGGCTGGGCCATCGCCTGGAGCACAAACCGTCTGAATTGTCCGGTGGCGAGCGCCAGCGTGTGGCTATCGCTCGCGCCTTGGTGAACAACCCGGGTTTGGTGATGCTCGACGAGCCGACCGGCAACCTCGACTCCCACACCGCGCAGGGCATACAGGATTTGATGCTGGAACTCAGCACCTCGATGCGCACGGCGTTCCTGGTGGTGACTCACGACATGAACCTGGCGCGCCAGATGGATCGCGTCCTGCATCTGCAGGATGGTCTGCTGACGCCTATCTGATTGGCTGAAACCCGATGTCACTGAACAGTGCGTCGGGTCTTTTATTTTTATACGGTGCCCCAGCGAATGTTCAGACCGTTATCGATCTTTATCGGCATGCGCTATACCCGCGCCAAGCGCCGCAATCGCTTCGTCTCGTTCATCTCGATGACCTCGATGATTGGCCTCGCCCTGGGCGTGCTGTCGATGATCGTGGTGTTGTCGGTCATGAACGGGTTCCAGCGCGAAATGAGTTCGCGCATCCTCGGCATGGTGCCCCACGCGACCATCGTCGGCGTCAACCCGATTGATGACTGGCAACCTGTTGCCGCTGCCGCTATGAAAAACCCTGAGGTGACGGCCGCCGTGCCGTTTACCGAGATGGAAGGGATGCTGTCCTACAAGGGCTCGATGCAGCCGATTCAGGTCAGTGGCATCGATCCTGCTCAGGAAGGCAAAGTCTCCATCGTCGCCCAGCACATCGTGCAAGGGCGCCTCGATGACCTGAAACCGGGCGAGTTCGGCGTGGTGGTCGGTGAGATCACCGCGCGTCGTTTTCGCCTGAATGTCGGCGACAAAATCACCCTGATCGTGCCGGAAGTCAGCACGGCGCCGGGCGGTATTACCCCGCGCATGCAGCGGTTGAACGTGGTGGGCGTGTTCAAGGTCGGCGCTGAACTTGACGGTTCGATGGCCCTGATCCACATGGCCGACGCCGCGCAGATGCAGCATTGGCAGCCGAATCAGGTGCAGAGCGTGCGCCTGGCCGTGAAAGACCTGTACGCGGCGCCGAAAGTCTCGAACGACATCGCCACCAGCCTCGGTGCCGGGTACACCGCCGATGACTGGACCCACACTCAGGGCAGCCTGTTCAGTGCCATGAAAATGGAAAAAACCATGATTGGTTTGCTGTTGCTGATGATCGTCGCGGTGGCGGCGTTCAACATCATCGCGACGCTGATCATGGTGGTGAACGACAAAGGCGCCGACATCGCGATTTTGCGGACCATTGGCGCGACACCGCGGCAGATCATGGCGATATTCATGGTGCAGGGCACGGTGATCGGGATTGTCGGTACCCTGATCGGCGGCGTGCTGGGTGTGATTGCAGCGCTGAATGTCAGTGAACTGGTGGGCTGGATCGAACGGGTCAGTGGTCAGCACATTTTCAGTTCGGACGTGTACTTCGTCAGCAACCTGCCTTCGCAATTGCAGGGCGGTGATGTGGTGTTGATCTGCTCGGCGGGCTTCATCTTGAGCTTCTTGGCGACCGTTTACCCAGCGTGGCGCGCAGCGAAGATCGAGCCGGCTCACGCGTTGCGGTATTCGTAAGCCGATATACCGCTTTCGCGAGCAAGCCCGCTCCCACATTTAACCGAGTTGAGCCGTAGATTTCTGATCAACTGAGGCCCAATGTGGGAGCGGGCTTGCTCGCGAAGAGGCCGGAATATCCGGTCTCAATCCTGCTTGGGTAACTCAATCACAAACCGTGTCCACCCATTATCCGATTCGCAATGAATCTGCCCGCCATGGGCACGGATGATCGACTGGGTGATCGCCAACCCTAATCCTGCATGTTCACTGCTGCCTTCGCGTCGCGCAGGATCCGCTCGATAGAAGCGGTCAAATAACCTTGGCAGCAAATCCTCGGCAATCCCGCTCCCCGTATTCTCGACACTTAGCCTCAACCCTTTAGCCTGGTCGCTGATCCGAACCTGAACTTCGCCGTCGTTTGGCGTGAACCGCAGGGCGTTATCCAGCAAATTCGACAAGGCACGGCGCAACATGTTTCGGTCGCCCTCCATTCGGGCATGGCCTACGCGGCTCAGCGTCACTCGGGCGTCCTCGGCCAGCGGCGCGAAAAACTCAAGCAACATATCGGCTTCTTCCGCCAACGCCAGCGGCTCGCGTTTAGGCACCAGTAACCCATGATCTGCCTTGGCCAGGTACAACATGTCGTTGACCAATTGCGCCATCCATTGCAGTTCTTCGAGGTTGCTGTGCAATGCTTCGCGGTAATCCTCGATCGGTCGTGGGCGGGTTAGGGTGACCTGGGTGTGGGTCAGCAGGTTCGACAACGGTGTGCGCAGTTCATGGGCAATGTCGGCAGAGAACGCCGAGAGCCGCTGAAAAGAGTCGTCGAGTCGTCCGAGCATGGCGTTGAAGTTGTGGGCCATTTCCGCAAGCTCAGGTGGCATGGTCTCTTCTGGCAAGCGAGCGTTCAAGGAATGCGCCGAAACGCCACTGGCTATCGCGCTCATTCGCCGTAACGGCCGTAAACCGCTGCGCGCCGCCCAGGCACCGAGCAGCGCCGTGGCCAACGCGGATAAACCCACTGTCAGCCAGATCAGGTGTTGCATGCGCTGCAGAAAGTGTTGGTGATGAGTGATGTCCAACAGCAGTGTCAGCTGCGGCGAATCGGTTTTGTCGGGGTACAGCGGAGCATTCAGAACGCGGTAGTCGGTGCCACCATCGTTGATACTTGAAAGGCCAGATTGCTGCGGAAGTTTTTCCGGCAACCGAATCGAACTGTCGTACCAGCGCTTGCCATCACTGCCGGTTATGCGCAGGGACAAGTCAGCCTGCCGGCTCAATTCATCCGCCAGTTTGCCCTCGCTTTCACTCGACTGAATGTCCTGAAGTGCCCGACGCAAACCAATCAATTTGCCGTCCAGCAACTGCTGATCAAGTTCAATGAAGTGCGCTTCGCTGGCACGGTTGAACAACACTCCGGCGAACAGTGAAACCACAGCAGTGCAGCCCGCAAACAGCAGTGCCAAGCGGTTACTCAAGGACAACCGGCGCATCAGGCAGGACGCTCTTCGAGGA
Source organism: Gordonia sp. IEGM753 (assembly GCF_050321825.1). Classification (NCBI taxonomy): domain Bacteria; kingdom Bacillati; phylum Actinomycetota; class Actinomycetes; order Mycobacteriales; family Gordoniaceae; genus Gordonia; species Gordonia sp. IEGM753. Next base: position 492,427 of record NZ_JBNQGB010000001.1, read on the forward strand.
CGTAACCCATGCCGCGCACCGTGTGAATCAGTTTCTGCGGGAACTCATCATCTATCTTCAGGCGTAAACGGCGGATCGCAACTTCGATGACGTTGGTGTCGCTGTCAAAATTCATGTCCCACACCTGGGAGGCGATCAACGACTTGGGAAGGACTTCGCCCTGACGACGTAACAGCATTTCCAACAGCGCAAATTCCTTGGCCGTCAGGTCGATGCGCTGACCGTTGCGCTCGACGCGGCGGCGGATCAGATCCAGTCGCAGGTCGGCCAATTGCAGGCTGGTTTCCTGAGGTGTGGCGCTGCCGCGACGCAGCAAGCTGCGGACCCGTGCCAGCAATTCGGAGAACGCGAACGGTTTGACCAGGTAATCGTCGGCGCCCAGTTCGAGGCCATGAACCCGGTCTTCAACTGCATCGCGAGCCGTCAAAAAAAGTACCGGCGTATCAAGCCCTGCACTGCGCACTGCTTGCAGAATCTGCCAGCCGTCGCGACCGGGCAGCATCACGTCCAGGATCAACAGGGCGTAATCACCGCTCAAGGCCATTTGTTGGCCGGTGTTGCCGTCGGCGACCAATTCGGTGTTGAAACCGGCCTCGTTCAGGCCCTGACGCAAGTAGTGGCCGGTTTTCGGTTGGTCTTCGACGATCAGCAGTTTCATGGGCAACTCGGGACAGTGGAACGAACGCTTATACCGTGGGCCGTATCATTACGGGCCAACCTGACAAAGTTGTAATCTGGCTGTCAGCTTGCGGGCAGTCGCAGCAGTTTAGAGTTTTCTACACGCTGGACCCTACTTTGTTGGAGTACGACTATGTTTTTGCGCAAATCAATGATGCTGGCCGCCTGTTTGCTGGCGTTTAACTCGCCCGTGTGGGCAGCGCCTGCGCATGTTTATGATTTTGGCCAGCCTGCACCGGCAGCCAGCGCGACCCGCAGTGTCGAAGTGGTGATGGGCGATATGTCGTTTACGCCTAAGGCGATCGATATCAAGGCCGGTGAGACCATTCGTTTTGTGCTGGTGAATAAGGGCCAGTTGCTGCACGAATTCAACCTGGGGGATGCGGCGATGCACGCCAGGCACCAGCAGGAAATGTTGAAAATGCAGGCAAACGGCATGCTGACGCCTACAGCGATGAAAGAAATGGACCACAGCGCCATGGGCGGCATGGACCATGGAATGAAGCACGATGACCCCAATAGCGTGCTCGTGGGCCCGGGCAAAACCGCTGAGCTGACCTGGACCTTTACCAAAGCCACCAACCTGGAATTTGCCTGCAATATTCCGGGCCACTACCAGGCTGGGATGGTCGGCAAGTTGACTGTCAGTCAGTAACCACTCAAAGGCTTGGGCAAAGGCTGGTAGAATCCGCTGATTCTTCAGTCAGGTTTCCGCCATGCATCCCGCAGCCGAACACTCGCCGCTGGGCAAATCCAGCGAATACATCGCCACTTACACGCCGTCCTTGCTGTTCCCGATTCCGCGCACCGCAAAATGGGCCGAACTGGGTTTGACGGCTGAAACCCTGCCTTATAAAGGTGTGGATTTCTGGAACTGCTTCGAGCTGTCCTGGCTGCTGCCGTCGGGTAAGCCGGTGGTGGCGATTGGTGAGTTCAGCATCCCGGCGGACTCGCCGAACATCATCGAATCAAAGTCGTTCAAGCTGTACCTGAACTCTTTGAATCAGACGCCATTCGCTGATAACGCAAGCCTTGAAGCAACCCTGGTGAAGGACTTGTCGGCCGCTGCCGGTAAGCCGGTGGGTGTGCGCATTCGCAGTCTGAAAGAGGTCGAAGCCGAAGGCGTCGTAGCATTGCCTGGCGTGTGCATTGACGATCTGGACATCAGCGTCAGCAATTATGAGCATCCACGCCCGGAACTGCTGCGTTGCGATCCATCGCGCATCATTGAAGAAAGCGTGCACAGCCATCTGCTCAAATCCAACTGCCCGGTGACCAGTCAGCCGGACTGGGGCAGCGTCGCCGTGCATTACCGTGGCGCTGCGCTGGACCACGCCAGTTTGCTGGAATACCTGGTGAGCTTCCGTCAGCACTCCGACTTCCACGAACAGTGCGTTGAGCGGATTTTCCTCGACCTGCAGCGGTTGTTGAAACCTGAAAAGTTGACCGTGTATGCGCGGTACGTGCGCCGAGGTGGCCTGGATATCAACCCGTATCGCAGCACTGAAGACGTACAGCTGCCGAACCATCGCCTGGCCCGTCAGTAACACTTTCAGGCGCGCCAGATACGGCGCAATAAAAAGCCCCGCTATCTTTAGCGGGGCTTTTTAGCATCTGCCGGGATCAGATCCCGATGTTGCCCAGGGTTTGCACAATGTTACGCAAGGTGCCGGCAATCGCGGGGTGTTCGAGTTCGAAGCGTTCGACGGCCAGGTTGACCCCGTCGGCGAGGTTGGAATCCTTGGTTTTGGTTTCGAGCTCCAGTTCCAGTTCGATTTGTTGCATCAGCGCGTGCAGGTCGGCGCGCTCGGCTTCGGACAGTGGTGGATTCTGTTCCAATTGCTCGCGCAGAGTATTGAGTTGTTCTTGCAGTTCGCGGGCAGGCATGACGTTCTTCCTTTTATCGATAGGCACTGGCATAGACCGCAGCGGCACGCCAAAGGTCTATGGCTGGCGTTTAGATTAATCCACTGAAGAATATCCTGCATGATCTCGATCAGGGCTTTTCGCCCTTTAGGCGGCGCAGGCTGATATCGGCCAGGCATGTGTCAAGGTCGCCAAGGTGGTCGATCACCGAATGCACTCCCAGGCCGAATAGCTGCACCGTGGCCTTGCCGCGCTTTAGCTCGCGCTCTTGCTGGGTCAGCGCTTGCCATTCATTGGGAGCAAGTCCGCAGAGCGAGCCGCACGACGCCAATCCGATGGTCCATAGCCCGGCATTCAATCCCGCTTGCAGCAGTCGCGGCTCGCCACTGACCAGTACGCAGCCGTCGAGTCGTTCGACGCCTAGCGTTATCAAGGCTTGCCAGCAAGCATGCGGCGCAGGCCAAGGGATATTTGTTGCGAGTTGTTGCGAAGGTTTAATCCAGTTCGGCAATGCGCGTGCGAGGGCGTGGCTGAGAGCGGGCGTTAATTCATCAAGCCATGCACAGGGGATTTGCTGACGCTGCAAGCTGAGTACGCTATCGAGCGCGCCGGGCGTTACTTCGGCATGCTCGGCGCAGTGATCGTCTTGCTGGCGTGTGCGGGCGCCGAAATCCACCAGGCACCCGCTGAGGCCGAACAACACGGCGGTCAGGTGGGGAGCGGCGAGGGGTAAGGTTTCGGCGTGCGGCATATCAGCGTCCCTGAAATAGTGACAAAGGCTATGCGGCGTCAGTGACAGTTGAGTGACACGGCTGTGAATAGGCGGGATTCAACACGAATCATCCGCAGACCATCGCGCACGATGCTGCCTAAAGCGGCTTTTCCGTCTTATACTAACCAGCTTAACGCGAGAGCCAGGTGCTCTCGCCAGTACAATCCAAGGAGTTTTTCTATGCGCTGGAGCAATCATCTAGCTCAGCTTTGTGTGTGCGCCAGCGTGTTGCTGGTTCCGTTTGTTGCCCAGGCAGCTTCGGAAGACGATCCTTGGGAAAGTGTTAACCGCCCGATCTACAAGTTTAACGACTTCGTGGATACCTACGCCTTGAAGCCTTTGGCGCAGGGCTACGAATTTGTAACGCCGCAGTTTTTGGAAGACGGCATCCACAACATGTTCCGCAACGTGGGTGACGTTACCAACCTCGCCAACAACATTTTGCAGGCCAAACCGGCTGCCGCTGGCGTTGATACTGCGCGCTTGATTTTCAACACCACTTTCGGCCTGCTGGGCTTCTTCGATGTAGGTACCAAAATGGGCCTGCAACGTAGCGACGAAGATTTCGGTCAGACGCTCGGCTATTGGGGCGTAGGAAGCGGCCCTTATGTAATGCTGCCGCTGCTGGGCCCAAGCACCTTGCGTGATGCTCCATCGAAGGTGGTCGACGGTTACACCGGTCCTTATCCGTACATCAACGATGTGCCAGTGCGTAACGCTGTGTTCGGCCTGAATATCGTCGATACCCGCGCCAGCCTGTTGTCGGCCGAGAAGCTGATCAACGGCGACAAGTACATTTTCATCCGTAATGCGTACTTGCAGAACCGCGAGTTCAAAGTGAAAGACGGCAAGGTCGAAGACGATTTTTAATCTCGACTGAAAAACGAAGAAGGCGGCCCATTGGCCGCCTTCTCTGGTTTATAGCCAGGTCATTTCATTTTCAAGATTGTAAGCCCGAGTTTCTGACTTCCGCCGTCCTGTTCTTTCACCCAGACCACTTTGGTGTCGGCTTCAAGCCCTTTCAGTGCCGCATGGTCGGAATCAATTCGTACGTTCAGCAGGTCACCCACGTGGAACCGTCGGGGTGCTTCAACCTGCATGCCGCTGCTGGAAAGGTCGATACAGACAGCTTGCACCTCGTCACCTTGATGAATTAGCGACACGTCGGCATCGACTCGCATGCGGATGAAATCGCGCTTTTCGCTGTAGTCCCGATCGGTTTGGCTCATGCGCTGCAACCTTCCATTGAGTTACGGTTTTGCCTGTTCTTATAACTCCCGGTGATTTGACAAGTAAAGAGCTCAAGCGACCATCGGCGTGAGCTTGAAACGCCCCGCGGATGGGAGTACCGTCTGCGCCTTAGAAGGGCACCTCTGGTGTAACTGCGCGTCGTGCAAAAGGCTCGAACGCGGCGCATCAGAGAGGCTAGAAAGCGAATCCAGTAGTCAGCGCGGGGCCAATTGCCCAACCTGCTACGCCAACCTAATTCTGGCGCCGTTTGCCCACATGCCAAAAACCAGTGCCACGCTGCTGATAATCGATGATGACGAAGTAGTGCGCGCGAGTCTCGCCGCCTATTTGGAAGACAGTGGTTTCAGCGTCTTGCAGGCCAGCAATGGCCAGCAGGGTCTTCAGGTATTCGAGCAAGACAAGCCCGACTTGGTCATCTGCGATCTGCGTATGCCGCAGATGGGCGGACTCGAACTTATCCGTCAGGTCACCGAGCTGTCGCCGCAAACCCCGGTGATCGTGGTTTCGGGCGCCGGCGTGATGAACGACGCGGTCGAGGCGCTGCGCCTGGGGGCGGCCGACTACCTGATCAAGCCTCTCGAAGATCTGGCCGTGCTTGAGCACTCTGTGCGTCGGGCCTTGGATCGTGCGCGCCTGCTGCTGGAAAACCAGCGCTACCGCGAGAAACTTGAAAAGGCCAACCGTGAGCTGGAAGCCAGCCTGAACCTGCTGCAAGAAGACCAGAACGCCGGTCGTCAGGTGCAGATGAACATGCTGCCGATCAGCCCGTGGACGATTGACGAGTTCCAGTTTGCACACCAGATCATCCCGTCGTTGTACCTGTCGGGTGATTTTGTCGACTATTTTCGGGTCGACGAGCGTCGGGTAGCGTTTTACCTGGCGGATGTTTCCGGTCATGGCGCTTCTTCAGCCTTTGTCACCGTGCTGCTGAAATTCATGACCACGCGCTTGCTGTTTGAATCCAAGCGCAATGGCACATTGCCAGAATTTAAGCCTTCAGAGGTTCTTGGTCATATCAACCGGGGCCTGATCAGTTGTAAGCTGGGTAAACACGTCACAATGGTCGGTGGAGTCATCGACGAGGAGACAGGTTTGTTGACCTATAGCATCGGCGGTCATTTGCCGTTGCCTGTGTTGTACACGCCAGACACTGTTCGTTATCTGGAAGGGCGTGGTCTGCCGGTTGGCCTCTTTAATGAAGCCACGTATGAAGATCACGTGCTGGAACTGCCGCCGACGTTCAGCCTGACGCTGATGTCCGATGGCATTCTGGATTTGTTGCCAGAACCGACACTGAAAGAAAAAGAAGCGGCGTTGCCCCAACGGGTCAAGGCTGCGGGCGGCACCCTGGATGGGCTGCGGCAGGTTTTTGGATTGGCCACGCTGGGGGAGATGCCGGATGATATCGCCCTGTTGGTGTTGAGCAGGAATCTTTAATGAGTACCGGTAGAATCCAGTTCGCCGAGCAGGACGGCACCTTCGTGCTGAAGTTCGTCGGTGAAGTTCGCCTGACCCTGTGTTCGGCGTTGGATGCGACTATTGAGCGGATCTTCACGGCGTTGAACTTCAACGCGATCGTGATCGACCTGACCGAAACCCGCAGCATCGACAGCACCACACTTGGCCTGCTGGCCAAGCTGTCTATCCTGTCTCGGCAAAAGGTCGGCCTGCTGCCGACCGTCGTCACCACCCACGAAGACATCACGCGTCTGCTGCAATCCATGGGCTTCGAGCAGGTGTTCAACATTGTTGATCGCCCGATTCCGTGCCCGGAATGCCTGACCGACCTGCCAGATCAGGATCAGTCCGAAGAAATAGTGCGGATCAAGGTGCTTGAAGCGCACAAAATCCTCATGGGCCTGAACGACTCCAATCGCGAAGCGTTTCATGACCTGGTGAATGCTCTAGAGCGTCATTGATCTGCACAAGGCTGTATAGCAGCGCATAAAAAAGGCGAACCCATCAAGGTTCGCCTTTTTTACATCCCTTGGATCTAGATCACAGCTTGGCTTGCAACAGCGCCTCAAGTTTTTCCTGGTCCCGAGCAAACTGACGAATACCCTCAGCCAGTTTTTCGGTCGCCATCGCATCTTCGTTGGACAACCAGCGGAACTGCGCTTCATTCAGGTTCAGGCGTGCTTCACCCGCATGCCCTGGCGCCAGTTTGCGCTCCAGCTTGCCGTTATCCGCAGCCAGTTTATCGATCAGGTCCGGGCTGATGGTCAGGCGGTCGCAGCCAGCCAGTTGCTCGATCTGATTCAGGTTGCGGAAGCTGGCGCCCATCACCACAGTCTTGTAGGCATTGGCCTTGTAGTAGTTGTAAATGCGCGTAACCGACTGAACGCCCGGATCATCAGCGCCGGTGTAATCGTTGCCGTTGGCCTTTTTGTACCAATCGTAGATGCGACCCACGAACGGCGAAATCAGGAACACGCCAGCATCCGCACAAGCAGCAGCCTGAGCAAATGAGAACAGCAGCGTCAGGTTGGTCTGGATGCCTTCCTTTTCCAGGATCTCGGCAGCGCGAATGCCTTCCCAAGTGGAAGCGATCTTGATCAGGACGCGATCACGACCGATACCGGCCTTGTCGTACAGGTCCGTCAGACGGTGCGCGCGCTTCAATACGGCGTCAGTGTCGAACGAGAGGCGTGCATCCACTTCTGTAGAAATACGCCCCGGCACAACTTTCAGGATTTCTTGCCCGACCGCTACGCCAAAACGGTCGCTGGCCAAGCCCACATCGCCCTTGCAGTCGTGAACGCAAGCGTTCAGCAACTCGGCGTAACCAGGAATGGCCGCGGCTTTAAGCAGCAGGGAAGGGTTGGTAGTAGCGTCCACGGGTTTAACGCGAGCGATAGCTTCGAAGTCGCCGGTGTCGGCAACAACAGTGGTCATTTGCTTGAGTTGTTCCAGCTTGGAAGTCATGGGCGTGCTCTGTCCTATGGGTCTGATGACATTACCCGAGCGCTGACGGCCACTCAAGGGTGCTTACGTGTATCGATGGCCCCAGCGGCAACAACTTGAGAAACAGCTGTTTGAATGGCGGGGCGCGGTGTCGATAAATACGATGCCGAAATGCAGCACAGGTTCAAACAAAGCGACGATCAACGTCCCTCCAACAACTCGGCTGCCTGATCCAGCAAGGCTAAAGGTTCTTTAGCCTTGTGGATGTCCACTGACAGCAGTTGCCGAAACTTGCGCGCCCCGGGGAAACCAGTGCCCAGCCCCAATACATGCCGGGTGATGTGATGCATTGAACCACCCGCCGCAATATGCGCTGCTATATACGGTCGCAACTGCGCCAGCGCCTCGGCCCGGCTAATCACCGGCGCGGTGCTGCCGAACAATTGCTGATCCACCTCAGCCATTACATAAGGATTGTGATACGCCTCGCGGCCCAACATCACGCCGTCGAACGTCTGCAAATGCTCGTGGCACGCTTCCAGTGTTTTTATGCCGCCGTTGAGAATGATCTCCAGCTCCGGGAAATCCTTCTTCAATTGCGCCGCCACGTCGTAACGCAGGGGCGGAATGTCACGGTTTTCCTTGGGCGATAACCCTTCCAGAATCGCAATCCGTGCATGCACGGTAAAACTCGTACAACCCGCATCCCGAACCGTGCCAACAAACTCACATAACTGTTCGTAACTGTCGCGCCCGTTGATCCCGATCCGGTGCTTGACCGTCACCGGAATCGACACCGCGTCGCGCATCGCCTTCACGCAATCCGCCACCAGTTGCGGATGCCCCATCAACACCGCGCCGATCATGTTGTTCTGCACCCGATCACTCGGGCAACCCACATTCAGGTTCACTTCGTCGTAGCCGTGCTCCTGCGCCATGCGCGCACAAGCGGCCAGGTCCAAAGGAACACTGCCACCCAATTGCAACGCAAGCGGATGCTCGGCCTCGTTGTGACGCAGGAACCGCTCGTGATCGCCATTGAGCAACGCACCGGTGGTGACCATCTCGGTGTACAGCAGGGCATGTTTGGAGAGCAGGCGCAGGAAGAAACGACAGTGACGGTCTGTCCAATCCATCATCGGCGCAACGCTGAAACGGCGGGAGAGTGGGGCAGGCGTAGCGACGGTAGAAGGCATTTGGGGATCTGGAATCGGTGAGGCAGGGAGGTTGGGCAGTTTATCAGGATTGAGGCGGCGAGGTTTAAGCGAGTCCTGCCTGACCGTTCCGCATCAGGCCACCGCATCGAGTAAAGACTGCGCAGCCCGTAGCTCAAACGCCGCCGCAGCGCGCGGCGTTGAGCGTGATGTTATTCATGCCTTGCTAAACAGCGTCGTGCGCTTTGCCATAACGCAGTTCGTAAGCGCGAATGTAGGCATTGGGGGAGTCTGGCAAGTGGGCTTTCACCACGTCGATCAGCGCTTGCCGATCAGTGCCGCTCATCGCCGCAAGAATGGCCAGGTGATCGTTCTCGACCTTCTTCAGATGCCCTGGGTCTGCGTATTTGACGGCTCTGATGAGGTGAGCCTGTTTGGCGCAATCGCCAATAATTTCGACCAGTTTGCTGTTGTTACAGGCTGAATATTGGGCCTGGTGGAATTCGATGTTCAGGTAGAACACCGCGCGCAGGTCTCCCGCGGCGATGGCGGCGGAATGGCGATCTTGAATTTCGCGCATCTTTGCCAGGATGGGGGCTGGCGCCGGTAGCGGCGTGCGCATGGCGGCGGAGACTTCCAATACCTCTCGCACCTCGTATATTTCAGTCACTTCGGTCGGCGTCAGCTCACGCACAAATGCGCCACGATTCGGGATGCGCGTGATCAATCCGGCCGCGTGCAGGTCTTCCAGCACATCGCGGATGACGTGGCGTTTTTCATTAAATCGTGCGGCCAGGTCTTCTTCGATCAGCTTCTCTTTTGAATGAAGCACGCCGAATACGATGTCTTCTTCCAACTGCTGAACTACATCTGCACGCATTCCAGATCCTCAAAATTTTCGATGCTTTTAGTCGCCCGGGAGACTGATAAACAGGAGGTTGGCAGTCTTCCGTCGAACTTGGCTAACGTGCTTTCCGACTGCTATTTCACTGGCGCAAATAATACCAATAAATCCCCGATGATTGTGTTAAATGTATTGTTGACAATATATTTAACAATGCCTAGAGTGAAATTTCATTGAATAGAGGTACGAGGTATGAAACTCAGCAAACTTGAGCATTTCAATATAGAGACGGTTAAACCCGATCAAACCGTCAAGTTTTATACCGAGGTGCTAGGGCTGGAAAACGCCCCGCAGCGCCGCCCCGATGTCAGCCGGCCGGGCACCTGGATTTATGTAGGCGATACGCCGGCCATACACATCAACTTCGTCAAAGTGGATCAAGCAGGCAAGACGGGTGCAATTGATCATGTCGCTTTTGAGGGGCACGATTACAAGGGTTTCTGCGGGCATCTGCGTGAACTGAAAGTCGAGTTCGAGGCCGTGGAGACCCCCGCATTAAAGTTGTCACAGATATACGTTATCGATCCGAACGGAATTCGCATCGAGATCAATATTCGAGGGGAATAAATCCGCGCTTAACGCCTGATTATTATTCCTGACCCATAGAGGCAATAGGTCAGGAATACCGCATTGTATTATCGTTCAGCGGTCATCTGCATTTCTGCAATCAGTGCCCCGGTGGCTTTACGCAGCAAACCGGCATCGTTCATCACTGTCACCAAATCGCAACCCGACTTCACCATCTCGCGGGCGAACGCCACATCGGGACAAAAAATGCCGATCCGCAGTTTATTCGCGCGGGCAACCTTGATGATGCGCTCGATTTCGCGGGTCACCCGGGGTGAGAGTGGATGGCTGATCACACCTTCCAGCGTCATGGACAAATCACTAGGCCCGATGTAAAGCCCTTGCAAACCCGGGACGCTGGCGATCTGTTCGAGGTTTTCCAATGCCAATTCGCTTTCGATCATTGCCCACGACAGCACAGCCTCATCGGCACCCGTAACGTAATCGGCGCCGCCATACAACAGGCCGCGCGCGGGGCCAAAACTGCGATCACCATGGGGTGGGTATCTCATGGTTTTCACGAAGGTTTCGCACTGTTCGCGTGTGTCGATCATCGGGCAAATCACGCCATAGGCTCCCATGTCGAGCACCTTCTGGATAAGCCAGGGAGTATTGGCGGGCACTCGAACCATTGGCACTGTAGCGGTCGTTGAAATCGCTTGCAGCATGCCGAGTGCTGTCTCTAGATCGAACATGCCATGTTGAAGATCAACCGTGACTGCATCGTAAGGCAAGTGCGCCAGTACTTCGGCGCTGTAACTGGAGCCGATAGACAACCACGCATTCAATGCGCATCTGCCTTGCTGCCATACTTCCTGTAAGCCGTTTGCTCGCATGGGTTTCACCTGAATTAAATGTTCAACAGCGCGGCACTCGTTGTTTTGTGGCCGTTGTGTCATTACAAGGATTGCCACGCTCCGTCGTTATTGTTTGATTCGGTGGCGGCGGCGATCATGCGCATGCCGGCGACTCCATCGGCAATGCCGGGCAGGTTGCCCATCAACTCCGAAGTACTGTTTGCGGTGCGGGCAGCAACCAGCGCCAGCGCGGCTTCTGCATAGATATTGGCGAAAGCCAGCGGGTATCCTTCAGGATGCCCAGGGCGGAAACGCGAAGAGCGCGCGACAAAATCCGAGGTGCCGTCTTGCCCTGATCGCAGAATCATCTCTGGTGAGTTCAGCGGTCTGAAATGGAGGTATTCGGCATTTTCTTCACGCCATTCGATGGCGGCCTTGTCACCATAGATACGCAATGACAAACCATGCTGGCTACCCGTGGCAACGTAGCTCGCCCACAGGCGACCAACAACGCCCTCCGCATAATCGAAATCGAGATAAGCGTTGTCATACACTTCTCGTCGAGCCGCCAATGTTTGCAGGCGTGCAGACAAACGTTGGGGCAACTTGCCGGTGACATAGCTCATCAAATGGTAAGCATGCGAGCCAACTTCGCCCAACACGGCTTCTTTGCCCATTGATGCAGCACGAAAACGCCAATGCCGCTGAGCGGGATCGTCCGGCTCCACCGATACACCCGGCGCACCACCCGCAAACTCGACCTCAATCATGCGCAGGGAACCCAGCGCACCGGACCTGACGAGGTCCCGTGCATGGCGGACCATGGGGAACCCGGAGTAGCAATGGGTCAGCACAAACAGACGTCCCGATGCTGCCACACATGCAGCCAGCTCCTGCGCTTGCGCAACGGTTTTGGTCAGTGGTTTTTCGCAAATGACATCGATGCCCTCCTCAAGAAACGCCATTGCAACGTCCTTGTGTATTTGCGGCGGCGTCGCAATCACGACAACGTCGATGCCATCGCTGCGTGCCGCTTCACGCTTCGCCATGTCGCGATAGTCTTCGTAAATACGGTCAGGTGCCACCAACAACCCTGCGCCCGTTGCGCGTGATACGTCTTGATCGATCGAAAAAGCACCCGCTACCAACTCATAATAACCATCGGTTTGGTACGCAATCCTGTGCGTTTCGCCGATCACCGAGTCAAAGCCGCCGCCCACCATGCCGAGCCGCAAGCGGCGGCCGAGTTTGGTTAAAAGTGTCGAGTACATTCTGTGTGTCCTCTTGCTGAAGGGGATGTCACTTTTGTCGAGCGCGCGCTTTAGTAAGCGTTTCTTCATATGAAACCCGGACAGTGTCGAGATACACCGCGCCGATAAGCACTACGCCCACCACGATCTGTTGTAAAAACGGGTCCATGCCAAAGACATTCAATGCGAAGCGGATGGTCGCCATGACCAGCGCGCCACTGACGGCGCCCATTACACTTCCGCGCCCGCCCATTAAACTGGCGCCGCCAATCACGGCTGCAGCAATGGCGTCGAGTTCATAGCCAAGACCAATCCCGGGATGCGCAGAGCTGATGCGTGACGACAGCACAATCGCAGCGCAGCCGACCGTAAAACCGGCAAACATATAGATTTTGATTTTTAGCCGTTTAACATTGACACCGGCACGCCTGACACTTTCTTCGCTGGCGCCAATGGCGTAGGCATAACGACCTAATGGGCGCTGGGTAAATATCAAGTGAGCCAAGATGGCAACAACGGCGACTATCCATATTGGAAACGGAATACCCAGTAGTTCTCCATTTCCGATGTAATCAAACCACTCTGGAAAACCATACAGCGCGTAGCCTCCTGAAAGTTTCAAGGCGATACCCTGGGCAATACCCAACATGCCCAGTGTCACAATAAAAGCAGGGATCCGGCCATAGGCAATCAGGAAACCATTAACAGCACCGCCGACAATACTCAGGCCAATGGCAATCACTATTGCACCCGGCATTGGTATGCCCAACGAAGTTGTAGCGACTGCCATCACCACCATGGACAGTGACATCATGGTGCCGACAGAGAGGTCAATACCGCCAGAGATGATGACCAGTGTCATACCGATCGCCAGTAATGCATTGACCGAGGCCTGTAAGCCGATGGTCAACATGTTGGCACTGCTGAAAAATGCGGGATGAATGAGTGTTATGCCCACGAAAATAATGATCAGTAATAATAAAGGGCCGATCACATCGAACAAACGCCAGAATGAAAATGTGAACGCTCTTTCGGCAGGTTTGTCGGGTGGAGTTTTTGAATATAAATGCGCGGACATAAGGCACCTAAGCAGGAAGTTGAATTGGGTCGGTGGCAGCCGTCTTCATTTCACCGGTGATGATAATGTTGGCCAACTCTTCTTTACTGATGGCAGAGGTCATGACCTCGCCGACTTTTCGACCGTTTTTCATGATCACGCAGCGGTCGCAAACCTCCATCACATCGTGCATGTTGTGAGTGACGTAAATGATTGCCATGCCCCGCGCACGCAGTTCTTTCACCAGCGCCAGTACCTTTCGGGTCTGGGCTACACCGAGGGCTGCAGTCGGTTCATCCATGATGATCACCCGGCAATCGGCGTTTACCGCTTTGGCAATGGCAACCGATTGTCGTTGACCGCCGGACAGGTCCTTGACCATGGCATCGACGCTGGGCAAATCGACGGCAAGTTCCTCCAGCAACTCTGTGGCTCGGCGTCGCATGCTTGTATTGTCGAAAAAAGACACGCCAGGGAAGATAGATTTACGTAACTCCTGGCCTAGATAAAGGTTGGCCACGACGCTTAAGTTGTCGCACAGTGCCAAATCCTGGAACACTGTTTGTATACCGGCTTCAAGTGCGGCTTTTGGTGTTGAAAATGCTATTTTCTCGCCATCAAGAACAATGTCACCCTCTTCGGGTATATAAGTGCCAGAAATGACTTTGATCAGTGTGGACTTGCCTGCACCGTTATCGCCCAGCAAAGCGACGACTTCGCCAGCATTAAAGTCGATAGACACATTGTCCAGCGCGAATAAGGCGCCAAACTGCTTGCGCACATTGTGAATTGAAAGAAGCGACATGTATTCCTCCTATCTTGAATAGTGTTTTTATTGATCGAATCGGAGTGGTGGTTCGCGATGAAAAGTCAGCTCTTTTGCAGGCCTATCTCTGCGGCGTATTCGTCAACATTGTCGGCTGTTACCAGCAACATATTGGAATCAATGAGCGGGGGGAAATCTGAAGGTTGCTTTTCGCCGGACATTAACTGGCCCGCTATCTCGACGGCTTTACTGCCCATGAATGCAGGATCTTGGGAAACAGTACCGGACATCTTGCCGGCCCAGATTTGCTTGACGGCTTCGGCCACTCCATCAAAGCCTACTGTCTTGACCTCCGAAAACTTTTTGGCCTGATCGCCATTACCTTTTACTTGTGCTTTTTTTGCCTGCCGTTCCAGTACTTGGCGGGCGCCTAGCGCCATCATGTCTGAGGCTGCAAATATCAGGTCAATATCGGGATGGGCAGTGATAATTGCTTCGGTAGCTTGTACGCCACCCGGTAAAGTCCAGCGCCCGGTGATAGAACTGACCAGTTGAATGTCAGGGTATTTCTTAAGTGCCTCATGAAAACCTTGTGTGCGCTGCGCCGCAGTAGTGCCACCAGGCTCGCCCTCGAGCATTGCCACTTTGCCTTTTTCACTAATCAGTGTGGCGCTGAAGTCCGCAGCGGCGCCCGCAGCCTTGATGTTATCGCCCTGAATGACCGTGACATGACCATCGCCATCGGTACTGGCGTCAACCAGTATCACGAAGATGCCTGCGCGTTTTGCCTTGCGCACTACATTGCCCAAGCCTCGTGCGACGGTAGGCGCCAAGACGATTGCGCCGAACTCGCCTCGGGCAATCAGCGCTTCGATGATGTTGATTTGATCTTGTACCGCAACATCATTGCTCGAACTGAAACGTTCGGTAGGGATGCCGAGCGTAATGGCGGTGCGTTCCGCCGCTTCAACGATCTTGATTTGAAAAACATCGTTAATGAGTGTCTTGGGCAGGATGGCGATCTTCTTGCCCGTACCCGCGACGGCGCCAAAAACCCCGCTACAGGCTAGTACTGCGCTGGCGCCCAGCAAGATCTGTCCGAAACGACGGCGCGAAAATTCGTTCTTCATGTGTGCCTCTTATTCTTATGTGTTGCCCTTCAAAAGAAGTGCATGAGGTTCACCATAGAATCATCGACAAAATTGTCAACAATTAATTTGACATTCGATCTTTACCTCATCATGTTGAATTGACGTAAACAAAGGTGTGCTTTTGGTCAGTCGCGCCACCCAAAAATAAAACATGCATCGACTACGGGCAAAACACGATGATCAGAATTGGTTTAATAGGCGCAGGTTTTATCGGTCAGATGCACGCACTGGCTTTGCGTAACGCGGCGATGGCGAGCTGGTCGCCGAAAATCGAGATTCGCCTGGTTGCGCTGGCCGATCAAAACCTCGAACTCGCTGCACAAGCGCAGCAGCGCTATGGTTTCGAACGCATTACCGACGATTGGCGGGAAGTCGCAGACGCTGCTGATATCGATTTATTAATCAACTGTGGGCCTAATCATCTTCACGCAGAACCGTCGATAGCCGCAGCCAAGGCAGGCAAGTCGGTATTTTGCGAAAAGCCGCTCGCCGGCTCGGCGGATCAGGCTTATCACTTGTGGAAAGGGGTTGGGGCAACCGACGCCATCGCCATGTGCGCCTTTATGCACAGATCGATTCCTGCACTCAATCTGGCGCGAGAAATGATCAAGTCAGGCGAACTGGGTGAGATTCGTCACTTTCGCTCGCGCTTTTTACTCAACATGGTGACGGGCGATCCTTTGTCCTGGCGTTTCAGTCGCTCGCAAGCAGGCCTTGGTGCACTGGGTGACCTTGGCTCGCACCATATCGATCAAGCGCGGTTCCTGGTCGGTGAAGTGAGTTCGGTGGCGGCCATGACCAACACCTGGACCAAAGACCCGGCCGGAAAAGTAATGGACGTGAACGACGATGCCTTCGTCTGCGTTGCACAGCTTGAGAATGGCGCCAGCGCCTCGTTCGAGGCGTCGCGAGTGGCCACTGCGCATAATCTCGGTGGATTCATTGAAGTTGATGGCAGCAAGGGTTCAATCGCATTTCATATGGAGCGCTTGAATGAGCTGGTTATCTACGAGCCAAAACGAGGGGCGCGCACGCAGTTGGTCACTCAAGCGGACCATCCTTACAGTGACTTCTGGCTGCCCATTGGCATACAAGGCCAGCATCCACTTGGCTGGAACGAGTGCTTCGCCCACCAGGCGCGACATATGCTGGAAGCGGTGGCGGCAGGCAAACCGATTGCACCGCGTGCAACGTTTGAGGACGGTTATCGGGTCGCCGAAATAGTCGATACGATCGCCCGCTCGGCGCAGTCACGCACTTTTGAGACCGTTAACTTTCGCTCGTAAACGGGGAGGGCGTGGTTCTTTGGATCGAAAAACCACCGTAGCTGAACCAATGCTGTCACGCGGCTAAGTTTCATAATGTGTGGTGGGTTCCAGGCCTAGGATGATGACCTTAGGCCATACCACCGTGCTGCAGCCCACAGGGAACTGAAAATGATCTCAAACCTCTTTAAAGTCGTGATGATCGGCGGTGCTTTGCTCTTGAGCGCGTGCTCGGGCGTCAGCACCAGCAGCTGTTATTCAGAAGATTGCCAAACGTATGACTCGTTTGATAATCACAGCCCTACCAATCCCAACAAGTTGAACTTCGGCGGCAGTGCAATTGGCGCCAGTTTCAGTCAATACAGTTCGGGCCTGATGCACGACGATTGATCGGCAACGAATCAAGCAGCGATTAACGAAGAAGGGCATACCGTGTGGTATGCCCTTTTTGCTGTGCGTCGCGCCAGTTGCTTACTTGCGCACAGTTGACTTGGCGGCCGTTGCCACCGTGCCGCTGCCGCAGTTGATATAGGACGAAGATCGCAACCAGCGTTGGTCCGGATAATACGAAAACAACAATTGCCCGTCTTTCATCGAGTCGATCAAGCGATGTGCGATGGCCGGCCTGACAGCGGGGCACCCGAGGCTGCGGCCGATACGGCCGTTGGCCCGCGCCAGGACCGGGCTGACATAAGGCGCGCCGTGAATAACGATGGCCCGATCAAAGGCATTGTCGTTAAACCCGGGTTCCAGGCCTTCCATGCGCAGCGAATAACCGTTCTGTCCGACATAGCTCTGTTGGGTACGGTACAGGCCTAAACTGGTGGCGAAACTTTCATTTTGATTGGAAAAGTTGACCGCCATGTTTTCGCCGCTGTTACGACCGTGCGCCACCAGTTCGTGGAACAGTAACTTGCGCTTCTTTAAATCGAACACCCACAGGCGTTGCTCGGTCGAAGGAAGGGAATAATCGATAATGGCGAGTCTTTGGGCCGGCGCGGTGCCTTGCGCGATGCTGCATTGAGTGGCTCGAACGGCCAGGCCGATGACCTTGGCGTTAGCGCCGGGCGCCGCTTTGACGAGGGCGGCCGACAGCGAATCGGCGTAGGCTGACGGTATGGAGATTGCAGTCAGTAGAAGCGCCGCTATTGAAAAAGCAAAACGTTGTAGCGCCATATAGATGTCTCATCATGTTAATTTCGAATCTAGCAGCGTGTTGAATGCTAGCTGATGAATGCGGGGGATTAAGGATTATTCATGGTGCAATTAACAAGGTTATTCGTCATAAGCCGCATATTTTTTATGGGCTTTCTGATAAGCGGTGCAGCTCTCGCCGAAACGCCGCCGATCGAGTCGATAATTGCGCCTAACATCGCCAGGGATGCGGCACCCGACGACAACGTCGCTTTGGCGATACAAAGCACGCTTGCGCCACTCAGCACCGCATTTCCGCCGTTGCTGACATCGGCGCGATACAAGCGCATAGACGTCAGCCGCGTGGTGCTGGATTTTTATGCTCACCGCAACTTTCGCCCGGCGTGGGCGAATGATAATGACGTTGCTCAATTAGTCAGCAGTTTGAACGCCACTCAGGCCGACGGGCTTAATCCTGCGGATTTTCATATTGATGAGTTGCTCAGGTCGCGTCCGTCGATGCTGGCCGAACAAGCGACACCTGAGCAGTCGGCGGCTTTTGATATCGCCGCCACTCACACGTTTATCACCGCGCTGCTGCAACTGCGGCGAGGCAAGGTCGACCCTTCGCGGCTCGATATTCACTGGAATTTCGACCCTGCCGGCGTCGATCCCCGTGAAGACATGAATAATTTCTTCACCGCGCTCGACTCGCATGACGTGGCCAAAGCCTTTGCCGAAGCACCGCCGCAAGAAGCGGTTTACGTAGGCTTGCGCCAGGCGCTGGCACAACTGCGCAAGGTCCGCGAGGCGGGTGGTTGGCCGAAGGTCGCGGATGGTCATTCACTCAAGCCAGGTATGGATGAGCCCGCAGTTGCGCAGTTGCGTTCGAGGTTGGTGGCAGGTGGTTTTCTGGAGCCCCGGTTTGCGCATGGGACGAAGTACGACGGCGCCGTCACAGCGGCGGTGAAAAAGTACCAGGCCGAGCAATATCTGGGCGCCGATGGCATGGCCGGCGCAACGACGCTGGGCGCATTGAACGTGTCGGTCGACGCGCGCATCGATCAGGTCCGAGTAAACATGGAGCGGGCTCGCTGGCTGCTTTATAAGCTGCAAGGCACGTTTGTGATTGTTGATATTGCCGGTTACAAAGTCGCGATGTACCGCGATGGTCAACCCATTTGGCGCTCGCGGGTGCAGGTCGGAAAGCCGTACCGCAATACGCCGATTTTTCAGGCCGAAATTACTTACATCACGTTTAACCCGACGTGGACGGTGCCGCCGACGATTCTCAAGGAAGACGTGCTGCCGAAGATCCTAAAGAATCCGGGTTATCTCGACGCCAACCGAATCAAGGTGATCGACCGGGCTGGCGCGGTGGTTGACCCCTCGACTGTCGACTGGACCCGTCCAAATGGATTGAGCTTGCGTCAAGACGCCGGGCAGGACAGTTCGCTGGGGCAAGTGGTGATCCGGTTTCCCAACGACTATGCGATCTACCTGCACGACACGCCGCATCGCGAGTTGTTCGCCAAAACTGTTCGCGCCACCAGCTCTGGCTGCATTCGGGTAGAAAATCCGCTGCAACTGGTGGAGTTGCTGTTCAACGATCCGGTTCGCTGGAACAGCGCCGGCATTCAAAAGCAGTTGGCGAATGGCAGGACCGAAAATATCCGGCTGCCGGTCAAGGTGCCGGTGCTATTGGCTTACTGGACTGTCGACTTGAACAGCGATGGTCGGGTGACGTTTAAACCTGACGTTTATGACTACGATTCCACGGTGTTGCGCAGCCTCAATCAACCGGTGAAAGTCAGCAGTCTGGATACGCTGCGCATGGGTGTGACGGCAACAAGCACGGGCCAGCGATGAAGAAGCTGTATGCGGTGTCAGTAATAGCGGTGCTGGTGTTCGCTGGCATCGGCTTGGGTGTGGCCCGTGACTCAAAAGGCCCCAGGCCCGAGTCCGTGGCCGGCGTATTCGACTACTACGTATTGACGCTGTCGTGGTCGCCTACTTACTGCCTGACTCACGACGGCGATGTGCAATGTTCCGGGAAAGGCTACGGTTTCGTGTTGCACGGTTTGTGGCCGCAGTATGCCCAGGGCGGCTGGCCGCAGTCATGTCCGCCGAGGACAAGATTGTCCGCAGCGGAACGAACTAAGGGCATGACATTGTTCCCCTCGCGCAAATTGCTCGAACATGAATGGGCGAAACACGGCACGTGCAGCGGCCTCAGTCCTGCGGATTATTTGGAAACGGCCGACAAGGCTGTTGGCGCAGTCCAGATTCCGCAGCAACTGCAACCCTTCAACGATACGGTGTATTACCAGGCACGGGACATTGTCCGGATGTTTCGGCAAAGCAACCCAGGGGTTTCGGAAAATGGCATCGCAGTCATTTGTAACGGTCCTGTCCTTTCGGAAATTCGCGTGTGCATGCGTAAGGACTTGACGTTTAGCGAGTGCGGTAAAGGCGTCAGGAACCAGTGCCGAGCGGGTGACATTCGAGTTCCTCCTTCGCGGTGACGAGCCTTTTGGCCAGCCAAAGGACCATTGCTCCTCACCACTGCGTAGACTACGCTCACAAAAATAAGGGTTTTGGGCTGTAGCCCACGCCTTGCCCTTCAGGATGAGCTTTTGCCAACCCCTCTTTATGACCCGCATCACGCCCCCGGTGGCACGCTGAAACGGTTGCCGCTGCTGAAAGCGGCGGTGCTGTTTATTGCGACTGTGTGTTTGTGCCTGTGTGGGTTGCTGTATTTGCAGTTGGAGCAGTCTCGCCACCACGATCTGGAGGAGGCGAAAGTTGCCTCCACGAACCTGACCCGGGCGATGGCGCAGCAGGCTGAAGATACGTTCATGAAGGCCGATCTGGTGCTGACCAGTCTGGCCGATTGGCTGCAGGCCGAAGGCTACGGCGCGGCTCAACAGCCGCTATTGCAGAAAACCTTCGCCCGGCGCGTGCATGCGCTGAAGCAGTTGCACGGCATCTTCCTGTTCGACAAAAAAGGGCAGTGGGTGGTGACCTCGTTCGACGACCTGCCTCGTGGTGCGGGTGTGGCGGACCGCGAATACTTCAAGTTTCACCAGCAGAACGTGACGTCGGTGGCGCACATCGGGCCTGCAATCCGCAGCCGCGAGAACGGTGAGTGGATCATTCCGATCTCAAGGCGAGTCAACGACAAAAGCGGCAACTTCCAAGGCGTCTTGATGGCCGGGATCAAAATGTCGTACTTCGATCAATTCTTCAAAAGCTTTGATATCGACGATAACGGCGCGATGTTCCTTGGGCTAACCGACGGCACACTGCTGGCGCGAAGACCCTTCGTGGCGTCGCAGATCGGAACGTCGCTGGCTCAAACCGAAATCTTCCAGAAGCTTTTGCCGAAAGCGCTTTCCGGCAGCGCAATGTTCAAATCGCCATTCGACGGCACTGTGCGTTTGTATGCTTACAGTCAACTGGATGCCTACCCGCTGGTGGTTTCGTCGGCCTCCTCGCGCGATGCAGTTCTACGGGGTTGGTACGACAGGGCGTTTCAGTCCAGTGTCGTTGTGGCGCTGGTTATCCTCGGTGTCGGTTTATTTGGCTGGGTGTTCATTCATCAAGTGCGCGACACCGAGCGCATCGAAGCCGATCTGCGCAAGGCTCAGGAAGCGCTGGAACTGATCGCTACACACGACAGCCTCACTGGCCTGGCCAATCGCCGGTTGTTCGAGCGCGCGATGGACGTGGAGTTTGGACGCGGTGCCAGGCTGAACAATTCATTGAGCCTGATCATGCTCGATATTGATTTTTTCAAACGCTACAACGACACCTATGGCCACGTTGCCGGTGACCATTGCCTGGCTGAAGTGGCGCGTGCGGTGAAAAGTTGCTGTCATCGCAAAGCGGACCTTGCGGTGCGTTACGGCGGTGAAGAGTTCGCCGTACTGTTGCCCGATACCGATATCCAGGGCGCGCTGGTCATTGCCGAGCAGATCCGCCGAAGCGTCATCGACAAGAACATCAGCCACTCCGGCTCACCCACCGGGCACGTCACGGTAAGTCTTGGCTGCTATGCGTTTGTGCCCACCGGGCGCGACAGCGTCGAAGTATTCATTCAGCGCGCCGACGCCGCGTTGTACCAAGCCAAGCATTCCGGGCGCAATCGCTCGGCCGTGCTCTCGATGGAGGGTGGCATCGAAGCGACGCTGCGTTCGGATCGCTAAGACGCCGGCGCGTAGGTGCTTAAGTTATCCGTGATGTGAAAAATCACGGGTAACTTTTTCGCGTTCAGCTGCCTGTTCCGCCACCCGCACCGCCCGTGCCTCCACCGGCCCCACCTGTGCCGCCGCCAGCACCAGAACCGCTGTTTCCACCATTGCCGCCTGTAGAACCACTGGACGAGCCAGTTCCAGAGCCGGAGCTGGAGCCACTGCTGCCGTTGCCGGAAGCGTTGCCACCCGATGGCGCACCAGGCGTGTTGTTGGGTGACATTGCCGAACCGCTGGTGGCTCCGGATTTGGTACCCGTTGCATCAGACCCGTCGCCCGAGGCTGCGAAGGTGGCAACAGAGGCTGCCGACAAGATGCCTGCCAGCAGCAGGGAAGTGATTTTCTTAACGATCATGGTACGTCTCCAAAAGTGAGTCGCTACCTGATGTTGGTGTTAAACGCGGTGTGTTTTGTGCCGACCGGATGACGAATGGTTATGCACGGGCAAAGGTGAGCGTCAGCGGACGGTGTACTGCGCAAGTTTTTGCTCAAGTTTCTGTCGAACATCGGGCCATTCATCATCAATGATGCTGAAACGCACCGAGTTGCGCTTGCGTCCGTCCGGCATGATCCGTTCGTGGCGAACGATGCCTTCCTGCTGTGCGCCGAGCCGCAGGATGGCGTTGCGTGACTTTTGATTGTTTTCGTCGGTGGTGAATTGCACCCGCACACAGTCCAGCATTTCGAAGGCATGGCGCAGCATCAGGTATTTGGCTTCGGTGTTGACGAAAGTTTTTTGCCAGCGGGCAGAGATCCAGCTGCTGCCGATTTCCAGTTTGCGATTGAGACGATCGATTTTCCAGAAGCGCGTCGAACCGATGATCTCGCCGGTATCATTCAGCACGATGACAAAGGGCATGACCGTTCCCGCATCGCGGCCATCAAGCGCCTTCTTCAAATAGCTGTCGACGGTGGTCGAGGAGGGCACCACGGTGACGGTCAGGTTCCATAGCTCGCCATCGGCCGCAGCCTTCACCAGTTCGTCGGCATCGGCATGGTGCAGTGGGCGCAGGCTGATTCCGATACCTTGCAGGGTGGTTTGCATACGTTGCTGTTCTCGGCAATTCAGGGCGGGCATCAGGGGCTTATTACGCCGCACTTGCGGTAGCGGACGCAACCACCTAAACGTGCAGTTGTCACACGCTAGACACCCCGTTATCAGGACTGTTGGCCCATGAAGAATTTGCGAATTGCCACCTTCAACGTCAATGGTATGCGTGCCCGCTTGCCCAATGTGCTGGCCTGGCTGGAGCGGGAGAAACCGGACATCGTGTGCTTGCAGGAGCTGAAATCGGTGGACAGCGCATTCCCGGCAGCGGAGTTTGAAGCCGCGGGATATGGCGCGATCTGGCAGGGGCAATCTTCCTGGAACGGGGTGGCGATTCTGGCGCGAGACGCACAACCGCTGGAGAGTCGGCGAGGTTTGCCGGGCGATGACAGCGATGTCCAAAGTCGGTACTTGGAGGCTGCCGTCCACGGCCTATTGGTGGGCTGCTTGTATTTGCCTAACGGAAATCCGCAGCCCGGGCCAAAGTTCGATTACAAACTGGCGTGGTTCGAGCGGCTGATCACCTATGCCAGCGATTTGCAGCACAGTGAGCATCCCGTGGTGCTGGCGGGCGATTACAACGTAGTGCCCACTGACCTGGATATCTACAATCCGCGCTCCTGGCTCAAGGACGCGTTACTGCAACCGCAAAGCCGCGAGTGTTATCAGCGTCTTCTTGATCAGGGCTGGACCGATTCCTTGCGTCACGTGTATCCCGAAGATCGCCTTTACACGTTTTGGGATTATTTCCGTCAGCACTGGCAGAAAAACTCGGGGTTGCGTATCGATCATCTCCTGCTTAACCAAGCGTTGAGTCCTTATCTATACGAAGCGGGAGTCGATGCCTGGGTGCGCAATGAACCGCACGCCAGTGACCATGCGCCCACCTGGATTCGGCTAGGGTCGCGCAAGCGCCGTTGAGATTCCCTCTGGTTGCGATTGGTTAATTCAATTGTCAGTCAAACAGCGTTATCCCTTATACCTGTGGGCATCGGTGGATCACACCGCCGCCTCACGCATAAGGACTGAGCAATGAGCGAGCCACGCCTGACTAATCTTGCGGCCTACCTGCAACGCCTTGGTTTCGATGCCCCTCCCGCGCCAACCCTGCACACACTGCGTCAGCTCCAGCTACGCCACACTGGCGCGTTCCCGTTCGAAAATCTCAACACACTGTCGGGTGATCCCGTCCTGATCGATCTGCCTTCCATCGAGCACAAACTTCTGCGTGAGCATCGCGGCGGGTATTGCTACGAACTCAACTGCTTGTTTCTGGCGTTGCTGCAAGCTCTGGGTTTCGAGGCGCGCGGCATCAGCGGGCGGGTGGTGATGGGGCAACCTGAAGGTGCATGGACATCCCGCACCCATCGCTTGAGCCTGGTGTTGCTTGAGGGTGTGCGCTATGTCACCGACGTCGGCTTCGGCGGCATGGTTCCCACTGCGCCGCTGCTGCTGGACAGCGAAGAAGAACAAGTAACGCCCCACGAGCCGTATCGCATTGAGCGCAATGAAGAGGGCTACCTGTTACGCGCCAACGTTGCGGGAGAGTGGCGGGCGATGTACCTGTTCGACCTGCAGCGGCAGGAGGACATCGATTTCACCCTTGGCAACTGGTACGTCTCAACGCACCCCGAATCACCCTTTGCCAAACAACTGATGGTGGCACGTACCGGAGACGGGTGGCGGCGTACGTTGAACAACGGCAGCTTCGCTATCCACCGGCTCGGTAGCAAAAGCGAGCGGCGTCAGGTGAGTGACGTTGATGAGTTAATTGATTTACTGCACAGCGAATTCGGGATTCGAGCGCCAGCCAACGCGAAACTCAGGCCAGTGCTTGAGCGGTTGATTGAGCTTGCATGACTCAAGGCTGCATCGCACGGTGCAGTCCGTCGTCTGAATAAGGAAGCCTGGCGGGGCAGGTGAAAGCACTCGAGTGGATGTATTTGCAAATATTTTTGAGGGGGGAAACGCCGCTGGCGAGGGATGAAATGGACATGTGTCCATAATCTGACTGGTGAGTTGTATACAACTCTATAGACATTTGTCCTGAGTCTTGCATACAGTGTGCGCATAACAAAAACCAGGGAACCCCCTAACCATGAAAACGCCCCATGTTTCACACCAACGGCCTGAGGATGAAAATCTCGGGGTCGGCGCGAATATGGCTTACGGCCTGCAACATGTTCTAACCATGTACGGCGGCATCGTTGCGGTGCCTTTGATCATCGGCCAAGCGGCCGGGCTCTCGCCGGCGGACATCGGTTTGTTGATTGCTGCTTCATTGTTTGCGGGGGGCTTGGCAACATTACTGCAAACCCTCGGCTTACCGTTTTTCGGTTGTCAGTTGCCGCTGGTACAGGGTGTGTCGTTCTCGGGTGTCGCGACCATGGTCGCGATTGTCAGCAGCGGCGGGGAGGGCGGTTTTCAGTCGATTCTCGGCGCGGTGATTGCGGCGTCGTTGATCGGGCTACTGATCACGCCGGTGTTTTCACGCATTACCAAGTTCTTTCCGCCGCTGGTCACCGGCATTGTCATCACCACCATCGGTTTGACGCTGATGCCGGTGGCGGCGCGCTGGGCGATGGGCGGCAACAGCCATTCGCCTGACTTCGGCAGCATGGCCAACATCGGTTTGGCAGCGTTGACGCTGGTGTTGGTGTTGCTGTTGAGCAAGATCGGCAGCGCAACCATCTCGCGCTTATCGATTTTGCTGGCAATGGTGATCGGCACGGTGATCGCAGTATTCCTCGGCATGGCGGACTTCTCGTCGGTCGCTGAAGGCCCGATGTTTGGTTTTCCCGCACCGTTTCACTTTGGCATGCCGACGTTCCACTTCGCCGCTATCTTGTCGATGTGCATCGTGGTGATGGTGACGCTGGTGGAAACCTCGGCCGATATTCTCGCCGTCGGTGAAATCATTGGTACCAAAGTTGACTCCAAGCGCTTGGGTAATGGCCTGCGAGCCGACATGCTGTCGAGCATGATTGCGCCGATCTTTGGCTCATTTACCCAAAGTGCTTTCGCGCAGAACGTCGGACTGGTGGCGGTAACCGGCATCAAGAGCCGATTTGTAGTGGCCACCGGCGGTGTGTTCCTGGTGATCCTCGGCCTGCTGCCATTCATGGGGCGAGTTATTGCCGCTGTGCCAACGTCGGTACTCGGCGGTGCGGGCATTGTGTTGTTCGGCACTGTGGCAGCCAGCGGCATTCGTACGCTGTCCAAGGTGGATTACCGCAACAACGTCAATCTGATCATCGTGGCCACCTCTATCGGTTTCGGCATGATCCCTATTGCCGCGCCGAACTTCTATGATCACTTCCCGAGCTGGTTCGCCACCATTTTCCATTCGGGCATCAGTTCTTCGGCGATCATGGCTATCGTGCTGAACCTGACCTTCAACCACCTCACTGCCGGTAACTCCGATCAGCAATCGGTGTTTGCGGCTGGTGCGGAGCGGGTTCTGCGTTATCAAGACCTGGCAGCGTTGCGCGAAGGGGATTACTTCAGCGAAGGCAAGTTGCACGACTGCGACGGCAAGGAAATTCCGGTGGTGGAAGTGGACCACGGGCATGGAGAGTCGCGGCCAGCGCATACTAAAAGCAGTGAGCATGTCTGAGTAAACAGACACTCTGCAGGCTCGCGACAATAAAGCCCCTGACTCTTTCGATTCAGGGGCTTTTACATTAATAGATCAGCTGTACTTGTCCGATATCCGAGTAAGTCCCAGGCAGGCCATCACGACCAGGCTGTACTTTCGCGTACACGGTATAAGTGCGCGTCACACTACTGCCCGCAGCCAATGCATAGCTGTCAGTAATAGGGTAGGAAATGCTCCAAGGCATGGAGTCAGTGCTTGAAACGAATAGTTGATACGCGACTCGCGCCGAGCCGTTACTCAACGCTCGGCTGGCGCCCGGCTCAGCGCCTACATAAGCCAGGCTGTAACTGATCGTGGTAGCAACATCCGTCCTGCATATGACACTGAGCGTTGCGGTGCTGACTCCGGTTTTTCCAGCCAATCCTTTTACCGCGCCAAAATTGAGCGGCGTGGCGGAGACACTGCAATTAGATGCCTGAACGTGTGCGCTACTTAGGGCCAGCATCAACAGTAAGTGACGAATCATATGGGGTCCGTTATAGGATGCTTAAAGGCAAGTGAGTGGCCCGATACTCGGAATACTGCCGGGTTGCGCCGTGTAGTCGAAGCTGGCATGGCAAAGATCACGGTCTTTTGCTTTCGCGGTAATAGTGTTATTCGCCGACAGCGTTTGCATGAAACACTCCCCGTCGTAACCGACGTTGGTATGTTCGCCGCTGATTGTTAGCGTCACCTCTGTTCCTGGCGGTAGAGGCTGACCAGCGCCGTCCAGTATTCGAATGATCGCACTACGGCTTTGTGTGATGGGGAAGCGTGCCATCACGCCACTGCGATCGCTCGGTACTACATTCAGGCGATCAAAGCTGAGGTTGATATCCAGCGGAATATCACCTGCAGCAATCGATAGTTGATTGGTTTCATAGGCGCGTAGTCCTTCAATAAACAGAATCCCTTGGTTATTGGTACGGCCCACCGGACGGTTTTCCTGGAGAACCTCGACACCAGCGATGCCTGCGGTATCCACAACTGCGAAGCTGTCATCAATTGAATTGGAAACAAATACGTGACCGTCCAGCGTACTGATCGCACCGCTGGCGCCTACTCGCCAAGCCGTGTTCCCCGCACTTTGTTCAGCTTCTGCAGAAACAAATCCAAAAGGCGATTTGTAGCTCAGCCCCAAGTCTTCACTGCTTAGCTCACCGCGTTGCTGCTGATAGCGCCAGCCGATGTCGCCGCGATTGACCGCGTTATGCACGATCTGAACGGTCTGGGCGCTATTACCGCCACTGTTGCTGTTGGCGAGACTGACGCTGGCGTCTTGGCCAATCGGAATAGAAAGCCCAAAAAACATTCCATTCCCGGTGGTGCCGGTAAAATCATGAAAAGCAGTGACAGATCCGTATACCCCGCCGGGAAGGGCTCTGGAGAAGACCAGCGATAACGAAGACGTTTGCGTATTAGTTGACGTCAGATTGTACTCGTCGAAGAGGTTGATGCGTTTCTTGGCGAATACCAGTCCCAGTGACCCTATGCCGGGCAGCGAGCCGCCGATGCTGCCACGCAGGGTGGTGCCCGGTTGTTGGTCGCCATTTGCCGAGGCGATGTCGTTAAAACGACTGCCTGCCTTGAGCATGCTGATGCTCGCGTTAAACAAGGGTGTTACGTGTGAAAACCCGACCCCGTACTGCTTGCCATTAGTGCCGTTCATGCGGCTGGCAGCCAATGAGCCGCTCAACACCCCGATATTCCCAACAAGCACATTTGCGCCAACACCGCCCATGCCCAAGACATCGCTGCCCTCAACGTGAGACTCCAATGTGAGCAGGTCGGTAATCCCTCTGCGGTAGCTTGCAGATACTGCGCCTGGGCCATAGTCATCCGATTGCGTCGAATAATGGCGGCGTACGTTGCCCGCCTCCAGGCTCACAGAGTCGAGGTCTTCACGCAGCATCAGGTTGCTTGTATAGAACGGTAATGTCTGAAAAGTCTCGCGGCCGCTGGCATCTCTGACCACCAGGGAGATGTCTCCGCCACCGTTCGACACCGGCACCTGAGTCACCTGAAACGGCCCGGGTGAAACCTGCCCTGACAACTGCCGCATGCCATTGACATACACATCCACCGTCGACGGCACCGCGACCGACGAGCTGATGCCGGGTTGAGGGTAGGTCACCAGGTCTGGGCGCAGTCCGAAGCGAGTGTTCGCCTGTACGCCAAACAGGCGTACCGAACGGGTCCAGCTCAAACTGCCGGTGACCAAATCGCCAACACTCCACTGTCGGGCGGTGGTCACGTCTGCGTTACTCCATGTGCTGTCCAGCCTGACGATATGAGTATCTTGCAAATTACTACTTTGCAGCGCACTGGACTCCAATACCCCTTGGCCTCCGAATAAACGCAATGTCGCCAGGTTGTTGGTGCTGGTGGCGCCTGCGCTGCGGGTAAGTTGACTGTCATAGTTAACGACGGCGCCCGTGTCTATTTGCAGTGCGATGGACGACTTTTTCACAGGCGGGGTAAACAGGTTTTGTGCAATCAAGGCATTGTCAGACACTTGTATATGGATAACTTGAGCGCCAGAGTCGATGGTGTAGTGGCAGTTCTCCAGATCATCCAGAGATTGCAGGGTATCGCCATCGACCTTGGCCTTTATGCCCAAGTCCGCCAATTCATTTGAAGCCATGCTCAACTTGCCGTCTTGCTCCTCGAACAATTGGATCATATGTTTGTCTTGGCCATTTACGATGACACCCAACAACAAAGACTGAGCCTGAGCGGTTATTACTAACCCCATCAAACCCAGTCCTATAACCCGTCGTAAAATCTTGACCGGAGTCACGGTATAAGTGTTAACCACGTATCGTGAGTTTCAATATGATCGCCCGTCGTCAGCAGTAACTTCATTCCGTTGCGCAGACTATGGGCAGGGTCTGAAACCACCCACTGTCCCTCACTGCCAGCTAGCAGATAGGGCAATGTATTACTGTGTATCTTGAAACTCTCACCTTGACTGTCTATCAGTTTGAGATTTGTAAGTCTTAGATGGTGCGCGCCCTGGTTAGTCGTTGTAAGAAGTAGCTGGTCACCTCTTCTTTGAAGCATCCATTCCAAGGGCGGTTGCGTACCACTCGGTGCTTTGACGAACACCGGTACAATGAGGCTGAATGTGAGCTGGATATCTTTGGCGTCAGTAGCGGGTAATTGATCAAATACAATACGAAAGGCTTTTTCTTGCGCGGTGGTGTTGCTCGCAACTTGCATTCTTATCGTTTGGCTCTGACCGGGTGCTATGGTTGCAAAAGGGGGGCTCACCATCAGATCCGTCGTGAGGGTGAGCTCGTCCCGCGCATTATTCTGCACCCACTTGTACGGCCGGATTTGCACCTCGGTAGCCTTGTCGGAACGGTTTGTCAGCGTAAAGCTCGCCACTCGCTGGTTGCTGTCGAGCGTCTCACTGATGGGGGCAATATCCAGCGCTTGAGCGTGAGCCTGTGAGGCGAGCGAAAAGATCGCAGTGAGTACGCATGCCTTGAAAAGGCGAGCAGCAACAATCATGGTTGTCGTGCCCGATCAGTAGTTGATGGTAGCGACTACAACGTCGTTATAGGTACCGGTCAGAGAGGTCAGTTGACCCGCAGGGACTTTACCGTGCACTGTCACTGTCTGCGCGCCGCCGCTTCCGGTTTGATTGGCAAGAGCATCTGCGCCGATCCCCCAGACAGTACTGCCCGTGTCTTGATATAAACCGTAGCTGAGTAACGAAGTAGAGTTCGTAGAGTTAACCATTTGACGGGTGCTGGTCGATGCACCAGTCGCATTGCCGGCACTGAGTCCGATAGTATAAGGCGCCCCATTGGTACAGGTTATCGACAAGGCAGCGGAGGAGCTGATTGCTAAACCGGAATAGTTCCCAAATACCATGTCGGCTGCTGTTAGCGAGCAGGTTGCTACCACTTGGGCACTGACGTTCATATTAGTGGTTGTTGAGGCAGCTGCTAGTGCCTGTCCGGAGAGGGCAACTGCAACGCTGGCGATTGCCAAATTACGGAACTGCTTGAACTTGTTGACCGACATTTGAAACTCCTGACTGTGCGTTAATAGTAATGACTCGCAGGCGGGTGTCCGCTTTCCATTTGAACCTTACTTCATAAGTTCCAACAGATTTTGCCGAAATCTGCGCATGGCCGGCCAAAATCGGTGCGCAAACGGACAGTAGATCAATTAGGTAACACAGGCCTCGACATAGGTATAAGCTGCAAATTGCAAATTTGGCGTCGTTATATTGACGGTGAATTTCACCGGTCTATCGGCTTTCTGCCCAGCCGGCGTAGACAGCGATTTAGTTTGGGGTTTTTTATGAGCGTCGACACATTTATGTATATGTACCGGGCCAAGAACTTTCCTGTTTCCCAACTAGCGCTAAGCGGCGTAGGTCTCCTATGAATTTTGCGATGGAGATTAAACAGACGATAAACGTGGTTGTTCTTGCATATCCGGGTTGTTTTATCGGCGACGTGATTAAACTGCTGGAAGCGTTGCAAGCGTTGCACGATCTGCACTGCGCGGGGGGCTCAGGACAAAATCCGCTGGTCACGCACATTTACTCGCTGGACGGTAAAGACCTCAGTTCACCGTCCATGCCGCTGTTTACGATCAAGACCCAATCGATCAGCGACCCTCTGCCGCAGCCTCTCGATACGTTGATCATTGCGCATGGGACAGAAGAGTCGGTGCGCCATCTGTATCGACCCGTACTGGAATGGCTGCAGCGCACTCAACCCAACGCTCGTCGCGTCGTAGCGCTGGGGGCTGGCGTTTTTTGGTTGGCCGCTGCGGGCATGTTGCGCTCGCGCACGGTGACGACCCACAGTTCATTGATCGATCGGCTTCGGCTATACCACTCTGAACTGGATGTGCGCAGTTCAAGTAGCTTGCAGATTGATGGGCCGTTTTACACCGCCAATGAACGAATCAGCTCCAGCGACCTGGCCAAATTGTTGTTGCGCGATCAGCGAAGTAACGCTGTGCAGCGGCGGTTGTTGCCCGCCGAGCAAAGTGTGTCGTTGGCCCGCGGGGCGACCTTCCAGTTATGCAGTTGGTGGCTTGAGAAGATGGATGCAGACTTGAACATGCAAACCTCGGCGCGGCAGATGAACATCAGCGAGCGCCATTTACGTCGCCAGGTGAAGGAGGAAACCGGATTTACTCCGTCGATGCTGTTGATGCTGCTACGCCTTGAAATGGCGCGCCAGGCGTTACTCGACAGTGATTTGCCTGTCGATAAAGTGGCTCGCCGGGGCGGTTTGCGAGACGGGCAACAGCTTGCACGACTATTTCGCAAATACCTGGGCCAGTCCCCACTGCAATATCGCCATGGCGGCCTGCCGGGTAGCAAACTGCATGAGGATTACCACCGGCTATTTGGTATTGAGCAGCCGCTCGGTTGGTTACAGCGGATGGTGCATGAGGCTCGAGCAAGTTGATGGGCTGGCGAATCGAGAGGGCAAGACGCAAAAAACCCGCCATAAGGCGGGTTTTTTTAGGGTTTCAGAGATTCTGGAAAACTTCTCTGAAACCTTGTATGGCTCCACGACCTGGACTCGAACCAGGGACCCAGTGATTAACAGTCACTTGCTCTACCAACTGAGCTATCGCGGAATGGTGTGTATGTTACTGATTCAAAAAGAGAAGTCAAGCATCAGTTGGTGGTTTGGGTGTTTTGTGAAGACCGGCGGTGGTTTATCGGCCATTGGCGGTTACCAGAATCGTCTCAGCGGTCTACCATGGCCGCCCGGAAGTGGTTACACGCGCTGCCGGCCATTCGCCGAAAAGGTATGCGCCATGAATCAACTGACACGTTCATCTCACACCAACGGGGTGTTCGCATGAGCATTGCCCAAATCAGTTTGCCCAAAGGCGTCGGTCCGCACGCCGAGAAGCTGTTCGACGCGATCACCCAGGCCAGCACTGCTGACGAGCTGAACCGCGCAGGTGGCAAGGCTGAAGGTTTTGTCTTGGGCCTGGAAAGCGCCAAGGCGATCAAGAGCCAGGTCGCCGAATCGCTTTACGTCGCTTTTGACGATGCCGCCAGCCAGCGTGCGACTGAACTGCCTTAGCCGCCGAACGTGACAGTGCCAAGCATCAATTTGGCATACAGCATCGTCGCGCCCAGTTGCACCAGCCACAGCGCCAGACCGCCGAGAAACACGCCGGCTGCCACTTGCAATACCAGGTTGTTGCCGCGTTTGGTGGTTGTGCGTGGCACGAAATGGTCCAGCTCATCGCGGTCAGCGCGTAGGTCATCGTTCTTCATATAGGCGTCCACATTTGATTTGTGTGGAGTTTAGAGGGCGCAGCTGTTGCTTTGAGAATTATCTGAGACAAATAAAAAACGGGAAGCTGATTGGCTTCCCGTTTTCGTATCCAGCAACGACTCAGATCACCGCAACGATGGCCTTGGTCACAGCGTCAATGTTGCTTTGGTTCAGCGCGGCGACGCAGATGCGGCCGGTGTCCAGTGCGTAGATGCCGAACTCGGTGCGCAGACGGGTCACTTGCTCAACCGTCAGGCCAGAGTAGGAGAACATGCCGCGCTGACGGCCAACGAAGCTGAAATCACGCTGGGGAGCGTTTTTGGCCAGCAGGTCAACCATCTGAGTGCGCATGCCGCGAATGCGCAAGCGCATCTCGGCCAGTTCTTCTTCCCACTTGGCGCGCAGTTCCGGGCTGTTCAGCACGGCAGCGACAATGGTCGCACCATGAGTCGGCGGGTTGGAGTAGTTGGTGCGGATCACGCGTTTGACTTGCGACAGTACGCGGGCGCTTTCTTCTTTCGATTCGCTGACGATCGACAACGCGCCAACGCGCTCGCCGTACAGCGAGAACGATTTGGAGAACGAGCTGGAGACGAAGAAGGTCAGGCCCGACTCGGCAAACAGACGTACAGCTGCGGCGTCTTCATCGATGCCATCGCCAAAACCCTGGTAGGCCATGTCGAGGAACGGCACGTGGCCCTTGGCTTTTACCACTTCCAGGACATTTTTCCAGTCGCCCGGGCTCAGGTCTACGCCGGTCGGGTTGTGGCAGCAGGCGTGCAGCACGACGATCGAACCGGACGGCAGGGCATTGAGGTCTTCCAGCAAACCGGTACGGTTAACGTCGTGGGTCGCGGCGTCGTAGTAGCGGTAGTTCTGCACCGGGAAACCGGCGGTTTCGAACAGCGCGCGGTGGTTTTCCCAGCTCGGGTCGCTGATTGCTACAATGGCGTTCGGCAGCAGTTGCTTGAGGAAGTCGGCACCGATTTTCAGTGCGCCAGTACCACCGACCGCTTGGGTGGTGGTGACGCGGCCGGCAGCGATCAGTGGCGAGTCAGCGCCAAACAGCAGTTTTTGCACGGCCTGGTCGTAGGCG
Organism: Gordonia sp. IEGM753; assembly: GCF_050321825.1. Taxonomy (NCBI): domain Bacteria; kingdom Bacillati; phylum Actinomycetota; class Actinomycetes; order Mycobacteriales; family Gordoniaceae; genus Gordonia; species Gordonia sp. IEGM753. Next base: position 526,252 of record NZ_JBNQGB010000001.1, read on the forward strand.
GCAATGCCATCGATCGGCAAGTAGCCACGGGAAGCGTGTTGAGCGACGCGAATCGTCTCGGCTTCGACAACGGCGCGCAGGAGTGGAATTCGCCCCTCCTCGTTGCAATACACACCGACCCCCAGGTTGACCTTGTTGGTACGGGTATCGGCGTTGAATGCTTCGTTGAGGCCCAGGATTGGATCGCGTGGTGCCATTTCGACAGCGGAGAACAGGCTCATTTTTGCGGCGGCTCTGAATGGAGTGTGGAGGGACGTGTCGCGCTCCAGCCGAATGCACTAGAGCGGTGCACAAACGGGGAGCTAGTATAGAGGCCATCACCGATTGATGGCGACAGACGATTCGGATTTTAAGGTAAGTTTTTCGGATTATTTTTCGACCGTTAGTCGAAAGGCATCGTCAAAGACTTTAATGGATGTAGGACGTTTGCCTTGAAAGCGAAGGCAATCGACTCCACATTGAGCACAATCCAGTTTTTTCCTCGAGCGACGTCTGTCGTTTGCGGTCTTTCTCGTTCCTGTCCGGTTTTGATCGGGCAGGGGTGAAATCAGAGGTCCTTCATGTCTGAATTCCAGCTTGTCACCCGCTTCGAGCCCGCCGGCGACCAGCCGGAAGCCATTCGCCTGATGGTCGAAGGCATCGAGGCCGGGCTGGCACACCAGACGCTGCTTGGTGTTACCGGTTCGGGGAAGACCTTCAGTATTGCCAACGTCATTGCGCAGGTGCAGCGCCCAACCCTGGTGCTGGCGCCGAACAAGACATTGGCTGCTCAGTTGTACGGCGAATTCAAGGCGTTCTTTCCGAACAATGCCGTTGAGTACTTTGTTTCCTATTACGACTACTACCAGCCTGAAGCGTATGTGCCGTCGTCGGACACTTTTATCGAGAAAGATGCCTCGATCAACGACCACATCGAACAGATGCGTCTGTCTGCAACCAAAGCGCTGCTGGAGCGTAAAGACGCGATCATCGTCACCACCGTGTCGTGTATTTACGGCTTGGGCAGCCCGGAAACCTATTTGAAAATGGTGCTGCACGTGGATCGTGGCGACAAGCTCGATCAGCGTGCGTTGTTGCGTCGCCTGGCTGACCTGCAATACACCCGCAACGACATGGATTTTGCTCGTGCAACGTTCCGGGTGCGCGGTGATGTGATCGACATTTATCCGGCGGAATCGGACCTTGAGGCCATTCGTATCGAGCTGTTCGACGATGAAGTGGAGAGTTTGTCCGCGTTCGACCCATTGACCGGCGAAGTCATTCGCAAGCTGCCGCGCTTCACGTTCTACCCTAAAAGCCACTACGTGACGCCTCGCGAAACACTGCTTGGCGCTATCGAAGGGATCAAGGCCGAACTGCAGGAGCGTCTGGAATACCTGCGCTCCAACAACAAACTGGTAGAGGCCCAGCGCCTTGAGCAGCGCACCCGTTTTGACCTGGAGATGATTCTGGAGCTGGGTTATTGCAACGGCATCGAAAACTATTCCCGCTACCTGTCCGGCCGCGAATCCGGGCAAGCGCCGCCCACCTTGTTTGACTATTTGCCGGCCGACGCCTTGTTGGTCATCGACGAATCTCACGTCAGCGTGCCGCAAGTCGGCGCGATGTATAAAGGTGACCGCTCGCGTAAAGAAACACTGGTGGAGTACGGTTTCCGCTTGCCTTCGGCGCTGGATAACCGGCCAATGCGTTTCGACGAATTCGAGGGCATCAGCCCACAAACGATTTTTGTCTCGGCGACGCCGGGCAATTACGAGGCTGAACACGCGGGCCGAGTGGTTGAGCAATTAGTGCGCCCGACTGGCCTGGTCGACCCGCAAATCGAGATCCGTCCGGCGCTGACTCAGGTCGACGATTTGCTCTCGGAAATTGGCAAGCGCGTTGCGTTGGAGGAGCGGGTGCTGGTCACCACGCTGACCAAGCGCATGTCTGAAGACTTGACCGATTACCTGGCCGATCACGGTGTGCGGGTGCGTTATTTGCACTCGGACATCGACACCGTGGAGCGGGTCGAGATCATTCGTGATTTGCGCTTGGGCGCGTTTGATGTGCTGGTGGGGATCAACTTGCTGCGTGAAGGCCTGGACATGCCGGAAGTGTCGCTGGTGGCCATTCTCGATGCGGACAAGGAAGGCTTCCTGCGTTCCGAGCGCTCGCTGATCCAGACCATCGGCCGTGCGGCGCGTAACCTCAACGGCCGGGCCATTCTCTATGCCGACCGGATTACCGGCTCAATGGAGCGTGCCATCGGCGAAACCGAGCGTCGTCGCGACAAGCAAATCGCCTATAACCTGGAACATGGCATCACGCCCAAGGGTGTGTTCAAGGATGTGGCCGACATCATGGAAGGCGCTACGGTGCCGGGCTCGCGCAGCAAGAAGCGCAAAGGCATGGCCAAGGCCGCCGAGGAAAACGCCAAGTACGAAGCCGAGTTGCGCTCGCCAGGCGAAATCGCCAAACGTATCAAAGCGCTGGAAGAGAAAATGTACCAGCTCGCCCGCGACCTGGAGTTCGAAGCGGCGGCGCAGATGCGTGATGAGATCGGCAAGTTGCGCGAACGGTTGATCGCTGTCTGATATCTGCGGTGCCAGGCATGACCTCATCGCGAGCAGGCTCGCTCCCACAGGGATTTGAGGGTGTCCACATGATTTGTGTCCATCCTAACCCCCTGTGGGAGCGAGCCTGCTCGCGATAGGGGCAACTCGGTCTCAATGAGCTTCCCCAGCCTTGATCCCCGCCGGCAACGCTTTGGTCAGCAGCACCGCGACCATGCTGATGCCCAGCGCTATCCCGACAAAATGAAACGCATCGTTGTAGGCCATGATCGAGGCCTGCTGGTGCGCAATCTCGCTGAGCTTGCCGAGTGCCGCTGTCTCACTGCCAAACCGATCGGTCATCGATGCCATGCGCTCGGCCACTTGGGGGTTGGTTGGCACAATTGCCTCGCGCAAATAATCGAAGTAAGTCTTGGTTCGAGCGTCCAGCAACGTGGCGAGGAGGGCGATGCCAATCGCACCACCGAGGTTGCGCAAGATGTTGAACAGACTTGAAGCCGACCCCGCATCCTGCGGCAAGATGTACGCGGTGGCGATCAGCGAGATGGTGACCATGATCAGCGGCTGGCCCAGCGCGCGGATAATCTGGATCTGATTGAACTGTGGTCCGGCAAAGTCCGGGTTGAGCACGCCCGAAGAAAAACTCGCCAGCCCGAACAGCCCGAAGCCCAGCGTACACAGCCATTTCGGCGAAATGTATTTCATCAGTTTGGGCACCAGCGGAATCAAAAACAGCTGTGGCACGCCCATCCACATGATCACTTCGCCGATCTGCAGCGAGTTGTAGTTCTGGATCTGCGCCAGGTACAGCGGCAACAGATAAATCGAGCCGTACAACCCGACACCCATGCCCAGGCTGGAAATACTCGATAAACCGAAATTGCGATTGCGCAGGATGCCGAGATTGATCAGCGGGTTGGGTTTGGATGTCTGCACAATCACGAAAGTGATCAGGCTGATCAGTGCGATGCTACCCAGGGTCACGATCAGGTTCGATTCCAGCCAGTCCTTGCGATGACCTTCCTCCAGGAACACCTGCAAGCAACCGAGCCCCACACCCAGCGTAAGAATGCCCGTGTAGTCGGTGCTTTTGAGCAATTCCCAGTGCGCTTCTTTCTTCTCGAGGCCGTACATCAAACCGGCAATCATGATCAGGCCCGGTGGGATGTTGATGTAGAAAATGTATTCCCAGCCCCAGTTTTCCGTCAGCCATCCGCCCAGCGTCGGGCCGATGGAGGGCGCGAACGTGGCTGTCATTGCAAACATCGCCATGCCTTTGGCGCGATGGTGGTCCGGCAGCTTGATCAGCGTGAGGGTGAACGCCAGCGGGATCAGTGCGCCACCCGTAAACCCTTGCAGGGCGCGGAAAACGATCATGCTTTCCAGGCTCCAGGCCATGGAACACAGCAAGGATGCGGCAAGGAAGCCCAGCGAGACCCACACCGCCAAACGGCGCGCGGAGAGCAACTGCACCAGCCACGCAGTCAGCGGAATCATGATGATTTCCGCGACCAGGTACGACGTAGAAATCCACGAGCCTTCTTCCAGCGTCGCTGACAGTGCGCCCTGAATATCCTTCAGCGAAGAGTTGGTGATCTGAATGTCGAGCACGGCCATGAAGGCGCCGAGCATCACGCTCGTCACTGCGATCCAGTCCCGTCGGCTCGGCTCGCCGACAGGCCGGATCAGTTGATCACCGGCCATTGTCAGGGGCGTCTTTGATGTTCACTTTTGCGGTAACCGACATGCCCGGGCGGATCTTGCCCTGCAGTGGATTGTCAGCGGCAAAGGTCAGTTTTACCGGGATCCGTTGCACGACTTTGGTGAAGTTGCCGGTGGCATTGTCCGGTGGCAGCAGGCTGAACTGCGCACCCGAGGCGGCGAACAGGCTGTCGACCCGCGCTTCAATCGGCGTATCGCTGTAAGCGTCAAACGTCAGTTCGGCTTTCTGGCCGGGCTGCATATGGCCGATCTGGGTTTCCTTGAAATTGGCCTGAATCCAGATGTCCTGGTCCGGCACGATCGACAGCAAATAAGCGCCGGCCTGCACGTATTGGCCATTGCGCGCGGCACGCTGGCCGATGAGGCCGCTGATGGGGGCGTGGATTTCGCTGCGGGTCAGGTTCAGTTGCGCTTGTGCCAGGTCGGTTTTGGCGTTGGCGATCATCGCGTCGAGGCGTTTGATCTCGGCGCTCAGGGAGTTGACTTGTTGGCGCTGACCTTGCGCGTCGGCTTGGGCCTTGGTCACTTGCGAGCGAGCAATATGGTTGTCGGCGGAAAGGGTGGTCACGCGCTCTTCGGACACATAGCCCGGTTTGCGCAGGGTCTCTGCGCGCGACAAATCAATCTGCGAACGGCTGAGGCTGGCCTGGCTGGACGCGACTTGGGCGTCACTCGCCGCGATCAAGCTGCTTTGTTGAATCAGTTTGCTCTGTGCCTGCAGGCGTTCAGCTTCGCGAGTGGCCAGCGCTGCGCTGGCGCGGTCGACGGCGAGGTGAAAGTCATCACCTTCGAGCTTGATCAGCAACTGGCCTTTTTCGACGTGCTGATTGTCCTGCACCAAGACTTGGTCGATGCGCGCACCCAACTGGCTGGACACACGGGTAATCTCGCCCTGGACATAGGCGTTGTCGGTGCTTTCATAAAACCGCCCCTTGAAGAACCACTCGGCAAAAAAGCCCCCGGCAATCAGCAGGACGATCAACAGGAAAATAAACAGGCGACGCTTGAGTTGGGCAGGCATGGGGCAGACTGTAGTCGAGAAATTGTAAGGAAAGTTATCAGCTTGCGAATCTGGCATACAGCCGATAAACGGTAAATGCCACCGACTGATAATTAGCCATTCGCCACCGCTAACGGGCGTTGTAGACGCAACCTTGGCTTAAATGCCCTGTTGACTGGAGCGGGGCGGCTGTCGCCTGTTACCATTCGCCCTTTGTTTTATCTTCATTTCGAGACTTGCCATGACCACCGTCCGCACTCGCATCGCGCCATCGCCTACCGGGGATCCCCACGTAGGTACCGCTTACATCGCTTTGTTCAACTACTGCTTTGCCAAGCAGCATGGCGGTGAGTTCATCCTGCGGATTGAAGACACCGACCAGTTGCGTTCGACCCGCGAGTCCGAACAGCAGATTTTCGACGCCCTGCGCTGGCTGGGCATCGACTGGAGCGAAGGCCCGGACGTGGGTGGCCCACACGGTCCTTACCGTCAAAGCGAGCGTGGCGAGATTTACCAGAAGTACTGCCAGCAGTTGGTCGAAATGGGCCACGCCTTTCCGTGCTTCTGCACCAGCGAGGAGTTGGACCAGATGCGCGCCGAGCAAATGGCTCGCGGCGAAACCCCACGTTACGACGGCCGCGCACTGCTGTTGTCCAAGGAAGAAGTTGCCCGCCGCCTGGCCGCAGGCGAACCGCACGTGATTCGCATGAAGGTGCCGAGCGAAGGTGTTTGCGTGGTGCCGGACATGTTGCGTGGCGACGTCGAAATCCCGTGGGATCGCATGGACATGCAAGTCCTGATGAAAACTGACGGCCTGCCGACGTACTTCCTGGCCAACGTGGTCGATGACCACTTGATGGGCATCACCCACGTTCTGCGCGGTGAAGAGTGGCTGCCATCGGCACCGAAACTGATCCTGCTTTACGAGTATTTCGGCTGGGAACAACCGCAGTTGTGCTACATGCCGCTGCTGCGTAACCCGGACAAGAGCAAACTGTCCAAGCGCAAGAACCCGACCTCGGTAACGTTCTACGAGCGCATGGGGTTCATGCCCGAAGCGATGCTCAACTATCTGGGCCGCATGGGCTGGTCGATGCCCGACGAGCGCGAAAAATTCTCGCTGCAGGAAATGGTCGACCACTTCGACCTGAGCCGCGTCTCCCTTGGCGGGCCGATCTTCGACATCGAAAAGCTGTCCTGGTTGAACGGTCAATGGCTGCGTGATCTGCCGGTGGAAGAGTTCGCCAGTCGTTTGCAGACCTGGGCGTTGAATCCTGAATACATGATGAAGATTGCACCCCACGTCCAGGGCCGTGTCGAAACTTTCAGCCAGGTTGCTCCGCTGGCCGGGTTCTTTTTTGCCGGTGACGTGAACCCGGACGCAAAATTGTTCGAATCCAAGAAGCTCTCGGGCGACCAGGTTCGGCAGTTGATGCAGTTGATTCTCTGGAAGCTGGAAAGCTTGCGTCAGTGGGAAAAGGACAGCATCACCGCGACGATTCAAGCAGTGGTCGAATCGCTGGAATTGAAGCTGCGCGACGCCATGCCGCTGATGTTCGCCGCCATTACTGGCCAGGCCAGTTCCGTGTCGGTGCTCGACGCAATGGAAATCCTCGGCCCGGACCTGACTCGCTTCCGGCTGCGCCAGGCCATCGACCTGCTGGGCGGTGTGTCGAAGAAGGAAAACAAGGAATGGGAGAAACTGCTGGGCAACATCGCCTGATTCCGCTGCTGCAGGAGCGGGCGTGGCCTCGGATTTACGGGGTTGGACGGTAAGTGATTGTTATGTCGGCAAAAAACTTTGGAATTTGTTAAAAATAAATTTGACACACTTCCTAAGCGCCATTAAGATTCGCCCCGTCCTCAGCGATGAGGGGCTATAGCTCAGCTGGGAGAGCGCTTGCATGGCATGCAAGAGGTCGACGGTTCGATCCCGTCTAGCTCCACCAATTTACACTTCAAGGCTTGGCCACACAGGCCTTGAAGCGATCAGCACTCAGCGTTGATCAGGTGTATAGAAGGGTTTGCGTCCCCTTCGTCTAGTGGCCTAGGACACCGCCCTTTCACGGCGGTAACAGGGGTTCGAGTCCCCTAGGGGACGCCAGTTTTACAGAAGCACTGTTGCAAGACAGTGCTCCGCCGCCAGGCGATAAATCGGGGCTATAGCTCAGCTGGGAGAGCGCCTGCATGGCATGCAGGAGGTCAACGGTTCGATCCCGTTTAGCTCCACCAATTTACAGTTCAAGGTCTGGCCACACCGGCCTTGAATCGATCAGCTTCAAACGCTGATCAGGTGTATAGAAGGTTTTGCGTCCCCTTCGTCTAGTGGCCTAGGACACCGCCCTTTCACGGCGGTAACAGGGGTTCGAGTCCCCTAGGGGACGCCACGATTACCCGCTCTGCGGGATTTTATAAGGGTCATTCAATTATTGAATGGCCCTTTTGTTTGTCTGGCGTTTGGCCAACTCCCTCATTTCTCTCAAACTGTGCTTCAGACCAGCGGTCACATCCACGACTTGCGGAAAATTATTATGAGAATAATATTCTAGTCGTAATATTCGGAGGCAACGATGAACGATAAAAAAGCTCAAACCCGCGAACGCATCCTCAAGGCTGCCAGCGCAGCGCTTATTCAGCGCGGCCCGGCCGAGCCGAGCGTGGGCGAAGTGATGGGCGCTGCCGGCCTGACGGTTGGCGGTTTCTACGCCCATTTCGACAGCAAAGACGCGTTGATGCTGGAGGCGTTCAAGCAACTGCTCGGTCATCGCCGTGGCTTGATTGCAGACATGGATGCCGAGTTGACCGGCGAAGAGCGTCGGGCCTTGGTTGCCGCCTTCTACCTGTCACGTAAACACCGCGATTCAACCGAACATGCGTGCCCGATTCCCGCGTCGGTTGGCGAATTGGGGCGGCTGCCGGACGAGTTTCGTGTGGCATTGAATGAGCACGTGGAATTGATGGTCGCGCAGTTGGCGGCAAGCCCCGAAGACACCGACAAAGCGTTGGCCGACATGGCCCTGATGATCGGTGGCTTGGCGCTGGCGCGGGCGCTGGGACCGTGTGAGTTGTCGGATCGATTGCTGCGCGCTGCCAAATCGGCGGTGCTATGACCTGAAGGCCGGGCCTTGGGAGTGGAGCGATGAGCACGTTGAAGTGGGTTCGTGGCGTTAATGGCACCTTGGGCTGGTTTGCACCGGAGTGGGTGGCGAGCAAAATGCGACGCGCATTCATGACCCCAAGGGACCGATTGCCGCGTGATTGGGAATTGCCGCTGTTGGCAAAGTCCGAACGTATTACGTTGCGCTTCGGGCTCTCGGCGTTGCGCTGGGGGCAAGGGCCTGCCGTGTTACTGATGCACGGTTGGGAAGGTCGGCCCACGCAATTTGCCAGCCTTATTACTGCACTGGTCGAGGCCGGTTACACCGTGGTGGCGCTGGATGGTCCGGCGCACGGCCGTTCTCCCGGTCATTACGCCAATGTCGCGCTCTTCGCCCGCGCCATGCTTGAGGCGGCTGCCGAGTTGCCACCCTTGCAAGCGGTTATCGGTCATTCCATGGGTGGCGCCAGCGCCATGCTCGCCGTTCAGTTGGGATTGCGCACCGAGACCTTGGTGACTATCGCCGCACCGGCACGGATTATCGGGGTGTTGCGCGGGTTTGCGCGTTTCGTGGGGTTGCCGCCGAAAGCGCGCTCGGCGTTCATTCGCCAAATTGAGCAAGACGTTGGCATGCGTGCCGCAGCGCTGGATGTCGCGCAGTATCAGTTGGACATGCCGGGCCTGATTGTTCACGCCGAAGACGATCAATTTGTCTCGGTGAATGAATCGCAACTGATTCACGAATCCTGGTTTGACAGCCGTTTGCTGCGCCTGGAGCAGGGCGGCCATCAGCGAGTACTGGCCGACCCGAGGTTGATTGATGGTGTGTTATCACTGCTCGCCGGTCGCAGCCTGCAATCGCGCCAATCGGCGTAAGCATCCGTTACACTGCCCGGGTCAACATTTACTGACCGGGAGTGGGGCATGGGCTGGGATCGGGCAACGCCATTTATCATTGATCTGCACGTGGGCGCCGATGATATCGACGGTCTGGGGCACGCCAACAACGCGGTGTACGTGACCTGGCTTGAACGGTGTGCGTGGCGCCACTCGCAGCGGCTGGGGCTGGACCTGGTCGAGTATCGACGGCTGGATCGGGCGATGGCCGTGGTGCGGCACGAGATTGATTATCTCGCCGCTGCCTACGAGGACGATGAGTTGCAATTGGCAACCTGGATCGTCGATTGGGACCAGCGCCTGAAGATGACCCGCCATTTTCAACTGGTGCGCCCGCGCGACAACGCCACATTGCTGCGAGCCCAAACCACGTTCGTTTGCATCGAATTGTCCACCGGCAAACCCAAGCGCATGCCCGCCGAGTTCATTGATGGCTATGGCCCTGCGTTGCAGGTCTTGGATTCAGTGAAAATCTAATGTGCGGGCTTGCGCGCGAAAGCGCACTGGCCGCCAACATTTTCGTTGAATGTTAAATAGCTTTCGCGAGCAAGTAATGCTGTTCACTTAGACGATCTTCAGACAAACAGCATTCTGTGGTGAGGGGATGAATCCCCTCGCCACAAAATGTATGGGTATCGCTTAAGTGAACAGCATTCCGCTCTCAGAAGGGGTTTTGCTTGTTTCTGCACACTTCCTCTGAAACCAGTAAACTGCCGCACGTTTTTCGTTGAGTGTGTTTTTCATGCAAATTGCTTTGGCGCCCATGGAGGGGTTGGTCGACAACATCCTGCGGGACGTGCTCACCCGTGTCGGCGGGATCGATTGGTGTGTGACCGAATTCATTCGGATCAACGATCAGCTCCTCACGCCTGCCTATTACCACAAGTTTGGCCCGGAGCTGCTGAACGGCGCCCGCACCGCGTCTGGCGTTCCGTTGCGCGTGCAATTGCTGGGTTCCGATCCGGTGTGCCTGGCGGAAAATGCCGCGCTGGCCTGTGAGCTTGGTTCCGAAGTCATCGATCTCAACTTCGGTTGCCCGGCCAAAACCGTCAACAAGTCGCGTGGCGGCGCGGTGTTGCTCAAAGAGCCCGAGCTGCTCAACCAAATCGTCGAACACGTTCGTCGTGCTGTCCCTGCGCATATTCCGGTCACCGCCAAGATGCGTCTCGGTTTCGACAGCCCGGACGGTGCGCTGGTCTGTGCCACGGCACTGGCCGAAGGTGGTGCGGCGCACATCGTGGTGCATGCACGAACCAAAACTGACGGTTATAAACCGCCCGCGCACTGGGAATGGATCCCGCGGGTGCAAGAAGTGGTCAAGGTTCCGGTGTTTGCCAACGGCGATATCTGGAGTGTTGAAGACTGGCGCCGTTGCCGGGAAATCAGTGGCGTGGAAGACATCATGCTCGGTCGTGGGCTGGTTTCGCGTCCGGATCTGGCGCGGCAAATCGCTGCAGCGCGTGCCGGTGAAGACGTTATCGAGATGACCTGGGCCGAGCTTCTGCCATTGATTCAGGAGTTCTGGCTGCAGGCCAAGGCGCAGATGACGGCGCGTCAATCGCCGGGCCGTTTGAAGCAATGGCTGGCGATGTTGACCCGCAATTATCCGGAAGCCGTCGAGCTGTTCACTGTGCTGCGACGTGAGACAGAACTCGATCATGTCTCGCGTTTGCTGGGGTTGCAAGTCAGCGAAGCGGCCTGAAAAAATCTTCGATAAATCTCTTGAAATGTAATCAGTGGTCCCTATTTAAGGGTTACGCGATGCCGAATTCGGGTCGCGGCGACAAAAACCTTGCTGATTATCTTCAGGAGATTTTGAACCATGAGTACTGCATTTTCCCTGGCCCCAATGTTCCGTTCCTCGGTAGGTTTCGACCGTTTTAACGACCTGTTTGAAACCGCCCTGCGCAACGAGCCAGGCAGCACCTATCCGCCTTACAACGTTGAAAAACACGGTGACGATCAATACCGCATCGTCGTGGCAGCGGCCGGTTTCCAGGAAGAAGACCTGGACCTTCAAGTCGAGAAGGGTGTGCTGACCATCAGTGGCGGCAAGCGCGATGCAACGGAAGGGGTGACCTTCCTGCATCAGGGCATCGCCCAACGCGCATTCAAGCTGTCGTTCCGTTTGGCGGACCACATCGAAATCAAAGCCGCCGACCTGCGTAACGGCTTGTTGAGCATTGACCTGCTGCGTGTTGTGCCGGAAGAGGCGAAAGCCAAGCGTATCCCGATTAACGGGGCGCAGAAACCAGCTCTGCAGCACTAAGGCAGAGCAATGAAAAGGGCGCCACTGGCGCCCTTTTTTGTGCGTGCTATTTCAGCAGCAGTTGGAACGCCTCTACCGGCAATGGCCGACTGTGCAAATACCCTTGATAAAAATGGCAGTCCAGGCCCTGCAAGAATTCCAGTTGCTCGGGAGTCTCGACACCTTCGGCGATGACTTTCAATTGCAGGCTGCGCGCCATGGCGACGATGGCGCGAATAATCTCCGCATCGTTGGGGTCGGTGGTCGCGTCACGGATAAATGACTGGTCGATTTTGAGGGTGTCGACCGGCAGGCGCTTGAGGTAGGTGAGTGACGAATAACCGGTGCCGAAATCATCCATCGCAAAACTCACCCCGAGTTTTTTCAGGCGACGCATTTTGTTGATGGTGTCCTCCAGGTTCTGGATGACGATGCCTTCGGTGATCTCCAGTTTCAGCAGCGAACTGGGCAGGCCGTGGCTGCTAAGGCTGTGCTCGATGCGTTCGACAAAGTCGTTCTGGCGGAACTGACGCGGGCTGATATTCACGCACAGGCTGAATTTGAGCGGGTCGATCAAGCCTTTTACGATCAGTTGCCTGAAGGCCTCGCAGGCTTCGTCGAGGATCCAGGTGCCCACCTCCAGGATCAAGCCGCTGTCTTCCAGCACCTTGATGAACTCGGTCGGCGATTGTGCGCCCAGTTCCGGATGATCCCAGCGCACCAGCGCTTCGGCGCCGACGATGTGGTTGTTGCGTGCGTCCACTTGCGGTTGGTAGTGCACGCGAAACTCGCCTCGGGAGAGTGCCAGGCGCAGGTCGGTTTCCATGCGTAAGCGCTCGCTGGCGGCTTTCTGCATAGTGTTGTGATACATCTGCGTGGTGTTGCGCCCGGAGTCTTTGGCGCGATACAGGGCGATGTCGGCGCGTTTGAGCAGGTCGGTGGGGGTTGAGCCGTGATCGGGAATCAGCGCGATGCCGATGCTGGGTGTCACTTGCAGGCGCTGGCCGTCGAGGAACATGGGTTCCGACAGCAGTTCACGCAAGGTGTCTGCGAGCTCGCGAACCTGAGCGCTGACTTCGTTGCGCGTCCCTTCAAGTCCGCTGAGCAGTACCACGAACTCGTCACCGCCCAGGCGTGCAACGGTGTCCTCCATGCGCACACTGGCCTCAAGGCGCGCCGTGATGATTTTCAACACGGTATCGCCCACCGGATGGCCCAGTGAATCGTTGATGTGCTTGAAGTGATCCAGGTCCAGAAACAGCAGGGCGCCGCGCAGATTGTGGCGCTTGAGCAGGGCAATCTGCTGGCTTAAACGGTCCATCAACAGTGCGCGGTTGGGCAGGTTGGTCAACGGGTCGTGATAAGCGAGGTGGCGAATCTGTGCTTCGGCGTTTTTCAGCAGGCTGACATCGCGCGCGGTCAACAGCAGGCACGCGGTTTCGTTGAGGGTGATCGGCTCCACCGAGACTTCAACCGTCAGCAAGTCGCCGCGCTTGTTGCGTCCCAGCATTTCCTGGTGATGCACCCGGCCCTTGATCTGTAGTTCCGCCAGCAGTGCCGAGCGCTGTTTCTCTTCGGCCCAAATGCCGACTTGATACACCGTGCGCCCGATGACTTCTTCGGCACGATAACCGGTGAGGCGACAGAAACCATCGTTCACCTCGACATAGCGGCCCGTGTCGCGTTCAGTGATGGTGATGGCGTCCGGGCTTGAGTGAAAGGCTTTGGCAAACTTCTCTTCGCTGGCCTTGAGCGCTGCTTCCGAGCGTTGCTGTTGGGTGATGTCGCGCAGCGTGGTGACGATGCAAGGCTGATTGCCGACGCTGATCTGTCGGCTGGAGATGACGCAGGTTAGTGATTGGCCATCCTGGTGCTGAACCTGAATGGCTACATTGCTCAGGCCTTGCTCGCGGATGACTTGTTCGATGCGGCGCAGGCTTTTTGCCGACGCATCCCACAGGCCAATTTCGTCGGCGCTACGTCCAATGACGTCGGCGGTGCTATAGCCAAACGCCTGGGTGAAGCTGGAATTGATCTCGATGAACTGGCCAGTGTCCTGGTGGGTCACGCAAATCGGGTCCGGGCTGACCTGAAACAGTGTGGCGAATTTTTCTTCGGAGGCTACCAGCCGCTGCTCGCGTTCAACCTGGTCGGTAATGTCCAGCAACGTGCCGGCCATGCGTAATGGGGCACCGTTTTCGTCGCGGTAAAGGCGTGCACGGCTTTCCAGGTAGCGCGAAGTGCCGTCCTGCAGTTGCACGCGGTAGGTCAGTTGATAATTGCCTGCCGGGCCTTCGCGCAGGCTGCGATAGGCATCGCGCATGCTGTCGCGCTCTTCGCCGGGCACGCCTTCAAAAAACTCATCGAAGGACTCGTGAAACGGTTTCGCTTCCAGGCCATGCAGTTGTGCCGCCCGCGCCGAGCCGTACAGCATGCCGCTGGGAATGTGCCAGTCCCACGTGCCGAGCTGTGCCGAATCCAATGCCAGGTCGAGGCGTTCCTGGCTGTCTTTAAGCGCGTGTTCGGCGGCTTTGCGTTCGGTCGTGTCGAGGAACGTGCTGAGCAGGTACGGCTGGCCTTCGAGTTCAACCTTTTGCGCGCTGAGGATGCCGTCATGGACCTGACCATTGCTGGCGCGAAATTGCACTTCCATGCTGGTCAGCTCGCCTTTGGCCTTGGTCGCCTTGACCAGCACCGCTCGCTGTTCCGGGTGCACCCAAAGGCCCAGCTCGACGGTGGTACGACCAATGGCGTCCTGTACCGGCCAGCCAAACAGGCTCTCGAAATACTGGTTGGCTTCGGTGATCAGCCCGTCGTCCTGGCGGGTCAATAGCACCATGTTCGGGCACAGGTGAAACAGGGTGGCGAAGCGCTTTTCCGAGCTGCTCAGCGCCTGTTCGCGCTGGCGCTGGTGAGTTATTTCACGGATCACCCCGATCATTCTCGGGCGCCCGTCCTTGTCTGGCAGCAGGCTGCCACTGACCTCCAGCCAGTGCAGGCTGCCGTCCGGCCAGCGAATGCGGTGGTGCATCGCTTGTTCCAGTGGCGCGCCGGCGATCACGGCGTGAAACGCACGGACCGTTTTCGCCCGATCCTCTGGCGGCAGCAAATCCAAGTATTCGAGATCGACCGGCAAGGGTTGCCGGGGATCGAACCCGAACAGCGCCTGAGTGCCTCGCGACCAACTGATCTGGCCGCGTTCTATGTCCCAGTACCACGCGCCCAAACGGGCACCGTTGAGCGCGGCCAGCAACTGTGGTGCGCTTTCCCAGCTCTGCTCGGACTGTTTTGGGTCAAGCGCCTGAATACGCGGCATCGGCGGAATTCGGTCAACAGATTTCGGCATTGGCAAGCCTTGGGCGGAATAGGGCGTTTGGCACAGGAATTCGCGGCTCTATAGGAGTAGCACAAGTTAGCCTTAAGTCCCTGGCAGTTCGATTTGCGCATCCAGCAGGGCCATAAACGCCCGTGCTGCATTCGACAGCGTCCTTTCAGTGTGCAAGATATAGCCTAGCTGGCGAGTGAGCTGTATGCCCGGCAAAGGTATTCGGGCTACTTGATCGTCAAGCATGGTGCGCGGTAATACGCTCCAGGCCAGGCCGATGGAGACCATCATCTTGATGGTTTCCAGATAGTTAGTGCTCATCGCGATGTTAGGGGTCAGGCCTTGCGCCTCGAACAGACGCTGCACGATGTGATGGGTGAAGGTATTGCCGCCAGGAAACACCGCCGGGTGCAGGGCTATATCCGCCAGGCTGACTGCGCCGTTGCTGATCAACGTATGCTCCGGGGCCACCACGAAATCCAGCGGGTCGTCCCAAACGGGTGTGGCCTTGACCAGCGTGTGCGGCTCCGGCGCGAGCGTGATGACCGCCAGTTCCGCACGCCCGTGAAGGATTTCTTCGTAGGCCACTTCCGAATCCAAAAACTGAATATCCAGCGCAACTTGTGGGTAACGGCGGGTGAACTCCCTTAATAAGGGCGGCAAACGGTGTAAGCCGATGTGGTGACTGGTGGCCAGCGTCAGACGGCCGGTCACTTCGCCCGTGAGGTTGGTCAGCGCTCGGCGCGTGTCATCCAGCACATTCAATATCTGATAGGCCCTTGGCAACAGGGCGCGACCGGCCTCTGTCAAGCCGACCTCGCGGCCCAGGCGATCAAACAGCCGTACCTTCAATTGTTGCTCAAGCCCGGCAATACGCTTGCTGATGGCTGGTTGTGTCAGGTGCAGTCGTTCACCGGCGCCAGAGAAGCTGCCCGTCTCGGCAATCGCGATAAAGGCATTGAGGTTGGCAAGATCCATCGTGGTATTCCAGTTGGTTATCCAAAGCATAAAAAATATGAATTTGAGTTATTTAATGTAACCCCATAGGATCGACCTCACAAGCCAAGGGGTTATTGAACCGCGTACGACCCAAGGCATAGAAAATAGAAACAAGCTGATGAGGAACCGTCTGATGGCCGGCAAAACGCTTTACGACAAGCTTTGGGATTCCCATGAAGTGAAACGACGCGATGATGGGTCGTCGCTGATCTACATCGATCGCCACATCATCCATGAAGTGACATCGCCTCAAGCTTTCGAAGGTCTGCGTCTGGCCGGGCGCAAGCCTTGGCGTGTTGATTCGATCATCGCCACTCCAGACCATAACGTGCCGACCACGCCGGACCGTAATGGCGGCATCGAAGCGATTACCGATCAGGTTTCGCGCCTTCAGGTGCAAACCCTCGACGATTACTGCGACGAATATGGCATTACCGAATTCAAGATGAATGACGTGCGTCAGGGCATCGTGCACGTGATCGGCCCGGAGCAGGGCGCAACCTTGCCGGGCATGACTGTGGTCTGCGGCGATTCGCACACCTCGACTCATGGCGCGTTTGGCGCATTGGCTCACGGTATCGGCACCTCCGAAGTCGAACACGTGTTCGCTACGCAGTGTCTGGTCGCCAAAAAAATGAAGAACATGCTGGTGTCGGTCGAAGGCGAATTGCCGTTCGGCGTGACAGCCAAAGACATCGTGCTGGCGGTCATCGGCAAGATCGGCACCGCGGGCGGTAACGGTCATGCCATCGAATTTGCTGGCAGTGCGATTCGTGATTTGTCGGTCGAAGGCCGCATGACCATCTGCAACATGTCCATCGAGGCTGGCGCGCGAGTAGGCCTGGTGGCGGCTGACGAAAAAACCGTCGAATACGTCAAGGGCCGTCCATTCGCCCCGAAAGGCGCGGAATGGGACATGGCCGTCGAAGCCTGGAAAGACCTGGTCTCCGACGCTGACGCAGTGTTCGACACCGTGGTAGAGCTCGACGCCACGCAGATCAAGCCACAAGTCAGCTGGGGCACTTCGCCCGAGATGGTTTTGGCTGTTGATCAAAACGTGCCGGACCCGGCGAAGGAAATGGACCTGGTCAAGCGGGGTTCCATTGAGCGTGCCTTGAAGTACATGGGTTTGAGCGCCAATCAGGCGATCACCGATATTCAGCTGGACCGCGTGTTTATTGGTTCTTGCACCAACTCGCGTATCGAAGACTTACGCGCTGCGGCCGTTATCGCCAAGGGCCGCAAAGTGGCCTCGACCATCAAGCAAGCCATCGTGGTGCCGGGCTCGGGCCTGGTGAAGGCACAAGCCGAAGCCGAAGGCCTGGACAAGATTTTCCTCGAGGCCGGTTTCGAGTGGCGTGAACCGGGTTGCTCGATGTGCCTGGCGATGAACCCGGACCGTTTGGAGTCGGGCGAACATTGTGCATCGACCTCCAACCGTAACTTCGAAGGACGTCAGGGCGCCGGTGGCCGTACGCACTTGGTCAGCCCGGCCATGGCCGCGGCAGCTGCCGTCAACGGTCGTTTCATCGACGTTCGCGAACTGATCTGAGGAACCGCACATGAGAGCTTTTACCCAACACACCGGTTTGGTCGCGCCATTGGACCGGGCCAACGTCGACACTGACCAGATCATTCCGAAGCAGTTTTTGAAGTCGATCAAGCGCACCGGTTTTGGCCCGAACCTGTTTGACGAGTGGCGCTATCTGGACGTGGGGTATGCCTATCAGGACAACTCCAAGCGTCCGTTGAACAAGGACTTCGTGCTCAATGCCGAACGCTACCAAGGCGCGAGCGTATTGTTGGCTCGCGAGAACTTCGGTTGCGGCTCCAGCCGTGAACACGCCCCTTGGGCGCTGGAAGAATACGGTTTTCGCAGCATTATCGCGCCGAGCTATGCCGACATCTTCTTCAACAACAGCTTCAAGAATGGCTTGCTGCCGATCATCCTGACCGACGCTGAAGTGGATGAGTTGTTCCAGCAGGTTGAGGCCAATCCAGGCTACCAATTGACGGTCGACCTGCAAGCCCAGACCGTGACCCGGCCTGACGGCAAGGTCTACCACTTTGAGCTGGATGAGTTCCGCAAGCATTGCCTCGTCAACGGCCTGGACGACATCGGCCTGACCTTGATGGACCACGAAGCGATTGCGTCCTTTGAAAGCAAGCACCGTGCGAGCCAGCCTTGGTTGTTTCGGGATGTTTGAAGATTTTGCGTAAGGCCGGATGACGCCTTCGCGGGCAAGCCTCGCTCCTACAAAGGCATCGCAATCCCTGTAGGAGCGAGGCTTGCCCGCGAAGAGGCCCGCCCAGACACCACAAGGCTCAACCCCAAAAAGGAAGTCCCACATGACCAGCACCGCCCAACACAGCCAGGTAGTCCAGAAGCAATTCGGTGAACAGGCTTCGGCCTATCTGAGCAGCGCCGTACACGCTCAAGGCACCGAATTCGCGCTGCTACAGGCCGAACTGGCCGGGCAGGGCGAGGCTCGCGTTTTGGACCTGGGTTGCGGTGCCGGTCACGTCAGTTTTCAAGTGGCGTCGCTGGTAAAGGAAGTGGTCGCCTACGACTTGTCTCAGCAGATGCTCGATGTGGTCGCTGCAGCGGCTGTGGATAGGGGTTTGAGCAATGTGAGCACGGTCAATGGCGCCGCCGAGCGCTTGCCATTTGCCGACGCTGAGTTCGATTTTGTTTTCAGCCGTTATTCGGCGCACCATTGGAGCGATCTCGGCCTGGCGCTGCGTGAAGTTCGCAGGGTGCTGAAACCTGGAGGCGTGGCGGCATTCATCGACGTATTGTCACCGGGCAGTCCTTTGTTCGACACTTACCTGCAAAGTGTCGAAGTGCTGCGGGACACCAGCCATGTGCGCGATTATTCCGCTGGTGAGTGGTTGCGCCAGGTCAGCGAAGCCGGATTGCACACCCGCAGCACTTCGCGCCAACGGTTGCGTCTGGAATACAGTTCCTGGGTGGAGCGCATGCGCACACCTGAAGTGATGCGTGCCGCGATCCTGGCGTTACAACAGTCGATGGGCAACGAAGTGCGCGAATATTTTGAAATTGAGGCCGACGGCTCGTTCAGTACCGATGTGCTGGTACTGATGGCCGAACGATAAGCGCCGAACGCTGGAATTTTTTCCGGTGTGCCTGCGGGCACACCGACTGATGACATTGAGGAAAGCATGAGCAAGCAGATTCTGATTCTCCGTGGTGACGGTATTGGCCCGGAAATCATGACCGAAGCGGTCAAAGTGCTGGAGCTGGCCAACGACAAGTACAACCTGGGCTTCGAACTCAGCCACGACGTGATCGGCGGCGCCGCCATCGACAAGCACGGCGTGCCGTTGGCTGACGAAACGCTGGACCGTGCCCGTGCGGCCGATGCAGTGCTGTTGGGCGCGGTGGGCGGCCCGAAATGGGACACCATCGAGCGTGACATCCGTCCTGAGCGCGGCCTGCTGAAGATTCGTGCGCAACTGGGTCTGTTTGGCAACCTGCGTCCGGCGATCCTGTACCCGCAACTGGCCGAGGCTTCCAGCCTCAAAGCCGAGATCGTTGCCGGCCTCGACATCCTGATCGTGCGTGAACTGACTGGCGGTATCTACTTCGGTGCTCCACGTGGCGTGCGCACCCTGGAAAACGGCGAGCGTCAGGCTTACGACACGCTGCCGTACAGCGAAAGTGAAATCCGCCGCATTGCCCGCGTCGGTTTCGACATGGCCCGCGTGCGCGGCAAGAAGCTGTGCTCGGTGGACAAGGCGAACGTACTGGCGTCCAGTCAGCTGTGGCGTGAAATCGTCGAGCAAGTGGCCAAGGATTATCCGGACGTCGAACTCAGCCACATGTACGTCGATAACGCTGCGATGCAGTTGGTGCGCGCACCGAAGCAATTCGACGTGATCGTTACCGATAACCTGTTCGGCGACATTCTGTCTGACCAGGCGTCGATGCTGACGGGTTCTATCGGCATGCTGCCGTCGGCGTCCCTCGACACCAACAACAAGGGCATGTACGAGCCTTGCCATGGTTCGGCGCCAGACATCGCAGGTAAAGGCATTGCCAACCCGCTGGCGACCATTTTGTCGGTGTCGATGATGTTGCGTTACAGCTTCAATCTGCAGGATGCAGCCGACGCCATCGAGAAAGCCGTCAGCCTGGTTCTGGACCAGGGTTTGCGCACGGGCGACATCTGGTCGACGGGTTGCACCAAGGTTGGTACGCAGGAAATGGGTGACGCAGTAGTCGCCGCGCTGCGGAATCTGTAATCTCTCGGGCCCGCTGCCACTTTCAACCTCGAAAGCAGCGGCCCACTTTTTAAAGAAGGTGTAGTTGCGATGAAACGTGTAGGTCTGATCGGTTGGCGCGGTATGGTCGGTTCCGTGCTCATGCAGCGGATGCTGGAAGAGCAGGATTTCGATCTTATTGAGCCGGTGTTTTTCACCACTTCCAATGTCGGTGGCCAAGGCCCGTCCGTGGGCAAGGACATTGCTCCGCTCAAGGACGCTTACAGCATTGAAGAGCTGAAAACCCTCGACGTGATTCTGACCTGCCAGGGTGGCGACTACACCAGCGAAGTGTTCCCCAAGCTGCGCGAAGCCGGTTGGCAGGGTTACTGGATCGACGCCGCTTCCAGCCTGCGCATGCAGGATGACGCGGTCATCGTGCTGGACCCGGTCAACCGCAAGGTGATCGACCAGCAGCTCGACGCAGGCACCAAGAACTACATCGGCGGCAATTGTACTGTCAGCCTGATGCTGATGGGCCTGGGCGGCCTGTTTGAGGCCGGTCTGGTGGAATGGATGAGCGCCATGACCTATCAGGCGGCCTCCGGTGCCGGCGCGCAGAACATGCGTGAACTGATCAAGCAGATGGGCGCAACTCACGCCGCAGTCGCCGATCAACTGGCCGATCCGGCCAGCGCCATCCTCGATATCGACCGCCGTGTTGCCGAAGCCATGCGCAGTGACGCGTACCCGACCGAAAACTTCGGCGTACCGCTGGCCGGCAGCCTGATCCCCTGGATCGACAAAGAGTTGCCAAACGGCCAGAGCCGCGAAGAGTGGAAAGCCCAGGCTGAGACCAACAAGATTCTGGGTCGCTTCAAGAACCCGATTCCGGTCGATGGTATTTGCGTGCGCATCGGTGCCATGCGCTGCCACAGCCAGGCGTTGACCATCAAGTTGAACAAAGACGTGCCGATCGCTGATATCGAAGGGCTGATCAGCCAGCACAATCCTTGGGTCAAACTGGTGCCGAACAACCGTGACATCAGCATGCAGGAGCTGAGCCCGACAAAAGTGACCGGCACCCTGAATGTTCCGGTTGGCCGCTTGCGCAAGCTGAACATGGGCACCCAGTACCTGGGCGCGTTCACTGTCGGCGACCAACTGCTATGGGGCGCGGCTGAACCGCTGCGTCGCATGCTGCGGATTCTGCTTGAGCGTTGATCGATTGAAGCAATGAAAAACCCGCGCCTCGAAAGAGACGCGGGTTTTTTTATTCCCGACAACCTGATGTTGATGGGGGGTTGTACCGGCCCCATCGCGAGCAGGCTCGCTCCCACAGGTTTTGTGGTGAACGCCAATCAAGTGTTCGACACCGATCAAATGTGGGAGCGAGCCTGCTCGCGATGACAATGTGTCTGCCAATACTGATGTTGAATGTGCCGGCCCCATCGCGAGCAGGCTCGCTCCCACAGGTTTTGTGGTGAACGCCAACCAAGTGTTCGACACCGATCAAATGTGGGAGAGAGCCTACTCGCGATGGCAATGTGTCTGCCAATACTGATGTTGAATGTGCCGGCCCCATCGCGAGCAGGCTCCCACAGGTTTCAGGGGTGTACACACATCTTGTGTATGACACCCACACACACAGTGTGCGAGCCTGCTGGCGATGAGGCCGGTGTAGACACCGCAAATCCCAGGCAGAATTGCCTGCATCCCAGCCACCCGGTAAAGTGCCGCTCCCCCCGTTTCGCCAGAGGTTAACCATGAGCCAGTCCTTTGATATTGCCGTGATCGGCGCCACCGGTACTGTCGGCGAAACGCTGGTGCAGATACTGGAAGAGCGTGACTTTCCCGTCGGCAACCTGCACTTGTTGGCCAGCAGCGAGTCTGCGGGTCACTCAGTGCCGTTTCGCGGCAAGAACGTGCGAGTGAGAGAAGTCGATGAATTCGATTTCAGCAAAGTGCAGTTAGTGTTCTTCGCTGCTGGCCCGGCCGTCACGCTCAGTTTTGTCTCGCGCGCCACCGCCGCTGGCTGCTCGCTGATCGATCTGTCCGGCGCGTTGCCGGCCGATCAGGCGCCGCAAGTTGTGCCCGAAGCCAATGCGCAGGTATTGGCCGGTTTGAAAAAACCATTGCAGGTCAGCAGCCCCAGTCCATCGGCCACCACGCTGGCGGTGGTCCTGGCGCCGCTGCTTGGTTTGCTCGACCTGCAACGCATCAACCTGACCGCCAGCCTCGCGGTATCGGCCCAAGGTCGTGAAGCCGTTACCGAGCTGGCCCGGCAGACTGCGGAACTGCTGAACGTGCGTCCGTTGGAGCCGACTTTTTTTGACCGGCAGATGGCATTCAACTTACTGGCCCAGGTGGGCAAACCGGATGAGCAAGGTCATACACTGCTGGAAAAACGCCTGGTGCGCGAACTGCGTCAGGTCATGGCGTTGCCTGCCTTGAAAATTTCCGTCACTTGCATTCAAGCCCCTGTGTTTTTTGGCGATAGCTTTAGCGTGACCTTGCAGTCATCGAGCGATATCGACCTGGCGAAAGTCAACGCAGCGCTGGAGGATGCGCCTGGCATCGAACTGGTAGAAGCGGGCGATTATCCGACGCCGGTTGGCGATGCAGTAGGGCGGGATGTGGTCTACGTTGGTCGTGTCCGTAGTGGAATCGACGACCCGTCGGAACTAAATTTGTGGCTGACGTCAGATAACGTACGCAAAGGCGCCGCGCTGAATGCTGTGCAGGTGGCTGAATTGTTGATAAAAGACCTTGCGTAAAAGATACTTGCCAACAATTTGCAGAATGATTCTAGCCGAGCGCTATGCTTGGCCGCAGAGCTGAAAGCGCACCGTAATGCGGTACGCCACGTGGCATGAATGAAATGATCGCGCGCGATGGTTTTTCGTCGTTGCGCGCAATGCCTTATGGCAGCGACTATCAACACCTTCTCGCTGGCCGAGGAATGTTCAAACAAAGGATGAGGCTATGGTTCAAGTTCGCAAACTGGTGTTAGCAATAGCGGCCGCCTCGGCGCTGTCCTCCGGTATGGCGCATGCCCTCGGGCTCGGGGAATTGACCCTGAAGTCGACGCTGAACCAGCCGCTGGTAGCCGAAATCGAATTGCTCGACGTCAAGGACCTCACCGCTGCCGAAGTGGTGCCCAGCCTTGCGTCGCCTGAGGATTTCGCCAAGGCCGGTGTCGACCGCCAGGCGTTTCTCAATGACCTGACCTTTACCCCGGTACTCAACGCCAGCGGTAAAAGCATCCTGCGTGTAACGTCCAGCAAGCCGCTGTCCGAGCCTATGGTGAAGTTCCTGGTTCAGGTCATGTGGCCCAACGGTCGTTTGCTGCGCGATTACAGCGTGCTGCTCGACCCTTCCAAATTCTCGCCGCAAACCGCTGATGCCGCTGCTCAACCGGCGCCGACGCAAACCGTCACTGCACCGGTCACCGGCGCGACCAAGCCAAGCCAATACACCACAACGCCGCGCGATACCCTGTGGGAGATCGCTGCGAAGGCGCGCAATGGCGGTTCGGTTCAACAAACCATGCTGGCCATCCAGGCGCTGAACCCGGACGCGTTCATCGACGGCAACATCAACCGGTTGAAGACTGGCCAGGTACTGCGCCTGCCCGATCAAACCCAAAGTACCAGCCTGCCGCAAAACAAGGCCATCGCCGAAGTTGCCGCGCAAAATACCGCTTGGCGCCAAGGTCGACGTTACGTCGCCAAACCTGGCGCGGGCCAACAGCAACTGGATGCCACTAAGCGCGCAAGCGCCGATGCAGGCTCTACGCAGGCCGCCAAGGACAATCTTAGCCTGGTCTCTGCCGACACCAAGGGCCAGGGCAAGGGTGCTGCTGGCGACGCCAAGAATGTGAGCAACAAGTTGGCGGTGACTAAGGAAAGCCTCGACACGACTCGTCGTGACAATGCCGAACTGAAAAGCCGCATGACCGATCTGCAAAGTCAGATGGACAAGCTGCAACGCTTGATCGAACTGAAGAATAACCAGTTGGCGAAGCTGCAAGCTGAAGGCGCAACGGGTGCAGCAGGTGCAGCGGCTGTTACACCTGGAGCAGCCCCGGAGGCAACGCCGGCAATCTCTGCCGAACTGGCAGCTAATCCAGCAGCGACTCCCGCAGAGCCTGCGCAGCCTGTCGCATCGAGCCCCGCACCTGAAGCCGCGGTGCCTGAAGCGACGCCGACCCCCGCCGAAAAACCGATTGATCCGACACCTGCTGCCGCAGATGATCAAAAGTTCAACGATCTGCTGACTAATCCGGTGTTGTTGGGTCTGGTGGGCGGCGGCGCGGTGATTCTGTTGCTCTTGTTGCTGCTGCTGGCTCGCCGCCGAAAAGCTCAGCAAGAAGCCGAGAAGCACCTGCGGATGGCCCGTGCGTTGTCTGAGGAGCAAGAGTTTTCAGCCGATCATGACTTGCCAGACAGCAGTTTCGAAGGTCTGGAAGTGCCGCCGCCAAGCGTGAACCTCGCTGCTGCGCCAACCCCAACCCCGCCGCCAGCACCCGCTCCGGTGATTGCGCCGGTGGTGGTGACGCCGCCGATTGCCGCGCCATTGGTTGCACCGGCAGCGGAACGCAACGACGACGTATTGAGCCAGGCCCAGTCGCACATTGCCGCCGGGCGCCTGAATCAGGCTGCTTCATTGCTCGAAGACGGCATCAAGCAAGAGCCGCAACGCAGTGATCTGCGCCTGAAACTGATGGAAGTTTACGGCCAGCAGGGCGACCGCGATGCGTTTGTTGCCCAGGAGCGTCAACTGGTTGCCAACGGCGATAATTTTGCGCAGGTCGAGCAGTTGAAAAGCCGCTTCCCGACCATGGCAATCGTAGCGGCCGGTGGCATTGCCGCCGCCGCTGTCGCCGCCGAACTGGATGCGCAGTACGTCAAGGATCTGCTGCTGGATGAGCCGCAGGAGCCCGCAGTGGAGCCGGTCGACGCTGATTTCGACAGCACTTTCGATTTGAGCCTGGATGATCTGGAAGCTGCTTCGCCAACAGTGGTTGCGCCAGAGACCGCGGAAAAAAGCGAACTCGACGCCTTCCCGCTGGACGATGATTTGAGCTTCGAATCGGTGCTACAGCAGCAGACCGAACCTAAGGACGCGAACCTCGACGATCTGTCGGACTTTGATCTGGACATGGACCTCGGTGGTGAAGTGTCGCCGGCGACCCTGGCTGAAGACGACTTCCTGTTGGACCTTGATGAAGGCGTCAAGGACCTGCCAGCGGCTGAAACGCCGGCGGTTGCCAATATTGAGTTGGACGATCTGGAGCTGCCTGCCGACTTTGACCTGTCACTGGCGGATGAAATGGATGCGCCGCACGCACCGGACGCATTCGCTTCGGAGCTCAGTGATGTCAACGCAGAACTGGATCGCCTGTCCCAAAGCATCGCTGAACCGACCTTCAATGAGCAAGACGCGCTGGCCGCCTCTGCCGATGAGCCTGAGTTTGATTTTCTCTCCGGTACCGATGAGGTCGCCACCAAACTCGATCTGGCTCAAGCCTATATCGACATGGGTGACGCCGACGGCGCTCGGGACATCCTCAATGAGGTAGTGACCGAGGGTGATGACGGTCAGAAGAGCGAAGCCAAGGAAATGTTGTCGCGCCTGGCATGAGTATTGGGTAAGGCATAAAAAAACGGCAGCCCATTTGGGCTGCCGTTTTTGTTTGTGCCACGAATGTGCTCCCTGGTCTATTGCCATCGCGAGCAGGCTCGCTCCCATAAGGTTTCGTTAGCACCGCAAGTCCAGTGTGGGAGTGAGCCTGCTCGCGATGAGGCCTTGGCATTCAACATTGAATCTCAGGCCAGCAAATCCTCATAAAACGCGCCAAACGGGCGGGTAGGGTGGGCGATCTGGATTTCCAGAATCCACAGCCCAACATTCGGGCAATCCTCGAAATCGCCCAAGTCTCCTGCGCGATAAATTGCATGCGGGAAGTCGCTGACACGGTGTCCCTTGATTTCCAGGTTCAACTTCCAGCCCATCGCCGCTGCCTGCTCGTCGGCGTAACGATACAGCTCTGCCCCAGCAACCTGGCGAGTGCGCCAGTGATCGTGAACCTGATCGAACAATGCCTTGGCCGCTGCTGCGCAGGCCTGCATTTCGGGATCGCTACCCACAACGAAGGTTGCGCCGGAATCGCCTTCATGGCGATCCCAGGCCACGCCAAGGTCGATGAAGAAAATATCGTTGTCAGCCAATACCGGATCGCCTTCGGAGCGCTGCTTGAAGGTCTTGAGGGTGTTTTCGCCAAATCGGATTTTCGAGGGATGCCAAATGCGGTCCATGCCCATTTCATTCAGCACTTCAAGGCTCATGCTAAGGGCCTCGGATTCGCGCATGCCGGGTTTTATGCGGCGGGCCATTTCGTCGATGGCTTCCCATGTCTTGCGCTTGGCGTGCAACATACCGTCCAGGCTGTAAGCCGGTCCAACAGCTTCTTTGAGCGTCGCGGTCATCATCAGGTCTCGGTGGTTTCGGTTTTTCGTTGTGTAGTTGTCTATATAGCGAAATCGACATGGAGGCTGCAATGGCACAAAAGCAACGCGCTGCTGGCGTCCCGGTACGGCGGCCTTATAATGCCCGCCTTTGCGCTTACTGTAGGCTGTTACTCCTTGGCAAATATAGATAACCCGGCCGCCGAACTGGCGGCCGACGGCTTTTTCCGGATCGCGTTGGGCGTTGAATACAAAGGCTCGCGTTATCGCGGCTGGCAGCGTCAAGCCTCCGGCGTGCTCACGGTGCAGGAAACCCTCGAAAAGGCCTTGTCCAAAGTCGCTGATTCGCCGGTGTCGCTGTTGTGCGCCGGGCGCACTGATGCCGGCGTGCATGCCTGCGGCCAAGTGGTGCACTTTGATACGCAGGTCGAGCGTTCGATGAAAGCCTGGGTCATGGGCGCCAACATCAACTTGCCGCACGATGTCAGCGTGAGTTGGGCGAAGGTCATGCCGGCGCATTTCCATGCGCGCTTCAAGGCTATCGCCCGGCGTTATCGCTATGTGATCTACAACGATCAGATCCGCCCGGCACATTTGAACGAAGAAATAACCTGGAACCACCGCCCGCTCGATGTGGAGCGCATGGCCGAAGCTGCGCAGTATCTGCTGGGCACACATGATTTCAGCGCTTTTCGTGCAGGGCAGTGCCAAGCCAAGTCGCCGATCAAGGAACTGCATCACCTGCGGGTGACGCGTCACGGCAAGATGATCGTGCTGGACATTCGTGCCAGCGCGTTCCTGCATCACATGGTGCGCAACATCGCCGGCGTGCTGATGACCATCGGCACGGGTGAGCGTCCGGTCGAGTGGATGAAAGAAGTGCTTGAGAGTCGCATTCGCCGGTCTGGCGGGGTCACCGCGCATCCATTTGGCCTGTATCTGGTGCAGGTGGAGTACCGCGATGAGTTCGAATTACCTGAGCGTTACATCGGGCCGCACTTCCTGACCGGGTTCTCGGAACTTGACGGCTGACGCCCTCGAACGCATTTGTTACCATCCGGGACTTTCACGGATTTGCCTTGGAGTTTTATCGACATGTCAGCCGTTCGCAGCAAGATTTGCGGGATTACCCGCATAGAGGATGCGTTGGCGGCGGTCGAAGCCGGGGCTGATGCCATCGGGTTTGTCTTTTACGCCAAGAGCCCACGAGCCGTAACGGTTCAGCAGGCGCGCGACATCATCAAGGCTCTGCCGCCGTTTGTCACAACGGTGGGTTTGTTCGTCAATGCCAGCCGCTGCGAGTTGGGTGAGTTGCTCGACGCCGTGCCGCTGGACCTGTTGCAGTTCCATGGCGACGAGACTGCGCAAGAGTGCGAAGGCTGGCATCGTCCTTACATCAAAGCGCTGCGGGTCAAGGCCGGTGACGACATCGCGGCGGCGTGCAGTGCATTTGCGAGTGCCAGCGGTATCCTGCTGGATGCGTATGTTGAAGGTGTGCCTGGCGGAACCGGCGAGGCGTTCGACTGGTCTCTGATACCGCAAGGCTTGAGCAAACCGATCATCCTGGCTGGCGGCCTTACGCCGGATAACGTCGCCGAGGCAATCGCCCGGGTCAAGCCTTATGCCGTTGATGTCAGCGGTGGGGTAGAGGCGAGCAAAGGAATCAAGGATCACGCAAAGATTCAGGCATTCGTCAAAGCGGTACGCGGTTGATGTGACGGCTGGCACACTGCCGCCGTCCACAGGCATGGCTGAGGGTTTTTGGGGTGTACGCAGGTCACGTTTAGCTGATCCGGCATCCCGTCAATCATCGCCGCACATATGAATTTAGCTCAAGGGCATACGCGGGGCTGCGAACCAGAGCGTTCGGGCCGCCGGTACTGGAGAAAGAAAGCATGAGCAACTGGTTAGTAGACAAACTGATCCCTTCGATCATGCGTTCCGAGGTCAAGAAGAGCTCGGTGCCTGAAGGTCTGTGGCACAAATGCCCGTCGTGCGAGGCTGTGTTGTATCGTCCGGAGCTGGAAAAGACCCTGGACGTTTGCCCCAAGTGCAACCACCACATGCGTATTGGCGCCCGCGCCCGTATCGACATTTTCCTCGACGCTGAAGGTCGTGCGGAACTGGGCGCAGACCTGGAGCCGGTTGACCGTCTGAAATTTCGTGACGGCAAAAAGTACAAGGATCGCCTGACCGCGGCGCAAAAGGCCACCGGTGAGAAAGATGCACTGGTGTCCATGAGCGGTTCGCTGCTGGGCATGCCCGTGGTGGTGTCGGCCTTCGAATTCTCGTTCATGGGTGGTTCGATGGGCGCCATCGTGGGTGAGCGCTTCGTACGCGCCGCCAACTACGCGCTGGAAAACAAATGCCCGATGATCTGCTTCGCCGCCTCGGGTGGTGCGCGGATGCAGGAAGCACTGATCTCGCTGATGCAAATGGCCAAGACCTCTGCAGTACTGGCGCGTCTGCGTGAAGAAGGCATCCCGTTCATCTCCGTGTTGACCGACCCGGTATACGGTGGTGTTTCCGCCAGTCTGGCGATGCTCGGCGACGTTATCGTTGGTGAGCCGAAAGCCCTGATCGGCTTTGCCGGTCCGCGCGTTATCGAACAAACCGTTCGCGAAAAACTGCCGGAAGGTTTCCAGCGCAGCGAATTCCTGCTGGAGCATGGCGCCATCGATCTGATCATTCATCGTCAGGAGCTGCGTCCGCGTCTGGGTAATTTGCTGGCGCAAATGATGGGCTTGCCGACGCCGAAGTTCGTCGCCGCGCCAATCGAGCCGATCGTAGTACCACCGGTGCCTGCCAACATATGACCCAACGAACCCTTGGCGAATGGCTCGTCTACCTTGAGCAATTGCACCCCTCGGCCATCGACATGGGCCTTGAGCGCTCGCAACAGGTAGCGTCCCGCATGGGATTGGGCAAACCGGCGCCTCGGGTGATCACGGTCACCGGCACCAACGGCAAAGGCTCTACCTGCGCATTCGTGGCTTCGTTGCTGCGCGCGCAGGGCTTGAACGTTGGTGTCTACAGTTCTCCGCACCTGCTGCGCTACAACGAGCGGGTGCAGGTGAATGGTGTCGAAGCCACTGATGCCGAGCTGTGCGAAGCCTTTGCTGCGGTCCAGGCCGGGCGCGGCGAGACGTCTCTGACCTATTTCGAAATGGGCACGTTGGCGGCGTTCTGGCTGTTTCAGCGGTCCGGCCTCGACGCCGTTGTGCTGGAGGTCGGTTTGGGCGGACGCCTGGACACGGTCAATGTGGTAGATGCCGACATGGCGCTGGTGACCAGCATTGGCGTTGATCACGTTGACTATCTGGGCGATACCCGTGAATCCGTGGCCTACGAGAAGGCCGGTATCTTCCGTCAGGGCGCGCCTGCGCTCTGTGGCGATTTAAATCCTCCCCAACCTTTGCTGGATAAAGCGCGTGAGCTGGCTTGCCCGTTTTTCCTGCGTGGGCGCGATTTTGATTTGGGTGTGACCGATCAACATTGGCAATGGCGTGGTCTGGATGCCCAAGGGCGTGCCGTGGAGTTGCGCGATTTGCCGTTGCTCGATCTGCCGATGGAAAACGCCGCGCTCGCATTGCAGGCGTACCTGCTGCTCGGATTACCTTGGGTTGATGCGCAGATTATTTATGCCCTGAAAGCCACCCGAGTAACCGGTCGTCTCGATCGACGTCAGGTGAACTGGCAGGGCAAGCGTTTGAATTTGTTGCTGGATGTGGGGCATAACCCGCATGCCGCTGAGTATCTGGCCCGGCGTTTGGCCAGTCGCCCGCTTGCAGGCAAGCGCTTGGCGGTGTTCGGCTTGCTCGCAGACAAGGATCTGGATGGTGTTGTCGGCGAATTGAATGCTAGTGTCCAGCAATGGGCTGTGGCGCCGCTGGATTCACCGCGAGCGCGCCCGGTGACCGATTTGCAGGCTGCATTGCAGAACCTTGGCGCTTCGGTAACGTCCTATGGCAGCGTGGCGGCCGCCCTGGAAGGGCAGTGCGCACTGGCAACGAGCGACGACGAGATTCTGTTGTTCGGATCATTTTATTGTGTCGCCGAGGCCCTTGAATGGTTAGCTCGGCGCTCCACGGAGGAAGCGGCAAATGGCATTGCTGGATAAGACATACAAACAGCGCATGGTAGGTGCCCTGGTTCTGGTGGCGCTGGCAGTCATTTTCTTGCCGATGCTGTTTTCCCGTCAGGACGAGCAGCGCCAGGTGACCGTTGACGCGCCGGCCGCACCGCAAGCGCCTTCGGTGCCGCCAGTGCAGGTGCAGCCGGTGGTTGTGCCCGAGCCGCAATCGCTGCCTCAGGAGCCGGTGCCGAGCGACGATGACATCGCCCAGCAAGAAGAACCGTCGATGCCAATTGCGCCAGTGGCTCCTGCGCCTGCGGCCAAACCGGTTGCACCTGCAAAACCGGTCACGCCGCCTGCCCAGCCGATCGCGCCAGCCCCCGGCAAGCCTGACACCACTCAAAGTCGGGTCGATGCCAATGGCTTGTCGATCAGCTGGTCGGTGCAACTGGCCAGCCTGTCGAGCCGTGAGAGTGCGCAAAGCCTGCAGAAAACCCTGCGCAGCCAGGGTTACAATGCTTACATTCGTACCGCCGATGGCAAGAATCGGGTCTTCGTCGGGCCGTTGATCGAGCGTGCAGAGGCAGATCGTTTACGTGACCTGTTGGGCCGTCAGCAGAACCTGAAAGGCTTTGTTGTGCGCTTCCAGCCTGAGCGTGGATAAAACTATCACTGCGATTTGAAATGCACTGACAATCGCAGCTTACCGATAAGCATGGGCTCTGCTAAAATGCGCCGCCTTATCCGTCTGTAGGCTGCACTGTGCCATTTACCTGGGTTGACTGGGCGATCGTTGCGATCGTCGCCATCTCCGCTTTGATCAGTTTGAGCCGCGGCTTCGTCAAAGAAGCATTATCGCTGGTGACCTGGATCATCGCAGGAGTCGTCGCCTGGATGTTCGGTGGTTCATTGTCCGAATACCTCACCGGATACATCGAAACGCCATCGGCTCGCGTGATCGCGGGCTGTGCCATCATGTTTGTCGCCACGTTAATCGTGGGCGCAATGATCAATTATCTTATCGGCGAGTTGGTTCGCGTCACCGGGTTGTCCGGGACCGATCGATTCCTCGGCATGGCCTTCGGCGCTGCGCGTGGCGTATTGCTGGTGGTTGTGGCGGTCGGGCTGTTGAGCCTGGGGCCGGTACAGCAGGACGGGTGGTGGAAAGAATCACAGCTCGTGCCAAAATTTCTATTGGTCGCCGATTGGTCCAAAAACCTGATTCTCGGGTGGAGCAGTCAGTGGCTTGCCAGCGGTATCAGCGTACCCGCTGAGTTGCCGTTCAAGGAGCACCTCTTGCCGACGGCCAAAACGCCTCAGTGAGTTGTGTTCAGTTCAGATCCATTAAGTAGGGGTTGTGTCGCATGTGTGGCATCGTCGGTATCGTCGGAAAGTCGAACGTTAATCAGGCGCTGTATGACGCGCTAACCGTCCTCCAGCACCGCGGCCAGGACGCTGCCGGTATCGTGACCAGCCATGGCGGCCGGTTATTCTTGCGCAAGGACAATGGTCTGGTGCGTGACGTGTTTCATCAGCGCCACATGCAGCGCCTGGTCGGTGCGATGGGTATCGGCCATGTCCGTTATCCAACCGCAGGCAGCTCGACTTCGGCCGAAGCTCAACCGTTTTACGTCAACTCGCCGTATGGCATTACGCTGGCGCACAACGGTAACCTGACCAACGTTGAACAGCTGGCGAAGGAGATTTACGAATCTGACCTGCGCCACGTAAACACCAACTCGGACTCCGAAGTACTGCTCAACGTGTTCGCGCACGAGCTGGCCCAGCGCGGCAAGTTGCAGCCTACCGAAGAAGACGTTTTTGCTGCAGTGACCGACGTGCACAACCGCTGTGTCGGCGGCTACGCGGTCGTGGCGATGCTGACCGGTTACGGCATTGTCGGCTTCCGTGATCCAAATGGTATCCGCCCGATCGTCTTCGGTCAGCGCCATACCGACGAAGGCGTCGAGTACATGATCGCCTCCGAAAGTGTTTCGCTCGACGTACTCGGTTTCACCCTGATTCGCGATCTGGCGCCGGGTGAAGCGGTTTACATCACTGAAGACGGCAAGCTGTTCACCCGTCAGTGCGCCACCAACCCGAAACTCACCCCGTGCATCTTCGAACACGTCTACCTGGCGCGTCCGGATTCGATCATCGACGGCGTATCGGTCTACAAGGCGCGTCTGCGCATGGGTGAGAAGCTCGCCGAGAAGATCTTGCGCGAACGTCCCGAGCACGACATCGACGTGGTCATCCCGATTCCGGACACCAGCCGCACTGCAGCGCTGGAACTGGCGAACCACTTGGGCGTCAAGTTCCGCGAAGGTTTCGTGAAGAACCGCTATATCGGTCGCACGTTCATCATGCCGGGGCAGGCCGCACGCAAAAAGTCGGTACGCCAGAAGCTCAACGCCATTGAGCTGGAGTTCCGCGGCAAGAACGTGATGCTGGTCGACGATTCGATCGTGCGTGGCACCACCTGCAAGCAAATCATCCAGATGGCTCGCGAAGCCGGCGCCAAAAACGTCTACTTCTGCTCTGCTGCCCCGGCCGTTCGTTACCCGAACGTCTACGGTATCGATATGCCAAGCGCTCATGAGTTGATCGCTCACAACCGCTCCACCCAGGACGTTGCCGATCTGATTGGCGCCGATTGGTTGATCTATCAGGACCTGCCGGACTTGATCGAAGCGGTCGGTGGCGGCAAGATCAAAATCGAGACCTTTGATTGCGCGGTATTTGACGGCAAGTACGTCACCGGCGATGTTGACGATGCCTATCTGAGCAAGATCGAACAGGCGCGCAACGATGCCTCGAAGGTCAAGAGTCAGCCGGTCAATGAAATCATCGGCTTGTACAACGATTGAAATCACCGGCCCTGAGGGGCCGGTTTTGTATCTATAAAAGATCAAGGCAAGGAGTGACAGCATGAGTCAGGATTGGGATGCCGGTCGGTTGGACAGCGACCTGGAAGGCGTAGCGTTCGATACCCTGGCCGTACGCGCTGGTCAGCACCGTACGCCGGAAGGCGAACACGGTGAACCGATGTTCTTTACCTCAAGCTATGTGTTCCGTACCGCAGCCGATGCGGCGGCACGTTTTGCCGGGGAAGTGCCGGGTAATGTCTACTCGCGTTACACCAACCCGACCGTACGCTCGTTCGAGGAGCGCATTGCCGCTCTGGAAGGCGCCGAGCAAGCCGTTGCCACGGCGACGGGCATGGCGGCAATCCTGGCGATAGTCATGAGTCTGTGCAGTGCTGGCGACCATGTGCTGGTATCGCGCAGTGTGTTCGGCTCGACCATCAGCCTGTTCGAGAAATACTTCAAGCGCTTTGGCATTGAAGTCGATTACGTGCCGTTGGCGGAGTTGGCTGGCTGGGATGCTGCGATCAAGTCCAACACCAAGTTGTTGTTCGTCGAGTCGCCTTCCAATCCGCTGGCCGAGTTGGTCGACATCACCGCGTTGGCGGAAATCGCCCACGCCAAAGGCGCGATGCTGGTGGTCGACAACTGCTTCTGCACGCCTGCCTTGCAACAGCCGTTGAAGTTGGGTGCCGACATCGTGATGCACTCGGCCACCAAGTTCATCGACGGCCAGGGCCGTTGCATGGGTGGCGTTGTGGCGGGTCGCAGCGAGCAAATGAAAGAGGTGGTGGGCTTCCTGCGCACTGCCGGGCCAACCCTCAGCCCGTTCAACGCCTGGATCTTCCTCAAAGGGCTTGAAACCCTGAGCCTGCGGATGAAGGCGCATTGTGCCAACGCCCAGCAATTGGCCGAGTGGCTGGAACAGCAGGACGGTATCGAGAAAGTCCATTACGCCGGCCTCAAGAGCCATCCGCAACACGCCTTGGCGCAGCGTCAGCAGAAGGGTTTCGGCGCCGTCGTGAGTTTTGAGGTCAAGGGTGGCAAAGAAGGGGCCTGGCGCTTTATCGATGCCACCCGACTGATTTCGATCACTGCGAACCTGGGTGACAGCAAAACCACTATCACGCACCCGAGCACCACGTCCCACGGTCGTCTGGCGCCGCAAGAGCGTGAAGCGGCAGGCATTCGTGACAGCCTGATCCGCGTTGCGGTCGGCCTGGAAGATGTAGCAGACCTGCAAGCCGATCTGGCGCGCGGCCTGGCTGCGTTGTGATCGAGTTGTCGACGCCGGGCACTGGCACCAATGGCCGCGTTGCGCTGGTCACGGGTGCCGCGCGTGGCATTGGCCTGGGCATTGCCGCTTGGCTGATCAGCGAGGGTTGGCAGGTCGTGCTGACCGATCTGGATCGGGTGCGCGGTTCGAAAGTGACGAAGGTGCTGGGCGAAAATGCCTGGTTCATCGCCATGGACGTTTCGAACGAAGGGCAAGTGGCGCTGGGAGTTGCTGAAGTGCTGGGCCAGTTCGGGCGCCTGGACGCGCTGGTGTGCAACGCGGCGATTGCCGATCCGCACAACATCACGCTCGAAAGCCTCAACCTGGCGTACTGGAACCGGGTGCTGGCGGTTAACCTCAGTGGGCCGATGCTGTTGGCCAAGCACTGCGCGCCATACCTGCGTGCTCACAGCGGGGCGATCGTCAACCTGACCTCGACCCGCGCCGCGCAGTCGGAACCCAATACGGAAGCTTATGCGGCGAGCAAGGGTGGCTTGTTGGCCCTGACGCACGCATTGGCGATCAGCCTGGGGCCGGAGATCCGTGTCAACGCAGTCAGTCCTGGCTGGATAGACGCTCGAGATCCCGCAGTGCGACGTGCCGAGCCCTTGACCGATGCCGACCATGCCCAGCATCCGGCGGGCAGGGTGGGCACCGTCGAAGATGTGGCGGCGATGGTCGCCTGGCTGTTGTCGAAGAATGCCGGTTTCGTCACGGGCCAGGAGTTTGTGGTCGATGGCGGCATGACCAAGAAGATGATTTACAGCGACTAGGGTGAGCGGTGTTCAACAATGACGTTGAATGTACAACCGCCTTCGCGAGCAAGTCGAATCGTTGCACCGCCGCTCCCACATTGAAATGCATTTTCCCGCGGGGTGGGGCGTGTTCGCGAGGGCGGTCTGTCTGCTGCCAATAGCCTGAATGACACGATTCTGTCTTTTTCAGAAAAACTTCAATCCTGCTATTGACTTAGCTTCGGTAGGTGCGTAAATTTCGCGGCCTCAGAGAAGCAAAGGGTGATTAGCTCAGCTGGGAGAGCGTCTGCCTTACAAGCAGAATGTCGGCGGTTCGATCCCGTCATCACCCACCACTTCTTGAGTATCTTGCGAAAGCAGGAAGGAAGCTGAAAAGCCTCCACCGACGCGCAGCGGTAGTTCAGTCGGTTAGAATACCGGCCTGTCACGCCGGGGGTCGCGGGTTCGAGTCCCGTCCGCTGCGCCATATTTACCGAGTCAGGCTTTTGTCTGGTTCGAGATTGAAAAGCCTCGAAGCTTTCCAGTCAGACGAGTTACTTGAGCGTCAGCTCAAAGCGATACGCAGCGGTAGTTCAGTCGGTTAGAATACCGGCCTGTCACGCCGGGGGTCGCGGGTTCGAGTCCCGTCCGCTGCGCCATATCTGCTACAAGGCCTACTGAACGCCTTGAAGCTACGAATAAAGCCACTGGCTTGTTCGAGTCGATAGCAAAGACCCTGGTCGAAAGACCGGGGTTTTTTGTGTTCGCAATTTGGCATTTCTGACTTATCCCTTCCTTCCTGCACACCTTTTTGCGTTCGTAGCGCACAAAGGGCTTTCTTCATGGTTGCGGTATTAATTAGAATCACTCTCATTTACGATAACTCCTTGGCACAGGCCTTCTTGAGATGAGTGATGCAGCGATGCCGAAGGAGCAAACCCTTCACGACCTGTACCGCGATCACCGTGGCTGGCTCGAAGGCTGGTTAAGTCGACGCCTGGGCAATGGCTGCGATGCGGCTGACCTGAGCCAGGACACCTTCATGCGCTTGCTCGCGAGCTCGCAGCGAATAGCCGATCTGCAAGAACCCCGTGCTTACCTGCTGACGGTGGGTAAGCGCCTGCTGAGCAATTTCTATACGCGTCGCAGCCTCGAACAGGCTTACCTGGCCGCGCTGGCAGCAATGCCTGAAGAATGTGCCCCGTCCCCTGAACAGCGCTGGCTGCTATTGGAAACCTTGCAAGCGCTTGATGAGTTGCTGGATGGTTTGCCGAGGCTTGTGCGGCGAGCGTTTCTCTGGAGTCAGCTGGAAGGCCTCACGTATCAGCAAATCGCCGAACGCTTGCAAGTGTCCGAACGCACCATCAAACGCTACATGGCGCAGGCCTACGAGCATTGCTTGATGGTGGACATGTGAGTGGCGCGGCGCCTGATGTACGTCAGGTAATGCGTGCAGCAGCGCAATGGCTGGCGTTACTGGAGTCCGGCGCTGCCAATGAGCAGGATCGAGCAAACCTGCAGCGTTGGCGAGAGACAAATTGCAGCCACGAACACGCCTGGCAGAAGGCGCAAGCGTTGCGTCAGCGTTTTGCCGAATTGCCTGCGACGTTAGCCATGAGCAGCCTGGATCGACCAGAGCCGGGTCGGCGTGTAGTACTTAAACGGGCATTAGGCGCAATAGCCTTGGTGCCGGCAGCCTGGCTGATCAGTCGTCAATTACCGTTGGATGTCTGGCGCGCCGACCTGCACACCGCCACCGGTGAGCGCAAAAAAGTTCAGCTTGCCGATGGCAGTTCTTTGCAGTTGAACACGGCCAGCGCGGTCGACGTTGATATGCAGAGTCGCCGACTGAAGCTGATAGAAGGGGAGATGTCACTGAAGGTGCCAGGTCCGTCACCGCTGACGATCCTGACCCGGTTCGGGCGTATTACGCTCAGTCAAAGTGAGGTCTGTGTTCGGCAAGACACGCGCGGCTGCCGGGTTTGCGTATTCGATGGCCTGGTGCAATTGCAACCGCTGCAAGGTCCGTCAATGGCATTGCGCGGCGGTCAGCAGGTTGAGCTGCAAACGGCCGGTGCCGGTGCGATAAGCCCATTTGATGCCCTGGCGCCGGGTTGGCGCGAGGGCATGTTGATCGCGAGGAACCAGCCATTGGGTGATTTCTTGCGTGAGCTTGGCAGTTATCGGCCAGGGGTGTTGCGTTGGGAGCCAGAACTTGAGGCATTACGCGTAACCGGCAGTTTCCGTCTGGACGATACCGATCGTGTACTCGCATTGCTCGCCGCCAGCCTGCCGCTGGACGTGCACTCACGTACGCGTTACTGGGTAACGCTGCTGCCGCGTAAAAATAGTGTGTAAAGGCTGTCCCCTTTTTTCGGGTCGCTTGTCATTCAAGGCATGTGAGCGAATCAAGAGAGCCTATTCAATGCCTGCAGTAACCCCTTTCGACGCCCGTCCGGTTTCGTCCCGTTTGCGTCCGCTGGTGCATCTCAGTTTGTTACTAAGCCTGAATGCCAGCCCCTTGTTTATCACCACCAGTTGGGCGCAAGACAGCGCTCGACGCAGTTATCAAGTGCCTGCCGGCAGCCTGAGCGATGCATTGACCCGGTTCGCCGGTCTGGCCGGGGTCAACCTTTCGGTGGACCCTGCACTGGTGAGCGGCCTGGCCAGCGCCGGGCTTTCTGGCGAATTTGCCGTGGATGAGGGCTTTGCCCGGCTGCTGCAGGGCTCCGGTCTGCAACTGCAACCTGTGGGCGAGCATGCCTACCTGCTGACCCCGGCACCGGAGGGTGGCAGCCTGCAATTGGCGCCTACCTCAATTCTTGGTGCTAGCGGCGCAGCAGACGCTGACGTGTTTGCCGGAGGCCAGGTTGCGCGTCGCGGATCACTGGGCATGCTGGGTTCGAAAGACTTCATGGAAACGCCGCTCAGCATTACCTCGTACACCAGCGAGACGGTGAAAAACCAGCAGGCTCGTACGTTGGGCGACCTGATCGCCAACGATCCTTCGGTTCGCGCGACCAACCCGGCGGGTGGACGTTATGAGCAGTTCACCATTCGCGGTTTCAGCCTGTTCAACAGCGATGTCGCTTACAACGGTCTCTATGGCGTTCTGCCGACCTACACCATTGACATGGAAATGGCCGAGCGCGTGGATATCCTCAAGGGTCCAAGCCAGCTCATCAATGGCATCTCGCCGCGCGGCAGTGTGGGTGGCGGGATCAACGTGGTGCCCAAACGCGCCACCGACACGCCCATCACTTCGTTTACCGCAAGCTACGCCTCCAATAACCAACTGGGAGGCGCTGTGGATGTGGGGCGTCGCTTTGGCGAGGATGACAAGTTTGGTATCCGGTTCAACGGGGTGAAGCAATCTGGCGATACTGAGTGGGATCACCAGAGTGTTGATCGCGACATGGCGGTGCTGGGCCTGGACTTTCGGGGTGAGCGCCTACGCCTGTCGACGGACGTCGGGCACACCGAGCGGGATACTGATGCCCCGCAGGAGCGCGTGCAGATCGGCGCCAATGCGAAGGTGCCGAACCCAAATGATGTCCGCCACAACTACGCGCAGCCTTGGAGCAAGGCGCGAACCAAAGACACTTTCGGTACCGTGAATGGCGAATTCGATGTCAGCGATTCGGTGATGCTGTACGGCGGTGTCGGTGCACGCAAAAGTAATCACGATTTCTTGCGGCACGCCGTTCCGGTCACCAATGACGCAGGCGATTTCAGCGTTCAATCGCGTGATTTCACCCGCGACGAAAATGTTCGTACGGCCACGGCCGGGGTGCGCAACTGGTTCCATACCGGTCCGGTAAGCCATGAAGTCAACCTGGCTGCCAGCTACTTCTACATGGATTTCGAAAATGGCGGTGCCCGTTATGCTTCGGCCCCCAGCAACCTGTACGACCGAGTGCAAACACCGACGCCCGTGAGACCAACGCGACAGGATTCAAAGGTCTACACCGAGAATCGCTTCAGCGGCGTGGCGTTGTCCGACACCTTGGGCTTTTTTGATGATCGACTGCTGCTGACCCTCGGCGCTCGCTGGCAGCGGGTGAAGGTTGACGACTGGACGGACAACGTTAAAGGCGACACGGCCTACGATGAGGAAAAGGTTTCGCCGTCGGGTGGCATCCTGTTCAAAGCGACCGACAAGCTGTCGCTGTACGCCAATTACATGGAAGGCCTGAGCCAGGGCAAAATCGCGCCGTCGACCTCGGTCAACGAAGATGAGATCTTCGCGCCGTTCATCAGCCGGCAGATCGAGGCGGGGGCCAAATACGACGCGGGTGCCTTCGCGGTGACCGCTGCAGTGTTCCGTATCAAGCAGCCAGCCTATGAAACCAACGCCACGACGCGAGTCTTCGGCCCGAACGGCAAGCGTCAAAACGACGGTGTGGAAGTGAGCGTGTTCGGCGAGCCGCTCAAAGGCTTCCGCCTGCTCGGCGGTGTGATGTACATCGACAGCGAATTGAGCCACACCACGAACGGCACCTTCGATGGCAATCGGGCACCTGCGACGCCCAAGTACAACGTTAACCTGGGCGCCGAGTGGGACGTGCCAACCGTGCGGGGCTTGACGCTGACTACCCGGGGCATCTACTCCAGTTCGCAATATCTGGACCAGTCCAACAATAAGGAAATCGACGCCTGGGAGCGGTTCGACGTGGGAGCACGCTACGCATTCAAGGTCGACGAAACCAACGTCACCCTGGGTGCCAATGTCGAGAACGTTGCCGACAAACGTTACTGGAGTTCGGCCGGTGCTTCAGATGACAGCGAGCCAGGCTTGACGCTATCGACCCCGCGAACCTATCTCCTGTCGGCCACTGTCGACTTCTAAGCCGACTTTGCATGACCGGTTTATTGCGGTGCAATGCCGCAATAAATCTGATTATTCGGTCAGTTTTTTTGTAACTGGTTGTTTTCTGCGAGCGCATAAACCTATAAAGTTAACCTTTCGGTCAGTTTTGCACTGTCATCACGCCCTTTGCTCCGTCCAAAAAGGGTTTCTGCACGACTCGAGATTTCCAGAACATAACCAAAAGGGCGGGCCCATAACCGTCCAGAGGATGATCCATGTCCAACCGTGATATATCCCGGCGCTCGTTCCTTCAGGGCGGGCTGGTAGCGGGTGTGAGCGTAACGCTGACACCGCTGAGCACCCAGGCGCTGGCTGCCTTGATGGAAAACAGCGTCACCGTGCCGTCCGAGCAGTGGATTGGCAACAATGGCAAGGCGCGCTCGCGTAATGACGCCTTGTCGAAAGTCTGTGGCAGCAAAGTCTTCGCGCGCGATATCCGCTCCAAGGACATGCCGGGTTGGCCAGAGCAGCAAGGCCACGCCATGCTGTTGAAAATCACCAAGGCCGACCGTCTCTATGCAGGTTATGACCTGTCGTGGCTCGGCGCTGATTTACAGCCTGATCGAATCGTCACGGCTGACGACCTGGAAAAGGACGGTATTGTTTTCCCTGAAGAACATGCCCCCGATCCGTTGCTGCCGGTGGGCAAAGTGCCGATGTTCATCGGTCACCCGGTAGCGATCCTGATCTGGAACGATTTCGAGCGTTTCCGCCAGGCCAAAGCCAAACTCAAGTTCAACGACAAAGCGATTCGCTACGGTGCTCAAGTGCCGTTCTACGAAAGCGATCCTTATGGCAGCTTCCGCTACGTGCGTGTCGGCGGTGCAACCTCGGCGGACGAGGATGAATTCGCCAGCCTCAAGGATTCGATCCTGTTCCCGATGCTGAAGAACCGTCGTCCGGTATGGAATTCGCAACCGGACCTGCATGGCAACCTGACCGAGCGCGGTCTGTTCTACGCCGACCGCATGAAGCAGCAAATCGACACCCCGCCAGATAACTGGCTGGTGTTCGACGAACGTTACAAAACCCCGTCGATCGAACCGGCAGCCATGGAGCCGGACAACGGTAACGGTTGGTACGACCCGGCCACCAAAACCCTGCATTTTGTAGTCGCCACGCAATGCCCGCTGGAGGCTGCGACTGAGACGGCGAAGATGATTGCACCGTCGCGTTTTGGCCTGGCCAACCTGAATATGCATCCGGGTTATACCGTTGGTTACGGCTCCAAAGACCACAACATTTTCGTCTACTACGCGGCCCTGGCGGCGTTGTACGGCGCTGGTGTGCCGGTGCGCTTGGCCAACGATCGCTATGAGCAATTCCAGAGCGGCATCAAGCGTCATCCGTTCGACATCCGCTATCAGTTGGCGGTGGATAAAAACGATCACAGCTTCAAGATTTTCCGCGCCGAGATGAGTGTCGACGGTGGTGGTCGCATCAACTACAGCCCTTCAGTAGCAGCGGTGGGTGCCACCGCGGCGCAGTCGATCTACTACATGCCGCAGAACGACTTGCAGGTGACGGCCTATCATTCCCGGGCCGTTGAAGCCGGATCGATGCGTGGTTACGGCACGCTGCAAAGCATGGCTTCTACCGAAATGATGGTCGATGAAATCGCCGGTCGTCTCGGTATCGATGCCATCGACCTGCGCAAGAAAAACGCCATGCTCTCGGGCATGAAAAACACCCAGGGCGCGATCCCGGCGGGTGCATTGCGCCTGCACGAGATTCTCGACAAGGCTGCCGTTCACGAGGTCTGGAAAAACCGCGACGCGATCAAACAGCAGCGCGAAGCACAAGACCCGGACAACTGGTATGGCGTGGGCTTCGCCATCTGCCAGAAAGACTTTGGCACGGGTTCTGAAGCGCCGATGGCCAGTATCGAATTTACCGCTGAAGGGCACATCACCCTGCGCCACATCGGTATCGAAATCGGCACTGGCATGTCGACTTCTCAGGCCTTGGTAGTGGCCGATTTCCTCGGCGTTCCGGCGACGGAAGTCAAGACCGGCGAGACCCAATGGAAAGAGTTGCAACTGACCAGCGGTGGCAACCCTTACATCATGAGCCAGGCCGAACAGGACACTTTCCTGCGCAACCCGCGTTGGGTTGGCAAATTGGCCTCGGCGTCGTCGGCAACCAACTCTGCGTATTACTTCAGCCACGCCACGCGAGAAGCGGCGCGCGTGCTGTTCAACCACGGCTTGTGGCCGGCGGCCCTGCAGATCTGGGGTCAGGGTCCTTATGGCGGTCAGGCCAATCCCTACGTGGTGCGTCGTGAAGATGCACATTGGGTGGACGGTAAACTGACCGCTAACGGCATGCAGCCATTGAGCTTTGAGCAGTTGGCCAGACACGTCCATGAAAAGGGCCTGGTCAGCGGCGCGACCGTGCATGGCTTCAACCGCTGGAGTTGGGCTGAAGCCGAGTACAGCATCGATGGCGTGCGCGAACGTCTGCCGCTCGATGGCTTGGCCGTCAAGTACGGTGATGGCGCACCTGGCGCGAAAAAGGCGTTGATGAACAGCGCCGGTTTCCACCTGCTGGATCGGCAGAATGTGCATTACCCGGACACTCAGTTGAACAACGCGGCGGTGACGTACTACAGCCCTGTTGCGACGCTGGTGGAATTGAAAGTGAACAAAGGTTCGGCCGAGGTTCAAGTGCTTAACCATCACTCGTGGGTCGAGTGCGGTCGGGTGCTGGTTGAGGAGTTGGTCAAGGGTCAGCTCGAAGGCGGAATCGCCATGGGCATCGGCCACGCGTTGCTGGAAGAGATGCCGCTGTACGAAGGCGGGCCGGGGGAGGGCGACTGGAACTTCAACCGCTACCGCTTGCCGATGGCGCGCCACGTCGCGGTCTGGAACCAGACAGCCGAGATCCTGCCGCCGTTGTCGCCGAGCGATCCATCGAAGGGTATTGCCGAAGTGGTGATGATCCCGGTGGTCGGCGCAATCGGTAACGCCGTAGCCCACGCTATCGGCAAACGGGTCCGTGACCTGCCTATCACTTCTGCTCGCATCAAGGAGGCCCTCAATGGCTAATCGCCCGCTTCAACTGACCCTCAACGGTCAATCCGTCGGCCCCGTGGAAATCCCTGATGACCTGCCGATGATCGACTACCTGCACGAATACAAAAACCTTACCGGTTCGCGTTTGGGCTGCGGCCAGGGTATTTGCCATGCGTGTGTGGTGATTGTCGATAACCCTGACGGCACCAGCGAAGAAGTGCGCACTTGCATCACCGGCGCGCACTATTTCGAAGGCAAAAAAGTACGGACCATCGAAGGCCATGCCAAACGCGACGAGCAGGGCAAGGTCACCGAGCTGAATCCGATCCAAC
Source organism: Gordonia sp. IEGM753 (assembly GCF_050321825.1). Lineage (NCBI taxonomy): Bacteria > Bacillati > Actinomycetota > Actinomycetes > Mycobacteriales > Gordoniaceae > Gordonia > Gordonia sp. IEGM753. Next base: position 569,957 of record NZ_JBNQGB010000001.1, read on the forward strand.
AGCGCTTCGTCGACGAATTCGCGTTCCAGTGCAGCTACTGCGCGCCGGGTTTCGTCAATGCCGCAACGGTGCTCGTCGAGAAGCTGCAACGCCAGCCAATCGTTAAAAGTCAGCTGGAAAAAGTCATTGAAGACAGTCTCGGTCATCACGTGTGCCGCTGCACCGGCTACGTGCGCTACTACAGCGCAACGCGCAATGTGCTGACCGATCTCGGCCTGGTCAAGGAGGGTTAAGCATGAAGCATTTACTTTCCCGCCTGGCATTGGCGGTGGGTCTGGTGGCGCCGGTGTTGCTGGCTCACGCTGATGATCAGGTCAAACGTGGCGAATACCTGGCCCGAGCCGCCGATTGCATGGCGTGCCACACCGCGCCGGGTGGCGCGCCGTATGCGGGCGGCCTGCCGATTGTCTCGCCGTTCGGGACGATTTATGGCACCAACATCACCCCGAGCAAAGAGCACGGCATTGGCCTGTACAGCGATGACGAATTCTTTGCGGCACTGACCGAAGGCAAGCGTCGCGATGGCGCGAACCTGTACCCGGCGATGCCCTACACCTCGTATCACTTGATGCCGCGTGAAGATTCGGACGCGATTCACGCGTACCTGAAAACCATCGAGCCGATCGAGCGTGCCGCACCGGTGACCAGCCTGAGCTTTCCGTTCAACGTGCGTCTGGGGCTGATGGGCTGGAACATGCTCTACGGCAAGGACGTGAAACTCGCGTCTACCGAGGGCAAAAGCGAAGCCTTCAAGCGTGGCCAATACATGGTCGATGTCTTGGGTCACTGCGGCGAATGCCATACGCCACGCGGTTTGCCGGGAGCGATGCAGCAGGACAAACGCCTGACCGGTGGCCTGCTCAACGGCTATCTGGCACCCAGCCTGTTGGCCAACGACCTGGCGGCACGTGGCTGGAATCAACAAGACTTGAGCTCGTTCCTCAAGCACGGGATGAGCGCCCAAGGCACCATGTTCAACGAGATGTTCCCGGTGTTCCACAACAGCACCCAAGGCTTGAATGATCAAGACTTGGCGGCAATGGCAACCTTCCTGCTCGGCGATCAACCGCCCGTCGCGAAGGTGCTGACCGAGGTGCCGCTGGACAAGCTCGGTGCCAGCGCCCAGCGCGGTCGCCAGGAGTACCTGAACGTCTGCGCCGGTTGCCATGCGGTCGACGGCGAGGGCAAACCGCATATCGCCGTAGCGATGCGCGGCAACACCACGTTGCGTCTGGACGATCCGCGCAACCTGCTGCGGGTGATCGAGGACGGCATCGGCGAACAGAAATTTACCGGTTTCGAACGCATGCAACCGATGCCGGGCTTCGCTGACAAACTCAATCACGAACAACTGACCGACCTGTTGAACTACTTGCGTCAGGGTTGGGGTGGGCAGTCGAGTGAACTGGCGGTTGGCGACGTGCAGAAGCTGCAAGCCGATGCTCCGCCGGCCGAGCACAAGGCGCACTGACATGCAGCATCTCGATCTGCAAGTGATTCGTCGGGCGCTGGAGTGGTCTGCCTCCGGCCAGCGCATCTGGTTGTGCACGGTGCTCGCCACTTACGGTTCGGCGCCGCGTGCGCCAGGTTCGCTGCTGGCGGTGACTGCGGCGGGGCATTGGATCGGCTCATTGTCCGGCGGTTGCGTTGAGGAGGACTTTCTCGAACGTGTCGCCGAGGGTGCTTTTCTGGAGCCTGTTTGCGTGGTGCGCTACGGCGAGGGCGATGACCCGCGTTCTCGAGTGAGCCTGCCGTGTGGCGGCATTCTCGATGTGCTGGTGGAGAAGCTCGATCCGGAGTGTGAGGTGCAGGCTCATTTGCGCGAACTGGAGTCGGCGCTGTTGGGCCAGCGTCGGTTGATCCGTGAAGTCGACCTGGCCAGCGGGGCGCGCAGTCTGTTTGCCGACCACGAACAGGGCGCACGCATCGAACGTGAGGTTGATCGGGTTCGCGTGCGGGTCGGTGCTGCTCAACGGTTGCTGTTGGCGGGGTATTCCAGTGTCGCTCAAGCGTGCGCTGAATTCGCCGTCGGGTTGGGTTTCGAGGTGATTCTGTGCGATCCGCGTGACGAAGTGCTTGAAGGTGTGGTGCTGGCGAATGTCGAGATTCGTCGGCAGTTGCCTTCAGTGTTTATCGCCGACGGTGGTTGTCACAGTGATACCGCCGTGGTCGCGTTGACCCACGATCCGCGCATCGACGACTTGGCGATGATGGAAGCGGTGCGCACCGAGGCGTTTTACATCGGCGTGATGGGCTCGATGCAAACCTCGCAGAAGCGCTTCGAGCGGCTGCGGCGCATTGGCGGTTTGGGCGATACCGAACTCGCGCGAATTCACGCCCCTATCGGGCTGAACCTGGGCAGCAAGACACCGTCGGAAATCGCCTTGGCGGTGCTGGCTGACATCCTGCGGATTCGCAGCGGCATCCCACGATCCCGGCTCTAAAGCGCTGTCCTGTAGGAGCAAGCTTGCTCCTACAGGGGATCGTTAGCTTTTAGAAAATCAATGAACGCACGTAGCTTCTTCGGCGTGTTGTTTCGTTCGAAGTAGTACAGAAACATCGTGCCTGTCGGCACCCATTCGTCCAGTACGGACACCAGCTCACCGCTTTCCAGATGCGCGACAACCGGCAAATGGGAGAGGTACGCGAAACCAAATCCGTCCAGTGCCGCCCTCAACAACAGTTCGCTGTCATTGGTGGCCAATCGTCCTCGCACGGCGATCCGCGTCTGTTTGCCGTCCTTTTCAAAATCCCAGCGGGGCATCGCACCTGATGCTGCGCTGCGATAGTTCAGGCAATCATGCTGCAATAAATCTTGCGGATGCTGCGGCAGCTTCCGACCTTGCAGGTACTCGGGTGAGGCAACCACCACAAACCGCATGTTCGACAAAACCGGCACCACCACCATGTCTTCCGCCAGCACATCGTCATATCGAATGCCAGCGTCGAAGCCTTTGGTGACGATGTCGATCAGGCTGTTGTCCACTGCCACTTCAAGGTTGATCCCGTGATGCGCCAACAGAAACTTGCGCAACAGCGGTTGCAGAATCAGCCGGCTGGCGGTCGAGGGAACGCTGAGGCGCAACGTGCCGGCGACCGCATCGCCGGCGATTGACGCGGTGCGCAAGGCGAAGGTCAGATCTTCCATCAGCGGTGCGATCTTGGCGATCAGTTGCTCGCCGGCTTCGGTGACGTTGACGCTTCGAGTGGTGCGGTTCAGCAGTTGCAAGCCCAATTGCTTCTCCAGCGCACGCACGGCATGGCTGACCGTGGACACTGAAAGCCCCGTCGCATCCGCCGCGCTAGTGAAGCTTTTTGCCTGGGCAACGTGCATGAAGAGGCGAAGTTGCTGGAAGTCGGGATCTTTCATTGTGTGGTTTTTCCGGAAAGGGCTTGCAGATTATGACTCTTTTTAGGAAAGCCATACGTGTCCATACTGCATGGCATGGCTCGCATCAGTGAGCAACACCCTGGAGGAAGATCAGCATGACTGCATCGACAGTAAAACCGGTCTGGTTCATCACCGGCTGTTCAACAGGTTTTGGCCGTCAACTGGCCTTGCACACGCTAAGCCTCGGATACCCGACAGTGGTCACGGCGCGTAATCCGGCGCAGGTCGAAGACATCGTCAAAGGCCACGAAGACAATGCGTTGGTGTTGACGCTGGACGTTACTGATCCGGCGCAAATCAAAGCCGCCGTGGAGGCTGCTCACGCGCGTTTCGGTCGTATCGACGTGCTGGTGAACAACGCCGGCGTCGGCTATTTCGGCTCGTTTGAAGAAAGCGATCTGGACGAAGTTCGCAAGATGATGGAAATCAACGTCTGGGGTTTGGCGCAGATGACGCGTGCGGTGTTGCCCGGCATGCGCGAAAAACGCAGCGGTACGGTGGTCAATATTTCTTCGGTGGGCGGGATTGTCGCGTTCCCGGCCGTGAGTTTTTATCACGCCACCAAGTTTGCGGTAGAAGGCATGTCCGAGTCGCTGGCCCAAGAGGTCGCGCCACTGGGCATAAAAGTGTTGCTCGTCGAACCGAGTGGTTTCCGCACCGATTGGGCGGGGCGTTCAGCCAATGAGGCAAGCCAGACCATCGACGATTACCGTGAGACGGCCGGTAAGCGCATGGAAATGATGCGTGGCTACAGCGGCAGTCAGCCGGGCGATCCGGTGCGAGCTGCGGTGGCGATCGTCAATGCGGTCGAAGCCGAGAATCCACCGTTGCGTCTGTTGCTTGGCAAAGCTGCACTCGCTGGCGGGCGCGGCAAGATCGAATCGTTGCGCAAGGATTTTGAAGGGTGGGCCAGTGTCAGCGAAGGGGCTGATTTCCCGAGCTGACAAAAAAAGGGCCACGTTGAGTGGCCCTTTTGCAGGGTTCTGTCAGTACCCGAACTTGTCCCGCAGGCCGTAGTACCAGGCGCCCAGCGCCGCGAATGGCGTGCGTAACAATTGTCCGCCGGGGAATGGGTAGTGCGGTAAGTCGGCAAACGCATCGAAACGTTCGGCCTGGCCGCGCAATGCTTCGGCCAACACCTTGCCGGCCAGATGCGTGTAGGTCACGCCGTGGCCGCTGCATCCCTGGGAATAGTAAATAGTGTCGCCCAAACGCCCGACCTGAGGAAGACGCGAAAGGGTCAGCAGGAAATTGCCGGTCCAGGCGTAGTCTATTTTTACGTCCTTGAGCTGGGGGAATGCCTTGAGCATTTTTGGCCGGATGATCGCTTCGATGTTCGCCGGATCGCGCGCGCCGTAGACAACGCCGCCACCGAAAATCAGGCGTTTATCGCCGGTCAGACGGTAGTAATCGAGCAGGTAATTGCAGTCTTCAACGCAGTAGTCTTGCGGCAATAGACTCTTGGCGAGTGCATCACCCAAGGGCTCAGTGGTAATCACTTGAGTGCCGCACGGCATCGACTTGGCCGCAAGTTCCGGCACTAGATTACCGAGGTAGGCGTTACCGGCCACGATAACGAACTTGGCCCTGACCTTGCCTTGAGGCGTGTGCACCACCGGGTTCGCACCGCGCTCGATACGCACCGCCGGTGATTGCTCATAAATGGTCCCGCCCAGTAACTCCACGGCCGCCGCTTCACCCAGTGCCAGGTTCAGCGGATGAATATGCCCGCCACTCATGTCGAGCATGCCGCCAACATATTGATCGCACCCCACCACTTCACGAATACGCTGTTGGTCCATCAGCTCTAACTGCGTATGACCAAAACGCTCCCACAGACGCTTCTGCGATTGCAGGTGGCCCATCTGCTTGGCGGTAATGGCGGCAAATACGCCGCCGTCCTTCAAGTCGCACTGGATATTATATTTGGCGACCCGCTCACGAATAATCCGCCCACCTTCAAACGCCATTTGCCCCAACAGCTGGGCCTGCTTGGGACCGACGCTACGCTCGATCACATCGATATCGCGGCTATAGCTGTTAACGATCTGGCCGCCATTGCGACCCGATGCGCCGAACCCTACCTTGGCCGCTTCGAGCACCGTCACCCGAAAACCGTGCTCCAGCAGAAACAGGGCAGAAGACAAACCGGTATAGCCGGCCCCGATCACACAGACATCAGTCTCTACGTCATCCTGCAACGCTGGACGCTCAGGCGCCGCGTTGGCCGATGCAGCGTAATAGGACTCTGGGTAAGGGGTGTTTGCCATCCTGCAGCCTCTGTTTAATATATTTTACGTGTGCGCCGATCCTACCCCAGTTAAAAATCAGCCGCCAGCCGCCGCAAAATCTTCTTTGTCATGAAGAAATTAAATATTTTGCATATTCATAGGGTTAGCTCGAAAAAAGGTGTTGACACCCCTTCGGAATTCCGTAGAATGCCGCCTCACAGCAGGCACGTAGCTCAGTTGGTTAGAGCACCACCTTGACATGGTGGGGGTCGTTGGTTCGAGTCCAATCGCGCCTACCAAACAAAATCCGCTCTGCTGGGCGGTCTAGAAGGGCTCACCGAAAGGTGGGCCCTTTTTTGTTGGGTGTCGTTTGGAAAAACGTTGGAAACGTTTTGGAAAAACGAACCACCGTCACAGCGTCAAATCGGCCTTCACCTTCATGTACACCACCGCGTCATCGCCGTGGCCCGCCTGGTAATGTTCCGTCATCTTCACGTCGGCGTGACCCATAAGCCCCTGTATGTATTCCTGTGCAAAACCCTGCTGCTCGTACAGCCATGCGCCGAGTGCTCGAATCTCGTGAAAGGTGGGGCGCTCGCCTGCTGGCAATTCCTCGTATGCCTTTGAGTCGTCGCGCGCCTGGGCAAATGACTTGGTCAGGTAGTCCGCGGTTACCGCGTTCCAATGTAGCTTCGCATCCAGCTGGGCGCGTTTTCGGGCCTTGGGCGAGTAGTGGATTAGGTATGGGCAGACAACCGGTGACCGGATGCACTCCATGACGACCTCCCGCAGCGCTTTGCCCATGACTATTTCCAAGTGCACGGGCTTCCCGTAATTCTGCGTCTTCCCGGGCGATACCTTGATGGTGTTCTGATCGACGTCTACGGCCGATTTTGGCCACATCACGATATCTTCCCGCCGCTGAAGACTCAGCAATCCCAGTCGGATGGCTCGCTTCAGCCAGATCGGCGTCCCCACGTACTCCAGAATCTTGTTCAGCCCCTCGACTGTATGACGCTGGCGTTTCTTCTCGGCCTCTTTCTTCACCAGGGTCAACTCAGCCGAGTTGCGCTCGCAAAGACCCTTGGCCACGGCGAACGCGAATACTTGGACAAGCAGGCCCCGGTGCTTTGTATAAGCGTTGTTCTCGAAACCATCCAGATACTCCGCGATTGTGAGCACATCGAGTTGGCCTACCATCCTGTCTCCCAAATCCTCCTTGTAGCGTGCCAGTTTGAATTTGATCTCCTTGAGAGTTCGTTCTGCATATCCGCGCCCGATTAACCATTCCGTTTCGAAACGCTCGAGCAGATAAGTAAACGTCGGGGCTCTTTCACCCGTGAGTACCGCAAGCAGCGCGCCATCTGAATCCAGTAGCGGCTGAAGCTTGGAGTTCGCCATTTTTGCGAGCTTTACAGCATCAGCTTTAGGTTTGTTGATGCTGGTACGCTTTCCAGTGATCGGGTTGCGGTAAATAAAATATTTACCGTTTGGGTAAAGATTCTCTGGAAGTCCCCGGTTTGAGACGTCCCGGCCGCGCGGGGGAGCCATCAGCCCACCTCCATCATTCTAGCGAGCAGTGGATCGTCTGAGCCCATCACGGCCGCCTGCAGATCAACGAAATACATCCCGCCTTTTACCTCTCCAATCACTTCGCCTTCCTCAATCCATTTCTTCAATTGCTGCAGGCTAGGCTTTCCGCCTACGTACCGCAGTTTCCTGTATTCGCCTGCCTCCATGAGGCGCGGCAGTTTGACCGTAATCTGGGCCAGAACTTTTGCCATGATGATGCTCCATGCCGCGCGTGGCGGCAGAAGGTGGGGAAGGGTTACGCCGACCGGCGCCCGTTTTCTTTCTGGCGCTCTACGTCGATTTGTTCATATAGGGCATCGATTTTTTTACTTTTTCTGTCGATGGCCTGAGACCGCTTGATGTGCTCTGACATGGCCTTGTCATAAGGCTCTATCAGTTTGAACAGTCGCATTTTCTCTTCGGGGTCTTTTGAATCGTTGAACCTGGCGGCCAGATCATCACGCTGCTTGAAATTCACTCCATCAAGTGCGCGATTTTCCTTTTGCATTTCCTCAAGCACTTCGGCCGACTGCCGCTCCCAGTGCAGATACAAAATATCGCTTCGTTTGGGGCGCGAGAACTGGCGGCTTCTGATCCATGCCACCAGGTCCTCCTTGGTCATTTCGTCGAGAACATCTTTTGCGGCTTGTCTGCTCATGCGTGCACGGCTCCGCCCGCCGTTCACAGGCAGGCTCGTAGGTGAAAAGGGGGGTTAGATCGATCCGCTACTACGCCCCGCCAGATGCGAAAAAAGTAATTGCGACTGTTTTAGCTTTCTGATCAGGAAAGGGCGTACAACTGGGAGTCAGCCCTTTGATAAGTGTGAAACGAAATGCATCCGCTAAAGCAGCGACAGCGAGTTTTCTGGGAGTGGTCGGATTGCGCGCTGCACACTCGTTGTCACGACGGTATCTTTGAAGATGGGGGTCAGCTCGACGTCCAGGTTCGGACATCCCGTACTGGTGTAGTACAGCTTTTTATCGGTGTTTACTTGGGTTCCGGAGCAATGAAGTTCGAGGAGTACTACAAGGATCGTGTGGATGAAACTATGACTCAAGCGCTGGAGTGGGGCATCGAACGTGCATTGACTTTGACTTCCAGCAAATTAATGCCGCTGTCGTCATCGCCGACTCTCAGCGTTTACCACGATGCTTGAGATGTAAGCATTACAGTGGCCCCTTGTAGATGAGCCAGGCCATGTAGGCGAGGGCGATCATGGCGTTACCTGCTTACGGTAGCCGGCGTCGATAGCTCGAAGGAAGTCGCCCTGGCCTCGCTGATCAATGCCTTCCCATGGCAGGCGATGGTTTTCGTTGGGGATCATCGTCTCAAAGAGTTCTCGAGCCAGTTCTTGCCGATGCTGCTCTGCGGTCGCGCCGTTTGGGCGGAACTCACGCAAGCCGACGTAGGCGCAGTGTTCGACATCAGATCCGATGTACTGCCAGACCATCACATTGCTTGATGAGTAGAGGATGGTGCACGTGCCAAACCCCGATTCGCCAGTGGATCCATCGACTTCGCAAACCGTTCCGGCGGGCGGTGGGCCCTCGCCAGTCCATGGCAAAACAGTTTCTTCAGGCATTGCGATTCCTTTGCCGCTATAGCGGCTGACTTTGAAGGGGGAGGGAGTTACAGAGGGGTGGAGTACAGATGTACTCTTGTCAGGATTCGGCTGACTCGGTCAGCGTTTCACCTTGGTCCTGCAGGTCGCGGTGGTCTTGGCCCAAATGGCGATCACCTTTCGACCTTCACCCTTGAAGCTCGATAGCCACGGCCCCTCCATGCGCTCATACGAAATGCTCAGCGGGCAGGACCGGACCTGCTTGCCGTCTTTGAAGTCAGGGATACGCAACATGGCGTGGGTTTCCAGATCGGGGTCCAGCGTCTGGAGCTGCCGGATCAATTGGCGAACCGTCTTCGGCGCGGCCCAGTTCACCGGCTCGCGCTCGTGCTGGGTCAGCTCATCAATGCGCTGATCCGCCACGTTAAGTCGCAGCTGAAGGGCTTGTTCGCGGGCAATGGATTCTGCGAGCAGAGCGCGATCCGACTTGTAAGGCGTTGGGCATTCACCAGCGGGGAGTTCCGTATAGGTGCCACGAGCTTTACAGCCCCGGCAGATCACCAGGCCACCATCGTCACCCTCGACGGCCTCATTGCAATGCTTGCTCATCGTGCCATCTCCCATATCAGACCCGCCCGCCGGGCCGAGGTAAGTAATTGTTGGCTTGCTCACTTTGAACCCCTTCAATTGTCCGTACCCGTGTAGGTGCGCCAGCCGATCAACCTAACGCCGCTCTATGGCGAGTTTTCCCAGGCGGTGCCGCAATGACCAGTGAATCCGACAGTTTTGGAGTTATGCAGAGGATGTGGCGCCGAATTCAGCTGATGTCGAGTTGGGGTCGGGTCACGTTTTGCGATGACGGAAAAACCGCGCAGCTGCTGCAGGTGAAACTCAACGATTCCGAGACGCGCGACAGCACGCCGAGAATCGCCGAGTTCGGATTTACCTCGTTCCCTCCGAATGGGTCTGACGTCCTGGTGGTCTTTATGGGCGGCGACCGCTCAAAGGGTGTTGTGGTTGCAACCGGGCATCAACAAAGCCGCCCAATCGGGCTGGTTTCCGGTGAAAGCATGGTTTACGACCTATGGGGCAAAAGCGTCTATTTGACCAAAGATAACGGCATCGTCGTAGAGGCTGGCGGCGCTCCGGTCACGGTCAGCAATGCAACAACTGTCACGATCAATGCTGCTACAGCCGTCGATATGAACACGCCGGTGCTGAGGGTCAGCGGCGATATTGAAGCTGGAGGAAATGTCAAAGACAGTGTCCGCACGATGGCCGAGGATCGACTAATTTTCAATTCGCACACCAACGGGAGCGGCACGACAACGCCGACACCACAACAATGAGCGATATCACCACAACCTGGATCGTCCAGAGCGGCACGGGCGACTGGTCGATCAGCGGCGGCGCCCTAACCAGCGGTGACGATCTGGAAACAGCCGTCCTCATCAGCCTGTTCACCGATCGAGCTGCGGAGGCTACCGATGTACCACCGGACGGCGGCGATGATCGCCGTGGATGGTGGGGAGACGAAGAAGAAGACGTGCCGATTGGCTCGCGCCTCTGGCTGCTTGATCGATCACGCCTGACAACCGCCGCTGCCAATACGGCCCGCATTTACATCGAAGAGGCGTTGAAATGGCTTATCGATGATGAGGTGGCCACCAGCGTCAAAGCGCTCACCGCAATTTCGGGGGCAAGTCAGTTAAACAGCATCGTCACCATCACGCGTAGCGACGGCACGGTGGTCCCGCTCAAGTTCAACTGGGCCTGGCGATAGTCCTGATATTCGAATTACTGCAATCCCGCCAGTCGCGGGATTTTTCTTGCCTGGAGTTTGTCGCTCATGCCATATCCCAGACCCACACTTTCAGAGCTGCGAGCGAGAGTGGCTTCCGACATTACGTTGGGAATCCCGACCGCCGATGGCTTACTACGTTTTTCAAACCTGCAGATTCTCGGCAAGGCAGTCGCCGGCCTGGACCATTTGAACTACGGCTATCTCGACTGGATCGCCAAGCAGGCAGTACCGTATACATCGTCCGGTGAGTTTTTACAGGCGTGGGCGGCCCTTAAAAACGTCTACCAAAAGACCGCATCTTTCGCGGGCGGCAGCGTCACTTTCCCCGCCACTGCGGGCAAAACGATCGATAGTGGTACCGAGATATCGCGAAGCGATTCGTTCACCTTCACCACCCAAGCGCCGGCCACTGTCGGCGTGGGTGGCATGGTAACGGTGCAAGTTCTGGCTGATCTGGCGGGCGAGGCAAGCAACACTCCGGTGGGCAGCTTGATGACCCTTGGGATTTCGATTGAAGGTATCTCGTCGAGCGGTGCGGTCACCACAGCAATTACCGGCGGCGCGGACCAAGAAAAGGAAGACGCGCTATTCCAGCGAATGCTGGAGGCTTATCAGAACACCCCTATGGGTGGGTCGGTCACTGATTACCCCATTTGGGCGAAGGCGGTACCTGGTGTGACGCGGGCATGGTGCGCTCCGAACGGCTTCGGCACCGGAACCGTTGTGGTCTACGTGATGTTCGATGAGGCCAATGCTAATCACCAGGGCTTTCCTCAAGGAACCAACGGCATCTCCTCCAGTGATAACAGGGTCACTTCTGGAAATCTTGCCTCGGGCGATCAACTCACCGTGGCCAACAGCATTTTCCCCAAGCAGCCGGTTACAGCGATGGTCTATGCATGCTCACCAATCGCCGCTCCGAAAAACTTCACAATCACCGGCCTCACCGGGGCCTCGCTTGCGACGCGCGCCGCGGTTGCCGCTGCGATTTCCGAGGTGTTAAGGAGCAGGGTGCGCCGCTTTCTGACGGGTCTTTTGTAGCGCTCTCCGATATCGATTCAGCGATTGCCGCGATCGCATCGACGAAGGGGTTTGTGATCACTTCGCCGGTCGCGAACATAGCGAACGTCCTCGGTTATCTCCCGACCCTCGGCTCCATTACCTATAGCTGATCCCCTATGCCAAAGCCTTCGTTCACCAGTGCCGATTTCACGTTTGCGCTGCTTGGGCTGCTTCCGCGTGGCCGAGTTTGGCCTAAAGAGCTCAGCAGCGTTCATGCGCAAGCGGTGTCCTGTTTTGCCCCGACGTTTCAGAGGCTCAGTGATTCCGCCTTGGGTTTGCTGGTCGATGCGTTTCCCGCCACCGCCGTGAATCTTCTCGGCGAGTGGGAGCTGACCTTGGGCCTGCCCGACCCCTGCGCCGGGGTATCGCCGACTTTTCAAGGACGGCGTAACCAGGTCGTTGCGAGATTTACCAACACCGGCGGCCAATCCATCCAATACTTCGAGGCTTTTGCGCTAGGCCTGGGCTACACGGTAACCGTTACTCAGTACGCCCCTTTTCGATGCGGACAGAGCGCGTGTGGTCAGCAGCTGGGAGGGGAGGATTGGTTCTTTACCTGGGCCATTAACAGCCCGCTTAACACCATCAGCTATTTCCGAACCGGGCAGTCGGCCATGGGCGATCCCTTGTCGTCATGGGGGAACTCGGTACTCGAGTGCGAGTTATCCCAGGCCAAACCGGCGCACACCATTCTGCAATTCCATTATTCGTGAGGCTCTAGATGTATCAGATCGACAACTCAACGGCTGCTGCAACTATTCCAGCGAGTACATCTGCTGGAGCACCTGGTTTCTTTACTGATGGGAACCCGGCGACCGGCGTGGCGGCGACGATCATGCCTGCTGAATTTATGAACATGCTCATGATGGAAATCATCAATGTTCTTGGCGCGGCAGGGATTACACCCTCGAAGTCCAACTTCACGCAGCTGATTACCGCCATTCGGGCGGTGAATCGGCAAGTGTCCATTCTTGCTGATACCGGGGTTGCTGGTACTTATTCGGCGGTGAATTCTCCCGCTCTGTCGGCGCTTCCTACTACCGGTTACATTCAGCGCGTCAACATCGCAAACCTCAATCCCGGAGCTTCCACGTACTCGCCAGATGGCTTGGCGGCAAAGCCTATCTACGGTCTTGGCCTTCAACCACTCCAGGGTGGAGAGCTGGCGGTCGGCGTTGCCATTCTCATGTACCTGGTGCAGGCGGGCGTGAACGGCGGCAATGGCGCCTGGATCATTATTGAGTCGCTCGGTGGTGCCCAGCAAATTGCCACGGCGACAAAGGGTCAGCATGCTGCCCAGTTGGCCCAGACGGCGCTAGTTCAGTCAGCAAGAGGGTTGGTCGGAGCCAATAACGCGACTACGCCAAATACGCAATATGATGTGGCTGCCGACTTTTTAGTGTTGCGAAATCCATCTACTGGATCCTTAGCAAATATCACTGCCACCGGAACACTCACATGCAACCTTGCAACTGCCGGACCTGCAGTTAATGGTCGAGATCAATCAGGCGCGTTTTTAGCGTCCACTTGGGTGCACGTCTATTTCATCTGGAACGGCTCTACTCTGGCTACGGTAGTGAGCCTTAATGCGCCACCAGCTGGGCCGACCCTTACAGGCGCGCTTGCTGGATACACTCACTGGTTCTATGTTGGTGCATTATATTTCAACGCTAGTTCGCAACTCACTAAGACACGGTATCGTGGTAATCGTGCAATTCATTACACGCAAGTTGGAGTAGTTACGAACGGTAGCGCAACTTCGCAAACGGCAGCGTCCACGGCTACAGGAGTTCCTCCAAACGCTCAAACGGCAATCGTAATTGCTTCTGGACAAATGAATACCAGTGCATCTGGCGGAGCCCAAAGCTTTATCGGGATGCGAGTAGATTCTGGGTCCGACGCATTTACCGTTCCTTTTTCTGCTGCTGCATCTAGTGTAGCTCTTGCGAACGGAACTCAAGAGCTGCCAAACATAGGGCAAAACATCTACTACCTCTGGTACTCCGAGACAAATCCCGGAAATATATCTTTACGCTCTTCGCAGATTGCGGTGTGCGGGTTCACAGTTTCAAACGGAGCTTGCTGATATGGCTAATAGTATTTCGGTAGTGCGAAAATCCTTTCGAGATCCAGCGACAGGCTTACTTAAAGCGCATGGGTATATGGATCGCAACGACGAAGGGGATCTTGAGCGTGAAGAAGCGGAGGATTTTTTACTTCAGCCAAGATTGTGGCGAATGGAAAAAGGTGGGTGGGTTAAGGCGGAGCCGAGCGATGAAACAATCATCGCCTGGCCAAACCTTAAATAATGCTTAGGCTCGCCGCAGTAGTGAGCTTAGCCTGCGGATTGGTTTAGTTAACTTCCAAGAGGAACTTTGGCGCATGGCAATTACTTCTTCTTGCAATGCTGCATTTTTAGAACGCTCGGTTTCCAATAAGGCCTCTAGGCTTTGTGCATAATCAATAGGATCGATAAATGCCTTATTCAGTGCAATCGAATTATCACTGACAGGCATGTATCGTCGAATCCAAAGGTCTCGAACTTCAGTAAATTTTTCGTCGATCGCCAATAGGCGTGAAATAGCTTCCTGCCACGCGACTGGAGAGAGGGAATCTGAAACCGTACCGCTCTGAAGTGCCTGTTCCAAATTTGGTGTGCATGGCTCATTCGTTTGGTCTGGCTCAACCTCTATTGTTCTTAGGCGGTAAAACTCGCACTCGTGATGGCGGAGCTGCAGTCCAATGCGCGCGGCGTAGTACTCGCGCTTAATGCGTGAAAAATGGTCGGCTCCAGCTTTTGCTTGTGCCTCGGCCTTTCTCTGTTCGTAGTCAGCTGGCTTTCTGGCAATCACGCTGACTCCGGCAGCCAGAGCCCGCTTGGAATACTCAGATGATTGATTGAACCAGGTGCGCGCTGTCTCGGTATCTCTCAGGGCATCGATAAAACGACCGACAGGCATACCAAGAATCTGATGCCGATCTGCTAGATGAAGTCCTTCAATGAATCGGTGAAGGCTGTTTTCGATGCTGTTCGAGGCACGATCTTTGAAAGGGATTATCGATTCAACTAACTCGAAATCGTCTACCAAAAATGTCTCCGCGGCCTGCGGCGTCATGTTGAAATAATGCCCAGGAAAACCGTGGTAACCCTGCATAAATGCTGTGTCAACCATCAGGCCACCACCTCCTTTCAAGACGCGGCGCATTTCTGATATTGCTGCAAATGGGTCGTAAAGATGTTCAAACACTGCGTCAGATTCAACCCAGGCGATTGACCCATCAGCGAACGGGAGTGCTTCGGCTTCTGCCACGATGTCGGTGTTATGTGTGGGCAGGATGTCGACAGATAAAACGTCGGGGTGATCACACGGCACGTTGCCAGATCCGAGATGAATCTTCAGGCCGGGAACCGCCGCCGATGCTGAGTGAGGAACATATACATCAAAGTTCTGGGAAATGATGCTTTCGTCAGGTGGCGTGATATGCATCGCCATGACATTGCGGACCAAAATTGGTTTTCCGTTGATGATCGGATAACGCTCGCCTGCTGCTGAGACCAGCTCCGATCCTTCGATGTGCAAGGCAGTTCCCGTGCGTGGGCAGCGAAGAAGGTGTAGTGCTGCCTCGATTTTCTTATTCATCTTGATCATTTATGCCGTCCTGGAAGTAGCGAAATTCTAACAGTTTCCATCGCCGCTCCTGAGCGGCTTTTTTCGCCTGGAGAAAAGTATGCCCATCACCGCGCAGCAGCTGCTGCAGATACTCCCGAACGCCGGCAAAAAAGCCGGCGTTTTTGCACCTGTACTAAACACGGCCATGGGCCGGTACCAGATCATTGGGGTTAAGCGCGTTGCCGCGTTTGTTGCACAGATCGGCCATGAGTCAGGCCATCTGGTCTACGTCCGTGAACTGTGGGGGCCGACACCTTCCCAGTCTAGGTACGAAGGCCGCAAAGACTTGGGCAACAACGTAGCGGGCGATGGCTTCCGTTTTCGAGGTCGTGGCCTGATTCAGGTGACAGGGCGGTCGAACTACGCGGCGTGTGGCGAGGCGCTAGGCCTGGACTTGATCAAGCAGCCTGAGCTACTGGAGCAACCTGAATACGCGTGCATGTCGGCCGCTTGGTTCTGGTCGACTCACGGGCTGAATACTTTGGCCGATGCAGGGGACAACCAGAATATCGGCAGCATCATCAACACCGGAGGGAAAGGGCGCACGCCCAATGGCGCGGCGGAGCGGATGGCCTTCTACAACACTGCGCTGAAGGTGCTGGCATGAGCGGTACCGGATTCACCAAGTTGTCGTGTGTGCTGGCCAAGGCCAAGGAGGGCGATCTTTTCTTCGAGTGCCCGGGCTGCAACATGGTCCACGGCATTTCCACTGGGGTTGGACCTGGTCCTCGCTGGGGCTACAACGGCAATGCGGAGTCACCGACGTTCACGCCGTCGGTTCTGGTCCAATACAACTGGTCGGACGGTCCTAGGGTTTGCCATTCGTTCGTGACCGAGGGTCGCATACAGTTCCTCAGTGACTGCACGCACAAGTTGGCGGGTCAGACCGTTGACCTTCCCGACTGGGAGGATGAGCAATGATGACTCCCGGGCAAATTCTCGCCGCGGTCCTGCTGGCGGTTGCCATGGGGTTTGGGGGTGCTTGGAAGGTTCAGGACTGGCGTTACGGGGAGCAGCTCGCGCAACAGACCAGCTTGCACCAGTCCGACCTGGCCTCAATCAGCAACGCAGCGGCTGCTCAGATGCGAGCCGATCAAGACAAACGCCTTGCGCTCGAGCAGCGCCTGTCAACAAGTGACCAAATCCACCACAAGGAACTGAGCGATGCTCAAACGAAACAGGCTCGCGTGCGTGACAGCCTTGCTACTGCTGAACTCCGGCTGTCAGTCCTTCTCGACGCCACAGATTCAGCCAGTGGCTGCGACATGCCTGCCACCCCCGGCACCGTCGGCGTGGCTCATGCAGCCCGTCGAGCCCAACTTGACCCAGCGCATGCTCAACGAATTATCGACATCACCAATACCGGCGACCAAGGATTGATAGCTCTGGCTGCGTGCCAAAAATATGCGAAGGAAATATCAGCTCGAAAATAGATCAGGCATCGCGTCTAGTTCGTTACTATTTTTGGTGCGCGCCAAAGCGTCCAAACGCCTGGCTCCGATGACAGGGGGGCGATCTCTATACTCACTTTTTGTCCAGAAAACTCCGACAAATCCTGTGAAATTGTCACCCATTGATTCGCCGCTAATCGGTCGCCAGTGAGTTCGACGATTGAGTCGATATATTTTTCTCTGCTTGAGACTCGCACACGAAACTTCACACCGTTCACAGATGTGTCTGGGTTCCACGCTTCGTGGACCCTAACATCACTGATGAATTTTGTAGCAGATGTCGCAGGGACTCGTTTGAAAGTTACCCACTGACCTGTGTTGATCCATAGTATTTGCTGAGAAATATTACCACTTACCTCAAATAGATTCGTTCTTATACGCGGTTGATCGCCTATATCAATCACCGTTTTTGGCCAGGAGGACAAGTCTATTTCCCATCCGTATTTTTCAAATCCACCATCACGATTGATCTTCATGAATATAGCTGGGCCTGCCAGCCCGGCGAAAAGAAGAGCAATTATAGATAACGAAAGAGATCGCCCTGGCGAGCTGAAAAAGCACATAACAACTTTATGCATGATCTGCCTCGTACCGCTTATTTTGTGTCAATTTGTGTGCCGCATATGTACTTGATAGGACTCGTATCATGGTACTTGCATACACAGCGCCTAAAAGCACAAGAGTTAGCCATAGATAATGCTCAAAGTTGTTGTCTATGTATCGAACGCTTGGGTATCTGGATGCGTAAACTACAGCGTACTCTGTGAATATGAGAGACGCGAAAATTACCATGGAATTCTTTGTCATTTTGTTTAGTGTTAAAGCTGTAGCGATGATGATAGGTATCAAGGCAAAAAGCATTATAGGAGCGATAAAGTGATCATCACGCCGATACAAAGTCATTCCTGGAATTAATGGAAGAACCACGAAAACAATTAATGCCAGCGATAGATGCCAGTTTTTGCTTACGTTGCGTTTGATTCCGATCAATGCAATGACTCCGCCAGTCAAGCAAAAAGGAAATAGGAATCTGGTGAATTGAGTGCGGAACAACGCCTCAGCGAATGATCGCCAATCAAGAATAGGACCGGAATAGGAAGACGACACAAGCCAGCCTAGAGTCTCAAACGGGAGTAATCCTTTAATCAAGTTGATGAAAGGAAGGATCAATAGGTTCTGTGGGGACGTTGAGGAATAGAATCCTTGAGCCATGTCTTCGAGGCTGTGATGCAATCCATAATCTGTGGAAACACCATAAATATAGTAAGCCTGCAAAGGCGATTGACCGCCAAAGAAATGGTCAGCGCCGAACCAAAAGGCAGGGAACGCAAAACCAATCAATGCGATCGCTGATGCATTGATATATCTATTTGTGCTGTTTGATGGCCAAAAAAGTATATAAATGATAAGTACGCCGATCAGCGACAAATGCGCCCATAAAAACGACCCGTGGACAAGGAAGCTGACGCCGCTAACGAAAGCGGCCAGCCACCATTGTCGACGAAAAATCAGAAGCGATGCGCAAAGGATGATGTACACCCCAAACAGTTTCGGCCACACACCAATCGTATTGAACACAATGCTTGGAGCTGCTAACGCTATCCCACATATAACACATCCAGCGATGCCAAGAGCATATCGTTTCGCGATTGCTAAAACCGCATATACAATGCTTGAGTTGATCCAAATCCATAGTGCGAAGTAAGCCAACGATTCTGTGGGGGAGTATTCTCCAAAGGACTGGGATGGCATCAGTCCAATTGCGGAAAGTGCAGCGGCAGTTACAATCCCACCCAAAAAAGGTCGGTCGAATATCGCAAAGTCCTGCATATTTGCAAGGCTCGCTCCATGTATAAGATATTGCGCTTGGAAAAGTCCTTGCGGCGAATCGCCAGGTGATACGCCTGTCAGGTTGTATGCCGTCCAAAAAAGCGTGTCTCCACGGGCTGCGCCGTAGTGGAATGCCAACAAAATAGTGAAGCAAGCCAGGCCAAAGGCTGAACATATTAATATCGGTCGTCGCGCTTCCTTAAGAAAGCCAAACGTGTTTTTCCAGTCAAGCACTACGCAGAGAAGCAACGCCCAGAATGTCCAGGCTAAGGCGGAAGGGAAAAGCGCGATTGCTGCTCCGGACAAGGCTACGTGTAATAGGACGCCAAAAAACAGCGACGTCATTATTCGTATATCTGCATTGTCGGAAAAGCTTTCCCTCCAGATTATCCCTGAAATTTTCGACCCGATCAGGGTCGCGAAAAACATGTAGCCCATTCCGAACAAGGCTGCTGGAATGGCTATCCCTATCATTTCTAGCATTTTCTGACTCAAGCGCAGGTTTATGGGGCAATCATACTTAAGCGCTAAGCGTGTGTCGCCTCCAACGAATTGTCGCCATCACCGATTCCGGGGAGGGGCGGGGGCAGCGATTGATCGCGCTGGTCGCTTGGCAAGCCCATATCAAAGAAACTTGCGGAGCGACGTCAGAATTGGACTGAGTTGACTGATCGGAAGCAGGGCAGGGTTACTGTCCTGCTTACTTCTAGTTTAGCGAGGCTCCAACACCTGAACAGTGCCGAACCGTTGGGTTTCCTTATAATTTGCTTGAATGTAGCTATCAAGTAATTTTGATCCATTCGCTAGCCGTGAATCGTTTGGTTCTTCGGCGTCATCCCAGCGGCTATCAAGTACCACTATTTTTGGAGGTGACTCACGCATTTGGCCAATCATTTGTAACTGGATTCTCTCTTGGGATTGTACGCCAGGGTGGAGATCGTGCCACTTGACTGCGGGTTGACGCTCCGCAACGAAATAGAACGTAACTGCGTTCGCGAATAGTTTGTCATGCCGTGTCGTGCCTACGTATATTTTGTCGTTTGGTTGTGTTTTTTTCATGACGACTTTCGCAGCTAACAAATAGTCGTTGTCGATGCCAACGCATCTCATGCGTGGCAACATTGGGTGGGTGCAGTTAGCAATAACGTTAGATTTTCCACCAATGATATTGGTTGCGCCATAAACGGTTTCTATTGCTCCGGAAAATGTCGGGCTTACTAATAAAGCAGCGGCAAGTGAAAAGCTTGGCAGCAAAATAAATTTGCCAGGTTGGGATTTCCAGCTAATGCGCGGAGAATAAATTGCTAGCAATATTACAGAAAGGACCAAAGCTTGAATCATGTGGAAAGACGAAACTCGAACCATGCCTTTTATTGTAAATAGAAGGCATGTGATCAAAATTATAGGAATCAGCACCCAACTTTCATTAGCCGTTGAGGTCCTGAATATTGTTGTTTTTTTGTCCGCTCTTGTAGCGAACTCTGCGATTAAAATACTAATCACCAAGATGAATGGGACGTAAACTACAAAGGCAGGTATATCTAGCGCCAATAAGGCGTGAAGCTTTGGGAATGGTATTGATCTAACTGCTGGGTATATCTTTGAAGGTATGTAAATTAGGTTTTCGTAAAGATCAGCCAGCGGTACCGTGTAAAGTAAAAATGCCATAATGGGTATGAACACAGCTAGCGTGCCCGCGCCATAAATAATTATTTGGCGGGTTGATTTGTTGAGAGCGTGACGCGTACTCGGCGCCTGAAGCAAGTTAACTATAAGGCTACTTATTGAAATTCCCAGAGCGCTATACAATCCTAGGTCGTGCCGAAAACTAGTAGCTAGACCAGTTGATATGCCGGCTAAAAACAAGTAGCAGGTTTTCCCCCTTAGACCTTTTTCAGCTAAAAGCATAGAAGCCATCGCCAGTGTTAGAGCTGGAAATGCTGGAAATGCCTCTAAGTGCGCGGCAATAAGCATGAAAAGAATAATAGCAGTTGCTGCAATCGAATATGCTTTTGGTGCAAGCCGAGAAATTATCACGTACGACAAGCTTGTAATAATTGCTTTTTCTAACATGCCCATCGTTCTAACTACCAAGTCGGTATGACCGAAGATAGAAAATAGCCACGAGGTTAAATAAAATTGACCTGGACCATACATTGTCCAGAAATCGCGATATGGAACCTTTCCGCCAGACACCAACTCGGCGCCCAATAAAACTATTCCTTCGTCGTATATATTTATTAGCGGCTCAAAAGCAAAGAATTGGAACACTAACGCGGTAAAAAATACAAACCAGGGTGCCCAGGCTGAAGGTGTATCGAGCTGTAGTCGGCTTTTCATTATTATGTCTGGTTTGTAATGTTGAATTGTCATGCAAAAACCTAAATAGTTTATTTGTATAAATCGATGTTTTAAGTTCAGATAACTTAAATCATCTCATTCATGATTTCTATTTGTTAGGTGCTAAATGTCTTGTTTTCGTGAGCGCAATCATGCCCACCCCAACGGAAAACCAAAGAGTGCACAATCGGATAAGCACAACTGCAGCAATGGCGTCGGCATGTGGCACGCCTTTCCATATTAGCAAGGTTGCCATTACGGCTTCCGTGCCGCCTAGACCTCCTGGCATAAAACTCAATGCGCCAGCTAGAATTGATAGTGCATATACAAATACCGCGAAGGTTAATGGTACGTCTGCGCCTATCCAACTCAATATCCAGTAAAAAGCAAGTGCTTCGGAGCTACAAGCCAATACCCCCAGCAATGCTGCCAACAGAAACATACCGGGGCTATGGCAACGCTGGGCTTCAGTTAAAATGTGATTTAAATGTTTCGCTAGTCTCGTAGCTTTCCCATATGACTCAGGAATAAAGCGAACTAAGCGCTCGATCAATCTGCGCTGAGAAAGAGCTACGAGGCCTACAAGCACCATTCCGAATCCAACGAGAATCATGGCCTTAGCGTCGGGATACAAACTAAGACCGAGTAGCGTTAATAACGCTATCGCTAACAAATCAGACAGGCGTTCGCTAAAATAAGCTGCGAAGCTTTTTGGGTAAGGGACACCCCACTGTTTGAATAGTACGCCACGCAATGCTTCGCCCGCCCGACCTGGCGTTGTAGTCAGAGCAAAGCCTGCGAGGTACATCTTAAAGCTTGGTTGCGTGGGGAGAGGATGACCTAATTTATTTAGGTAAATTTGCCAGCGTAAGAAACGCACGCTGTAATTAATCAGAGACATAAGCATAGCAATGACAATCCCTGGCAAGCCAACCTTGACGATGGCACTGCTTACATCCTGCCAACCCACCCACAGGGAAAAACCCAGGTAACCGAGTGCAGCCGCTCCGGCCGAGAGGGTAACAGCACGATATCGCCAACCTGACAGATACTGCGTTTCGCTCACAGGTTGAGCCTCTTAACGATAGGCTCAGGGTAGCAGTGGATGACCAATGCCAAAAAACGTGGGGTATTCGGAGTTGCAATAACCACAGAAATCTTCCCGGTGCGTAGTACAGATACGATTAAATCTGCAGATTAAATCCGGAAAGTAGCCGGCTGCAGGACATGGCAATCAAATGCCGCCAAGTTTAAAAGGCGCTCAAAATACCACGTCCATCCCATCAATAAACTCAATTAAAACGGACGTGAGTGAGCGGCTGAGGGTCTAGGTAGATAGCGGCGCGGAGCATCACCATTGAGTGGCTGCCTGAACCTCAGCCTTCACCCATTGCTGCCATTTTTCTTCAAGTGGTGCGCTTGAGTAACGTCCGTCCTCTAGTCGAGACAGATCGATATCGGCACCCAGTTCGGAGATTTCGAGCGCTTCGAATTCTGCGCGAAAGTTCTCTGCATGATCGCTTTTCAGCATCGATTTCAGTTTGTCAAGCATTTCGCTTCTCTCCTTTGAATGTCGAACAGATTTTCGGCGGCAATAATACAATAGAATTAGCCTTAATCGGCGGCCTGGTAATGACCTGTTGAGGTCACAGGGTTGTGCGACTTAGGAGGCACACCGACCGCCGATCCGGCCGTTGTTGGATAAATGCCAGCCGATTCAGGACACTGGTTTTTTATCCAGTATTGAGTTGGCGATGTATTTCCTGAACACGACCATGAGAGAGAAGGGGGTCGCCAGGGAATGGAAAGCGATCCGGCAGACGGTCGGCGTCCCGGCCGACATCAACATCTGAAAGCTGATGTGCGGGCAGATGAACCGAACCAGCGACATTGCTGAGATTCGGCCGGATGGCATGCCGCTAGACAAAGTGCCGCTACCGCCGCTAATCGAGGCTTGGCTCTCAGGAGTGGCGAATAACGCTTTCACGCTGAGTGGCCTGGAGGAAATCGACAGCTGCCTGTATGCGCAGTCGTGGTGGTGTAGGCCGGTTTGATGGGTTGGCAGAGCGCCGGGGAGAGGGGGGAGTACTGTAGGAATATACAACGCTAAGTTATTGATTCTTATAGGGTGAAGTGTCGGTTTTACACCTCTTGAAAAATGCCTATTTTTCCTTCTGCATCAATTACTTGCGTAGGTTTCGTGGTCACCTTGACATGGTGGGGGTCGTTGGTTCGAGTCCAATCGCGCCTACCAAACAAAATCCGCTCTGCTGGGCGGTCTAGAAGGGCTCACCGAAAGGTGGGCCCTTTTTTGTTGTCTGGCGTTTGGGCAAACATTGAATTTGCGCGTGCGTAGGAAGCGCTTGCCGCGCCATACCTTCAGCTCACCTTTGACTTTTAAGTAAAGCAATTGCCTCATCGGCCGTTATTCCTTTATCCCAGATACCCACGGAGCGACAAAGCATGGATAGCAACACCACTCAAAACGAGTATCAGAAGCCAAAAAACCTGGCTGGATTGGGGCGCAGGTGGGGAGGGCAGATCATTGATTCGATCATCACCTTTGCGCTGTTCTACGTCGTAGGGCTGACGGCCGAGTTTGTTGGCCTGCCGCAAAACGTGGCGGCTATCCTGGCGTTTGGCTCGGGGGCGGCGTATTACCTGTTTTCCGATGCCATGCCCAACGGTCAAAGCGTTGGTAAAAAGGTGCTGGGGATGTCAGTGATTGATGAGCGCAGCTACCTTGACTGCAATCTTTATCAATCCTTTTTGCGCAACATCACTACGCCCTTTCTGAGCGTCCTGGACTGGATCTTTATTTTCTTCGGCTCGCGCAAGCGACTGGGCGACATGCTTGCGTCTACGATCGTGATCCGATCCAGGTAAGGGCCAGTTATCCTGGCTAGCGTTAGTGAACTTGCATCAAGGAGCGATGGAATGGGGAATGGATACAATACGGCACTGGTTATAGGGGCCGGGCTGAGTCTGCTGGCGGCCCTCATGCATGTCGGGGTGATCATGAAAGGGCCTTCCTGGTATCACCTGTTTGGAGCTGGCGAGCGCTTTGTGCGTGCGGCTCAGGCTGGTCGCAAATTTCCCGCAGTCGTCACGATGGGGATCGCACTGGTGCTCGGCGCATGGTCTGCGTATGCACTCTCAGGTGCCGGGGTAATCGATCCCTTACCTCTGTTGCGCCCTGCATTGTGCGTCATAACCCTGGTCTATCTGTTGCGTGGCCTGTTGGGACCGTTCGTGTTGGCCGGCACGGGGCGAAGTGTTCGCTTCATCATGATCAGCTCGGCAATCTGCCTCATGTTTGGGCTGGTGCATCTGTTCGGGGTGGTGCAAGTGTGGGGTCGCCTTGCCTGAGTCCTGGCCAAGCCTATTGCGATAACCCGACAGCAGGGCAATTCACGATTTATGAGCTACTACTGACAGGTTGATTCACTTCGCCCTGACAGGAGTATCTCGATGCTGACTCACTGGTTGCTTGCTGCGGTACATCTCTTGGCGTTTGCCACAGGATTTTGGGCGGTGCTTTCGCGTGGCACTGCTTTGCGGCGTCTGGCCAGCGGTTTAGGCGAGGCACGCAGCGTATTGATCGCAGATAACGTGTGGGGGATTTCTGCGTTGATTCTGCTGGTCACTGGTGGGATGAGAGCTTTTGGCGGGTTTGAGAAAGGCACCGACTATTACCTTCATCAGCCGCTGTTCCATTTGAAGATGACACTGTTCATCCTCATTCTGGTGCTCGAGGTGGCGCCGATGGTAACGCTGATCAAATGGCGGATTGCTCAGGCACGCGGTTCTTCAATTGATATCGGGCGAGCAACGCTGTTTGCGCGGATCAGTCATGTCCAGGCATTGCTGGTATTGCTGATGGTGGTGGCGGCCACGGGCATGGCGCGAGGGGTATCGTTTGGGTAAATGAGTGCGGATGCACTCTTTCTCAGGATTTATACGAAACGTCCGACAGCCATGAGGTGAACTCTGCCGGTAGTATCGGCAGCACGTTTCGGCGGGGGAGTTGGAAGGCGTCGTGACAGTTGAATCTTAGCCAGCCGTGGTTCGGGGGTGAACGGGCTGGCTACTGACTGCAGCAGGATTCAGTTTTGAGGCTTGTCCGGAGCGGTCAGGCCAGCTTGAATACGCTGATAAATCTCTTCGCGGTGCACCGCAACGTCTTTCGGGGCGTTGATGCCAATCCTGACTTGCTGGCCACTAACGCCGAGGATGGTGATCGTAATGTCATCACCAATGTTTATGCTTTCACCGACTTTGCGGGTGAGTATCAGCATGGTCTTCTCCTTGATTGCTTTGTAGGGCACCTGATTCGGACAGTGCAGAGGTCGGTGGTATGTATAGATTAGTGCGAAGTCTCACGGTTTGGGTGCCTCTTTCTGACGCGCAGACGCTGCATAAATTCCCAAGGCGTAACTATACAGACGCAGCAACCATCATTCTCGTTGTTTTGGGCCCATTTTGCGGCACTCGGAAAGTATTCATGAATGTTAAAATCCTGGCTTTGAGTATTCAGAGGGAAACGTTGTGCGCAAAATGGTCTTGGTAATCGCGGTACTGGCATTGGCGGGATGCGGTGAGGGCAACAGTCGTGATGTGCAAAAGCCCCGGCCAGCGGCGGTTTCAGCGCCTGTAGTGGCTGCCGGTGCGCAGTGGGATCTCGAAGTTCGCGGCGAAACCACTCAAGCGGTCAGTGACCTGAGCGGCTGGTTGATTGAGCACAGCTTCGTTTCCAACGTTGTCATGGAAGATGGCAAGGCGCGGATCCTGCTCGGTCCATTCAGTTCGAAAGCCGAGGTTGATGCTAAAAAATCTGATGTTGAAGCGGCGCTCGCCCGGGCCAAGAAACAAAACGTTCAATTGCTGGTCATCGAGCATCCGGTCATTCAGTAACGGATGTTTCTTTTGCGGCCATTCGGCCGAATCTCTTAAAGGGAGCTGACGGTAACTCGTCTCTAGACGTAGTCACTGTTGATTCCCCGAAGGAGTTCCCCCATGGCCTCCGCCACACCGTACAAAATATTCGACGCGGTCCTGCGTCGCAAAACCACCCTCAGCCCTCATCTGATGCGCGTCACGCTGGCCGGTCCCATGGTCACCGAGATGGCGACCTGGGCGCCGGATCAGCGTGTAAAGCTGTTTTTCCCGGCGCAGGACGGATCGCCTGCCACACTTGCCCACGATGAAGGTTGGTACGCCCGATATCGCTCGATGCCGGTTGCCAATCGTCCGGCGATGCGCACCTACACCATTCGACATTTGCGCGCCGAGCAGGGTGAGGTGGACATCGATTTCGTATTGCACGGCGAAACCGGCCCAGCATCCCGTTGGGCGATCCATGCCACCGCAGGCGAGCCGATACAGATCGTCGCGCCAGATCGTCAGTTTTCGGCACAAGATGCTGGCGGGTTCGAATGGAAGCCGCCGCAGCAGCTGAAGCATTTGTTGCTGGTGGCAGACGCCACGGCGCTACCCGCAGCGCTGGGGATTCTCGAGGAGATGGCCGTGCATGCCATGCCGCCAGTTACCCAAGCCTTTTTCGAAGTGGACAGCTTGGCGGATGCGTTGCCGGTCCCTGATTGGCCCGGGCTTTCAGTGGAGTGGTTGATTCGGGACCACGCCATCACTACGGCGGCAGGCTCACTGATGGTCGAAGCGGTCCGCCGGGCAAACCTGCCTTCGTTCGCTTTGGAAACACCAGGTGCGGCGGACCTGGCGGAAGTCAATGTCGACGAGGACATCCTCTGGGAAACATCAACGCCTCGCGCTGACGGCTTCTACGGCTGGGTCGCCGGTGAAACAGTCGCAGTGATGAGCTTGCGCAAGCATTTGATCAACGAGCGCGGCATCGCTCGTGAATCCCTCAACCTGATGGGGTACTGGCGCTACAACAAGGTCGGCGGCTAATAACGCAAAAGGCCCCGGGTAATTAACCCGAGGCCTTTTGTTTTGAGTGAGTTTTTAACCGCAGGCTTTCATGTTTACCGGGCCGACAAAGTCATTACCGCGGCCCATCACGCACGCCACACTCTGGTTGCGCTGACGTTCCCAGGTCTGAACCGGATAGGTCTTGTCCCAGGCTTCGTACAACTGGCGATCCTGCCTGGAAAGGCTCAAGCCGTATTGCTTGCTCATGTAGAAATAAGTGCGGGCGATCATCCCGCGAATGGAAGGACGAGGCATCACCTTCTTCGCTTTGAAATCGACCTGCGTCAGGCACGATCCATATTGGCCCGATTGCACCGGCAACCACCCAAAGCTGAAGTTATTACGATCGCCGTTTACCTCGCCGATGCTGGGCACCAGATTGTGCAAATCGGCCTCGGCTTTTTGATAAACCGGGTCGTAGCGTGTGCAATTTTTACGACCGCCCTGTTGCCAGCATTGGCGTTGATGACCAATTTGCCAGGCAGGGACGATGTGCTCCCATTCAATGCGCGACGCACGTTTGGCATTTTTGCGCGGCACGTAACCGCACGCCGATAGATTGACCTTGTTGCCAGTGTATTTACAGCCGCAATAGAACTCGGTGGATTGCGGCGCGTATAGCTTCCAGGCAACTTTCTTGGCTTCGCTGAAGGTGCGCGGCGCAGCAGCCTGGGCACCCGTGGCGATGAACAGAAACAGTAAAGCGAAACAACGGACACTCATTGATTCAATCTTCCTTCGGCACAACCCAGAAAATCTGCACACCGCCATCGTCGCGATAGGCGAGGGTGACGTTGTCGTTTTCGTCGATTTCTTCGAGTAACTGTTCCCACTCGTCCACCGGTTCGTCCGGCAGACGAAAGATCAGCGCGGCTTTGGCTTTTTGAGCAGTGGGGGAATTAATGATTTTCTGAACGCGAATGCCCATGCGTGCATAAGCGTCGGGAGAGGCAGAGGTGTTGGCCACGGAATTATCCTTATTAAGCTGTACGTGCATACAGTATTTAACTGTAGGCATTTTCGCAACTGCTTAAAATTCAAGAAAATCCTCTGACAGCGCTTTTTACCGTTTGGTGTAGGAAAAGGAGATTTTTTTTGGCGGTGCATGAGCCACCCGCCAGAGAGGGCGAGTGGAGGAGCGGTGCCCGACCGGAACCGGTCGGGCGAGGGTGACTCAGTATTCCCAGAACATCCGTTGCAGTTCTTTGCTGTCGTTGGTCTTGGTCAGCGCAACCATGGCCAGGATGCGCGCCTTTTGCGGGTTCAGGTCATGTGCCACCACCCAATCGTACTTGTCGTCAGGCTGCTCGGCGTTACGCAATACGAAGCCGCCAGCGTTAACGTGGGAGGAACGAATGATCTGCACGCCATCCTTGCGCAAGGCTTGCAAGGTTGGAACGACACGTGAAGAAACCGAACCATTGCCAGTGCCGGCATGAATGATGGCTTTGGCACCGGATTGGGCCAGCGCTTTGTAAGCGGTATCGCTCACGTTGCCGTAGGAATAGGCGATTTCGACGTCAGGCAGACTCTTGATGTCTTTGATATCGAATTCGGAATCCATGGTGTGGCGCTTGGCTGGCAGGCGGAACCAATAGGACTTGCCTTCAACCACCATGCCGAGAGGACCCCAGGCACTTTTAAACGCCTCGGTCTTGATATTGATCATTTTGCTGACGTCGCGACCCGACTGGATTTCATCGTTCATGGTCACCAGCACGCCTTTGCCGCGCGCCTCTTTGCTGCTGGCCACGGCCACCGCGTTGTAGAGGTTCAACATGCCATCGGCAGACATCGCAGTGCCAGGACGCATGGACCCGACCACGATGATCGGCTTGTCGGTTTTTTCGACCAGGTTCAGGAAGTAAGCGGTTTCTTCCAGCGTATCGGTGCCGTGGGTGATGACGATGCCATCGACGTCTTTGCTGTCGGCCAGCTCGGCAACGCGGCGGCCCAATTGCAGGAGGTTGTCGTTTGTAATGCTTTCGGATGCAATTTGCATGACCTGTTCGCCACGCACGTTAGCCAGTTGGCTCAGCTCGGGAACCCCGGCGATCAACTGTTCGATGCCGACTTTTGCCGCTTGGTAAGTGGCGCTGTTCGCAGCGCTGGCGCCCGCGCCGGCAATGGTGCCGCCGGTGGCCAGGATGACTACGTTCGCCAGTTTTTGTTTGGTTTCGACTTCTTTTGCCTGAAGGGCAGTGGGCAGAAGCAGCAGCAGGGCCAAGGCGCCCGGAACAAAGGTTTTCAAAGCAGATGTCATTATTTTTCTCTCTAGTCGTGAGACGGTGCGGATGCAACTTCATCTAGATGCGCCCCAGGCAGATCTGAACGCCGGGGGTACGGGAGAGGAGCAGGATCTGTACCAGTCAGACGTTGAAAGAAAAAAGATGTTTAACCTTATGATTTTTATGATTAATTTATAAAAGAACAGAGATTGTTAAACGGCAGCGTGTCCGCATTTCCGACTATCTCGCGCTTAAGTGTTCGGCTTTCCGAAAAGGATGACAGATTCTGTTTAACGGACCGATTTTCCAGATCGACAATCAGCCCTAAAGAAACCGTGATTCAGGTCGATGTCCCTCTAAAGGATCTTTTATCTCGGGAGTTCACATGTCGTTTACCGTAGGTTTTCCAAATGCGGCGGCGGTCACCATCGGCGGCAAATCCTCAGCGACGATCAACGCCCTGAGTGACTCCACCTCCGACGCCTCAACACAGATCCTGGGTAAGGACGATGCCGACTCCAACCAGGTGCGGACCGGCGGCGCTGCACCGGCCGACACCAAGGCTGACAGTGGTGGCAACCAAAGCGCGGCGGTAAAAATGTTGCTGAAACGCATGCAGGAATTGCAGCAGCAGCTTCGCGAGCAACAGCAACAACTGGCCGCGGCGCAAGCCCGGACTTACCCGACCCCCGAAGCCAAGACCACTGCAGTCATGAGCATTCAGGGGCAAATCGCCGACACCAATGGCGCACTGGCGGAGGTCACCGGCAACCTGATCAGGGAGCTCGCCAAGGACTCCAGCGGTGGTGGTTTGATCAGCACAACCGCATGATCTGACGGGCTGGTTTTTTGCCGGCCCGTCCATCCAACAGGTCGTTGACAAATCCCTGCAGGGTTCGCATAGTTCGATCTACGCAAACGTTTGCGCAGTCGCCGTCGATGGTTTCATCCATTGACGACCGACATCCAGGCGTACTTGGCGCAAGCGTTGCTCACAATAATCATAAGATCGGAGTGAACCCATGAAGCTGCCATTTGCTGGACGTCTTCTCGCTGTCGCTATGCTGGCTGCCGCATCCGTCGCGTTGCCTGTCTCCTCGGCTTTCGCCGATACCCCTGAAAAACCTAAAGTCGCGCTCGTCATGAAATCGTTGGCCAACGAGTTCTTCCTGACGATGGAAGATGGCGCAAAGGCTTATCAGAAAGATCACTCCGCCGATTTCGACCTGATCTCCAACGGTATCAAGGACGAAACAGACACCGCTGGCCAGACGCGGATCGTCGAGCAAATGATTTTGGCCAAGGTCAACGCACTGGTTATCGCCCCGGCGGATTCCAAGGCCATGGTGCCCGTCATCAAGAAAGCCATCGATGCCGGTATCACCGTGATCAACATCGATAACCAGCTCGACCCTGCCGTGGTCAAAAGCAAAAACATTACCGTACCGTTTGTAGGCCCTGACAACCGCAAAGGCGCGCGTCTGGTCGGTGAATACCTGGCCAAGCAACTGAAGGCCGGTGACCAGGTCGGCATCATCGAAGGAGTGTCCACGACCACCAATGCCCAGGCCCGTACCGCAGGTTTCAAGGATGCGATGGAAGCGGCGCAAATCAAGGTTGTCTCTGTGCAATCCGGTGATTGGGAGATCGACAAAGGCAACAAGGTTGCCGCCTCGATCCTCAGCGAATACCCAGACGTAAAAGCATTGTTGGCGGGTAACGACAGCATGGCTGTCGGCGTCGTTTCTGCTGTGCGCGCGGCCGGCAAAGCAGGCAAGGTGCAAGTGGTCGGTTACGACAATATCAACGCCATCAAACCAATGCTCAAGGACGGTCGTGTGCTCGCCACTGCAGACCAGTTTGCAGCTAAACAAGCGGTGTTCGGTATCGAAACCGCGCTGAAAATCATCAAGGGCGAGAAAGTCGACAGCGGCACTAACGGCGTCATTGAAACCCCGGTTGAGCTGGTTACCAAGTAGTCCTTCTGGCGACACAACGGTGCTCGCCCGTCGGGGCGAGCGCATGGAGAGTTTTTATGTCAGTTAGCGCCCCGGACGCTGTCCTCACGGTCAGCGGTATCGGTAAGACCTATGCCCAACCGGTTCTGACCGGCATCGATCTGACGCTGATGCGCGGTGAGGTGCTGGCACTGACCGGCGAGAATGGCGCCGGTAAAAGTACGTTGTCGAAGATCATTGGCGGGCTGGTGACGCCGACCACCGGACACATGCAGTTTCAAGGTAAGGACTACCAGCCTGGCAGCCGGACTCAGGCCGAAGAGCTGGGCATCCGCATGGTCATGCAAGAGCTCAATCTGTTACCGACGCTGACGGTGGCGGAAAACCTTTTTCTCGATAATCTGCCCAGCAAGGGTGGCTGGATCAGTCGCAAACAACTGCGCACGGCTGCCATAGAAGCCATGGCCCACGTGGGTCTCGATGCGATTGATCCGGACACGCTGGTTGGCGAACTCGGCATTGGCCACCAGCAAATGGTCGAGATCGCGCGCAACCTGATCGGCGACTGCCATGTGCTGATCCTCGACGAACCGACCGCGATGTTGACCGCGCGTGAAGTCGAAATGTTGTTCGAGCAGATCACGCGTCTGCAGGCTCGCGGCGTGTCGATTATCTATATCTCCCATCGCCTCGAAGAACTGGCGCGGGTTGCGCAGCGCATTGCGGTGCTGCGCGACGGCAATCTGGTGTGTGTAGAGCCGATGGCCAATTACAACAGCGAACAACTGGTCACGTTGATGGTTGGGCGCGAACTTGGCGAACACATGGACATGGGGCCGCGCAAAATCGGTGCTCCAGCCTTGACGATCAACGGCCTGACCCGTTCAGACAAAGTACGCGACGTGTCCTTTGAAGTGCGCGCTGGTGAAATTTTCGGGATTTCCGGATTGATCGGGGCAGGGCGAACCGAGTTGCTGCGCCTGATCTTCGGTGCAGACACCGCAGACAGTGGCACCGTTGCGCTCGGCTCACCGGCCACTGTTGTCAGTATTCGCTCGCCGGCTGACGCGGTGGGACACGGCATCGCCTTGATCACCGAAGACCGCAAGGGTGAGGGTCTGCTGCTGACTCAATCGATCAGCGCCAACATTGCCTTGGGCAACATGCCGGTGATTTCCAGTGGCGGTGTCGTCAACAACGCGCACGAGATGGCGCTGGCACAGCGGCAGATCGATGCCATGCACATCCGCAGCTCTAGCCCGACACAATTGGTGTCTGAGTTGTCCGGTGGTAACCAGCAAAAAGTGGTGATCGGTCGTTGGCTCGAGCGCGATTGCTCGGTGTTGCTGTTCGACGAGCCGACTCGCGGTATCGACGTCGGCGCCAAGTTCGACATCTATGCCTTGCTCGGCGAATTGACCCGGCAGGGTAAAGCGTTGGTGGTGGTGTCCAGCGACCTGCGTGAACTGATGTTGATTTGCGACCGGATCGGCGTGTTGTCGGCGGGACGTCTGATCGACACTTTTGAGCGCGACAGCTGGACCCAGGATGATTTGCTTGCAGCCGCATTTGCCGGCTACCAAAAACGTGATGCGCTGCTCAATGAAGCCGCGCCTAGGGATCTCCCATGAAAACTGCAACTTCTGCCGGCAAACGTAGTGGCAACTTTTATGGCCTCGGCACTTACCTGGGCCTGGCGGGAGCATTGCTGGCAATGGTCGCGCTGTTCTCGGTACTGAGCAGCCATTTCCTGTCGTATGACACCTTCAGCACGCTCGCCAACCAGATCCCCGATTTGATGGTGTTGGCGGTCGGCATGACGTTCGTTTTGATTATCGGTGGCATCGACCTCTCGGTGGGTTCGGTGTTGGCGCTCGCGGCGTCCACGGTCAGCGTGGCGATTCTCGGTTGGGGTTGGGGCGTGCTGCCTGCGGCGTTGCTTGGGATGGCGGTTGCCGCGCTGGCCGGGACCATTACCGGTTCGATCACCGTGGCGTGGCGCATTCCGTCGTTTATCGTGTCGCTTGGCGTGCTGGAAATGGCACGCGGCGTGGCGTACCAGATGACCGGTTCGCGCACGGCATACATCGGCGATGCCTTCGCCTGGTTGTCCGATCCGATTGCCTTCGGCATCTCGCCGTCCTTCATCATTGCGCTGCTGATCATTATCATTGCCCAGGCGGTGCTGACCCGGACCGTGTTCGGTCGCTACCTCATCGGTATCGGCACTAACGAGGAAGCGGTGCGCCTGGCGGGGATCAATCCCAAGCCCTACAAGATTCTGGTGTTCAGCTTGATGGGGCTGCTGGCTGGTGTCGCCGCACTGTTTCAGATTTCACGTCTGGAAGCGGCAGATCCAAACGCCGGTTCTGGCCTGGAGCTGCAGGTAATCGCCGCTGTGGTGATTGGCGGCACCAGTCTGATGGGCGGCCGTGGATCGGTCATCAGCACCTTCTTCGGTGTGCTGATTATTTCTGTACTGGCGGCCGGTCTGGCGCAAATCGGTGCTACCGAACCGACCAAACGTATTATTACCGGGGCCGTCATCGTGGTAGCGGTGGTGCTCGATACTTATCGCAGTCAGCGCGCAAGCCGGCGGATCTGAGTCATGGCAACAATCAAGGATGTGGCTGCACTCGCGGGGATTTCCTACACCACGGTTTCGCACGTGGTAAACAAATCCCGGCCAGTCAGTGAAGAAGTGCGAGTGAAAGTCGAGGCCGCAATCAAGCATCTCGACTACGTGCCGAGTGCAGTCGCACGGTCACTCAAGGCGAAAACCACCGCGACGATCGGGTTGCTGGTGCCTAACAGTCTCAACCCGTACTTTGCGGAGTTGGCGCGTGGCATCGAGGATTACTGCGAGCGTAATGGCTATTGCGTGATCCTGTGCAACTCCGACGATAACCCGGACAAGCAACGCAGCTATTTGCGGGTGTTGCTCGAAAAGCGCATCGACGGTTTGATCGTGGCGTCGGTGGGCGGTGATGCGGGCATGGCGGATGGCCTGGCAGGTGTGCGCACGCCGATGGTCATCGTCGACCGCGGGCTGGACGGCGTGAACGCGGATCTGGTGCGCATTGATCACGAATACGGCGCCTATCTGGCGACGCGGCACCTGCTGGAATTGGGGCATCGGGATATCGCCACCATCGGCGGCCCGGCCTCCACCAGCGTGGCCCAGATGCGCCTGGCCGGCTACTGCCGTGCGTTGAAGGAGGCGGGTGTCGAGGTGCCGCGCGAACGCATGCTGGAAAGCGATTTCACCAGCACGGGCGGTTACAGTGCTGCCGCTTTATTGCTGGAAAAGAACCCGCCCAGCGCAATCTTCGCCGGTAACGACATGATAGGTATCGGCGTATTACGGGCAGCCGCCGAACGCAATATCCGCGTGCCGAGTGAGCTGTCCGTCATTGGCTTCGACGATATCCAGATGAGCCGTTACGTTTATCCGGCATTGACCACCGTGGGCCAATCAATCCTGCAGCTCGGTGAGATGGCGGCCGAAGTGCTGTTGAGAAGAATTGCCACACCGGCCACGGCCACCGATCAGAGGATCGTGACGCCGAGCATCGTTTTGCGAGAATCGACCGCGCCACTGGCTGGCGTGTTCGCCCAATACCGCTGAAATCGAATTTGACGAGTAGTGATGTATGCCAGCAAAAGTAGTGGTTATAGGCAGCCTGAACATGGACCTGGTGACTCGCGCGCCCCGGTTGCCGCGTGGCGGTGAAACGCTGATTGGGCATTCGTTCGCGACTGTCTCGGGCGGCAAGGGCGCGAATCAGGCCGTGGCTGCAGCAAGGCTTGGCGCGCAGGTGGCGATGGTCGGTTGCGTGGGCAATGACGCCTATGGCGAAGCACTTCGAGCGGCGTTGCTGGATGAGCAGATCGATTGCCGGGCCGTCAGCACCGTTGAAGATTCCAGTGGTGTGGCGTTAATCGTTGTCGATGACAACAGTCAGAACGCAATCGTGATCGTTGCCGGTGCCAACGGCGCGATGACCGCCGAGGTGATCGACCGGTTTGATTCGGTGTTGCAGGCGGCAGACGTCATCATCTGTCAGCTGGAAGTGCCGGACGCCACCGTTGGCCACGCGATCAAGCGCAGCCGCGAACTGGGCAAAACCGTGATCCTTAATCCGGCACCTGCCAGCCGGCCGTTGCCCGCAGATTGGTATGGCGCCATCGATTATCTGATCCCCAACGAGAGTGAAGCAGCGGCCCTGACCGGGCTGCCAGTGGACTCGCTGCAAACTGCCGAAGTCGCGGCGGCCGCGCTGGTTGCCAAAGGCGCCGGTAAAGTGATCATTACGCTGGGGGCGCAAGGCTTATTGTTTGCCAATGGAGTCAGCGTTGAGCATTTCCCGGCGCCCACAGTGACTGCGGTTGATACCACGGCTGCCGGCGACACATTTGTCGGCGGGTTTGCCGCAGCGCTTGCTTGCGGTGAAAGCGAGGCCCAAGCCATTCGTTTCGGGCAGGTGGCGGCCGCATTGTCGGTCACGCGCGCCGGTGCGCAACCATCGATTCCCACGTTGTCCGACGTACAGGCTTTCAAAGCACCATGAAGAAGACTCCTCTGCTTAACGTCGCGCTGTCGCGGCTGATCGCATCATTGGGCCATGGCGACATGGTGGTGATTGGCGATGCGGGTTTGCCGGTCCCTCCCGGCGTCGAGCTGATCGATTTGGCCCTGACTCACGGAATCCCCGATTTCGTCAGCACGTTGAAAGTGGTGCTCAGTGAAATGCAGGTCGAAAGCCATGTGCTGGCTGATGAAATCCTCGACAAAAAACCTGCCGCACTCGCCGTGCTGGACGATCTCACCGCCGACGGTCAATTGGGTCGACGCGAGCTGCTCAGCCATGAACGGTTCAAGGTTCTCACCCGACAGGCCCGCGCCGTTATTCGCACAGGCGAATGCTCGCCTTACTGCAACGTGATCCTGCTGTCAGGCGTCACTTTTTGACGCGCTGCCCACGTTTTATTTTCTCATGCACAAGGAATGCGCCATGCACCGCTATGCTCAGAAACTGCACCACTTGCTCCGGAGTCTGCTGCTTTTGTCCCTGATTACTGCAACGAGCGCCCAAGCGGCGGAAAAGATCGACTTGATCATCGACACCGATCCTGGGGCCGATGACGTAGTTGCCTTGCTGTTCGCGCTGGCATCGCCGGAGGAATTGAATATCCGTGCGCTGACGACTGTTGCCGGCAATGTGCGTCTGGACAAAACTTCGCGTAACGCGCGATTGGCACGCGAGTGGGCAGGGCGCGAGGAAGTGCCGGTTTACGCGGGCGCGCCGAGGCCGTTGATGCGCACACCGATCTACGCCGAGAACATCCATGGCAAGGAAGGCCTCTCAGGCGTCACCGTGTATGAGCCGGCAAAAGGACTGGCTAAAGGCAATGCGGTGAACTACCTGATCGATACGCTGAAAACCGCCAAGCCTCACAGCATCACCCTCGCCATGCTTGGCCCGCAGACCAATCTGGCGCTGGCGTTGATCCAGGAGCCGGAAATCGTTCAGGGCATCAAGGAAGTCGTGGTCATGGGCGGCGCGCACTTCAATGGCGGCAATATCACCCCGGTGGCCGAGTTCAACCTGTTTGCCGATCCGCAAGCGGCTGAAGTGGTGCTCAAGAGTGGTGTGAAGCTGACGTATCTACCGCTGGACGTTACTCACAAGATTCTCACCAGCGATGCACGCCTCAAGCAAATCGCGGCCATCAACAATAAGGCCAGCAAGATCGTGGGCGATATTCTCAATGAATACGTCAAGGGCGACATGGAGCATTACGGTCTTACGGGTGGTCCGGTGCATGACGCGACGGTCATTGCCTACTTGCTCAAACCCGAGTTGTTCACCGGCCGCTCGGTGAATGTGGTTGTCGATAGCCGCGAAGGGCCGACCTTTGGGCAAACCGTCGTCGACTGGTATGACGGTCTTAAAGCACCGAAGAACGCTTTCTGGGTAGAAAACGGCGACGCGCAAGGTTTCTTTGATCTGCTGACTCAGCGCCTTGCACGTCTGAAATAAGCAGCCAACCCGCAGGTGCCAGCTTGCGGGGTTTTATTCCCTCTCTGTTTCGAGTACGCCCACATAGTCTTGCGGGTACTTCTCGAAAACCTGCGCGATGAACGAAAGGGCTGCTGCGGTTCCCAGTTCCTTGACCAATAAATCTATGCCGATGATTGCCAGCTCTTCCGGGCTGCCAGGACTGTAGGAACTGTGGCCCTGCGCCCATTTTGCTTTGATGTCGGCGTCGATACTTACGGTGGTCATGATGGCGCTCTGAAGTCGAATAAAGTCTGGGCGTCGAGTTAAACATTTTGCGTGGCTTTTGGCACTCCGACTTAGGCATGAGAGGAGGGCTATGCGACACTTGGTCTTTGACGATTTTCGAAGGATCGCGCTGTGCAGATTGATTTGAACACGCCTGACGGCTTGACCCTTGAGGCGGTGCGGCAATTACTGGCTGCCGCCAGTGACGATGAGCACACTCAGTTAAGAGTCACCAAGGCTGGCATCGCTTATATTTCGTCAGGTGTCGTGGGCGGTACCGACATCGGTGGGTTACTGTTTCGCCTGGAGACGTGGGCCAAGGGCTCGGGTTATGTCGGTCTGGTCGCTGCGAGTGACGAGGTCTGGGTAATGCAGATTTACAACGCGCTCAAGCAGAACTGGCCAACGCCGCCCTTCGACTACATCGACATCTATTGAGCTGTTCATATTCAGTCACGATTGATTGATGAATCGGGTGACGATGCTCAGGCAAACTCGCCGCTTGCCTGGATCGAGGGCCGGGCGCTGACGCTCCTTGTGAAACCAAACGCCATCTCGGCGGTCGCACGATCTCAGCTTAACTATTGAAAAAGGAGGCTTCATGCCTTGGAAGTTCGCGTCATTGGGTACTTTGTTGGTCGCAACGTTACTGGCTGGTTGCAGCAGCACGTCAACCGAATCGGCGACAGACCCTGTAGCTGCGACAGAGACCGGTCATAGCCGCTGTGAGGCAAAGGCTGCCGAATTCACCCTTGGCAAAAAGGCTTCGCCTGAACTGCTGGAACAGGCCCGGACCCGCGCAGGCGCTCAGAATGCACGCTTTCTGCTGCCCAACGATATGGTCACCCTGGAGTACCGCTCCGATCGCCTTAACCTGAGCACCGATGCGAATAAAATCATCACCCGCGTCAACTGTGGCTGATAGCGTCAGGTTTTTGTTTTGCCCATAAAAAACCCCGTCACATGGACGGGGTTTTTTTAGTGCGCGTAGAAATTACTCTGCGCGAACTTGAGCAGCTTGCATACCCTTTTGGCCTTTCTCAGCCACGAAGGAAACAGTCTGGCCTTCTTTCAGGCTTTTGAAACCGTCGCTTTCGATAGCTTTGAAGTGTACGAACAGGTCGTCACCGCCACCTTGAGGAGTGATGAAGCCGAAGCCTTTTTCATCGTTGAACCATTTAACGGTGCCGGTTTGGCGATTAGACATGGTGTATCTCCAAGAAACATATATTTTCAGTAGTACTGTGCTGCTCAGGCCAACTGGGCACACCGGGGTATCATAGTCGAAATGTTCGCTTTGGGAGCCCCCCGGAGGTGCTGTTTGCCATCTTGTTGCGTATTTTTCGCGGTGCTAAATGGCTGGAAGCCCCGTTTTAAGGGGCTCGGCGCTCTAAAAACAGGGTGAAAAAAAAGCCATAAAACCTGCGTAAATTATGTAAATCAGCTGTTTTTTAGCGTTTTTACATTGCTGAATGAGTCAAAAGCGAGGTTTTGAAACCTTACTTTTGTACTTTGCATACCGAAATTTCTTTCAGTGCACGCTGACCCAATTCGTTGGTAGGAGGCGTTTTCGGGTCCATCAGTTGCGCGATCTCCTGAGTGGTGAATTTCTTCTCCAGGACGTCGGCGCCGCACGCGCAGTGTTTTTGCGCCTCGGCAGGGTTGACGCTTTTGCTGGCAGCGATCGTGCAGTCTTCCATGTACTTGGCTTTCACGCCGGCCGGCCAGGCAGCGTGCGCGCTTAAAGGCAGCAGCATGGCCAATGGGGCAGCGAAGGCAAAAAGACGAATAAGGCGCATGACTGAAACTCCTTGGGGTCGATAATCTGTTGCGATTCTCAGCCTATTCGAGGTCGCTCGTACATCTCAAGTTCACTTTGCGTGCTGAAAGTGAGCAAATCATCATGACCTTTATGACGGCGCGGCGGCGACCGTTCATCTGTGCTAGCATCATCCGCTCGGGTTTTTGCAGGCTCCGGATGATCTTCAATCCCGGTGGCGGCAAAGACGCGAATAACCCTGATTTGAATCCCAGTCACTCTGGTTCGGTTTTCCGGTTGGCCGTAAGGCTCCTGCCGCTGTAAGGCAGGCGTTCGTTATTGAATGGCCTGGACCGGATCTTGTACTGGCTCATCCCAACCCACGTGACCTTTGGTAGGGGTCACCACTAGGAGAGGAGGCGCCATGCCAACTATTACTCTTCCCGACGGCAGTCAACGTTCATTCGACCACCCGGTTTCCGTAGCCGAGGTCGCCGCATCCATTGGTGCTGGCCTCGCCAAAGCCACCGTGGCCGGCAAGGTCAATGGCAAGCTGGTAGACGCCAGCGACATCATCGACAGCGATTCCACGCTGCAAATCATTACGCCAAAGGATGAAGAAGGGCTGGAGATCATTCGCCACTCTTGCGCTCACTTGGTCGGTCATGCGGTCAAGCAGCTGTACCCGACCGCCAAAATGGTCATCGGGCCAGTCATCGACGAAGGCTTTTATTACGATATCGCCTTTGAGCGTCCTTTTACTCCGGACGACATGGCGGCCATCGAACAGCGCATGCAGCAGCTGATCGAGAAAGATTACGACGTGATCAAAAAAGTCACTCCGCGCGCCGAAGTGATCGAAGTGTTCAAGGCCCGTGGTGAAGACTACAAGCTGCGTCTGGTCGAGGACATGCCGAATGAACAGGCCATGGGCCTGTACTATCACGAAGAATACGTCGACATGTGCCGTGGTCCGCACGTGCCGAATACTCGCTTCCTCAAGTCCTTCAAACTGACCAAGTTGTCCGGTGCCTACTGGCGCGGCGATGCCAAAAACGAGCAGTTGCAGCGCGTTTACGGTACTGCCTGGGCCGACAAAAAGCAGTTGGCTGCTTATATCCAGCGTATTGAAGAAGCTGAAAAGCGCGATCACCGCAAGATCGGCAAGCGTCTGGGCTTGTTCCATACCCAGGAAGAAGCACCGGGCATGGTGTTCTGGCACCCGAACGGCTGGACTCTGTACCAGGTACTCGAGCAGTACATGCGCAAAGTTCAGCGCGACAACGGCTACCTGGAGATCAAGACTCCTCAGGTCGTTGACCGCAGCCTGTGGGAGAAATCCGGGCACTGGGCGAACTACGCCGACAACATGTTTACCACGCAGTCGGAAAACCGCGATTACGCTATCAAGCCAATGAACTGCCCTTGCCACGTGCAAGTGTTCAACCAAGGCTTGAAAAGCTACCGTGAGTTGCCGATGCGTCTGGCCGAGTTCGGTGCCTGCCACCGTAACGAGCCATCGGGTGCGTTGCACGGCATCATGCGCGTGCGTGCATTCACTCAGGACGATGCCCATATATTCTGTACTGAAGAGCAAATGCAGGCTGAGTCCGCAGCATTCATCAAGTTGACCATGGACGTTTATGCCGACTTCGGCTTTAAAGAAGTCGAAATGAAGCTGTCCACTCGTCCGGAAAAACGCGTCGGCTCCGACGAGCTGTGGGATCGCGCCGAAGCTGCATTGGCTGCAGCCCTTGACAGTGCTGGTCTGCCGTATGATCTGCAACCGGGTGAGGGCGCATTCTACGGTCCCAAGATCGAGTTCTCGCTGAAAGATTGCCTCGGCCGCGTCTGGCAGTGTGGTACCCTTCAGCTCGATTTTAACCTGCCTGTCCGTCTGGGAGCCGAATACGTCTCCGAAGACAACAGTCGCAAGCACCCGGTTATGTTGCACCGGGCGATCCTCGGTTCCTTCGAACGTTTCGTCGGAATCCTGATCGAGCACTACGAGGGTGCGTTCCCTGCGTGGTTGGCTCCGACCCAGGCAGTGATCCTGAATATCACTGATAAACAGGCGGATTTCGCCGCTGAAGTTGAAAAAACTCTCAACGAAAGCGGATTTCGTGCCAAGTCTGACTTGAGAAATGAAAAGATCGGCTTTAAAATCCGCGAGCATACTTTGCTCAAGGTTCCTTATCTCTTGGTTATCGGAGATCGGGAAGTCGAGATGCAGACTGTCGCTGTGCGTACTCGTGAAGGTGCTGACCTGGGCTCGATGCCCGTCGCCCAGTTCGCTGAGTTTCTCGCGCAAGCGGTTTCCCGGCGTGGTCGCCCAGATTCGGAGTAATTATTATTAAGCGTGAAATGAGACAAGATAAACGAGCTGCACCGAAAGCCCCGATCAACGAGAATATCTCGGCACGCGAGGTTCGGTTAATTGGAGCTGAAGGTGAGCAGCTTGGGATTGTGTCAATTGAAGACGCGCTTCTTAAGGCTGAAGAGGCCAAGCTGGATTTGGTGGAGATTTCCGCCGATGCAGTACCCCCTGTTTGCAAGCTGATGGACTACGGCAAATCGATCTTCGAAAAGAAGAAGCAGATTGCCGCGGCCAAGAAAAACCAGAAGCAGATTCAGGTTAAAGAAATCAAGTTTCGTCCAGGGACGGAGGAAGGGGATTACCAGGTAAAACTGCGCAACCTGGTACGTTTCCTGAGTGATGGGGACAGGGCCAAGGTATCCTTGCGATTCCGCGGCCGTGAGATGGCCCACCAGGAGCTGGGGATGGAACTCCTCAAGCGAGTTGAAGGTGACTTGCTCGAGTACGGTTCGGTCGAACAGCATCCTAAGATGGAAGGACGCCAGCTGATCATGGTCATCGCCCCGAAAAAGAAGAAGTAATCAATAGGGCACGGCAGGCCTTCTGATTATGTTTATCAACTGAATGCGGAGTATCCGAACATGCCAAAAATGAAAACTAAAAGTGGTGCTGCTAAGCGGTTTCTGAAAACTGCTAACGGTATCAAGCACAAGCACGCTTTCAAGAGCCACATCCTGACTAAAATGTCGACCAAGCGTAAGCGTCAACTGCGCGGTAGCAGCTTGCTGGCACCGTGTGACGTGGCAAAAGTCGAGCGCATGTTGCGCCTTCGTTAATTTAGTCAAGAATAGAGGAAGTAACTCATGGCTCGTGTAAAGCGTGGCGTCATTGCCCGTAAACGTCACAAAAAAATTCTGAAACTTGCTAAAGGCTACTACGGCGCTCGTTCGCGCGTATTCCGTGTTGCCAAGCAAGCGGTAATCAAGGCAGGCCAATACGCCTACCGTGACCGTCGTCAGAAAAAACGTCAGTTCCGCGCTCTGTGGATCGCTCGTATCAACGCTGGTGCACGTATCAACGGTCTGTCCTACAGCCGTTTCATCGCCGGCCTGAAAAAAGCGTCCATCGAGATCGACCGTAAGGTTCTGGCTGATCTGGCAGTGAACGAAAAAGCGGCGTTTGCTGCGATTGTCGAGAAAGCTAAAGCCACCTTGGCTTAAGTACCCCCGACAGTCACCCGGCCTCACCTCTGTGGGGCCAGGTGTTAAACGTCATAAATAGGGGAAGAGCCTTCAAGCTCTTCCCCTATTTTGTATCTGGAGTCTGTACATGGAAAACCTGGATGCGCTCGTCTCTCAAGCACTAGAGGCTGTGCAAAGCGCTGAAGATATCAATGCCCTGGAGCAAATCCGGGTTCACTACCTTGGCAAAAAGGGTGAATTGACTCAGGTGATGAAGACCCTGGGGAATTTGCCGGCAGAAGAGCGTCCACAAGTTGGCGCGCTGATCAACGTTGCCAAGGAGCGTGTCACAGAGGTTCTCAATACTCGCAAGGCACTGTTTGAAGAGGCCGACCTGGCCGCCAAACTGTCTGCCGAGTCTATTGACGTGACCCTGCCTGGCCGCGGTCAGACCTCTGGTGGTCTGCATCCGGTTACTCGTACTCTGGAACGTGTCGAACAGTTCTTTACCCACATTGGCTACGGCATTGCCGAAGGCCCTGAGGTCGAAGACGACTATCACAACTTTGAAGCACTCAACATCCCAGGCCATCACCCGGCCCGGTCGATGCATGACACTTTCTATTTCAATGCCAACATGTTGCTGCGCACCCATACCTCGCCGGTA
This sequence comes from Gordonia sp. IEGM753, assembly GCF_050321825.1. Classification (NCBI taxonomy): domain Bacteria; kingdom Bacillati; phylum Actinomycetota; class Actinomycetes; order Mycobacteriales; family Gordoniaceae; genus Gordonia; species Gordonia sp. IEGM753. The sequence goes on from NZ_JBNQGB010000001.1 coordinate 613,219, forward strand.
CAGGTCCGCACCATGGAATCGAAACAGCCGCCGATCCGCATCGTCTGCCCAGGCCGTGTGTACCGCAGCGACTCCGATATCACCCACTCGCCGATGTTCCACCAGGTTGAAGGCCTGCTGGTCGATCGCGACATCAATTTTGCCGACCTCAAAGGCACCATCGAAGAGTTCCTGCGCGTCTTCTTCGAAAAAGAACTGGCCGTGCGTTTCCGCCCTTCGTACTTCCCATTCACCGAGCCATCCGCTGAAGTCGACATGGAATGCGTGATGTGTAGCGGTAAAGGCTGCCGCGTCTGCAAACAGACTGGCTGGCTGGAAGTGATGGGCTGCGGCATGGTTCACCCCAACGTGCTGCGCATGTCCGGGATTGATCCGGAAGAATTTTCCGGTTTCGCCTTCGGCATGGGCGTAGAGCGTCTGGCCATGCTGCGTTACGGCGTGAACGACTTGCGTCTGTTCTTCGACAACGACTTGCGGTTCCTCGCGCAATTTCGCTAGTCGTAACGAATTCTTAGGAGAGCAGGATGAAATTCAGTGAACAATGGCTGCGTGGCTGGGTAAGCCCGCAGGTAAGTCGCGACGAGCTGGTTGCTCGTCTGTCGATGGCCGGTCTTGAGGTCGATAGCGTTACGCTGGCCGCCGGTGAATTCAGCGGTGTAGTGGTGGGCGAAGTGCTGAGCACCGAGCAGCACCCGGACGCTGACAAGCTGCGTGTTTGCCAGGTCAGCAACGGTTCGGAAACTTTCCAGATCGTCTGTGGCGCGCCAAACGTGCGCCCGGGTCTGAAGATCCCGTTTGCGATGATTGGCGCCGAACTGCCAGGCGATTTCAAAATCAAGAAAGCCAAGCTGCGTGGCGTTGAATCCAACGGCATGCTGTGCTCCCAGGCTGAGCTGCAAATCGGTGAGGGCAATGATGGCCTGATGGAGTTGCCGGCTGATGCGCCGGTGGGTCAGGACATTCGTGAATACCTGAGCCTGGATGACGCCAGCATCGAGGTCGATTTGACCCCGAACCGCGGCGACTGTCTGTCTGTTGCCGGCCTGGCTCGTGAAGTAGGCGCGCTGTACGACGCCAGCGTCACTCGTCCAGTGGTTGCGGTCGTACCTGCCGTGCACGATGAAGTGCGCTCGGTGGAAGTGCTGGCACCTGCCGCTTGCCCACGTTATCTGGGGCGTGTGATCCGCAACGTTGACCTGTCCAAGCCTACACCGCTGTGGATGGTTGAGCGTTTGCGTCGCTCCGAAGTGCGCAGCATTGATGCTGCCGTCGACATCACCAACTATGTGATGCTGGAACTGGGTCAACCGTTGCACGCGTTCGATCTCGCCGAAATAAATGGTGGCATCCGTGTGCGGATGGCCGAAGAGGGCGAGAAACTGGTTCTGCTCGACGGCCAGGAAGTCAGCCTGCGCAGCGATACGCTGGTGATTGCCGACCACACTCGCGCCTTGGCTATCGCCGGTGTCATGGGTGGCGAGCACAGCGGTGTCAACACGGCGACCACTCGCGATATCTTCCTTGAAAGTGCGTTTTTCGATCAGATCGCTGTAGCTGGCAAGGCTCGTTCCTACGGCCTGCACACCGATGCCTCGCATCGCTACGAGCGTGGCGTTGATTGGCAACTGGCGCGTGAAGCCATGGAGCGTGCAACAGGCCTGCTGCTGGAAATTACTGGCGGCGAAGCTGGCCCGATCATTGAAACCGTCAGCGAGCAGCACCTGCCGAAGATTGCACCGGTCACGTTGCGTGCCCAGCGCATCACCCAGATGCTGGGCATGGAAATGGATTCGACCGAAGTCGAGCGCTTGCTCAACGCTTTGGGTCTGGCTGTTTCGGCTGATGGGGCAGGGCAGTGGCGCGTTGAAGTGCCGAGTCATCGCTTTGACATCAGTCTGGAAGTTGACTTGATCGAAGAGCTGGCACGCCTTTACGGCTATAACCGCCTCCCGGTTCGTTACCCGCAGGCTCGTCTGGCACCGCAAGCCAAGGCTGAAGCGCGTAGTGACTTGCCTGAACTGCGTCGTTTGTTGGTGGCGCGCGGCTACCAGGAAGCAATTACCTACAGCTTCATCGATCCGAAACAATTCGAGTTGTTTAATCCGGGTGTCGAACCGCTGTTGCTGGCGAACCCGATCTCGAATGACATGGCTGCCATGCGTTCGTCCTTGTGGCCGGGCCTGGTGAAATCGCTTCAACACAACCTGAATCGTCAACAGGATCGCGTGCGTCTGTTCGAAAGCGGCCTGCGCTTTGTGGGGCAGCTGGAAGGCTTGAAACAAGAGCCGATGCTGGCGGGCGTGGTTTGCGGTAGCCGTCTGCCGGAAGGTTGGGCGCAAGGTCGCGATGTCGTGGACTTCTTCGACGTCAAAGCGGATGTGGAAGCGGTGTTGGGCTTCGCCGGCGCGCTGGACTCCTTCACGTTTGTACCAGGCAAACACCCTGCATTGCATCCGGGCCAAACCGCGCGCATTGAGCGTGAAGGTCGTCTGGTAGGTTTCGTCGGGGCCATACACCCTGAATTGTCGAAAACTTTGGGCCTCGACCGTCCTGTCTTTGTTTTTGAGCTGGTTTTGGCCGAAGTGGCGTTAGGCAAAATGCCTAAATTCCAGGAGTTATCGCGCTTTCCTGAAGTGCGTCGTGACCTGGCGTTGATTGCCGACGAAGGCGTTGCAGCCAGTGCTGTACTGGATGTAATCCGTGAAAATGCAGGCGAATGGCTGACAGACCTCAGGCTATTTGACGTGTATCAGGGTAAAGGTATTGATCCGCATAGAAAAAGCCTTGCAGTTGGCTTGACCTGGCAGCATCCATCGCGCACTCTTAATGACGATGAGGTGAATACCACGACGCAAAACATCCTCACCTCGCTCGAACAAAGGTTGAACGCCACGTTAAGGAAGTGACGTATGGGGGCTCTGACGAAAGCTGAAATGGCGGAACGTCTGTATGAAGAGCTGGGCCTGAATAAACGGGAGGCCAAGGAATTGGTCGAACTGTTTTTTGAAGAAATCAGGCACGCTCTTGAAGACAACGAACAAGTCAAATTGTCCGGTTTCGGCAATTTCGACCTTCGGGACAAACGCCAGCGGCCTGGCCGCAATCCGAAAACGGGTGAAGAAATCCCGATCACGGCTCGCCGTGTGGTCACCTTTCGTCCAGGGCAGAAGTTGAAGGCCCGAGTTGAGGCGTATGCTGGAACCAAGTCATAACGACGAGCTACCCGTCATCCCAGGCAAACGCTACTTCACCATTGGTGAAGTTAGCGAGCTGTGTGCGGTAAAACCGCACGTGCTGCGCTATTGGGAACAGGAGTTTCCTCAACTCAATCCCGTCAAACGCCGCGGAAACCGCCGGTATTATCAGCGACAAGACGTGCTGATGATCCGGCAGATTCGTGCGCTCCTTTACGATCAAGGGTTCACCATCGGCGGCGCACGCTTGCGTTTGTCCGGCGATGAAGCCAAAGACGACACCACTCAATACAAACAGATGATTCGGCAAATGATTGCCGAGTTGGAAGACGTATTGGTAGTTCTCAAGAAATAATTTCTGCATTTGAATACTTCCAGTTTTCAAACGCTTGCGATATATTCTTGAGCGATCTTCGAGGTGAAGAGCGAGTTAAACGCCTAGTCGGGGCGTAGCGCAGTCCGGTAGCGCACTAGCATGGGGTGCTAGGGGTCGAGTGTTCGAATCACTCCGTCCCGACCATATAATTCAAGGGGTTGCGAGATTTTATTTCGCGACCCCTTTTTATTTTTGATCGTTTTTACCCCTACAAAATCACTGGCTCTGGGTGGAATCCTCACTGTGTTCGCGTGAATTGATGCCTTATCTGGCAGTCTTCTCATGCCATCTTCACCCCCCCGTAGTACATTCTCTCATCAGCGTTTTCCTAACTGCCTCAGCTTACGCAGGGATGTGAGTTCACGCCGCTTTTGGCCCTTTTGCGCGCTGCCTTTGGCACCAATCCTGTCTGATATTTCTCTTCCTTTCTCCGCTTTTTCGCATGTCAGATAGCCTTACCAAACGCCCTTTTTTCGGGCGATTCGGGCGTTTTTCCTCACCGGCTCCGCGGCGCTAAACCCTGGAAGCTCAGTTCCGATTCTTCGTTCTTAAAGGTCACCATCCAACATCCGCGAAACAGGCTGTACGTCACGCGGGCCGTGCCTTTGAAGACAAACGGAAGCACCTTTAGGCCGGACTTCCGATTGTGCGCTAGGGAAACGGAACAGAGCGCGGGGAGGGCGGGGAGGGTGGTTGGGCAATCGCCAGGTCTGTGGAAGGTCTCTAGTCGCCGGACGAGCCCTTTGATCACAAGGCCCAGGGGCCGATTTGGGATCAAACCATCGCGTCCGTGATCCTGACTCATACCTCCAAATTCGACGTTTTTGGGCCCAAACCGCAGTGCCAAACAGACCGCAAATTCACCCGACTTCTTGCTGTTTTGGTGACAAACCATTTTGCAGGTAGTTGGCACCGATTGAGTGCCGCTGAACCCTCGAAAGATCCGTCGGCCGCGGCTCCTAGCGGTCAGCTCGGAATCTCTTGCAAGGTCCTGCTCGGTGCCAAATCCGCTGCTAACTCACATATTCAGGTCTGGAATTGCCTCGGACCAGACTATTTCCTCGTGGTCTCGCTGGTAGTTTTTGGTCATGCCCTCGCTCGCATGGCCTGCGATTTTCTGCCCGTCTTTTCCGGCTTTCTTGTACAGGTGCAGCGACAACGCTCGCACTTCGTGGAAGCCTGGCATCTCCTCTTCCTTCCATCCCTTGTAACATTCCGCCGCGTCCCTGGCCTCTTTGAATGCTCGAGTCAAATACCTCTCTTCAACCTTCGTCCAGTGATCCTTGGTCTGCGCCTGTTTTTGCTTCAGACGATCGGGCTTGCGGTGCACCAGGTATGGAGAGACAACATCGTCGCGGCACCGGCTGATGGGAGTGCAAGCGGGTTTGGTGGGGTAGGGCCGGCAGCGTGTAGTGGTGCGATGTCGCTGCTCGTGCAATAAAAAGACCTACTGGAAACGGTGATGAGTTAGCGTTTCGTGGCGGCACCTCTTATGATCTTTAGCGCTGTGTGCACGGACGAAAATCACGAATCCACTGGGGCTGCTTAAATGGAAAGAAGCTACTTTTTGACGACTCTTTTGCTGGTTTTACATCAGATAGATGCGGCCTTTTGGCGCGAATGGGAGATGTTTTATGTGCCCGGCGGGATACAGGGCTTTCTCCTTTTCAATGCCGCGGCCGTTACCTTTTTATTGATTGGTTATAGGCATGTATTGCTTGGCACGAGCAGTGCTTTTTTGTACGCCAAAATTTGTGCAGGCCTAGGCGTGCTGACGTTCGTTATTCACACCGGCTTCGCTGTTGCCGGCTCCCAGCTATTTCACTTGCCACTGTCCATTGCTGTCATCGTTCTTTGCTTGATCAGCTCCATATGGTTGCTAGTCAAGACCCGAAATATTGAATCGCGGGTTAGCGTGCCCGCTATTTGATGCCGGTGGGCGGAGATAGGCCGCAGCTTCGTCCGCATCCTTCTGCCCACTCAGCGAATGTGCAGAGGTGATGCTTTCAATCAGTCGTCATCGCCTTGGCTGAGCATCTTTTCGATGTCGTCGGCGCTGGGTTTTTGCCAGTTTTTGATCTGGCCCGTCTCCAGGTCGATGCTGAGGATCAGGTAGTCACCGTAATGCTGACCTGGGAAGAAGTCCGGGACGTAGCCTTCGTAGCTGCCCACTTCTTCACCCTAGGCGTCTTTCAGTCCGCCCGCAAAGCCATCGCGCACTTTGATATGCAGGTGAAGCTCGGTCACGTTCACCTGCACCGTCTTTTGCTAGTTGATTTGCTTGCTGCTGTCTCCGGTTGATTTCCCGTCTGGCCCTGTCGCCAAGGCCAATCGGTGAAATCCCCGGTCTCGCTACTGGCGACAAACCGGGGTTGTTGCGTCAGCGGTGTTGGTCAGTTACCCGCCGCTGATTGCAGGTCTGTCCGGTCGTCTTCGGTGTGGGCTTCGAGCTTCCTACTCACAGCGTCAAACAGCATTTGTTCGCCGTGGATCACAGGTCCTTACAACATGCACGCTACAGCAATGAATGCCCAGGCTGAGTGGGGCAGCCTCCAGCTCTGCCGTCACGCGAAAGCGAATTCACCATAACCTCCACGTGTAATCGACATTTACCCGCAGTTCATTGTCATCCCGATGGCTGGCCTGCGGGGCGAAATCGTTGCGGTACCAGGCGTTACGCACGCGCAGGGCCAACCCTTTCAGTGAAGTCCCCTGCAGTACGTATGACAGTTCGATATCTTTCTCGCTTTCTGTCAGGTTCGAGCCTCCCAGCTTGGCCAGTTCGATGTTGTCGCCACTGACGTAACGCAGCATCCCATTGAGCCCCGGCAAGCCCATGGCCACGAAATTGTAGTCATACCGTACCTGCCAACTGCGCTCCTTGGGGTTGATGAATTCCGAGCTCAGCGTGCCTTCGGTGATCACCAACGGCTCGGTGCCGAACAGATACGGCATGGCCGTTTTGCCGGTCAGTTGCATGTAACCGGCACCGAATTTGTGGGCGCCCAGGCTGTACGTGAGCATCAGCGCCGCATTGCGGTTGTCCACGGGGCCAGCCTTGGCCGCACCGTCCTCGCCCGTGACGAACAGGCGGAAGTCACTTTTCAGGTTGCCGGGGCCCATCGGGCGATTGTCGACGAAGCCGTAGAAGTCCTTACGGTAAAGGTCAGCAAGTTCGGCGTGGTAGTACTTCAGCGTCAGTTGCGACGACCAGGTGTAGTCGCCGCCGAGGAAGGTAAAGCGGTCCGACTCGGCGGCACCGTTGAAGCGGCCGTTGGGCGAGGCCACCGACATTTTCTGGTAGTCCGTGGAGTCGCGCAGGTTGATGCGATCGAGCCAACCGACGTGCAGGGTCAGGTTGTCGATTTCCTGTGACTTGAGGTACGCACCGCGAAAGGTTTGCGGCAGCAAGCGAGTAGGGCTGGCAAAGGCTATCGGCAGGAAGGTGCTTATGGTGCCCAGTTGCAACTCACTCTTCGATGCGCGGACCTTGGCGGTCAAGCCCAGCTCCGAATATTCACTGGCCGGCTCGTGGGTGGTTGGGTTGTACGGCAGCAGGCCGGTTCCGGCACGATCCGCCGAGGAGTCGAGGCGCAAACCGAGCAAGCCCTGGGCGTCCAGGCCGAAGCCGACAGGTCCTTGCGTGTAACCCGAACGCATGTTGAGGATGAAACCTTGCGCCCACTCGCGAGCAGCTGCCTGCGGCGTGGTGTTCACGTAATTGCGATCGAAGTAATAGTTGCGCATCACCAGATCGGCATGACTGTCATCGACAAAACCGCTGGCGCAAGCTTGGCCAATGGAGAAAACGCAGGTGCAGGCGCTGAGCGCTCCGAGGGATTTCCTGAGCATGGAGGTGTTCACTTTTATTGTTGTTGGAGTAATCCCGCGCCATCGCGACGCGGGGTGTTGCGCATAGAAACTCAGTCGGCTTGTGAGCCGTTGCGTCGCACCGACAGGTAAAACATCGCCAGCGCTGCGATGACGATCCCCGGTGCCGAGGCCATCATCACGCCGGTCGTGCCGGTGCCCAACGCAAGCATCTTGCCGGCCACTAACGGGCCGCTCATTGCGCCAAGTCGGCCGATGGCAACCGCGCTGCCGACACCGGTGGCGCGAATGGACGGGCGATAAAAATGCGGTGCCAGCGCATACAACACGCATTGCCCGCCAGTGGCGAAGAAACCAGCGACGAAACCGGCCAGCAGCATGCTTTCCCACTGGCTGGCCAGACCCAGTGCGGTCAAGGAAGCAAGGATGCCGACGTAGATCAGCGCGGACAGCGCCCACGCCGGGAGGCGATCCATCACCCAGCCCAGCAGCAAGGTGCCGCTTGCCGCGCCAAACTGCAGCGCCAGCATCACCCAACTGGCCTGGCGCCCTGTGAAACCCTGGCCGACCAGCAAGCTCGGCAGCCAGTTGATCAGGATGTACACCACCATCAGCGTAAAGAAATAGCTGACCCAGATCATCGCAGTCGGCAGCGCTGCACCTTGACGGAACAAGCCTTGAACTACACCGACGGGTGCCTCTGCCTTGATGCTGCGAAACAGTGTCGACTCCGGCAGATAAAGCCCGAGCAGCGGCACGATCAATAACGGCACGAATCCACCGACGTAGAACACCGTCTGCCAGCCACCTGCCAAGTCAGCGATGCCAATGCTGGCCGCCAGTGCGGCCCCCAGCGGTACACCGCAATACATCATGCTGACCGCCACACCACGCAAGCGTGGGCCAGCCACTTCACTGGTCAGGGCGATCAGGTTGGGCAAGGCAGCGCCCAGGCCTACACCCGTCAGGCAACGGGCAATCAGCAAACTGTTGAAGTCCCAGGCGATGGCAGTGACCAGCGAGAACAGCCCGAACAGGGCCACCGAACCCATCAACACGCGTTTGCGACCGACGCGGTCAGCCAACAAACCGCCGAGGAATGCACCGGGTAGCAGCCCGAAAATCCCGGCGCTGAAGACCCAGCCCATGTGTAATTTATCCAGTTGAAAAGCCACCGCCATGCCTTGGGCGGCGATTCCCGAAGCTTGCAGGTCAAGGCCTTCCATCAGGGCCACGAGAAAACACAGACCGATGGTCCGTGTCAGGTGCACAGGTGTAGTCAGATTCAGCAATGTCATGGGCAGTACCCGTTTTATTGTTGTTATGTCAGTCAGGAGTGATCCCTGTGGGAGCGAGCCTGCTCGCGATGGCGGTGGAACAGTCAACGATGATGTTGAAGGTCATGGCCCTATCGCGAGCAGGTTCGTTCCCACAGTTTTTTAGGTGTTAGCGTTTGAGCAGGTCCAGCGCCACGTCGACGATCATGTCTTCCTGGCCGCCAACCATGCGCCGCTTGCCCAGTTCGACGAGGATGTCGAGGGTCTTGAGGCCGTACTTGGCGGCAGCGATTTCGGCATGGCGCAGGAAGCTCGAATAGACCCCGGCATAACCCAGCGCCAAGGTTTCACGGTCGACCCGCACCGGCCGATCTTGCAGCGGGCGGACGATGTCGTCGGCCGCGTCCATCAGGGTGTAAAGGTCGGTGCCGTGGTTCCAGCCCAGACGTTCGGCCGCGGCGATAAAAACTTCCAGCGGCGCGTTGCCGGCACCGGCGCCCATGCCCGCCAAGCTCGCATCGATACGGTCGCAGCCTTCCTCGACAGCGGTGATCGAGTTGGCCACGCCCAGGCTCAGGTTGTGGTGCGCGTGCATGCCGGTTTCGGTTTCAGGCTTGAGCACCGCTTTGAACGCACGGAAGCGGTCGCGGATATCCTGCATGTTCATCGCGCCGCCGGAGTCGGCCATGTACACGCAGGTCGCGCCGTAGCTTTCCATCAGCTTGGCTTGGGCGGCTAACTGCTCAGCCGGAATCATGTGGCTCATCATCAGGAAACCGACGGTGTCCATGCCCAGTTCGCGGGCGTATTCGATGTGTTGCTTCGAGACGTCGGCCTCGGTGCAATGGGTGGCGATGCGCACCACCCGGGCCCCGGCGTTGTAGGCCGCTTTCAGGTCATGCACCGTGCCGATGCCAGGCAGCAGCAAAGTAGTGATTTTGGCGTGGCTGATCACATCCGCCGCCGCTTCGATCCACTCCAGATCGGTGTGCGACGCAAAGCCGTAGTTGAAGCTCGAACCTTGCAGACCGTCGCCATGGGCAACTTCGATGGCATCGACCTTGGCCTTGTCCAGCGCACGGGCGATGTCCTGCACATTCTGCAGTGAATACTGGTGGCGTACCGCGTGGCTGCCGTCGCGCAGGGTCACGTCGGAAATGTAGATATTCTTGCCGTTCATGTCGGTCTCCTCAGGCGTTCAGCATCGACTGCGCCATGCGCTCGGCGGTGGCCAAGGCAGCGGAGGTCATGATGTCGAGATTGCCGGCGTAGGCCGGCAGGTAATGGGCGGCGCCTTCGACTTCAAGGAACACCGAAGTCTTGAGTCCGGAGAATGTGCCCAGACCCGGAATGTGCAGCGGTGCATCCTCAGGGATGACGTCGAACTGCACGTGTTGTTTGAGGCGATAACCTGGCACATAGGCCTGAACGGCGACGGCCATTTCGACAATGGATGCCTCGACCTCAGCCTGGTCGGCGGCCTCGGACAACACGAATACCGTGTCGCGCATCATCAACGGTGGCTCGGCCGGGTTCATCACGATGATCGCTTTGCCCTTGGCCGCGCCGCCGATCACTTCGATGGCCTTGGAGGTGGTTTCGGTGAATTCGTCGATGTTGGCGCGGGTGCCCGGTCCGGCAGATTTGCTGGCAATCGAGGCAACGATTTCGGCGTAATGCACCTTCGCCACACGCGACACCGCTGCGACCATCGGGATGGTGGCTTGGCCACCGCAGGTGACCATGTTGACGTTGAGCTGATCCAGATTTTGTTCCAGGTTGACCACCGGCACGCAGTACGGGCCGATGGCCGCCGGCGTCAGGTCGATCAGGCGGATGCCCGGTTTGATCGAGCGCAGAAACGCATCGTTTTTCACATGGGCACTGGCCGAGGTGGCATCGAAGACGAAATCGATGTCCTTGAATTCGTCCATGCGGGTCAGGCCTTCAACCCCTTCGTGGGTGGTGGCCACGCCCATGCGCTGGGCGCGGGCAAGGCCGTCGGAGGCCGGGTCGATGCCGACCATGACCGCCATCTCCAGGTGTTTGGCGTTGCGCAGGATCTTGATCATCAGGTCGGTGCCGATGTTGCCGGAACCGACGATGGCGACTTTGAGTTTGTTCATTGTTGTTGCCTCATTTGCACGCAAGTCGCCGATCACTCGGCGCTGAACTGAACACCGACACGACCGATGCCTTCGATCTCGGCCTCGAACCGGTCACCAGCAGCAACCGCTACCATCGGCCCGAGCGCGCCGGTCAGAATGATGTCGCCAGCCCGCAGCGGATCGCCCAGGCGTGCCATGGTGCGGGCCAGCCACACGGCGGCATTGAGCGGATGGCCAAGGCATTCGGCACCGCTGCCGGTGGACACTTCCTCGCCGTTGCGGGTCATGCGCATCGCGGCTTGGCGCAGGTCCAGGCCATCGAGCCGGCGCGCCGGTCCGCCGAGCACGAAACAACCGCTGGAGGCGTTGTCCGCCACGGTATCGACGAAGCGGATGTTCCAGTTCTGTACGCGACTGCCGACGATTTCCAGTGCCGGCACCACTGCACCCACCGCCGCCATGACGTCGGCAAATGTGGTGTCAGCACGGGGCAGGTCGCGGTCGAGGATCAGCGCAATTTCGGCCTCGATCTTCGGTTGCAGCACACGGCTGACGGGCACGGTTTCGTTATCGCCGTAGCACATGTCGGCGAACAGGGTGCCGAAGTCCGGCTGATCGACGCCCAGTTGCGCCTGGACCTTGGGATTGGTCAGGCCGATCTTTCGCCCGACCACGCGCCGGCCGCTGGCCACGCCATGAGCGACATTGAGCCGCTGGATGCTGTAGGCGGCCTCGGCATTGTCTTCGCCGATCTGTTCACGCAATGGGGCAATAGCTGCGTTGCGCGCTTCGGCCTGGCGCAGGTCGGTGGCGAGTTTTTCCAGTGTGTCTTGAATCGGGTTCATGTCGGCCTCGGTCATCAATGGGTCAGGAAGTCCAGGACCATGCGGTTGTAAGTCTCGGCGTGTTCCCACTGAGCCCAGTGGCCGCAGCGGTTGAACACATGCAGTTGTGCATCGGGCAGCCCGGCCAGCAGGCGCAAACCGGTGTCCATGGGCACGAAGCGGTCTTCGCGACCCCAGACAATCAGGGTTTGGGCCTTGATTTCGTGCAGTCGGTGGCTGAAATCCGGGAACTGCTTGGGATTGAGAGTGCTGCTCTTGACGAAGTTTTCCAGGTGATCGCGGCGCGCGAGGATGTTGTCCAGGCGGGTCTGGAACAGTTCGTCGGTCATGCTGCTGGCGTCGAAAACGAAGACGTTCATCATCTTCTTCAGGTTCTCGATGGTCGGCTCGCGATACAGCGCGCCGATCAGCTTGATGCCTTCGGTCGGCTGCGGGACGAAGGCGCTTGGGCCGCCGGTGCCACCGCCCATCAATATCAGTTTGCCGATGCGCTGCGGATAGGCGAGGGCGAACGCCACGGTGCTGTGGCCGCCCATGGAGTTGCCGATGATGTGTACGCGGTCCAGGTCCAGCGCGTCGACCAAGCCTTTGAGGGCTTTAGCATTGAGGTCCGAACGCGAACCACTGCAAACGATCGGGTCACTTTTGCTCCAACCCGGGCAGTCCATCAGAATCACGCGGTAACCGGCGTTCACCAGCGGCTCGATGTTGCGGTGGAAGTTGGCCCAGCCGCTGGCGCCGGGTCCGGAGCCGTGGAGCATGACCACGGTTTCGCCGCGCTGGTTTTCAGAGCTGGGGCCAACATCGTTGTAATGCAGTTGCAGGTCCAGCTCGCCTTCCTTGATACGGATAAAGCGGCTAGTGGAAGCTTCGGTGAATGCAGTGGCAGTCATGACAAGTTCCTCGGATTCAGTGGTTGTTGTTCAGCGGACGGGCGCCAAGGGCGGCGAAGCCTGCGATCCATTCGGGAATCGGGCGGTAGTAGCGAGCTTCGCTCTGGTAAGGGCCGAAGGCGGACAGCGCGGCGAAAGCAGCGACCCAGGTTTTCACTTCGTGAGTGGACTTGCCGGCCAACGCCGACAACGCCTCATTGCTCAGCGCATCGAAGTCGCTCAGTCGACCTTGTTCCAGCGTGTCGAGAAACTGCTGATCCCACGTCGGGTTGAGCGGGTGCAGGCTGTTTTGGTCTTCAACGAAATCGCGTGCCGCCTGAATGACTCGCTGCTGGCGCGCATCGCGTTCGTCGGCGGGCAAGTCGCGGCCGCTGCCCATCAGGCGGTCGGCCATACGTGCATCGACCTTGGCCAACTCGGGCACCGGGGGCTGATGGGACAAACCACCAGAGGCCAGAAACAGCACGCGTTTATTCAGCGACAGTGCCCATTGGCCGATGGCTTCACCGAGCAGGCGAGCGCGCCTGAAACCGGGCAAGGGCACGGCGACCGAGTTGATGAAAACGGGAATTACCGGGCAACCTTGCAAACCGCCGAGCAACAATTCCAAGGGCTGAGCGAACGCATGATCGACCTGCATGCGATAGGAGACGGCGGCATCGACACCCGCATCCAACACGCTTTGGGCGCAGGCTTCGGCCAGTCCCTTGGGCACGTCCAGCGCCCCGGCGGCGGTGCCGAAATCACCGATGGCGTCAGCGGCCATGCCGATGCAGAAGGCCGGCATCACGTCGTAGAAAAAACCGTTGTAGTGGTCCGGGCCGAACAGCACGATCAGCTCCGGGTTGAAGTGGGCGATGCGCTCGCGGGCCTCGGCGTTCATCGCATCGACCTCGGCCAGCACTTCAGGCGTCGGGTCGACGTAGCCCACCAGCGGCGTGTGCGACATGCAGTGCAGATACGCGCTCATCTCAAGCCACCTTGCTGGCGACAATGGTCGCGGCGGGTTGTGGCAGGGCCTTGAGCGCCAAGGCCAGTTGATCGCAGGCGGTGCCGAGGGTTTGCGGGATAGCCAGCCCGGCGAGGAAGCGGTCCGGACGCACCAGCGCAATGGACGCTGAACCACGGGCAAACCATTCCTTGAGGCGCCCGGTGCTGTCACCGACGCGGATCACATTGCCACTGACGTCACTGGCAGCCTTGAGCTGGACATCGGGCAGCACCTGGATAAACCGCGTTCCCAGTGCTTGCCATTGTTCAATCTGCTCGGCGCTCAAACCCCAGGTCGGGTCGCAGCCCCAAGCGATGATCGCGAAATGTTCACCGATCACTTCGTCGAGTAATACGCGCTCGCCGTTTTCGGTCAGCACCTGCGGCTGAATAAACATCTTGCCCACGGGGGAGGATTTTTCGCTCGGTACAATCAGGGCGCCTTGGGTGTATTGCGGCATCGGTTTGAAGCGCATTTCCAGGAAATAGCGTTTGACCGGCGGCACATAGTTGAGCAGCCAAGAAACCCCATCGCGCAGGGTGCCTTGCCAGCGTTTCGGCGGCGCCAACACGTGGCCGGCGAGTACGGACAGGTCGATCATCGCCTTGGCGTGATCGCGGCGTTCCTGTTCATAACTGTCGAGCAGGCTGTCGGCGGCCAGGCCTTTGATCACCAGCGACAGTTTCCACGCCAGGTTGGAGGCGTCGCGCATGCCACTGTTGTAACCCTGGCCTTGCCAGACCGGCATGATGTGCGCGGCATCGCCCGCCAGCAGTACCCGGCCCTGGCGGAATTGACCCGCCAGACGAGCATTGTGGGTATAGACGCGGCTACGGATCAGTTCGATGTTGTCCGGGTTCGGCAGCACTTTGCCCAACAGCTTGCGCATGTTTTCCGGTTTGCTCAGCTCGGCTTCGGTCTCGCCGGGCATGACCATGAACTCGAAACGGCGTACAGCATGGGGCAGGGCAGCGGAAACGTAAGGGCGCACCGGATCGCAGCACAGGTAAACATGCGGCGTGCTCAACGGGTCGTTGGCGATGTCGACGACGATCCACTGATTCGGCGCGGTCTTGCCTTCGAAGCTAATGTTCAGGTTGCGCCGCACGATGCTGTTGCCGCCGTCGCAACCGATCAAGTAACGGGCATGCAAGCGTTCGCTGCGGCCGTGCTGATCCTTGAGGTTAAGCACCACGGTGCTGTCGTTCTGTTCAAAACTGTCGAGTTCACGGCTGAACAGCACCTTGACGTTGTCAAAACGCTGCAAGCCTTCGAACAGGACGCGGTCGGCCAGCGGCTGAATGAATGCGTTGCGCCGCGACCAGCCGAATTCGTCGGTTTTCGGCTGAATATCGGCAAAGCAACGACCCTTGGGTGTCAGGAAACGCATGGCGTGCCACGGTGTGGTGTGCGGCAGCACAGCGTCTGCCAGCCCGACTGCCTGGAAGGTACGCAGGCTTTCGTCGTCCAGGCCGATGGCGCGAGGGTAGTCGATCAGGCTGTCGAGCTTTTCCACCAGTGTGACGTTCACGCCACATTGACCCAGGTAGTTGGCGATCATCAAACCGACAGGGCCGGCGCCGACGATGGCAACGTCGGTGGTCAGCTCCAATGTGGAAGGAGTAGGGGCAGGACTCATGGGTATCTCCGTACAGCGCTTTTGGATTTCTTGTTGGGCGCAGTATGGAAATCACGAGGCTGGTGGACAACGACAACCCTTGTTAGTGTGCACCAGGTGCACATCGTTGATTTACAAGAATAATGGAGTCATCCGTGAGCGAAACAGAATACAAGTCCGTGCGTGGGCTGATGCGCGGTCTGGCCCTGATCAACCGCTTGAACCGCTTCGACGGTGGGGCCAGTACCGCGCAACTGGCCGAGCAGAGCGGCCTGCATCGCACCACGGTTCGGCGGCTGCTGGAGACCTTGCAGGCCGAGGGATATGTGCGGCGCAGCGAGTCCGATGACAGCTATCGCCTGACCCTGAAAGTACGCGAATTGAGTGAAGGCTTTCGCGACGAACAATGGATTTCATCAATCGCAGCGCCACTGCTCGGCGAGTTGCTGCAAGAGGTCGTCTGGCCCACTGACCTGTGTACGCTGGACGGCGATGCGATGGTGATCCGCGAGACCACTCATCGCTTTAGTCGACTGTCGTTTCACCGCTCCATGGTGGGCCGGCGATTGCCATTGCTGATGACCGCGACGGGGCGGGCATATTTCGCTTACTGCTCACCGGCTGAGCGCGAGGATCTGATTGAGTTGATGATCAGCCGCGAGGATGAGCAATCGGCGTTGGCCAGTGATCGACGTTTTATCGAGCGACTGGTCGAGCACACCCTCGCCAAGGGTTATGGCGAAAACAACTCCCATTGGGGCGAAGAGCGCAAGATTGCTGCGATTGCGATTCCGGTCATGCACGAAGAACGGGTAATGGGTTGCTTGAATCTGGTGTACATCGCCAAGGCGATGCCGGTTGAGGAAGCGGCTCGCCGTTATCTGGGAGCCATGCGCGGGGTGGTGGCGAAGATAGAAGCGGGAGTCGTTGAGGGCCGGTAAGGCCTTTACGGTTGCATCTATTCTCACAAGGCCCGCACGCCCCTTCTGCGGGGCATGTGATAAGGGTTATTTGTAGGAAAAGGCTCATCGCTACGTCAGATGTGTTAACGTCCTGGCCGGTTTCAAGCATTTTTTCTCCTGTTTGACCGGATCGAACGCTGCCTTCCAGCGTTTTCTCGAGAACCCTCGCTTCATTGGTGGCCTGCCCACCCCCGGCCTTCTGTTTCACCGACAGATGCAGCCTTCATCACATTGCGCCATCGGTTAAGCCGATTTTAGTGCGCATCACTCAGAGCTTGATGGCCCGACCGACACCGGTACGAGCGTCACTCTTTTTCCGCGCTCAGTCGTCGCCAGGGCCAAGATCCCGCGTGCGATGAAGCGCCTGAAGAAAGGAGTCTTTATGACTTTTAGAGTTGCCATCCTTGGCGCCGGCCCTAGCGGCTTGGCACAGTTACGTGCGTTCGAAGCTGCCCGTTGCGACGACGCAGAATCCCCCGAGATCGTTTGCTACGAAAAGCAGAGTGACTGGGGCGGTTTGTGGAATTACACCTGGCGCACCGGACTGGATCTGTATGGCGAGCCCGTCCATGGCAGCATGTACCGGTACCTCTGGTCAAACGGCCCCAAGGAATGCCTGGAGTTCGCCAATTACAGCTTCGAAGAGCACTTCGGCCGGCCAATTCCTTCCTACCCGCCACGCGCTGTGTTGCGTGACTACATCATCGGCCGCGCAGCTAAAAGCAACGTGCGCCAGCACATACGCTTCAATACAGCG
Organism: Gordonia sp. IEGM753; assembly: GCF_050321825.1. Lineage (NCBI taxonomy): Bacteria > Bacillati > Actinomycetota > Actinomycetes > Mycobacteriales > Gordoniaceae > Gordonia > Gordonia sp. IEGM753. The sequence continues at coordinate 630,071 of NZ_JBNQGB010000001.1, forward strand.
GTGCATTGGGTTGCCTATGACGACGGCACCGGCAAGTTCGCAGTCACCGTGCGCGACCTCAAGCAAGATCAGCTGATCACCGAAGAGTTCGATCACGTCATCGTCGCTACCGGGCATTTTTCGACTCCCAACGCTCCTTACTTCGAAGGCTTGGAGCAATTCCCCGGCCGCGTATTGCACGCACATGATTTTCGCGATGCGTGCGAGTTTCAAGGCAAAGATTTGCTGCTGGTTGGCAGCAGTTACTCGGCCGAAGACATCGGCACGCAGTGCCACAAGTACGGTGCCAAGTCGGTTACTTTCAGCTATCGCACCAAGCCCATGGGCTTTGATTGGCCGCAATCCTTTGCCGAAGTGCCGTTGCTCACCCGTGTGGTCGGCAAGACCGCGCATTTCAAGGATGGCACCAGCAAAGAGGTCGACGCGATCATCCTGTGCACCGGGTATCAGCATCACTTCCCGTTCCTGCCCAACGAGCTGACGCTGACCACACGCAACCGGCTCTACCCCGAAGGTTTGTACAAAGGCATCGTGTCTCTGGCCAATCCGAAGCTGATGTTCCTCGGCATGCAGGACCAGTACTACACCTTCAACATGTTCGATGCCCAGGCTTGGTATGCCCGGGACATTATGCTTGGCCGTATCAAGCTGCCTGCGGAACACGCCATGGCCAGCGACACCCGTGATTGGGTGGCCCGCGAAGAGCAAGTGGCCGATCCCTTTGAAGCCATCGACTATCAGGCCGCCTACATACTCGACCTGCTTGAGCCGACCGATTACCCGCCCTTCGATGTGCTCACCGTGGCTGATATTTTCAAGGAGTGGGAGCATCACAAAGCAGCGGACATCCTCGGTTACCGCAATAAAAGCTACCGTTCCGCGCTGACCGGCACCCTGGCGCCGGTGCATCACACGCCGTGGATGGATGCGATGGACGATTCACTGGAAGCCTTCCTGCACGACAAGCAATCGAAACCGGAAAAGGCCTCTACGTGAATGCGCCAAGCCTGAGCCAGGCTCGGTCGCGTTTCACCGCCAGCAGCATCCGCTGGGGTTTCATGTGGGCGTTGTGGTGCGCAGTGCTTTGGGGGGCTTGGTATGTGCCGGGCTCCGCCGTTTGGTTCGAAGCGCCCTATGTCAATCTGAAGTACGACACCAATGCCGAGTTCTTGCTGGCGGCAGCGGTGTTGACCACCTTCAACGCCATTGCCGTGTTGTTCTTCCTGTTCGTTTGGAACGGGGTGCTGGGCAAGTGGGGCGAGTACGTTCGCACCATCAAACAGATGCGCTACATCTCTAAGTGGTTCTTCATCGGCGCTATTTTTGGCGGCCCGATGGCCATCTTTGGCTCGTATTTGGCGATCGGCTATATCGGTGGGGCCTTCGCAGCTATTTCCGCATTGATGTATCCCATCATCGGCGCAACGCTGGCCAGGCTCTGGTATCAGGAGAAAATCACCCGGCGCGCAGCCGTGGGTATTTTCATCATCTTGGCCGGCGGTGTGACGGTGTATGCCCCCGGCATCATTGCTGAAATTACCGGCACGGGTGACACCGGCTGGCTGGGGTATCTAGGCGGCGCAATGGCTGCTATCGGTTGGGGCGTAGAAGGTGCAATCGCCGGTCGCGGGCTCGATGTTGCCGACCCTGATGTGGGCATTACGGTGCGTTTTACCGCCGAGGTGCTGTATTGGGTCGCACTGATTTTACCGGCGATCTATGTGTTTACCGATCAACCGGTCGTTGAACTCGTGGTCGCCACTTTCAATTGGTCCGCCATCGGCTGGCTGACGCTTGCAGGCGTGACTTTCGCCTTCTGCTACGTCTCTTGGTACAAGTCGTTTCCACTGATTGGCGTCGGCCGCGGGCAAGCAATTGCCTCGCTGTATGGTTTATTTGCGGTGATCTTTCTGGCCGTCTTCACGCTTAAATTTCCTGAATGGAATTTCCTGGCAGGTTTGGTGCTGTTTGTGTCGGGCGGGTTTGTGATGTTCACCGAAAGTGATGAGGTGCTCGAAGTCGTGCGCGCCGTATCAACCGACGGCAAAAAAGCCAACACGGTCGTTGATGCAGTTAACGTGTGATGACTGGAGCAAGCCATGAATAAGCTGCACATGAAGGGCCGCATTCTCCAACTGATCAACGATCAGCAGGATGTCGGTATCTGGGACTGGCAAATCACCGACGCGCTGATGAGTGAATATGGCCTTAGCGGGGCCTACTGGCGTGGCAACACCCGTGTCACTCTGACTGATCTGTTCTCCAGCGGCATTATCGAAAGTGTTGAGGAGAAACTCGATGATCAGGCCTATTTCGGTGCCGGCCGAGTGCTGTTCAAGTTCAGGGTCAACGACTTTGGCCGCCAACGTATGCGCGACACGGCGCTGGCGTGATGGTTGTTGCCACTTACCCTTGCCACTGAGGAAACACGATGTCTGATTTCTGGGGTTTTCCGGGCGCGGATTGGCTAGCCGTCGCCGTTATTGTCGTGCTTAGCAGCGCAGCGCTGTACCAGGCGCGGACTTTTGTAACGAAGCTGTAGTTGTGTGCACGTCAAATAACGGTAAGCGCGTCTGCCCGACTCAACGTTGAACTCAAGGTCGCGACAGCCCGTCGCGGCCCCAATCACTTTGTCAGTCGGACGGCTATAAGTGATCTGCCGTATTAGCCAACGCTCAGGCCTCCCAAGGCGTGCATGCAGGTTTTGACCGGGTTGTGGCGCGGGTTTTTTAGCTCGTCATGCCAGAGGCTGGTAGCATCGGCCCTGCTTCTAAAGGCATGGAATGACCAGGCGTCAGGTCATTCAAAGGGCATTCAACGTCACCTTGTGAACTGGCCTCTCAAAACAAAAAAATCAGGAGTCATCGATGCAACCGATCCGTCTCGGTCTGGTGGGCTACGGCAAGATTGCTCAGGATCAACACGTTCCCGCGATCAATGCCAACCCCGCGTTCCAATTGGTAGCCGTCGCCACGCAAGGTCAGCCCTGTGCTGGGGTCGAGAATTTCAAGTCACTGGGCGAGCTGCTGGAAAACGGCCCGCAGGTCGATGCGATTGCGTTCTGTACGCCGCCGCAAGGACGCTTTGCCTTGGTGCAACAGGCGCTGGCCGCCGGCAAGCACGTGCTGGTGGAAAAGCCGCCGTGCGCCACCCTGGGTGAAGCGATGGCCTTGGTCAGCCAAGTCGACGAGCAAGGCGTCAGCGGCTTGTTCGCCTGGCATTCACGTTACGCGCCGGGCATCAAAGCCGCCCGTGCCTGGCTGGCGACCCGTACCCTGCAAAGCGTGCAGATCAACTGGAAAGAGGACGTGCGCAAGTGGCACCCCGGCCAGACCTGGATCTGGCAACCCGGCGGTCTGGGGGTGTTCGATCCGGGCATCAATGCCTTGTCGATTGTCACGCACCTGCTGGCGCTGCCGCTGTTTGTCGAGTCTGCCGAACTGCGGGTGCCCAGCAACTGCCAGTCGCCGATAGCCGCGTCGATCGCCATGTCCGATTCGCGCCAACTCAACATCCGCGCCGAGTTCGATTTCGACCACGGTCATGACGAACTCTGGAGCATCGAGATTCGCTGCACTGAAGGTGTCCTGCGCCTGGATAACGGCGGCGCACTCTTGAGTATTGATGGTGTGGTTCAAGCCGTATCGGAGGAGGGTGAGTACGCGGCGGTGTATCGGCATTTTCAACAACTGATCGCCGACAAAACCAGCGACCTCGACCTGCAGCCACTGCGGCTGGTGGCTGACAGTTTCTTCGTTGGCAGCCGGACGTTGGTTGCGCCGTTCTACGATTAAACGGCTTCAACGTTTCGGAGGTTAAACACCCGGCGGCGCGTGGCGTTCGCTGGCCCGTTTCAGTGCACACGCGGCGCAGCGCTTGGCAACGCCGCGTGATGCCTGACGGGTGTTAGTTTTTTGTTTCGGTTTTACCGTCGTACCGCGCTCGCCATTTCTCCAGCACCGCGGCCCGCTGACTGCCCGCCTGGTCAAAATTGACAGTGATCAACCGGTCGTAATACGCGTCCGGCATTTGCGCCAACTTGCTGTTGAATTCCGGGCGCGCCAATGCGGCTGAATTGGGTTGATACAGCAGGAACGCTTGTTCGCTGACTGCAAAGTCCTCGAGTTTTTTTGCCGCCTCAAGGTTCTTGCTGCCTTTTATCAACGCCACCGCGTTGATGTCCAGACCCAGGCCTTCGGTCGGCAGCACGATGTCCAGCGGCGCGCCTTGACGTTTCAGCGTGACAGCCCGGTAATCCAGGGAAATGCCGATCGGGTATTCACCCATGGCCGCCTGAGTGCAGGGCTTGGAGCCAGAGTGGGTGTATTGGCCAATATTGGCGTGGAGCTTGTCCATGAAAGCCCAGGCCCTGTCCTCGCCCATGACTTGCAACCAGGCATTGACGGCTGAATAACCCGTGCCGGAGGAGGCAGGGTTGGGCATGACGATTTTGCCTTTGTAGACTGGGTTGGTCAGGTCCTCCCAACTGTTGGGGATCGGCAGGTTCTGTTTTTTGGCTTCGACCGTGTTCACGCACACGGCGGTGGCTTCCACGCCATTGCCGACCCATTGTGGTGGGTTTTGCGTGTCACGAAAGCGTGAGTCTACTTTCTCCACATCCTTGGGTGCATACGCTTGAAGCATGCCTTCCTTGCCCAGCAACGCCACACTTGATGCGTACAGCCCCCAGATGGCATCCGCACGCGGATTCGCTTTTTCAGCCAGCAATTTGGCAGTAATGATCCCCGTCGAGTCCCGCACCCATTTGATTTGAATATCGGGATTCTTTGCCTCGAAGGCTTTTTTGTAACCAGCAAGTTGTTCGTTTTCCATGGCGGTGTAAACGGTCAGTTCCGTGCTGGCGAAAGCCGTGCTGGCAATGCCGACACCAAGAACAGCGGCAACGAGGGTATTCCAGGATTTGATCATGGTAGGTCTCATTCAGTGGGGGGTAAAAGCAGGCGTTGTGAATTCAGGCGTGTCCGGTTCGCCAATGCTGGGTATGCCTGAGCAGGCCGCGCGACAGCATGTAAAGCGTCAGCGACACCAGGGCTGAGGTCAGCAGGATGAGAGAAGACAGCGCTGCAGCGGCGCCGATGTTGCCCGCGTCATCCAGGTTGAGTACGGCAACGGCGGCCAGAATGGTGTCGGGGCTGTAGAGAAAAATCAGCGCCGATACCGATGTCATCGACGACACAAAAAGATAGCGAAACACCTCCAGCAATGCCGGTAGGCAGATGGGCAGCGTCACTCGCCGGTATGTGGTCAGCAGTGGCACCTTCAGCGAAAGTGAAGCGGATTCAATCTCTTCGTTCAGTTGGCGCAAGGCTGTAGTGGCCGTCATTTGCGCCGGCGTCAGGAACCGCATCACGCAGCACACCACCATCAGCGCAATGCCACCGTACAGACCGTTCAGCGGGTTGGCGGGGTGGTTGAAGAAGAACACGTACCCCAGGCCCATGACCAAACCAGGCACTGCCATCGGTAACATGCACAGCAATCGCAGCAGGTTATCGAGCCAGCCGCTACGGGTTTTCTCCATCAGGTAGGCACAGGTGAAAATCACCGGCGTACCGATCACGGCCGTCAGGCTCGCCAGCAGCAGGCTGTTGCGGTACGCCAACCAGCCGACATCACCGCTGGATTCGAAGTCGTAATGACGCAGGGAGATGGCTAAGTCGTACGGCCAGAAGTTGATCAGCGATGCCCCGACCGCCACCACCACCAGACTCAAGAGCGCCAAGCCAATCGCCCCGGCAACCAACAGCAGCACCGAGTCACGCAGCCGATTGACCGGTGCGACATAGGTGGCTGCCTGGCTGCTGACCTGGCTGCCGCGCAATCTGCGCATCCATGCATCCACTGCAAAACTGATGAGGGCCGGTACCAGCAAGATGCTGCCAATCAGTGCGCCTTCGGAAAACTTTTGCTGGCCCACCACCGATTTGTAAGCCTCCATCGCCAGCACTTGATAGTCGCCGCCGATCACCACCGGAATCCCAAAGTTAGTGATGGTTTGTGTGAACACCAGGCAACTGGCGGCGAACACCGCGTAGCGGGTGCCGGGCCATGTCACATTGAGAAAGGTTTTCCAGTGGTTTGCGCCCATGCTGATCGACGCGTCGTACAGGCGCGCATCGGCCAGGCTTAAAGAAGAAATCAGGATCATCAGCGCCATCGGGAAGTTATAGAACGCTTGCCCCAATACGATGCCGGTATAGCCATAAATACCGTCCGCGAACCATGACTTCAGCAGCCCCTGGTTTCCGAACAAGTAGATCAGCGCGATAGCAGACAGCATCGACGGCGCCATCAGCGGCAGCAGTGACAGACTGCGAAGCAACCCTTTGCCCGGTATCCAGCTGCGTTGCAAGGCATAGGCGAATACGTACGCTGCGGGCACGACAAGCGCAACGGTGCTCAGAGCTACCTTGACGCTGTTGCCCAACAACCACAAAAAGCGTGAACTCGACAGCAGTTGCCAGACACCGGCCACCCCGTTTTGCACATCGACTACTTTGCCCAGCATTGCCATCAGCGGCAGGGCGAGCCCAGTGATCAGCAACAGGACCATTAACAGCTTTACGCCACGGGTGAATAGCAGGTCGAGGAGGGCTGCTTTAGGCGACCGCGTCAAAGACTGTGGTTGCAGAGGCACTGAGTGAGGGAACTGCAAACTGGTCATCGCACCGCTCCTGGAAAGGCTCGCAAGCTGTGGGATGGAAACGTCAGCCAGACCCGTTCGGCGACTATCGGCGCGGCGTTCAGATCAGCGCTGATCTCTGCAACAAACTGTTGGCCGCGCAGTTGGTCCAGCTCCACCGTGAGCCGGTAGCGATTACCCAAAAACAGTTTTTCGACGACCTGTGCCGCCAGGCTGTTGGAGGCTTGCGGGTGATTGTCGATGCGCAGCGCTTCGGGCCTGCAAAAAAGCCTGCCTGGCCCGTCGGCGGGGACTTTATCAAGGTGCAGAGAGACCGTGCCCAGGTGTGCCTGGCCATCGCTCATCTGTTGATAATCGAGCCAGTTGGCCTGACCGATGAAGTTGGCGACGAAGGGGGTGGCGGGCGAGCGATAGATGTTTTCCGGGGTATCGAATTGTTCTATGCGGCCTTGGTTCATCACCGCGATACGGTCCGCCATGACCATCGCTTCGTCCTGGTCGTGAGTGACCATGACCGTGGTGATGCCGAGCTTGCGTTGCAGCGTGCGCAGCTCATAGCGCAGATGTTCGCGCACTTTTGCATCCAGCGCTGACATCGGTTCATCCAGCAGCAACAGCGAAGGCGAGGGCGCCAACGCCCGGGCCAGGCCGACACGTTGCTGTTGTCCACCGGACAATTGACCTGGGTATTTGCCCGCCATTGCCGCCAGGCCGACAAGCTCGAGCATTTCCTGGACGCGTTCGCGTACCTGGGAGTGCAGGAGGTTTCGGGTGCTCAGGCCATAACCGATGTTTTGCGCAACGGTGAGGTTGGGAAACAACGCGTAGGACTGAAACAGAATCCCGTAATCGCGCTCCTGGGGGTGGGCACGAGTGATGTCCCTGGGGCCAATCATCAAGCGGCCGGTGTCTTGTTTTTCCAGGCCCGCAATGATCCGCAGCAGGGTGGTTTTTCCGCACCCTGAAGGTCCGAGCAGGCACACAAGCTCGCCTGCTTTTACCTCAAGCGAGACATCATCGAGTACGCTCAGTTTGCCGAATGATTTTCCGATGCCTTGAACCGAAAGCGGCACGGTAGAGAGTTGGGCGAGGGTAGAAGCCATGGTGAATCCCTATGCAATGCCAGCCACCAAAAACAAGGGTGGTACCGATGTAAAACAACGGTAATGAGCGAATGACTGGCAGATAGGAAGTTGGCGAATGCAGGCAATCTGGCGTTGCCGTACGGGAGTTGTTTCGCCTGGATTTGATGTATCACGCAGAAAAATGACCCGCAAACATAAAACGGTGAAAAACGTCCAGATAATCAATTTAGCGTGCGTTCACTCGAGCGTTATCTTTGTTAATAGTTAACAAATACAATTAGATAGATTGTTTTTGGTGCGTGCGAGATGGTGAATTTCACTGCACAAAATTGCCTATGAATTCATAGGTCTTTTGCGCCTCGGGAGCCAGATTCGAGTGTTGAAGTTCGATTTGAATCAAAACGGGTGCGCAAAGATGAATCAGTTTTGCTGATGCCAGGTCGCCCTATAACTGATTGGATTGGTGATTTGGCGGTTGGCATTCTGGCGCCTCTCTTAGAGTGAGGCGCCCCATGTCCGATGCCAATCTGGCCACATTGCTCGTATTGATTTCTGCATTCATGCACGCCAGTTGGAACGCCGTCGTCAAGTCCAGTAGTGATCGACTGTCCTCGATGGCAATGGTCGACGGGGTCGCGTTTATCGTCGCGTTAATCGCCTTACCTTTTGTCGAGGTGCCTGCACTACCGGTGTGGGGGCTGATCGGGATGTCGGTCGCAGTCAATCTGTTCTATCGCTACTTCTTGATCAGGGCTTACCACTTTGGTGATTTCGGCCAGGTGTACCCACTGGTTCGCGGTTTGCCACCGTTGCTGGTGGTGGTGTTTGCCACCCTGTGGCTGGGTGAGACCTTGTCCCCGATGGGTTTGACGGGCGTGGTGATCTTGTCGCTCGGGGTTCTTAGCCTGTTGCGCGTGACCGAGCAATGGCAGGCGCCGCGTAATGCTTTGGCTGCAGGCGTGTGCGTGGCCTTGTACACCGTGATTGATGCTCAAGGTGTGCGGAGCGCTCAGGGAGTGCTTTCTTATCTGGTGTATTTCACCTTGGTACTCAGCGTGCCGATTCCGCTTTTTGCCGCGCGGCGTCGGCGCCGGGCACTGCTGCAGCATGTGCAGGGTCATTGGCGAATGTCGGTGTTTGGCGGGCTGACTTACTGCGCGGCCTATGCGCTGGTGCTGTGGGCCATGACGCTGGAAAACGTGGCGAAAATCGCAGCCTTGCGTGAGAGCAGTGTGATCATCGGTGCGGTGATCGCCACGCTACTGTTCAAAGAGCCATTCGGTCGCCGCCGCTTGATTGCTGCAGTCACCGTGACCCTGGGAATTGTGCTGATCAAATACGCCGCTTAACCGAAGCGCTTTTGCGCCACTTGCAGGAAGTCGTCAATCAGCCGTGCCGCGCGACGTTCTTTCAGGCAGTACAGGAATTCGTCGAGCAAGGCCGCTTGGTGAATCGTCACGATGCGCAACTCCTGACTGTCAGGCACTTCGTGGCGCGCGATAATACTCACCCCGATGTTGCGCAGCACCGCTTCGCGGATGGCTTCGCGACTGCCAATCTCAATGACGTTCTCAAGCTTGATTTGTGCCTGGGCGAGCATGTCTTCAGTGAGCTGGCGGGTGTGTGAGCCCGGTTCCCGCATCAGCACACAATGATGTTCGATTGCGTTCAAAGAGAGGCGGCTTCGGTTCGCCAGTGGGTGGCTGCGATGCGCCACCAGCACCAGTGGGTCTTGCCCCAGTGGCAGGCAGAACAGTCGCGGGTCGGTGAGTTGCTGAGAGGACGTCACCAGGTCGACCCGGTATTCATCCAGCGCATTGATCATCTGTTGTGAGTTGCCCAACTCCAGGCTGACTTGCACTTCATGTTGTTCGCGAAAAGCCTTTACCAAATCCAGGATGTAGTAGGGCGCGGTGGCACCGATGCGAAGTTTCCCGGCCTTGCTGCTGGCGTTGTTCAAGAAGAACTCGATGTTCATGCCGTGGGAGATCATCGGTTTGATCAGAGGCAGCAACCGTGTACCGGTTTCGCTGAGGGTCAGACGCCTGCCGCCCCGATAAAAAAGCTCAACTGCAAACTGACTCTCCAATTGACGAATCTGGTTGGTCACCGTGGGTTGGCTCAGGCCGAGTTTCCTGGCTGCAAGCGTCACGCTGCCTAACTGGGCAACCATGTAGAAAGCTTTGAGTTCCGATTCAAGCATTATTCGCGCTCTGGCTTTAGGTCGACCCGCTCGTATAAGCCAGGAATTCAGCGGATATCTTAAGGCCTGAGTTTGAATTGTGCCTACGCCTCATCACTTGGGACATGCTTGGTTTGACGTCGACGATGACATCCGCAAGCAGGTCGCTCAAATCGGTTTATGCAGGGTCAGCATTGGAAAAACCGATATCAGCGACTTATAAGCTATACTTATTAGTGAAATACAATAAATCGATTTTTATTATTTCTAGCTCACTGCTTTGATAGCGCCATGCATCACTCCCCCACAACAACAATACAGCCGGAGAAGATCATGACCAAAGCCGAGTTTCCAACTGCCGTGCCGCTGGCAATACCTGCCCTGGGTGAGCCTTACCTGTTGACGCCGGGTCCGTTGACTACCTCCAAAGCGACCAAGGAAGCGATGCTCCGCGACTGGGGTTCATGGGACGGTGCCTTCAATCGCATTACTGCTGACGTTCGCCAAAGTCTGCTGAGCATGGCAGGCGTGCAGGACGACAGTTTCACTTGCGTGCCTCTGCAAGGCAGCGGCAGTTACTCGGTAGAGGCTGCTCTGGCTTCTGCCATCCCGCGCGAGGGTAAATGCCTGGTGCTGATGAATGGAGCCTACGGCCAGCGTGCCACCAAAACCCTGGAATACCTGGGGCGCGCCTTCATCACGCTGGACAAAGGTGACTACCTGCCACCGCAGCCTGATGAAGTGGACGCTTTGCTCAAGGCCAACCCGGATGTGACCCACGTTTTTCTGGTCCACTGCGAAACCAGTTCAGGCATTCTCAACCCGCTGCGCGAGATCGCCGATGTGGTGAAGGCTCACGGCAAGAGCCTCATTATCGATGCCATGAGCACCTTCGGCGCGGTGCCGGTGATCGTCAAGGACATAGCCTTTGACGTGCTGGTGTCCTCGGCCAACAAGTGCATCGAGGGTATTCCCGGTTTCGGTTTCGTGATCATCCGCCGCTCGGTACTGGAGTCGGCCAAGGGGCGTGCCAATTCGCTGTCCCTGGACCTCTACGAGCAATGGGTTTACATGGAGCGCACCGGACAATGGCGCTTCACCCCTCCGACTCACAGCGTAGTGGCCTTCCACAAGGCCCTGGAACAGCACGCGGCCGAAGGCGGGGTGCACGGGCGTCTGGCGCGCTATACCCGCAACCGTGACGTGCTGGTCAGCGGCATGCGCGAGCTCGGATTCAAGACCCTGCTGGAAGACCGTTGGCTGTCGCCGATCATCACCACGTTCTTTTGCCCTGAACACCCGAACTTTCAGTTCATGCGCTTTTATGAAGAGCTGAAAACCCGCCAGTTCATCATCTACCCGGGCAAGCTGACCCAGGCTGAAAGCTTCCGCATCGGCTGCATCGGCCAGATCGACGAATACATCGTCCACCAACTGCTTCGCGCCATTGCTGACAGCCTCTTGGCGATGGGCGTGGACATGCCGGCACCGGCAACCTGAACGCACGCTTTCAAGGTCTCTGTCGCTTCACGCATGGGTGCAATGGGTAGTACCTGTGGACGGTGATCTTTTTTATCCATGGACCCGGTGACTTATTGCCCTGCAGTGCCGTGCAGGCGTCACCGATCGCAGCAATTGACTAGACGAAGCCTGACGCCGTCCTCATAGACATCTGTTCGATGGCGTGTGCATGGCAGGGCTTTGTGCACCGAAAACAAAAACAAAAAATCAATTAATTGCGCTGTCTGGCACCACATTCGGGATCAGAACACCATGAACACAAACACCACAAGTCCACTCGCAAGAGGCTGGCAATCCCTCCACCGCTGGCGCGTCCAGGTTTTCCTCATTACCTGGGTGGCGTACGCCGCCTTCTACTTCACCCGTAAAGCGTTCTCTGTCGCCAAACTCGGTATTGGCGAGGACCCGAACTTCATGCTCGAAAAGGCCATGATGGCCAACCTCGATGCGCTGTACCTGACGGCTTACGCCGTGGGTCAGTTTTTATGGGGTAATTTCGCCGACCGCTTCGGACCACGAATAGTCGTTCTCAGCGGCCTGGTCATATCGGCCGTGGCGGCGCTGCTCATGGGCACCTACGCCACGTTACCGATATTCGTCTCGTGCATGCTGATACAGGGGCTTGCCCAGTCGACCGGTTGGTCAGGTCTGTGCAAGAACGTCGGCAGCTTTTTCAGTACCAGTGAGCGTGGCCGTGTGCTGGGTTACTGGAGCACCTCTTACGCCTTCGGCGGTCTGGTTGCTACTCCGTTTGCCGGTTGGTGGGCCTACGACACTTACCACGACTGGCGCTTGGCGTTCATCAGCAGTGCGGTCGTGGTGCTGATAGTGGCGGTGCTGTTCTTTTTCCTGCAACGCAACCGGCCAGAGGACGTAGGTCTGCCTCCTGTCGAGATCGAAATAGAACCCGTCAGCGATGTGGTGGTACCGCGTGAAAGCATGTGGGCTGGCTTGCGCACCGTGATGAAAAATCGAACGGTGCTGGTGCTCGGTCTAGCGTATTTCATGCTCAAGCCTGCGCGCTACGCCATCCTCCTGTGGGGCCCGGTCATTATTTACGAACGGATGCCCGAGATCGGCAAGGTGGCCTCCGCAATCGTACCGACTGCGTTCGAACTCGCGGGTTTGGCCGGTCCCATTCTTATCGGTATCGCCTCGGACAAGTACTTCGGTGCACGTCGTATCCCGGCCTGCGTTCTTAGCCAGGTGGTTCTCACCCTGTGCCTGGGGTTGTTCGTACCGGCGATGCAAAGCGGCAGCCTTTACATGGTGGTGGGCCTGCTCTTCATGATGGGCCTGACCCTCTACGGGCCAGACTCGATGATTAGCGGTTCGGCTGCCATCGACTTCGGCAGCAAGGACGGCGCTGCCTCCGCTGCAGGTTTCGTCAATGGCTGTGGCTCGGTAGGTGCGGTACTCGGCGGCCTGCTGCCGGGATACTTCGACACGATCACCGTGTTCCTTGTGTTCACCGGCTCCGCGCTGCTGGCCAGTTTGATGCTGGTGCCATTCTGGAACAGCCGCCCCAAAACAGTCGAAAAACACGTGTCTGCCTCGATCCCGGTACAACCCGTCATCGTCGGCACCAACTCCTGAATTCGCAGTTACTCATTATCCTTTGCTGGAGCGATCATCATGAATTACCAACAACCCGATCAACTGCAAGCCGTGGTCCTGGACTGGGCGGGCACCGTTGTTGATTTCGGCTCTTTCGCCCCGACGCAGATCTTCGTCGAAGCCTTTGCCGAATTCGGTGTTGCCGTCTCTCTGGAAGAAGCGCGCGGCCCCATGGGCATGGGCAAGTGGGATCACATCCGCACACTGTGCAACGAACCACAGATCGCCGACCGTTACCATGCCGCCTTCGGCCGCTTGCCCACTGATGACGATGTCACGGCCCTCTATGAGCGCTTCATGCCGCTGCAGATCGAAAAAATCGCCCTGCACTCGGCGTTGATTCCCGGTGCTCTCGAGACGATCAATACCTTGCGTGATAACGGCCTGAAAATCGGTTCGTGCTCGGGTTATCCGGCCGTGGTCATGGCCAAAGTGGTAGAGCTGGCGCGCAAGAACGGTTACGTCGCCGACCACGTGGTAGCCACCGATGAAGTGCCCAATGGACGCCCGCACCCGGCGCAGGCATTGGCCAACGTCATTGCGTTGGGCGTCAGTGACGTTGCGGCTTGCGTGAAAGTCGACGACACCTGGCCTGGCATCCTTGAAGGTCGCAGCGCGGGCATGTGGACGGTCGCGCTGACCTGCTCCGGTAACGCATTAGGCTTGACCTACGATCAGTATCGGGCCTTGTCTTCAGACAGGCTGGCCGAAGAACGGGCGCGCATCATCAAGATGTTCGAAGGCACTCGCCCGCACTATCTGATCGACACCATCGTCGATTTGCCATCGGTGATCGAAGACATCAATGCCCGTCTGGCACGCGGTGAAACCCCTCAGGGTTGCTGACATACACCACTACTGACGCGGGCAGTGGCCGTTCCATGAGCGGCCACATCCAAAAACAACAAGAGATTCCCACCATGAACTACGCCCATCCTGGCACCCCCGGCGCCATCGTTTCGTTCAAGAGCCAATACGGTAACTACATCGGCGGCGAGTTCGTCGCGCCTGTCAAAGGTCAGTACTTCACCAATACTTCGCCAGTCAATGGCCAACCGATTGCCGAATTTCCGCGTTCTACAGCCGAAGACATCGACAAAGCGCTGGACGCCGCCCACGCGGCTGCCGATGCCTGGGGCGCTACTTCTGCTCAGGCTCGCTCGCTGGTGCTGCTGAAAATCGCCGACCGCATCGAGCAGAATCTGGAACTGCTGGCGATCACCGAATCCTGGGACAACGGCAAAGCCGTGCGCGAAACCCTCAACGCCGATATTCCGCTGGCCGCTGACCACTTCCGCTACTTCGCCGGTTGCATCCGCGCGCAAGAAGGCAGCGCCGCCGAAATCGATGGCAATACCGTCGCTTATCACATCCATGAACCACTGGGCGTGGTCGGACAGATCATCCCGTGGAACTTCCCGATCCTGATGGCCGCGTGGAAGCTTGCCCCGGCGCTGGCGGCGGGTAACTGCGTGGTGCTCAAGCCTGCCGAGCAAACGCCGCTCGGCATCACGGTGCTGATGGAACTGATCGGCGACCTGCTGCCGCCCGGCGTGCTCAACGTCGTGCAAGGTTTCGGTAAAGAGGCCGGCGAAGCGTTGGCCACCAGCAAACGCATTGCCAAAATCGCCTTCACCGGTTCGACTCCGGTCGGCTCGCACATCATGCACGCCGCCGCTGAAAACATTATTCCGTCCACCGTGGAGCTGGGTGGCAAGTCGCCAAACATCTTCTTCGCCGACATCATGCAAGCCGAAGAAACCTTCATCGAAAAAGCGGCCGAAGGCCTGGTGCTGGCGTTCTTCAACCAAGGCGAAGTGTGCACTTGCCCGTCCCGGGCACTGGTGCAGGAATCGATCTACGACGACTTCATGAAAGTGGTGATGAAAAAAGTCCTGTCGATCAAACGTGGCGACCCGCTGGACACCGACACCATGGTCGGCGCCCAGGCCTCCGAGCAGCAATTCGACAAAATTCTTTCCTACCTGGAAATTGCCAAGGGCGAAGGCGCCGAATTGCTGACTGGCGGCAAGGTGGAAAAACTCGAGGGCAACCTGGCGACCGGGTATTACATCCAGCCGACCTTGCTCAAGGGCACCAATAAAATGCGCGTGTTCCAGGAAGAAATCTTTGGCCCAGTGGTGAGCATCACCACCTTCAAGGACGAAGCCGAAGCCCTGGCCATCGCCAACGATACCGAGTTCGGCCTCGGCGCCGGCCTCTGGACCCGCGACATCAACCGCGCCTATCGCATGGGCCGCGCCATCAAGGCCGGTCGTGTCTGGACTAACTGCTATCACCTGTACCCGGCGCACGCCGCGTTCGGTGGTTACAAAAAGTCCGGCGTCGGCCGTGAAACCCACAAGATGATGCTCGATCACTACCAGCAGACCAAAAACCTGCTGGTGAGCTACGACATCAATCCACTGGGCTTCTTCTAAACCCGCTGCCAAACCGCGTCGAGGCTTTCACAAGCAGGCGCGCGTCCCACGTTATCCGTTGAACCTGAGACCGTAGGCACCTCGACAGTACATTGTGCTGTCGAGGTGCCTTGTCAGTTTCTGGGTGTGCTGGGGGGAGACCTGCGTTTGAATACGGTGGCCGAGGCCGTCAATACGCTGGATGTCGATGGGGCTGCCGCACAAACCCCGCCCGGCCAACAGCCGAGCGGGGTTTTTGCTTGGGGTTATCCCTTATCGGCCTTGCCCGCAGCCGCGGCGAATTTTGCCAGGCGAACATCGAGTGGGCGAGGGCGTCGACCATGGTCCTCGGCCCGCTCTTTACGGCGAATGGCGTTGCGCACCATCAGTGAGCCCACGTAGCGAACGGGTTCCGGCGGGAAGTTGCCGAGTGGGCCTTGCACCAGCGGCGAGCGCGTCCAAGGATTGTCCAGGCCCTGCACCAGCGAGGAAAGGATCTGCCCACCCATATGGCAGGGGCCGACGCCGCTGCCCGAATAGCCGAAGCCGTAGAAAATATTGCTGTTCGGCCCCATGGTGCCAAAGAAAGGCAGGCCGGTAACCGAACGATCGGAAGGGCCGTTCCAGGTGGCGGCGATACCGACATCGGCAAAGTCCGGGAAGAACTCGGCCAGGGTGCTGCGCAACAACCCTTCGTAGGGCGATGGCTGGTCGAACACCGGCAAGATACGGCCACCATAGGCGAACGTGTTGCCCCCTTTACCGAGCATGATCCGGCCGTCCGGGGTGTTGTGGTAGTAGTGCACGAAAATACGCGAGTCGAGGACCGTGACCCCGCTAGTCAAGCCGATTCGCTGGAGCAGGTCCGGCCGTGGTTCGGTGATGATCATGTCACTGGAGACGATAGCCACCGACCGCGAGAACTCTGGGAAGGCACGCGCCATCCAGGCGTTCATCGCCAGCACCACCCGGTCGGCGACGACTTGCCCACCCGGCGTATGGATGATGGCCGGCCGCCCTTGCTCCAGTCGGGTCATTTTTGATCCTTCGTATATCCGCACGCCAAGTTCGAGTGCAACCCGGCGCAGGCCTCGAACCAATTTGCCTGGCTGCACGCTGGCAGCCGCTGGCGAAAACCAGCCTTCGATGTGCCGCGTCGAGCCGGCCATGCGTTGCAGTTCGGGCAATGGACACCTGGAAAAGGAGTTGATGCCGTGACGCTCCAACGCCGCGACCACCGCATCGGTTGCACCTTTCTGTGCCTCGTTGGTGGCGGTATAGAGCGTGCCGTCGAGGCGATAATCGGCATCCACAGCGTACTGCTGACAGAAGTCGCCGATGGCCCTGATGCTGTCTTCCGACGCTGTCACCAGACGCACCGCTTCAGCTTGGCCGAACAGCCGCTCGAGCGTGAAGTATTTGGCTGACCAGGACAGCGCGCAGCCACCGTTGCGCCCACTGGCACCGGCACCGCAGATGTCGGCTTCGACGATCACCACATCCAGTTCCGGGTTCTGTTGCTTGAGCATGATTGCCGTCCACAAACCGGTGTACCCGCCACCGACGATGCAGACATCGGCGCGAGTGTTCTGCTGCAGGGGCGGGCAGGGCGTGGCGGGTTGGTTCTTCAGGGCCTGATCGAGCCAGTAGGGTCGCATCGAAACGTCTCCGTTGGTTATTGTTTTAATGTCGGTTCAGAAGGGTCAGCCGCACGCCGCAACAACGATCATTTCCACGCGCAAACCAGGGTCGATCAAGCTAGCCAGCGTGCAGGCACGCGTCGGGGCATGGCCTTCGGGAAAGAACGCGTCCCAGACCCTGTTGAGCCCTTCATAGTCCTCGCGATGAGCCAGCAGGATGCGCACCGAAAGTACTCGCTTGCGATTGCTGCCCGCACTGATCAGCAGTTGCTCGATGTTGGCGAGCACTTCCTGTGTTTGCGCCTCGATATCGCCGCTGAGGTCCTCCGCGACCTGGCCTCCGATATAGAGATGGTTGTCGTGCCGGACCATGTCCGAGCGGCGTTTTGCCGTTTTGAAACGTTCTATTTCCATCAGGTTCTCCTCATCCATCGGGGGCTTGGCACTGTTCAAACAGTGGTCCGGCGGCTTGCGAAAACCATGCTTGCAGGTCATTGTTGATAATTAAAATCGATTTATCATATGCATGAATAAGTTCAGTCTATAACCAGGTCCACGACGATGATTTCTCACGCACAACTCAAGGCTTTTCACGCCGTGGCAATCAATGGCAGCTTCACGCGAGCGGCCGATCAACTGTGCTTGTCGCAGCCAGCCGTGTCTGATCAGGTGCGCAAGCTCGAGGATTACTACGGGGTGAGGGTGTTTTATCGCGACAAGCGTCTGGTGCGTCTGACGGAGGTAGGCGAGCGTTTGTTTGGTCTGACACAGCGCCTGTTCGATATCACCATCAATGCCCATGACATGCTGACCGACTACCGCACACTGTCCACGGGTACCCTGAACCTGGCCGTGGATGCACCGGTGCACGTGTTGCCTTACGTGGCACGCTTCTGCAGCTTGTATCCCGGCATCGATGTGAAAATCGAGACCGCCAATACTGATGAGGTCCTGATGCGGGTGTTAAGTCACCAGGCAGACATCGGCCTGTTGGGACGCAGCATTGACGATGAGCGTCTGCTGTCGCAGCACCTGCGCAGCGATCCCATGCTTGCCTTCGTGGCGCATGACCATCCATGGGCGCAGCGCGAATCAATTTGCCTCGCCGACTTGCACAACATTCCCCTTGTACTGCGCGAACAGGGCTCGGTAACACGACAGTCCCTGGAAGAGGAAATGGCCACGGCCGGCCTGCACATTCGCAAGGCAATCGAAGTGGAGGGGCGTGAAGCGGCGCGTGAAGCGGTGGCGATTGGTATGGGGGTGGGCGTTGTCTCGGCCGCCGAACTTGGCTCGGACTCCCGAATACGTGGATTGCCTATCGTCGACTGTCAGCGGCGCTTTACTGAGACCTTGGTCTGCCTTCGCACGCAGAGTTCCCGGCGCATCCTCGCCACCTTTTTTGACATGGTGAGTGAGTCGCCCCGGGTTTTGTCGGCACCTTAATGCCTCGACATGAGGTCAATCAGAACGGTTGTCGATACCAGGACAAAATCGAGGCGCTAACCGGGCCTCAATCGTTAGTACTTGCGGTCACTGTATTTTGAGGGCTCTGCAATGTCGGAGCTGTCTCATCGAACCAGCCGCGGATTAATTGGGTGAAAAACAGGTGCGTCGTATCCCACCAGTATTTCCACCAACTGCCTGTCTCAACGTCCTCCAGAGCTATCAAGGGGCGGCTCCCCAGTTTGTGCCCGGCATCGTACAGTTCCAGTGTTCCAACGACGGTGCCAATAGCGATAGGCGCTTCCAGCGGCCCATCTATCTGCATGCGCGTTTCCAATTCGCGATTTTTGTTCTTGGGCAAGGTGAGGGTCATATCGTCCAACAGCCCCAGGGCGATCGATCTGTTTTTACCTTTCCAGAGAGGGGACCGCGTGAGTATTTCCCCTGCTTTTTTGTAGGTTTGGGTATCGTAGAAACGAAAGCCGTAACCGATGAGTTTTTCCGTTTCTGCCGTGCGCTTTTGTGTGCTGCTGGCGCCAAAAATCACACTGATCAAACGCCGTCCGTTTCGGTGCGACGAAGCCACCAGGCAATAGCCTGCCGCGTCGGTATGGCCGGTCTTCAAGCCGTCGGAGCTTGCGTCCCGCCATAACAGAAGGTTGCGGTTGGATTGCCGTATGCCATTCCAGGTGAAGTGTTTTTTGGCGTATAGCGCATAGGAATCAGCACCTTCGCTGATGATCGCCCGAGCCAGCGTTGCCATGTCTCGCGCCGATGAATAATGCTCCGGTTCCGGCAGGCCGGTGGAGTTCATGAAGTGCGTGTTGGCCATCCCCAGTGCCGTAGCGGTCGAATTCATCATGGCGACGAAGGCACCTTCGCTTCCGGCTATATGTTCGGCGAGCGCAACGCTTGCGTCATTACCCGAGTCGATGATCACGCCGCTGAGCAAGTCGTGAACCGAAACGGAGCTGCCGGGATCAAGAAACATGCGTGAGCCGCCAGTACGCCAGGCATTTTCGCTGACGGTGACGGTGTCATCGCCTTTCATTCGCCCGGCCTTGATCTCACGAGTGGTGACAAATGCCGTCATCATTTTCGTCAGGCTGGCGGGTGGTAGGCGCGTGTCACTGTTGTGGCTGGTAATAACGGTACCCGTTGCAGCGTCTATCAGTATCCAGCCTTTGGCGCCAAGCTTGGGTGCAGCAGGGATCATGGCCCCTTGAGTATTATTGTCAGCCAGAGCAGGGGTAGCCCAGGCAAGAGGCGTTAGTACGCAGAGAGCGGTTAACAGAAGCCGGGACAACAGGTCATTCACAAGCAAAAGGCCTTGGGTCAGCAGAAAGTGCTGCCAAGTTAGCCCCCAAGGCAGGCGGGCTGACATTAAGCTGGATTAAGTTAAATTTAATATTCAGGCATCTGAAACCATCGGGCAGTGAATCAAAACACGGGTGCCGCAGCCGATAACCGCAGGCTGGATGTCCAGCGAGTAACCGTGCAATTTCACAATGGCGGCGACCAACGATAAGCCAAGTCCGTGTCCGGGTTGCAGGCTGCTTGCCTGCCCTCGATAAAGCCTGCGAAAGACATGTGTACGGTCAGACTCGGATATACCGGCCCCGTCGTCGACGACTTCAATGATGACCGTTGCCTCCTGGACACTGCCGCGCAATTTGATATGACCACCCACTGGCGCAAACTTGATGGCGTTATCCAGCAAGTTGACCAGCGCTTCGAACAGCAACGATGAGTCGCCATACACGCTGGGCACGTCACGGGTAATTTCCAGGGAAAGCGTCTGGGAGCGGTCCAGCGCCAATGGCTCATAAAACTCATGTGCCTGTTGCAAAAGCGCCATGATGGGAAAAGGTTCGAATGCCGAGCGGCGACGTATATCGTCGAGTTCGGCCACCCGAAGCAGTCCTTGAAAGCGCACCATAATGGATTCGCTTTCTTCAAGGGCTTGATTGAGCGTGTGCTGGTGATCACTGTCCAGCGGCAATTGTTGGAGCTGATAATGCCTTGCGCGCAAACGCGTCAGAGGCGTGCGTAGATCATGGGCAACGCCATCGCAGACACTCTTGACCTCATGCATCAGTTGCTCGATGTGGTCGAGCATCGTATTCACGGCGCTTGCCAGCATATCCAGTTCATCGCGGCGGGCGGACAAGGGCAGACGCTCCGCCAGGTTGCCTGAAACGATACTTTCGGTGCACAGCTGCAGGCGTTTCACACGCCGCAACGGTCGGCGCCGCAACAAGCGCCAGCCAATCAATCCGGGAATCAGGGTTAACGAGAAACCCCACATCAAGGCCTGTTCGATAATTCCGCCCACGGCTGAAATCGAGCCGCCGTCACGGGCCAGAATAAGAATACTGCCGTTGGGCCGCCGATTTAACAGGGCGTAGCTGCTTCTGGTTTCTTTGCTGGGTAACGCGATGCTCAGCCCGCGCTCAAGGTAATGAACATTGCCATCGTCGGGCAGACTGGAACGCAGTTTGAGCAGGTCTCCCGCAACGTGCTCTCCATCGGCTGTGAATAAACCGTAAGCATCAATCCCGGGCGTTGAATAGGCTTCACTGGCAGCCAGTTCTTGCACCAGTTTTTTATCGTCGATTTTCTGATAGTAGTGGGCACGCTGCAGTAACGTTCGCTCTGCAACGGTTCCCAGATAGTGGGAGATTTCCCAGTACAACACGCCTGTAAACAGTGCGGCCCACGCCACGAAAAACAGGGCGTAGAAACCGATCAATCGACTACCGGACGAGCGCCATTCTTCAGTCTTTGGCAGCAAGGACATAACCGGCACCGCGTATTGTATGAATGGCGGGAGTGCCTTCATCGCCTTCAAGCTTCTTGCGCAGCCGACCGATATGGACATCGATGATGTTTGTCCCAGGGTCGAATCGATAACCCCATACTTCTTCAAAAAGCATGGTGCGGGTGACCAGTTGGCCGGCACTGCGCATCAGGTAATTGAGCAGTTTGAACTCGGTTGGCAACAGCAATATGTGTTCGCCATCCCTGGTCAGTTTGTGCTCGACCAGGTCCAGTCGCAGGTTGCCGCAAATGAGTTGCGGGTGGCTTGCGTCTGCACTGGTGCGCCGAAGCAACGCATCAAGACGCGCCACCATCTCGATGGCAGAAAAGGGTTTGGTCAGGTAGTCGTCGCCGCCGGCGCGAAGCCCTTGCACGCGCTCATCCACGTCGGAAAGCGCACTGATCATCAAGACAGGCGTCTGAATCCCCAGGCTACGCAACGTGCTGACAATCGTCAGGCCATCAAAATCAGGAAGCATCCGATCCAGGGTGATGGCGTCGTAACCCCCTGCAATTGCCAGGGCCAGCCCGTCTCTTCCGGTAGCGGCCCATCTTGAACTGAACCCATGGCGTTGGAGTTCAGCAATGATGACTTCCGCCGTCACCTTGTCGTCCTCTATGACCAACGCGCAACTCATAACTTCCTCCGTTTTGAACTGTTTTTTGGCGTTTGCGACTGAACGTCGACAGCCGATGGACGCGTACCCTAGTGAGCAACGGTCCCGCCGAACATTAACTATTTCTTAACCCACCTTAACCTTGTCGCCCTCCAAACCACGGATATATTCGCAACGACAATGGAAATCACTCGGGTGCTCAAACCGCTTTTATTGATTCGCCGTCGTTTTGCATCGATCCGGTGGCGCACGCGAGTCACGCTGTGTGTCGCCGCTACGCTCGCGGGCTTGCTGGTGGTGATGTTCGCTCGACTGGCCGACCTGGCATTGACGCAATTTGCGCAACAGACCGCCGAACGGCCTTGGCTGCCCTTTGTTTACACACCGCTGGTGGGCATGTTGGTGGTGTGCCTGACCACTCGTTTTTTTGTCGGCTCACACGGCAGTGGCATTCCCCAGGTGATTGCCGCCACCCGGCTGGCGCACCAAGGTAAACCGGTCGATAAATTGGTGTCGTTACGTATCTTACTTTTCCGGTATCCCCGGCGGTATTTTTGCCCCTTGCCTGGCGGTAGGTGCGGCAATCGGAGCCAATGTCGCAGAGCTCTTCGGTCTGGCAGCACAGCCGATGATTGCGTTGTTTATTGCTCGAGACAGCGAAGCGTTGGTTTTGGCGATTTAGAGTTAGCGACCAGTGATCGGCATGCCGCCAGTGAATGCTCAGCACCGCAAACCGTCCTTCGACGGGGCAAAGCAAAATTGCCATGTGTTTCCTTCGTTCTTTCTAACGTCGCACTGTTCATTGCCTGTTTCTGTACGTTCGGAGTTTTCTCGATGCCCCCGTCAAAATCCCTGCCCGCTGCTTTGCTAGGCCTGGCCCTTTTTTGTCCGGCCATGGCCGCCGCTGAAAGCATGGAGCTGGGGCAGGTGCTGATCGGGGCTGAAGAGAAGGGCGATGAAGACCAGACGATTGAGGATGCCAAGGTCCGGCTCGACCAAGTACCCGGTGGCACCAACGTGGTCGATATGCGCCGTCCTTTGCAGGGGCGCGTGGCCAGTAACCAGGATGTGCTGGCCTATCAACCGGGCGTTTATGCTCAGTCGGCGGGCAATGAAGGCGTCAAGATATCGATCCGCGGTTCGGGAATAAACCGTGCGCCAGGCGCACACGCATCAGGGCTGTACACGATGCTCGACGGGTTGCCGCTGACCGGTCCTGGCGGCACGCCGTACGAATTGCTCGAGCCGTTGTGGCTGGAACGCGTGGAAGTATTGCGCGGCGCAAACGGTTTCGACAGGGGGGGCTTGGCGCTGGGCGGGGCCGTCGATTACATCAGCCACACGGGTTACGACTCGCCCAAGTTGCAAGTGCGCTATGCGACGGGCAGCTACGGTTATCAGCAGCGCCAGATCAGCTCCGGCCAGGTTCTGGGGGCTTTCGACTATTACGTGGCGTTGACCGACGCAAGCTCCGATGGCTACCAGGATCACACGGCCAGCAAGAGCCAGGGCGTTATCGCCAACTTCGGCTATCGCTTCAACCCGAACCTGGAGACACGCTTCTATCTGCGCCACCGCGAGACTGACAACGACCTCGCCGGACGGGTTTCCAAGTATTCCATCGAGCACACTGCACGCGCGGCCAATCCTGGCTATGTGACACGTGACGACAGCCGCGACGAGCCGGGCAGCACCTTTTTCGGCAACAAGACGACTTACTACATCGATGATGATTCGAGCATCCAGACCGGCCTTGTGTATCACGATTATCCGATGGATCTGCGTGAGGGCCCCAACCGTCTGAAGGTCGCGTATGCGGACGTCAGCGGCACCTTCGACTACAAGCGTCGCGATACGCTCTGGGGCCTGCAAAGCCACAGCACGCTAGGCCTGCGGGTCACCAAGCATCTGCCAAATGACGGTGCCAGTGAATTTGTGCGCATCCCGTCTGGCAACACCGCCGGGTACGCGCCGGGGACGTTGATGCGCAACTTCACTTATCAAGGATCGGACAGCGTTCTGCATGTGGGCAATGATCTGGAGATTGCCGACGACTTGTGGCTGACCACCGGCCTCGCCGCCATTTACACCCGTCGTGAAAGCGCTGTGACCTACCCGCAAAGTGGCGGCAAGACCAGCCTGAATGACTGGGATTACGCTCCGCGAGTAGGCCTGCGCTACCAGCTGACGCCGGATGTGCAGTTGTTCGGCAATCTGAGCCGCTCGGTCGAGGCGCCGCATCCTTGGTCGCTGATCTACAGCTCCAACATCCGATTCCCCACCGGCAGCGGTCCCGCCACGGGCGCTCAGCGTGATCCGGTAAAACTGCAAAATCAGACCGCCACCACCTTGGAAATCGGCGGCCGTGGCGACAGCGCTGCGGGACAATGGAGCCTGGCTTGGTACTACGCCCAAGTGCGCCACGAGTTGCTCTCGGTATTGCCCGATGCCAATGCGACCACCCCCTACGAGCTCAACGCCAGCCCCACGGTGCACCAGGGTGTGGAAGCCAGCCTGCTGAGCAACCTGTGGTCATCGGGCGACGGCGGTCAATTGAACCTGCGCCAGAGCTACACCTTCAGTGACTTCCACTACCGCGACGACGACCGCTTCGACGACAACCGCTTACCTGGCTTGCCGATGCACTATTATCAGGGCGAATTGCGCTATGACTGGCCGCTGGGATTCTTCGCGGCGGTCAATACGCAACTGGTGTCCAAGGTCGCAGTCGATTACGCCAACAGCTACTACGCCGATCCCTACGCGCTATTCGGTGCCACGGTGGGTTACAACGCGCCCAAGGGCGACTGGCAGGCGTGGCTGGACATGCGCAACCTGACCGACAAGCATTACGCCGCCACCGTCACACCGGGCTATGACGACCACGGTCTGGACGCGGCACGTTCCACGCCGGGCGAAGGCATGGCGGTGTATGTCGGCGTGTCGTGGAGTGTTCTTTGAGGCAGCGGGTGATCCATGGCGTGGCAGCCGTACATTTGTGGGGCTTGACAGGCCTGGGATAATGAAAGCAACACCGCGGCCCACGCGTTGTGCCTATCAATGCTCAAGGTGTCCCCATGCGCGATGAAAAACTCAAGCTATTGTTCGACCGGCAAGCGGCCAACTACGACCAGCAATGGGCGAGAATGGCGCCCATTCGCGACGCGTTGTATTTGCTGCTCGATGCTCACTTCAGCAGCCTGCCGGAAAATGCCCGGATATTGTGCGTCGGTGTGGGTACTGGCGCGGAACTGGCCCACCTGGCGGAACGCTTTCCCGGTTGGCATTTCACTGCCATCGACCCCTCGGGCGCCATGCTTGAGGTGTGCCGACAGAGCGCTATTCAAAATGGCTTTCTCTCGCGCTGCGATTTTCACCAAGGCTACCTCGACACGCTGGACGCCGAGCCCCGCTACGACGCTGCCACTTGCTTTTTGGTGTCCCAGTTTTTGTTAGAGGCGAGCGCCCGAACCACGTTCTTTCGCGAGATTGGCCGCCGCCTTAAACCCCACGCAATACTGGCAAACGCCGACCTCGCCGCCGATACCGACACGCCTGCCTTCGAGGTGCTGCTGCGCAACTGGCTGACATTGATGTGCGCAGGCGATCTTCAGCCAGAAATGCTCGACCGCGCCCGCGCTGCTTACGCCAGCGACGTGGCAATCCTGCCCGCACAACAGGTCGCGAACCTTATTGAAACCGCTGGTTTTGAAGCCCCTGTGCAGTTCTTTCAGGCCGGGTTGATGCATGGGTGGTTTTGTTCGTGGCGGTCAGGTGAGGAGTGAGTTGGATGTCATCTGGTCGTTTTCGGCGCGGAAGTTCCCGGGCGACATCTCACTGCTGCTGACCGTCCTGTGCATCCACATAAGTGGCGGGTATTTGGCTCCCACATTCCAT
This sequence comes from Gordonia sp. IEGM753, assembly GCF_050321825.1. Taxonomy (NCBI): domain Bacteria; kingdom Bacillati; phylum Actinomycetota; class Actinomycetes; order Mycobacteriales; family Gordoniaceae; genus Gordonia; species Gordonia sp. IEGM753. The sequence continues at coordinate 655,980 of NZ_JBNQGB010000001.1, forward strand.
GTTTGCAGCCATGCCCGGACTAACGGAGTAGGCGTTGGTGAAAAAAACGGTGCGCGGGTCGATCAGGTTGAAGGTGTTCGTGGTGGAGGCTTTGAACGGCGCGCTGATCGCTTTCGACCCTTTAGCTGCCCTTCGCGAAGGACAGCCATGGGCGAGATCAAACCTTTGAAAATTGGCACGTCGCTAGTGAGCTTTTTTCAATTTCATTTGCGAGTCTGAGGACAGTCTCCTCATCACCAAACTTTCCAACAATTTGCATCCCAATCGGAAGGCCATTCTCCATGATCCCTACGGGAATGCTGATGGCCGGTTGGCCAGTCAAGTTGAAAACTTCGGTGAAAGGAGAAAATGCGTAAGCGTTTTTGTACCACTCGTCCAAACACCTTTCCCCTGTGGTTACAAAGCCACCTATCAACGGGGGAGGAAGCGCTACGGTAGGGGTGATAAGGACATCTATGCTTTTGAAGCTATCCGCCATGTCACGACTAACTGTGTTCTGCGTGGCACGGGCATGGTGAACATCAAGTGCCGTTTTCCGGCGCGAGCATTTGTAAAACTCATACGTAATCCATTCAACATCCTCATCAGAGATCGGGAACCCGCGTTTTCGCGCTTGGTGTTCCATCAAAGCCTCTATTTCCATCTGCCAGAATAGCGCAGCAGCTGCACCAGCATTGTTCATGTCTGGCCATCTGAACGGCCGTAATTCATGGCCGTCCTTACTTAAGAAATCAACGGCGTTCAAAATGGCTTTGTGAATGGCATTATCGATACTCGAACCCTCTGGCCGGTAGCAGGCGAAAGCGATCTTCAGTCGTGGTGATTTTGCTTTCAGAGATTCCAGCCATGAAGCCGGTGCGGGAGGGGCGGCATAGGGGGCACCGGGCTCATAGCCAGATAGGACGTCCAGCAGTAATGCGGTATCGCGAACAGTCCTGGTCAGTACGTGCTCGCAATCTAGGCCTCCAACAAACTCACCTACGTGAGGGCCCACAGGGTTACGTCCTCTGCTTGGCTTCAGGCCAACTACGCCACAAACGGAAGCTGGAACCCTGATGGATCCACCGCAGTCGGTGCCATGCGCAACGGGAACCATTCCCGCGCCTACTGCGCTCGCCGAGCCACCACTTGAACCCCCAGAAGCGTACTGCGGATTTCTCGGATTCCGACATGGGCCTTGCCATTCAGGCTCTGTAACAAAGTCGCCTGCGAACTCGGGCGTTTTGGTTTTCCCGAGAATAATTGCTCCGGCATTGCGCAATCGATGCACAAATTCACTGTCGATCTGCGCCGGTGCGGCGTTCTCGTATAACCGGGACCCGTGCCTGGTTGCAAAACCTGCTACATCGATGTTGGTGTCCTTTATCAGGATAGGTACACCCGAGAGTGGTCCAGCCTTGGGATCTAGCGCCACTCGTTGCGCATCTTCGACATTGATTGCAACGACCGCACCCAAGGTTGGGTCCTGAGTTTCAATTTCTTTGGCTGCCAGGTTCACCAGTTCCAATGGCGAGACTTTTCCGGACTGCAACCATTGAACAAGGCCAACGGCATCAAGACTTTTATACTCATCAGGTGTCATTTCTACGCCTCCAGATTATAACCAAGCACGTTGTTGAGGAACTCGTAAGCCAAGCGACGTGAATCATCAATCGTGTCTGGGCTGCAATCGACCGCAGCCCTCAACCATAAACCGTCGATGAAAATCGCGATCATCTGCGCTTTGGAGTGGGCTGCTGCCTTATCCATGGTCTTTGACAAAGCATAAAAAAGTAATGAGTGGCTTCGCCGCGCGACGACGTTTTGTATCCGTTGCAATTTTGCGGATTGAGGTACCTGGGCCCAGAAAGCCAGCCAAGCCGCGACGTTTTCTTTTGTCAGATTCAAGGCACTGACGTTTCCGTCTACAAACGCAAGAACACGCCCGGCTGGTGTTGTGGACGTTCGTAGGCGCGCAAAAATTTCGGCATTTATGCGTTTGTTCAGCTCTCTCAAGGTGGCTTCGAGCAAAGCATTCTTGTCTGAAAAATAATGGTGCACGATGCCGTTCGCCAAACCGGCGCGAGCGCTGACTTGGGTCATGCTCGTACCTGCCATGCCCTGCTCACCAATAAGGTTGAGCGTCGCTTCGACGAGCTGTTTTTTTCTGATTTCTTGCATTCCAACCTTTGGCATAGAGGTGCTCTTTTTTTTCATTGGACGATGAATGAAAAAAAAGTTATCACTAGGCTCTCCAAAAAACAAGAGAACCCAAGGGGATCCAATATGAAAAGCAGTGCTATCGGTTGTGCTGTGCTGTTGATGACATTCCAGGGGATTGCCGGCGCCGCGGACTCTGCGGCGTGCCGCGCGCCTCAGTTCGCAGAAGTGGGGTGGACCGACATCGCTTTGACCACGTCATTGACCACAGCAGTATTGGAAGGGCTGGGTTACGTCCCAAAAGTCATTACTTTGTCGACGGGTATTGCCTACAAGGCAATGGAGGGCAAGAGCATCGACGTGTTCCTGGGGACATGGGATCCGGCGTTGATCGAGGCGGCTCAACCCTATTACAACAACAAGTCTATTCAGACAGTGCGAGTGAACCTCACCGGCGCAAAATTTACCTTGGCGGTTCCGCGATACGTCTATGAGCAAGGTGTGAAAAGCTATGCCGATCTGGACACTTACAAGGAAAAATTTGGTGGGAAAATCTATGGGGTTGAGCCTGGCGGAAACAAACCGATCCAGAATCTTATCGCGGATAATGCCTATAACCTGGGCAGCTGGAGCCTGGTTGAGTCAAGTGAGAAGGGCATGCTCACTCAAGTCGCTAGGCAAATAAGAAAGAACGATTGGATCGTGTTTCTGGGATGGGCGCCTCATCCAATGAACAAGAATATTGAGCTGGAATATTTGTCAGGCGGTGATAAGTACTATGGAGCGAATTACGGCGCATCGTCAGTGCGGACTGACGTGCGTGCGGGATATCTGGATGAATGCCCTAACGTGGGGAGATTGCTGAAGAATCTGGAGTTTTCTATAGACGCCGAAAACACCATGATGGACTACGTGATCAATGGTGGCCTCGCACCACGTGCGGCCGTGAAAAAGTGGCTGAGTGATCATCCCGAATGGCTTGAGAGAACGCTGGATAATGTTCAGACACTGGAAGGACTACCTGGGCTCACCGCGGTAAAGTCTCATATGGAGGTAGCGCCTCAATAGGTGGCATATCTCTACAAATCAAATATATCCAGAACATGTAGAGAATATTTTAGCGCCTGGTACTCACTTGCCGGGCGCGTCCTTACAACGTCTAAGCTCCCAATTAACCGGCCAGAGGTTCAGGCACGTCACCCCGAGGCGTTGCTGCCTGTACCCTTCGCGTAGCGCTTCCGCTATACCGCGCAGGGCGAATTTGGAGGCGCCAAAGGTGACTTCCGGTCGCCCACTTTGCGGCAGGCCCGAGGTCGAGCAGGTCAATATGATTCTTGGGGCATGCTGACTGTTCGGCGGCATGCAGCAGACGATTTTCGGCCTGACAAGTAAGAGGTGGTTCTGAGTTATTAACGACTGGGGAAAACTCGCTCATTCGCTCAGTGTTTGTGAGAGATCACCCATCGCGGCATCACGTTGCAGGGGGCGCGACGGCGCCAGCCGCAAGGTATTACGGCCCATGGCCTTGGCCTCATAGAGTGCCTCATCCGCGCGGGCCAGCAGGCTGGCAATGGTGTCGTCTTCACTGGGCACCACACAGCACACGCCGATACTGATGCGCAGTTCAATGTGCGAATCGCCGTATTGCACCGGTGCCTCGGCTAAAGAGGCGCGCAGTTCATCGAGCACTGCCATGGCTCCATCGGGGGTGGTGGAGGGCAGCAACAGCAGAAATTCCTCGCCACCATAACGACCAATGCTGTCGGAATGACGAAGCCGTTGGGTCAGGTGGTTGACGCAGTGGCAAATAACTTCATCCCCCGCCAGGTGACCATGCGCATCATTGATCTTTTTGAAGTGATCGATATCGACCATGGCCACTGCCAGGCAAGCACTGTCTCGGCGCGAGCGTTCCAGTTCTTTAGAGAACAGATCGAGGATGGCCCGACGGTTGAGAATGCCCGTCAGCACATCGCGCAGCGCCAGGTGCTGAAGCTGGGATTCGCTGCGCTCTTTGGATAACAGCACCAGGCCGAGGGAAATCATCATCGCGGTGAATGTGCCGATGCTGACCGAGATCGTTTGCTTGAGGTTGCTGACGTCGTAGCGCATTTCGGCCGCACCTCCGCCGAGTACGGCCACCACCCGCATGCCCAAACCGATCAGGCTGATACTGGAACCGATGATCAACAGCATGCGTGCACGACCCTTGGCGGGGATGTGACGCAACGTCCAGTAGATGATCAAGGCGCATTGCACCATCAATACCAGAGAGGAGGCGAGCATTCGCGGCTCCAGGGTATCGATGAGGCTGACCATCAGCACCAGCATCATTGCCACCGGAGTGAATACCCGCCACCAGGACACGGGCAACTCGACAATCCGAAACAGGCTGGCCCCATAAAAAGCGAGTGCCACGGACAGTAAAGTGTTGGCGGCGCCGTAGGTGAACCACAACGGAGCATGACCGAAGAAGGTGTAACCCACATACGCCAGGGCGTGAGCCAACAAGCCAAAGCCAATGGTGAGCAGACCGTCACGCTGGTTGAATTCGCCGACCACGATCAGACAAAACGCCATGATCGTCGCCACTAAGGCGACGCAGGCAAAAAGCGTGGGGGTATGGGCAATCATGGGGTCTCACCGGCCGCTGACAGGAGCAATTCTGGCGGCAAGTTTAGTTGAGCTGATGAAGTGCAGGGTTATTGTTTTTTCGTCTACGTCCATCCAGCAATCTGCCAATAATCACCTGGGTTCAGACCTTGAACACGCCGCTCACCACAAACGAATAGCGCTCTGGCCTGATGTAGAACGTCGTGCGGTCACAGCAGCGGCCATCGGCAAACCAGGAGGTGCGTTCCATCACCAGCAACGCTGTGCCACGCTTGATGCCCAGGGCCGTTGCCAACCCTTTGTCAGCCTGTTGCGCGCGTATCGCCATGTCGGCACGGCTGACCGCGCTACCGGTGACTTGCTCCAGCACCGAATAGATCGGTTGCTGTTGAACGTCTTCCCACACCACTTTTTCGAGCTCGGCAGGCAGGTGACTGCGGCCCAGGGCAATCACCTCGTTGTCCACGAAGTGCAGGCGCTCTACGCAGAGCAATCGGGTGGCGTCCGGGAACATGTCACGCAGGCTTTCCGGGGTGCTCACCAATTGGTGCGCGATCACTTGCATGGTCGGTTTCAGACCCTGCAGCAACAGGGCTTCATGAAAACTGCGCAAGGCGTCCAGGCCGTGACGCAATTGTTTGGCGGCCACGAATGTGCCTTTGCCTTGTTTGCGTTCAACGATCCCCTCGTCACTCAGCTTGCCGATTGCCAAGCGCACAGTCACTCGGCTGACGGCGAAGCGCTGACCTATTTCGGCCTCCGACGGCAACTTGCCTGACGGCTCAAAAGCACCGCGATGGATTTCATCCAGCAACTGTTCGGCGATCTGCTGGTAAAGGGAGGTTGTGCTGTCGCGAAGGATGGTCACTGTTCTATTCCGTGTGCTGAGGGCCGCCTGAAACAGTGGCACCTGTCTTTGCTTCTAAGGATATGACAAGACGATATGACTTCAACTTGTATTAATACGTATTATATCAGGACGCCCATTGTAAACGACCTCATCGCCTTTGCCATGTCTTCTACTCCATTAAAGTCTCACCCGTCCGTCAATGCGATCAGCGTTGAGTCCGTCAGTTTCAGCTACCTGGGCGGCCATCACGTGTTCGACCGGTTCAGCCTGAGCGCGCGTGCCGGGGAATTCGTCGCAATCCTCGGGCCTTCCGGCTGCGGTAAATCCACGCTGCTCAACCTGTTGTCGGGGTTTCAGCAGCCGAGCGCGGGACGGGTTCACATCAATGGCGAACCGATTCGTCCAGAGCGTGATGAGCTGGGTTATGTGTTCCAGTCTCCGCAGCTTTTCCCTTGGCTCAGTGCATTGGAAAACGTTCGTTTCGGCCTGCGCATGGCCGGGCAGGGCAGCGCCATCGAACAGCGCGAGAAAGCTCTTTCTTACCTGCGCCTGGTTGGCCTTGAGCACGCAGCACAACGGTTACCGCAGCAACTGTCTGGCGGTATGCAACAGCGCGTTTCGCTGGCCAGAACCCTGGCGCTGGAGCCAAGCGTATTGCTGATGGACGAGCCTTTCGCGGCACTGGATGCAATCAGCCGCAACAGCATGAACGAAGAGACGCTGCGCATTTGGGCGACGCTGGGCCAAACCGTGTTGTTTATCACCCACGACATTGACGAGGCGGTTTTTCTGGCTGATCGCGTAGTGGTGCTGAACATCGCTCCGGGCGGCATTCACAGTGAATTGAAAATCGATTTGCCACGCCCACGCAGCAATTTGCAGACACGCCGTTTGCCGGCGTTTCTCGATTATCGCAATGAGCTCATGGCGCGTATTTCCCACGTGATGGCGCAGGCACCCGGCGCTGTTCAAGTTTCTCCTTCTCCCGAGTTGACCACATGATCAAACGCACGCTCGTGGCCGCTTCATTGGCCGCATTTACTTTGGCTGCTTTCACATCGGCTTCGAGTGCTTCGGCAGCCGATAAACCCCTGCGTATCGGCTATGTTTTCGCCATGGCCAACGCTCCTGCGTTGATCGCCGACAAAGAGGGTTTCTACAAGCAGGAAGGACTGGACGTCGACCTCAAGGCGCTGGGCGATGGCCCGGTGATTCAGCAAGCGCTGGCGGCGGGGGAGCTGGACGTGGCTTACGTCGGCACACCACCGGTTTATCAGTGGTACTCGCGAGGGCTGCAAAGCACGATTCTGGCAAAGGTCAATTATGGGCAAGCGGCGGTAATCGTCGACAACAAGAGCCCGATCCATGACTTGGCGGGCCTCAACGGAAAGAAACTGGCCGGTGTGAAAAAAGGCAGTGGCATGGACGTGCTCCTGCGCGGCTACGTGCTCAAGGAAAGTGCCGGACTCAATCCCGACACCGATGTCGAGATCATCGATATGCCTCCCGGCAACATGAATGCAGCGCTGGAACGGGGCATCGTTGATGCGGCATTCACATGGGAACCCTTTGTCAGCCAGGCGTTGTTGCGCGGCAACAGTCGCGTGCTATTCGACGTCAACCAGGCGCTCCCGCAATACCCTTGGTACGTGGTCATCGCATTGCCCAAGACCTTGCAGGAACGCCCCGACGATGTGGTCAAACGGCTCCGGGCTCACCGCAAGGCTGTGGACTTTTTGAATCAGCATCCTGATGAATCCAACCGCATCATCGCCGATGCTTTCAAGCTTGAGGCCGTGCAAGGTGCAGACGGCAAAACCATCAGTCCCGAGCAAATTGTCGCCCAGGCGCGCACTCGGCTTGGGTGGTCTGCCGAGTTGCAGGACAGCGATATTCAGTTCATTCAGCGGCTGATGAATTACTCGACGCAACTGGGCTTCATGAACACCCACCTGGATGCGAAAAATCTGGTGGACACTTCTTACCTGGATAAAGCCTCGCGCTGAGCCTCTGATGTCGATACCGAAACCCAACTGGGGCTGGGCCTCACTGCCGTTTTTGCTGTTGGTCTGGATCATCCTGGCCTCACGATTCCCCAGTTACGTGCTGCCGCAACCCTGGGTCGTCGCGCAAGAGGCCATCCGCTGGATCAATGATGGATCACTGTGGAAGCAATTTCGCGCCAGCATGCTGGAGGAACTGGCCGGGTTCTTCTCTGCGGTTCTGGTGGCTGTGCTGCTGGGGACTGCTGGAGGACTTTCTCGGCGCTTTCGCGACTTCATTGCGCCCCTAAACAGCCTGTTCATGGCGATCCCGCCCATCGCTTGGGCGCCGCTGATTCTGATTATTTTCGGTTTCGGTTTTTTCTCGATAGTGCTGGTGATCTTCATCGCGGCCGTGTTCCCCATGGCGGTCACTATCCAGGAAGGCGTGCAGGGCATTCGCGGTGGCGAGGTGCGGGCGGCGCGCACGCTGGGGGCTAATACCTGGCAACTGCTGGCCCACGTTTATTTACCGGCCTCGCTGCCATTTCTGACTGCTGCGCTACGTATTGGCTTCAGCCAGGGTTGGCGTGCGTTGGTCGCGGCAGAGATGGTCGGCGCGTCCCAAGGGATTGGCTGGATGGTGTCGATGGGTGGGCAAATCGGCAACAGCAGCCAGGTATTGCTCGGCATCGCCTTGATCGGGTTGCTGGCCTGGCTCATGGAAAGCCTGGTGTTCCGCCGCATCGAGCGCCGTTACCAAGCCTGGCGTGCCCACTGATATTTCTTACTTCTACTCGATCCTGCACGAGGTGCATCCTGATGACTTCTTTCGATCCGCGTGACGCCGGTGAATACACCGCTCCCGTAGGCCTTTATGAGCGCAACAAGGCCCGTCCGTTTCTGGGCAGTATCAGCGGTGACCGGCAGACGCTGGTCGCCGGGCAATGGGACGAAATCACCCTGACTTACGAGGTGGGCGCCAGCGGCCTGGCCGACGGCGCCTGGTTGAAACTGGCCTTCAAGTTCTACTCGGACTGGGCGTTGTTTCAGACTTCAAACCCATCGGGTGCCAACTACGTCAGCGCCGAGTATCAGGCGGGTGAATTAGTCCCGGGGCAAAGTCAGGCAACCGTGCAGCACCTTAAAGTCCGGTTTGACCAGAAGGGGCACGAGCGGCCATTCCAGAAGGCAATCATCATCGACATCATCGACGGTTATCTGAACCCGGGTGATCGTATTGTGATTCGCCTCGGTGACCGTCGTCAGGGTGGGGCGGGTACTCGCGTGCAGAGCTTTGTCGAGAAAGATTTCCGGCTGCGGCTGTTCATCGATCCGCTGGGCAGCTCGAAATTCGCGGAAGTCCCGGGGGATCTGTTGTGGGACATCGTGCCGGGTGCCGCCAGCCAGCTGCAGGTCATTGCGCCGCGTTTGGTCAGTTCCGGTGAGGCGTTCGACATCTTGCTGCGGGTCGACGACGCCTGGGGCAATACCTGCCGTCAGTTGCCGCTGCACGGCAGCCTGCGCCTGAGCGGGCCGAACGATACCGAGCGTGACATAGCGTTCACGCTCGCCAGCGAGGGCTGGGCAGTTGTGCGTTTGCCAGCATTGCGTTTAGGCGAAACCGGCGAGTGGCAAGTGCGGGCGCACGTCGCGGATCCCACGGTTCGACCGGCTCAGGCGTTCATCAACATTGACCCTGAAGGGGCTGCATTAAGGCCGCTTTACGCCGACCTGCATGTGCATTCCGACGACACCGTGGGCACCAATGACACCTTGTATAACCTGAGCTATGGCCGCGACGTGGCAGGGCTGGACGTGCTCGGTTACACCGCTAATGACTTCAACATCACTGAGCAACGCTGGGATCAAGCGGTAGTGTTGATTCACGAACTGAACGAGCCGGGGCGGTTCGTCTGCTATCCGGGAACCGAGTGGTGCGGTAATTCCTGCGCGGGTGGTGACCGCAACGTGGTGTTCCTGCATGGCCGCAAACCGGAGTTTCCGTTCGATAACCAAGGACGCCTGGTGCGGTCCTTCGAGTGGAACGAATTCACTGCCGGCACCATCAAGCCAGGCGCCTGGCCGGTGGATGAACTCTACGCCGCCTATGCCAAGGATCCGGAGGGTCATTTGATGATGCCTCACGTGGGCGGCCGGCGGTGCAATCTGGACTGGCACCACCCAGAGCTGGAACGGCTGATTGAAGTCGGTTCGGCGTGGGGACAATTTCACTGGGTCTATGCCGAAGCGTTGCAGCGCGGCTACCGAGTCGGCGCGGCAGCCAACAGCGACGAGCATCAGGGCCGCTGTGGCGGTGGCGTGCCAGCCACTGCCGTGTTCGGATCGCGTGGCGGGCTGACGGGCGTTTTGTCGGCAGGTTTTGATCGCCAAAGCGTTGGTCAGGCATTACGCGCCCGCCGGACGTTTGCGACCACGGGCGAGCGCTCGTTTGCCAGCCTGAGTTCGGGGGAGCATTTCATGGGCGAAGTGTTCAGCACTGACGACAATGCCAGCCTCGACTACCGTTTGCTCGGTGAGAGCGGCTGGGAACAGGTCGATCTGTTCGATGGCGAACAACTCATCTGGTCGCGCAACCTGCATGAAGAACTGGGTTTCAGCAGTCACCGTATTCGTTTACGTCTGGGCGGCGCACGTATCAAAGACCGATATCGCGGTGCCTACTGGACGGGTGAAATTCGGGTCACCGGTGCAGTGATCAAACACTTCGACGCCTGTGGGCTCGATCATCCCGAACAAACCGTCTGGCGCCAGGACCCGACCAGCCTGGCGTTTCGTACCGATACCAATGGTGATACCGACAGCATTGAAATCGAACTGTCGCAGTTGGCCGGCATTCGTCTGGAAGTACGCAGCCGCATCGACAATTACGTCAAGGTGGGCGATCCAGCCAACCCGGAACCCTTTGTCCATGCACCCAATGTCGAGCTGGTGCTGAGCGGCGAGCAGTTGTTGGGCCAAGGGCAGCATGTCGTGGAGTTGCCGGGGGCGGAGTTGAAATTATCCGTAGAACGCATGACGGCGCAGACGTTGCCGCGCGAGATCCAAGGACGCTTGGCGATCGCCGATTTGCAGTTGCAGAGGGGACGTGAACACCCGTTGTTTATCTGTGCCCGGCAGCGCGATCAGTCGCGCGTCTGGACATCGGCGTTGTTTTTGACGCTTTCTTGAGCCGCCGTTCTGGCTGACCCCGCGAGTTTGGTTGAGTACATCAAGGGCCCTTTAAGGGCCCTTTTTGTTGGGTGAGATCAATGGAGAGCATCAGCAAACATCAATGTTATCAACTGGTGTTGATATAATTCGCGGGTAGACGTAGGCTCGTAAAAAAACCCAATCGGTCTTCAGGCTTCAAGCGCCATTTTGTCTGTCATTACAATAATAAGGACACAAGACATGAAACGTTGGTCAGTACTTGTTGGGTGCTTTTTGGGGATGAGCATTGCGCCTCCAGCCATTCTGCTGATTCCGCTGGGGCTGTTCATGAAGTCGGTGACAGGCGAGTTCGGGTGGTCGCGTACCGAGTTCTCTATCATTATTTCGGTGGCGGCGATCTGCAACGCGCTGGTGATGCCGCTGGCCGGCTACCTGGTCGACCGCTTTGGGGCACGCCGCGTTGCGCTGGTCGGCACGGTGTTGGGGTGTGGCAGCTACATGTGCCTGTCGCTCACACACTCGTTCCCAGCCTTTGTTGCGATCACGGCACTGAGTGTCGCATTGGGCAATTTGGCGAGTTATCCGGCCTTCCTGTTTTTGACCCAGCGCTGGTTCGACAAACACCTGGGCCTTGCGTTTGCCATTACCTCGTCGGGCCTGGCGGTCGGTACTGGCGGGTTTTCCTACCTGATTTCACAGAACATTCAACTGCACGGCTGGCGCGAGGCTTTTCTGGGGGCAGGGGCGATTGCCCTGGTCATTGGTCTGGTTAACCTCGCCGTATTCGTTCGAGACAATAAAGGGCCGATTCCCGAGGCTGAACGTCGTGGTGAAAAAAGCCCACTCAACCAGGACGGTTTAACCCTGCGCGGGGCCATGGCGACGCACGATTTCTGGCTGTATTCGCTGGCCTTTGTACTGGTGCTTTTTGGTGCTGTGGGTGCCAGCTTTCACCTGCCCGCGATGTTGTCGGATTGGGGGGCTTCCGCCGCTCAGATTGCCGGCATCATTGCCGCAGGTTCAGTCGGGTCGTTGTTCGGCCGACTGTCCGGTGGGGCCTTGCTGGATCATCTTCACACGCGCACCGTGGCCGGTATTTTTCTCGCGTGCCAGTTGGTCGGTTTCCTGATGCTATTGGAAGGGCTGAACTGGGCATTGCCTGCCAGCTTTCTGATTGGTGCAACCCAGGGCGCTGAAATCGATATTTTGGGTTATCTGATCGCCCGTCGATTTGGCCGATTGGCTTACGCGCGGATTTTTGGCAGTGCCTTTTCGGTCACCCTGCTGGGCGCAATTCTCGGACCGATCGTGCTCGGTGTGGTGTTCGATAAAAGCGGCACTTACAACCTGGGCTTGATGCTGTTTCCGATCCTCCCGGTTCTGGCATTTGGCTTGTTGTGCATGTCCGCCAAATCGCCGCAACAAGCCTGGAGTTCTAACTTAACCAAAGTGACATAGCCCGATTCAAAACGTTCTCTTCTGAATACAACAAAAATAAAAAGGAAACAGTATGCGGCCCACCTCAAACGGGAATAACCGACCCCGTACGCGTGCGTCTGAATTTGTACGCGTTACGCTCGCGGCATCCCTGGCTATATGGGCAGCTCATGCGTTGAATGCTCGGGCTGAAACAACACCGGCTGACCGCAATTTAATCGGCCAGGTTGCCCCGGAATTGATACAGCCAGCGTCGTCGCTTGATCCAGCGACTGCAAAGAAAACGTTGCCCGACAGTCAATTGCTTGGCCATATCATCGAGCGTAAAAAGCAATTCGCAAAAATCGATGCATTGGTAGAGCACGGTCAACTCACCGAGTTGCCACCACCCTCCGAAAGTATCCTCGGTGACGCGGATGGGTTGCGCAGTGATCTTGCTGAACATGGCATCGGTTTCAATATTCTGAACATGTCCAACTTTACTAATAATTACCTTGATCACGATCGGCACAATCCGCAAGCCTACAGCGGCGAGCGTCCTACTTACTCGTCGAACCTGGTGGCAGGGATTACTTACGATCTGGGGCAAGTTGGCCTGGAAAATGGCCAGTTTATCTTTGGCGTTGGAAGTTTCTACTCCAGCTGGGATGAAGTGAATCCCTCGTCGAAATTCAGCTACACGCGTATCGCCTATTACCAGAGCCTGTGGGATAAAACCGTCGAGTTCAAAATCGGTGTGTTGCCCAACGATCTCGAATATATCGGCCCTTTCACTGGCGGCACATTAGTGGGCGGCACTCAAGGCCTGCAGGCGCTTATCCCCTATCAGGTCGGCTTGAGCCATGCGCCCATTTCCAGCCCGGCAGCCAACGTTACCTTGAACCTCGGCAACTTCTACAACAAGTTCGGCGTGCAACGCAGTATCAGTCCTGACGGAATGGGGCCAGAAATTGACCGCCATCTCGGCGAACTTGACTTGCACGTGGATCATGCGGGTGCGCTGTACATTGATGAGCTTGGTTTTAAACGCAACGCGACGCCGGGCACCCCGTATGCATGGCTGCGTGCGGGCTATATTTACAACACGTCGAACTATAACCAGTTTTTGAGTAGCGAACTCAGTGACGATAACTACGCCGGTTATGTGCTGGGCGACTACCAGTTTTATCAGTTCAACAGCGCTATTGCGTCGCGCGGACTGTATGCCGGTTTCACCTGGATGTCTGCGCCAGAAGATCGCAATTTGTTCAACCTGTATTACGGCTTTCGCGTGTTCGCAAAAGGGCTGATTGATGCGCGCCCGTTTGACATGTTGACGCTGGAGTACGGTTATACAAGCTACAGCGACGACGCCAATAAAAAGCTCGACAAGATTCATGTTTCGAACGCAGATGATTCAAGGTCTACAACGCTCGCTTACAATCTTAGAGTCGCCGCCGGTGCGTATTTGCGTACAGGTCTAAGTTATGTAGAGCATCCCTCATTTAGTCCAGACGTCAAAGATACCCTTAATCTGCAAGTTGGCCTCACGCTGTTTTTCTGATCCATGGTTTGCTTCAGGAGATACCTTCAATGATTCTCATCACCTCGGCTAATGGCAATCAGGGCAAGCGGCTTATACCCAAGCTGCTCGCGTCCGGCCATCAGGTGCGCGCTTGTGTAAGAACCGAAGCGTCGGCCGCTCAACTGCGAGCGCTCGGCGTGCAGCAGGTACTAGTGGGAGATATTGTCGATCCGGTGTTTATTGCCCAGGCGATGAAGGGCATCAAAAGCGTGTACCACATCGGGCCGACGCTGCATCAGGATGAGCGCGCAATGGGTTTCGCGATGATTGATGCTGCAAAAGCTGCCGGTGTGGGCCATTTTGTTTTCAGCTCCGTGCTCCACGCCATCGCCAGCGATTTGATCCAGCATGAGATCAAGCGCGACATTGAAGAATATCTGCTGGCCTCAGGGCTCGATTACACCATCTTGCAGCCCGCCAACTACATGATGCCTTCTCGAATGAAAGCGGTTTTCGAAGAAGGCGTGTTCCGCTTGGCGTGGGCGTTGGACAAGCGACAATCGATGGTGGACCTGGAAGACGTTACCGACGTGGTAGCACTGGTTTTATCTGACCGCGAGCGTCACGCCGGCGCTACTTATGAGTTGGTCAGTCCCGGTCGCTTCACCGCGTACGACATCGGGCAGGTCGCTGCGAATGTGATAGGGCGCGAGGTGACGGTCGAGCGCTTCGATGTCGAAGTGTTCGTCCGCGAGCGGTTCGGCAGTCTTGACCCTGTTGCGCTCCAGCACATGTTGCGGATGAACCTCGCTATCGCCACGTACTACAGCAACCACGACTTCGTCGGTAACGCCAACGTGCTGTCCTTTCTCCTTGGCCGTGCGCCCACCACCTTCGACGCGTTCGTCCGCAGGGAATACGCAAGCTTTCTGAGTGCACTGAAAACACGTTCTGATTGATACGGTAAGCACATTTCTGTTCGGGGAGCCGCTCGTGCAATGCGACGGCTCAGCGGGGAGGTTGGAGGCTATTAGCGTTTCAACTGACTCGCATCATTATTGGCCATTGGCCGAGCTGCACGCATAGGAGATAGGCTTTAAACGCTGCAAATGCAGCTTGCCTCAAATCGAAAAACAACAACAAGAAGCCCTCATATGCTCAGTTTGCCATGGTGCCCTCTGCCGTTTCCGCTTTGGTTCAGACCTGCCTCACCATTGTGCGAAGGCGCGCTCCTATGATTGCTCGTGCGCTGGGCAACCTCTCTGTAGGCACCAAGTTGTCGCTGGGTTTCGGTTTGGTTCTGTTGTCGACCTTAGGCGTTGCAGCGACCGCGTTTTACGCCTTCAACGTGCTCGAAATACGCGCCGAGAAGATGAAGGACGTCGCATCCGTCGAGTCGCTGATGTTGCAAGCGCAGGTTGCGGTAAAGGCGTTCGGATTGGACTTGGCTGAAGAGCAAGCGAACACAGTGGCCAGCCTCACCGGTGAGTTGGTCTCAGTGCTGGAAAAATCTGCGGCGCAAACCGAGGAGGGCGACTCCATCGATGCCGCCAAAATATACCTCGTCCAGTTCGAACGTTATGCGCAAGCGCAGCGCAATGCCCGCGAGGCTCGCCTGCGCATGCAGCAACTGGCTCAGGTGCTTGGCGAGCGATTCACCGTGGTGATGCTTGATCAGCTCGACGCAGTCAACCTGCTGGCCTCGCGCGCGCAGCCGGCCGACTCGGTGCGCATGCTGCAACTTGAACAAGCCTCCACGCTGCGCGACAAACTGGCAAACCTGCGTGACAGCGAACTCTATTTCACTGTGCAAGGCAGCACCGATGTGCGCAACGCGTGGGAGGCGCGCGTTATTGAGCTGCGCTCGTATATGGAGAATCTGGAGCTACGGCTCGAAGGTTCCGAGCGCGAATCGCTGACCCAGGCGCGTGCGGCGCTGGATGAGTATCGCGCAGCATTCAACGGTTACGCCGCGAGCCGTGATCAAACCACTGATAGCCAAGCCGCGATGAATGTCGCGGCTGACAAGGTCAGCGCATTGCTGGGCGCGGCCCGCGTCGCCCAGGTGCAGGCCTCGCACTCCATGAGTCAGCGAGTATCGCGGTTGCTTGGGGCAATTGTGCTGTTGGCGCTGAGTCTCGGCATCGGTGCGAGCCTGTTGATTCGCCACTTGATCTTGCAGCCGTTGCGCCAGGCTGTCGAGTTGACCGGGCGAGTGGCATCCGGCGACCTCAGCGCACAGATCGATGCATCTGGACGTCGAGATGAGCTGGGGCAATTGCTCGGCAGCGTCGGCGTGATGCTCGACAGTTTGCGTGCCCTGATCGGCCGGATTGGCCTGGGTGTCGGGCAGTTGAACCAGGCTGCCAGCGGCCTGGTGCAGGTGACCGAACGTACACGTCAGGGGGTCGATTCGCAGCGCGAGGAAATTGAATTGGCGGCCACTGCCATGCAACAGATGTCTGCCACTGCCCAAGACGTCGCGCGCAATACCAGCCAAACCCGCGAGGCCGTCGATCAGGCCGATAGTCAGGCGCGCAAGGGCGAAGAACTGGTGCGTCAGGCGACGACCAAGATCGGTCATCTGGCCCAGGAAATGAGCGGATGCTGCGAGTCCATGGGCTCGCTGCTCAACGAGAGTGCGGCCATCGGCAAGGTGCTTGATGTGATCAAGGCCTTGGCTGAACAGACCAACCTGCTGGCCCTGAATGCTGCGATTGAAGCGGCACGTGCCGGCGAAAATGGTCGTGGTTTCGCAGTGGTGGCGGACGAGGTACGCAACCTGGCGCGACGCACACAAGCCTCTACCGATGACATCGCCGCGATCATTCAGCAGCTGCGCACCGTGGCCGAGCAGGCGTCCAGCCGCTTGCAGGGAAGCCAGGTGCTGACCGGCGAGAGCGTAGTACTTGCCGCACAGGCATCCCAAGCGCTGCAGGAAATTGCCTCGGCGGTATCCACCGTGGAGCAGATGAGCCAGCAGATCGCTGCGGCGGCCGAACAACAAAGTGCGGTGGCGGAACAGGTGGGCGGAAATATGCAGCGGGTTCGCGCGGTTGCCGAGCAAAGCACCGCTGCCAGCGGGTTGCTGGAAGAGTCTGTGCGTGGGTTGGAACAAGTGGGCGGGGCGCTTAACGCGGCGGTTGGAGGCTTTCGGACGACGATCTGAGATGGGTTCATTAATGCCGGATTTTTCAGCAATGAAGCTTGGTGCGGCGGCACGTTCTGTCGGTTTATCTCGAAGCTGACAACAATAAGAGTGGAGGCAGACATGAGTTCGCTAAACGAAAATTCGATCACCGGATCAATGTCCTCGATGGACATTGACCGTGAGGAAACGCAGGAGTGGCTGGAGTCGCTGGAGGCCGTCGTACGTGATGGCGGATCCGAACGTGGCCAGTTCCTGCTTAAACAGTTAGAGCAACACGCAAGAGCACTGGGCATCACCTCGCATGTGCATCCGTACTCGGCCTACCGGAACACAATTCCGATTGAAAGGCAGGGTCCCTATCCAGGTGACCTTGCTGTCGAGGAACGGATTACATCGATCATTCGCTGGAATGCATTGGCCATGGTGGTGCGCGCGAACCAGGCCTACGGAGATCTGGGTGGGCATATCGCAAGTTATGCGTCCGCCGCCGAAATCTTCGAGGTTGGCTTCAACCACTTCTTCCGTGCCCGTGACGAAAGTCACGGCGGCGATCTGGTGTTTTACCAGCCGCATTCGGCACCCGGTGTCTATGCCCGTGCGTTCCTTGAGGGCAGATTGTCCGAGGAACAATTGGCGAACTATCGCCAGGAAGTCGGCGGCAATGGGCTGAGTTCCTATCCACATCCGTGGTTGATGCCGGACTTCTGGCAGTTCCCGACAGGATCAATGGGCATCGGCCCCATCAGTGCTGTCTATCAAGCGCGTTACATGCGCTACCTCGAGCACCGCAACCTTGCCCAGACCAGCGAGCGTCATGTCTGGGGCGTATTTGGCGACGGTGAAATGGACGAGCCAGAATCGATTGCAGGACTCACGCTCGCGGCGCGCGAAAAGCTCGATAACCTCACCTTTATCGTCAATTGCAACTTGCAGCGGCTGGATGGTCCGGTGCGTGGCAATGGTCAGGTCATTCAAGAGCTCGAAGCGCTGTTTACCGGCGCAGGCTGGAATGTGGTCAAGGTTATTTGGGGCTCGGACTGGGACCCGTTGTTCGCCCGGGACACTCACAATGCCCTGTTGCAACGCTTTGCCCAGACCGTCGATGGTCAATACCAGACGCTGGGGTCCAAGGACGGTGCCTACAACCTGCTGCACTTCTTCCAGCAAGATCCAGAAGTCAAAGAGTTGGTCTCGCACATGTCCGATGCCGAGATTGATGCCCTGAAGCGAGGTGGTCACGATTTCCGCAAGCTGCACGCCGCGTTCGCCGCTGCCAAGGCGCACAAGGGACGTCCGACAGTCATTCTGGCCAAAACCAAGAAAGGTTACGGCATGGGCGGTGCCGGCGAGTCCCGCATGACGTCGCACCAGGCCAAGAAGCTGGATATCGATGCGCTCAAGGCGTTCCGTGATCGTTTCGCGCTGCCGCTTTCCGACGACGATGTCGCTCAATTGCGCTTCTATCGCCCGGCCGAAGACAGCCAGGAAATGCGTTACCTGCGTGAGCGCAGAGCGACGTTGGGCGGCTACATGCCTGCGCGGCAGAAGGGCGTCGAGCACATCGCGGTGCCAGCCCTGGCTGACTACGCGCGGTTTGCGTTCGAGGCCGACGGCAAAGAGATGTCCACCACCATGGCGGTGGTACGGATGCTCGGCGGCTTGCTCAAAGACAAAGAGCTGGGGCCACGAATCGTCCCGATCGTCGCGGACGAGGCGCGTACCTTTGGTATGGCCAACCTGTTTCGCCAGATTGGTATCTACTCGCCACTGGGGCAACTTTACGAGCCAGAAGACGCCGGCTCGATGCTTTATTACCGTGAAGCCCGCGACGGTCAGCTGTTGGAGGAAGGCATTACAGAGGCGGGCGCATTGTCTTCCTGGGTGGCTGCCGCGACTTCCTACAGCGCTCACGGCAAGCCGATGCTGCCGTTCTACATTTACTACTCGATGTTTGGTTTTCAGCGTGTCGGGGACCTGATCTGGGCCGCGGCCGACCAACGAGCTCGCGGCTTCTTGCTGGGCGCCACCGCAGGGCGAACGACGTTGGGGGGCGAAGGACTTCAGCACCAGGATGGCAGTAGCCATGTGGTGGCTGCCACCGTTCCCAACTGCCGTGCCTATGACCCGGCGTTCGCGGGCGAACTGGCGGTGATTGTCGACCATGGCATGCGGCAGATGATGGAGCGCGATGTCGACGAGTTCTACTACATCACGGTGATGAACGAGAACTACGCCCAACCTTCTTTGCCGTCCGGCATCGAGGATCAAATCATTCGCGGTATGTACCGCTATGCCTTGACCGACGCTCCCTCGTCGCGTGGCTCGGTGCGATTGCTGGGCAGCGGAACCATCCTGCGCGAAGTGATTGCAGCATCTGAATTGCTGGCTGCTGACTGGCAGGTGTCGAGCGAGGTCTGGAGTGTCACCAGTTTCAGCGAACTGGCCCGGGAAGCGCGGGAAGTTGAGCGACACAATCGCCTGAACCCCTCTGAACCTGAACAGGTCAGCCATCTGTGTGCCTCCCTCACCGGAGATGCGCCGGTCATTGTCGCCTCAGACTATGTGCGCGCCTGGCCTCAACTCATCGCCAGCTACATCGATGCTCGCTTTATTGCGCTGGGAACCGACGGGTTTGGCCGCAGTGATACCCGCGCAGCCTTGCGCAGTTTCTTTGAGGTTGATCGTCACCAGGTGGTTCTGGCAGCGCTGGACGGTTTGGTACGTGACGGCGCGTTGCCGCGTCAGGTATTGGCCGAAGCCATTGAGCGCTACGGCCTGAAGGGTGATCGCCCGGCGCCGTGGACGTGCTGACAGGTTTTGTCTTCGCATGCGCTCGATGAGCGCTCCCTCCGTTGCGTTAACCCGCAACGGATCTATTTCTGGGCGATGGTAAGTCATGAGTGAAATCAGAGAGATTCATGTCCCTGACATCGGGGACTTCAAAGACCTCCCGGTGATCGAGGTGTTAGTCAAACCGGGCGACAAGGTAGCGTTCGATGATCCTTTGCTGACCCTGGAATCGGACAAGGCATCAATGGATGTTCCAAGCCCCGGTGCCGGCACCGTTGTGTCGGTGACGATCAAGGAAGGGGATCGGGTGTCCAAGGGCAGTTCGATCCTCATGTTGCAGATGGCTGGCGATGAAGCACCTGGCATTCAGAGCGCTGTGGCGGTTGCAGAGGTCAGTGCCAAGGATTCACCGGCACCGGCACCGGCACCGGCACCGGCGTCTGTCGTTGCAACGCCCATTGCGCCGGTATCCGCTGTTGTGCCCGCGGTCAATGCATCCGGCGTGAAGCCTCACGCCAGTCCTTCGGTCCGCAGCTATGCGCGCAAATTGGGTGTGGACGTGACGAAAGTGGTGGCCACAGGCAAGGGCGGGCGGATGCTTCGTGAGGATGTCGAACGCTTCGTCAAGGACGCTTTGGTTCGTCTGGACAGTTCGACGCAACGTGCCGGTCAATCAAGCGGACTCAATCTGCTGCCTTGGCCGGACGTCGACTTTGCCAAATTCGGCAGTATCGAGAAGGTTGCCCTGTCGCGAATCAAGAAAATCTCCGGCGCCAACCTCTCGCGCAACTGGGTGATGATTCCCCACGTCACCAACAACGAAGAAGTGGATATCACCGAGCTTGAAGCGTTTCGGGTTCAGCTCAACCACGAGGGGGGCAAGGACGCGACCAAGTACACCCTGCTGGCGTTCCTGATCAAGGCTGCGGTCGCCACCCTCAAAGCCTTCCCGCAGTTCAACAGCTCGTTGGGCCACGAAGACGGCGAGCCAATCCTGATCTTGAAGCAGTACTACCACATCGGTTTTGCCGCTGACACACCGAACGGGCTGGTAGTGCCGGTGATTCGCGATGCCGATCAAAAGGGCATCGGCCAGATCGCCACCGAATGTGGCGAGTTGGCGCGCAAAGCCCGGGACGGCAAGTTGGGTCCTGCAGATATGACGGGTGGAACCTTTACCGTCTCGAGCCTGGGTGGCATTGGTGGAACCGGTTTTACGCCGATTATCAATGCACCGGAAGTGGCCATTCTTGGCGTTACTCGCGCTCAAATCAGACCGCATTGGAACGGCAGTGGGTTTGTGCCTCGACTGATTCTGCCCTTGGCAATGTCATGGGATCACCGCGTTGTGGATGGCGCTGCCGCGGCGAGTTTCCTCCAGTATCTGGCTGCTCTGTTGGCTGATTTCCGTCGAATTACTCTTTGAGGGAGCGCCTATGAGTCAGGTTATCGAAGTGAAAATGCCAGGCATCGGCGACGCTGCTGCAATGCCGGTGATCGAGGTGCTGGTCAAGGTAGGCGACGTGGTTAAAGTCGATGACGCCATCTGCACGCTTGAATCCGACAAGGCCACGATGGATGTCCCGTCCTCTGCCGCCGGCGTGGTCAAGAACATTCTGGTCAAGATCGGCGAGAAAGTATCGGAAGGCAGCGTGTTGTTGACGCTGGAGTCGAGTGACCTGGCAGCCCAGCCATCGCCTTCGCCGGTCGTTGCCGCTGTAGCGTCCGTGTCTGCACATTCGAAGGCTACCGAAGTTGCTTCCGCCCACGCCCGCAGCGCTGATCTGGAGTGCGACGTGTTGGTATTGGGCGGTGGTCCTGGCGGATATTCCGCGGCTTTTCGTTCTGCGGATCTAGGGCAAAAAACCCTGTTGGTCGAGCGCTATGCCTCGCTTGGGGGCGTGTGCTTGAACGTTGGTTGCATCCCCTCCAAAGCGTTGCTGCACGTTGCTTCGGTGATGGAGAAAGTGCCGCATCTGGCCACGCTGGGTATCGATTTCGGTGCCGGTAATGTTGATATCCACAAGTTGCGTGCTCACAAACAATCGGTGGTCGACAAATTGACTGGCGGGCTCGCCGGGATGGCCAAGGGGCGAAAGGTTGCGGTCGTGCGTGGCTTCGGTCGTTTTCTGGACGCCCATCATATCGAGGTCGCACTCTGCTTGGGTTCCGGCCAGGACCAGACAGGCGAAAAGCAGGTCATTCGCTTCAAGCAATGCGTGATCGCTGCAGGCAGCCAGGCTGTCAAGTTGCCCTTCATGCCGAAGGATCCACGCATCGTTGATTCCACCGGCGCACTGGAACTCAGGGCCGTACCCAAGCGCATGCTGGTAATAGGCGGCGGAATTATTGGTCTCGAGATGGCCACCGTCTATTCGGCCCTGGGCGCACGTATCGATGTGGTCGAGATGATGGATGGCTTGATGCAAGGACCTGATCGCGATCTGGTGAAGGTCTGGGAAAAGCACAACAGCCACCGGTTCGACCACGTGATGTTGAAAACCCGCACAGTGAAAGCCGAGGCCAGCGAGCAAGGCATCTGGGTGACGTTCGAGGGTGAAAAAGCCCCCACGGAACCGCAATGTTATGACCTGGTACTGGTCGCCGTGGGGCGCAAACCCAATGGCGATCAACTAGGTGCTGACAGCGCGGGCATCCACGTCGGTGAACGCGGATTCATCTCCGTCGATAAGCAGATGCGCACCAACGTGCCGCATATCTTTGCGATCGGCGACATCGTCGGTCAGCCGATGCTTGCACACAAAGCGGTTCACGAAGGGCACGTCGCCGCTGAAGTGGCGGCGGGTGAAGCCTTGAACAATCCAGAACTTGCGCGCAGCCGGTTCGATGCGTTGCAGATACCGGGCGTGGCCTACACCAACCCGGAAGTCGCCTGGGCCGGGCTTACGCAGCAAGAAGCCAAAGACAAAGGCGTTAACGTTGAGGCTGCGGTGTTCCCGTGGGCCGCCTCTGGACGCGCAATTGCCAACGGTCGCGATGAAGGTTTCACCAAGCTTTTGTTCGATGCCGAAACGCGTCGGGTGGTCGGTGGAGGCATCGTCGGCACCGGTGCCGGCGACCTGATCAGTGAAGTTTGTCTGGCCATCGAAATGGGCGCTGACGCCGTGGATATCGGCAAGACCATCCACCCCCATCCGACATTGGGTGAAACCGTGGGGATGGCGGCAGAAGTGGCCCATGGCAGTTGCACTGACTTGCCAGCGGCGCGTCGCGCACAGGCTGTGTGAGGGAGGAGATGAGAATGACCGGCAGCAATGAGGCAACCCTATCGGACTTGACCCAGTGGGTGGGCCGCGAGGAAGTGCGCAACGACCGTATCGACCAGCGGATCGCTCAGGCGCTTGCCGCCACGCTCGATCTTGATCCCGATACCTTTGAAGAAGGCGCCGAATTACCTGCTCTGTGGCATTGGGTGTACTTCACGCCCAACGCTCGACACAGTGAAATCGGCTGTGACGGGCACCCAAAACGCGGCGGCTTCCTGCCGCCAGTGGACCTGCCCAACCGTATGTGGGCCGGTGGCCGCCTGAGTTTCGAGCAGCCGCTGCGGGTCGGCGAGGCCGTCTCTCGGGTATCGCGGATAGTGCGTTGCGAGCGCAAAACCGGACGCAATGGCGAACTGGTGTTCGTGACTGTCGAGCACACGGTGTCGGGTGAGCGGGGTGTGTGCGTGGTCGAGGAACAGGACATCGTCTACCGCCAGCCCGCTGCGAAAGGTGCTGCGCTCGCCGGCGCGGCGGTTGAAGGCAGCGCCGGATTTCGCCAGCGAATCCATCCCGATCCGGTCTTGTTGTTTCGTTACTCGGCGCTGACGTTCAACGCCCACCGTATCCATTACGACAAACCCTACGTGACTCAGGAAGAAGGTTATCCGGGGCTCGTTGTGCACGGGCCGCTGGCCGCCACGTTGCTGCTCCAGGCCTTTCGCGCCGCGCACCCGGAGAAACGTATTCGACGTTTCGAATTCCGCGCAGTCGGGCCACTTTTCGATACCGAGGATTTTGATGTTTGCGGTCAGCTCACGGGTCCGACCAGCGCCGATTTGTGGGCCGACTGCGAAGGGCGCCAGACGATGAAGGCTGACGTCACGTTCGACTGATCAGCTAACGCAACGAAGAGCTTTGAAAAAAAGGTGCCGCCGTGCAGAAGCGCCAAGGGCGCCGCTGCGCCGAGATTGCCACATACAAGACAGGAAACCGCCATGACCATGCTCTATGCCCCCGATGAACACCAGGAAATCCGTGATGCCGTACGTGCTTTGTGCAGTGAGTTTCCGGACGAGTATTTCCGCAAAATCGATGAACAGCGTGCCTACCCCGAGGCGTTTGTCGACGCGCTGATCGGCGCCGGCTGGCTCTCGGCGATGATCCCTGAGGAGTACGGCGGCTCGGGTTTGGGGCTCACCGAAGCGTCTGTGATCATGGAAGAAATCAACCGTTCGGGCGGCAACTCCGGCGCGGTGCATGGCCAGATGTACAACATGAGCACGCTGTTACGTAACGGCAGCAACGCACAGAAAGAAAAGTACCTGCCGAAGATCGCTTCGGGTGAGTTGCGCATCCAGTCGATGGCGGTCACCGAGCCGACTACCGGTACTGACACCACCAAGATCAAAACGAACGCGGTGAAGAAGGATGGACGCTACGTCGTCAACGGGCAAAAGGTATGGATCTCGCGGGTGCAGCACTCCGACCTGATGATCTTGCTCGCACGTACCACGCCACTGACCGAGGTGAAGAGAAAGTCGGAAGGTATGTCAATTTTCATCGTTGACCTCAAGGACGCGATCGGAAAAGGCCTCACCGTACAGCGGATTCCCAACATGGTGAACCACGAGACCAATGAGCTGTTCTTCGACAGCCTGGAGATTCCCGAGGAGAACCTGATCGGTGAGGAGGGCAAGGGCTTCAAATACATCCTCGACGGGCTTAACGCCGAGCGCACGCTGATCGCCGCCGAATGCATCGGCGACGGTTATTGGTTCATGGAGCGCGCCGTCAAGTATGCCAACGAGCGCGTGGTGTTCGACCGTCCGATCGGTCAAAACCAAGGGGTGCAATTCCCTATCGCCGATGCCTTCATCGAGATCGAAGCCGCCAATTTGATGCGTTTCAAAGCGTGCCAGTTGTTCGACGCACACCAACCCTGCGGCGCCCAAGCCAACATGGCCAAGTACCTCGCTGCCAAGGCGTCGTGGGAAGCCGCCAACGTGTGCATGCAGACCCACGGTGGTTTCGGCTTTGCCAACGAATACGACATTGAGCGCAAGTTCCGTGAGACCCGTCTGTACCAGGTCGCGCCAATCTCTACCAACTTGATCTATTCCTACGTCGCCGAGCACCTGCTCGGGTTGCCGCGTTCTTTCTGAGGACTCTGCCAATGGCTGATACCAAACCGGTACTTGCGCTCGAAGGCATCACCGTGATCTCGCTCGAGCACGCGATAGCCGCCCCGTTGGCGACGCGTCATCTCGCTGATATGGGGGCCCGCGTGATCAAGGTCGAGCGCCCAGGCAGCGGTGATTTTGCACGCGCCTATGACGACCGCGTCGATGGGCTTGCCTCGCATTTTGTCTGGGTCAATCGCTCGAAAGAAAGCCTCACCCTGGACCTGAAACAACCCGAGGCGCAGGAGATTTTAATGACACTCCTGGCCGAGGCCGATGTGCTGGTGCAGAACCTTGCACCCGGCGCTGCGGCCCGAATGGGATTGTCGTTCGAGGCGCTCGCGGCGAAAAATCCGAAGCTGATCGTGTGCGACATCTCAGGGTACGGCGAGGGTGGTCCGTACACCGAAAAGAAGGCCTATGACTTGCTGATTCAGAGCGAGGCGGGCTTCCTGTCGATCACCGGTACGCCCGACGAACAGGTCAAGGCCGGCATATCGATCGCCGACATCGCGGCCGGCATGTATGCCTACACCAATATCCTCGCCGCGTTGATTGAGCGCGGTAAAACCGGGCGTGGCCGCCGCATCGAGATCGCAATGATCGACGCGATGGTCGAGTGGATGGGCTTCCCGATGTACTACGCCTACGAAGGACAAGAGCCGCCGCGCCGCACGGGTGCATCCCACGCAACGATTTACCCTTACGGGCCGTTCCGCGCTGGCGACGGCCGTACCGTCATGCTCGGCCTGCAGAACGAACGTGAGTGGGCAGTGTTCTGCGACAAACTATTGGGCGACGCGGCACTTGCCATGGATGTGCGCTTTGCCAGCAACGCGCGGCGCACCGCCAACCGAGAGGTGTTGAGCAAACTCATCGAACAGAGCTTCGCCAGCCTCACTGCCGACGAAGTAATGGCCCGCCTCGATGCGGCTGACATCGCCAACGCCAACGTCAGCACGATGAGTGACATCTGGAACCATCCACAACTTGAGGCGCGCAAGCGCTGGACGAGTGTGCAGACACCTTCAGGGCCGGTGCCCGCGCTGCAACCACCCGGCATGGGCGGTGAGCGTCCCGCGCGAATGGGGCCCGTGCCGGCACTGGGTGAGCACACGGCGGCGATCCTTGAAGAACTCGGCTACACGGATCGCGCAGCCGAATTGCGCGAAAGGAAGGTGGTGTGATGGCAAGCAGGCAATTGAATCTGATGCGCGCACGAACCTTCCTTTTTGTTCCCGCTAGCCGCCCCGAGCGCATTGCCAAGGCTCTGGCCAGTGGCGCCGATGTGGTCGTTGTCGACCTCGAAGACGCGGTTGCACCGGCTGATAAACCGGCTGCGCGGCAGGCCTTGTTGGACTGGCTGGATGCCAACCCCGATGAGCAGGTCAGCGTGCGGATCAATGCGTGCGACACACCCTGGCATGAGGAAGACCTGGCGGCCTGTCAGCACACAGGCGTCGGCGCCGTGATGCTGCCAAAAGCGGACAGCGCAGCGCAGGTCGAGCATGCCTATGACACCAGTGGCAAACCGGTGCTGTGCATTGTGGAAACCGGGCAGGGCATCGAAGCGCTACCGCACATCGCCGGGGCGCGTGGCTGCGCCCGTTTGATGTTCGGCAAGCTGGACCTGGCCGTCGAACTCGATCTGATACCCGACGAATCGGACCCCGAGGAACTGGTGTTCCTGCCTTGGCGCGCAATGCTGGTGCTCGCAAGCCAGCGCGCACGATTGCCAGCCCCAGTCGATGGCGTGTTCACCGTGATCGGCGATCAGGCGGGCCTGGCTCGGTACGCCAAGCGTGCGCGTCGGCACGGGTTCAGTGGCCAGTTGCTGATCCATCCCAGTCAGGTTGCCGAGGCTGGCGCTGCTTTCACGCCGTCGGCACAGGACATCGAATGGGCACAAGCCGTCTGTCGTCTGGCTGACGCTGCCGCCGGTGCAGTGGTTGTGCTCGATGGCCGCATGGTCGATGCGCCGGTGATGGCGCGGGCGAGGAACATTCTCGCGTTGGCCGCGGAGTTCGGTCTATGAACGTCACCAGACGTTGTGCGCTCTTTTCGATTTTGGAACAGCTCTTCATCCAATTAACAAATTCTTAAATCCTGCCTGTCTCCCTACCATCAAGGCTTGGAAGCAGCCGCTGAATTCCACCTGAAGCGGTCATGTCCGCCCCAGGCCAAACGTTTCAAATGCAGGAGCATTACCCATGGAAAACAACGCAAACAAAAAATCGACTGCCATGAGTGGAGCCCGAACAGGCGTACGCAACGGCGCCGACTACATCGCTTCTTTGCAAGACGGTCGTTCGGTGTGGATTGATGGCGAGCGCATCAAGGATGTGACGGTTGATCGTCGTTTCCGTGGTGCGATTCAATCCATCGCCGATCTGTATGACATTCAATGTGATCCGGCCTTGCAGGACAAGATGACGTTCCTCTCGCCGTCCTCCGGTGCGCGTGTGGGGCGTTCGTTCATGCTGCCTCGCTCTGCCGAAGACCTGCGTCTGCGCCGCGAAATGATGAAGACCTGGATGGATGCCGTGGGCGGCATGATGGGGCGTACGCCCGACTTCCTGAATGTCATGGTCAGCGCCCATGCCTCGGCCCATGAGCTGTTCGCCGCAGGTGGCGAACAATTCGGTCAGAACATTCTGAAATACCATGAGTTCATTCGTGAAAACGACCTCGCGCTGACGCACTCACTGGTGTCGCCGGATATCGACAAACGACTGCAGATGTTCGAACAGCCAGGCGATATGGTGATGCGCGTCGTCCGCGAATCCGATGCGGGCATCTACGTGTCCGGTGCGCGTTCGGTCGCAACTCTCGGCCCATTGGCCAACGAAGTGCTGATCATGCCAGCCGCAGCGAAATTCCCGCTGGTGGCAGACGCCGAGGCCTATGCCGTCGGATTTGCAGCGCCCATCGACACGCCCGGGATGAAGATGATTTGCCGTCCTTCGTTCCCGACGAAGGGCCACTTTGCCAACGACCCGCTCACGGCGCGGATGGACGAGATGGATGCGGTTCTGTGGTTTGACGAAGCGTTCATCCCGTGGGAACGCGTCTTCATGTACCGCAGCATCAAAGCTGTGGAGTCGGCCATGAAATCGCCCTCAGGCCCGCATGGCTCACATCAGTCGGCTACGCGCTCCTTGGCGAAGATGGAGTTCTTGCTGGGTATTGCCTACAACTTGACGGAAGTGAACCACAGTCGTTTCCCCAATGTGATGGTTCAACTGTCCGAACTGGTCGCGTATGTCGAAACCCTGCGCGCCATGATTCGCGTGGCCGAAATCGATTGCATTCCCGGCCCTGGCGGCACTGTGGTGCCGTACGAGCAGCCGCTGAACGTGGTGCGCGCCCAATACCCGACGATGCATGCCCGGGCGCTGGAGATCTTGCAGCTTTTGGGTGCCGGCAACGTGGTGGTTGCGCCAACCGTCGAGGATCTCTACAGCGAAAACGGTCCGGCCATCGAACGTTACTGCGCCGGTGCCGACATTCCGGCTGAACGCAAGATGCAACTGTTGCGCCTGGCGTGGGATGCCTCTTGCTCGTCGTTTGCCGGACGCCAGAATTTGTACGAGAAGTTCTTCTCGGGTGACCCGTGGCGCAACGCACAGATGCGCGGCGAGCGGTACCCGGGTGCTCGCGAGGCACAAGACCGCGTGTGGGCGTTCCTTGATCGCAATAACGAATGGGATCAGCGGATCAACGGCCAATAGTCGACGGCTGCCGCAGTCATTTTAATCGCCACGCTGCGGCAGCTGACTAACAACAATAATGTGCGGAGTTTTGTATGCCTCGTATTAACCTGCCAACCCCAGACGAAGCACCTGAAGCATTTGCATTGCTGCGTGCCAAGCGTGGTCACGCACCCAGCGCACAGATCTTTCGGACGCTGGCCATTTGTCCAGAGATCCTCGAAGTGTTTATCCCCATGGCCGACGCCGTTCGCCAAGGCTATGGCATCGATCCCAAATTGCGTGAGATGGCGATTGTGATGTCGTGCCAGACCATGGGCACGCGTTACGAACACGATCCGCATTGGAACCGGGCCATCAAGGAAGGCGTATCGAAAGAGCAAATGCTGGCGCTGTGGGATTTTGAAAAGAGCCTGCTTTTCTCTGATCTGGAAAAAGCGGTACTGCGTCTGGCACGTGATGCTACCCGTGCCCCAGCGCAAGTCAGCGCCGAGGTTTGGGACGCTGTTCATAGCGCGCTTGGGCCCCAGCAGAGCCTTGCGCTGCTGTTCAATATTGGTTGGTACAACATGACCGGTCGGTTGACTGGTCCCCTCGAGTTGAGCAACGAAGCTGACTTTACTCGGCTCTGAAAAGACACCAGGAGACTCACCATGCCACTGCCAAAACCGGTCTACTACCCACCGTTCAATATCACCCGCTCGAGCCACGCCGTCATCACTTCGCGCGACCTGGAAGCCAGTCGCGATTTCTACGAACAGGTCATTGGCCTGGTCTTGACCGAACGCGATGCCGACACCCTGTATTTCCGTGGTCTGGAAGAGGTGTGCCACCACAGCCTGGTGATCAAGCGCCACAACGGCGAGCATTCAGCCGAAGCCATTGGCTTTCGGGTTTACACCGAAGAAGAGCTGGACAAGGCGGCGCACTTTTACACGTCCAAAGGCCTCCCGGCACGCTGGATAGAAGTGCCACATCAAGGGCGCACGCTGCTGGTCAATGACCCGGCAGGGACACCTGTGCAGCTCTGCGCCACCATGAGCACGACGCCCCGTGTGTACACGCAGTTTCAGGACTTCAAGGGCGGCGCTGCCATGCGCTTCGATCACTACCAGATCCAGGTTCCGAATGTGCAGGAACAGACCGATTTCTATGCGGAGATGGGCTTTCGCATTTCGGAATACATGGCGCTTGATGAGAAGTTGATTGCGACATTCATGTTCCGCAAGCCCGGCACCCAGGACATCGTTTTTCTGGAAAATCCGGGACCGCGTTTGCATCACTTTGCCTACACCGTTTCCGATTCGCACAGCATCCTGCGCGCCTGCGATATCGCCGGCAATCTGGGCATGGGCGATATCGTCGAACGCGGGCCTGGCCGACACGGACCGGCGGGCGTGCTGTTCGTTTACTTGCGCGATCCTGATGGGCATCGGGTGGAGTTGTTCTGCGATCACTATCTGCTGATCGATATCGAGGTCGAACCTGTGGCATGGGATGTGCGCAAGCCTGGCTTGTCACTGCGCTGGGGCCTGCCACCCCAGGAATGCTGGTTCAACGAGACCACTGCGTTCAGTGGTGTTGCGACGAAGGCGCTGGACCACGAGCGAGGTCCGTTGGTGACGCTTGAGACCTACCTGGCGGACAAAGCACGCGCCAGAGCTGCCAAGTAATGTTGCGGCGGGCCGTCTCGGCGGCCCCTGTGCAGCGGGGCGGTATCGATCAAGAGATTGGAGGTATTCAGAATGACTACGCAGACATCAACCCAACCAGAACCTGCCAACGCCACTGCGAGCTTCGATGGCCGTGCACTGCGAGACGCCTTCGGCTCATTCGCCACCGGCGTGACGATTGTCACCACCAGCGGTCCGGGCGGCGTGGACATCGGTTTGACCGCGAACAGCTTTTCCTCCGTGTCACTCGACCCACCGATGGTGCTCTGGAGCCTGGCGCGGAGCTCCTTGAATATGGACGCTTTTCGCAACAGCGGGCATTTCGCGGTGCATATCCTGTCTGCCGATCAGGAGGCGCTGTCGTCGCGCTTTGCGAGCAAGGGCATTGACCGGTTCGAGGGGCTTGCGCTGGATCGCGGTCCGGACGGCGTGCCGTTGTTGCCAGACTGCATGGCCCGTTTCGCCTGCAAACTGGCTTATCAATACGAAGGCGGAGATCACGTCATCTTCGTCGGCGAGATTGTCGATTTCAGCCATTCTGCGCGCAAGCCACTGGTGTTCCACGGTGGGCGATATGGCATGTTGCTGCCCAGGCAAACCGTTAGCTCGGATGATGAATTCAGTAATTTGTCATCCGATGATTTGCTGTACCAGGTCTCGAATGCCTACTTCCAGACCCGGCAATCGGTGATTGAAAAGCTTGAATCCAATCGCTGGACCGCAGAAGAATATGCGGTGTTGAGCATCATTGGCCGTGAGGACGGGTTGTGTGTGCCCGAGATCGTTGCCCGCAGCGAAAAAGTTCGCGGCAAGGGGATTTCCGCTGCCATCGTTCAGAAACTCATCGTGCGTGGGCTGCTGCACGAGGTCGATTCAGGCGATGGACAAGTGACTGTCAGGTTGACGCCCGAAGGTCGTCTTGCAGTTCTTGAGCTTATCGCGATACGCAAGTCGAGCGAGGCTGATGTTCAAGGCAGTCTGGACCCGAGCGAAGTGCAATTGTTGAAACACCTGCTGGCCAGGCTCGACGCATGAAAATCGCACGCTACCAATCTGCTACAGGGCACGAGCGGCTCGGCATTGTCACTTCCGTGTCGGGCGTGGAACGACTGGTTGATGTCGCCAAGGCTGCCGTTGACCGGAGTGGCTCGGGCACGCCGACCTCGGTGATGGAGCTGATCGAGGGCGGCTTGTCGGCGATGGACGCTACTCGCGAATTGCTCATGTGGGCAGCGGATCGCCAGGATCCCGCCTGGATGGATGATCCGAACTGCGTGAAGTGGCTGACGCCTGTGCCAGAGAAATCCATGTTCTGTGCTGGCCGTAACTTTGGGCGGCACAAGATGGAGTCGATGAAGGGCGATGCAACCAACGCCAGCAAACTGCACAGCGACTTTCCAACCGGTTTCGTCAAGCTCGGGCGCACGCTGGTGCCGCACAAAAGTCAGGTGAAGCGGCCGGACGACGTGCTCGATTTCGACTACGAGGTCGAGATCGCACTGGTGCTGGGCAAGCCTATCGATGCGCGCAGCGACATCGATCCCGCCAGCGCCATTTTCGGTTACACCATCTTCAATGACCTGTCAGCGCGTGAATGGCAGCTTCGCGAAATGCACAACGGCATGATCATGCTGGGGAAGAACTTCCCTGGCTTTGGACCGATCGGCCCTTACATCCTTACCGCAGACGAGGTGCCGGATCCCAATGGCCTGGTGCTCTGGCTCAAGGTCAATGGCCAATTACGCCAGCATTCCGATTGCCGCGACCTGATCTTTGGCTTTGCAGAGATGGTTGCGTTCTGGTCGCGGTTCGGCCTGGTGCCCGGCGACCTGATCAGTACGGGGACGCCCGAAGGCGTGGCGTTGCACCACAAGCCAGATCCACGCGAATGGTACCTCAAGCCCGGCGACCGGGTAGAGGCGGGCGTGGACGGTATTGGCGTCCTGGAAACGTTCATCGTGTAGCACTCGCTGTCGCCGTTCCCCTCATCACTCACGGAGTGTTTTATGAAATTGTATTTTTTACCCGGTGCCTGCCAGATCGGAATACATGCCTTGCTCGCTGAAATTGGCAAGCCGTTCGAGATCGAGAAAGCGGCGCGTCCCGGCACGCCAGAATTCGAGGCTTACACGCACATCAATCCCAAAGGTAAAGTCCCGGCACTGATCCGCGATGACGGATCGCTCCTTACTGAATTTCCGGTCATTGCGCTGTATCTGGCCCGCACGAATCCCGAACGCGAGTTGATCCCGACGGATATCGAGGGTGAGATTCGTGTGTTGGAAATGCTCGAATATTTGGTGTCTACCGTGCACATGCAAGGCTACACTCGCGCTCGCCGACCCGAGAAATTCGCGCCGAGCGAATCAGACCACGCGGCTGTAAAAGCGCAAGGCCTGAAGATATTCCAGGCCGGGCTCGACCGGGCAGAACGACAGATCAACGGCAAAGACTGGCTATTCGAGAAAATGACCATCGCTGATTTTGCGCTTTTTTATCTTGAGCACTGGTGTGTGCTCAACGGTATCGGATCGTTAGGTCAAAGTTGTCAGGCGCACCATGATCGCCTGTGGTCGAAAATCGATATTCGTCGCGCCGTCGAGTCTGAACTCATTTCCTAAGACTGAGCGCTCCAAAATGGACATGCTGTTGAAGCTGAAGGCTTTCGTCGTCACCGCCGACAGCGGTAATTTCTCAGCTGCCGCGCGCACTTTGTATACCTCGCCTTCAGTCATCATGAAGCGGGTTGACGAGCTCGAATGGGATTTCAAAATAACCTTGTTCGACCGCTCAACCCGGCGCTTGACGCTGACAGACACAGGCCATAGCTACCTTACGCATGCACGCCAACTGCTGCGCGCATACAGCGACATGGCCAGCGGTGCGATTTTGAGCCCCGGCAGCATCGAAGGCCCAATCAGGATCAAGGCCCCAGCCGTTCTTATTCGGCAAGGCCTTGGTGATCTGTTCACTCATTACCGCGCTCAGAATCCGCGGGTGCAGCTGGAAGTCATCGCGTCCGACCGGGGCGGTAATCCAGCGGAGGAGGGCTTTGATATCTCGGTCGGTATGGATCAAATGGCCTATTCCGATGTTGTGGAACAGGTCATTCGGCCCTTTCCCCGGCTGCTGTGCGCGGCCCCGGCGTATCTTTCCCGGTGTGACGTGCCGCTGCACCCGCGTGATCTGATCCAGCACCCCTGTCTCACGTTCTCCATAGCCGGTTCGATCTGGGGGTTCAACTCGCCAGAGGGGCGCATAGAAGTGGACGTGCGCCCTGTGCTTATCACCAATGATGAAGGCTATTTGTGCGCCGCCGCCCGCGATGGCCATGGGATTGTTCAGCTGGCACTGCCGGTTGTTGCCGATGCCCTGCAGGCCGGGCAACTTGTGCCTGTGCTTGAGCAATTCTCGTTGGTAGAACGCTGGGTAAAAATCATGGTGCCGACTGCACGCCTGGAGCTGACGCGGGTAAAGCTGCTATTCGACAAAATGGCCATGCACCTGGCGTCCGACCACACCCGATAACGTGAAATAGATCTATGACGAGGGCGCTCGCTCCCGTTCGGCTGCGAAGCAGTCGTAAAGTCAGCTAACGCGGTTTTTCTGGAATATCGCGCCTGCAGGTTTAGGGTCTGCTGCGCAGACCGGCGGGAGCGAGTACCTCGCCACGTTGCATTTTCCCATCAGTTTCCCAGTGCCTTTTCCCCTGATCTGCGCGCCTTTGCGGTGTTCGCGGCCGTGGGCGTTTGCGCGTTCCCCTGAAGAACCTGCGCCCTGACTGAACCATCAGATTTCTGGCTGCGGTGCAGCGGGTTTTATCATTGTTCATGCCGAAAAGGGGCTGCATATACTCGGGCCAACACTGATGCGCAGCAGCAATCGGAGTTAATACCTAACACCATCTCTTTAGGTAATAGTGATGCAAATAATAAAAATAAGATTTGCAGATTCGCCAAACGTTTTATACCGCCAAAGCCTTCGATCCGTAGTAGTAGCCACCAGTCTGATGACTGCGGGTTACTCGTTGGCCGCGCCGATCGATGTCGGAAATCCAGACATCAAACTGCGCTGGGATAATACGTTCAAGTACTCAGCCGGCATGCGTGTCAAAGGCCAGGACGACACGCTCACCAAGAACGTGCCTGCCACTGCGGGTAGCGGATCCGGCCCCTCGGCGCTTAACGGCGATGACGGCGACCGTAACTTCAAGAGCGGCAGACTCATCTCCAATCGTCTCGATTTACTGTCCGAAATGGACCTGGTTTTTCGTGACGATTTCGGCCTGCGTGTGAGCGGCGCAGCCTGGTATGACGATGTCTACAACCAGAAAAATGAAAACGACTCTCGTGCGACCAACAACTCGTTGTCGGTGCCGTACAACGAATTCACCCATGACACTCGCGATCTGCACGGTCGTCAGGCCGAGATTCTCGACGCCTTCGTTTTTGGTGGCGCGGACGTCGGCACCGCCCGCGTAAGCGGTCGTCTCGGTCGGCACACGGTGCTCTGGGGCGAGAGTCTGTTCTTCGGCGCCAACGCCATTGCTGGGACTCAGTCTCCGGTGGACGCGGTCAAGGCGTCTTCGGTACCAGGATCGACCACCAAGGAAATCATCAGGCCGGTGGGCCAGTTCTCGGGCCAAATCCAGTTTTCACCAGCGCTGACCCTGATGGGTTACTACCAATACGATTGGGAGTCGACCCGCCTGCCCGCAGCCGGGAGCTACTTCTCGGTCAACGACTTCATCGGCGACGGTGGCGAGCGCATCCGCTTCGCGCCCGGTGTGCCAGGTGTTGGTTTGTCGCGCAAGCAGGATCTTAAAGCCAGCGATCAAGGGCAGTTTGGTCTTGGCTTGCGCACTCAACTGGGCGACTGGGAGTTTGGCGTCTACGGGATCCGTTACCACGCCAAGACACCTGTGCTTTATTCGCGAGCACAGCTTACCGGCATCACTGGTGCGGGGTTCGGAACGTACCAATGGGTTTATCCAGAGGACATCAAGGCGTTTGGCGTCAGCGCCACCACGACCGTGGACACGGTCAACTTCGCCGGCGAACTCTCTGTGCGTCGCGACACGCCGCTGACCAGCCTGCCGCAAGCGGTTGGAACTGCCGAGGCGGACAACAACAATCATGCGTTCTATGCCATCGGCAACTCGGCCCACGCCAACGTGTCGATGATCTGGAGCATGCCGCGTAACTTCCTGTCCGACGAGCCTGCGCTCAGCATGGAAGTGGCCTACAACCAGCTGACCAGTTGCACCAGTAACTGCGGTGCGATGGACCCAGGACTGGATCGACGTGCCACAGCGGTGCGCGCCTTGTATGCCCTACCGCAGCGCAACGTGATGGACGGTTTGGACCTTACGCCATCCTTCACCGTGGGCTACAACCACGGCAAGTCGCCTGTGGTGATCATGGGGCCGAACAATGGCGGGGACATGACCTTCACCCTGGCAGGCAACTACCTGACCGTGTGGGATTTCTCGATGGCTTATACCCACTACTACGGCGGCGAAAACACGGCCACGTATGCGTCCCTCGATCCCAGCGTCAACGGCACGTACACCTTCGCTCAGACCTTGAAAGATCGTGATTTCGTCTCAGTGTCGCTGCGTCGCACCTTCTAAGGGAAAATGACATGACCATATTCAATCGCATGACCTTGCTGGCCTTGGCGTGCGCCGCCTTCGCGGCGCCGATGGTGCAGGCCGCTGTTACGGCTGATGAAGCGGCCAAACTCAAGACCACACTGACCCCGATGGGTGCAGAGCGTGCCGGCAACAAGGACGGCTCCATTCCGCCCTGGGAGGGCGGCTACCCGGTCGATGCCTCGAAAACTTCGGCGGCGATTCCCGACCTGTTTGGCAAGGACAAGCCTCTGCTGACCATCACGGGACAGAATGCAGAACAGTACAAAGATCAACTGACTGAAGGCACGATGGGCCTGTTGAAGCGGTTCCCGAGCTTTAACGTTCAGGTATTCCAGACCCGACGCACTGCCGCGGCGCCGCAATGGGTGTATGACAACACCTTCGCCAATGCCACCCGTGCGACGTTGGACCCAAGTGGCAAGCTCGGCCCTTTTCCCAAGGACGCCTTTGGCGGCGCCCCGTTCCCCATCCCGAAGAGCGGCGAGGAGGCGATCTGGAACCACCTGTTGAGATGGACAACCCCTAGCTACCAAACGACGCCCAGCCTGGCGCGCGTGACCCCTGAGGGCAAGGTAATCCCGGTGTCGCAGAACGTGGCCAAGAGCTCGTTCCCGTACTACGACCCGAACAGCAACCTTGCAAAATGGCAAGCCGCCGGTTCCAACATAAAGCTCGTGCGGGTTGACACATCCGGCCCACCCATCCGTGCCGGTGAGATTCTCCTGCAGCGAGTCAACATTAATGACATCGAATCCAAAACCTGGACGTACCTGACCGGCCAGCGACGTGTTCGCCGTCTGCCGCTGACCTGCTGCGATGTTCCCAGCCCGGTGTCTGGCGGCATTCTGAACTTCGACGAGGTCGAGGTTTACGCGTCCTCCATCGGCCGTTACGACTGGAAGGTGGTGGGCAAGCGTGAAATGTACGTGCCGTACAACACCAACAGCTATCACCAGGCGACGTCGATCGACCAGCTCATGTCGCCACAGACCGTGAACCCTGACTTCATGCGGTTTGAGAAACACCGGGTATGGGTGGTGGAAGCCACGCTGAAACCGGGCCAGCGCCACGTCATTCCACGTCTGCGTGTGTACCTTGATGAAGACACGTGGATCGCTGTCGCCGGTGAGCGTTGGGACGCTCAAGGGCAACTCTGGAAGGTGACCTATAACCTGCCGACAGTGTTCCCCGCAGCGCCGGGGACCATCGTGGAAGGCTATATGTCCTACGACCTGATTGGCGGTGGCTACTTCGCGTCTGCTTACTTCCCTCGTGAAACTCAAGTCGACCTCAAGGCCGTGTTGCCTGACCGGATCTTCACCCCTGAATCGCTTTCTGGAGAAGGCGTACGTTAAACACTGTATCTCGCTTGAACACTGAATCTGATGAGATAACCGGTATGAATAACAATAACAATGAAGGCTTCGACGGTTCGCGTCGGCGGCTGATGCTGGTGGGGGTTGGCCTGGGTTTGCAGGTGTTGTTGGCCCCCACTTTGGCATCCACCACCGTGGCGTTCGCTTCGGCCGCCATGACCGGGCCGCTGCACCAGCCTGCCACCCTGACTGATCGGGCAGCGCACGCAACGCTGACGCGAGTGGTTGTGGCTGGCGATCGGCTGGTGGCGGTGGGCGAGCGTGGTTTGGTCGTGCTGTCCGACGACGGTGGACGGCATTGGCGTCAGGCCAGCGTGCCGGTCAGCGTGACCCTGACATCGGCGAGCTTCGCCGATGCCCGTCAGGGTTGGATAGCTGGCCACAGCGGTGTGGTACTGCACACCTCTGACGGTGGCGAGAATTGGTCGGTACAGATGGATGGGGTGGCGCTCGCCAAGGCTACGCTGGCCCAGGCGCTGGGCTTGCCCAACACCGACGCCGACCGCGAACGTCGTCTCCAAGATGCCCGGCGTCTGGTGGACGATGGCGCCGACAAACCCTTGCTATCGATTTGTTTTGCCGATGCCCGGCACGGGATGGTGGTGGGCGCATTCGGCCTGGCCGCCACCACTGACGACGGCGGCAAGACATGGACGCCTTGCCGTAATCGCCTGCCCAACTCCATGAGCATGCACCTCTACGCGGTTGCCCACCATGACAAGACCTGGGTGATCGCTGGGGAGCAGGGCGTATTGATGCGCAGCCAAGACAATGGCGAAAGCTTCGAAGCATTGTCTTCGCCTTCCGGACGCACCTTGTTCACCGCCACGGCCACGCGCAATGGCAGTTTTGTGCTCGCCGGCCTGTTGGGGGCTGCTTGCCGCATTGATCCTGGCAGCACAGCCGTTACCTCGATCGAGTTGTCGGCGCCATTGACGATCCTGTCCAGCGTCGAACTTCGCGATGGCCAGGTGATGCTGCTGGCGCAGGGCGGACGACTTCTTTCAAGCCGCGACGGTGGTGCTCACTTTGCCGAGCAGCAGCTGCCGCGTCGCGATCCGCTGACCTCACTGGTCGAAGCCGCAGACGGTGGTCTTGTGGCCACCAGCCTGGGCGGAGTGGCCAGGCTTGGTTGACGACATGCAATTGATTGATTCCGCGACACGCCATAACAAGAGTCCAACGACATGACCACTATGACACCCACCTCGACCGCGGCTTGCCGGCTCGAAGACTTTGATCCGCGCTCGGGCTCGCGCCTCGAACGCGCCGTTTTCAACCACCGCATCCTGGTGCTGTTGTTGTGCGTGCTGGTCACGATCATGCTTGGCGTCAGTGCATTGAGCCTGAAGCTCAATGCCAGCTTCGAAAAGACCATTCCGACCAACCACCCGTACATCACCAACTACCTGGAGCACAAGAAAGAGCTCACCGGCCTGGGTAACTCGCTACGGATCGCGGTGGAAGCACGCAAGGGCGATATCTACAACGCGAGCTATATCGAGACGCTGCGCCAGATCAACGACGCCGTGTTCATGTTGCCGGGGGTGGACCGTGCGTTCATGAAGTCGTTGTGGACGCCCAATGTGCGCTGGACGGCGGTAACCGAAGATGGCCTGGACGGTGGCCAGGTGATCCCTGATTACTACGACGGCTCAGCCGCCAAGCTCGAAGAGCTGCGCATGAATGTGCAACGCTCCGGTGAGATTGGGCAATTGGTAGCGGTCAACGGCGGCTCCACCGTCATTCAGGTACCGCTGCTGGAGCACGATGCTTCCGGCAAGCCGCTGGACTATGCGGCCCTGTCCGATCAGTTGGAGCAGCTGCGCGCCAAGTACAGCGGTGACGTGGTAGCCCTTCATATCACCGGTTTTGCCAAGCTGTCCGGCGACCTAATGGATGGCATGCAAGAGGTGATCGGGTTCTTTTTCATCGCGCTGGTCATCTGTGCCGCGATGGTGTTCCTGTACAACCGCGACGTGATCAGCACCGCGCTGGTGGTGATGACGTCGTTGACCGGCGTGCTGTGGCAACTGGGCCTGCTGCCGCTACTGGGGTACTCGCTGAACCCCTACACCATGCTGGTTCCCTTTCTGATTTTCGCCATCGGTATCAGCCATGGCGCACAGAAAATGAACGGCATCCTGCAGGACATCGGGCGCGGCACGCACCGCTATGTGGCCGCGCGCTACACCTTCAGGCGTCTGTTTTTGGCCGGCCTGACTGCACTGTTGGCTGACGCCGTAGGCTTCGCGGTGCTGCTGATGATCGACATCCCGGTCATCCGCGAGCTGGCCATCGCCGCCAGCCTGGGCGTACTGGTACTGGTGATTTCCAATCTGATTCTGCTGCCCGTGCTCTTGAGCTACGTCGGCGTGAGCCGTAAAGCCGCCGAGCGGGCAGTTCGCCGGGAATCGGCCACCGCAGCGGGGGATAACAGTGCCTTCTTTATCTGGCTGGTACGCTTTACCGAAGGGCGCCGCGCCACGTTGGCGATCGCCACGGCGGTAGTTTTGGCGGTGGTGGGCATTGCCGTCGGCACTCAGTTGAAGGTCGGTGATCTCGACCCTGGGGCGCCGGAACTGCAGGCCGATTCGCGTTACAACCGCGACGTTACCTACCTGACAAAAAACTACGGTGCCAGCAACGACCTGTTCGCCATCATGGTCAAGACCTCCGAAGGCAACTGCAGCCAATACGATGTGTTGCGCCGGGTCGATCAACTCGAATGGGAGCTGATGGACCTGCCCGGCGTGGAGTCCACTCAGTCGATTGCGCGGTTACAACGGCGCCTGATGGTGGGAATGAACGAGGGCAGCCCTTTGTGGTACGACTTGTCGAGCAACCAGAGCATGCTCAACACCATCACCGCTCGGGCGCCGCGTGAACTGTACAACGAAGAATGCAACCTGCTGACGGTGTACGCCTACTTACGTGACCACCGCGCCGAGACCCTGCAGCAAGTAGTCGACCTGGTCGAGCGCTTCGCCGCGAAAAACAATGACAAGGATGCGACCTTCCTGCTGGCGGCCGGCTCGGCGGGGATCGACGCTACCACCAATATCGTGGTGCACAAGGCCTGGTACCAGATGTTGTTCATGGTCTACGGAGCTGTG
This sequence comes from Gordonia sp. IEGM753, assembly GCF_050321825.1. Taxonomy (NCBI): domain Bacteria; kingdom Bacillati; phylum Actinomycetota; class Actinomycetes; order Mycobacteriales; family Gordoniaceae; genus Gordonia; species Gordonia sp. IEGM753. The sequence goes on from NZ_JBNQGB010000001.1 coordinate 696,558, forward strand.
GCGTTGCTGTGCTTCATCACCTTCCGCTCGTGGCGGGCAGTGCTGGTGGCGATGCTGCCGCTGATGCTCACGTCGATTTTGGCCGAAGCCTTGATGGTGGCCTTGGGAATGGGGGTGAAGGTGGCAACGCTGCCGGTGATTGCGCTGGGCGTGGGGATCGGGGTGGATTACGCGCTGTACGTGCTGAGCGTGACCCTTGGGCGTATGCGTGCAGGCGCCACGTTGAAACAGGCCTACGCCACCGCTTTGCAGTTCACCGGCCGCGTGGTGTTGCTGACGGGCGTGACCCTGGCGGCAGCGGTCGCGACCTGGCATTTCTCCAGCATCAAGTTCCAGGCTGACATGGGCCTGCTGCTGGCGTTCATGTTCTTGTGGAATATGCTCGGTGCGTTGGTATTGATACCGGCACTGGCGCATTTTCTGCTGCCCGGTGCACGCGAAGGATCAATTGCCGAAACGACCGAAACCACCGTCATTGCCACAGCCAAGGCTGAAGAATCAGCGCCTATCACCCCTGTTCATACTGAGAAATCGGTGTACGAGAGATGCATGCCATGACTGATTTAACCAGCGTTTCAGCAGCGGGCAGGCGTGAAGTCAACGTCACGCAAGTGATTGAAAGTGGCCAATTCAGTTCGTTCAGTGTGCAAGTGGCGGTGATCTGCTTTCTTGCGATTGTGTTCGACGGCATCGACAGCGCGCTCTTCGGCACGCTACTTCCAGCCATCATGGCCGATATGAAAATGGGTCCTGCCGAGGCCGGGATCCTTGCCAGCGTTGGGCACATCGGGGCTGTGGGCGGGGCCATTATCTTTGGCGTGGCCGCTGATGCCATTGGCCGCAAGCGGATGATGCTCATCGGCATGACGGTCTTCATCCTGTTCACGGCAGCTTGTGGCCTGGCTCAGGGACTCGTCGATTTCGCGGTCTACCGTTTCATCGCGGGTTTTGGCCTGGCCGGCATCGTGCCGATTGCCGTGGCACTGGTCTTCGAATACACGCCGGGCAAGTGGAAAGCGATGGTCTCCAGTGTGTCCTATACCGGCATCTCGGTGGGCGTTCTGTTATCTGCGGTGCTATCGATCGCACTGCTGTCCACGTTGGGGTGGAGGGCGATATTACTTGGCACCATTGTTTGCATCGTACTGGTGCCTATCGCTCAGGTGTGGTTGCCTGAGTCGATGTCGATTTTGGTGAAAAAGGGCAAAAGTGAAAGCATTCGCAAGGTACTGGTCAAGGCCGATCCGCAGTTTGTTCCCGCCGTCAACGATGCCTACAGCCTGAATGAGCCGCCGGCTGCAAAGGTGCCTCTGAAGCGCCTGTTTCAGGGCGGGTATGCGCGTAACACGCTGTTCCTGGGCACAGGCATGCTCTGCATCATGATGGTTTCCGTCACCCTGACCACGTGGATCGCGCAGTTGATGGTTCAACGGGGGTATTCGCTAACAACCGGTGTCACGTTCATCCTTGTATTTACTTGCAGCAACTTTATATCCACACCGTTGGCCGGATGGATGTCCGGCCGGATGGGCTACAAGAAAGTGTTCGCCATCTACATGCCCATTCTGTTCATTTCGATTTCACTGATTGGTGTTATTCAGGACCCGGTCGCTGCGTTGATCTGCATGTTCTTTGCCGGGTTCACGGCAATGGGCGCCACCTGCATTTTATTACCCTATGTCGGGTCGCTCTATCCCATGAGCTTTCGTTCATCCGCGATGGGCGTGATTTACGCCATCGGCCGGGTCGGACCCATCATCGGCCCTGCTATTGCCGGTTTCATGCTTGCGGCAGGCGTAACCGTGCCAATCATCCTGGCGTGCATGGCCGCGCCGAGCCTGGTAGCGATGCTCGCTTTTCTAATGGTGAAAGAGCGCCCCTTGCAGAGTCACTAACAGCAACTAGTTCCGTAGATTAAATACTGATTTGCCTGCCTGTTTTTAGTGGGCATCCATTTGATTTGTCACCCAACCTGAAATAAAGGAAAAACCATGGATCGCTACATCAACCGTTTGTTTCACGTGTGCATTACTGTCGCCGATATCGAGGCAGCACTTGAGTTTTACTGTGGTGTTCTCGGGCTTGAATCTATCGGCAAACTGAGGGGCGAAAGGGCGCCCGGCGAAATACTTGGTTTTCCTAATCAAATTATTGAAATTCATGCCGACCACCTCGTTGGCAAAGACAAGGAAAACGCGACCGTTATCGATCTGATCGAGTTCGTCTCGCCAAAAACCGTTGTCAGCAAAAACCCATCCGCGCCGCTGAACCATGCCGGCATCAACCGTATGGCTTTCGGTGTCGACAACACGGATGCCATTTATGAGAAGCTCAAGGCACGTGGTGATATCGTTTTTCTGTGTGAGCCACAAACGGTGATCGCTCCAACCGGCGGGAAATTCAAAATCCTGACGTTCAAAGACCCCTTTGACAACGTGCTCGAAGTCATTGAAAGCTGCAAGTAACGGGTCACTTGTTTCAAAAAGCCAGTTGGATGTGATTTTTCTTACTCTGGCAAATTGGAGAGTTTTAAATGAGCGTGACACAAGACAGATCTGAAATTATCGAAGTCATCAATCTCTATGGCGTGGCGCTGGACGGTCACGCCTGGGACTTGCTGGATGACGTGTTTACCGAAGATGCCCACGCTGATTTCGGGCCTGCCGGCGCTGTCTGGAAGTCGGTGGGGGCGCTCAAATTCGCCTTCAAGGACTTCCACGAAACCCTGACCAATCACATGCACACGATGACGGGTTCATGTGTTCACGTCGACGGCGACACGGCGTATGCACTGACTTACGGCGATTGGCTGCTCTCTCGCGACTCGGCAGTGGGCGGTCCTGACTGGGTGGGCCGTGGCTGGTACGACGATGTACTGGTGCGTACTGACAAGGGCTGGCGTATCAGTAGCCGCGTTTGCAGGCTGATTTCGTGGACTGGCAACCCGAATGTTCCGGAGCCGGCTTATGAACAGCACCCGGTGATGACTACCCACACGCTGCGTAGCCATCGCGAGCAAGGGAAAATCAAATACTTCGAAGCCATCGCCAAAAAGTAAAGAATCAAAAGTAACGCTGCGACCACTTCCAGTTTTCGGACGGCAGTGGTCTGCGGGTTCTTTTGCCTGAAATTCCAGTGTTCTCGTAATTAACAAGAACAACATTACATATCGGAAACTGAATAATGAGCGATCAGGCGGTTATCTGGATTGTTGGCATTAATTGCCCGGCTGAAGATGAGGTTAAATTCAATACATGGTACGACGATGTTCACGTGCCCATGTTGCTGAAGGGAGACTTTGTCAAGAAAGTCACTCGCTTCAAATTAGCTGAAGAAACCTATCACGTCGGTACGGCGACTCAACCTTGCCCAACGTATCTGACGATTTATGAGTTTGAGAATAAGACCCAGTTTGAAGGGTGGATGAATAGCCCTGTACGCATTGAAGCGGGCGATGACAAAACCAAGACCTGGGGCGAAAAGGTCTATGACGTTCAATGGGCTACTCGTTACAACCTCACCAACGCCTGGAATGTTTAATTAACCAAGGTACACCGCTATGAGCGCATTAGTTAAGAAACTCCTGCATGTTTGCATCACCGTGCCAAACGTAGATCAGGCCCTCACGTTTTACCGTGATGTGCTTGGCTTTGTTTCTACATTTGAAACAAGGACTGACGAAGCCGACGGTCCGCTGTTGGGCTTTGATCAAGAAGAAATCAGTATTTATGCGCACCACATTTTGACGGCAGGCGCAGACCCCAAGCACGCCACTGAAATCAACCTGATTGAGTACACCCATCCTTCCACCATTGTCGGTGATGGTCCTTATGAATTGATGAACCAGGTGGGGATTACCCGCTTGGCCTTGCTGGTTGAAAGCACCCAAGAGGCCTTTGAAAAGATTCGCGTGTTTGAAGGTGTAGAAGTCGTTTGTGAGCCCAAGGACATCATTATCCGCAAGCTTGGTGGAAACCTGACGATGACCTGGTTCAGCTTCAAAGATCCCTACGGCGTTTTTATCACCATTGCCGAACCGCCAAAAGCCTGAGCAACGTTTTTTCGAGACTGCGGTTCAGCGTCGGATCGCCCACATCCAGTTCAATGGAATCCAGGAGATAACATGCAGATCGATGTTCTGGTTGATGTAAAGACGACCCTCGGTGAGGGTCCTCTATGGGACGTGCAAGAGCAGCGCTTGTACTGGATCGACGTTGTCGGCTGTCGCGTCTTTCGCTGCACCGCTGACGGTCGTGAGGTTCGCTCGTGGGACATGCCCGACACGATCGGCTCCATGGCGTTGCGTCGCGATGGAGGTGCAATCGTTGCGTTGGGGTCGGGGTTTCACTTCCTCGACCTCAACACGGGCGATACGCAACTGATCGTTAACCCGGAGCCGGACAAACCTCACAACCGGCTGAACGATGGCAAGGTGGATGCGCGCGGGCGGTTTATCGTTGGCAGCATGGACACCCGAGAGGGCTTTGCCGACGGCACGCTGTTTCGCGTCGATCCCGACCTGTCGGTGCACACGCTTGATGCAGGGTTCGCGATCTCCAACGGGCCGTGCTGGAGTCCGGACGGGTCGACGTTCTACTTCTCGGACACCTTCTCCGGTGAAATCTGGGCCTACGATTACGACCTCGAAACCGGAACCATCGCCAACCGTCGCACCTTCACCAAGGCTGGTTTCACGCCAACGACAGCGACCGACGGCTCCACCGTCGATGCCGAAGGATTTCTTTGGAACGCCCAAGTCTATGCGGGCAAGCTGTGCCGCTTCGCGCCTGACGGCAGCCTGGATCGAGTCATCGACATGCCGGTGAAGAAGGTCACGAGCGTCAACTTTGGCGGGCCAGACATGGACACCCTTTTTGTCACGTCCATGACCAGGCCTCCGTTGCCTCGCTATCCCGGCGACAACGTGATGCGCGGCAGTCTTTTCGCCATTCGTGGCCTTGGCGTGAAAGGTCTGCCCGAACCTCGCTTTGGTGGCTGACCCTGGCCTCGCCGCACTTCGGTATGTCGGAGCGTGCGGTGGGGCAATCACAACCTTGAACTCGATGGGTGCAAGCCGTGCAAACACATGAAAACCGCGTCGCAGTTGTTTCAGGTGCTGCCAAAGGCATCGGGCAGGAACTGGCGATTCAGCTCGCACAGCGTGGCGCGTCGCTGGCGTTGCTGGACATCGCAGACCTGTCGCAAACGTGCAGCCTGGTTGAGAACGCTGGCGGCAAGGCGATCGCAATCCACTGTGATGTCAGTAAAGAAGAAGACTGGAATACGGCCGGTGAGGTCGTGAGGAAGGCATATGGCCGCTGCGATATTCTGGTCAATAACGCTGGAATCTATCCCAATGTGCACATCGACGATATGGACTTCAAAACCTGGCGGCGGACGTTTGAAATCAACCTGGATAGCTTGTTTTTAAGCGCAAAAGTGTTCGTGCCGATGATGCGTGAACATCACTGGGGGCGCATCGTGAATGTCTCGTCGACATCAATCGTCACCAACGCCGTGGGCGTCAGCCATTACATGGCAACCAAGATGGGCATCATCGGATTTACCCGTGGGCTGGCCAACGACCTGGGCAAGGATTTCATTACTGTTAATGCCATCGCTCCCGCACTGACCGCTACACCTGGCACAAGCCATATACCCGATGCGGTACGCGATGGAATCGTGAACCTGCAAGCTTTCAAAAGAATGGCCGTGCCGCGCGATATCGTCGGGCCGGTTTTATTCCTGACGAGCGACGATGCGCAGTTCGTTACGGGTCAATTACTGGCCGTCGACGGCGGCATGATGAAAGTCAGTTGAATACAAGAACACCATCCCCCTGTAGGCGAGAGCTTGCTCACGAGGGATTCCAGAGCACCGTGTTCACCAGAATGAACGCGTCATGTTTGACGTCCATCACCGGCATTCCGGTCTCTTACAGGAAGCAATGCGAACTCAGTAAATAATCTCCCCCGGTCTGCTGGACGCATTCAGCATGTCGCGCCATCTCGGCCCTGTTATCAGGGCATACTTCTGCGCCTTGTCAGCGGAACGCTGGTGAGCGCTGCACTGGCAAGCCTTTCACGATATGGATACAGTACGGGCTTCCTGCGGTGTTCTGATTCCGTTTATCAAAAAAGAATAAGAGACGATCCAGCGCATGATCACCTGTGAAACCTGTCGGCCGGAGCAATAATTAACTCATGCTCCCGAAGTTGATGCACATCCGCATGTTCGTTGCCGTGTACGAGGAAGGCTCTTTCACCGTCGCGGCCAGCCGCGAAGGGCTAGGGCAGTCCGGCGTTTCCGCGCACGTGCGGCAGTTGGAAACCCAATTGGGCGTGCGGCTTTTCTCCCGAGACCACGCGATTGTTCCCACGCCAGCCGGCCATGCCTATTACCAGCAGTGCGTGCAACTGCTGCGCATGCACGAGAACGCATGCAATGCGGTCGGTCCCCGCGCGGAGCCCTCCGGCGGTGCGCTGCGTATCGGCATGATCCCAACCATGACCCGTTCGGTATTCAGCCGGGCGCTCCGGGCTTTCGAAGCGGCCTATCCCAATGTCTCGGTGCATCTGACGGAAGGTGCCGGCAGCGTGATAGCGACGGCGGTACGACGCGGAATGCTGGATTTCGCCATCACACAGCGTATGTCCTACGACTCCGGCGGCGGCTGCGGGCTGACCACCTCTTTGTTCACCAGAACGCCGGCATTCCTGGTTTCTTCACCCGATTCAGGCTTGCCACATTGCGAGCCGGTGCGCCTGAGCGGCATCAAGGACCTGCACCTGGTACTGCCTGTGCGACGACGGCCACTGCTGGAACAATACCTGATCGACCACAAGGTTCAGGTCGTGCAGCGGCTCAACTGGTTCGAGTCCATGCTCGGCGCCATGGACCTGGTGCGCTCCAGCCACTGGGCGGCCATTATCTCGGGACTGTTCATCGCCGACGATTTGCGGCGCCGGCGCTTCACGCTCAATCCGCTGGCCGATCCTATTCTCTGGGACGATATGCTGCTGGTGGAGCCTGCGCGTAAACCCTTGTCGACGGTTGCCCAGAACTTCATCGAGTTGTTGAAACAGGCCACCGAAGATATCAACGCGATCCCGATCCGCATCGCTCATGGCGAGCAGTTTTCAAGCGTTAGCCAGCCTTCAACTTTCAATGAGCGAATCACCCATGAATGACGCGCTACCCGGTCTGCGGGAAATGCAAATGTTTGTGGCGGTGTATGAGACCCGGTCTTTCACTGCCGCGGCGGCCCGCGAATTCGCGACTCAGTCGGGCATATCCCAGCATATAAAGCAGATCGAAGAGATGTTGGGCGTGCAATTGTTCGACCGACAAAAAAGCGTGGAGCCTACGGCGGCGGGCACCTTGTTTTACCAGCATTGCCTGGAAGTGCTGGCTGTCAATTCGAAGGGTTTGCTGGCGCTGGACACTTTTGAGCCCGGCCTGTCCGGCGAAGTTCGATTCGGGGTGACGCCGACACTGGCGAGCCATCAGCTTGCGCCGGCCTATCTGCAACTGATGGCGCAGAACCCCAACGCCTCGATTGCTGTGATCGACGCCCCCAGCAACATGTTGATCGACATGGTGCGGGCCAATGAACTCGACTTCGCAATCATTCCTTCGATTTCGCAGCTCCCTCCGGATCTGGTCACGACGTTGTTTGCCGCCACGCCGGCGTTCCTGGTCTCCTCAATTACCCATGACAGTGGTTTCGAGCATGGGCAGGTCATTGATCTCGACACGCTGGCAGGTCTCAAGCTCTTGGCACCTGATAGTCGCGAGCACGCGCAGTGGATGGGTTCACAGTTGGATGCGCCTTCGGGGGCGGGCCCTTGTTACCAGCTCGATGCGGTGTTGGCGACGCTCGACCTGATTCGGCAAAGCGAGTGGATGGCGATTCTTCCCGGCCTGCTGTTCGTTCACGACTTCAGCGCAGATCCTTCGGAACGGGACTTCAGGCTCAACCCTTTTTCCGGCTCCGGCCTGATGCTGGAACTGCTGCTGGTGCAACCGTCCCGGGCAACGACATCACCGCTGATGCTGGAAGCCATCAGTGCTGTCCAACGGGTCACCCAGGAACACATTGAGCTTTTGAGTACTTTCCAGTCGGGCAATTAGCCGGGTGCGCGCCAGATGTCTAGCGCGACAGCGCTGATTGCCCTTGTGGCGATTGAAGGTCAGGCGTCTGTCAGTGATTTTTCAGCAATCGGTGTGCCGGAAAAACCTGCCACTTTTCGCAATACGCGATCAGTTCCGTCACGCGGACTTCCCGAAGCGTCTGGATGATCGTCGAACCAGTTTCCCTGAGGATAGCGATACATCATGTCGACCATGAGCCGGCGTTCTGCGATCAGCCAGACTCCGTTGCGGCGTTCAAATCTGTCGAAATAGCGCGCCCATAACTTGACCGTGTCGCCTTTCCAGTGATGGCGCTCCGACGCTGCGTGATCGGCCTGCAGATAAGTTTCGACATAAGCAATCTCGGGGCCGTCAAACTCGATCAGGCTATTACCGAGGAAATGCTGAGTGCGATTGAATCGCGGCATTTCGTCAGTCAGGAACTGGAAAAAACCCTCAGCACCGCCGACATGAAGACTCTCGGGAAAATGGATGTAGGCATCTTTGTGAAAGGCGCCACGGACCAGTGACATATCGATGCGGTCCAGGCCACGGCAATAACGCAGCAGGACATCGTGAATTTCGGTGCGCGCGGCAAGTTCTTCGAGTGTCATAGCTATCTCCAGTACTTGTTGTTATTGAATCTTCGGTGTGACAACCCTGTTTACAAACCCTTGGCCGGAACGATGGGCAGTTGAATGAAGCCTGGGCGATCCGGCCCGGTGTAGATCGTGTTCCGTGCGCCGTCGTGGTAAGCCGCGTCGTAGCCGTGACGCGGGCCGTGATCGACACCGTCGAAAGGCTGAATGTCCACGCGCAGGCGGTAGCCTTTGCGAATCAGCGCCGTATTGGGAATGATCTCGATTTCGACCGGTACCACTTCGTTATTTTCAAGCGGTGCGTAATCGGCTTTACGGTGCGTGTGCTTGACCGTGTAGTGGGTCGAACGCGCTGCATCAATCTTGCGGTGAGACACCTTTAACCAGCCCTTGGCGAGAGGGTAATTGGGCACGTTCATGCCCATGGTGGTCGGGCCGGCGTAGTCGACCTCCACGCCATTCTCGTCAAGCACGCGCAGGCTTACGTAGATGTCCATGTCCACGCTGGTGGACGACACCCACAGCTTGGCCTTGCCGTAACCGGCGAACACCATGTCCTCTTTCACCGGCTCACTGATGAACGAAATGCCTGTCCTCCAGATTTCCAGTACCGATGGCGGTTTGACCGGTAGAAAGCAGGGCGGTATTCCGGTACGCAGCTCCAGCGCGATTTGTGCGCAATAATCGGCTTGAGCATCGATGGCCGGCGGTGTCAGCGACAGGCGCAGGAAGTCATCGCGATACTCGTCGCCATGCCAATCCGATGGCGTTGCGTCGAAGAACCATTGGGGATAGGTCGTCCTCGCGATTGGCCATTCATTTTCTTCCTGGATATAGGAAGCGCCATTGCCGCTGCGAATTTCCAGGCGCACGGGCGGCTTGTCCATGACGCCGTTATCGATGCCTTTCAACCAATGGTCGAAAAACGCTCTGTGGTCGGCGATAGCGGTCCGCGAATAGGCTTTGGTGAACCAGTCTTCCCAGAAGTCGATTTTTCTCGACGCCGTGTTCGTGGCGAGATACGCCTCGCTGCTGCCGAGTTGATGGAAGTGCGCCATGTGCGTTGTGCAAGCGATGGCCCAAAGCGGTACCTGCACCTTGCTCATGTCTGGGCTCATCAAAATCGTGGACCTGGGGCCGAACGCCTTGGTGATGTCGGAATCCCGGAAGGTGGCTTCTTTGAGCATGCCGGTAAAATCGACTGCATTGGGTTCGCCGCACACGGCAGCCAGCACGCCAGCCTTGTACCAGTGAGAGAAAAACTCTTGATTGAGGATGCCGCCGGTATAGGCCACCTCATCGTACAGATCAACATCGGTGCCGATTGCAATCATGGCTTTCAGGTGCCGCGGTTCAAGGCTCGCGGCTGCGTGTTGGCTCATTGCGTAATACGACATGCCCCAGAGCCCGACGTTGCCGTTGCACCAGCGCTGCTCGCCGGCCCAATCAATCGCATCGCGAAATGCCTCGGCCGTCTCGATGCCAAATGGCGCGAGTGTGCCTGGGTTTTTGCCCGAACCGGGGCCATCGACCCGCACCAGCACATAGTCGTGCGGAACCCAATCCACGGTGTTGGCTGTTTCGTGATTCTCAAACACCTGGCCTTCAGGATTGCCGTGGAAATAGCGTTCTTCCATCTCTTCGTGGGCTACAAAATCAGCATCGTCTGCGATCGAGTGGTGATAGAACGCCCGTCCATAGGGACCGCAGTTCATGATGACCGGAAACGTGCCTTCCTTCGCCGGGCGGAAGACATCGGCGTACACGTACAGACCGTTTTGCAGCGGGATCTTCACGTCTTTAAAACGCAGAATGCCCAAGATGTTGCGGCGCACTTCATTGCGGGCAGTCGCCGCGTTACATAGCTGGCGCGGCGTGCGATCGGTAAAGACGCCTGCGTCTGAAAGCTCCGCGAGCAGCGTTGCGATCAAGGGGTCTTGCTCAAACTCAAGCGCGGGGTTCAGGGCAAGTCCGGCGAAGGAAATGTCGTGACGAAAATTGATGCGGTATTTGCCGATAATTTCATGTGCTTCGGGGTCGATGGTGATGCCACCGTCCAGGTTTCCATCGCGGTCTAACGAGCACAAAAACCGTGCAATGTTTGTCAGGCCCGCATCGAGCAACTTGCTGATATTGCCGTCTACGCGGCTGATTATTTCAGCCAGATTGATCTGTGGTTTGCCGATGGCGGATCCCAGCGGGGTGTTTCCAACCAGAAACGCGATCCGTTCGCCCTCACGGTACTGGAACTCACCCTTTTCGTTGGTCATCCCGCTGAGGGTAGGGGTCTGATATTTGAGGCCGGCAACCGGCCCGGAAAAAACGCCTGTGTGCAGCACGCTGAGATCCTTCTCTGCCGACAGCGGGTGGGCGGGAGTAATAGTCTGCGGGGTATCGCTCATGAAGAGGTCCTCTTGTTATGCAGATCCTGGTCGTACTTGGGCCAGCCAGCCGAGTGTAGGTCTTTTGATTTTTTAACTCAACACGCGTTGAGAAAAAGGCTTAACCTCTTCGTCACAACACGCTAAAATCAACGGGTTGCATAAGACGGCGGGGTGCTGGAGTGTTATGTTTTGCGATTGCCAACCTGTGTCCCCATTGTTAATCCTTCCTTTTTCGCGATGCTGCGAAGAACCTGAAATATCGGCGCCATGACCCATAAAAAAGAACCAACGTTAGCTGGAAATAAAGAGCGCAAGCCTGGGCGACGCCCGGGCTCGGGTAGTAGCCGGCAGACAGTGCTTGATGCCGCACGCGCCCGTTTTGCCAGTGATGGATTTGCAGCGACGACCATGCGGCGCGTGGCAGCCGATGCCTCGGTAGACGTGTCCATGGTGATGCAGTTTTTTCGCTCGAAAGACGAGCTTTTTGCCGCGGTCATGAATATTCCAGAGTCGGCTCTGGAAAAGTTGAGCAAGGTTTTCGAGGGCGCGGACGACCAACTCGGGGAGCGCGTGGTTCGCGCTTTTCTCGAGGCGTGGGAAGGGGCGCCCGAGGAGTCGGAACCCCTGATGGCGATGCTCAGGAATGCAATGGTGAATGAGCAGGCGCGTCTTCATCTGCGGGACTACATCGAGTCCAGGTTGATGACCGGGGGTGGCGAATCTGCAGGGCCGGATGCCCGGCTCCGTGCGGGTGTAGCGTTATCGATGCTGGTGGGGGTGGTCACCGGACGGCAGATAATCGGTGTGCCGATACTGGTCGCGGCCGATCGGGAAGCACTGGTGGCAATGATCGCCCCGGCCATTCAGCTGACGCTGTTGCCGGCCAACACACGTACGATTGCGGCTGGCTGATCTCGAATCGCGGTGCCCACCTGATTGCCAGGTGGACACCGCACTCAACGCCTGCGCCCGCTTAGGGGACGATAGGCAGTTGCAGGTAGCTAGGGTAATCCGGGCCGGTGTAGATCCGGTTCAACGCATCAAGGTGATAGCTCTTGTCATACGCACGAACCGGCACCCCTGCCGGCGCGTAGGGCTGAATATCAACCAGCAGGCGGCAACCTTTGCGGATTAGCGCTGTACTGGGGTTGAGCCCGACTTCGATGGGCACAATTTCGCCACGCTGCAGTGGCGCGCAGTCCTTCTCCAAATGGGTATGCACGGGCCAGTATTCGGTCGAGCGCTCGACATCGAGTTGGCGTCGAGACACTTTCAACAAGCCATGTCCAACGGGGTGAATGTGAACCGGGTCCACCGGCAGGACCACCGATTCGTAGCGAATCTCCCTGTCTTGTTCATCGAGAACGCGCAGGGACACAAACACGTCCATGTCTGCGCTGCTCGATTCCACCCACAGCCCGACCTTCATGTACCCGGCGAGCACTATGTCTTCGCTCATGGGTTCGCTGACAAAAGAGATGCCCGTGGACCAGCGCGCAGTGCCATCATTGGAGCCTGCCGGCGCAAGGGTGGGAGTGCCCAGATCGAGGTGCGCGTCATACTCGGCGCTACTGTGTTCGGGCGGCAGGGTGTCGTTGATGCGCAGCACATTGGGGCGTCGACCATCGTTTTGCCAGGCAGATGGCCGGGCATCGAAGTACCAGCGACGGTATTGGGTTCGTGCTATCGGCCATTCGTTTTCGTGCAGGACTACGTGGGCGCCATTGCCGGTTCGAACCTGCACCCGTACCGGCGCTTCGTCCATCACACCGTTATCGACACCTTTGAGCCAGTAGTCGAAGTACCGCATGTGTTCGGCAATCGATTTGTTGCTGTAAGAACCCGGAAACCAGGCATCGGTGAAATCAAACTTCCTCGCCTTGGCTGCGGTGGAGCGGATGTAGGTTTCGCTGCTGCCCAGCTGATGAATGATGGCGCCGACTTGCGGGCCAACGATCCAGACCGGTGCGGTCGCCTTGCTCATGTCAGGGCGCATGAAGATGCTGCCGCGTGGGCCATAAGCGTCGATGTCGTTGAACGGCGTGGCCAGTACGCGAGCCATCCAGTCGGTTTCGGGACGCTCACCGCAGTGGTTGTTGCCGGACCAGATCTTCCACCACCAGTTCCAGAAACCGGAGCCGAAGATGCCACCGCCATACAGGGCCTCGTTGTAGATGTCGGCATCAGTGCCTTGCGCAATCATCGCCTTGAGGTGCGACGGCTGCAGGCTGGCGACGCTGTGTTGAGCCATGGCCAGGTAAGACATGCCCCACAAACCGACATTCCCGTTTGACCACGGCTGAGCGCCTGCCCATTCGATGGCGTCGTAATAGTCTTCGGCTTCCTGGACACTGAATGGGGCCTGCAGGCCAGGGCTCTTGCAAACGCCACGCGCGTCTACCCGGATGCACACGTAGCCCTCTGGCACCCATACCGAAGTGTCGACGGTCTCGTGGTTTTCATACTGGGCGCCGTCCGGGTTGCCGGAGAAATAGCGGTCCTCCATCTCTTCCTTGCGAATGACGTCGGCTTCGTTGCAAATGCAGTCGTGATAAAAGCTTTTGCCGTAGAAGCCCTTGCTCATGACGATGGGGTGACGTCCCTCAGCGGCCGGGCGGAAGACGTCGGCACACACGTAAGAGCCGTCGCGCAGCGGAATGCGCACGTCCGTCATCTTGATGATGCCGCGAATATTGCGCCGCAATTCGTTACGGCTGGTGGCGGCATCGCACAGCGTGCGTGGCGTTTTGGCGGTGAAAACACCAGGTGTGGCGTTGAGCGTTTCAAGGATCAGGAGCAAGGTGGGATCATCGGCAAAGCCGACCACGCCGCCCTGGCCCATGGGCATTATTGGCGGGCTGAAGTTGATCGGTGTAGCGCCAATCAGCTCATGCACGATGGGTGCAATTTTGACGCCCGACTCGATGTTGCCTTCCTGATCCAGTGTATGAACGAATCGGGCCAGGTTGGTCACCGACGGGTCGAGCAACTTGTCGATCTTGCCGTCCACACGGTTGGCGAGCTGCGCCAGGTTCAAGCGTGGCGCCGCCTCTATAGCGCCCAAAACGATCCCTCCGACCAAAAAGGTAATGGCCTCTTCGGCGCGGTACTGGAATTCACCTTTGTCCGTGGTAACCCCCGACAGTGTGGGCGTCTGGTATTTCAAACCGGCGATGGGGCCGGCAAAGACACCGGTAAGAACCGGGCTCAAAGCGGGGGTAGAAGAATGACTCATCGTTCACACCCCCATGATCGGAAGTTGCAGGTATGAGGCGTACTGCCCGCCGGTGTGAATCACGTGCTGACCTTTGTTGGCGCCGGTGTATTGGGCGATGCCAGGCATGATCGTACCCAGCAGATTTCGCGAGCTGATGATCAAGCGCAGCTGTTCACCTGGCTGGAACGCCCAGCCGATTGGCAAGAGGTCGATTTCGATCTCAACGATTTCGCCTGGCGAGAGTTTTTCGATGCGGTCGAAGCTGTGGGCCGGGACGTCGTCGGTTGAAAGCGTGTCATCAAGATGGCGAGTCGAAACCCGCAAGCGGCCATCCGATCCTTTGTAGCGCAAAACGGTGGCGCCGTGGTCGGTGACGTCATGCACCCTGGCGCTCTGGTTGGGCGCGGTGAATTGCTGTAGTGGGGTGCCGTATTTATCGAGCTTCTGGATCAGCACGAACAGGTCCATGTCGTCGGCCCCGCGTGTTTCCACCCACAGATGCGCCTTGGGGTAGCCGACCATCACGGTCTCTTTGTCGAAGCGCGTGATGAAGGAAACCGCATCGGGGTTGACCCCAACGTCGTAAGCCGCAGGCACCTCGTTGGTGGGTGCAGTTGCGCTCAAAATGCGCGCGCCACCGTCGAGGTACAGTTGGGTCGATACCGCTTGCGCAGGCGGGAATGCGTCGGCGGGCAGATTGACCTGGTCGCCGCCCTGGAAGTCATGCACCGCATAGCGCACGCGTGGTGTGGTTTCCCAGCCGTTGTCCAGGTCCTTCAGGTAGCGGTCGAAGAAGCGGCGCAGATCTTCCACGTTCGCTTCGTCGTAGTAGTCCGGCCATTCCTGGCTATTGTGGATGCGCAGCCATTTGTCTGCTGATGCCATGCGTCGCCAGGCGCGAAAGGTGCCTGCGGTGTGCAGCGTGTTGGAGTAGCTGGCCACCACGAAGGCAGGCACGGTGATGCGTTCAAAATCGGGGATCTTGTTGGCCCACAGTTCATTCATGAGCGGGTAGCGCTGCGCCTCGGACAGAACGTCTTCTTTCTGGTTCTTGCCGAAAAAGCTGCCGTGCTGCAGCAGGCCGGCGAAACCGGTGTCAGGCATGCCGCCGCGCATTACCAGATCGCGATAGACGTCGCTTACACCTTCCCAAGGATTGATCGCCGCCAGGTGTTTGGGCTGTTCAGCTGCGGTGAACCACTGCGAAACCGCGAGGTACGACGTCCCGCTCATGCCGACCTTGCCGGTGCACCAAGCCTGTTCGGCCAGCCACTCGATCAGGTCGTGGCAGTCACGACCTTCCTGGCGATCCCACAGTACGCTGTCGCCTTCGGAGTCCACTATTCCGCGAATATCGGGGTTGCAAATGGCATAGCCGTGGGCACACCAGTAAGCCGGGTCCGGCGCCTCGAACTTGGCCAGGCCCGAAACGACGGAATTGCTCAGCCCCACTAAACCGAAAACACCCATCACGCTTGCGGACGTGCCTTGGCCTTTGCCGTAAGGGCTCCACGCGACGATCACGGGTACTTTCTCGGTGCCTGCCGGGCGGAAGACGTCGACGTAAATGGTCACGCCGTCGCGAAGTTGGACGGCTACATCCTTCTCGAACACGATATCAACGGGCAGTGGCCGGAAGGGCGGCGCTACTTGAAAGCCTGCCTTCAGCGTTCGGGTACCGGGCTCAAATGCGGTGAAAACTCCGGTTCTAGCCGCCGGTAGCGGGTGAGACGGCACGAAAATCTTCTGGCAGTCGTTCATGCTAACTCCTTATTGTTTTTGATTATGGGACCGATTGCAGTAAGGTACGGCGGCCGACAAAATAATTCAACACGTGTTGATATGTGTGATGTGTCGAAATAATTAAGGTGTAAACATGATTAAAGAATCCACTCCCACCGCGCGCCGTGGGCGCCGACCAGGACCCAATAGCACGCGCCAAGTAGTGCTGGATGTTGCGCGAGCGCGTTTTGCCAGCGACGGGTTTGCCGGCACCACGATCCGGCTTGTGGCGGCTGACGCTGGAGTCGATGTGGCGCAAGTGATGCAGTTTTTCCGTTCCAAGGACGAACTCTTTGCGGCGGTAATGGCTATCCCGGGTTCCGCGTTGCAGCGGTTCGATGCACTGTATGAAGGGCCGGACGAGCACCTCGGCGAGCGGGTAGTGCGCGCCTTTCTCGACGCGTGGGAGGGCATAGCCGAGGAGTCTGAACCGTTGATGGCCACGCTTCGCGGTGCGTTCGTCAATGACCAGGCTCGCGATCAATTGCGTGCCTTCATTCAATCGCGGTTGCTGGCAGGCACCAGCGAACGGGGCGATTCTGATGCAACGCTGCGGTCTGGCCTGGCGGCATCCTTGCTCATCGGCCTGGTGGTCGGCCGGCGCATCATCGGAGTACCCGTTTTGGTCGGCGCGGATCCGGAAGAATTGGTCCGGGTTATCGGTCCGGCCATTCAACGTATTCTGGTGCCATAGGCCTATGGCCAACTTCTCTGCCGCCAGCTTCAAATTAGTGCACCTGGGAATACTGCTCGGGCGAACGGCGGCACTGAAGGATCGGCTGCTGGATCGGCATTTGATGCCTCTCGGCATCACCGCCGGCCAACTCAAAGTGCTGAGGATTATTGGTCGCGGTGATGACACGGCGGTCGCGCTGTGCCGACATTTATCCATCCACAGCGCCTGCATGACGCGAATGCTGGATCGCCTTGAGCGCAAAGGCTTGATCGTTCGTGCGCGGGACGATCAGGACCGGCGCCAAATTCGTCTGGTACTCACAGAAGAAGGGCAAGCGTTAAGCTCGCAGCGGCCGACGACAGAGGTCGATGCGATGAACGAGTTCACCGAGTGCCTCACCGCAGAGGAGCTGTCGCTGCTGGAGAGTCTGCTCGAAAAGATACTGAGCATTGAATCGCCGCGGGTTCTCTAGATCCGTTGCAGGCCCCGGGATTGCAATCTCATGACGGTGTTGCCTGAAAGGTATACATCGGCGTGATTCAGCCGGTGAGCAAGCACTGAAACATCTCGTATTAGTCGAATTCCGCTCGTTCGGCCACGTTGTTGAAACAGTCCCACGCCGGGCCCTTCCTCAAGCCCCCTCAAACACCGTTAACCTCGGTTTGGCCCTGGCCTGTAAGGCTACGGTAGCGCGCGCGACGTTCCCGTCACGCGTCCCTCATTGCGTTTTGCAACTGATGTATTTCCATCAATGTTCGTTCGTAACGCCCTCAAGCCAGTGCGCAAAGGTATATGCCTTTTAGGTAACACCCTGGGGTTTTTGCCATCTTTCAACAAATTTCAGGGGATCCTAAAGTCGCGACCGTAGTGCCACCCCATTCAGCGCAACAGTTGCCTGGTTGGCAGGACCAAAAAATTTTTTTGTCTGATTAATAGTATGAAAAACAAGAGAATATTTTAAAAATGGCATGTGTATCGCGAGCGCTGATCGTAGGAGGCGGCATTGCCGGATTGTCCGCGGCATTGACCTTGTCGCGTGCAGGGGTCCGCTGTGAAGTTGTGGAACTCTTCGACAAAACCGATGGCGCCTCCATGGCGCTGTCCGGTCGAGCGGCCGAGGCTCTTTTTGAGTTGGGCGTGTATGAGCAAAGCTGTGAGACCGGCAGAATGTTCAAGATCGATTCGTCCGCTGCTTCCTTATACGACGCCGACGGTCGTTTGCTCATGGCGCCGCCGCGTCGGCCGCAATGGCCAGGCTACAAGGATGCGGTCGCCGTGTTTCGACCTGCCTTTGCACAAATCCTCGAGCGCGAAGCGAAAGGGCTATGCACGTTGCGCAAAGGATTGACCATCACCTCTATCGTCGATGGCGAAGACGATACCCTGGTGACTTTTTCCACTGGCGAGACGCAAACCTATGACCTCGTCGTGGGGGCGGATGGCATTAACTCGACAACGCGCAAACTGGTATTTCCAGAAATGGGCGAGCCTAACTATTCAGGCCAGATCAGCATTCGCTGGATGGCGCCAGGCCCTGCTATCGAAGGTGAGGGCTGGTATGGCAGCGATGTCGGGAAACTCGGGTTCTACTACTTGCCCAGCCAGAACCTGGTCTATATCCCGGCCGTAATCTCTATCCCTGAGCGTCAATGGTTGAGCGATGACGATGTTCGTGGGTTGTTCACACGCCTGCTGGATTCGTTCTCTGCTCCGGCGATCAAGGAATTGCGCAGTCGGCTGCAGCCTGATGCCGCGTTGATCGGTCGTCCCTTCGAGTGGATTCTGGTGCCTGAGCAATGGCACCGCGGTCGAACACTTCTGATCGGCGATGCTGCTCATGCGACCACCGCGCACTTGGGCATGGGCGCAGGCATGGCGATTGAAGATGCGGTGGTACTTGGGCAATGCATTGCCGATGCCGCGTCATTGCCTCAAGCACTGGAGAACTTTCGCGAGCGTCGCTACGAGCGCGTTAAAACTGTCGTCGAGACCAGTGTCCAGTTATCCAGGCTTGAGCAGAACAATGCGTCGCCAGCTGAAAGCGGTGCATTGTTTGAAAAAGCATTTTCGGCACTGGGTGCGCCCTATTAATAAAACGCTGCATTAGTTGTTTAACCTGATTACTTAAAAGCGCAATTGTTTAGACGTAAAACAAAAACAAAAAAAGCCTGGGCTTGGGCTGTCCAAAAGATAGTTTCCTCCAGGCGCGTACATTCGGGAAGCACTTATGAGCACTGTAATAAATGGCAATGCCGGTTTGATTCGTTCGCTTGACGAATTACCCATGAGTCGACAACAAATACTGGTGGTGTGCATCACTATTCTTCTGGCTGCGCTAGATGGTTATGACGTACTTGCCACCGCGTTTGTCGCGCCGGCATTGAGTGTGGAGTGGGGCATCGATAAATCAACCTTGGGCATATTGCTGGCCAGCGGGATGATCGGCATGGCGACCGGCTCGGTGGTGTTGTCGCCACTGGGCGATATGATCGGTCGTCGGCCCACGGTTTTTGCCGGGCTTGGACTCATGATCCTCGGTTCACTGCTGTCGGCCTTTTGCCAAAGCGTTCCTTCACTGGCTGCTTGCCGGGTGATTACCGGGATGGGCATCGGCGTGATGGTGCCGCTCACCATGTCGATCGCCGCGGAGTTTTCCAATGCCCGTCAACGACCCTTTGCCGTTGCCATTACGGCCACTGGTTTTACGCTGGGCTCCGTTGCCGGAGGCTTGATCGCATCCGTGCTGCTAACGCACCTGGGCTGGCAGTCGGTCTTCATATCCGGTGCAATTGCCGGGGCCATTCTGCTGCCGCTGATTGCGATCATTCTCCCCGAGTCTCCGGCCTTTCTGCTGGGTCGGCGCCCAGCGAATACGTTGTCGAAAGTCAACCGGGTGCTGACTGACCTGAAACATCCGCCACTCACCGAACTGCCGAGTGTGGACGCGTCTGCCCGGGTGTCTTTTCGGGCTCTGTTTGCACCGCAGATGATCAGGATAACGGTGTGTTACGCGATCATCTGCATGCTGCTGACAACCACCGCGTATTTCTTGTTGAACTGGTTGCCACAGCTGATTGCAGATGCGGGTTTTCCTGCGTCTACCGGGAGCCTGGTATCGGCTATTTCAAGTCTGGTAGGCATGGTGTCTGCGCTGCTCATGGGCGTGCTGGCCAACCGGTTCGGGCCGTCATTGGTGGCGGCGTTGGCCATGATCGGCTTCGGGGTTTTTCTGGCCCTGTTCGGTTTCACCCCCGCGGCCTTGCCGCTGCTGATTCTGTCTGCTTCGGCCTGTGGTTTTTGCCTGTCGGGCGCCACTGCGGTGTTCTCCGCAACCATGGCAACGACTTTTCCCGCCCAAACTCGCGTTACAGGTATCGGCTTCGTGGTCGGCGTCGGCCGAATCGCCAGCGTGCTGGGGCCCTCGGTCGCGGGGTGGTTGTTTGCCGCAGGGTTGTCACGTGGCCAGGTGTCACTGTTCTTCGCCGTAGCGCCCGTACTGGCCGGGGTGTTGCTGCTGGCACTGTCTACTCGCCCGATAGCCACTGCCCGGGAGGTTGCAGCTCACAACAATCGCGCGTGATTTCTCAGGCAAAAGGTCGTTTAGCGGCTATCTCGGTTGGTCCAGCACCATGGCGCCTGTGATCATGGGTGCGCCCGGTCAACCGGCGCTGGGCGCCGAACTGACCAATAGTTTCTGCCGTACCGAACCCGAGATTGCCAAGCAGTTTGCGCGGGTGACGTTCATGTCGGACAACCGAAAGGATGTCGCAGGTTTGACTACACCTACCTTGATCCTGCAATCAACCGACGATCTCATCGCGCCTGTCACCGTGGGCGAATACCTGCACGCAGCGCTCCCCAACAGCACGCTCTGCTTGGTAACCAACGTCGGACATTGCCCGCACATGAGCGTACCGAGCGCCTGTTCTGAAGCGATGGACACCTTCTTGTCGCCGTGGGTGGGCGTTCATGTCGGCTGATGAACCACAAGTGCCCGACTCGCAGGCGTTATTTGAAGGCGCACCTTGCGGCCTGGTGGTGACGAAAGAGGACGGCACGATCCTGCGTGTCAACCTCACTTTCAGTCACTGGATCGGCCACGATTCTAAAACACTGCTTGGTCGGCGCTTCCAGGATCTGCTGACGATGGGCGGGCGCATTTTTCATCAAACCCATTGGGCGCCTCTGATGCGCATGCAAGGCTCTGTGGCCGAGGTGAAACTCGATCTGGTTCACCAAGACAAACGCTCCGTCACCATTTTACTCAACGGAGTGAGACGCGAGCACGCCAGCGGTGCGTTTTATGAACTGGCGTTGTTTGGCACCACTGACCGCGACAAGTACGAGCGTGAGCTGCTCGGTGCCCGAAAAATTGCCGAAAATCTTTTGCAGGAGAAAATATTCGCCGAAACGGCGCTCCAGCAAGCCCAAAGTGCACTGAGCAAGGCGTATGAAGAAGCCAAACGTCGTGCCTCGTTCGCCGAACAAATGGTTGCCATCGTCAGCCATGATCTGAAAAACCCGTTGACTGCGATCAAAATGGCCTCCGACATCCTCGCACGAGGCGAAAACACCGCCAGGGAAGTCAAGTTGCTAGGCCACATCAGCCAATCGGCGGACCGCGCCGAACGCATGATTGCCGACCTGCTGGACTTTGCCATGGCCAGAGTAGGGCGTGGAATTGCGATCAGCCCTGCTTCGGTGGACCTGCATGCATTGGTCAGTCTTAGCGTCGATGAACTGCGCATCGCCTTTCCTCATGTCACTTTGCTGCATCAGTACAGTGGGGCGGGCAGTGCTTATCTTGATACCGATCGGACGCAGCAGCTTATCGGCAATCTGGTCGCTAACAGCGTGGCTTATGGCGATTTGAGAAAGCCGATCATAGTGACTTCGCGACTCGAAGAGGGTCAAGCCACCGTGGCGGTGCATAACGAGGGTACGGTTATTCCGGAGTCGACGATGGCAACTTTGTTCGAGCCTATGACCCGAGGTACGCAGACTGACAGTGACGCTCGCAGCGTAGGTCTTGGGTTGTTTATCGTGAGGGAAATCGCCAGGTCACATGGCGGGGATGTTTCGGTAAGCTCAAGCCACGAGCAAGGCACAACGTTCGATGTCCGTTTTCCGCGAGCCAGTAGTTTGGAGGTTTAGCAGACCTGTGTCTGGATGGGATTTGGGTCGGCGGTCCCGCTGCCGGACTTCAAGCTGGCGTGATTAGTGCTTCGAGCTTCAGAATAAAAAAAACAGGGAAGAGGCGACGTTTTATGGCTACAACGCTGAGCCGCGTGGAAGTCGATTGCATTGCAGAGATTGTCTGGCGACTGAGTGAATGTCGCGGTAAGCCAGAGGCCAGGGCGGCGGTACTGCCGCTAGTCACGCAGTTAGTTGGCGCCGAGCACGGGGCTTCCTTCGTCTGGGACGAAGGCGCAAATCGCTCAACGCTCCGTTGTTCGGTCAATATCGACGATCAGTGGCTGGATGCATACGACGGCTACTTCCATGAAGTCGACTTGATAACGCCCGTATTGCGCTCTATAGCGCTGGCGACCAATGTCGACCGCGTCGTGCAGCGCAATCATCTTGTGCAAAGCGAGTTCTATATCGATTTCTTGCAGCCTATGGGGATGCACCATGGGATCAACGTCTACTTCTTCGATCAGGGTCGAGACGTGGGTGATTTTCGGATAT
Organism: Gordonia sp. IEGM753; assembly: GCF_050321825.1. NCBI lineage: Bacteria > Bacillati > Actinomycetota > Actinomycetes > Mycobacteriales > Gordoniaceae > Gordonia > Gordonia sp. IEGM753. The sequence continues at coordinate 719,040 of NZ_JBNQGB010000001.1, forward strand.
GGCGCGGGCCCGGCGATGCAGCTTTCGCCGAGCGGGAAGAATTCATTCTCAATGAATTGACCCCGTACTTCGTGAAATCATTCGCGGGTTGTTCCGCGTGCCACCCGAAGCTTTCCAAACGCGAGTCCGACGTCGCCAGACTGGTCGCCAAGGGGGCGAGCGACAAAGAGGTCGCACGCCAGTTGGGTATCGCCTTCACCACCGTTCGTACCCACCTTAATAGTGCCATGGATAAACTCGATTGCGCTAACCGTACGCAACTGTCCCGTCATTTTTGATTGATCGCAGCACCTCCTCATTTTTGAGGAGAGTCACTGCTCCACGAGCTCGTTAAGTTAGTTCACCCGGCACTTTCGCCGCTGAACTCATGAGACAGGCCATGCAAGACTCAAAATCGATCAAAGGTGCCTTGGCTTCGGCGAATACCGCCGCGAGTTTTGTTGCGCCATCACACGATGCTTTGCCTGAACTGACGGTTACCGCCGCCGCTGCGCTGTTACGTTCTAAAACGTTAACAAGCCGCCAACTGGTCGAGGCCTGTCTAAGACAGATCGACACCCACGCGCACCTGAACGCGTTCATTTCTTTCGACGCCGAAAGCGCACTTGCCAAAGCTGACGCCTATGACCGGCGAATCGCCGCAGGTGAAGCCGACCTGCCGTTAGGCGGCGTACCCATTGCTATCAAGGACAATATCCAGGTCAAGGGCTTCGCGACTACCGCCGGCACGCCCGCACTCAAGGATTTTCACCCGGCCCGCACTGCAGCAATCGTCGATCGGCTCGAAGCTGCTGGCGCAATTATCATTGGCAAGACCAACATGCATGAGTTGGCGTACGGGGTGTCTGGTTACAACACGGCCTGCCATGTGCCCGGCGTCGTGGGCGTGCGCAACGCGTACCACCCCGATTACATCGCGGGCGGTTCATCCTCCGGAAGCGCCAGCGCAGTAGGGGCAAGGCTGGTGCCGGCAGCACTGGGCACGGACACGGGCGGCTCGATGCGTCTACCCTGTGCACATAACGGCTGCGTTGGATTTCGGCCCTCCGTAGGCCGTTACAGCACAGACGGCGTAGTCCCGATATCAACCACGCGCGATACGCCGGGGCCGATGGCACGCTCCGTGGAGGACGTGATTCTGCTCGATCAGATCATCACCGGCCTCGCACCAGCAGCAGTACCCGCGCTTCAGGACATTCGCCTGGGCGTGGTCAAAGAGTTTTGGGAAGAACTGTCTCCAGAGGTGGCGTCCCAGGCCAAAGCGGCGCTGTCTCGTCTGGAGAGGGCCGGCGTGGTGATGGTCTCTGTATCACTTCCTGACATACGTGCGCTTAATGCGAAAATCAGCATGCCTATTGTTCTCTATGAGGCATTTGATGCGCTGGAAGAATACCTGGAGCGCAGTGACGCAGGCATAACGCTTTGCGCCTTGGTAGCAGAGATCTCCAGCCCAGACGTCAAACAGATTTTCGATCACTTCATCATGCCAAGGAAATTTCCGGTCGCGGACGGGGGCTTGGAAGACCTGGCCGAGGCTTACCGCTGGGCGATCGAGACAGGGCGGCCGACAATGATTAACGACTACCGCGCCCTGATGGAGAAGCACAATCTGCACGCGCTGATTTTTCCCACCATTCCAGATCTCGCCGTCCCTAGTTCACCAGAAGCGTCCAGCCTGACCGCGTTCGCACGCATGACTCGTAATACAGATCCTGGCAGCAATGCCGGACTCCCCGGAATCAGCCTGCCCATAGGGCTCGCCGGCAGCCCGCTCTTGCCTGTCGGCCTGGAAATCGACGGACTGCCCAACAGTGATGATCGGCTATTGGCCATCGCGCTGGCGCTGCAAAACGTGTTCGGTCGTGAAGCGCCGCCTGATTGTGTATTGGGTTAGCGGCGCAGAAGTCCACACCGCGATTGCGCTCCTGTAACATGCAGCGCCTTACCTTCGCGAGAATGAGAAATGGAACTCCACTCGGTTTTGACTTACACCCTGGTCGGCGCTATTGCCATCGCCAGCCCAGGACCTGCGACCTTGATGGCGATCAACAACAGCCTGGCTTACGGACAGCGCAGCGCCGTGTGGTCATCTCTCGGTAATGCGAGTGGCTTGTTCTGCTTGTCGGCCGCCGCCATGCTCGGGTTGGGAGCGTTGCTTGCCAGCTCCGAATGGCTGTTCAATGCGGTGAAAATCCTCGGTGCCGGTTATCTGTTTTACCTGGGATTCAAGCAGCTGTTCAAGAAAGGACCGATGCTGGCGGACGGTATTCAGGGTGACTTGCAGAACAGCAGGCCCACTCGTTTCAAACTGTACAAATCAGCCTTTCTGACCGCGGTGACCAATCCGAAGGCGACGATGTTTTTCACAGCGTTGTTCCCGCAGTTCATTGATCAGAACGAGACATTGCTGCCGCAGTTTCTGATCCTGACGTCGATCTTCATGGCGTTGTCCGTGGTGTCCCTCAGTCTCTATGCTGCGATTGCCTGCCGGGCCAAAGGCGTGTTGGCCCGTCCCGAGTTGTCGCGGTGGGTCAGCCGTGTGGTGGGGTCGACATTCATCTGCTTTGGCGCGGCCATCCTGACTATGCGTCGACAGGCGGCATAGGCCACCGGCAGCAAATGTTTGTGAAGTGTGCGCTTTGCTTATGAGGAAATGACTCAGCCGAAGGTGTTGACGCTCAACACCTCCAGCTGATCGTTTGATGACCACAGACTGCAGCCGCCGTCTAAATTTAGACGGCGGCCATGTCTTACGGTTTGGCCTGGGCTCTGCTCTTCTCTTCGATTTTCGCGTCTACCGCCGCACGGATCTGATCAATGCTGAAGCTGGCTGGTTTTTGGCTGGGTGGGTAGTCGATGAAGGTTTGCAGGAACCTTGCGGCCTTGCCCACGCCCATTGCCAGCAGGTATGAGTTTTTGGTGAGCCAGTCGTAATACTGGTCGGAAACGACGTCTGCTCGTTCATACGGGTCCATCCGCAAGTTGAACAGTTTAGGCACGCGTAACGGCACGAACGGGCTGCTCCAGACCGTGAAGCCACCGGGTTCGCGTTGCTCGGCGAAGACCACTTTCCAATTGTCGAATCGCATCGACACCAGCACACCGTCGTCGTTGAAGTAGTAAAACTCCCGACGCTCACCTTTAGGCTGTTGACCCGTCAGATAGGGTAATTGGTTATAGCCATCCAGATGCACTTTGAAGTTGGTGCCGCCGGACGTCGGTGCCCAGCCTTTCAGCAGCTTGTCCTTTACCCCGGCATCACCCGCAGCGGCGAGCAGCGTGGGGAACCAGTCCATACCCGAGAACATCTCGTTGGAAACTTCGCCAGCCTTGATCTTGCCCGGCCAGCGAATGATCGCCGGTACGCGGTAGGCGCCTTCCCAGTTGGAGTTTTTCTCGTTGCGGAACGGCGTGGTGGCGGCGTCGGGCCAGGAGAACTGATTCGGGCCGTTATCGGTGGTGTACACGACGATGGTGTTGTCGGCGATTTTCAGCTGATCAAGTGTGTTCAACAGTTTGCCGACGTCGCCGTCGTGCTCGAGCATGCCGTCTGCATACTCGTTGCCGGGCATGCCGCTCTGGCCCTTTATCGAATCGCGCACGTGGGTGAACAGGTGCATGCGGGCGTTGACGCTCGACTACCTGAAAACGCGTCAGCAATTTGGCCAGCCGATTGGCAAGTTCCAGGTGTTGCAACACCGTATGGTGGACATGCGCATCGAACTGGATCAGGCCACCTCCATGACGTTGCTGGCGGCGTGTGTGTGCGATCAGGTCGACAGTGATGAGCGCAGCCGGGTGTTGGCGGCAGCCAAGTTTATCGTCAGTCGCGCCAGTCGCTTCGTTGCTGACCAGGGCATTCAACTGCACGGCGGAATTGGCCTGACGTGGGAATACATCCTGTCCCATCACGCCAAGCATCTGCTGATGGTGTCGCGCCAGTTTGGTGATGATGACCACCACTTGCAGGCGTATGCACAGCTGTTGCAGGTGGCGTGAATAGTGCGGGCCAGCTAGAGGGGCTGGAGCAGTGTTGGTGTTTTGCGGTGGAGGCCCGGCTCTATATACTCTCTCGGTCTCCCCTCAATACAGAACTACGCCCCTCAAATGACCACGCCCGCAGCTTCATCCAACGGTAACTGGCAACCGGTCATAGCATTGGCGTTGGCCGCGTTTGTGTTTAATACCACCGAGTTTGTGCCCGTCGGTTTGTTGAGTTCCATCGGCAGCAGCTTCGACATGTCGACGGCTCAGGTCGGCCTGATGCTGACCATCTATGCCTGGATCGTGTCGTTGACCTCGCTGCCCATCATGTTGCTGACGCGTAACGTGGAGCGGCGCAAGTTGCTGATCGTGCTGTTCGGCATGTTCATCATCAGTCATGTCCTGACGAGCCTGGCCACCAGTTTTGGTGTGTTGCTGTTCAGCCGCATCGGCGTGGCGCTGTCGCATGCGCTGTTCTGGTCGATCACCGCCTCGCTGGCAGTGCGGCTGGCGCCGCCGGGCAAGCAGGTTCAGGCCTTGGGCTTGCTGGCGACCGGTACTTCGCTGGCGATGGTGCTGGGTATTCCGCTTGGCCGGTTGTTGGGCGAGGCGATGGGTTGGCGCACCACATTTGCCATGATCGCGGTGATGGCCGCTGCGCTAGTGCTCTGGCTGGCCAAGAGCTTGCCGTTGTTGCCGAGCCAGAACTCCGGTTCGCTGAGAAGCCTTCCCGTGTTGTTCAAACGGCCTGCGTTGGTGGCGATCTATGTGCTGACGGCCATGGTGGTGACGGCTCAATTCACGGCTTACAGCTACATCGAGCCCTTCGTTCAGGTAGTGGCAGGCATGAGTGGCGATGCGGTAACCCTTATCTTGCTGTTGTTCGGCGGCGCTGGAATATTCGGTTCGTTGCTCTTCAGCTGGCTGCATCGGTACAGCCCGCAACGCTTTTTGATCGTGGCCGTGGTAGTACTCACGTTGTGCCTGCTATTGCTGTTGCCGTTGAGTGGCGCGGTCTCGTATCTGGGGGCGCTGAGCCTGTTCTGGGGCATGGCAATCATGGGTTTCGGCTTGGCGTTGCAGTCAAAAGTCCTCGTGTTGGCTCCGGACGCTACCGATGTCGCCATGGCGCTGTTTTCGGGCATCTACAACATTGGTATCGGCGGCGGGGCGCTCTTGGGGAGTTGGGTCGGCAGTCAGTTCGGGTTCGCCTATATCGGGCTGGTCGGTGGCTTGCTGTCGGCAACGGCGTTGGCGTTTTATTGCGCGTCTGTTTATCGACTTCGTGCATAACCAATCGGGAGTTTGCCTTCAAAAACAGCCCTCTTTTGGCGCGCTCTGGCAGGGGCGCGCTGAATTGATGCATGGCATTTAGCCATCGCTCGCTCCTTCCTTCTAGGTAACAGAAAAGCCTGCGTGTTCTGCTAAATATCCCTTGGAAATCGGCACTACTTAGCCTGCTTACGAATTGGCCTGGTATTTGCTATTCACTTCTCATCTGAATGTCGCGGTTGGAGAAGTGAATGTCGCTTTCAAGCAAATCCATGCGGTTGTCATCCAGCGAAAAACACTGGTTACCCTGGTTTGGCAAAACCGGGAAAATGGCGATGGGTTGGTCCTGCCGGCTCAATCAGTCGGCTTACCCGGTGATCGAGAAAACCTTCGAAGCCATTGCGCAAACCCGGGTGCAATTGCTGCATAACTGGACGCGCGAGCAGTGGGAACATTTAGCTGAACTGGCGGAACACCTGGCGGGCGATCTTGCCGCTCTCGACACAACTTCACTGATGGCCAAGCTCAAGCAGGCTGAAGATTTTTCGGAACTGTTTGTGGTTGATGCGGGCGGCAGCGTCATCGCCTCGACCTGGAAGGGCAGCGGTAAAACCCGGCTCGAAAACATCAGCGCATTGGCGCAAGGATTGAAGGCGCCGTTTCTGCACGGTCCTTACAGCGACCCGCTGACGTTGCAAATTGGACCGTCGTCCTCGCGTTTTCACGATGCCGTCACGTTGATGTTCTACCAACCGATGAAAGCCAATGGCAAAGTCATCGGTTGCCTTTGCGGCCGCGTGCCGAATGATGTGCTGGGCGATCTCATTCAACGTGAGGCCGGGCACATTTTTGCCGAGTCGGGCGATAACTACCTGTTTATGGCGCAATCACGTTTTGATCCGGCGATTGCGCCGGGAACCGCGTTGTCACGTTCCCGCTTCGAGGACGGCACCTTCACCCACGGTGAAAACCTGAGAAGTGGCGTGCACACGCCTTGGAGCACAGTGCAGATCAAGCAACATACCGAACTGGAACTGCGGTTTACCGACCCGGCGACCCAACAACTGCACCCGGGCGTGCGCGAAACCATCCGCACCGGCTCCAACCTGTTCGTGACGTACCCTGGCTACTCGGACTACCGGCACATTCCCGTGGTCGGCAAAGGCGTGACGTTCCAGTTGCCAGGCTCGCCGGATCGCTGGGGCATGATGTGCGAGGCCGATCTGGAAGAGGTCTATCGTCGGCGCTCGCTGAGCTATGGCTTGATGAAGCCTTATCTCGCGACCATGACCGGGCTTTTTGCCTGCAACTTCCTGGTTCAGCATTACAGCGGCCTGTCACAGAGCCTGATCGATAGCGTCGAAGTTTTGAGCATGGTCTGCGCCGCCGTCCTGTTTAGCCTGCTGGGGCCCAAGCGTCTTGCGACCAGACTGAACGAGATGACCGGTGTGATCATGACCATTGCCGAGGGCGAGGGTAATCTGCGTCAGCGTCTGGATACCACGCGCATGGCCAATGACGAGACGGGTGACATGGGGCGCTGGATCAACAGTTTTATCGACCGTCTGGACTCGGTGGTCGGGCAAGTGGTGAAGGCCAGTCACAACGTCGGCACCACCAATCAGATGATGTTGGGCCGCAGCCAGGAAGCCGGCGTCACGTGCGTCGAAGTTGCCGAAGCCGTGCACCGGATGATGATTATCGTGGAAGATCAATTGGGTGAAATCCAGCAAGCCTCGGCCAGCGCCGAACAAATGAAGCAAGCGATGGATGAGGTCGTCACCCGTGCCCGCGAGCAATTTCTGGCGGTGCAGCAAGGCACGCAATCCATTCGGGACGTGGTTGAGCGGTCTTCTTCCAGTGTGCAATTGCTCGACAGCCGGATGACCGAGATCGGCAAAATCACCGGCCTGATCAGCGACATCACCAATCAAACCAACCTGCTGGCGCTCAATGCCGCAATTGAAGCGGCGCGTGCGGGTGAACACGGGCGAGGCTTTGCGGTGGTGGCCGACGAGGTACGCAGCCTCGCCACCCGTACATCACGCGCGGCAGATGACATTCGGCTGATGGTCGAAGGCCTGCAGAACGAAACGCAAAAAGCCGTGAACTTCATGGAGGAGGGCGTCGAGAACGTCGATAACAGCTTGCGCCTGGCTGAAGATGCGTCCTCGGAGAACGTGCAGTTGCATCAAGCGGTTGAAAGTATGTTTGCGATCATTCAGCAACTCAATAATCGCAGCCTCGACTATGGCAAGACAATCAAGCAGGTCGACCAATCCTCAACAGAAATGCGCCAAACGGTGGTGGTGTTGCAGAGCAGCGCCGAAACCGTACGGCTCAATGCCAACAAGCTGCAAAAACTGGTCGGTCAGTTTGAGGTAAGCAGCAGCACCGAACGCGTCGCCGCTGCTTGAACCGGTGTCATCGGTGACCGAAACCTTTGCTATAGGTCATGGCATTCAACCGTTCGCTGATCTCCGCTGCCGCGGCCTGGATCTCTTTGAGCATGGCCATCGGCGGCGGTGACGGGATGGCTGAACTGGGGCCGACAATGCCGATGGTCCCGACGACGATGTCGTTCTCTCGAAACAGCGGGCAGCAGAGGGCGTTGATGCCCGGTGTCAGTTCGCCGTCGGCGTCGTCGTACAGGCGCTGGCGAATCAATTCGAGACGCACAGCCAATTCTTCCGGGGTGCACACCGTGGTGTCGGTAATACGCGGCATTTTGCGGCGCATCACTCGCTGTTGGCTGGCTTGATCACTGAAGGCTAGAACTGTTCGCCCCTGCGCGGAACCGTACGGCAACACGCGGTTGCCAGGTTTCACCGAGATGCACACGTTGGCTTTTGATTCCACGCACGAAACCACCAGTGCCGAATCATGAGTGGCAACGGCCAATAATGAGGTTTGGCCCGTGGCATCACGAATGCGTGTGAGGTACGGGTCGACCAGCGCCCGCAAATCGAACTGTTCGCTGGCCGCATCGCCATAGGAAACCAGCTTGGCGCCGAGGCGGTATTTCTCGGTATTAGGGTCTTGCTCGACGATACCGAGTTGACGCATGGAAGCCAGGTGCCGATAGGTTCGAGGCTTGGCGGCGCTCAGCAGCAAGGCCAGTTCTGTCACCCCGAGAGGTCGTCGGGCCGCGGTCAGTTCGTCCAGCAAACGGAAGGCCATCTCCACTGACTCAAGCAATGCAGGTCCGGTTGCGCCGGTGGCCGGCTCGTCGATGTTTTTGTCTTTCATTCGTTGTCCCTGATGAATGTCGGGTTTCGACGATTCTACATTTTGTATCGCTCAATGAAACATAATTTCTTATTTTGTGATCGGGAAGTAGCTTGAAAAAGGGCTGTCTCGAGGATCGTCCGTGTCCGGCCCTAGGGTTTTACGCAAGGCCGGGTGCGGGGTGGCGGTCCTGTTTGAAGCCTTTTCCACCTCCTGACAACAATAATAACTTAAGGGCTTCCCATTCATGAATGTACGACCATCACGCCGTGCTCCATTGGCATTGGCCATCGCGTTGGCGTTGCCTGCGCAAGCAGCGCATGCGGACTTTTTGGATGACGCCAAGGGCAGCATCCTGGCACGTAACCTCTATTTCAATCGAGACTTTCGGGAGCAGGGCGCAACCCAATCCAAGCGTGAAGAGTGGGGCCAGGGTTTTATTCTCAACATGCAGTCGGGCTACACGGATGGCACGATCGGGTTCGGCGCGGATGTCTACGGGGCGTTGGGTTTGCGCCTTGATTCCTCCGACGCAAACGCCGGGAGCTGGATGTTCCCCAACCGCTATGGCGATGTCGGCCCCACGAGTTTCGCGAAGGCCGGTGTGGCGCTGAAGGCGAAAATAGCCAAGACCGAAATCAAGGCCGGCAATGGCCTGACGCCGAAGATTCCGGTGTTGTTAGCCAGCGATATACGCCTGCTGCCGCAGACCTTCAGTGGCGCCATGCTCAGCTCACAGGACATTGAGGGTTTGACCCTGCAAGGTGGACGCTTTGGTTCGGTGACCAACTTCGGCTCGACCGATCACGAAGATTTCCAGGTGTTCGGCTACTCGGGTACATCGAGCCGCTTTGATTACCTGGGTGCGCAGTATCAAGTCATGCCAACGGCCGTGGCCTCGGTATGGCAGGGCACACTCGAAAACATCTACCGGCAGAACGCTGTGAACTGGGTTCAAAGCATTCAACTGGATGACATCAAACTCAGCGCCAACGCAGTTTATTTTGATTCAAAGGACGAAGGGCAAGCGAACGCTGGCAGGCTGCACAACCGCATGACTTCGCTGCTGGTGGGTGCAGCAAAGCAAGGGCATAGCATCAAATTCGGTTACCAGAACAGTGCTGGCGATGCCTTTCCCTACCTCTACCAATCTGACGCTTACATTGCCAACACCATTCAGATCCTCGACTTCGCCCGAGCCGATGAACGCTCGTGGCAGGCACGTTACGACCTGGACTTCGCAGCTTATGGCGTGCCGGGCCTGGTGTTTTTTACCCGGTATGTGGCTGGCGACAATTTTAAAGTCGCGGGTGATTCCGCAGGTCGTGAATGGGAGCGAGACATTGATATCAATTACACCATCCAGTCGGGTCCGCTGAAAAATCTCAACCTGCGCTGGCGCAACGCGATGGTTCGCACCAATGCGTCCATCGGCGACCTTGATGAAAATCGACTGGTGTTCGCTTACACGATTCCGCTGTAAGTGTGGAAGTGAGCGCCCAAGCAAATAGTTGAGATCATTGACGTGTATCTGCGCTGGGTGGGCGTGGGTTTGATGCGAGGGTCGGCAGTTGGCTGATTTCTGCCTGTCGGGAAGGGCTGCAATCGACCCGTTGCTGCCTGTCGCAGTAGCCAGAAATTGACCACCCAAACCATTCCCCTGCCCAGACCATTTCTTAATTGCCAGTATCCTCCTGGGGGGGATAGTATTCGCGTAATTAAGTAATCGCGAAGACTCAAATTATGAGTGAGCACGAACACACCCACCCACACGTCCACCAAAGCCATGAGGCGATCATCAAACGCCTCAAGCGGGCAGACGGTCATTTACGTGGAATCATCACCATGATCGAAGAGGGGCGTGAGTGCGTGGACATCGCCCAGCAGCTGCATGCGGTTGAAAAAGCGGTGTGCCAAGCGAAGCGCACACTCATCCAGGACCACATCGATCACTGCCTGGAGGACACCGTTTCGGCGTTGAACAATGGCGAGCGCGCCCCGCTCGAAGCGTTCAAGCAAATCACCAAATACCTCTAGGTCCGACATGCCCAACTTCGCTGAACTGCTGCAACAAGGCGGGGCTCACGCCTGGCTGTATTTTCCGAGTGCTATTGTGCTCGGTGCTTTGCATGGCCTGGAACCGGGCCATTCAAAAACCATGATGGCGGCGTTCATCGTGGCCGTCCGTGGCTCGGTCAAACAGGCTGTTTTGTTGGGACTGGCCGCGACGCTGTCGCACACTGCGGTGGTGTGGTTGGTCGCCATCGGCGGAATGTACCTGGGCAAAGGTCTGGACGCTCAAACCACCGAGCCATACTTCCAGCTTGCGTCCTCTGCACTGATCATCGTGATTGCGCTTTGGATGCTTTGGCGTACCTGGCGCGGTGAGCAGATGTTCAAATTCGAGCAAGGTGATGACCACCACCATGGCGGGCATGACCATGGCCATCATGATGAAACCCACCGAATTGATACCGGCCACGGACGCGTCGAGCTGTCGATCTTTGAAGAAGGCATGCCGCCACATTGGCGCCTGAAGACATTAACTGGACACGCCTGGGCAGCCTCAGATGTTCGCCTGATGACGATTCGCCCAGACGGCAGCACTCAATCGTTCTCTTTCGTTGAGCGCGAAGGATTCTTGGCGTCGACAGTCGATATCCCGGAACCTCATGAGTTCAGTGCTCGCTTGAGTCTCGGGCATGCGGGCCACTCTCATGATTACGATCTGGAGTACCAGGAACATGGCCACGGGCATGCGCATTCAGAAATGGAAGGTCTGGAGTTGTCGATTGACGGTTATCAGGATGCGCACGAGCGAGCCCATGCCAACGATATCCGTAAACGCTTCACCAACCGCGAGGTCACCACGGGCCAAATCGTTATCTTCGGCCTGACTGGCGGTCTGATTCCGTGCCCGGCCGCCATTACCGTCCTACTGCTATGCCTTCAGGTTAAAGAAGTGGCGCTGGGGGGCATGCTCGTTCTGTGCTTCAGCATCGGCTTGGCGCTCACCTTGGTGGCGGTGGGGGTTGCGGCGGCCATTGGTGCAAAACAGGCTTCTAATCGCTGGCCGTGGCTGGGCACCGTGGCTCGTCGCGCGCCATACCTGTCCAGCGTGTTGATTATCGGTGTCGGCCTTTATGTGGGATTCCACGGTTGGATCGGTTTGAACTCGTAAGGCTTTTGCAGCGAAAGGCAGCTGTTGGCCGATAGCTGCCTGCCGCAAAGGGTTGCAGCCGACTCATCGCAGTCGGTGACAGATTGCGAGAGTCGGCTGTAAAGGGCGCAATCAAAGTCCGGCTGATGGTCGAGCGTGTTGGAAAAATCGTGCGGGTCGGCATGCGCCAAGGTCTGGAGATGTCTTATCGTCGATGATCTCTTCGCTGGCCAGCCGACCGACTATCGCCGCCAGCGTGACACCCGGATGCATCGCGCAAACGTACACACCGCCGATATGGGGTAGATAGCCGATAATGGGGATGCCATCGGCAGGTATTGGCCTTAGTCCGACACACGCCCATTCAGGCTCGATGGAATTGACCCCGTAGAGTTCCCTCTGGATGGCCCCGGCGGTTCGAAGCGCGATTGCTTGCGGCTGGTTTTCAAGGGCGTCTCCCAAATAGTCTTCCGCCGCCAGCAACGAACCATCCGAGCTTTGCCTCACTTCCATTTCCGGGCTGGAGATGATGGTGTTCACCAGGTCAGGTTGTGTCTTGTAGCGAATAAATATGGCTGGAGAGGCTTCTATTGGAAGGGATGCATTGAGTGTCTCTGTCAGCAGCTTGATGCCAGTCCCTGCTGCCAGCACGACAATGTCGGCCTCTATGTTGCCGATGACGGTTTCAACTCCGGTCACCTTTGCATTGCGGGTCATGAAGCTGGATACGCTGGTCTGTGTGAAAACCCTCGCCCCGTGAGCCCGGGCCCCTGCGACTAGGGCGTGGGTTGCTTGAACGGCGTCAAGCGCACCTTCCTGGGCTTCATACAAGGCATGCTGAGGGGGATTCTTGAGGTTCGGTTCCAGGCCGAGAATCCGCGTGCGCGATACCAGATTAGCCGCAGGCTGTTGGTCTGTGGCTTGCGACATCTCTCCTGAGCTCGCACTGTAAGACAGGGAGCCCGTCCAACGTACATCCAAACCGGGCAGTTCAGTCTGGAGCCGGCGGTACTCTTCGATGGCTGCACCTCGCAACTGTGCGATGGCGTCGGGCCCGTTGTGGGAGCTGTTGATCCATGCGAAAGAGCGTCCTGTCACGCCGGACGCGATATCTCCAGCTTCGACCAGGGTGACATCGGCACCTTTGCGAGCCAGGTGATACGCCAAGGATGCGCCGACGATGCCTGCGCCAATGACAACGACTCGCTTGCCTGTTCCATTTTTCATATCAACCTCCATTTTGTTGACTTGGCGATGGCACGATAAACCTCAAGCAGCCGCTGGCCATCGACTTCCCTGCGCACTCACCTGGCGTCGGTGAGACTAGGTATGCGGAGTCTTGGCTCTAACCGCCGACCACTGATCATATGCTGCTTTCATTGTTTGCCAGGTATGAGCATCCGCGGGGACAAGATGTTCGATACGCAATGACGCGACGGTGATATCGAGCGGCATTCCGAAGGTTGTAAAGGTCGATAGAAAGCGAAGCTCCCCGTTGTCGGTGCGCACTTGAGTCAGTATCAGGGGGGACGGAGGTACGTCCAACGGTATTTCTTTCGGCCCTGCAAGGTCACGCAGGAGGTGGGCCAAATCGGGATTGCTGGTCGCTTCCCTTGCGGCGCGTTGCCAAGCAATAGCCCGTATCTCTTGCGCATTTACCAGGCAATCACCCAAACCGCCCGGACGTAACAGAGTATCCAGCAGGTTGAGACCTGACTCGCCAGACACTGAAACGCCGGCCATTTCGAATAACAACCCAGCGCTGGCGTTGGCTGCGGTGATGTCCCATTTGCTATTGATGACAATGGCTGGCGCAGGATTGTTGGCTTGCAATATGTGTTCGATTGCGACGTGGACAGCTTCCAACGCCGGTGCGTCCAGCGCAGATGCGACGTAGCGCGGTGCATAGCCAGCCGCAGTGAATACTGCGTTGCAATGCTCGAGAGGCACGTCGAGGCTAATTAATAGCGCATGCAGTGTGCCAGGGCTGGCCTTGGCGCGACCTGTCTCGACGCAGCTCAGGTGACGTTGAGATATGCCTGTCAACAGGGAAAGATCCAGCTGGCTGAGTCCCGCTTGCTGACGGAGTCGTCGTAGATGCTCGCCTGCGGCAGTACTGGCTACTGAATACGTAGGATGAAAGAAGTGGTGGCCCATGTTTCAACTCTGACTGTCCATGTGAAGAGTGTCTATGACCTGTCAGGTCATTGTGAGGCGAGCAACATTATCACTATTGTGCTGACGCTACCCATCCAGGAGAAGGACATGAAAGGCGCCTACGTTGCACTGCCCGTGCTATTGATTTTTTCACTCTATACCGGCTGGACGTTGCTGATGGCAGAGCAGTCGCTTTTTGCCTTTGGATTGGAGTTGATGTCCCGGCCTGACACCGCGCAAGTCGTCATCGATCTCTATGTGATGGCAGCGCTCGCTTGCCTATGGATGATTAACGACACCAAGTCGAGAGGCGATTCGTTGCCAGGTGTATTGCCGTACCTGTTGCTTACGCTCATTTTCGTTTCCATAGGCCCACTCCTGTATATCGTGGTCAAGGGAATTACCGAGTCGCGTACGCATAAACTTTCCTTATAGAAAGTGGCGACTGTTCATCCGTTCATTAAGGCATTTCATACCTACCTAAGACGCACGAGTTTCAGGACTGAAATGACCGCTATTGGCCGGTTGCCGCCCTTCGTGACAGGCAGAAATCGGCAAATTGCTGCTAATCGTGAGCGGCGGCAATCGACCCATAGCCGTCATTCGTACAGACGACGGCAATTGCCTGTGAAGGCAATTACCTGGTACCAAGAGCGATAAGATCAGTCGAGGCGTTCTATGTCCTGCAAACGCCAGGTCTTTTCAAACCAGGGTTTGAGCGGTCCGTACAGCCGGTAAATCGGAAACCAGCCCTTCTCTGGAACGGTCTGAACCCAGTTGCTCTCTTTGCCTGACGGCGGTTTGGGGCCGAAGTAAAGATCGATCGAGCCATCGTCATTTTTCTGCAAAATCTTGCTTTGGCTGCTGAGGCTTGGAAAGCGCTGATCGGTTTGCAGCAATGAGCGCGTTTGTGGGTCGTAAACGACGACCGACCAGAAGTCTTTTGCCGGCGGATTGGCCGGGACTGTCATGCGGTAGTTCTTGCCTCCATCGAGCCAACGACCTTGGCTGTCGCGCATCGTGGCAGCGTATTGCGAACCCACGCCAGGCATTGCAATCACCATGGCCGGAGTGTTGACCGTTGCTGCGTAGAAAAAGCCAGTTCGCGCGTCGAGATTCCGGTGGCCGTTATTGAGCCATTGATAGCTGCCGCCCAAAAACGGGGTTTTCCACTGGCTGCCCGGGTAGAGCGGTGCCTGCTTGTCGCGTGGCGCGAACGCGATTGCCCTGGCCGTGGCATTGCCTATTGCCGCCGCCTCGCGCAACAGCCGTTGCATCCGCTCATCGGGATTGAAGGGCTTGCCCTTTTCCAGGCCGATGGAAGCGGCCATTCCTAATATCTCAGGGTCGAATGATTCAGGCGGTTCGTCCTGAATGATCTCGTTCAGCTCGTTGAAGAAGCTTGCGTCATTGGCGTGGATCGTATTGAACTCCCGTCCCGAGAGGTCAACAAATTTAGCGGAGTGCGCGCTCCCTGCCTCCGACAGCGGGTAGATGCGGGCATGTTGTTTAATGTTCGCTACAGCGGGCTTAGGGTCGCCATCAACTGGAAAACCGCGCCATACCAGCCAGTTGTTGAAGGTCGTGGATTTCGCCACAAAGTAGCCCTCTGGCACTTCACCTGTGTACCCCGGCGGGAGAATCAGAAAACGGCCCCCTTTGCCTTTGTCAGGTCCCGCGTTACCCAGGTCGGCGACATAACGAAACCAGAAGTCATCGAGAACGCCTAAAACATTCGGCGGGCTCTCGACCACGACTGGGCCCTTGCTCAAATCGATCCAGCTGAATGCATAAACACTTTCAGTGTTGCCGGTCAGCAGCAAGGATTTTGAGTCGAGAAGCTCTTCCCATATTCCAACCGTTCCCTGGACAGCTCCGACTTCACGCAAGCCTTTACGCATGGCCACCAACGAGGCTGCCGGTATGGTGTCCAGAAAAATTTCGATTGCACGCTGCCGATCCAGATTGTCGTAAACCAGTTTGATCGTCGCGTCGCTGGGGTAACCATCGAAGAACTCCAGGGTTCCGATACCGGTATCTACCCGATCGGGAGTTGTGATCTCGGCCGGAATGTGGGAATTCATTTTCATTGTCGGGGGGGTGGACCAGGCATATCCCGAAGTAACGCTGAGCGCCAACACAAGTAACATCCGATTTTTTTTCATTGCGAAGTCCTTTTTCTCAATCGAGAACATATTCTTCCACGTTCGAATGCGAGGATTCGACCGAAGAGGGAGAGGCCCCTGTCGTTGGCCCGATCCGTTTTTGAGTGGATGACGACTCGCCACGCCATGTCTCTCGTTACTGTTTCTGCAAATCGCCAGGTTTCCACCCCTTGTCAAAGAACGCTTTAGTCGGGCCGTACAAGCGCAGAATTACGAAAAAACCTTTGCCGGGCAGAGTTCGAATCCAGTTCTTGCCCGCACCCGGTGAGTCCGGACCAAAGTGAACGTCGATCGAGCCATCGGCATTGACCAGTGGTTTGTCCATGGTGTTCAGCGACGGGAACGGTTGGCCGTTGTCCAGACCCGATGCGGTGATCGAGTCATAGGCAGTGACCGACCAGAACAAAGCTGCTGGAATGTCTTTCGGCAGGTTAAGGGTGTAGGCGCCGCCGCCCGAGAGGAACTCGCCCTTGGCGTCGACGAAGGTGGCCGGGTACTTGGCCCCGACATTCTCCATATTCACCGCCATGCCCGGGCTGGCCGAGTAGGCATTGGTGAAGAAGCCGGTCCGTGGATCGATGAAGTTGAAGGTGTCAGCCGTGAATGTGGCATTGCCGGGGAAAACGTTCAGCCACTTGCGGTCCGGGTACCAGGTGCCATCCGGCACTATTGTTTGTGGGGTGTAGGCAATCGCGTGGCCGATCTTGCTGGCGGTTTTCGCTGCCTTGTCGAGCAAGTCGCGGGTTGCCGCATCCGGCTTGAACGGCTGCCCCTTGATGATCCCCAGCGCCGCGAGCATGCCGCGCATTTCCATGTCTTGCGGGTCGACGTACTCATGATCGATAAACCGCGAGAGCATGTCGAAGGCACTGCCGTCGGTGGGGTACAGCATGTTGGCCGGGGTCTTCGAGGCGTTGGGGAATTCCATCGCTTTGGCCGAGGCTTGTTTGCCCAGCGGGTAGATGCGTGTCTGCTCCATGACGTTGACCGGTACGTCGAGTTGTTTCGGGTCTTTGAAGAAACCGCGCCAGAACACAAATACCCCATAGGTACGCGAACGGTAGGTCAGGTAACCAGGCGGTACGTCGCCCTTGTAGTCCGGCGGAAGCACCAGATACTTGCCGCCCTTACCTTTGTCCGGCCCCGGGAGGCCGACGTCGCCACACCACTGGCGACCTTCAATCTGTCCTTCGGAGCAGATGGGGCGCTGGAAGAAGTCATCGAGAATGCCCTGCAAGCCCGGTGGCACCTCGATCACCATCGGCCCGTCCTGTTTCAGGTCCAGATAACCCATGGCATAGATCACATCGGAGTTGGGCGTGGTGACCTGAGTCCTGGCATTGAGTCGGTCTTTCCAGATTGGCAGTACGTTGTAGCCTGCACCGAAGGTCTTCTCCGAACCTTCCTTCATTCCGTACATGTTTAGCGCGGGCAGTGCCCAGATGTAAGACTGCACAGCGCGCTGGAACAGCAATTCATTCTTCAGTTGAGCCACGCCTTCCAGCGTTGGATACCCCCCCGCGAAGGGCAAATCGGCAAGTTGTTCGTAGTGCGTGGCGGCGTGGGCACTGGCGCTGATCGCAATACCCAAAGTCAACGCGGTCAGGGCTTTACATGTTGTGTTCATGATTGACGTCCTGTTCAAATCAATTAGTTGGCTTTCACGACTGGAGGCGGGGTCCACTGGCCATTGAGCGCGGCCAGTTCTGGCCAGTAGGCACGGATATAAAGCGAGAAGTCGGCGCCTTTTGGAGCAGGTAACCAATTGCTTTCTTTGTCTTTGCCGGGTGATTCGCTTTGCACATAAATCGTCAGCGAGCCGTCAGCGTTCGCTTGCAGGGATTTGTTCTTGGTGCCGATGGAGTAACGCTTCAGATCGTTCGGGGCGAAGAAGTGTTGTTCGTTGTAGAGCGTCAGCGACCAGAAGCCTTTGACCGGTGGCAGTTCACCCTTGGCGAAGGTGACGCTGTAACCCTGCTTGCCATTGAGGCGCGTGCCGGACTGGTCCAGGTCCTGGTAGAAGTACTTGGTCTCTTTCTGCTGGTTGACGAAGATGTTCGAGCGCGCCACTGCGGTACGACTGAAATAATCGGTACCGAACGCCGCCCCGTTGCTTACAGTGCTCCAGTGATGGGGTAATTGAAGACCGTAGTTGCGGAACTGCAACAGCGGGTCGATGACGTCGCTGTCGGCTTTTTTCGCCTCGTCGATCATCGCCGCCTTGAGTTGTGGATCAGCCCTGGCGATGGCGCTCAGGGCAGCCATCTGCGCGTAACGGGCCTCTTCACCCGGCAACGGTTTGGCGTCCTTGAGCAGGGCAGGCAACTCGTCGAAGAACTTCTCCGGCACCACCCATTTGGTTTCGGCACTGCCTTGTTCCTGAGACGGGAATTTTGGCTGTTTTGCCCAGTCGCGCTGTTTGACCTTGCCGTCGTACTTGGACAGCGGATACATATCGATCCCGGCCAATGCCGGTTGCACCGCTTTGCGATCTTCGGCGGTGTCGTCCTGGAACACCCGGGGAATGACAAAACCGGTGTTGGTGCGTGCACGGAATACCTGGGTGATGCCGGCCGGTACTTTGCCATTCCAGTCCGGGCCGACCAGCAAGTAGAAGCCGGGCTTGGTGCCATACATCTTGCCGAGTTCGGCAAAACTGTCGGAGCGCAGGTCGACCACCTGATAGACCCAGAAGCGGCTGCCAAAATCCGGCACTTGCAGCACCACCGGCTCAAGGTCCAGTGCAATGCTGCCGGCGCCGTACACCACGTCCTGGTTCGGGCAGGCCACCAGACGCTCGGCCGGGTCGATGTAATCACTCAACATCGACAGCTGATTCAGTGGTGCGACCGGCACGATGCCGCCCATCAAACCGGGTTCAGGGAGGTCCTTGAAGGCCTGGCGGCGGTTGAATATATTGGCCATCGGCCAACCCCAGAAATACGCCTCGCGCGCCATCATCCGCACGTAAGGCTCAGTTACCTTGGTGCCCGCGACAGGCCCGGCGATGGTAACTTCGGCGGCGTAGCTCTGAGTGGCCAGCAAGGATGCAGCGGTGAGTGTGGTGATGAACGTCAGTGCAAAAAGGGTGTGGCGACGGGGCAGTCGTTTCATAAAGCATCCTTACTTGATGGCGGTCACCTGATAAAGGTGAGTCGCTGAAAGATAGCTCATCTTCGCCGAGTAAATGATTGGGCTCTCTTTGAGTGACCGCTATTGGCCGATTACTGCCTCTCACAAAGGGCAATAATCGAATCAAAAAATCCATTTCACTCGCGAACAACCATTTATCCGCGCTCAGGTTTCCCTTCATTTTTGATCCAGCTATCAAGCTCCATAACCATCTTGTTGACCTCGCTGTCTTCCCGTTCCGAGGGGCGAATGATGGCGTTCCAGGCGATATCCAGACCGTCATTCAGGGCCGCCCACGCAAGCTCCCCGCGCTCGAGGCTGGGGGCCACCAAGTCGCGTTGCAAGATGCTGATTCCGTAGCCTGAGCGCACCAGCTCGACG
Organism: Gordonia sp. IEGM753; assembly: GCF_050321825.1. NCBI lineage: Bacteria > Bacillati > Actinomycetota > Actinomycetes > Mycobacteriales > Gordoniaceae > Gordonia > Gordonia sp. IEGM753. The sequence goes on from NZ_JBNQGB010000001.1 coordinate 738,519, forward strand.
ATGGCTTCGATCAGCTCCACCGTGATCATGCGGCGCGGCAAAATGCTGGCGGGGGCAAAGAAACGGTCATATTCCCAGCCACTGGCGCGGTCGGTCGAATACGTCACCAGGTTGTAAGTCTTGAAATCTTGCGCGTAGATGTTTTTCCTTCCGGCAAGGGGGTGATCGGTTGCCATGATCGCAATCAAGTCGTCCCGAAAGAGCGGCATTTTGGCAACGCCGCTAGGCACCATGCCGTCATCGATGATGGACACGTCGAGTCGTCCTTGCATCAGGCTCGCGTACACGTCGTTGCGGGGCACGGTCACCAGAGTGATTTCGATGTCTGGCCGCAGGCTTGAGTAGTGCTTGATGAATTTTGGAATCCAGCGAAACGGTCCGTAGGAGGTGACGCCCATGCGGACAAACGCGGTGACGCCACCGGCCATGGACCTGGCCTCGGACTCGGCTTCATTGAGTATCGAAATGATGTCTATGGCGGCTCGTTCCAGGCGCGCGCCAGCAGGGCTGAGCCTTAGCTTTCCTCCTGATCTTTCCGTCAGGCTGACACCCAGCCGCCGCTCTGCTTCGCGGAGCCGGTGACTGACTGCCGAGGGCGTCAGCCATAGACGCTCGGCAACGGCTGTTACCGAGTCCACCTCCGACAGGGTTTTCAACATCACAAGGTGATCCAGCGTAAGTCTCATGGCGGGCGACCTGAAAATAATTCACAAAATTGCGTAAAATTATGAGCGTGACTTGTTTTTTGTGCCGATGCAATCTGAATCCAGCAGAGCCACTGGAGACTAACAAAAATGACTACCCTGCCTTTCACACCTGCAAAAAACCTGGGCGATATCATCGACCTAGAGCGTTACCCCATTACTGACCGCGCCGATCCCGCTTACCTGAAACTGGTCGCTCAAAGCCAATCGCTGCTAGGTGAAGAGGGCGTCGCGATCTTCCCGGGTTTTGTTCGTGATCCCTCGGTGATCGACATGGCCGATCAGACGCTCGCCCTGCATCCGCGCATGTTTCATTTTCGGGAAAGCCACACGGTTTACTTCAAACCTCAAGATGAAACGGTTGATCTGGAGCATCCGCTGCGACGGTTGATGAACACCGCAAAAGACACCGTCGCCTATGCCGATATTCCGGCCGAGCATGTGATCCGGCAGATCTATGGGTCGGATGAGGTCCTGGCTTTCATCAAGGATGTTCTGGATCTGGACACGCTGTATCGCCATGCCGATCCGTTGGCCGCCCTTAATTTGCAGGGCTTTACCGCAGGGCAGGAATTGGGCTGGCATTTTGACCGTTCCGATTTCAGCGTCACGCTGTCCCTCCAGGCCGCGAGCGCCGGTGGGGATTTTGAGTACGTGCGTATGCTGCGCAAGGAAAACGACGATTGTTATGACGCGGTCAGGCAGTTCCTCGATGACCCGACAACACAGAAGATTGAGGTGTTGCCTCAAGTGCCCGGGACCCTGACATTGTTCCGCGGTCGCTATTCATTGCACCGGGTGACACCGGTGGAAGGGGACCGGCTGAGGCTCAACGCGGTGTTCGCCTACGTGGACCAGCCCAACGTCGAATTCAGTGCCTATGCCCGCCAATTGTTCTACGGGCGTACCTCTGTAGATCCGGTTTAAGTTTCGCCAAACAACAATAAATGTAATGGATTCACTTCTTCGCTTCACGTGTGTGCACAGGTGTTCCAGCCAACGCTGAAGGACTGGGTTTTCTGTGTTGCGCACAACAGTTCGCTGCCCCCAATAATAATGATTCGGAGCGTCTGATCATGAAAAACAGGAAGAGATTGCTGGCCTCGTTGCTCACACTTGGCTTGCTGGCTGCAAGTGCTTCAAGCCAGGCATCAGGGTGGTGTGAGTCGGGAAAATCGGTGAAATTTGCCGGCCTGAACTGGGAGAGCGGGATGCTCCTGACCGACATCATGATGATCGTGCTCAAGGACGGTTATGGCTGCGTAACCGATCAATTGGTGGGCAATACCATCATTCTTGAGACCGCTCTGGCCAGCAACGACATTCAGGTGTTTGGCGAAGAATGGATGGAGCGTAGTGAGGTCTGGAAAAAGGCTGCGGCAGCCGGAAAGGTTGTCGGGGTGGGTGCGCCGATCGTCGGTGCGACGCAGGGCTGGTATGTGCCGCGCTATGTCGTTGAGGGTGACGCTAAACGTAACCGGCCAGCGCTGGCGCCCGACCTCAGGACCGTCGCTGACTTGAGCAGGTATGCGAGCGTTTTTCACGATGCGGAGGAACCTTCCAAGGGCCGCTTCTACAACTGTCCTGCGGGTTGGATTTGTGAACAGGACAATACCGAGATGTTGAAAGAGTACGGTCTTGAAAACACCTTCACAAATTTCCGCCCAGGCACCGGTGCCGCCCTGGATGCAGCGGTCCTGTCCAGCTATAAACGCGGTGAGCCGGTGTTGTTCTACTACTGGTCGCCGACGCCGCTGATGGGCCAGATTGACGCAATCAGACTGGAAGAAAAGGCGGGTTCCAACAAAGACGTTGTCACCATGGTCGGGCTGTCGAAGGCGTTTCATGAACAGGCGCCTGAACTGGTCGCGGTTCTGAACAAGGTCAACATCCCCATTGATCTGTTGAATCAGAACCTGGCGAGGATGACCCGCGAACGCATCGACTCTCCGAAGCTGGCCAGAATATTCCTGAAGGAGCACCCGGAAATCTGGCATGCCTGGGTAGATGAGGCCGCGGCAAAAAAGATCGAGGCATCGCTCTGACCTGTCTTGAGGGCAAGGATGCCCGCTCTTTATAACGCCTTGGTGAACCCAATCTCACGACTTATTTTTTACAGCTTCTACACAGAGGCGGCTCTTCTTCGCGTCCGGGAAATTACGAACATGATCAAATCACGAGCGGCCGTCGCCTTCGCGGCGAACCAGCCACTGCAAATTGTGGAAATCGATGTAGCACCGCCGCAAGCCGGTGAAGTGCTGGTGCGCATCATCGCGACCGGTGTCTGTCACACCGATGCGTACACGTTGTCCGGTGCAGACCCCGAAGGCATCTTCCCTGTTGTTCTCGGCCACGAAGGCGGTGGCATTGTCGAGGCGGTCGGCGAAGGGGTGACGTCTCTGGAAGTGGGCGATCATGTGATCCCGCTCTATACCCCGGAATGCGGCGACTGCAAATTCTGCACATCCGGGAAGACCAACCTCTGCCAGAAAATTCGTGCGACTCAGGGCAAGGGCCTGATGCCGGATGGCACCAGCCGCTTCTCCTACAACGGCCAACCCCTGTTTCACTACATGGGCACCTCGACCTTTTCCGAGTACACGGTGCTGCCGGAAATCTCGCTGGCGAAAATTCCGAAGGAGGCGCCGTTGGAGCAGGTGTGCCTGCTGGGTTGCGGTGTGACCACCGGCATTGGTGCGGTGCTCAATACGGCAAACGTGGAGGAGGGTGCCAGCGTGGCGATCTTCGGCCTGGGCGGTATCGGCCTGGCCGCAGTCATCGGCGCCACCATGGCCAAGGCTGGCCGAATAATTGCGATTGATATCAACCCGGCCAAGTTCGAGATCGCCCGGCAATTGGGCGCCACCGACGTCATCAACCCCAAGGACTACGACATGCCGATTCAGGACGTCATCGTCGATATGACGCAGGGGGGCGTCGACTATTCCTTCGAATGCATTGGCAACGTCCAGCTCATGCGCGCCGCGCTGGAGTGCTGTCACAAGGGCTGGGGCGAGTCGGTGATTATCGGGGTCGCCGGTGCCGGCCAGGAAATCAGCACTCGACCGTTCCAGCTCGTGACCGGTCGCGTCTGGCGCGGCTCCGCTTTCGGCGGTGTGAAAGGCCGCAGTGAATTGCCTGGTTATGTCGAGAAGGCCCAGACCGGCGAGATTCCGCTCGACACCTTCATCACCCACACGATGGGGCTCGAGGACATTAACAAGGCCTTCGAGTTGATGCATGAAGGCAAGAGCATCCGCACCGTTATCCATTTCGATCGTTGATTGAACTGTCCTGGCATCGAGCGTCAGACGTCTCGCGCACAGGCCAACCGAAACGCCCATCCATCCTGTATCTAAAAAGAGAGCATCAAAATGAGCATCTTCACTCACGTCACTGTTGGTACCAATGATCTGCAAAAGGCTCGCCGTTTTTACGACAACGTGCTCGGCGCACTGGGCCAGAAACGCATCGCTGATCTCGAAGACAATGGCTCGATCTGGGGTGAGAACGCCCCGTCTTTCTTCGTGCTGAAACCGGCAAACGGTGCTCCGGCCAGCGTCGGCAACGGGGTCACGGTCAGCTTTGAGGCACCGAATCGCGCCGCTATCGATGCCTTCCACGCGGCAGCTCTCGCCGGTGGTGGCACCGACGAAGGCGCCCCCGGACCACGCGGCTGGGCACCTGATGCGTATGCCGCCTATGCCCGGGACCTGGATGGTAACAAGCTGGCCGCGTACTGCTTCAAGCCGGCCTAAGCGTTATCCAGGTTACGCATCCACTGCCACGAGCGGGTCAATCCTCATGAGGTTTTGGTCCGCTCCGGACGCTTTTCAGGCCTTTGTCGCCTCCCGGATTCTCCCCGCATCCCTGGCGGGGGGAAGTCCGAAAACCCGCGCATAGTCCCGGCTGAATTGTGTCGCACTCTCATAGCCCACCTCGAACGCTGCCGCCGTGACACTTTTGGCACTGGCGAGCATGAGCATCCGCGCTTGAAGCAGGCGCACCCGCTTCTGATACTGCAAGGGGCTCAGGGTCGTGACCGCCTTGAAGTGGCGATGGAAGGCCGAGACGCTCATGGCAGCTCGTTGTGCCAGGCTCTCTACCCGGATGGGCTCGGCGAAGTCCCGGCGAATCCACTGAATGGCCTGGTTTACCCTGGCCATGGCCGTGTCGGGCGCCGCGATTTCCCGCAACATCCAGCCATGCGGCCCCTGCAAAACGCGGAAGAGAATTTCGCGTTCGTAAGCGGGCGCCAAGGCGGCGATATCGTCAGGTTTGCCCATCAATCGCAACATCCGCACCCAGGCGTCCAGCAACTCGGGCGTGGTAGCCGCTACCGAGAAACCAGGATCGTTATCGTGACGACCAGCAGGTTTGGGCAGGTCCGCGAGCAGCGTGGATAACACCAACGGATCAAGCGTCAGGCTGACGGCCAGGTAGGGCTCGCCGGTGGTGGCAGGGTGCACCGAGCCCACGGCGGGCAGCTCGATGGACATGACGAAATAGGTCGACGGGTCGTACCGCAGCGTACGGTCGCCCACGGTCATGGTTTTGCTGCCTTGCAGAATCAGGTTGATCATCGGTTCGTAGACCGCCGCGAGCATATGCTCGGGAATCTTGCCCTGGACCATGGCGACGCGCGGGATACCCGTCTCTGTACGACGGTTTTCGGCGTGGGCGGCCAAGGCGCGGAGTTCATTCAGTGGGCTGTTCATGGTGGGCATGCTGACGTGACGATGATCTCCAGCGCAAGCAAAAAGCAGAAACAGGCAGGATTCGAGCAGGAACCGCCATGCCCCCAGGGCGGCTGTCCGATACCTTGGAGGCTCATTCGTGCAACAGTGGAGCGGGCACATGGGCGTTATCGTGATTACCGGTGGCAGTCGTGGCATAGACGCCAGTGCGGCGGAGCATGCTGCTCGGCGTGGCATGCTGGATCACATTTTTCTGTCCGTCAGCGACCTTTCACGCGCCATCCGTTTCTACGAGGCAACCCTTGCACCATTGGGCATTACCGCGCGCCTTGACTACGACGGCAAGGATGGCCCGCCCGGGCATCCTGATCTGAAAGGCTTTGGCGCTGATGGCCGGATGTTCTTCTGGTTGCGCGAGGGCGTAGTGGAAAGGCAAGCCGTACAGGTTGGATTCGTGGCGCGCAGCAAGGCCGACGTGGAGGCCGCCTATGCCGCCGCGATGGCCCACGGCGCTGTCGACAATGGCGCCCCCGGAGCGCGTTTGCACTACGACCCCCATTACTACGCCGCCAACGTGCTGGACCCGGACGGGTACAGCCTGGAATTCGTCTTCAAGAACTGGCAGCACGCCCAATGAGCACACCCCTGATCTATGGCGCGACGGGCTATACCGGTCGCATGGCTGCACAACGGGCCAAGGCACTCGGCTTGCCGTTCGAAATAGCCGGTCGCAATCGCCAGACATTGGTCGACCTCGCTGCACAATTGGACGTTCCCTGGCGCGTGTTCGAGGCGGGCCCCGACGCCGCGCACTCGCTGTCGGGCATCGGTGTATTGCTGAACTTCGCGGGTCCTTTCGCACACACGGCGCCTGCCTTGATGGCGGCGTGTATTGAAGCCAGGGCCGATTACCTGGACATCACGGCCGAGATCAATATCTATCGGTTGGCCGAGCGATTGGGTGCAGACGCGGCAGCGTCAGGCGTGATGCTGTTGCCGGGTGTTGGCTGGGATGTCGTCCCCACCGACAGCCTGGCTACGCACGTCGCCCAGCGCGTCGCGAATCCTTTGGCCTTGAGTATTGCGCTTCAGGTGCCAGGCTCGATGTCCCGTGGTTCGGCGAAGAGTGTCAGCGAGATCATCGGCGCGGGCGTGCTGACGCGAATCGATGGAGCGCTGGTCTCGACGCCGGACGCACAGCCACGCCAGTTTGATTTCGGCGACGGCCCGGTTCTGTGTGCGCCATTGTCATTCGGTGATCTGGTGACCGCTTGGCATTCCACACGCATACCCAATATCGCAATGTTCGTGCACATCGCCGGGGATGCATTTCCTGAAGGTGATTTGTCACGGTTGCCCGATGGCCCCAGTGCGCAGGAGCGTGACGCCCATCGTGCTCGCGCAGTGGCGCAAGTGACCGGTGCTGACGGTAGCGTGCAGCGTTCAATGATCGAGACTGTCAACGGCTACACCTTCACTCCGCTGGCGGCGGTGGAGGCGGCACGAAGGGTGTTGGGCGGTGATCGCAAGGCCGGATTTGCGACCCCCGTCAGCGTATTCGGCGTTGAATTCGCCAGCACCATTGCCGGGACGTTGATTACGGATTTGTAGCACGCGACTTCACCTTCCTGAAACGGGGGGCTGCCGAGCGAATAGAGGCGTATGGCTGACGCTCTGCGCTCCCCCTTGCAAGACCAACGCACTGGAGACTCTTGGCGCATTGAGCCGATCAAGTAAATGCACCGCGCAAGTCCCTGATTACCTCGTCAACAGAGGGGCCTTGAGTCTCTGGTGGGATGGGGTTTTCACCGAATTCTCGCCAGATAAACAAGGTCAGCTCAGCGCCATCCGTTGATGAGAGCGCACCTTCAGCGTATGCAAAGATTTGGAGTTGCCGATAGCGAGGATCCTTCCAGAACAGGTCTTCGACCCATTGATAGACCGGTATGAAATGGAAGTGGATGGGCCAACCCGGCTCATGACCAAAGCGACCGATGTAGAGGTGCTTGGGCGATAACTGCCGCTCGATGACCTGCTGCGTCTGGGCCAGCAGAACGCCCAACTCTGCCAGCGCTTCAGGCGATAGCTGAGTCAATGATGTGGTTTGCACCTTTGCGCTCAACATCAGATAGCCGGGAAGAGCGCTTGCCAGATGATGGTTGATTATCCAATGGTCGGTTTCATGAATGATGAAATGCGGGGCAATTTCCATATGCCGTATGTCCTCAGCAGTCGACGCGACAGATTAGCAACATCACGTCAGCCTGTCCGCGGGTGGGATGGCTTGAACGCCGCCACCCCTCCATGAAGTTGCTGGTCGGCATGATACGAGGACCGCACCAATGGCCCGGATGCGACGTTCTTGAAGCCCAACCGCGCGCCTTCCTCGGCAAACCACGCAAACATATCCGGATGCACGAAACGCTGCACCGGCAGGTGGCTGCGCGAGGGTTGGAGGTACTGGCCAAGGGTGAGCATGTCGATGTCGTGCTCGCGCATCCGCTGCATGACTTCTATGACTTCCTCGTCGGTTTCCCCGAGACCCAGCATCAAACCGGATTTGGTCGGGACCTGCGGCACCTGGTGCTTGAAGTTCTGCAGCAGGTCCAGCGACCACTCGAAATCCGAGCCCGGCCGCGCCGCTTTATACAGACGCGGCACTGTTTCCAGGTTGTGGTTGAACACGTCTGGAGGCTCGCAAGCGGTGATGGCCAGGGCGACGTCCATTCGCCCGCGATAGTCCGGCACCAGGGTTTCCAGCTGGATGCCCGGCGACAGCTTGCGAATCTCGCGCAGGCAATCGACGAAATGCTGGGCACCGCCGTCGCGTAGGTCATCGCGGTCCACCGAGGTGATCACCACGTATTTGAGGCGCAGTTCGGCGATGGCCACGGCGAGGTTGGTTGGCTCGTTGACGTCCAGCGGTTTCGGCCGCCCGTGGCCGACATCGCAGAATGGGCAGCGCCGGGTGCAGATGTCACCCATGATCATGAAGGTCGCAGTACCCGCAGAAAAACACTCGCCCAGATTCGGGCACGAGGCTTCCTCGCAGACACTGTGCAACTTGTGTTTGCGCAGCAGCTGTTTGATCCGGTCGACCTCGGGAGAGGTCGGCATGCGTACCCGGATCCATTCGGGTTTGCGCGGGAATTCATCGGTGGGAATGATTTTCACTGGAATCCGCGCGACCTTTTCCGCGCCGCGTAGCTTGGTGCCGACCTCCACTTTGGCTGGGTTTTTTCCGGGCGAATCCACAAGCGTGTTCATAGGTTTTCCTGGTTCTTTCAGGCAAATTGCGGTCCTGTGGGAGTGAGCCTGCTCGCGATAGCGGTGAGACAGGCAACAAAGATATTGACTGACAGAGCGCCATCGCGAGCAGGCTCGCTCCCACAGGGGTTCACATGGGTTTTGTGATGTGCGATCAGTCGCGGTACACCGGGAAATCGCTGCACAACGCGGCGGACTGGCGGGCGACCTGAGCCTCGACGTCGGCATCGCCAAGGTGGTCGAGGATGTCGCATATCCAGCCGGCCAGCTCAATGCTCTGGGCTTCCTTGAAACCGCGGCTGGTGATCGCCGGAGTGCCGATGCGCAGGCCCGAGGTCACGAACGGCGACTGCGGATCGTTGGGCACGGCGTTCTTGTTCACGGTGATGCCGGCACGACCCAGGGCTGCGTCGGCGTCCTTGCCGGTCAGGCCCTGGCGGATCAGGCTGACCAGGAACAGGTGGTTGTCGGTGCCACCGGACACCACGTTGTAACCACGTTCGATAAAGACTTGAGCCATCGCCTGGGCATTGCGGATTACCTGCGTCTGATAGGTCTGGAACGCCGGCTCCAGCGCTTCTTTGAAGCACACGGCCTTGGCCGCGATCACATGCATCAGCGGGCCGCCCTGGCCACCGGGGAACACGGCCGCGTTGAGCTTTTTCTCAAGCTCTGGATTGGCCTTGGCCAGGATCAAGCCGCCCCGCGGACCGCGCAGGGTCTTGTGGGTCGTGGAGGTGACCACGTCGGCGTACGGCAGCGGGTTCGGGTACAGCCCGGTGGCGACCAGCCCGGCGACGTGAGCCATGTCGACGAACAGGTAGGCGCCCACCTCGTCGGCAATCTGACGGAAGCGTGGGAAGTCGAGGGTCTTCGAGTAAGCGGAGAAACCGGCGATGATCATTTTCGGCTGGTGCTCGATAGCCAGGCGTTCGACTTCGTCGTAGTCGATCATCCCGGTCGCGGTGTCGATGCCGTATTGCACAGCGTTGTAGAGCTTGCCGGAAAAACTCACCTTGGCGCCGTGGGTCAGGTGGCCACCGTGGGCCAGGCTCATGCCCAGCACGGTGTCGCCGGCCTGTAGCAACGCCAGGTACACCGCAGCGTTGGCCTGGCTGCCGGAGTGCGGCTGGACATTGGCGTAGTCGGCGCCGAACAGCTGTTTGGCGCGGTCGATGGCCAATTGTTCGACCACATCCACGTGCTCGCAGCCGCCGTAGTAACGCTTGCCCGGATAACCTTCGGCGTACTTATTGGTCAGGCCGCTGCCTTGGGCTTCCATGACCCGTCGGCTGGTGTAGTTTTCCGAAGCGATCAGCTCGATGTGGTGCTCTTGCCGCGCGTCTTCGGCGTTCATCGCCGCCAGCAATTGATCGTCGTAGCCTTTGATCTGGTCGTGCTTGCTGAACATGGTGAAAGTCCTCTGTTTTTCTCGAATGGGGTTCACCTGTAGGCGCTGTCGAGTGCAACGAGGCTGCGATCTTTTGCTTCTAAAAGATCAAGATCAGAAGATCGCAGCCTGTGACAGCGCCTACAGAGGGTTATGCGTAGTCGGCCATGGAAGAGCACGCGCAGATCAGGTTGCGATCGCCAAACACGTTGTCGACACGACCGACCGGCGGCCAGTACTTGCCTTCGATCAACGACGCTACCGGGTAAACCGCTTGCTCGCGGCTATACGGGTGAGTCCACTCGCCAACGATTTCCTGAGCCGTGTGCGGGGCGTTTTTGAGCGGGTTGTCATCTTTGTCCAGCGTGCCGTTTTCCACTGCACGAATCTCTTCGCGGATGCGGATCATGGCGTCGCAGAAGCGGTCCAGTTCTTCTTTGGACTCACTTTCTGTCGGCTCGATCATCAACGTGCCGGCCACCGGGAACGACATGGTCGGCGCATGGAAGCCAAAATCGATCAGACGCTTGGCCACGTCATCGACGCTGATACCGCTGCTGTCTTTCAATGGGCGCAGATCAAGAATGCATTCGTGCGCAACCAAACCGTTGCTGCCGGTGTACAGCACCGGATAGTGCTCTTCGAGGCGACGGGAAATGTAGTTGGCGTTCAAGATTGCCAGTTGCGACGCGCGCTTGAGGCCCGCGCCGCCCATCATCCGAATGTACATCCAGGTGATCGGCAAAATGCTTGCGCTGCCGAACGGTGCCGCGCAGACCGCGCCTTCCTTGCGTTCCATCTGAGCGTGCCCCGGCAGGAATGGCGTGAGGTGCGACTTCACGCCAATCGGGCCGACGCCCGGGCCGCCACCGCCGTGGGGGATGCAGAAGGTTTTGTGCAAGTTAAGGTGAGACACGTCGCCGCCGAACTTGCCGGGTGCACAGAGGCCGACCATCGCGTTCATGTTGGCGCCATCGATGTACACCTGGCCGCCGTGGTCATGAATGATCCCGCAGATTTCGCGGATGCCTTCTTCGAACACGCCGTGGGTCGACGGGTAAGTGATCATCAGCGCGGCGAGGTGTTCGCGGTGCTCGATGGCTTTGGCGCGCAGGTCTTCGATGTCGACGTTGCCACGGGCATCGCACGCGGTGACGACAACGCGCATGCCAGCCATGTTGGCGGTGGCCGGGTTCGTGCCATGGGCGGACGACGGGATCAGGCAGATGTCGCGACGGTCATCGCCACGGCTCTGGTGGTAGGCGCGAATGGCCAGCAAACCGGCATATTCACCTTGGGAACCGGCGTTCGGTTGCAGCGAAATCGCGTCGTAACCGGTAGCGGCGCAGAGCATCGCTTCCAGTTCGTCGGTCAACTGCTGGTAGCCGGCGCTTTGCTCGGCCGGGGCGAACGGATGCAGGGCTCCGAATTCGGCCCAGGTGACCGGGATCATTTCGCTGGCAGCGTTGAGTTTCATGGTGCACGAACCCAGCGGGATCATGGTGCGATCCAGGGCCAGGTCCTTGTCGGCCAGCTTGCGCAGGTAGCGCATCAGCTCGGTTTCGGAGTGATAACGGTTGAACACCGGGTGGCTGAGGATTGGCGACTGGCGAACCAGTGAGGCCGGGATCGTGCTGACGATCGAAGCCGCGAGGGCGGCGAAGTCTGGCAGCGATTTGCCGTCGGCCAGCAGGCTCCAGAGGCTTTCAACGTCGGCTTGCGACGTGGTTTCGTCGAGGGACAGGCCCAGACGCTCGCCATCGACGACGCGCAGGTTGATTTTTTGCGCGTGCGCTTTGTCATGCACGGCTGTCGTTTGCGCACCGGTTTTGATTGTCAGCGTATCGAAGAAGCTTTCCTGCTCAACGCTCAGACCCAAAGCGTTCAAGCCTTTGGCCAGAATCGCGGTCAGGTGATGAATGCGGTTGGCAATCTGCGTCAGTCCTTTAGGGCCGTGGTACACGGCGTACATGCTGGCGATGTTGGCCAACAATACCTGTGCGGTGCAGATGTTGCTGGTGGCTTTCTCGCGGCGGATATGTTGCTCGCGGGTCTGCATCGCCAGGCGCAGGGCAGGCTTGCCGAAACGGTCCACGGAGACACCGACCAGACGGCCCGGCATGTCGCGCTTGAACGCATCTTTAGTGGAGAAGTACGCCGCGTGCGGGCCACCGAAGCCCAGCGGCACGCCGAAGCGCTGCGCGCTGCCGATGGCCACGTCGGCACCGAATTCGCCCGGTGGGGTGAGCAGGGTCAAGGCCAGCAGGTCAGCGGCCACGGCCACCAGCGCGTTAGCTGCGTGGAAGCGTTCGGTCAGTTCGCGGTAATCGAACACGTCACCGTTGCTGGCCGGGTATTGCAGCAACGCGCCGAAGAACGGCGTCACATCGGTCAGTTCGAGTTCGTCGCCGACGATAACGTCGATGCCCAATGGCTCGGCGCGGGTGCGCAGCACGTCGAGGGTTTGCGGGTGGCAATGCACGGAAGCAAAGAACGCGTGGCTGCCTTTGTTCTTGCTCAGGCGTTTGCAGAAGGTCATGGCTTCGGCGGCAGCGGTGGCTTCATCCAGCAGCGAAGCGTTGGCAATTGGCAGGCCGGTCAGGTCGCTGATCAGGGTCTGGAAGTTCAACAGCGCTTCCAGACGACCTTGGGAAATTTCCGGCTGGTACGGGGTGTAAGCGGTGTACCAGGCCGGGTTTTCCAACAGGTTGCGCAGAATCGGCGACGGCGTGTGCGTGCCGTAGTAACCCTGGCCGATATAGGTTTTGAACAGCTGATTTTTGGATGCAATGCCTTTGATCAACGCCAACGCATCGGCTTCGCTCAAGCCATCTTCGAGGCCGAGGACGCTGGTGCCTTTGATGCTGTCCGGGATAACGCTGGCGCTCAAGGCTTCCAGGGAGTCAAAACCGAGGCTGTTGAGCATGGCTTGCTCATCGCCGGAACGCGGGCCGATGTGGCGCGCGATGAATTCGTCATGGGTGTCGAGAAGAATGGTCATGGGCAGTCCTCACGCGTCGGTCTGGTCTTGGATCAGACGGTCGTAGGCGGTCTGATCCAGCAGTTGGCCAACAGCGGCAGCGTCAGCGGGTTTGAAACGGAAGAACCAGCCTTCGCCCAGCGGATCTTCGTTGACCAGGTCCGGGCTGTTGTCCAAAACCGAGTTCACTTCCAGCACCTCGCCGTCCAGCGGCATGCCGATGCTGCTGGCGGCTTTCACCGACTCCACCACCGACACTTCCGCACCGGCGCTGAAGGTTCCCAGCTCAGGCACTTGAACGAACACCACATCCCCCAGCGCCTGTTGCGCAAACACGGTGATGCCAACGGTGACGCTGCCGTCAGCTTCGGTGCGCAGCCATTCGTGTTCGACGGTAAAACGCAATTCGCTCATATCAACTCCTCATTGTTCTGACTCAACCGCTGCAGGTGGCGGATGACGATGGCAGGCTCGTATTGGGCAACGAGCTCGTCTGAAGGAGAGATAGCAAAGGCGGTGCCAAGGTTAATAAGTTGTTTTAAATCAGCGGCTTAGTGGTTATAGAGGCGATTTTAGGGACGTCTGGAGTATTGAAATCAATACAGCCAGGCGCGGGGAAGGGGTTGAAGCCCGGTCCAGACAGCGGGAGAGCGATTTGTCTTGATTTCGATACGATGTATTGATTTGCATACGGTTCGTGAAGACACACCGTCCTCTGTGGGAGCCAGCCTGCTGGCGAGGCGGTGTGTCAGGCACCAAAGATATTGACTGACATGGCCCCATCGCCAGCAGGCTGGCTCCCACAGTGTGTTGGTGTTGATGGTGGGGATGTGTTTCGGACATGAAATTATGGTTTGTTGGGTATGCCGTACTTGCGCAACCGAATGGCAATCGCGCTATGGGAGGTGTGCAACCGTGCCGCGAGCAGTCGGCTGGACGGATAACTTTGGTAAAGCTGTTCCAGCAAATTCCTTTCAAACCCTTCGATAGCTTCTTCCAGGCTGGCAACCTCACCATCATTCCTGCGCTCTACCGCCGTGCGTGCAATGTCGAGATCGTCGATGTCCACCAGCGGGTTTTCGCAAATCGCCGCCGCGCGAAAGATCACGTTCTGCAATTGCCGTACGTTACCCGGCCAGCGGTTGCCGAGCAGGGCGGGAAAGGTGCTGGGTGCCAGGCGACAGACCGGGCGCTGGATCTGCGCGCAAGCCTGCTGCATGAAGTGCTGGGCCATCAACAGGATGTCGTGGCCACGTTCGCGCAGCGGCGGTACTTGCAGGTTGAGCACATTGAGGCGGTAAAACAGGTCTTCGCGAAAGTGCCCTTCGCTGACCATTTTTTCCAGGTCGCGGTGGGTCGCACTGAGGATCCTCACGTTGACCTTGACCTCACGATCGCCACCGACTCGACGAAAGCAGCCATCGCTGAGGAAACGCAGCAGTTTCGCTTGCAGATACGGCGACATTTCTCCGACTTCGTCTAGAAACACCGTGCCCTGGTCGGCCAGTTCCAGCAGCCCGAGCTTGCCGCCCCGTTGCGCCCCGGTGAACGCGCCGGGGGCGTAGCCGAACAGCTCGCTTTCGGCCAGGCTCTCGGGCAGCGCCGCGCAGTTCAGGGCCAGAAATGGCTTTTCACGCCGCCCGCTGATCGCGTGGCAGGCGCGGGCCACCAATTCCTTGCCGGTGCCGGTTTCGCCCTGGATCAACAGCGGCGCATCGAGGGCCGCCACTCGTTGCGCGCGGGCCTTGAGCGAGCGGATCGGCAGTGAGTCACCGAGCAGCGCATCGAAACCCTCGGCGTGATCATGGTGCAGCGCCGAGAGGCGTTCGCCGATGCGGTTGGGTTGATACAGGGTGAGCAGGGCGCCGGCGTCGGTGATCGGCATGGCATCGAGCAGCAAGGTGTGGCCGCCGAGGCTGACCTCATGCATGGGCAGGCGGAAATGGTGGGCGATCAAGGTGCGTTGCAACTCGGCATCGTCGAACAGCGTGCTCAGCGATTCACCGGCCGGTTCGCGACCGCACAAAGCGATCAACGCTGGATTGGCCAGCAGTACGTGACCGCGATCATCCACCGCCAGCACCGGGTCGGAGCTGGCGGCCAGCAAGGCATCCAGTTGAAGGCGCCGACGTTGCCCCGGCAGGATGTCGACCATGGTTACCGCCTGCACGCCGCGCACGCCGAACAGTGCCTCGCGCAACTCTTCCAGGACTTCGGTGCCGAGGGTCGGGGCATCGATGTAGACGTTCGGCGGCACCATCTCCACGGCGTCAAGGTTGAAGCTGCGCCCGCCGAGCAGGGCCAGCACTTCCTGGGTGATGCCGACGCGGTCGATGAAGGTGACGTGGATGCGCATGACAGGCCTGCAAAATTGGCGAACGGAAATCAGTATGCCGGGGCGAATTTGAATTTGGCGAGCATCACGTCATCCTTCAGCCGTTTTGCGCGTACTGGCCGCCAGGTCCTCGAGGAACGCCTGGAGGATCGGCGGTGGTACCACGCCGCGCCGGGTGATCACGTCGAAGGGTGATCGCAAGCGCAGACTCTGCGGGGCCAACTGGTGCATCTCGCCACTCTTGATCCATTGGGCGGCGAAGTGCTCCGGCAGGAAACCCAGGTAGGCGCCGGAAATGATCAGGATCGCCGTGGCTTCGATGTTGTCCACGGTGGCGGCCGCCTTGCTCACGCCCAGGTGTTCGAGGTCGTATTGCTGCATGTAGCCGCGCACGACGATGCGCCCGGCCGCGACTTCTTCGAGCAGCTCCTCACCCTCAGCCTTGCTCCCGTATAGCGGATGCCGGCGCCCGCAATACAGCCCCAGCGCTTCCTGATACAGCGGCGATTGCAGCAGGCCCGGCACATGAATCGGAAAGTGCCCGATGGCCAGGTGCAAGCGGCCGTCGAGCACCCGTTCCTCCAGTTCGGCGGGCGTGCCGACGTACACGTTCAGGTGCACATCATGCCCGCGCGACACGAAGCGCTGGGTGGTGCGCGGAATAGGCGATTCCGGATCAGTGATGGTGGTGTCGATGATTCCCAGGTTGAGCTTGCCGCTGATGTGCTGCTTGAGCACGTCGGCGTCCATGCAGAAGTTTTCCACCGCCGAAAGCAGGCGTTGGGTGGCTTCGTGAATCGCCACCCCTTGCTCGGTCAAGCGGAAACCGCTACGCCCGCGCTGACAGAGCTTGACCCCAAGGCGCGTTTCCAGATGGGTCATCTGTTCGCTGATCGTCGACTGCCCGGCATTCAACGCCGCCTGGGCGGAGGAGAAACCGCCGCAGCGGACAATCGTGGCAAACACCCTGAGTAACTTCAGATCGACATCGTGCAGTTGAATCACCTTGACCTCCGGCGTGTGGATGCATCGGAATTGCCGATATGAGTATCTGATGTTTAGCATTTTTTCCACGAAAACCTGCGCCCATAGTCCCTCCAACGGCGGTCGCCTTGCAGTTCCGCCAAGCCGATAACAAGAAGTGGAGAGGCTAGAAATGTCGAACAACGGTTATGAGTCCGGTCGCCTGAACCTGCCATTCGTGGGTCATTGCACCTTTGGCAAATCCCCGGTATGCACCGATTGGGATGCCCTGGATGCCGACGTCGCGGTGCTTGGCGTGCCCAACGACATGGGGACCCAGTGGCGCTCCGGTGCACGCTTCGGACCCCGCGGGATTCGCGAAGCATCGACGCTGTTTTCCTTCGGCCACGCCGGCGCCTACGATCACGAAGATGACGTGATGTACCTCACCGCCTCGGACGTGCGCATGGTTGACGTCGGTGATGCCGACATCGTCCACACCGACATGGTCACCAGTAACAAGAACACCGAATACGCCGTGCGCAAGATCCTCGATGCCGGTGTGATGCCGGTGGTGCTCGGTGGCGATCACTCGGTGCACGCGCCGGTGATCAAGGCCTTCGAAGGCCGTGGCCCGATTCACATCATTCACTTCGATGCGCACCTGGATTTCGTCGACGAGCGCCACGGCGTGCGTTACGGCCACGGCAACCCGCTGCGTCGCGCCTCTGAAATGAACCACATCGTCGGCATGACCCAGATGGGCATCCGCAATGTCTCGTCGTCCAACCGCGACGACTACGAAGCGGCCCACGAAGCCGGTTCGAAGATCCTCTCGGTGCGCGATGTGCGTCGCCTCGGCGTCGAAGGTGTCCTGGCGCTGATCCCGCAGAACATCAACTACTACATCACCATCGACATCGACGGCTTCGACCCGTCCATCGCTCCGGGTACCGGCACCCCGAGCCACGGCGGCTTCCTCTACTACGAAGTGCTGGAAATCATCCAGGCCCTGGCCAAGCGCAGCAAGGGCAACATCGTCGGTATGGACCTGGTGGAGGTTGCACCGGTGTACGACCCGACTGGCATGACCTCGATCCTCGCCGCACAACTGCTGCTCAACAGCATCGGTTTCATCTTCCACGAGCGGGGCAAGGTGCGGGCGGCCGCCGCCAGCGAAACCACGCCAGCCTGATCATCGAAATCACACGTCCCGACAGGACCTGACTGCCGGGCAGAGAGAATAAAAATGGACATGATCGTCAAGAGTTACCTGCAGAAATTCGGCGTCAGTGAAGCCACCCAGACCTTCCTCAGCAAGGTGCAGAAGATGTTCATCGGTGGTGCTTGGGTCGAAGCCAGTGATGGCCAGACTTCCGACGTCATCGAGCCTTCGACCGAAGGCTTGATCACCCGCATTCCGATGGGCACTACCGTTGACCTGGACCGCGCCGTGCAAGCCGCCCGTGCGCAGTTCGACGGTGGCGCATGGAGCCAGGTCAAACCGGCTCAACGCGAACGCCTGATCCAGCGCCTGGCGGATTTGATCGAACAGAACGCCGCCGAACTGGCGGAAATCGAATCGATCGACATGGGCAAGTCGGTCGCCTTCGCCAAAGACGTCGACATCCAGGGCACCGTCGATACCCTGCGCTATTTCGCCGGTTGGGCGACCAAGCTTCACGGGCGTACGGTCGAGCCGTCGCTGCCGGGCAATTACCTGGCCTATACCCGCAAGGAAGCGGTGGGTGTGGTCGGTGCCATCGTGCCGTGGAACTTCCCGCTGCAAACCATGGCCTGGAAACTCGGCGCGGCGCTGGCCACCGGTTGCACCGTGGTGGTCAAACCTGCCGAACTGACCTCGCTGTCGGCCCTGCGTTTCGCTGAACTGGTGCAAGAAGCGGGCATTCCGGACGGGGTGATCAACATCGTCACCGGACGCGGCAGTGTGGTTGGCGCGGCCATGGCTAGCCACCCCGGCATCGACAAACTGACCTTCACCGGCTCGACCCCTGTGGGTATTACCGTTGGCCGCGCCGCGCTGGACGAGATGAAGCGCCTGACCCTCGAACTCGGCGGCAAATCACCGGTCATCGTGTTTGCCGATGCCGATATTCCGGCGGCGGCACAAGCGGTTGCCAACGGGGTGTTTTTCAACTCCGGTCAGGTATGCGACGCCGGCACGCGGGCCTATATTCATAGCAGCGTCTACGAGCAATTCCTGAGTGAGCTGATCGCCTATACACGCACCCTGAAAATGGCCCCGGGGCTGGACCCGGACTGCTTCATCAGCCCACTGGTGTCAGCCCTGCAAAAGCAGCGCGTGACCGAGTACATCGAGACCGGCAAGGCCGAAGGCGCCGAACTGGTCTACGGCGGCCAACCGGTCGATGGTCCTGGTTTCTTCGTCGAACCGACCATCTTCGCCAACTGCCGTAATGACATGCGCATCGTCCAGGAAGAGATCTTCGGGCCGGTGCTGGTGACTACGCCGTTCGACGATGAGGAAGAGGCGCTGGCCCTGGCCAATGATTCGCTCTATGGCCTGGCAGCCGCCCTGTATTCCAACGACCTGGGCAAGGTGCACAGCCTGATTCCACGGCTCAAGGCCGGCTCTGTCTACGTCAATGCCCACGGCACCCTCGACCCTTCGATGCCGTTCGGTGGCTACAAACAGTCCGGGTTCGGCAAGGACCTGGGCGCCGAGCAGCTCGATTACCTGCTCGAAACCAAGGCGGTATGGATCACGCTGCCAAGCTGACACCACCCCTGTGGGAGCGGGCTTGCTCGCGAAGAGGCCGGCACATTCGACATCTATGTTGCCTGACCCACCGCTTTCGCGAGCAAGCACGCTCCCACAGGTTTCAATTCAACCGTTGAAAACAAGGAACGGCATGGAGGCCCCCCGGGTGTCGTTCGCCCGAAAGAATGCGGTTATCTCGTCATGATCTTCCAACAATAAGAGTCCATCATGAACACAAACGCCAAGTCCGCCACGAGTGTGTCCTCCCTCGATGACAAGTCCGTCGTCGAGGGGCATTCGATTGACTTCATCCCCGAGGACGAACGAACCGACAAACTGTCGAGCCAGGGCCCGTTCTGGTTTCTCGGCAACTTTACCTTCTTCACCATGACCATCGGCTTCGTCGGCCCGAGCGTCGGCCTGACCGCGCTCTGGACCACACTCGCCGGCACGCTGGGCATCATGTTCGGTACGCTGTTCATGGCGTTTCACGGTTCGCAGGGCCCGCACCTTGGCTTGCCGCAGATGATCCAGTCCCGTGCGCAGTTCGGTTACCGCGGAGTGATCCTGGTGCTGCTGGCGACGCTGTTTGTGTTCGCCGGCTTCAACATCGTCAACCTGGTCCTGATGATGCAGGGCCTGCACACGCTGTTTGGTTTCAACCCCGCGGTGATCGCGGTGGCGGTGACCGTCCCGGCGGCGGTGTTGGCCATACTCGGCCATGACTGGATGCATCGCAGTTTCAAATGGGCGTTGTACCTGTCGCTGCCGTTGTACGGCCTGGTGACCTTGGCGGTGGTGATGGGCTGGGTGCCGGATGCGGCGCTGCCGGCACTGGCGGCAGGCGAAGTCCCCCGGGCGCCGCTGGGCTTCAACTGGACCGGTTTTATCGCGCAGTTCGCGGCAGCGGCGAGCTACAACATCGCCTATGCCCCGTACGTGTCGGACTACTCGCGTTACCTGCCGAAAAACACCTCCAGTGGCAAGCTGATTGCCGTGGTGTTTCTCGGCGCCTCGCTGTCCGGTGCATGGATGATTTCCGTCGGCGGCTGGCTGGCCGATCACCTGCATTCAACCGATGTACTGGTGGCCCTGGGTCAAGTCGGCAACACCGTGTCGCCGCTGATCGGCACCGCGGTCGTGGTGGTGACCATCCTGGCGTTTCTGCCCGTGATCGCGATGAACATCTACAGTGCCAAGCTGACCACCCTGACCTGTGTCGATTCGATCGTGCACATAGAGCCGACCCGCAAGGCGCGGATCCTCGCCATCGCGTTCGTGATCCTGCTGCAACTGGGCGTGGCCCTGAGCATCCAGAGTTCCGGCAAAGGCCTGTCGGTGCTCGGCATCTACCTGGTGGTGATGCTGTACTTCCTGGTGCCCTGGACCTCGGTCAACCTCACCGACTACTTCTTCGTGCGCAAAGGCCGCTACGCCATCCCGCACTTCTTCATGCCCCATGGCAACATCTACGGCAGCTGGGGCCTGCGCGGTATCGCCGCCTATGCCATCGGCTTCATATCGATGATCCCGTTCTTCTACATCTACGACGGCGTCGAACAGCGCGAAGTGTATGTCGGCCCACTGGCCAAGGCGCTGGGCAGCATCGACATCGCCTGGCTGGTGGGGCTGATCGTCTCGGGCCTGGCGTACTACTGGCTGAGCCGCTCGATCGACCTCGAGCGCGAAGAGACGGTGATCCAGCAGATCGAGAAAAACTCCCCGCAATACACCACCGGCGACACCCTGACGCACAAGCAATCGCAGCCGGTATTCACTGAATCGACGGTCGGGAGATAGCTATGACCACGCAAAGAATGACCACGCAAAAATACGACTACATCATCATTGGCGCAGGCTCGGCAGGTTGTGTGTTGGCCAACCGCTTGAGCGAAGACCCGGACACCTCGGTGCTGGTCCTGGAATTCGGCGGCAGCGACAAGAGCGTGGTGATCCAGATGCCCAGTGCATTCTCGATCCCGATGAACACCAAAAAGTACAACTGGCGCTACGAAACCGAGCCGGAAACCTACCTCAATGGTCGGCGCATTCACTGCCCACGGGGCAAGGTGCTGGGTGGTTCGTCGTCGATCAATGGCCTGGTGTACATCCGCGGCCACGCGCTGGATTTCGACGAGTGGGAGTCCCTCGGCGCCCAGGGCTGGGGTTACAAGAATTGCCTGCCGTACTTCAAGCGTGCCGAAAGCTACGAGTCCGGTGGCGACAGCTATCGCGGGCAGACCGGGCCGCTGCATACCACCAACGGCAACCACATGAAAAACCCGTTGTACGGGGCCTGGGTCGAAGCCGGTGCCGAAGCGGGCTACATCAAGACCGAAGACTGCAACGGCTACATGCAGGAAGGTTTCGGGGCGATGCACATGACGGTGAAAAACGGTGTGCGCTGCTCCACGGCCAATGCTTACCTGCGTCCGGCCATGGGCCGTCCAAACCTAACGGTGATCACCCACGCAATGACCCGTCAGATCATCCTCGAAGGCAAGCGTGCCGTGGGCATCATCTATGACCACGGTGGCCAGACCCAGCAGGTCTATTGCAACAAGGAAGTGCTCATCTCGTCCGGGCCGATCGGTTCGCCGCACCTGCTGCAACGCTCCGGCATCGGCCCGGCCGAAGTCCTGCGCAAGGCCGGAATCGGCGTGCGCCATGACCTGCCGGGGGTAGGGGAGAACCTGCAGGATCACGCCGAGGTGTACATCCAGTTCGGCTGCAAGGAACCGGTGACCCTCAACAGCAAGATGGACCCGTTGAGCAAACTGATGATCGGCTTGCGTTGGCTGCTGTTCAAAGATGGCCTGGGCGCCACCAACCACTTCGAGGCCGGTGGTTTCATCCGCTCCGAAAAGGGCCTGCGCTGGCCCGACATCCAGTTCCACTTCCTGCCGGCAGCGATGCGCTACGACGGCAACAAGCCGATCAAGGGCCACGGTTTCATGGTGCTCACGGGCCCGAACAAACCGAAAAGCCGTGGTTATGTGCGGGTGCGTTCGGCCGACCCCTACCAGCACCCGGAAATCCGCTTCAACTACCTGCAACGCGAAGAGGACCGCGAAGGCTTCCGCCGCTGCATCCGTTTGACCCGGGAGATCATCGGCCAGCAAGCCATGGACCGCTTCCGCGACGGCGAAATCGCCCCCGGAGCGCTGGTGACCAGTGATGAAGACCTCGATGCCTTTGTCCGTGACAACCTCGAAAGCACCTACCATCCGTGTGGCTCCTGCCGCATGGGCGAGGACGACATGGCGGTGGTGGATTCCGAGTTGCGGGTGCATGGCATCCAGGGGTTGCGAGTGATCGACTCGTCGGTGTTCCCGACCGAACCGAATGGCAATCTCAATGCGCCGACCATCATGCTCGCCGAGCGGGCTTCGGATCTGGTTCGCGGGGTGAAGATGTTGCCGGCGGCAGAGGTGCAGGTTGGGCTGGTGGAGAACTGGGAAAACAGTCAGCGCACGACCTTGCCGGGGCGTAACGTGCGGGTTTGAATGAGTGATCGTTCCCATGCGCAGCGTGGGAACGATCTGTGGACGCCGCTGTAAATCCCTCACATACCAGCAAGCAGCTGTGCACCCAATGGATCATATGGTCCTCGAGTTAGAGGGCTAGTGCCCACTAATTTTCGTAAGCCAATGGCATTGCCGCTGACCAGGCATCTGCATGTGTTGTGACACCGTTTGTATCCGGTTGATCATTGCACGCACAAGAGGCGGCAGGCAGAGAACGGCCAACAGCAGCCATTCCTAATGTGGGCGTACAGTCCAGCAGAGCGACTGAACCAATCAGGAACTGGGGCGCCTCCCGGTCTGAATTAGCGGGCGCTCACTTAATTCCGACCCCATCCTGCAATGCGCTCACGCCACTACCCATTCGTGGTTAACCCTGGGGGGTTATTACGTGTCGCTCTACCGCGCTCCATACTCTGGCCAACCCTGGCGGGTTGGGCCCTTACTTAACAGTGCAAGGAACAGAGATGAAGATTGAATTGGTGCAACTGGCTGGCCGTGACGGCGATGTCGTTCACAACCTCGGGCGTACCCTGGAGGCCATCGCTACCTGCGCGGCTGACACGGATCTGTTGATCTTCCCGGAATCCCACCTGACGGGATTTGTCGATGCCGAGCAACTGGCGAGTGTTGCCGAACCCTTGGATGGCCCCACCTTGCAGGCCATCGAGCAGCTGGTGCGCAAACGAAATGTCTCCGTGGTCGTCGGCATTGCGGAGAATGATGGAGGCATCTTTTACAACACCTCGGTGCTGGTGACGCCCGAAGGTATCGCCTTGCGCTACCGCAAGACCCACCTGTGGCCATCGGAGCGTGGTCTTTTCCAGCCGGGTGACCGCTATGTCACGGCACTGTGGAAGGGCCTGCGTGTAGGCATCCTGATTTGCTACGACATCGAGCTCCCGGAAAGCGCCCGCGCCCTCGGGCAGCTCGGTGCCGAGCTGATACTGGTCACTAACGGCAACATGGATCCCTACGGCCCAGTCCATCGCACGGCAATCATGGCACGCGCCCAGGAGAATCAGTCGTTTGCCGTCATGGTGAATCGGGTGGGAGAAGGGGGTGACGGCCTGGTGTTCGCGGGTGGCAGTGCGGTGGTCAATCCGTTCGGGAAAATGGTGCTCGAGGCCGGACGCGAGGAGTGCCGGCAGGTAGTCACGCTGGACCTTGACCAGCTTAAGGAATCCCGCCGCGATTATGACTACCTCGCCGACCGTCGCTTCCGCCTTCCCGGTGAACAATTCGAGCATCCAGACGGTCGCCGCGAGCTGCTGATTCCCTGAGTCGCATGAGCCCTGTCACCCAGTAACATTTCGTTGATCTTGCCGATGTCGGCCCTGCCATAACAATCTAACAATCAGCAGGCGCAGCACTTTTTTTCGAAAGTGGTGCTACCGCTCTGGAGTCTCCAGATGAACACCAAAGTCGGTTTGCAACTCGTCCTGGCCTCACTGTTGGGTGCCAGCCTCATCTGTGCCGAGGCCTCCGAGCCCCAGATGAATATCTATAGCTGGTACGACTTTATCGCACCGGATGCGACGAAAAATTTTCACGACGAAACCGGCATCAGAGCGACGTATGACTCGTTCGACAACAGTGATGTCATGCAAAGCAAACTCATGGCCGGTCGCAGCGGCTACGACGTGGTGGTTGCCACCGATGGCCTGTTGCCGAACCTGATCAAGGCCGGCGTCCTCAAGGAAATAGACCGGACCCAATTATCCAACTATCACCACCTCAATCCAGACATCCTCGCCAAGGTACAAAGCAACGATCCCGGGAATCGTTACGCCATTCCGTACATGTGGGCCACCACCGGGATTGGCTATGATGCGGACAAGGTCAAATCGATCCTTGGCCCGGACGCTCCGGTCAACTCCTGGGACCTGATTTTAAAGGAAGAGAACCTCGCCAAGTTGAGCAAATGCGGCGTGGCCATGCTGGACGCACCGGGCGAGATCTTTCCGATAGTGATGCACTACCTTGGGCTGCCCTCTAACAGCCAGAATCCTGAGGACTTCCGCAAAGCCGACGCGCTGCTGCTCAAGCTGCGCCCGTACATCCGCTACTTCGACTCCTCTAAATACGGCTCCGACTTGGCCAACGGCGAAGTCTGTGTGGTGCTCGGCTGGGCTGGCGGCGTCTTCGGGTCGCAAGAGAGTGCCAAACTTGCTGGCAACGGACGCAAGATCATCTATAGCATTCCTCGCGAAGGTGCTCCGGTTTGGGTGGAAAACCTGGTGCTGCTTAAGGATGCCCCGAACCCAGTGGAAGGAATGGCCTTCATCAATTACATGCTACGCCCCGAGGTCATTGCCAAGACATCCAACTACCTGAGCTATCCGAACGGCAACAAAGACGCCACAGCGCTTGTCGAGGAGAGTATTCGCGACAATCCTGTCGCTTATCCGTCCAAACAGGTTTTGGACACTCTGTTCCCGCTGGAGCCGATATCCCTGAAAATGGAACGTATGCGTACCCGTCTCTGGACCGATATAAAGACTGGCAGTTGATCGTATCTGCGGAAGGACGATTAGGGGCCGTTGCTCGCACTGCACTGGGGATCCACAGTGACTGCTCCTAGCCGATTTTGACTATCGCCACCGGCAGCTATGGGTCTTATTCTGCCCCTCGTCACAGGCAGGAAAAGCGGCCAGGAGCTGACGGTGGCGACTGCCGAAGCAAACTCAGCAGATGAGAGTCAGCTTCGACAATCTGTTTCTTTTTGCGGTAGAAACTTCTCAATGAATAATCTGTTGCAGAAAGCTCTGGGTTCTTGGGTTTTTTGGTGAGCTGAAGAAAGCACCGGGTTCGTTTTCTTCGATGATTTCACCCGCATCCATAAAGATCACCCGATCTGCCACTTTACGAGCGAATCCCATCTCGTGGGTAACACATACCATCGTCATTCCATCGTCAGCCAGCGCAATTATCGTCTCCAGTACTTCGTTAACCATTTCGGGGTCCAGCGCTGAGGTTGGCTCGTCGAACAACATTATTTTTGGCTCCATGCATAACGCTCGTGCGATCGCGACTCGTTGTTGCTGCCCACCTGATAGCTGAGCCGGGTATTTACTGGCGTGAGTATGAATATTCACCTTTGACAGATACTGCATGGCGAGCTCTTTAGCTTGAGCCTTAGATAAGAGTCCCGCTGTTACTGGAGCAAGCGTGCAATTTTCCAGCACCGTCATGTGCGGAAATAAATTGAAGTGTTGAAAAACCATCCCGACTTCCCTGAGATTTTTCGCCCGCAAACTTAAATCAACACCGTCAATGAAGATGCTGCCTTGTTGAATGTGCTCGAGGCGATTCATGCACCTGATCGTTGTGGACTTTCCGGACCCTGAGGGTCCGCAAATCACGACCCGCTCTTTCTTTTTGATCGCCAGGTTGATGTTTTTCAGTACCTGATGATTACCGTACCATTTTCCTATGTTTTTCAGCTCGATGGCGAACCCATTCGAAATGGACGTGCTGCTTTGCTTTTCTAGAATGTTCATATTCGCTCCAAGATGGAAAAAATTAAGAAAGTATTTTCTTGGCCAGACCCAGCTTGCTTCTGAGTTCACTCTTGGAGCCTGAATTTTTTCCTGTGAGCGCCTTGGACATATGCTTTTCCAGCATTGATTGGAGGACTGTGAGAACAGTGATCAATACAAGATAGTAGACTAACGCCGCCAAATACCATTCCGTAAATTTAAAACTCGCTGAAATGGATAGCGATGTGACAGTCATCAACTCTTTCAGCGAGATCGTGTAGGCAAGTGATGTGGATTTCAGGAGCGTAATAAACTCATTCATGAGCGAGGGAATCGAGACCCGCATTGCCTGAGGCAATATCACATGGGTAAAAGCATTGTATTTACTAATTCCGAGTGCAACAGCGGCCTCATGCTGTCCCTTTCCGACCGAAGAAAGCCCCGCCCTTATTATTTCAGCGTTGTAAGCGATACCCACCATAGACATAGCTATAAATGCCGCGAAAAACGGGCTGAACCAATCGGACCTCAAGGCCGGAAAAAGTTGCGGCAAACCATTCCAGAAGAAAAGCAGCACCAGTAGGGTCGGAGCACCCCTGAAAAGCCATACATAGGATTTTAGAGCAACTCTTAAACCACGACTCTTTGATAATAAGCCCACTGCAAATGGAAGCGACAGGAGCGTGGCGGTGATCTGGACGGCGACTGAAAGCGCTATCGTAATCAAGGCGCCTGTTAATAGATCCCTGCTAAACAGGGCCTGAATAAAGTAATCTAAATCAAAGAGCATAGTGAACCTCGTTGTACGCGCGCGGAACGTTAAGCAAACTCAATATCTTTGCTTGGAAGTGCGATATGTTTATTTACGCAACGTCCCGAAAATACGGTATTTAAGTTCTTTGCTATAGCGAGCAGGGTCAGTGCGTGATGTCGAAGTCTGACTCGGCAATATTGTATTTTTTTGCGATCTTGCTGAGGGTGCCATCTGCTTTAATTTTATTCAGCCCATCCTGAACGGCTTGTTTGTCTTCAGGATTTTTTTGTATGTATATTCCATAATAGGCTTCAGAAGGGAATGCGAAAGCAATTTTTAGATTACCTTGCGACTGCTTAATTCGTACGCCTGCTTCAGCAGTTTCGGTGATAGTTGCGTCAACACGACCTCCCAGAACCTGTTGCGTGGAGGCTACCTGAGTAGGGTAAGAACTAATTGACATCGGAGGGAGATTCGAATCTATGAATTGTTCATTTAGCTTGTTTAGGAGCTTCAAATTTGAAGATCCTGCTTCTACCGATACGGATTTACCGCTCAGGTCTACAGACTTTTGGATAGTGGTATCAGTCCTGGTGGTTACAATGGCTGGCGACGTGATCAGGTACGGCACGGCACTGTAAACTTTCTGACGTTCGTCGTTAATGTATATGCCACTGATGGCAAGTGAACATTTTCCTGACTGCAACGAAGGAAGTATGCCATCAAAGCTGCTCGTCAAAAATTTAACTTGTGCACCCCATTGTTTTGCTACCGCTTCGATAATATCGATATCGATACCCTTAGGACGATCATTAGATGCATTTTCTATAAAGGTGAGCGGAGGAAAATCGCCCGTTGTGCAGACATTTAGATGGCCGTTCTGTACAAAAGAAGGTATCCCAGGCTCGGCCATTGCGAAGCCTGAAAGTAACATCGCACCGCAAAACACTCTTGTTTTATTTGTAAGCGCTTTCATGTGCTATCTCCGATTTTATTATCTCTCAGGAATACTATCGACTATGGCGCCCCATTCTGTCGTGTCGAACGCTCTTAAAATCAAAGGTTCTACATGACCGTCTTGGCGAGCAGTCAGCAAATATTCCATCATCAAGGACTCACTGGGCATTTCAAATATTTGAACAAAATCATAGACCCCCATAGTGGCGAGCAAACCATGACTTCGGCCACCCAGACGCTCTACACGCTCTTTACTGATTCGCCCTCGCTCAGGTGATTCTTTTAATTCAGAAAGCCCCTTCTGTGTCATGCGCATCAAGGATACAAACAAGGGCATAATTAACTCACCCCCTGATGAGAGTTTGATTTAAACGACGACAAGAAATTTATTACCTCAGGACTTTTTGCTACTACTCCAAAAATTCCGTTTTCAACGGTCACCATGTAAATGGCCGCTTCGTGCGCATACTGATCGCCGCTGGCGCAGGCGTCTTCAATTAGTAGATTCTGATAATTACGGTCTTGTGCTTCGCGCATTGTGGTGCTCACACAGACATCTGTCGTGCAGCCACTGAATAGTAAATGCGTTATTCCCTTCGAGCGAAGTACATGATCAAGCTCGGTATAGGTAAATGCGCCATTCGCAGTTTTATCAATGATCACGTCTGTTGGGCTGACATTGATTTCCGGATCGATTTCAAATCCTGGTGATGAGCGCAGAAGAACATTGGTATTATCTAAACCCGACTGCTTACGACGCCACTTTTCATAGTCCGTCATGTCGGCCATATCTGCACGATAGCCCTGACGTGTGTGCACGATTAAACAGCCAGCATTGCGTGCCGCTTCAATTACTGCATTGACAACCGGAACGATTTTACGAATGGATGCAGGGTCATAGCCCATCTTAGCGAAGTATCCATCATAAGAAATAAAGTCGATTTGCAGGTCTATGACCAGAAGAGCGGTTTTTTTGGGGTCGAAATTTCCATCGTATGGATAGTTGAAGGGGCGAGCGCTGATTGCCATGATGGTTTCTCTTTTGCTTGTTGTTTTTCCTAATTCTAGGGTCGACCTATTGACATTTATAGCGATAATTCTTAACGTATTTTCGTTTAGTTTAACTTAACGATTATTATGAATATTGTTCCGAATCTCACCTATTTCAAGGTTTTTGAATCGGTCGCCAGATTGGGATTGGTCAGAGCTGCGGCCTCAGAGCTCTACATCACTCCTGGAGCGGTTAGCCAGCAACTGCGTAGTCTGCAGGAGTCATTAGGGCTTGTTTTGTTTGTTAAAGACGGCAGGCGGCTTAAGCTCACGGATGCAGGGAAGCAACTGCACCGATCGGTCGCCTCCGCGTTATTCGAGATAAATGGTTGCCTGGATCAAATTTCCGGCAGCAAGGCGAAAGAACCGCTCGGAGACATGCTCCGAGTTTCAATGCCAATGGCTTTGGCCGTTTCATGGCTGGCACCTAACCTGCTTGAGTTTGCTGACAGCGTAGGATTGTCTAGCCTCGATATTCAGTCGTGTAACGACCCTAGCCAGATAGATTGGCGCATTACCGACGTGGCAATTGTGTATGGAAATGCACCATGGCCCGGGTTTACCTGGCATCTTTTGGAGAATATCGATATAGCGCCGGTGTGCAGCCCCCGTTTATTAAACGGGGCAGTTCCGCTTCGCACTGTTGAAGGATTGGCTGATGCCTGGATTTTTCATGAAGATGACGGCAGCGAATGGCGGCGCTGGCTAGCTAAAGCAAAGGTGAAAAATTCACCTGTCAAAACGGCTCGATTCGGCTCAATGGCCATGGCGCTCTCTGCCGCACTCGAGGGAAAGGGCGTAGCACTCGCCAGCCGCTGGCTGGTCAGGGACTATCTTCGTGACGGTCTCCTGGTGTTTCCTTTCGAGATGACTATCGAGGCTTCAAAAAACTACTATTGCTTGTGCCCCGAAGCGCGGGTGGACGAGCCGTTGGTTAGTAAGTTTATTGAATGGATACGTAGGCTCTGAACTGTAGATGATTGGCCCAATAGCTATTCGAACAGTTGAACTTGATGGGGTGACGATTCGAGTTAGCAGATAACCGCTCCAAGCCGTTTTTTGCAGGTCGTCACCGTCAGCTATGGGTCGAAAGACGTCTTTCGGTAAAGACATCGGAACGTCGCTATGCCCCGCGCGGACCGGGTAGCAGCGTGGAGATGGAAATCGCGTGAGTCGTTGCGCGTTTGATAGGTCAACGTCATTCTGGAAGCAACGATTTTTGAGTAGATTGAAGTGGACATTGACCGTCTGTTAAAAAAGCGGCAACTGAACGTGCAAGAGCAAAATGCTCTTGTGGCCCACAGACTCATGGTAACCGCTAAAACTTGGTTAGCCAGAGGGATTCCCCTAGCCTTAAAAAACTATGGCGAGTCGAAAGGCATTAGATGGTCAGAAACCGTCGTCCTAGATCTTGAAGTCGACTTTCCCGGTATGCCCAGCCTTTATGGTCTTTTGCTCACTCACGCAGAGCGGTTCATAGAGTTTGAAATTGATACAGATGACACTCATAGGTACGTGGAATCGGTGAGTCAATGGGAGGATGTTTCTGCTAATCAGGACTACGCGCCCCACAAGCGCGGTACTGGAAAGGGCTTCGCAGCAATTGCTCTTTCGGTGAGGCGCGAACTCCTATGCGGCATGTCGGTGTGAATCACAGAAGCTGAGATTCCATTGTTGATCGGAAGCCGCTTTTCGCCGATTTCTTCCGGCAACTGGTGTCCCCATTGGGTCGATATCTGCCAGCCACGACTAGCCGATTTGGGCTAAGAGCGACCGTTCGAGATGCCTACGAATCTAGGGCTGATTCACTTTTCCCATGCCGGCCCGATTGTTTCTTCCAAGCGTAGTGGATCCTCTGTTGAGGCAGCTATCGTCCATACGTTCATTCGCTACAACGCCTATAATCGATGCTCGACGCAACAACCTATCGCGCTAAAGCTATTTGAGAAGATTCCCTACGCAGAAAAGGGCGATCGGAAAAAGAGGCCGCTCAAGACACAAGGCTTCCTTCATTTTTATGTCGTCAAAACCCATCACGACTACACCGCCAAGACCAGCTGCGGTGACCGCCAAATACATATTTTGAGCGGATGCTCCAGCTTCAAAATCGACGTAGCGTGCGCCCCTTAGACCGTCTGCTTGTTGAGCCGAGAAATGATCTATCGCGATCCCTCGTTCAGCGACGATAGCGATGACGGCAGGTGCGTCTTCCAGCCACTTCTCATCGCCTAAAGCCGCTGAGTTCAGCATTCCAGTTTTGATCGGATCTCCGATTCGGTAGAGCTTTGCTACCTGGGAATCATATGTGTAAACCCCAGGGTCGAGCCCTTCTACTTGACGCACAACCACCCTCAATACAAGTGGATGCAGAGCGTGTGCCGATGGTGCGGTTCGCCTTCCGTCCGTAGAAGTGCAGCCCTGTCCGGCATAAAGAAATGTCTCCAGAACAGCCAGGCTTAGCGGCTTTTCACTGAAGGATCTGACACTTCGCCTAGTGGACAGAAGGTCTTTGAGCAGCACAGTGTTTTGGGTATCCATCAACGTTCATCCATGCGAGTTTTCGCTGACAGTAGCAGAGGCACGAACTTCAATCAGGGAAAAATTTCCCTGGTTGAATCCTCTCAGCTAGTCAGCATGGAGTCTTCATGGTTACTCCGCGCGCCCTCTCGTCATAGCGAAGTGTGCAACCCAAAGCGGACATTGGCTGTAGGGAGCTATCGGCCAACAGCTGCCTTTCAGGAAGGGCAGCTAACGATCTAAAACCGCACAGCCAGCCGTTACTCGGAAAATAATCCGTCCCCTTTCCTACGGCGATGGCTCCATCATTACCCGTCACATTGGATCTTTCTTTATCTAACTCCCGCTCTAAACTGGCTCCAACAGCATTGCCATCGGTTTTACATTTCTGGTACGTGCGAAGTGGGGTGGCAATTCCAACCGCGAGCTTAAGCAGTTGATGCTGGAGCATGTATTCATGGCTTACGACATCGTTTATTTCCACATAGCGACTACGAATATTCGTTCGCAAAGGGCCACGATGAAGTTGGGTGCGGTGCACTTGTATGACGCCGAACTGAAAATATCCGCCGCGCCTGCCTTGGCGAAGTGTTACGGACTTACTCACGCTCAATGGAAGACGTCGCGGGGGTGAAAGGGGCGGTCACTCATCTATGGATGTTCTAACCCAAAACCTGCGTTGAGCAAACCCGGCTAGGCATGTTCCCGTCGCTATAGTCGACTCTATTGCCGACCGTACTTCCAGGAGCTTGTCTCAGTGTCTGACACGCCGATCAACGTCGCCTACACAAAGCGCTTCAACACCGTACTCGCCTACATTGATGAGAATCTCGAAGGTGATCTGTCGGTGAAGACGTTGAGTCATGTGGCGAATTTTTCGACGTTTCACTTTCATCGCCAATTCACCGCGTTCGTCGGCGTGCCGGTTTCACGTTATGTGCAACTCATGCGGCTACGACGCGCCGCCCATCGCTTGGCCGCCGTTGCGGATCACTCGGTACTGGAGGCGGCACTCGGTGCCGGTTTCGACAGTCCCGAAGCATTTTGCAGGGCGTTCAAGCGAGCGGTCGGTATGACGCCGAGTGCGTTCAAGAAGGCGCCGAACTGGCAGGTCTGGCATGCGGTGTTCGCCATCCCTCATTTTTCCAGGAGTATCATCATGCAAGTACGAATCGTGGAATTCCCCGAAGTCCGGGTCGCAGCGCTTGAACATTGCGGTTCCCCCATGCTCGTCAATGAGAGCGTGAGCAAGTTTATCGAGTGGCGCATGCAGAGCGGGCAGTCGCCGGTGGCATCGAGTCGCAGCTTTGGCATTCCCTACGGCAACCCCGACACCACGCCAGCAGAAGCATTTCGCTTCGCCATTTGCGGCGAGATTCACGAAGCGGTGGAACCGAATGCATTCGGCGTGCGCGAACTGGTCATTGCTGGCGGTCGCTGCGTCGTAGTGCGGCACGTGGGGTCGCCGGACCACATCGGCGAATCGATCTATCCGGTCTACCGCGATTGGCTGCCTGCCAGTGGCGAAGAACTGCGTGATCAGCCACTGTTCTTCCACTACCTGAGCGTGTATCCACAAACGCCGCAGGATCAATGGCAAACGGATGTGTATGTTCCGTTGCAGTAACGGGGCAAGTTCGCCTGAACCTTGCGGTTTTCATCAGGCGATGTGCAGTAACAGCATTCTGTTTCTGCACATTCAGTTGCCGCTTCTTCCACAGGCGATCAATTTGCATTGATCCTCTCTGACGTTAGCCGCTATCAATCCCCGTACAGGCAGCACATTAACGCTCCAAGAGCCACGGATTGGCTTCGTCAAAGCGAGTCGGCTCCGGCATTTTCCCAGCGAAGAAGCCTTCAAAAACCATCTTGAATCTTTCACGAAAATCGTAAATTTGGTTTCTTTTGAGGTTGCGGATCTTGAAGCCATCCTTGCGATCGAAGTGGCATCCAAACAGCAAAAAGCTATAGCTGAATATTTCAAACACCCGCTGAAAAAGCGTTAGGCTGAAGTTTGTTTCTGTTGCAAGTTGGTACAACGCCCACTCCAGTAACCAGTATTCGTCGTAATCCCAAATTTCTGCTTCGTGCAATCGTCCAATGAACGACGCGTCTTCGAACGCTTCGCACCCAACGAAATTTCTGGCGATGACAGAATGTGCATCCATGTACGAGATTCCCGAGGCAAACAGGTGGATAGCCTATCGAGTGGCTCACTCTCAAACAATAGATTGCATAATCCCGCTACCCTTGAAAGGTTACTGGATCGACCGGTTGCTTCTGGCCGTTACCTACCGTTGATAACCGGCTGAAAACATCCAACGCCGACAGAGCTTCTGTCGGCCACCCCGGGCTCATCTGAACCGCATTGCATTGCGATGACCTTTGCCGGACCCCTTTCAAAGCGCTACATCCCGCATTGACATATCGATAAATCTCGATATTATCCGGTTATGGATCTGATCGAAATATTCAAAGCCCTCTCAAACCCTACACGCCTTCAAATCTTGAAAGGCTTGAAGGACCCCGCCAAGAACTTCCCTGCGCAGGATGAAGGTGACGTTCTCACGGTCGGCGTTTGCGTCAGTAGTATTCAGGAAGGTATCGGGCTGTCGCAGTCAACGGTGTCTGGCTACCTTGCAACTCTGCAACGAGTGGGCTTGGTTGAAGTCAGGCGCATCGGTCAGTGGACCTACTACAAGCGCAATGAAGCAACCATCAGTGCGCTTGCCAAGATTCTGGCGAAGGAGTTGTAATTTTTTACTGTAAAATATCGAGATATCTCGATATTCCTTTTTGTAGATTCTAGGATTAATAATGAAAGCGATGATACTTAAATCATTTGGCGGGCCGGAATCGTTCGAGCTCTGCGAAGTGCCCAAGCCTGTGCCGCTTACGGGACAAGTTCTGGTTCGGGTACATGCAACCTCCATCAACCCGTTGGATTACCAGGTCCGACGCGGCGACTATCCCGACCTGGTGCAACTGCCAGCCATCACCGGACACGATGTATCGGGCGTTGTAGAAGAGGTTGGGCCGGGTGTGACGAGCTTCGCTCCAGGAGACGAAGTCTGGTACACCCCACAAATATTTGAAGGGCAAGGAAGCTATGCCGAGTACCACGTTGCTGCCGAAAGCATCATCGGCAAGAAGCCTCCTTCGCTAAGCCATCTTGAGGCGGCAAGCCTGAGTTTGGTGGGCGGCACGGTCTGGGAGGCTTTGATTGTGCGTGCGGCGCTCAGAGGGGGGGAGAGCATCCTGATACACGGCGGCGCGGGAGGCGTCGGTCACGTGGCGATCCAGTTGGCAAAAGCCATGGGTGCAAGGGTGTTCACGACCGTGCGCGAGGCAAACGCCGAGTTCGTACGACGTTTGGGGGCCGATGTGATCATCAACTATGAAAAAGAGGATTACGTCGACGCCATCCTGCGGGAAACGGGTGGCCGCGGAGTTGATGTCGTGTTCGACGCCATCGGCGGCAATACATTGTCGCGCAGCCCGGACACGCTCGCGCAGCTTGGCCGCGTGGTCACGATCGTGGACATTGCACAGCCACAAAACGTTGTTCAGGCGTGGGGCAAGAACGCGAGTTACCACTTCGTTTTCACAAGACAGAACCGCGGCAAGCTTGATGAGTTGAGTGCATTGGTAGCTCGCGGTCAGCTGCGCCCGCACGTTGGCGCCGTCTATTCGCTGACCGATATTGCACTTGCCCATGCCCTGCTGGAGAGTCCCAACAACGGTGTCCAAGGCAAAATCGCGATTGCAGTCGAGCCATCGCTCATCTCGTAAGTGCGTACTTCAACTGCTTAAGTCATTTTCGAGGAACGCCATGATTTATGAAATCGCTTTGCTTCCCGTGCACAAACAATGCATTGAAATGTTCAGACAGGCATTTGGCGAGGTCGCTCCTTTGCTCACTCGCGCGAAGGGTTACGGCGGTCACTTGCTGGCGCAAGGGATTGAAACCCCGCAGCAATTCAACCTGATAGTGCGATGGCAATCGCTCGAAGATCACACACCGGGCTTCGAAGAGAGTGAAGACCATCGGATGTTCATGAGGGGCCTGGAGGAATATTTTTCGGAAGAACCGAGGGTCTACCATATTCAGGGCGGCGCTTTTCCTACTGCCGAATTTGATGATTCGAACAGCACCGTTAGCTCGGAAAATACGAGTGCTTTAAAAGGTGTGTGGCCACCCATCTAACTGATCAGCTCTGACTTCGAGGTGTGGCTGTTGACCCATTTCCGATAGACAGCCCTCAGTGCCTATCGGTACTTCATCGAAAGCCTGTCCCGACATCACAAAAAAATTGAACCGCTTTGGGGGGCGCTCGCCTAATGATCAGCTTGTGGAGAATTGCGCAGGCAAAGTGCCAATATCGGCATACTTCGAGAGGTGGTCAACGTGGCTAAAGACGAGAAGAAAAGCAAAGGTGAAGCTTCGAATGCCAGTAAGGAATTGAAAGACAAAAAGTCCTCACCGGCAAAGAAATCAGCGGCGGCCTCGGCCCTTTCGAAATCTTCCGAAAAGAAAGATAAGAAAAAAGAGGCTGAACCCAAAAAATCTGCCAAAAAAGCTGATAGCAAGCCGGAAAAGGCCAAGAAATCAGACAAGGCAGAGAAGCAGCCTAAAAAGAAAAAGTGACCTCCGCTATCTGCTAGGGCTTTACGCCCTAGCTTCCTCAGGCTGTGTTGCGCAACTGCGATACTGCAAGCAGAAGGACGCTTCGGTTCGGTGATCAACGGGTGAAGAGGTCAGGCATTAACCAAAAAAGGTGCTCACAACGAGCACCTTTTCTCACTTCGGTTTTCTAGCGATCAGAGATGATTGGTAGACGGCACCAGATACGCCTTATTGCCTTTACGCAACTGCGGTACCGCAAGCATCGACACGGCACCGAGCAAGGTCATCAGCGCCAGAACGTACAGGCCGTATTCGAGATGGCCAGTGGTTTCCTTGACCCAGCCGATCATGAATGGGCTCGCATAGCCGCCAAGGTTGCCGATGGTCGCGATCAATGCGATCCCGGCCGCAGCTGCAGTGCCCGTCAGCAGCACCCCGGGCAGCGCCCACAACACGCAGAAACCAGCCAGCCCGCCAGACATCGCAATGCTCAGGCCAATCAACGACAGATAAACATTGTCGTGAAAGTAGGCGCTGAAAATCAGTCCGCCGGCGGACGCAATGGTGCAGAGCGTGCCGTGCCAACGGCGCTCCTTGGTTTTGTCGGAGTGCTTGCTTACCAGCACCATCACCACGGAGGCGACCGCAAACGGTATCGCTGCAATCAGCCCGGTGTGAAACAAGCTTTGCACGCCCAGATTTTTCACAATCTGCGGCATCCAGAACGACACACCATAGGTGCCGCATAGCAACGCGAAGTTCGTCACGATCAGGCACCAGATGCCCTTGTTGACGAACGCCGCCCGGAACTTGTGGCTTGCGCCGTTCTGTTCGCTGCGGCGACGTTGTTCCTCCAGTTGCCGAACCACCAACTGGTTTTCATCGACGGTCAGCCATTTAGCCTTGCCGGGACCGTTGTCCAGGTAGCAGTACACCACGATGCCCAATAGTGCGGCTGGCAAGCCTTCAATCAGGAACAACCACTGCCAGCCCGCCATGCCCCAGGTGCCCGAAAATGTTTGCATGATCCAGCCCGACAACGGACTGCCGATCACGCCCGCCATGGCTATGCCCAGGTTGAAATACGCCATGCCTTGGGAGCGTGCGCTTTCCGGCAGCCAATAGGTCATGTAAAGGACCATGCCTGGATAAAAACCGGCTTCGGCAACCCCCAACAGGAACCGCATGACGTAGAACTGGGTCGGTGTAGAAACGAACATCATGCCGGCAGAGAGCAGGCCCCAGACAAACATGATCCTGGCGATCCAGAACCGCGCACCGACCTTTTGCAGCATCACGTTGCTGGGGATTTCGCAAATGCAGTAGCCAATGAAAAACACCCCGGCGCCGAAGCCGAACGCCACATCGCTGAGTCCGATGTCGGCGGCCATCTGCAGTTTGGCGAAACCGACGTTCACCCTGTCCAGGAACGCGACAACGTAAAGCACGAACAGGAACGGGAGAATCCGTAAGGCGATCTTGTTGTAAACGTGCCAATCCCGATCATTTTCAAATGACCCGCGAGACAATAATTTCATGGGTGCTCTCTTGTATTTATAGTGGTCATGAAAAACATCCGGCGTCTTGCGACACCCTGTGTACAGCCAATCAGGCGGTTCTTGCTTGCAGGATAAAGTCTGCGCAGCGCTCGCCGATCATGATGCTGGGCGCGTTGGTATTGCCGCTGACGATGGTCGGCATGATCGACGCATCGGCTACGCGCAACCCCTTGATGCCGCGAACCCTGAGGTCAGGCGAGACCACCGCGAGTTCGTCGGTGCCCATTTTGCAAGTGCCGGCCGGGTGGTAAACAGTCTTGGCGACCTTGCGCACATAGGCTTCGTATTCGTTGTCTGAAATGTCGTCGCTGTCCGGCAGCAGGATCATCCCGGACACCAGTTTCGCCAACGCGGGCGAGCGCAGGATTTTTCTCGCCAGTTTGACCCCGGCAACCAGGGTGCGCATGTCGTCGGGATCGCTCAGGTAATTGGCGTTCAACACAGTGTCGGCGAACGGGTCGGCGCTGCGCAGTTTAAGGGTGCCACGGGATTTAGGGCGCAGCGCGCACGGATTGATGGAAATCCCGTGGCCACTGGGTGGCAGCCGATCGACGTCGCCCACCAGGCTGGGAACTACGTGGTACTGGACGTCCGGGCGTCCTGCGCCACGGGTATCGACGAAGGCGCCACTTTCCACCACGTTCGAGGTCAGCAGGCCTTGGCGTTGTGCGATGTAGCGCAGGCCATGACCCAAGGCACGCAAGCCTTTGTCGTGGCCCAACAGGCTCATCGGTTCGTGGGTCTGCGCATACACCGAAGCGCTCAAGTGGTCCTGAAAATTCTGGCCCACACCCTCCAGCCCGTGCACTGGGCGAATGCCCACCTGCTTGAGGTGATCCACCGGACCAATCCCCGACAACATCAGGATTTTCGGCGAGGAAATGGCACCTGCACTGAGGATGACTTCGCCAGCGCAATGGAACGTCTGCAGGCTGCCATTGGCGAGGCGCGCCTGAACGCCGACCACCTCGAGCTCATCGAATAGCAGGCGTGTCACATGCACCCCAGTCATGACCTTCAGTAACGGGTTGTGGCGCACCGAGCGCAGATACGTCGCGGCTGAGCTGGCGCGTCGACCCTGATGGGTGGTGGTTTGGTAAAAACCCGCACCCTCCTGGAGCGCACCGTTGAAGTCATCGCTCAGCGGCACGCCCGCTTCGACAGCGGCTTCGACAAACGCTTGGCTTAACGGATGATGATGCCGTGCGTCGCTGACCTTCAGCGGGCCGTCCTGACCGTGCAGTGTCCCGCTCAAACGAGCATTGCCCTCAGACCTGCGGAACACGGGCAGCACATCGTTCCAACCCCAGCCTTTGCAACCCAGCGCTTGCCATTCTTCGTAATCCTGCGCCTGGCCGCGAATATAGATCATCGCGTTGACCGAGCTGCCACCGCCGAGTGTGCGGCCTTGCGGGATATAGACCTCGCGACCATTCAAGCGTGGTTCGGCTTCGGTTTTGTACATCCAGGTCCGACGGCTGCCATGCACCCGTATGAAGGTGGCCGGGATATGGATGTAGGGATGATTGTCCGCCGGGCCTGCTTCCAGCAGCAGCACGCTCTTGCCGGCGTCGACCAGTCGTGCGACCAGCGCACAACCGGCCGAGCCGCCACCGACGACAATGTAATCGTATTTTTGCATCGTATACCGCCGTTGTTTTCAGAGTGGGCGCAGGTCTGGATCAGCCCACCTGACTGACGAACTTGGTAGTGAAATAGGCGTCGAGGCCTTCGCTGCCACCCTCGCTGCCGTAGCCGCTGTCCTTGACCCCGCCGAACGGGGTTTCCGGGGCTGCGAGACCAAAGTGGTTGATCGACACCATGCCGCTTTCCAGTTCGTCGGCGAGCAGCGTGGCGTTGGCAATGGAGCGAGTGAAGGCGAACGCAGCGAGGCCGAAGGGCAGGGCGTTGGCCTTGGCGATGACCTCTTCCAGGGTGTCGAACGCGACAATCGAAGCAATCGGTCCGAAGGGCTCTTCGTGCATGATTCGCGCACTGTCCGGAACGTGGGTGAGCACCGTTGGCGGGAAGAAAAATCCGCTGTGGTTGTCCGGTTGGCCGCCCAGCGCCGAGCGCGCCCCGACCGCCAGTGCGTCATCGACGTATTCGTGCATGGCCGCCACCCGACGACTATTGGCCAGCGGGCCCATTTGCGTGGTCGCATCGTCGCCATGGCCGACTTTCAAGGACGTACTGGCCGCCACGAATGCGGCGACGAATTGATCGTGAACAGCGCGCTGTACATAGAAGCGTGTCGGCGATGCGCAGATCTGCCCGGCATTGCGAAACTTCAAACCCGCACCGAGCGTTGCCACGCTTTGCACATCCACGTCGTCGCACACGATAAAAGGCGCATGCCCGCCGAGTTCCAGGGTGCAGCGTTTCAGGTGTTGGCCTGCCAATGCGCCGAGCTGGCGACCCACAGGTACCGAACCGGTGAAGGAAACCTTGCGGATCACCGGCGAAGCGATGAGGTATTCAGAGATGTCAGCGGGGACGCCAAATACCAGGCCGAGCACCCCTTTTGGCAGGCCTGCGTCTTCAAAGGCGCGGCAGAGTTCGATGCACGATGAAGGGGTTTCTTCCGGACCTTTGGCGATGATCGAGCAACCCGCTGCCAGTGCTCCAGCGATTTTGCGCACCAGTTGGCTGACAGGGAAGTTCCAGGGGCTGAACGCTGCGACCGGACCAATTGGCTCGCGCAACACAATCTGCCGGGCGCCGCGCTGGCGTGGCGGAATAACCCGGCCGTAAGCCCTGCGTCCTTCTTCGGCGTACCACTCGATGTGATCGCCAACGCCGAACGCTTCCATTTTTGCTTCGGCCAACGGCTTGCCTTGTTCAAGGGTGATCAGCGCGGCGATTTCGTTGGCGCGCTCACGGAGCAATGCGGCGGCTTTGCGCAGGATTTGCGAGCGCTCGTAGGCGCTGGTCTTGCGCCACACCTCAAAACCCCTCGCGGCGGCGGCCAGCGCTCGATCCAGGTCAGACCTGTCGGCGAAGCCGAGCGTCCCGATTTGCTCTCCGGTCGCCGGATTGAACACTGCTCCGGTTTTGCTGTTGGAGCCGGTCGACCATTGGCCGTCAATCAGGATCGATTCAATCACGCGCATTGCCTATACCTCGTTGCAGGATTTTGTTTTTCTCAAAGAAACGGTATTCCCTTGATAGATACAATGCTAAGAGCCTGCTTTTGCCCCTGTCAAGGAATTGTTTTTTTTAAAAACGATGGCTTTCCGACGTTGACGCTGCTTTATGAGT
Organism: Gordonia sp. IEGM753; assembly: GCF_050321825.1. NCBI lineage: Bacteria > Bacillati > Actinomycetota > Actinomycetes > Mycobacteriales > Gordoniaceae > Gordonia > Gordonia sp. IEGM753. Next base: position 779,329 of record NZ_JBNQGB010000001.1, read on the forward strand.
TGCGTTAGGTTTGTGCTGTCGAAAGAAATACCGTTCTTTTGAGAGAAAAACAAAACTGATGAGGGATAGACAATGCTGACTCAGGCGCTGTTGCATAACTGGAATGATCTGCCCCGTGAAACCGTGCGTCGTGGCGTCGAACGCGTGGGCTTTCGCGGCGATGACACGATCTGCGTCATGAACTGGCTGACGCCGGGCATGGACGTGTTCCCGCACAGCCATTCGTTCGAACAGTTGGTGATCATTGTTCAGGGCCGGGTACGTTTTCACCTGGGAGACGAAGTGGTTGAAGGCGGCCCGGGCAGCATGCTGCGGATCCCGCCGTTCGTGGTGCATTACGCCGAGCCGATCGGCGACGAAGTGGTGATGAACCTCGACGTGTTTTCGCCACTGCGCGAGGACTACAAGCACCTGGTCGAATACCAGGCGCACGAGTTCGACGAGGTGGTGGTGAAAGGGGCCGCCTCGTGAGCGGCAGGACCTTTCGGGAAAAGCTGCTGGCCGGTGAGCCGTTGTTCAGCAGTTTTATCAAGACCCCGGCCTTTCAAGTGATGGAAATTGCCGGTGCAGCAGGGCTCGATGCGGTGGTGCTGGACGCCGAGCACGCGCCGTTCGATGCAGGCGCACTGGATGTCAGCCTGCTGGCTTGTCGCGCCGCAGGTGTGGCCGGTCTGGTGCGGGTGGGCGACAGCCAACCCTCGACCATCCTGCAAGCCTTGGACCTGGGCGCCAACGGGTTGGTGCTGCCCCATATCTGCAGCGCTGCCCAGGCGACCGAACGGGTGGCCGCGACGCGCTATCGGCAAGGCACGCGGGGCTTCTCCAATTCACCGCGCGCGGGAGATTACGGCGGATTGTCGCTGGTCGATCACATCGATTGGCATGACCGTCAGACCGCAGTCATTTGCCAGATAGAAGACGCCTCGGCCATCGAACAGCTGGAAGAAATTGTCGCCGTCGAGGGCGTTGATTGCCTGTTTGTCGGCCGTGCGGATTTATGCGTCTCGATGGGCACGTTTGATGTGCAGCACCAGGCCGTCGAGCGTGCCGTGGTCCGCACCCTGAATGTCGCCCGGGCGGCGGGCAAAGCGGCCGGGTTGTTTATCAGCGATGTCGCCAGTGCTCGCCATTACGCGGCAGAAGGGGCGACGTTTTTTATCGTCGGTTCCGATCAGGCGGCGCTCCGGGCCACCTGGAGCCAGCAAGTAAAGCTGTTTCGCGCCGGCTGAACAGTCGCCGCCAATCACCTGTACTCACAACAACAAGGAATACCTCATGAACATAAAAGCAGCCGTCCAGCAAACACCCGACCGCGACGAACGTATCGACGCACTGATCAAAGGTGCCATCGACTTGCATTGCCACAGCGGTCCATCGGTCATGCCGCGTTATTGCGATCACGTCGAAGCCATGCAAGAAGCCTCGGCGGCGGGACTCAAAGCGGTGTTGTTGAAGGATCACTACTATTCCTGCACGCCGGTCACCCATTTGCTCAACAAGCATTTTTCCGAACTCGGTGTGCACATGCTCTCCGGTGTACCGCTGAACAATTCAGTCGGCGGGTTGAACGTGCACGCGGTCGAGCATGGTCTGAAACTGGGGGCGAAACTGGTGTGGATGCCGACGTTCTCCTCCGCCAACCACATCGCTCATCACCATCAGGACGTGAAATTTGTCGATAAATTTCCGCAGACAACTCAGCGCATGTTGCAGCCGATTCCGCTGACTGTCCTTGACGATGACGGCAAGCTGAAGGAGGAGGTCAAGGCGATTCTCGATTTGATCGCCGCAGAGGACATCGTGCTGTCGGCGGGGCACCTGAACATCCGCGAAATCTGGCCGTTGTTTGAAGAGGCACGGTTGCGCGGCGTCAAGCGCCTGTTGGTCAATCACCCGACTTACGTCGTCGATGCCACGCTCGACGACATGCGCCAACTGGCAAAAGAAGGCGTGTATATGGAGCACTCGATGTGCATGTGGGTGCCCGGTTCCAAGTTCAAATTCTACGATCCGGAGTTTCTCCAGCAGGTCATCGAAGCGGGCACCGTCGACCTGACTATTTTGGGTTCAGATCTGGGCCAGCAAGGTAATCCCTCGATCATTGATGGTTTTCGCAGCGTGATTGCCACTGTGCTGGACCTTGGCTACAGCGACGACGATGTGCGCAAGATGACGTCGCATAACGCCGCTCGATTGATGGGCATTTGAGCCGAGGGCTACAGGCCATGAAAATGCTCACGCTCGATGCACCAGCGTCAGACCAAGGCCCTGCGTTGCTGGAGTCGGTGAATATTGTTTTCAGATTGCTCGATGAGTTGTCCGCGGTACGACGGCCCATGGGCGTGACCGAGTTGGCCAGTCGACTCGCCGCGCCCAAGGCCCGGACGTATCGCCACCTGGCCTCGTTGCGGCGCTTGGGGATCGTCGAACAGGACCCTTTGGGTGACAAATACCGGCTCGGCCCAAGGTTGGTTTCGTATGGCGAAGCCGCGTGCGAGCAGTTCGATCTGCGCACGCTGGCAACGCCCTACCTGACCCGTATTCGCGACCTCACCGGACAGACCGCGATGTTGTCGGTGGCCAGCCACGGTACGGCGTTGGTGGTGGCGACGGTCGAGTCGCTGGCCAATGTTTGCGTGTCGGTCAAACCGGGAAACCGGGTGATGCCGCACTGTTCGGCGCAGGGCCGGACGGTGTTGGCGTTTTCCGACGATAGCTGTCGGCGACTTGTGCTCGAACGAAAAATGACCCGCTTCACCGGACAGACCTTATGCAGCCCTGAGCAACTGGTTGAGCGTTTGGCACTGATCCGAGAGCGCTTGTGGGACATCGCTGAAGGCGAAGTGACCGAAGCGATTGTTGCCGTGTGCTGCCCGGTCTTTCGTGACGGCGCGCGGATCATCGGGACGATTGGCATTGTCGGTCCCACCGCGAGCATCAACGCCCAAGCGCCGGATTTTATTAAAGAGCTGCGCGCCGCAGCGGCAGACATCAGCGAGCGTCTGCACGGAACGGTCTATCGGGACGCGCCCAACCTCTTTTGACAATGAGAACAATAATGACTGACCTGACTACCCAGATAGGCAGCTTGACCTTGAAGAATCCGGTGATTTGCGGCGCCGGTGAACACACCATGACGGCTGAAGCGATCAGTCGCGCCCTGGCCACGGGCGTCGGTGCCGTGGTGGCCAAGTCGACCAATGAATCGCTGGCGGCCAAGCAACAATTGGACAAGACCGATTACGCTTTGCTCGACGCTCAATGGCAGCGCCTGCCATGGGATTTCAATCCGCCGGCGGACGCCAGTTTGATGGGGCGTTCGGGTTTGCTGCAACGCGACTTCGAACCGTGGCTGGATGAACTGGTGGGGCTGGATGCCCAGGCCAGGCAACAAGGCGCCTATGTCATTCCAAGCCTGATCCTCAGTGATCTGGAGCAGTGTGCGCAGTTCGCCCGGCAGATCGAGCAAGCGGGAATGCGCGTGTTGGAGGTCAACATTGGTGCACCCCATGGCGAAGAGGCCGCGAAGGGGGCGATTCGTCTTGAGCGCGGTGCCGAGCGCATCGAGCAGATCAGCCGCCGTTTGCGTGAGGCCACCGACCTGCCGTTGTGGATCAAGTTGACCGGCCAAAGCGAAGACGTGGTGGCCCTGGCCGAAGCCGCACGGCGCGGCGGGGCGGACAGTGTGGTGATGATGGGCCGCTTCATGGGCTTTTTGCCCGACCTCGACACGGGGCTGCCAATGCTCGGCACCTCTGCCGCCATTGGCGGCGGGTGGGCGCTGCCGCTGACCGCGCGCTGGGTAATGATGACCCGCAAACGCATGGGCGCTGACTATCCATTGATCGCGACCAATGGCGCACGAACCGGGTTGGACGTGGCGCGCTTTCTACTGTCCGGGGCATGTGCAACCGAAATGACCTCGGCGGTGTTCACCGGTGGTTATCAAGTATTGACGCGTGCCATTGAGCAGTTGACCGAGTATTGCGCTCGTCGGGGAATGAGCGCGGCGCAGCTGTTGGGGGAGGCTGCGGATCAGGTTCAAACCTACCAACAGCAAGTGAGCCAGGCCGAATACTGGCGCCAATTTGCGCCATCGATCAACGACTGATCAATCATGATCAAGGCAGCCACCATCATGCGTCGATATTGCATTCACGCCCGGGTACTCACGCCCATTTCCGCCGAGCAGGCACGGCGCGTTTACGGCAACGTAACGGTCAATCGGTCAGTGCGCGGCATGGTTGTCCCGCTGCCGTTCGACTGGGATTGGCGCAACATCCCCAGGCAGATTGCCCGCTCGTGGATCCTGCTGAACCCTTGATTCGCCTTACCCCAACTGAGCAATCGCTAGATCTTGTTGCGTAAAACGCAACAAGTTGCTCAGCCCCGGTGATTGTTGCCGAAACATCCCGTCGCTAATTTCCTGTCATCGCTTTGCAGCAATGACAGGCGCTTCTTATGTCCTCTCCCGTTTCCGATATCACCGTGTTGTTGGAGCGCGTTCGCGTGCTTGAGGCTGAGTCGGCCGTGCGTCTGCTGCTGAACCGGTACATGGCGCTGTGCGATGTTCCAGGCCCGGCGGAGCGCGCCGATGCACTCGGCCGGTTGTTCTGCGACGACGCGCTATGGCAAGGCATCGGCTCACGCTATGCGCTGAAGTTCGGACGCATTGAAGGGCGCGAGGCCATTGTCGCGATGCTCATGGGGTACCTGCCGCCCAATCCGCACTTTCGGTTCAACGCGCATTTTCTGTCCGGCGAACACATCACTGTTGACGGTGATCAGGCCCGGGGCCGCTGGTTGATGCAGCAGCTAAGCCGGTACGACTCCGGCCAATCCGAAGCCATTGTCGCCGCCCTGAGCCTGGAGTTTCGTCAGGTTGCAGGCGCTTGGCGTATCGCCTCGTTCACTACCGAACGCCTGGATATGTGCCCGCTGGCGGACGCAGTGGAGGTGCAATCATGAGCCCGCTGGTGATCGAAGGGCGCCTTGGCGGTTCGGGGCTTACCGTTGCGATCAAGGACACTATCGACGTGGCCGGTTGGCCAACCCGTTGTGGCAGTCGCGCCCTGCAACACGCGTTGCCGGCGCCCAACAACGCAACCGTGGTGCAGGCGTTGCTCGATGGCGGCTGGCAGGTTATCGGCAAGACTGTGCTCCACGAGTTGGCTTTTGGCGTCACCGGCATCAACGAGTGGGCCGGTACGCCGGTCAACCCGCAAGCACCCGAGCGCATACCGGGTGGCTCGTCCAGCGGTTCGGCGGTGATCGTGGCGCAGGGCATTGCCGATGTGGCACTGGGCACCGACACCGGCGGCTCTGTGCGCATGCCCGCAGCCTGCTGTGGCGTGTTCGGTCTTAAGCCGACCTTTGGCCGTTTGAGCCGTGAAGGCGTGCACCCTGTGTCCAGTTCTCTGGACTGCGTTGGGCCGATGGCACGCGATCTCGACACACTCGTCGCTGCCATGTCGGCGATGGACAGCACATTCGTGGCGCAAACACCTGGCGCGCAGTTGCACGTCGGCCTGGTCGATGTGACGTGTGACCCCGCCATCGAATCCGCCATACGTGAAGCGATCACGCACCGTGGCTGGACCTGGGAACGGGTGACGTTACCGTTGCTGGATCAAGCATTCGAAGCCGCACTGACCGTCATAAACGCCGAAACCTGGGCTGCCTTCGGCCATTTCACCGGCCAGGGTTTGCTCGGTGCAGACATTGAAGCGCGGTTGTTGAGGGCTGCGGCAACAGACGCCACCGCGCTGAACGCTGCCGAGTCTGTTCGTGTGGCATTCAGTGCGCAGGTCGACCAGTTGCTGAGCCGTTTCGACACCTTGGTCCTGCCCGGTTTGCCGCGTCTGCCGCCGTTGTTGGCGGACGTGCAGCGAGGCGAGCCAGTGCTCGATCTGACGCGTTTTCTACGGCCGTTCAACTTGAGCGGGCACCCGGCACTCAGCGTGCCTGTCGCCTACCCGGATTCCACCCTCAGCACCAGCCTGCAACTGATCGGGCGCAAGGGCGACGACGCGCAGCTCTGCGCCATGGCGGGCGTCTCCCTGAATAAGCCAGTCGACGCTCGACATCAATAATAGGACTTAACCGTGACTCAACTGATCGAAGCCGTGAACCTGGACGCCAACCCTGCGGGGTTGGTCAAGTCCGACCGCGTTCACACCTCGCTGTACACCGACGCCAAGCTGTTCGATGCAGAGCTTGAAAAAATCTTCTACAGCACCTGGATCTGGGTCGCGCACGTCAGCGAGATTCCGGAGTCGGGCAGCTACAAGAGCACCTACATCGGCAAGCAACCGGTGATTGTGGTGCGTGACCGCAAAAAGCAGGTTCACGTGCACCTCAACCGTTGCCGTCATCGCGGCGCGACGGTGTGCGAACACAAGAAGGGCAAGACCAACAGCTTCGTTTGCCCCTATCACGGCTGGAGCTACGCCCTCGATGGCTCGCTGCGTGGCGTGCCGCATCCAGAAAGCTACGGTGACTGCCTGGACAAGGCTGAACTGCCGTTGGTCAGCCTGCGCGTCGAGGAATACGCCGGCATGCTGTTTGCCACGTTCAAGGCCGATATCGAGCCGCTGGTGGACTTTCTCGGCCCGGCGAAAAAGTGGATGGACCTGTTCATGAAACAGGGCGCCGGTTACCCGATCAAGGTGCCGGGCGAACACCGCTTTCGTTTCCCCGGCAACTGGAAAATCCAGTTGGAAAACACCACAGATGCGTACCACTTTCCGCTGGTGCACAAGTCATTCCTGTCTTCGGTGGATGAAGAAACTCTCAAGCTGTTCGACTTTGTCGAAGGCCCAGGCTACGTCGAAGACCTCGGCAACGGCCACAGCGTGATGGTGATGATCCCTGACCTTGTGGACCTTGAAGCCGATCTGGACAAACCGATCCCGGAACGCTTCGAAGGTCTGGCTGCCGAGTTGCGTGACGAGGGGATCGAGGAGCAACAGGTGCGTCGCATCGTGCGCGCAGTCGGCGGCTCGGGTTTCAACCTTAACCTGTTTCCCAACGTTGCCTGCTCCATGGCGTTTTTCCGGGTGCTGCAACCGATCTCCGTGACCGAGACCGAAATTCACCACTCGGTGATCACCATGGACGGCGGCCCGGCAGTCGCCAACCGCTACCGCTTGCGCCTGCACGAACATTTCCAGGGCCCGATGGGTTTCGGCACGCCTGACGATTCCGAGGCTTGGGAACGGGTGCAAAAGGGCGCCAGCGCCGGAGAAGACCTGTGGATCATGCTCAACCGTGGTCTGCCGGGCGAGCAGCCGACTGCAGACGGTTTACGCAGTGACGTGAGTGCCGAGACCGGCATGCGCGCGGCCTATCAACAGTGGAAAAAAATGATGTCGGCGTAACCGGCGGAGGACTCTGATGAACCTGAAAACCCTGAATGAAGTCACCGCTTTCATCTGGCAGGAAGGCGACATGCTCGACCACGGCGAGTTCGACAACTGGCTCAGCCTGTGGGCTGACAAGGGGACGTACATCATCCCCATCGACCCTATGGAGGAGGACTTCGAGAACAGCCTGAATTACGCCTATGACGATCACCACATGCGCCAGCTGCGGGTGCAGCGCCTGACCGGCGGCGAGTCGATTTCCACCAGCCCCCAGCCACGCACCGTGCGCACGTTGTCACGTTTTCGGGTGTTGTTTGAGGACCAGCACAAGGTGACGGTGCGCTGCGCACAAAACCTGCGCGAGTTCCGCAAGGATTCGCTCAAGCACTACAGCGCCGACATTGTTTACCAACTCGAACGTACTGATGACAGCTTCAAGATCCAGCGCAAGCTGATTCGCTTGATCAACTCCGACGACACCCTCGCGGGTATCGGTTACATCCTCTGAACATGGGCGTTAATCGATGAAAGATGTCTTGCTGAATGTCGTCGTGCGCAAGGCCCAGCAACAGGGCGCCGGTGTGCTGGTGCTCGACCTGTGCTCATCCGCTGGCGAGCCGTTGCCAGCGTTCGAGGCCGGGGCGCATGTCGACGTGCACTTGCCCGGTGGCTTGGTTCGCCAGTATTCGCTGTGTGGGGATCCGGCGGATCAGCACCGGTATCGCTTGGGCGTGCTCAAGGACCCGGCTTCACGCGGCGGGTCCGACGCGGTGCATGCCACGCTGCGTGAAGGCTCTGCCGTGACCATCAGTGCGCCGCGCAATTTGTTCCCGCTGGCGAGCAGCGCGCAACGTTCGCTGTTGATTGGCGGCGGGATCGGTATCACGCCGATGATCGCCATGGCCTATGCGTTGCATGCGCGCAACGCTGATTTCGAATTGCATTATTGCGGTCGTTCCCGAAGCAACGCCGCCTTTCTCGATGAGCTGGCCGCAGCGCCTTTTGCGCATCGGGTTACCCCGCATTTCGACGATGAGCCGGCGAGCAAACTCGACCTGGCCGTTGTCCTCGGTACGGCCGCCAACGACGGCCACGTCTACACCTGCGGGCCCTCGGGTTTCATGGAGTGGGTGATCGGCGGTGCTCGCGCGGCGGGTTACCCGGAGCACCAGGTACACCGTGAGTATTTTCAGGTCGAGGTCGACAACTCGGGCGAGGCGTTTGAGGTGCACGCCGCCCGCAGTGGCAAAACAGTCCAGGTCAACGCCGGGCAGAGCATCGTGCAAGCCCTGGCCAATGTCGGGATCGAGGTCGACGTGTCCTGCGAGCAGGGCGTCTGCGGAACGTGCCTGTGCGACGTGCTCGAAGGTCAGCCTGATCATCGCGACGTCTACCTGACGGACGATGAACGTGAGGCCAATGACCAAATGTTGTTGTGTTGTTCCAGGTCGAGCTCGAAGCGCCTGGTTCTGGATATCTGAAAAATAACAAATACAAAAAAACTGACAGCAGCGGGCGCCAGATCCGCGCTGTTCATTCACTGCCATGTCTTTGGAATTCTGCTCCTAACCGTGGCTATTCAGAACGGATGTAACCATGTCAAAGCTAGCTTTGCCTGTGCATGCAATTCGCTACATAGGGCTTTTGGGGATCGCGCTGCCGTGGACGGCACACGCCGACCTGGTGGACGACAGTCACATGTCCCTGAACTTGCGCAACCTGTACCTGAACCGTAATTTTACTAACAGCGATGCGCCCGTTTCCAAGGTGGGGAACTGGTCTCAGGGTTTCGATCTGCAGTTCCAGTCCGGGTACACCGACAGCCCGCTGGCGATCGGTGTCGACGCCAATGCGCAGTATGCGCTGCGGCTGGATTCGACTGGCAACGACGGCTCGCTGCCCTACAGCCTTCACGATCAGCAAGCGGCCGATGACTACAGTCGGGCCGGTGCCACGCTGAAGATACGCTATTCGAAAACCGAACTGAAGATTGGCGATCAGAAACCCAATCTGCCGATTGCTTCCAACGACCCGAGTCGCCAGCTCGATACGATTTATCAGGGTGCGGTCGTCAACTCGCGTGAAATCGACAACCTGGAATTGACCGGTGGGCGCTTCTGGTCCAGCGTCACCCGGCAATCTTCCAACCATGAAAACCTCTACAAATACGGCTCCACCGATGACCTCGACAGTAAGGGGCTGGACTTTGGTGGCGGCACCTATTCGCTCACGCCAACGCTGCAAGCCACTTACTTCTACGGCGTGCTGCACGATATCTATCAGCAGCATTACGCCGGGTTGAAGCACTCACTGGACCTGGGCGACGGCTACACGCTGAAGACCGATCTGGGGTATTTCAACAACAGCGAGGATGGCAACGCGCTGGCGGGCAACGTCGACAACCGCTCCTACAGTGGCTTGGTCACGGTGCAAAAGAGCGGCCATTTGGTGGGCGTCAGCTACCAGCGCATGTTGGGTGAAACGGTGTTTCCGACCCTCAATGGCTATGTTCCGCAACCCTATTTGCCGAACTGGGCAGGGTTGCCGTTCATTCGTCCGGATGAGCGTTCATGGTCGGTGCGTTATGGCTACGACTTTTCTGCCATGGGCGTGCCCGGTCTGAAACTGTTTACCCGTTACATCAAAGGCACCGGTATCGACCGTGGCGAAGGCTTGAGCCATGACCAGGAAAGCGAGCGCAATATTTTCCTTTCCTACGTGGTGCAGAGCGGTGCGTTGAAAGACCTGAGCTTTGAGCTGAAGAACTTCAATACGAAGCAGAAGTACGGCAACAACTATGACGAATATCGCTTCGTCACTTCATACACCTGGAAGATCTGGTGAGCCTCTGGCTCGGTTTGGAGTAATCGATGAGCAACTTGAAAACAGGCGTTACCAAAGCACCCAGTTCTTCAACCATGCGCCGGATCGTGATTGCGTCAGTGTTTGGCAACGCGTTGGAGTGGTATGACTTTTTTCTTTACGGTACGGCAGCGGCGCTGATTTTCGGCCCGTTGTTCTTTCCCGCAGGCACTGACCCCATCGTCGGCACCATGGGCGCTTTTGCAGGGTTCGCGGTGGGCTTTTTTGCCCGGCCGCTGGGCGGAATTATCTTCGGCCATATCGGTGACAGGGATGGGCGCAAGAAAGCCCTGGTCATGACCCTGAGCATCATGGGCGTCTCGACGTTCCTGATGGGCTTGTTGCCGACCTTTGAGCAAGTGGGGTACCTGGCGCCGGCCAGCCTGGTGATATTGCGCATCGCGCAGGGCGTGGCGTCGGGTGGCGAGTGGGGCGGCGGCGTGCTGATGCTCAGCGAGAACGCGCCGGCCAATCGCGTCGGTTTCTATGCAGCCTGGAGCCAGCTCGGCGTGTCGGGCGGGTTCGTGCTGTCGGCGGCCGCTTTTTACCTGGTGCAAATGCTGCCCCAGGAAGACTTCATGAGTTGGGGCTGGCGGCTGCCGTTCCTGGCAAGCGTGCTGATCTTTGGCGTTGGTATCTACATTCGCCGCAGCCTGCCTGAAAGCCGCGAGTTCGAGGAAGCCGCCGAGCAACGCAAGCAGGTCAAGCATCCACCTGCGATGGAAGTGCTGCGCAAACATCCCAAGGAAGTCTTTCAGGCGATGGGTATTCGCCTGGCAGAAAACGGTTGCGCCTACATCTTCCTGGCCTTCGTGATGGCCTACGCCAAACTCACCGGTTTGAGCACGCAAATGGTCTTGGGCGGGGTCATGGTGGCGATGATCGTCGAAGCCTTCACCATTCTGTTCTGGGGTTGGCTGTCCGATATCATTGGTCGACGCACGGTGTATGCCATCGGTTCGATCAGCCTGGTGTTGTTCGCGTTTCCGTTTTTCTGGCTGATCGATACGCACGCCACCGGTTTCGTTTACCTGGCACTGCTGGTGGGCCTGGCGTTCAGTCATGGCGCGATGATCGGCACTCAGCCAGCGCTGATGGGTGAACTGTTTCCGGCGCACCTGCGGTATTCCGGCATGGCGTTGGGGCATGAAATCGCGTCGATTTTCTCCGGAGGCCTGGCACCGTTGGCGGCTACCGCGTTGTTCGGCATGTTCAAGTCTTCGTGGCCGGTGTCGGTGATGCTGATCACGTTCGGCGTCATCACCACCGCAACCCTGTTCAGCATTCGACCCAAGCCTGAACTGCCTTGATTGCGGGGTCTCACTGCAGGGCAGTGTGTCTTGCTTGAGTGAGTAGCAACGCAAGTGTTCAGGCCCTCACCAAAGCGCTTACCTGAACAGCCTTACAGAAGGGGTCAGACCCTTCCTTGTGGCGAGGCCCAAGGGCGCTCTTCAGTGCGCTCGGGCCGACCGGGGAGAACGGGTCGCCGTTGTTATTGTCGCCCGGCCAGCAGGCCACGCCGTCAATGTCGCTGCGTTGCAGGCCTGCGTCGGCAATCGCCTCCAGGCAGGCATCCAGGGTCAGGCGCATCGCGGACTTGTTCGAGGGCCGCCCGACCTCTGATTGGCCGATGCCGGTGATGGCGACGTCTTTTTCATAACGATGATCGAACATCACAGATCCTTTTCGAACAGAGGCAACCAGACATCCTCGACATTGAGGAAACTGACCCGTACCGGCATGTCGATATGCACATCCGTCACCGGAGTGCCCACCACGTTGCTCACAAACTGCAACCCGGCCTGTTCGACAAGCTCGATGATCGCCACCACGTAAGGCTCCGCGAGCTCGGGGTTCCAGGCTTGATAGTTGATGGTGTAACTGAGCACTTTGCCCTTGCCGGACACCGCCTCTGGCGCCACTTCGAAGCTTGCGCAATGCGGGCACAGCGGGGCGGGCGGGTGGAAATACCGGCTGCAGGCCGCGCAGCGATGAACGCGTAATTCGCCCTGTTCGCCGCCTTGCCAGAAGGCGCGGTTGTCGGCGTTGAGTGCAGGAAGTTTTCTAGGCATCAGCGGTCCGCAGGTGAGTGTTTGACTTGAAGTCATACGGTATCATTTGTACATATTTTCTAAAAGTGTCATATATTCGTTCCAAAGAAGGCGTGAATCGACCGTTCACGCCTAAAAACAACAACAAGAGGATTTCGCGATGTACCAGTCGTTACTGGAGAAGAGGGTAGTCGTCACCGGCGGCTTTGGCGTTCTTGGCAGCTCCTTGGGTAAATTCCTGTTGGCGCGTGGTGCCCGCGTCGCTCTGCTGGACCGTAGCGAGGCGCCTGCGGCCTTGCTCGACACGGAAAATCTACTGTGCCTGGGCGGTGTCGACCTGACCTCGACCGAATCCGCCAGCGCCGCGTTTGCGAAGATCGCAACGCAGTGGGGCGGCATTGACGGTTTGGTCAACGTCGCGGGCGGCTTCGCCTGGGAAACCGTCGAAGGCGGCAGCCTGGAGACCTGGGACCGTCTCTATCAGATGAACGTCCGTACCGCCGTGGTCAGTTCGCAATCGGCGCTGACGCACCTGCTGGCCTCTAACGCGGCACGCATCGTCAACATCGGCGCACTGGCCTCGGTCAAGGCAGGCATGGGCATGGGCGCTTATGCCGCCTCCAAGGCCGGTGTTGCGCGCTTGACCGAAGCCTTGGCCGAAGAGCTCAAGGATCGTGGCGTGACGGTGAATGCCGTATTGCCAAGCATCATCGACACCCCAACAAACCGCGCCGACATGCCGGATGCCGACAGCAGCCGCTGGGTAACCCCGGACGCGCTCGCAGCGGTGGTTGCATTCCTGCTATCCGACGAAGCGGCGGCGGTCACCGGCGCGCTGCTGCCCGTGAGTGGCCGCGTATGAGGCTGGTCACGTATACCGACGCCGATGGCATTGATCGTGCGGGCGCGTTGCTCAACAAGGACCAACAGGTACTGGACCTGCAAATCGCTTATCGCCTGCTCGAGAGCCGTGACAGCGCGGCATTGAGCAGTATCCTGGCGCTGGTGGAGGCCGGTGAGCCGGCGCTGGAGCTGGCCCGTTCGCTGGTGGCCAAGGCGCCCGCGGCGGCAGTACTCGAGCGCGCTGATGTGAAGCTGCGCGCGCCGATCCAGCCACCGCCACAAATGCGTGACTGTTCGTGCTTCGAGTTGCACCTGCGCCAAGCCTTTTCGGCGGCCCGGCGCGCCCGTGCGCTACGCACCGAAGACCCGGAAGCAACGTTGAAAGCGATGAATACCCGCGCCGACGACCGGGTGATCGAGACCTTTAACAAGCAGCCCATCTACTACAAGGGCAACCGTTTCGCGGTCATTGGTAACGACGATGAGTTTCTGTGGCCAAGCTTTAGCCGGGCGATGGATTTCGAACTGGAGTTTGGTTGCTACATCGGCAAGCGCGGCAAGGACATCAGCCGTGAGGCCGCCCGTGAGCATATCGTCGGTTACACCATTTTCAACGACATGAGTGCGCGTGACGCGCAGGCCCTGGAAATGCCCGGCATGCTCGGCCCGGCCAAGAGTAAGGATTTCGACACGGCCAACATCATGGGGCCGTGCCTGGTGACCGCCGATGAACTGGGCGATCCCTATGACCTGAATATGGTCGCCCGGGTCAATGGCGAGGAATGGGGTCGCGGCAATACCCGTGACATGCGCTGGACCTTTGAAGACGTGATTGCCCATGTATCCCGCTCGGAAACCCTGTACCCCGGCGAGTTTCTGGGTTCTGGCACGGTCGGCAACGGCTGCGGCCTGGAGCAACTGCGGTATTTGAAACCCGGCGACGTGGTTGAGTTGGAGATCGACGGCATTGGTGTACTGCGCACCCAGGCGGGCAAGGCACCGGCCGGCAACTGACACGTTTGTGTTCGCTGCCGATAAATTCACTTACGTTTAGCAAGTGAATTTAATGTACATAAATAGAGAAAGTGTCTTATATTTCGTTGCGGCTTACCGCCGTGACACCCTGAGCAGGAGGCAATCATGCTAACAAGAACAAGCCCCGTATTGTCTGATGGAACCAAGGTTTCGGACCTCATCTATCCATCTAGCCGCGAAGTGCAGATGCGCGTGTTGTCTGACCGCGAAATTTACGAACTGGAAATGGAAAAAATCTTCGGCAAGATCTGGGTGCTCCTGGGTCACGAGTCGGAAATCCCCAACTCCGGCGACTTCATGGTCCGCGACCTTGGGTCTGATTCGGTCATCGTTGCCCGTGGCAAAGAAGGCGAGGTGTTCGTCACCCTCAACGTGTGCCCACACCGTGGCATGCGCATCGCTACTGCCGACTGCGGCAACACGCAAATTCACAAGTGCATCTATCACGGCTGGGCCTTTCGCACCAATGGTGACTTCGTCGGTTCGCCCGTCGAGCGCGAGTGCATGCACGGCAAGATGCTGCCCAAGGAAGAGCTGGGCCTGAAGAAGGCACGGGTCACGCTGTATGGCGGCCTGGTATTCGCTACCTGGAACATTGAAGGGCCCTCGTTTGACGAGTTCCTGGGTGATGCCAAATGGTATTACGACATGCTGTTCTGTCGCTCCGACAAGGGCATGGAAGTGCTTGGCCCGCCACAGCGTTTTATCGTTAATGCCAACTGGAAAACCGCTGGCGAGCAATCGGCCGCCGACGGCTTCCACACGCTCACCTTGCACCGCTGGTTGGGTGAAGTGGGTAACTACGCGAAGAAAGGCGAGGGCGAAGCAGCCGACCTCAGCCCGGAAATGATCGGCGTCGAAATCAGCTCGCCGCACGGCCATGCGCTACGTTGCATCGACCTGGCGCGCAAGATTCGGCGCTTGACCGGCCTTGACCCGGCAGAGCTCAGCGTGCAGCAAAAACTGGAAGCCCTGCCTCCTGCCGGCATGACCGCCGACATGGTCGAGCAACTGGCGCGCAACCTCACCGAAGATCAATTGAAAGTGCTGACCACCATGCCGCCGCAAGTCGGTGGGATGTTCCCCAACATTCTGTTTGGTTTCGTCTACATTCCACAGCCGGATGGCAGCGTCGTCGGCTCGATGACCCTGCACGCCTACGTGCCGCGCGGTCCGGATAAACTTGAGTTCGTTAACTGGGTATTTGCCGAGAAAGACGCGTCCCCTGAGCTGCGCGACAAGATGCTCAAGCAAACCATTCAACTGTTCGGCACCTCTGGCATGGTCGAGCAGGATGACTCCGATACATGGCCGCACATGACGCTGTCTGCCAAAGGTGCAATGGGCCGCAAGAGCACCCTGAAATATCAGGCCTGCTTTGAGACCGGCGCGCCAGAAGGCTGGCCGGGCCCGGGCATCGTCAACGAAGGTTTTACCAAGGACGATACCCAGTGGCACTGGTGGCTGTACTGGCACGAGCTGATGACCGCCTCGGACGAGCAATAAACGCACGCCACGCCTGGTTCGGCGGCGGTCCTTGCGGGCCGCTGTCGACAGCATTGACACGTACAAGAATAAAAGTGAGGAGTGACTCATGGCTCAGGTTCAACAACGCGGTGTGGAGGATATCCAGCCGGGTTCGCCAGTCGGTACCAAACGGGTGCCGGTGGGTTCGCCGATTTACAACGATGTAGTGACCTTTCTCTATGAGGAAGCCACGCTGCTCGACCAGATTCGCTTGCAGGAATGGGCGGAACGCCTGGACACCGACCTGGTGTACACCGTACCGCTGCGCCAGACGCGTCTGGCCGCTGAACTTAAAACCTCCATCGTGCGCAGTGTTCAGCATTACCACGATGACTACCGCTCGATCATGGGCCGCATCCTGCGCCTGTCTGGCAAAAGTGCCTGGGCGGAAGATCCTCCCTCGCGCACACGGCGCCTGGTGACCAACGTGTTTGTCGAAGAAACCGACAAGAGCGATGAGTTTGTGGTGACCAGTTACCTGCTGCTGACGCGTAGCCGGTTCAAGGACCACCACGTCGACATTGTCAGTGGCGAACGGCGTGATGTGCTGCGCTTGAGCGAGACCGGTTTCAAACTGGCGCGACGCGAAGTGATCATCGATCAGGCCGTGCTGGGGACGCCTAACCTGGCGATTTTCCTCTAAGCGACTGG
This sequence comes from Gordonia sp. IEGM753, assembly GCF_050321825.1. Lineage (NCBI taxonomy): Bacteria > Bacillati > Actinomycetota > Actinomycetes > Mycobacteriales > Gordoniaceae > Gordonia > Gordonia sp. IEGM753. The sequence continues at coordinate 795,662 of NZ_JBNQGB010000001.1, forward strand.
CGCCGCTGCTCTTTATGCAAGAGCAGCGGTTACGGGTGCTGCCTGAGCCATTGTTGGTCTTGGGCGCACAATTTCAGCTGTTCATGGCTAAAGTCCAGGGTCGAGCCTTTCATTCGAAGCGCCAGCTCGGCGCGTCCGGGTTGCTGGGTGTAGCAGAGCCCGGTATTAGCTGCGTGTATCTGTTCGTCGAGGTTGTAGGCGCGTCCCAACGAAATCAACGTGCAGCGGCGCAGTAGCAGCGCAGCTTCGGCGGCTTCTTCGCTGAGTGCATTCAGCGCCCAGCGCGCCATGCCTTCACGCAGGTTGATGCCGCAATAAGGAGGCGGCCCTTCCAGCAGTGAGCCGTTCACTTCCCAGGTCAGGTCTTCATTGCCATCACGTATCAACGTGGCGCGGGTGCGGTTGTTGATCCGCTGTGGGATGTTGATGTCATAGCGGCGTTGGTCGGTACCGCGTGCGGCAGCCGCTATCGCCAGACCGGCCAGGTCGAACAGGTGAGTGCATTGATGGCTGGCGTCTGTTTGCCGAGTGACGGAATGAGCGACGCGATCCAGTTTCATGCCCAGCAACTGCTGTAATTGACCGCACGCCTGTGGGCAGAGGGAATAGGGGAAGCGCAGGGCTTCTCCGCCAATCGCGGTGATTTCACCTGCACGGTGGCGAACCCATACACGAAAGTGGTGGAAGTCGTCTTCCAGCGCTGCGCGGACCTCGCCCGTGTCATTGGCAGGATGAGCAATGATGTCTATGCGACGACGAAATACGGCCATCCTCAATATCCTTGTTCCAGTGCTGTTCAGTCTGAATAAATCAGTTATATTTGAACACTATATCCAATAATGTTCACTAAAAAACAAGAAGTGGAGTGACTATGGCACTGCTAAACGAACAGGTGGCGCTGATTACCGGCGCCGGTGGCGGAATTGGCCGCGGCATTGCGTTGAACTTCGCCAAAGAGGGCGCTGCCGTGGTGGTCGCTGAACTGGATGTCGCCAGTGGCGAAGCCGTCGTCGCTGAACTGCAAGCACTCGGCGCGAAGGCGTTGTTTATCAAAACCGACGTGTGCAAAAAGGCTGATATCGAAGCCGCCGTGCAGTTGGCGGTTGATCAATTTGGCGGGCTGGACATCCTGGTCAACAACGCATTTGCGCCAACACCGAATGTTCTTCTCGAAGAGAAAACCGATGCAATGCTCGAGCAGACCTTGGGCTCGACCGTCTGGGCTGCCTGGTGGGCGATGAAAGCAGCATTGCCGCACATGAAGGCGCGGGGCGGCTGCAATATCATCAACTTCTATTCCATCGATATCGAAATCGGTGCCTGGCTGCATGGCGACTACAACACCGCGAAAGCAGCCATTGTCGGGCTGACTCGTAGCGCGGCCTCTGAATGGGGGCGGTTCAACATTCGGACCAACGCCATTGCCCCCACGGCAATGGGCGCGACCTTCCACAAACTGGCCGAAGAAAACCCGGGTTTTGCCGAAATGTCCGCGTCGATGCGCCCGTTGGGGCGTTGCGGCGAACCCGAAGCGGATATCGGCCCGGTGGTGGTATTCCTGGCCTCGGAGATGTCGCGTTTCATCACCGGTGAAACCATCCACGTCGACGGCGGCCTGCACCTCCCAGGCTACAACTCGCGCCCGAAAGGCATCCCTGTTCGCGAATATTGACCGAGCATCTGGCGGCGATGGCGTCTTTGGAATCGCCATCACCGGCAAGCCGGTTTCCTACGGGATTTGCGTTAGCGCCAACAATTTCGGCGTGCATCACCGAATCGCGTTAACGCCATCAATTTCGGCGTGCATCACGGGATTTGCGGTAATGCCAACAATTTCGGCGTGCACCACCGAATCGCGTTAATGCCATCAATGTCGGCGTGCATCACAGATCCGTAGGAGACTGGCTTGCCAGCGATGGCGCCTTTGGAATCGCCATCACCGGCAAGCCGGTTTCCTACGGGATTTGCGTTAATGCCAACAATTTCGGCATGCATCACCGAATCGCGTTAACGCGTTCAATGTCGGCGTGCATCACCGAATCGCGTTAACGCCATCAATGTCGGCGTGCACCACCGAATCGCGTTAACGCCATCAATGTCGGCCTGCACCACCGATCCGTAGGAGACTGGCTTGCCAGCGATGGCGCCCTCGCAATCGCTGACGATCTCGGCATTGAGCACGCCGGGACGCAAACGCGAAAGCCCGCGTTAAAGCGGGCTTTTACGTTGGGGCGTTTACTTCTTCGAGACCACGATCGACGTTGTTTCCAGATCCCACGTGGTGTTGGTTTTGCCTTCGTCGCGCAGCAAATACTTCAACACCCGACCCTGCGGATTCTTCGGTAGGCTGCTGCGAAATTCGATGTAGCGCGGCAGCGCGTAATACGGCACCGAATCGGCAGCCCAATGGAACAATTGTTCCGGGTCCAGGGTCACGCCTTCATGCAATACAGCCGTCACTTTCACATCGTCTTCGCCCTTGTCGGACGGCACGGCGTGTACTGCCACTTCGGCGAGCGCCGGGTGAATAGCAAAGGCTGCTTCCATCTCGAAGCTGGAAATGTTTTCACCACGACGGCGCAGGTAGTCTTTTTTGCGGTCGACGAAGTAGAAGAAACCATCGTCATCGAACTTGCCAATGTCGCCCGTGTGGAACCACATGTTGCGCATCAACTTCTGGGTGTCGGCCGGGCGGCGCCAGTAGCCTTGGAACATGATGTCCGGGCGCAGCGGGCGGACCACGATTTCGCCAGCGCAGTTGGGCAGTACTTCCTGATCCAGATCGTCGACGATTCTGACGTCAAAGTCCGCGATGCGTTTGCCGGAAGAACCCGGAGCTGCGTATTCGCCTGCGGCCAAAGACGTGATCACACACGCTTCCGTGAGGCCATAGCCATTGCCGCCGACCAGTTTCGTGCCAAAACGCTCACGCCAGATTTTTTTGGTTTCTTCGGTGTATGGGTTGCCGCGCGCAGTGTGAATCTGCCCAACGCAACGCAACATCGCTTCATTGTCGGGCGCCTGGGCGAGGAGGCCGCCCATGCCGCCCAGGATCGAGGCGATGGTCGCGCCCGAGCGTTCCACTTCCTGCCAGAAATTGGACACCGAGAACCGCGGGAGAATGGCGGCACGTGCGCCCACCAGGATACTGGCGATAATTGATACACACAGTGCATTCATATGGAACAGAGGCAGCGGTGTGATGGTCACATCATCAGCATTGGCCGGACCGGCGCGCAGTTGCAGGCGCGCCAGGTTGCACATGAAGTTGTAGCTGATCATGCAGCCCTTGGAGGGGCCGGTGGTGCCAGAGGTGTAAATCAGGCAGGCCAGGTCTGAAGGCTGGGGTTTGACGGCGAGTGGGGTGCTGTCATGCCCGCGCCATTCATCCAAAGGTGCGATGCGAATTCTGCAATCGGGTGTCGTTTCCAGGGTGCCGCGGTGCAGCACGTGGTGTACGTCTTGCAGTTGTTCAGCGATCGGCGTGATGCGGGCCAGATAGGCTGCTTCGCAGATCACCACCGAGGTCCCGGTGTCGGCGATCTGATGCCTCAGGAACTCACCTTTGAGCGCGGTGTTGATCGGCACACTCACGGCGCAGAGTTTGTTGATGGCCAGCCAGGTGGTGACCGCATCGATATTGTTATCGAGCATAGTCAGCACGGTGTCGCCGGCCTTTACGCCGAGGGTGGCAAGCGCATTGGCCATATTGGTGGAAAGTGAGTCAACCTGAGCATAAGTGTATAACTCACCACTGAAATCCAGCAGTATCTTGTCTGGATGCCTTGCTACTGCACGATCTAATGCGTCGATGACAGTGTCTCGTTCTCCCACTGCCCACGTCTCTGGATTTGCGCTGCTGCCCATCAATTTTCTCCTTTTAGGCGCCCATAACCAAACGGCTTGCCTGATTTTATTTTGAAGAGAGAATTGGATTCTAAATAGAAACTTTGCAAATGTCTTTAGCTAAGAGTTGAACATATAGTGTTATTTATGCACAGATCCTGTGCTAATGTTGCACAATCTTTACTCTCAATGAGCCTGCAAATCCATGCCAAAAGCCGCAACCCAAAAAACTGAAGCGCCAACAGCGACCGCTAGAGCCAAAAAAAACGCGGTGCCTGATGCTGTTGCAGGTGCGGTCAAGCCGGCAGAGCGACGTGCGGCCACAAAGGCAGTGACAGGCGCCAAGGTCAAGCCTAACCGGCGTTCGGAAGAAACCATTGCCAACATCCTCAAGGCCACTGAAGAAGTGGTACTGATGTCGGGCGCAGATCGTATTTCGATTCTCGACGTGTGCCAGGTAGCGGGTGTGTCGCGCGGTACGTTCTATCGCTATTTCGCCTCACAAGAAGACCTGTTGGATACATTTTCCCGGCATAAGCGCGAAAGTTTCCACAGTTCGTTGTCTCAGGAACTGGGTCATATCAGTGATCCGGAGGCGCGCCTCAACGCATTGTTCGCCTACCTCGACAACTACCTGGAACAGAGCCGGGCGCGCCGTTTGCTGGTGGTTGCACCTGACTACGCGCTGGGTTTCTTTCGGCGCATCTTCCATGACTCGATCGTGCGCTTCCAGGATGGCCTGGGCATCGTGTTCGATGACTGGGACGACCGATTGGGCGTACGACTCGACCGTGAGCTGATCTGCGAAATGATCATTCGTTATGTGTTGAGCGAAATCCTGGTGCCTGAAGCTGCGGGACGTCGTTTGTTTCCGATCAGGGTCAAAAAACTGCTCGGTGCGCTGATCATGGGTTCAACCTCACGCACTCGTCGCTGACCTCGCCGCAAGCCCTTCGTTACATCCCAGAGCCCCCGATATTCGGGGGCTCTGTCGTTTCAGAGTGTTTATTTTCTGCGATCAAAACCCCTCGCTTCCTCCCGTTTGACTGCCTTTTAGCCACGCTTCAATGCTTGAACGAGCCAAGCCGAAGGCTCTGTTTCGGGCTTCTTGGCGCGTCCTGAAAATAAATTGAACAGTATTTTGATTTCTGCTCAATTTAAATTTAAGCTCTGGTCTTAGCAGCGAGCCCTTCGGCTTAACCTTTTCGCGGCAATTTAATTTCGGCCGTGTGAAGGCACCGCGCTAACAACCAACAAAAAGTGCCAACTTCGAGGTACCTAGACATGCTTATCGATCTCCACGCCCACGCACCCCATCCTGGCTACTACAACCAGCACCCTCATTGGGGGCCGTTCTTCGAGCAACACGCCGACGGCGATATCAAGCTGCGTGTAGGTGACTGGATTCTTGGCCTCGGGTCGCCAGAACGTAAGGCTGCCGTGCGCTCAGGCAAAGGCCCCAAGCTTGAGGAGTATTTCGCTCGCTGGGCTGATCCCAAGGTGCGCCTGGCCGGTATGGACGCAGCAGGGCAGAACCTGCAGGTGGTTTCCGTTCCATCGCATTGCTACATGTACTGGACCGAAGCCGAATTTGCCGTGCCATTTGCGCGCACCGTCAATAACACCCTGGCCGAGTACTGCTCCGCAGCGCCTGATCGCCTGATGTTCTGGGCTCATGTGCCTTTGAACTCGCCGGAAGCAGCGGCGGCTGAACTGCGTTATGCCTGCACCGAACTGGGTGCCAAAGGCATGGTCGCTGGCGGCGCCAATTTTGGTGGGCTGGAATTCGATTCGCCGGAACTCGACGTAGTCTGGAAAACCCTGTGTGACCTGGACCTGCCGATGTTCATTCACGGCTACAACCAGTCGGTTACCTGGGGCAAGAACGCCAACGACGACCGTTACGAAACCACCGCCATCGTCGGCATGCAGTACGACGAAAGCCGTTGCTTCTGGAACCTGATTTGCGGCGGCGTGCTGGACCGTTTCCCTGACCTCAAGGTGTACATCACTCACGGCGGCGGCTATGTGCCGTACCAGTTGGGTCGTTTGGCCAAGACCAACGAGAACCTCGACGTCAAATTCAACAAAAAGCCGTTGCTCGATTACATGAAGAACTTCTACTTCGACGTCGAGCTGCATGAGGTGCCGATGCGCCAGGCCCTGGTTGACATCATTGGTGCCGACCATGTGCTGTACGGCAGCAACTTCGGTGGCAGTGATGCCGTGCGCCACGACTTGACTCATGGCCTGAAGCTGTCCGACGCCGACCTGCGCAAGATCCGTTATGAAAACGCATGCCGTTTGCTGCACATCGATCCGGCCAAGTTGGGCAAGGTAGGTGGCTGATGAAACTGGCTCGATGTGAGTATTTTGCTACAGGCGTTTTTTGGGCTGTGGTCGACGTTGCTCAGGATCAGGTCACACCGATTTCCGGCACCTTCCAAGAGTGGGCGCCGGCCGTCGCAGCGGGACGCGGCATCAGTTCGTTGCGTTTCGCCGGGCCAGCGTTACCACTGTCGAAAGTGCGTTTGCTGCCGCCGATTGAACCGATTAATCGGGTGGTGGTAGCCGGTGCCAATTACGCCAAGCACCTGGTGGAGTTCGGGTTGAGTGCGCCAGCGCAACCGGTGGCATTTCTCAAGGCCTACGGCGCGCTGATTGGCGCCCATGACCCTATCCGCTTTCCGCCGTTGACTGAAGAGCTCGATCACGAAGTTGAATTGGTGGCCGTTATCGGCACCGACGAAATTGACCTCGAAGACCCGTTGGCGTGCGTGCTCGGTTACACCGTCGGCAACGACGTCAGTGCTCGCGACCTGCAACGCAGCGGGGCTGCAGGTATTGGCATGGACCTGTTCGCCGCCAAGAGCCAGGACCGGACCACCGGTCTTGGGCCGTGGATCGTCACCAAGGACGAATTCCCGCAGGGTTCGCCGCAGTTGCGCCTGACGTTGAAAGTGAACGGCGAAACGCGTCAGGACGGTTCAACCAGCGAGATGACCTGGGACGTGGGGCAGTTGATCCGCTTCGTGCAACAGCGTTCAAGCTTTGCCGGTGGTGATGTGTTGTTCACCGGTTCGCCAGCGGGTGTGGGGATGGGCACTGGCCTGTTCCTCAAGGAAGGCGATGTGGTTGAAGCCAGCGTCGAAGGCATTGGCACGTTGCGTAATGTGGTCAGCGAAAAGAACCGCGCCTAATCGAGAGCCAAACATGAACGCTAATAAAGAAAAAGTAGTCGTGGTCGGTGCGGGCCTGATGGGCACCGGTATTGCTCATGCGTTCGCCAGCCGCGGCTTCAGTACGGTGTTGGTGGATACCAACGCCGTCTCATTGACGAACGCCAGGGCGAGCATCGAAAAAATCCTCGCCGACGGTGTGCGCTTGGGCAAGGTCAGCGAAGAAGACGCGCAGCTGTCGCTGGTCAATCTCCAGACCTGTAGTGACTTGAGTGAAGCGGCAACTGGCGCCAACTGGCTGGTGGAAACGGTCTCCGAGCAATTAGCGGTGAAGAAAGCGGTGATTGCCCAAGCGGCGCCGCTGCTGGCTGAGAACGCGATTATCGCGACCAACACCTCGGCCCTCAGCGTCACCGAAATTGCAGCGTCGGTGGACTGTGCGGATCGCGTGATCGGCATGCACTTCTTCAACCCCGTGCACAAAATGAAACTGGTTGAACTGGTGCGCGGGTTGGCCACCAGCGATGACGTGGTGGCTCGCACTCGCAACCTGTGCGAGCAGATCGGCAAAACCTCGATCATCGTCAATGAGTCGCCGGGCCTGACCACCAGCCGCATGTCGGCGTTGTTGGGTAATGAGGCGATGTGGATGCTGCAGGAAGGTACTGCAACCGCCGAAGACATCGACACCGCTCTGCGCCTGGGTTTCAACCACCCGATGGGTCCATTGGAGTTGGGTGACCTGACCGGTTGGGACACGCGTTTGTCCGTTTTGCGTTATCTGCACCAGACCTTGGGCGAGAAATTTCGACCGTGCCCGCTGATCATCAAAATGGTCGCGGCCGGGCGTCTGGGGCGCAAATCGGGGCAGGGCGTTTATCGCTATGAAGACGGCAAGCAAGTTCCCGGTTCGGGACTGAAGGCGAGCGCGTTATGAAAGACATCGTCATCGTTGATGCGGTACGTACGCCAATCGGCAAGTTCCGCGGCAGCCTGGCCGGTGTGCGCGCCGATCACCTGGGTTCGTTGGTGATCGGCCGCTTGCTGGAGCGTGTCGATCTGTCGCCGGCGCTGGTCGATGATGTGATCTTCGGCTGTGTCACGCAGATAGGCGAACAGTCGGCCAATATTGCCCGCACCGCTTTACTCGGTGCCGGTTGGCCGGCCTCCGTTCCGGGGCTGACCATTGACCGCAAATGTGGTTCGGGTGAAGTTGCGGTGCACCTGGCGGTTGGCGCCATCGCCGCCGGTTCCGCCGACATTGTGGTGGCCGGTGGCGCGGAAAACATGAGCCGGGTGCCCATGGGCAGCAACCGCGATATTCATGGCGAAGCGTTTGGCTGGATGGCAGCGCAGCGCTATGAATTGACCGGCCAGGGTGAAGCGGCGGAGCGCATCGCCGACAAGTGGGCGTTGAGTCGCGATGCGCTGGATGATTTTGCTTTCGCCAGCCACCAGCGTGCGGGTGCGGCATCCGATGCTGGCTATTTTGATAATGAAATAGTGTCGGTTGCGGTGGAGGACCTGCGTGAGTTGGGGCTGACCGAGCCTGTGGCGGAGTTGCGTCACGATGAAACCATTCGTCGTGATACCTCGCGAGAAAAACTGTCGACGCTTAAAACCAGTTTTCGTCCCGACACCGGGCGCATTACTGCGGGTAACTCGTCGCAGATCTCCGACGGTGCGGCGGCGTTGCTGCTGATGAGCGCCGACACCGCGAAGAAGCTCAAGCTCAAGGCTCGCGCACGTGTGGTGGCGTTTACCACAGTGGGGTCTGATCCGACGTTGATGCTCACCGGGCCGATGGCCGCTACCCAAAAGGTGTTAGCCAAGGCCGGATTGAGCATCAATGACATCGACCTGTTTGAAGTCAACGAAGCGTTTGCCTCGGTACCGTTGGCTTGGATGCATGAGACCGGCGTGCCGCACGAAAAGTTGAACGTCAACGGTGGCGCCATCGCGCTCGGTCACCCATTGGGCGCCAGCGGTGCCCGGTTGATGACTACCTTGCTCAATGAGCTGGAGCGACGCGGTGGTCGTTATGGCTTGCAAGCTATTTGCTGTGCGGGCGGCATGGGCACGGCCACCATTATCGAACGGCTCGATTGAAGTGGCGCGCTTACCACTGATCCCTGTGGAGGCCATGCCGGCCGCGTTGCAAGACGCGGTCGAGCGTGGTCAGCGCAGCCGCATGCTCAGTTCCATCACACCGGTTCAAGTCTGGGCGCATCGACCCGCAGTCGCATTGGCCTGGTTGAACCTGATGGAAAGCCTGCATGCCGACAGCCTGCTCGATGAGCGTTTACGTGAATTGGTAAGGCTGAAGATTGCCAGCATCACCACCTGCAAAGCCTGCCAACTGGCGCGCAAGTCCGACACCGTGACTGAAGAAGACATTGCCTGCATGGCCTCTGACAGCGAGCACTTCGTGCCCGCCGAGCAGGCGGCGTTGCGTTATGCCGAGTTGTTTGCCAGCGACTACATGGCCATCGATGACAGCCATTTTGCTCGCCTCGGGGCGTTTTTCTCCGCGGCACAAGTGGCAGAGCTTGGGCTGTACTGCGCGCTGATGCTGGCAGGTGGCCGCATGACCCTGGTGCAACAAGCCTACTGAATGACCTTTCAGCTTAATTTGTTGATCGAAATGTTAATAAATGTCCAATATAGATCTATCGAGCCTATGATTGGCCTTTAAGGCGCTGCCTTTGTGCAGGCTTTATAAAAGAATAATGACAATAACAACGGAGACGATCATGTCCACACCGGCACAGAGCGACCTGGTTAAGGTTTTTACCGACGTAGCCAGCAATTATCGCGGCAACAGCGATATCGACTTGCACGCGACCTACCGCGACATGCGCGCCAATTCGCCCGTGCTGCAAGACAATTTCATGTCCCGCCTGGGTGTGCCGTCGATTGCCGGGCTGGACGCCAGCCGACCAACCTTCACCTTGTTCAAGTACGACGACGTGATGGCTGTCATGCGTGACGCTGGCAGCTTTACCAGCGGTTTCATCGCCGAGGGCCTGGGTGCGTTTTTTGATGGCTTGATCCTCACGGCAATGGACGGCGACGCGCACAAGAATATTCGTAATCTGTTGCAGCCGGTGTTTATGCCGGAGACCGTCAATCGCTGGAAAGAAACCAAGATCGACCGGGTAATCCGTGAGGAATACCTGAAGCCGATGGTGCCGTCCAAGGGTGCCGATCTGATGGATTTCGCCCTGTACTTCCCTATCCGGGTTATCTACGCGTTGATCGGTTTCCCCGAGGATCGCCCCGAGCAGATCGAGCAATACGCCGCGTGGGCCCTGGCGATTCTGGCCGGCCCGCAAGTTGATCCGGAAAAAGCCGCGGCTGCGCGGGGCGCCGCGATGCACGCCGCCCAAGCGCTTTACGATGTGGTGAAAGTGGTGGTCTCGGAGCGCCGCGCAGAAGGCGCAACCGGCGATGATTTGATCAGTCGCCTGATCAACGCGCAGTACGAGGGACGTTCGCTGGACGATCACGAGATCGCCACGTTCGTGCGCTCGTTGTTGCCCGCTGCCAGCGAAACCACAACCCGCACCTTCGGCACTTTGATGTCGTTACTGCTGCAAAACCCTGAGGTGTTGGAGCGTGTGCGCAACGATCGCAGCCTGGTGAACAAGGCCATCGATGAAGCGGTGCGGTTTGAGCCAGTGGCCACCTTCAAGGTCCGCCAGGCCTCAAAGGACCTGGAGATTCGTGGCGTGGCCATTCCGAAAGGGGCGATGGTGCAGTGCATCGTTACCTCGGCCAACCGCGATGAAGACGCGTTCGAAAACGCCGATAAATTCGATATCGACCGCAAGCCAAAACCTTCGTTTGGCTTCGGCTTCGGCCCGCACATGTGCATCGGCCAGTTTGTGGCCAAGACCGAAATCAACTGCGCGCTGAATGCGATCCTCGACCTGATGCCCAACGTCCGTCTCGACCCGAGCAAGCCTGGGCCGCAGATCGTCGGTGCGCAGCTGCGCGGCCCGCATTACCTGCATGTGCTGTGGGACTAAGCTGCATTAGCTTTTGATTTAATATGAACACAATCAAAAAAAGTGTTTAAATAAATTAAGTTGTGCACTATGATTCAGGCACAACAACAAGCCCGAATGCGAAGGGGAAAACAATGAAAGTTGAAGATCTGATTCTCGTCAGTGTCGATGACCACGCGATCGAGCCGCCGAATGCTTTTGCTCGCCACATGCCTGCCCGCTTCAAAGGGCGTGAGCCTCATGTGGTCAAAAAAGGCGACCGTGATGTGTGGGTATTCGAGGAACAGGCCACAGGTTACATGGGCCTCAACTCGGTGGTCGGCCGACCGAAAGAGGAATACGGCATGGAGCCGTTGGGCTACGAGCAAATGCGTCGTGGTACCTGGAACATCGCCGACCGCGTCGACGACATGAACGCCAACGGCGTGCTCGGTTCATTGTGCTTTCCAACCTTCCCGGGCTTCGCCGGGCAACGTTTTCAGATGCACGCTGACCGTGAAGTCTCGATGGCGGCCATCCAGGCCTACAACGACTGGCATTTGTATGACTGGTGCAACGCTGCACCAGGCCGCTTCATCCCGCTGATGATCGTGCCATGGTGGGACATGAAGGCCGCCGCTGCCGAAGTCGTGCGCCTGGCCAAACAAGGCGTGCATGCACTGTCGCTGTCGGACAACCCGGCGATTCACGGCTACCCGTCGATCCACAGTGATTACTGGGACCCGTTGTGGAAAGCCTGCAGCGATAACAAAGTGGTCATCTGCTGCCACATCGGCACCGGTGTCAAAGCCAACCACGCGTCTGACCTGTCGCCAATCGACGCCTGGATCACCTCCATGCCGATTTCCATCGCCAACTCCGCCGCTGACTGGATTTGGGCGCCGATGTGGAAGAAGTTCCCGGACCTGCGCATGGCGCTTTCCGAGGGTGGCATCGGCTGGATTCCGTACCTGCTGGAACGTGCCGACTTCACTCACCGTCACCATAACGCCTGGACCAACTCCAACTTCGACGGGAAGATGCCGAGCGACGTCTTCAACAAGCACTTCATCACCTGCTTCATCGAAGACAACTTCGGTTTGCAGAACCTGAACTACCTGAACGCCGAGATGGTGACGTGGGAAAGCGATTACCCGCACTCCGACTGCACGTGGCCGAACTCGCCGGAAACCGCGTGGGAAGGGTTGCAGCACTTGGATAAAGTGATGATCGACAAGGTCACTCACTTGAACGCAATGCGTGAGTTCTCGTTTGATCCGTTCTCCATCCACGGTCGCGAAAACTGCACCGTCGGCGCACTGCGGGCCAAGGCTACACACGTCAGTATCGAGCCCGCCTTGGGCTTGGGTGGTGCCGATCACGGTCGCCACGACAACAAGCCAGTCACCTCTGGCGACATCAATGCGATGTTCGCCGAAGCTGACGCGCAAACCGCGTTGTAAGTTGCCGCTGTTCCTGCAGTCGCCGGCCAACGGCGGCTGCAGGTCAGTTGCGGTTCTGTGGTCGCTTCGTTCGAAGCGATTGCGCCTGTGTTCAGCATTAGAGAGCGCATATGGCCATCAGTCAATTTTCCTACAGCAGTATTCCTCCCGAGGCTGAAGCGCTTCGTGCACAAGTGCGCGCGTTCATTCACGAGACTTTGGCCGATTATCCGTCCACTTTGAGGGCTGAGTCCTGGATGGGTTTCGACGCCCGGTTCAGCAAAAAACTTGGCGCCATGGGTTGGGTCGGCATGGCGTTGCCCAAAGCCTACGGCGGCGCGGCGGCAGGGCCCTTTGCACGTTACGTGATTATTGAAGAATTACTGGCTGCCGGCGCGCCGGTATCGGCGCACTGGATTGCCGATCGGCAAAGTGGCCCGTTGATCAACCGCTTTGGCACCGAGCAGCAGAAGCAGCATTACCTGCCGGCCATTTGCCGGGGTGAAAGTTTTTTCTGCATTGGCATGAGCGAGCCCAACTCCGGTTCCGACCTGGCATCGATCAAGAGCAATGCAGTGCGTGAAGGGGATAGCTGGCTATTGAATGGCCAAAAAGTCTGGACCACCAACGCGCACCATTCGCATTACATGATTGCCTTGGTACGTACGGGTGAAAAACAGGCGGCCCGGCATGAAGGCATGTCGCAATTCATCGTCGACCTGAGCCTTCCTGGCATCACCATCCGGCCGATCCGCGACCTGGCCGGTGGCGAGCACTTCAACGAAGTGTTCTTCGACAATGTGCAGTTGCCCGCCGATGCCTTGATTGGCACCGAAGGCAAAGGTTGGGATCAGGTGACCGCAGAGTTGGCTTTCGAGCGCAGCGGTCCCGAGCGATTCCTCAGTTGCATGGCCTTGTTGAAAACACTGATCGATGCGCTGGGCAAGACGCCCGATGCATTGCAGGCCCGCGAAATCGGGCGCCTTTCGGCCAAGCTGTTGACGCTGCGCAACATGTCGTTGTCGGTCACGGCGCAATTGGCAGCCGGCGAACATCCGGCCTGGGCGGCCTCCTGCGTGAAGGACCTGGGCAATGCGTTTGAACAGGAAATTCCCGAGGTTGCCCAGCTCTTGCTGGAAACCGAGCCACGACAGGATGGCGGCGGCGAACATGCACGCGTGCTGGCCTACCTGACACAAATGGCGCCCTCATTTTCACTGCGTGGGGGCACTCGCGAAATTCTGCGCGGCATTATTGCCCGCGGCTTGGGGTTGCGATAATGCGCGAGTTATTTGAATCGACCATTGAACGGTTGTTTGCCGACCTGGTGACGCCGGCCTATGTGATGAGCTGTGAAGCGGCGGTATGGCCAAGCGAGCTCTGGGCTGCGCTGGATGAGTCGGGTTTTACCTTGGCCGGTGTCTCTGAAGCACTTGGCGGTGCGCAAGCGAGCTGGGCTGACATGTACGTGCTGGTCCGGGCTGCCGGTCGATTTTCAGTGCCCGCGCCTTTGGCTGAAGCCTTGCTCGCTAACTGGCTGTTGAGCAAGGCGGGTCTTGAAGGGCGATCCGGCAGCCTGAGCTTTTGCGCCAATGCTCACCTGATGCTGGATGGCGAACACGTCTATGGCACTGCCTATGCAGTGCCGTGGGGGCGCAATGTCGACGCTGTGGTCGCCATTGCCAATAGCGAAGACGGCAAGCGCAGCGTGGTATTGCTGCAGAGCAGCGCCGTCAGCGAACTCACGCTCAGCCTGAACGTGGCAGGCGAACCACGCGATGACCTGGGCTTCACCAGTGCTCTGGTGCTGGCTCAGGCGCCATTGCCCGATGACCTCGGCGCCGATGTGCTGGAGCTGGGCGGAGCGATGCTTCGTTCGGCGCAGATCGCCGGAGCCCTGCACGCGCTGTTGGACATGACGGCCAACTATGCCGGTGAACGCAAGCAATTCGGCAAGGCTATCGGCTCGTTCCAGGCCATTCAGCAGCAACTGGCGGTCTTCGCAGAACAGGCCGCGGCCGCCAATATTGCCGCCGAGGCAGCCTTCACTGAATCCAGCGCAGGCCTTGCCGCGCTAACCATCTGCGCGGCGAAAATCAGTACCGCAGAAGCGGCAAGCGTGGGGGCCGGTATTGCCCATTCGGTGCATGGCGCCATTGGTTTTACCGAGGAATATCCGCTGCATTTACTGACCCGCAGGTTATGGGCGTGGCGCAGTGAATTCGGTTCCGCCAGCCTTTGGAGTCAACGCCTGGGTGAGCGGATCTGCCAGGGTGGCAGCGATGGCTACTGGCCGTTGCTGACCCACCATGGCCAACAACCTCTAACCAGCCTTGCGAGTAAGCCGGCATGAATCCGTTTCTTCAAATCGAGCGCGAGGGCGGCATCGTCACTGTGCGCATGAACCACCCCGACACCCGCAATGCGCTGACGACGCCTGAGCAGATTCAGGAGTTTGTCGATTTGTGCGCGCAGTTGCGCCGCGACCAGTCGGTGCGCGTGATGGTGCTGACCGGCAATGGCAGCGCGTTCTGTGCCGGGGGTAACGTCAAGGACATGCGTGAGCGCGACGGTATCTTCGCCGGCTCGCCTTATGAACTGCGTAACAACTATCGGGACGGTATTCAGCGCATTCCGCTGGCGATCTATGAGCTGGATATTCCGGTGATTGCGGCGGTAAACGGCCCCGCGATAGGTGCCGGACTCGATCTGGCGTGCATGTGCGACATCCGCCTGGCGGCACCCAAGGCCATCTTCGCCGAGAGTTTCGTGCGCCTGGGGATTGTCCCGGGTGACGGCGGCGCGTGGCTGTTGCCGCGCATCATCGGCATTCCGAAAGCCAGCCTGATGGCTTTCACCGGTGACGCTATCGACGCCGCCAAAGCGCTGGAATGGGGCCTGGTAGAGCAGGTGTGCACCCATGAAACGCTGCAGTCCGAAGCGCAAGCGCTGGCGCGACGCATCGCCAGTAATCCGGGGCATGCGTTGCGTCTGTGCAAGCGGTTGTTGCGCGAAGGCCAGCACATGCGCCTCGATTCATTGTTGGAGCTGTCCGCCGCGTACCAAGCGTTGGCGCATCACACTGAAGACCATCAAGAAGCAGTGGCGGCTTTTGTCGACAAACGCGATCCGCATTATCAGGACCGCTGATTCCCCATTGCCCACAACAAGAATCGATCTGGAGTAAGCAAGATGCGTGGCGTATTTCGAGAAGACCACAACATGTTCCGTGATCAGGCCCGCCGTTTCGTCGACCGCGAAATCGTGCCTTTCCTGCATGAGTGGGAAAAAAACGGCATCGTTCCCCAGGACGTATGGCTCAAGGCTGGCGAGAATGGTCTGTTGTGTTCCACCGTGCCCGAAGAGTATGGCGGCCCCGGAGGCGACTTTGGCCATTCGGCGGTGATGATCGAAGAGTTGGCGCGGGCCAATGCCACGGCAGTGGGTTTTACCACTCACTCGGAAATCGTTACCCCTTACATCGTTGCCTACGGCAGTGAAGAGCAGAAGCAGAAATGGCTGCCGCGTATGGTCGCGGGTGAGTTGATCGGCGTCATCGCGATGAGCGAGCCGGGTATCGGCAGCGATCTGCGTGCGATGCGCACCTCGGCGCGACGTGACGGCGACGACTACATCGTCAATGGCCAGAAAACCTTTATCACCAATGGCGGAAACGCCGGTTTGGTGGTCACCGCCACCAAGATTGATCCGGCCGCCAAAGAGTTGACCCTGATTTGCGTCGAAGCCGATCGTGACGGCTTCGCCAAAGGGCGCTTGCTGGAAAAAATCGGCTTGAAGGGCCAGGACACCGCCGAGCTGTTTTTTGATGAAGTGCGGGTGCCGGCCGGTAATCGATTGGGCGAAGAGGGCATGGGCTTTAAATACCTGACGCACCAGTTGGCCTGGGAACGCTTGATCATTGCGATCCGCGCCGCTCAATCAATCGACACGCTGCTGGAAGAAACTATCGCCTACACTCGTGAGCGCAAAGTCTTCGGCAAACCGGTACTCGACTTCCAGAACACACGCTTCAAACTGGCAGAAGCCAAGGCGCAGGCCACCATGCTGCGGGTGTTCGTCGATGACTGTCTGGCCAAGGTAATGCGTGGTGAGTTGACCCCCGAAATCGCGGCAATGGCCAAGCTGCTGGGTTCGGAAATGCAAGGCAAATTGCTCGACGAATTCCTGCAGTTGCATGGCGGCTACGGCTTCATGAGCGAATACAAGATCAGCCGTGCCTGGGTCGACGCCCGAGTGGCCCGCATCTACGGCGGCACCTCGGAAATCATGAAAGAAATCATTGGCCGCACCCTTTGACGCACAACCGCATGAGGCAGACAAATGACTAACTCTCTTTACGATATTCCACTGAAGCAGATCGATGGCACCGCGAGCAGCCTGGCCGACTATCAGGGCAAAGTCCTGTTGGTGGTCAACGTCGCTTCGAAATGCGGCTTGACCCCACAATACGAAGGCCTGGAAAAACTCTACCAGAGCAAAAAAACCGAAGGGCTTGAGGTGCTGGGTTTCCCCGCCAACAACTTCAAGGAGCAAGAGCCAGGCAGCGATGAGGAAATTGTCTCGTTCTGCTCGACCCAGTACGACGTGCACTTCCCGTTGTTTTCGAAAATTTCGGTGGTCGGCGCCGACCAGCATCCGCTCTACGCCGAGCTGACCGCTGCCCAGCCTGATGCGACCGGTGAAGGTCCTTTCCGTGAGCGCTTGAAGGGTTACGGCATCGAGACAGACAACACCACCGACGTGCTGTGGAACTTCGAGAAATTCCTGATTGATCGCCAGGGCAACGTTGTCGCCCGTTTTTCCCCGGACGTCGCGGCTGATGATGCGCGGTTATTGGCGGCGATTGATGCGCACCTGAAGGGCTAACGGCTCAACAACCGACATCTCCAGCAAGGAATGTTTGCATGACTGATTTGGTATTGCTGCACGGCGGCAGCCATGGTTCGTGGTGCTGGGGGCCGTTGGTTGAGGCATTAAGCCTGCAACCAGAATGCTTCGGGCGGGTGATCACTCTGGACATGCCAGGGTGTGGCAAGAAGCGCGGCAGGGATGTTGCGTCATTGCGGCTCGACGATGTGGTCAATGAGCTGACGCAAGAGCTGCAAGCGCTCGAGGTGAATCAGGCCGTGCTGCTGGGTCACTCCATCGCGGGGGCGATCTTGCCGATGATGGCGCTGTCCGCTCCGCGGTTGTACTCACACTTGGTGTATCTGGCGTGCGCCTTGCCGGATGAAGGCCAGTCAATTTTGCAGTTGCTGGGTAATTCGCTGCACGGCGAAAACCCGGAGCAGGTCGGCTGGCCGCTGGACCCGGTACAGGCCACTCCGCAAGCCATGGCCGTGGCCATGTTCGGCCAGGACCTGAGTGAGCAAACCCTGGCCTGGTTGTTGAACGAAGCGAGCCAGGACACCACGCCACCCTGCCTGGCGGTAGACGCCATCAGTCGTGCCGGGTACACGACGACCATTCCAGTGAGCTACATCATCACCCAGCGCGACAACATCTTGCCCGTCGACTGGCAGCGCCGTTTTGCCCAACGTGCCGGTGCAAGCAAGGTGATCGAGATTGACACGGCGCACGAGCCGTTCATATCGCACACGCAGTTGCTGGCAGAAGTTGTCCGGGGTTTAGAGCGTCATCAATGAAGGCTGACGTCGGTGTCTTGAGCCGCAGCAAGGGCGAGGCAACCCGCAGCCATTGGGTGATCCTGTCGATTATCTGCTTCAACTTTGTCTCTTACGTGTGCAGTGGTTTACCGCTTGCCGTGTTGCCGGGCTACGTCCTCAACGACCTGGGCCTGACCTCGGTGTTCGCCGGGCTGGTGATCAGCGTGCAGTACCTGGGGACGCTGCTGGCTCGCCCATTGGCGGGTGCTGTAGCAGATCGCTTTGGTGCAAAATTTGCCGTGGTGTCGGGTTTCTGCGGATTGATGCTGAGTGGCTGCCTGACCGTGCTTGCAATGGTTTTGCAGTCTCATCTGTGGCTGCTGGTGCCGCTGTTATTGGCGGGCAGGGTTGTGCTGGGCGTCTCCACAGCGATGGTTTCCACGCCGTGTTGCACGTGGGCCATCGGCTTGTGCGGCACCTCGCGATCCGCGCAGGTGATGTCATGGAACGGCATCGCGGCGTATGGCGGCACCGCTGTCGGCGCACCGTTGGGCGTGCTGCTGCGCAACGCATTTGGCATTGCCAGTGTGGGGCTGTGCACGCTGTTGCTGGGCCTGGTTTTCCTGCTGGTGGCGTTGAGCAAGCGCCCCGCGCCTTTGATACCCGGCGTGCGGCTGGCCTTTCACCGAGTGCTGTTGACGGTCATGCCCAATGGCCTGGTATTGGTGTGCAGCTCGGTAGGTTTTGGCGGGTTGACCGCTTTCGTTGCCCTGTATTTCGATAGCCAGAATTGGGAACACGCCGCTTATTGCCTGAGTGCGTTTGGCGCGGGTTTCATCCTGGCCAGACTGACGTCTTCGACAGTGCTGCAACGTTTTCGAGGGTACAAAGTGGTGGGTGTCTGCCTGTTGGTGCAGACCTTGGGCATGCTGCTGATATGGCTCGCGCCTTCACCTGCGCTGGCCATTGCCGGCGGTGCATTGACCGGCATCGGCGTGTCGTGGGTTTACCCCGGGCTGGGCGTGGAAACGTTGGCCAGCACGCCTGCGGCGAACCGTAATTCAGCCCTCAGTGCGCTTTCGCTATTCTTTGATATTGCCGTGGGCATGGCCGGCCCGGTCATGGGGTTTGTGGCATCAGGGTTTGGCTACGCTGCAATATTTCTGTGTGCTGCCCTGATGTCCATCGGCGGGTTTGTGTTGGTGCTTTGCCTGTGTTGGCGCAAGTGACTATTGCAAGCCCTCGGTTGCAGCCAAGGGCAACAACTCTTGGATCAACGCGAACACCGTAGCCTTCACCGCCGTGTCCAGACTGGTCCACGCAAGGCCCGTGGTTGCCCGGTATTGTCCCAGGTCCAGGGGTTTGGAGATCACATTGGCAGGTAACGCTCGCCCGGCATTGGCAGGCAGTACGCCAACGCCGAGCCCGGCGGAAACCAAAGCAAGCATGGTGGTGAACTCGCCCAGTTCCCGGGCGATGTGCAGTGTAACACCGTGGTTGCTCAGCGCTTGCATCAGTCCATCGTGAAAGCCTGGGGCGTAACGTCTGCCCAACACAAACACCGGGATGTTCGCCAGTGCGGTGGGTGACAGGCTGTCATCCGCGGCCAGCGCATGGTGGCAAGGCAGGGCGACAATGAACGTCTCTTGCAGCACTTGCAGGGTCTGGATGCCCGGAATGACCGCCGGTAAACGCATCAGTCCGAAATCGAGTTGGCCATTTTTCAGTGCCGCCGCCTGGTCCGGCCCCGGCATGTCCTTGAGTTCCAGTTCAATGCGCGGGAATCGCTCGTGCAGCGAGCGGATGAGGGTGGGCAGCAACTCCGCAAGCACTGAGGACACGAAACCCAAGCGCACACGGCCTATTTCCCCGCGCCCTGAAGCCCTGGCTACATTCGCCGCATGCGCGGATTGATCCAGGGTCGCGCGCGCCTCCGGTAAAAAAACAGTGCCCACTTGCGACAACGCCACCGAATGTCGATTGCGTTCGAACAGCCGTACACCCAGTTCCTCTTCCAGCATCTTTATTTGCATGCTGAGGGCATGCTGAGGGCTGGCTGAACGATGGACAGGCGTTGCGCGGCCCTACCGAAATGCAGCTCCTCGGCCAGCACCACGAATGACTTCAACAGTTTGATTTCCAATGTTCTCAATCCTCCGGATAGCTTACGTCGGCGACGTTATCACAGATGTTGATCACCAGATCAGCAATCACGATTGGACGCAGTTAAAGCGCTTGGGTGAAGTGGCGATCAAGTCAATAATGATAAGTAGCGCGCAGGCGGAGTACAGCATGTCTTTCAACATTAATAGCTTTCGGCTGGATGGACGCCGAGCGTTGATCACCGGTTCCGGGCGCGGCATCGGTCTTGAACTGGCCCGAGGAATGGGCGCTGCCGGTGCCATCGTCGTGATCAATGATCGCAATATCGAAAAAGCCCAGCGGGTTGCCGGTCAATTGCATGACGAGGGCATTCAAGCGGAAATCGCAGTGTTCGACGTCACTGATCGCGCGCAGTTGTTCGAGGCGATCAATACGTTTGAAGCCGACATGGGGGCCATCGATATCCTGGTCAACAACGCCGGCATTCAGCGTCGCGCACCGCTCGCGGACTACGACGCAAGTGATTGGCACGATCTGATGCGGGTCAATCTGGACGGCGTATTTCATGTATCGCAGGCCGTTGCCCGGCACATGATCGCGCGCCAACGCGGCAAGATCATCAACATCTGCTCGGTGCAAAGCGAACTGGCGCGCCCGACGATTGCGCCGTATGCCGCGTCCAAAGGCGCGGTGAAAATGCTCACCAAAGGCATGTGCGCTGAATGGGCGTGTCACGGCATTCAGGCCAATGGCCTGGCGCCCGGCTACTTTGCCACCGAGATGAATCGTGCCTTGGTCGACAATCAAGAGTTTTCGCAGTGGCTGTGCAAGCGCACGCCTGCGGGACGTTGGGGCAAAGTTGAGGAGTTGTGTGGCGCGGCGGTGTTTCTGGCGTCGTCGGCGGCTGACTTTATCAACGGTCAAACGCTCTACGTGGACGGAGGTTTGACCAGCGTCGTTTGAGTCCGGCATTCGTGCTTAAAAAAATAACAACAGGGGACACCCATGAGCAATCTCAAAGAACAATCACTGCTGCTGGGCAAGGCCGAAGCGCACGTCATTGACGGCACTCCCCAGCGCTCGAAAGCCCAAGGCTTTGCACCCAAGCGCTGGTTCTATCTTATTCCGCTGATTTTCATCACTTACAGCCTCGCCTACCTCGACCGGGCCAATTATGGCTTTGCCAGTGCTGCCGGAATCGAGCAAGACCTGGGCATCACCAAAAGCATGTCCTCGCTGATCGGGGCGCTGTTTTTCCTGGGGTACTTTTTCTTTCAGGTCCCTGGCGCCATTTATGCGCAGAAATACAGCGTCCGTAAATTGGTGTTCTGGAGCCTGATCCTGTGGGGCTTTTGCGCCATGGCGACCGGGCTGGTGACCAATATTCCGATGCTGATGGTTATCCGCGTGTCGCTGGGGATCGTCGAGGCTGCGGTGATGCCGGCGATGCTGATCTTCATCAGCAACTGGTTTACCCGTAAAGAGCGCTCGCGGGCCAACACTTTTCTAGTGCTCGGCAACCCGGTCACCGTGCTCTGGATGTCCGTGGTTTCGGGGTATTTGATTCACGCCTGGGGCTGGCGTGAAATGTTTGTGATCGAAGGTGCGCCCGCCGTGCTGTGGGCGTTTGTCTGGTGGCGGATGGCGCGCGACAAGCCTGAGCAGGTGGACTGGCTGACGGCGCAGGAAAAAAACCAACTCGCCGCCACGCTTGCTGACGAGCAAAAAGACATGCAAGTGGTGCGTAACTATCGGCAGGCATTCACCAGCCCGGTGGTGATTCAACTCTGTGGCGTGCACGCGCTGTGGAGCATCGGTGTATACGGTTTTATCATGTGGTTGCCGAGCATTATCAAACAAGCGGCGGCGGCCGACATCGTTACCGTCGGCTGGCTGAGTGCGGTGCCTTACCTCGCGGCGGTGATTGCCATGCTCGGCGTGTCGTGGGCCTCGGATAAATCCCAGCAGCGCAAACATTTTGTCTGGCCGTTGCTGGCGCTGGGAGCGTTGGCATTCTTTTGCTCTTACCTGCTCGGCTCGAGCCATTTCTGGCTGTCGTTCGCATTGCTGACGCTTGCCGGGGCCGCACTGTATGCGCCTTACGGGCCGTTTTTTGCGCTGATCCCGGAGCTTCTCCCGGCTAACGTGTTCGGTGGCGCGATTGGCTTGATCAACGCATGCGGGGCATTGGGCGCGTTTGTCGGCTCGTGGATCGTTGGCTACCTGATCGGCCTCACGGGCAATCCGGGCGCGGCCTACATCTTCATGACGGCGGGCGTACTCTCTTCAGCGCTGCTGATGGGCTGGGTGAAGGTGCGCCGATAAACCCTCCCGCGGCCCCCGTAGGAAACCGGCTTGCCGGTGATGGCGTTTTCGCGGGCGCCATCGCTGGCAAGCCAGGCTCCTACAGGGATTGCGTTAAGCCGTGGGATTTTGGGCACCACACGGATCCGTAGGAAACCGGCTTGCCGGTGATGACGTTTTCGTGAATCGCCATCGCTGGCAAGCCAGGCTCCTACAGGGATTGCGTTAAGCCGTGGGATTTTGGGCACCACACGGATCCGCAGGAAACCAGCTTGCCGGTGATGGCGATTTCGCGGGCGCCATCGCTGGCAAGCCAGGCTCCTACAGGGATTGCGTTAAGCCGTGGGATTTTGGGCGTCACACGGAGCCGCAGGAAACCGGCTTGCCGGTGATGGCGATTTCGCGGGTGCCATCGCTGGCAAGCCAGGCTCCTACAGGAATTGCGTTAAGCCGTGGGATTTTGGGCGTCACACGGATCCGTAGGAAACCGGCTTGCCGGTGTTGGCGATTGCGATTGCGATGATGTTCCCCCAGCCAGGCTCCCACAAGGTACGGCGTGGAACCTGCGATTTAGGGTGCCTGCACAGGACGTCGTTGTGTACCCCTCGGGATTGTTCGAAGAGCAAAAAAAGCCGCTGCAACCTGGCGAGTTAGCAGCGGCGCGATGGAAGGTGCGGGGTCAGGCGGGCAAGGCTTGTACCGATGGAAGGTGAGGGGTCAGGCGGGCACGGCTTGTACCGTTGGGACCAGGGAGGC
Organism: Gordonia sp. IEGM753; assembly: GCF_050321825.1. Lineage (NCBI taxonomy): Bacteria > Bacillati > Actinomycetota > Actinomycetes > Mycobacteriales > Gordoniaceae > Gordonia > Gordonia sp. IEGM753. Next base: position 818,908 of record NZ_JBNQGB010000001.1, read on the forward strand.
TGGGTTCTTTATCTGCTGCCGATAACGTGGCAGTGCCAGGATCAGGAAGACGCTGGCCAATACCAGCAGCGACACTGACGAAGCCAACGCGTAGCGCAGGGATTCACTGCCCAGAGTCGGCACGAAGAAATCGCTGAGCATGCCCACCAGCAGTGGTCCGACACCGACGCCCAGCAAGGTCATGGACATTACGAAGATCGCCGTTGCCTGTGCCAGTCGCGTAGCAGGAAACAGGTGGGTGATGGCACTCAGGCACGGTGTTGCCCACCACACACCAAAAAACGCGAACACACTGTAGAACATGAACGCTTGGGGCACCGCGATACTGCCGATATGGAACGCCGTGCCTTGGGGCCAGAGGAAGTAGGCCAGGGCGAAGGGAATGCTGATCAGCGTACCCAGCAGCGGTACGCCGATTTGCCAACCGGCATCACGACGCGCCATGCGGTCTGTGAGCATGCCGCAGGTCAGCGTGCCAATGGTCGCGCCGCCGCCGCCCACCACGCCGACCAGGAATCCAGCCTGTTGCACGTTGAGGCCGTGAGAACGGATCAGGAAGCTCGGGCTCCAGGTACCGATGGCGTAACCGGCAATCGCTGCCGCACCACCAGTGAGTACCAGCCACAGAAAAGAGGGCACGCGAAACAACTCGACCAGTGTCTTGAACCAGCCATCTTGTGGCGCAGAGGCTGTGCCCAGCGCTGCCACTCGGTTCGGCGCACGCACGGTCAATAGCAGAAGCAAACCGAGGAAAATCCCAGGAGAACCGATCAGCAAGAAGGCGTAGCGCCAACCGTGGTGCTGAGCGATCCAGCCGCCCAGTCCCAGGCCGACAATTGCTCCCAGGCTGGAGCCGAGCATCAACACCGACAATGCTGTAGAGCGGCGATGTGCCGGGTACAAGTCCGAGACCATGGCCACTGATGGTGCTGTTCCCCCGGCCTCACCGACAGCCACGCCGACACGTGCCAATACCAGTGTCAGGAAGTTGCCTGCCATACCGCACAGCATGGTCATCAGGCTCCAGGCAATGCAGCTGAAGGCAATCACCGGTTTGCGTCCAATCCGGTCCGAAAGGCGCCCCAACGGAAAGCCGAATACGGTGTAGAACACCGCGAACGTCACGCCTGAAAGCAGGCCGATGTCGGTATCGGATATACCGAACTCGAGCTTCACCGGCTCGATCAGAATCGCCATCAATTGGCGGTCGATGTAATTGAACACATAGATGCTGGCGAGCACGAAGAGCGCGTAGTGCGTTCGCCATGTCACGGGGTTGGATTGGTTCACTGCGGGTGCTCCCGGTTTTGTTCTAATTGGGGCGATGCTCGACCGGCTAAAGGTTTTTTTCATCGTCCATTCAGACCATCTTTTCCGTTCTTCGCCAGCCGCCCCGCACGATAGCCGACCTAGTCTTGTCGGACGATGTTTCACTCACGTTCACGGTCAATCATTCAGCCCATATTCGCTGCCATGTCAGCGCTTGCCCTGCGTGGCAAGCCCTGCGACAGCCTGAGAATAATAAGAAGCTGAGGAATTGAAATGAGCGTCTTGTTCGAGCCGGTTACCCTGGGCGAGCTGCAACTGGCAAACCGCATTGTCATGGCGCCCATGACGCGCAGTCGCGCCCTGGTCGATGCGGTGCCCGGCAGCGACATGGTCGAGTACTACCGCCAGCGCGCCAGTGCCGGTTTGATCGTGGCCGAAGGGACCGCACCGTCCGCAAGCGGCCTCGGCTATTGCCGTACGCCAGCCATCTACAGCCGCGAGCAGATCGCAGGTTGGCGCCAGGTCACCGACGCTGTGCATGCCGAGGGCGGGCGCATTGTCTTGCAATTGATGCACGTCGGTCGTGCTGCCAGCCAGTACAACAAACCGTTGGGCGCGGCCACGGTGGCACCTTCTGCACTGCGTGCGCGTACTCAGGTGTTCAGTGACGCCGCAGGGCTGGTGGACACAGACGAACCACAGGCGCTGACGCTGGAAGGTATCCGTGAGGTCATTGAAGATTATCGTCAGGCTGCGTTGAATGCGCGCCTGGCTGGTTTCGACGGTGTCGAGTTGCACTGCACCAGTGGCTATCTGCCGATGCAATTCATGGCCTCGGGCAGCAACCAACGCAACGATGCCTACGGCGGCGACGTGGCAGGACGGGTGCGTTTCGCCAGCGAAGTGATCGAGGCGCTGGCCGATGCGATTGGCGCGGGTCGGGTCGGTTTTCGTTTGTGTCCCGGCAACCCCTACAACGACATCGAAGACCGCGAGCCCGCTGCCACTGCGGCCGCTTTGTGCGAGGCCGTAGCGCCGCTGGGCCTGGCGTATCTGCACATCATGCGATCCCCGCTGGCAGACCTCGACGCCTTCGCGCTGGCGCGGATGCACAGCCCCCATGCGCTGATTCTCAACGACGGTTTTGACGGTCCTTCGGCCAGTGCCGCGCTCGCGTCGGGCGAGGGGGCTGCTGTGTCGTTTGGTCGTCACTTTATTGCAAACCCGGATTTGGTCGAACGTTTGAAGTGCGGTTTGCCGTTGACCCGCTTCGATCGAAAAACCCTCTACACCCCGGGCTCGGCTGGCTACTCGGATTACCTCGCCTATCAAGCAATCACCCAGGAGCTGGCGCAATGAACCTGAATGACATGTCTGGCGTCCTGCCTGCCCGGCCTGTACCTCGTGAGCAAACTCAGGCACTGCTTGACCAGCGCTCGGCTGCCGCCGGGTTGATCAAGCCTGGTGATCGCTACACCTTGGCCGACCGTTTGGAACAACAGGCCCGCGAACAAGGTGAACGTACCTTCCTGATCTACGGCGAGCAGCGCCTCAGCTACCTCGAGGTCGATGCGCGGGCCAATCAAATGGCACACACCTTTTATGCCAATGGCTTGCGCGCCGGCGATGTCTGCGCCCTGGCCATGGACAACCGCCCGGCATTTTTTTGCACCTGGTTCGGTCTGGTCAAGCTCGGCGTGGTGGTCGCTTTTATCAATACCCAGGTCAGTGGCCGTGCGCTGCTGCATGCGTTGCAAACGTGCGGCGCCAAGGCGTTGGTTATCGGTGAGGAATGCCTGGCGAATGTCCAGGCCACCGAGGATTTTCCGCAACTGCCGTGTTGGGTGATCCACGACCCGGAAAATCCATGGGCAGGACCGCTACCCAAAGGTATCGACGGGCATTTCGATGCGCGCCTGGAGAAAGCTCCGCGTACGCCATTCCCCCGGGATATCCGTGCGCACATTGAGGCTCAGGCCACGACGCTGCTGATTTTTACCTCGGGCACCACCGGATTGCCCAAGGCTGCGCGTTATAGCCATATGCGCTGGATGTCATCGGGCGATGTGATGGAAGCCACTCTGCAAGTCACCTGCGAAGACGTTTTTTATTGCTGCCTGCCGCTGTATCACGGTGCGGCCGCCACCTCGGTCACCTCTACCGCGTTGCGTGCCGGTGCGTCCATCGTCGTGCGCCGCAGGTTCAGCATGCGCGAGTTCTGGAAAGATGTGGCGAGTCATCAGATCAGCGTATTCCAGTATATCGGAGAGATTTGCCGCTACCTGCTCAATCACCCGGTGCAAGCAGGCGAGCGCGAGCACAGTCTGCGCTGCATGCTGGGTGCCGGTTTGTCACCCGATACCTGGCAGCGCTGGTTGGAGCGCTTTGGCCAGATTCGGGTGTTCGAGGGCTGGGGCGCCACCGAAGCCAATGCTGCGTTGATCAACGTCGACAACTATTTCGGTTCCTGTGGTCGCGTGCCGGACTGGAACAAAACCAACCTTCGGCTGGTGCGCTATGACATCGAAAACGAGTGTCACCCGCGAGACGAAAACGGTTTCTATCAGCTGTGTGAAGTCGGTGAAATAGGCGAGGCCATGGGCTTTATCGTCGACCATCCGAACATTGGCGGCGGTCGATTCGAGGGCTACACCTGCGCCGAGGCTACCGAAAGCAAGATCCGGCGCAATGTGCTGCGCGAAGGTGACGCCTACTGGAGCTCTGGCGACCTGCTGCGCGAGGACGCTGATGGCTACTGCTATTTTGTCGATCGCATTGGCGACACCTATCGCTGGAAGAGCGAGAACGTTTCAACCCAGGAAGTGGCTGATGCGCTGAGCGATCTGCCAGGCCTTGAACTGATCAACATCTATGGGGTTCAGGTACCGGGCCATGAGGGCCGCGCCGGGATGGCCGCGGTATTGATGCAGGAGGGGCAGGCGTTCGAGCCGGATTCGTTGTTCGCGCTGACCGAGGCGCGCCTGCCGCGTTACGCAGCGCCGGTGTTTGTACGGGTCACTCAGGCGGCAGACCTCACGGCCAGCTTCAAGTTGCGCAAGGTCGATCTGCAGCGCCAAGGCTACTGTCCGGCGCGTTGCAGCGATCCGCTGTTTATCCGTGATGAGCAAACCCGCACGTACGTGCCTTATTCCGACGAGGCGCTGACGCGGGCCGGTCTGGCTCCCTTTGCGGTGAAAGACCATGACTGAGCTGGATGCCAATGGTCACGAGCTGCGGGGCGGCCTGCGCTATCCATGGCCGCAGGCACCTGAAGCCGGACAAGTGCGCGAAGTGGCGCCCGGTGTCTGGTGGCTGCGCATGCCGCTACCGTTTCGCCTGGACCACATCAACCTCTATCTACTGCGCCACACCGACGGTTGGGTGGTAGTCGATACCGGGATGAATACCGAGCAGACCCGCGAAGTCTGGGACCGGGTGCTGAGTGAGGTGTGCGCGGGCTTGCCGCTGCTGGCGGTGATCTGCACGCATTTTCATTCAGATCATGCCGGGGTAGCGGCGTGGTTGTCGGAGCGATTCCACTGCCCGGTGTACATGACCGCCAGCGAGTTTCAGTCGTTGCATGTCAGGTTTCCCGCCAGTCAGCCACCGGGCTGGGACTTTCTCGACTTTTACCGCAAGGCCGGTGTCGGCGATGAGCACAGTGCCGAGCTGTTTACGGTGATGAGCAACGCCCATTTCTTGCCAGCGCCACTGAACCATCACCGTCGTTTGCGAGAAGGCAGCCTTCTGCGTATCGGTGGTCGTACCTGGCAGGTGGTAATCGGTCGCGGCCACTCGCCGGAGCATGCCTGCTTGTATACCGCCGAGGACGGATTGCTGATATCCGGCGACCAGGTCCTGCCGCGTATCACTTCCACGGTCGGTGTGCATGCCACCGAGCCATTGGCCAATCCGCTGCGCGACTGGCTCGACTCCATCGAGCATCTGCGCGTTCTGCCTGACAGCGTGTTGGTGCTGCCGGCCCATGAACGGCCCTTCTTTAACTTGCATCACCGCCTGGATCAACTGGACGCCCACCATCGGGCGCATCTGGCGCTGATGCTGGCCAGCTGTGACGAGCCACGCACTGTGCTTGAACTGGTGGCCGTTTTATTTCCCAGGTTGTCGGGTCGCTTCGACGAACTGATGGCGCTTGGCGAAACGTTGGCCCATGCCAACTACCTGGTGGCCGAAGGGTCGCTGGTGCGGGAAGAGGATCGGGGGCGGCTTCGCTACCGGTGTGCTGTAAGGGGAGAAAGCGCTGTTACACCGCTCGATGTGTTTTGAGCGGACGGCACGGCAGCAGTGTTGAACATTCCAGGCAGCCAATCGGTTGCCCTTCAGGAGAGTCAGTGTGATCAAGAAAAATAACAAAAACTCTACGGTCATGGGGTCGAGCGCGTTTCAGGTTACCAGCCTGGCAGCAGCCATTGCACTGGTGTCCACGCCTGTATGGGCGGGTGATACGGTCGAATTTGACAACGGGGCGACCATGGATTGGTCAGTGACCACCAGTTACGGCGTCGGCGTGCGCACCGGCAAGCAGAGCGATCGCTTGATGACGATCAACGCCGACGATGCTAACCGCAACTTCGATCGCGGCAGTCTTACCACCAACCGGGTGGGCGCACTCGGAGAAATGATTCTGCGCAAGGACAACTACGGCGCAGTGGTGCGTGCCAGTACGTTCTACGACGACGTTTACCACCGCAAGAACGACAACGATTCGCCGGCCACGGTCAACAAAAACGGGAGCAACGACGAGTTCACCAGCGACACCCGTTATTACAGCGGCGGTCGTACCCGCCTGCTGGACGCCTATGTGTTCAGCGGCTGGCGTTTTGACAACGACACCATGCTCGACGTCAAGGCTGGGCGGCATATCGAATCCTGGGGCGAGAGCTTGTACTACCCAGGCGTGAATGGCGTGCAAAACCCCTCCGATGCGGTAAAAGCGTCGCAGCCAGGTGTGGAAGTCAAGGAAGTGCTGTTGCCCGTAGGCCAGTTCTCCGGTTCGTTCCGCCTGAACCCTCAAGTGACCTTGGGTGCGTACGTGCAGTACGAATGGAAGGGTACCGAACTGCCGCCGGTGGGCAGTTACCTGTCGAGCAGCGATGTGGTGGGACCGGGTCGTGAATTCATCTATGCCAACGGCCAAAAAGTCACCTACCGCGGCACCGACGAGCCTCGTGATGGCGGCCAATGGGGCGTGCAGGTGCGTTATCGTCCGGTGCCGGCAGTTGAACTGTCACTGTTTCACGTCAATTACCACGACAAAAACCCCGCCACCGCATTGGTCGGCTACGACCCGTTGCCGGTCGGTGGCGGCCGGTACGCCCTGGCGATCGACGGGTATCGGGTGAAGTACTTCGAAGACATCAAACTGACGGGCATCAGTGCCTCGACCAAGCTTGGCGAAACCCAGGTTGGCGCCGAATGGTCGTACCGCGACGGTGCGCCGGTGATGGTCAATACCGGCCTTGGCGCAGTCCCGGCACGAGGCAAGGGCCAGCAGATGCAATTGTCTGCAATCCGTATTCTGGGGGACCGTCCCTGGGCCAGTCAGACCAGCCTGACTGCCGAAATTGTCCGCGTGCAGGTCGACAGCGTCGAATCCACTTCGGCCGCACCCAACCTACAAGGTTTAAACCTGCTGCCTTCGGTAGCAACGCTAGTGGCGCCTTCCAATGACTACACCTACAGCACCAGTGCCGGCTTTCGAACCAAATCATCCAGCGCCTACACCGTGGGCGCATCGTTCAGTTATCCGGGAGTTTTCCAAGGCTGGGATCTGGAAGTCCCCCTCAGCTTCTCCAACGTGTTCAGCGGCTCCACGCCAATGGCCGGAAGCATCTCCGGCGTGCAAGGCGACCGACGACTCAGTGTGGGCACAACCTTCAAGTATTTGAGCAACCTGGAACTGGGCTTGAAATACATCGCTTACCTGGGGGAGCCCGACCCGATCAACCGTCCATTCGCCGACCGTGACTACGCCACGTTCTCGATGAAATACACCTTCTGATTGACCACTCATTGTCCGGGGCATCTGTTTGAGCCCCGGTCTACCAACATACCTGGAATACGGCCGAAGCGTTGCGCTTCGGCAGGGAGGCACTATGGGGCTTAAAGGGCACGCGGCCATTGTGGGCACCGCACAATACAAGCCGGAAAAATACGCGACGGCACCCAAGATGTTTCACCTTGAGCAAGTCGCCGATCTGGCGGCCCAGGCATTGCGAGATGCAGGCCTTAAAGCCTCGGACCTGGACGGGCTGGTGATCAACGGCCCGCAGTTTCATGAAGCCTCAGTCTTCGTGCCGGCGATGGCTGCCGAATACCTGGGGCTGCGCTTGAACTTCGCCGAAGTGGTGGACCTGGGTGGTTGCACCTCGGTGGGCATGGTCTGGCGCGCCGCAGCCGCCATTGAACTGGGCCTGTGCCAGGCCGTGTTGTGTGTCATCCCGGCGCGCATGGCGCCGTTGGGCCCGGACGAAGATCCGAGCTGGATGGTCCGGGCCATGCGTTTCGGCGGCCACAGCACAGCGTTCGGTGCACCCGAGGCCGAGTTCGACCTGCCTTACGGGCACATGGGCCAGAACACCGGCTACGCGATGATTGCCCAGCGTTACGCCGCGCAATACGACTACGACCAACGGGCCATGGCCAAGATTGCCGTCGACCAACGTACCAACGCCTTGGCCAATCCGCAGGCGATGTTTTACGGGCAGCCGTTGACCATCGAGCAAGTGCTGGCGAGCAAAGTGGTGGCTGACCCACTGCATGTACTGGAAATCGTCATGCCAGTGGCCGGTGGCGCCGCGATGATTATCACCAACAAAGAAGTAGCCGCACGTGCCCGCAAACGGCCGGCCTTCATCACCGGCTTCGGCGAGCACCTGGCGTTCAAATCGCCATCCTATGCCGAGGACATGCTGCACACGCCGATTGGTCCTGCCTCGCAGCGGGCTTTCAGCATGGCCGGGCTCAAGCCCAAAGACGTCGATGCCGCGCAGATCTATGACTGCTACACCATCACCACGTTGCTGACGCTGGAAGACGCCGGTTTTTGTGGCAAGGGTGAGGGCATGGCGTTTGTGCGTGAACACGACCTGACCTGGCGTGGCGATTTCCCCATGAATACCCACGGCGGGCAACTCAGCTTCGGCCAGTCGGCCTCGGCCGGAGGCATGAGCCAGGTGATCGAAGCGGTGACGCAGATCTCAGGTTCTGCCGGTGAGCGCCAACTGGGGCGCTGCGACAACGTTTACGTGTCCGGCACTGGTGGCGTGATGAGCGAGCAGGGCGCATTGATACTTCAGGGAGCATAAGCACATGTCCAACAACAAACCGATGCCGGTCGCGACGCAAATCTCTGCACCGTTCTGGGAGGGCCTGAAGGCTCGCCGCCTGTTGATCCAGCAATGCAACGCGTGTGCGCATTGGAATTTTTACCCGCGCCGACATTGCCCGGTATGCCTGGAACACGACTTGGCGTGGCGCGAAGTCGACGGCGCCGCGACGTTGTACAGCTACACGGTGACGCGCATCGCGACGTTGCCTGACTTCATTGATGAAATGCCGCAAAAACTGGCGGTGGTCGAGCTGGCCCAAGGGGTACGCATCAACACTAACCTGGTAGGCCTTGACGAAGACCAAATCCGGATCGGCATGTCGTTGCAACCGGTGTTTGCCGAAGTTGACGCCAAGGGCAACCGATTGCTGCGCTTCACCGGGCTTGACCAAGATGCAGCGAGCCTCGAATCGCTGCCCGTTGAGGACAGCGCGTCGCAGGCTGCAGCCTTGCAGCAGCCTGCGGTTCGCCAGATCGACCTCAATGATGGGCCGGCCTTGCAGGCGCTGGTCAGCGATCAGTTTTGCGACTGGAGCAATGTCGTGGTGGTCGATCAGGCGCTGATCGACGCTTTTGCCCAGCTGTCCGGCGACAATTACTGGATTCATACCGATCCAGAGCGGGCGCGCCTGCAAAGTCCATTCGGTGGCACCATTGCCCACGGTGCTTTGGTGCAGGTGTTGCAGTCACGGATGACGCTGGCGCTGGGCTTCGAGATCAGCGGCTTCACCACCCAGATCAACTACGGTTCTGACCGCCTGCGGTTCCCGGCGCCGGTACCGGCGGGGTCACGCATTCATTCTCGAGCACGGGTCAAAAAAGTCGATCTGTCAGCGCGAGGCACCCAGTTGACTCTGGAACTCACCACTCATGTAGTGGGCCAGGATCGCCCATCAGTGATCAACGACCTGGTGATCCTGTACATCGCCTGATCGCCTGCATCCGCCAGGTTTTTCAGCGCATGGCCATGACGCGGTGTCGCACAGACACCGCAATATTGCGCAACCGATACGCCATTTGTGCCATTGCATAAGCCATTTGGACGATGTGCCCCCCAGGCCTTGCGCCGACTATTCCTCAGAGGCAACGCCCATTGCGCTTGCCTCGCATGCCCTGGCGCCTGACAAGAACAAGAGGATTGGCCCTATGACTTGCCCCATGCACACGTGCCCCGAGCAGGAGCGTTTCCCATGCGTTCTGTGATCGGCTATGTGGTCTGCCTGGTGGTCGCCCTGACCATCGGCTACACCTTCTCTCCCAAATCCCCTCCGCAAGAAGAGCTATTGGCGACGCGTCCCGACCGAGTGCAAATCAACGGTCTGCTCAATCTTGGCTCGCGTGTAGTCGCCGTTGGCGAGCGCGGCAGCATTCTGCTCAGCGATGACCAAGGCGTCAGTTGGCAGCCAGCCAGCGTCGCTCCGCAACGCGATGCCACCCTGACCGCTGTGGTGGCACTGGACGGCGAACGCCTATTGGCCGTCGGGCATGACGGCTGGATCCTGCGCTCTACGGACGCCGGCAATCATTGGCAGGAAATTCGCTACGACGCCGATCTGGGCGAACCGTTGCTGGGCATCTGGACCGCCGGTGGTGACAGCGTCATGGCCTTCGGCAGTTTCGGCAAATTCTACCAATCCCTGGACGCCGGGCAGACCTGGACACCGCAAGTGCTGGACATCGACAGCGCGCACTTGAACAGCATGGCCGGTGGTGAGGATGGTCGCCGCATGCTGGTGGGGGAGCAGGGGCTGGTCCTGCGTACGTCCGACGCCGGCCAGCATTGGCAGACGTTGCCCGCGTTCTACAGCGGTTCGTTGTTCGGCATCGTGCGTTTAAGCGCAGACAACTGGGTGACCTACGGCATGCGCGGGCATGTGTTCGTCAGCCACGATTTTGGCAACAGCTGGACCCAGATCAATGTCGGCAATCAACTGCCGCTGTACGGCCATGTGCTGCTGCCAGATCACACGGGGTTGGTGATCGTCGGTGCGGGCAGCTCGGTGGTGCGTCTGGATGAGCAGGGCGCGCTCGTTGGCGTTGGGCGCCTGGTGGGGCTGGGCACGTTGACTTCGGCGACGATGGTGGGCTCGCGCTTGTTGGTCGGCGGTGAGCGCGGTGTCTTGCAAGGTACAGCTGGCAGCGTTGCTGCCCTAGCGGCCACACAGGCCACCCAGTAAATGAGAGGCGGGGCAATGAATCAAGATAAACACTGGGTGACACGTTGCGTAGCAACGTGCGCCGATCACCTCATGGCCCGGCGCAAGGGCCTGCTGGTGCTGTTCGTTCTGGTGACACTGGGCTTGGGCTACAGCGCTACCCACACGCAACTCGATCCGGGGTTCAACAAACAGATCCCGGTGCGTCATGCGTACATGGTCAACTTCCTCAAGTTCAGCCGCTACTTTACCGGTGCCAATCGTTTCCTGGTCAGCGTGCATTGGAAGGGCGACGGCGATATTTACAACCCGGAATTTCTCGAGACCCTGCGCAAAGTCACTGACGATGTGTTTTTCATCTCGGGGGTCAGTCGTCCCAGCGTGACGTCGTTGTTTACTGCCAACGTGCGCTACATCGAAATCACCGAGGAAGGTTTTTTTGGCGACGTGGTGGTGCCACCCCGTTTTAGTGGCACCCGCGAGGACCTGGCGCAGGTGCGCAGCAACACTGCAGCTTCCGGGCAGGTTGGCCGGCTGGTAGCCAACGATCTGAAGTCGGCCATGGTCCGTGCCGATTTGCAGGACACCGATCCCAAGACCGGCCAGCCGGTGTCCTATGTCGACATCGCCAAGCGCCTGGAAGAAATTCGCGGCAAGTACAACAGCCCCGATATCGAGATCAACATTGTCGGGTTTGCCAAGTTGGTGGGCGATGTCGTCGAAGGGTTGAACACGGTGATCGGCTTCTTTGTCGTAGCCTTTGTGATCACCGGACTATTGCTGTGGCTCTATTCACGTTCCCTGCGCCTGACCGTGGTGGCATTGCTGGTCGCGCTGCTGCCGGTGGTATGGCTGTTGGGGTTGTTGCCATTGCTGGGGCTGGGCATCGACCCGATGTCGATTCTGGTGCCTTTCCTGATTTTCTCCATCGGTGTGTCGCACGCGGTGCAGATGACCAACGCCTGGAAGCAGGACGTGCTGGCTGGCAGTAGCTCCAGGGACGCGGCGCGTTCGGCGTTCTGCAAGATATTCATTCCCGGTTCCCTGGCCTTGCTGATGAACGCACTGGGCTTTGCGGTGATCATGTTGATCGACATCCCCATCGTCCACGAACTGGGGGTAACGGCGTGCATTGGCGTGATGCTGATGATCATCACCAACAAACTGATGTTGCCGATCATCATTTCCTACCTGCACCTGGAGCCTGAGTTATTGCGCCGGGCACAATCTCGACCGGCCGGCAGGCACCGTCTATGGTGGCGCCTGTCGGCATTGGCCGAGCCAGGGCCGGCCCTTGGGGTATTCGCCGTGAGCCTGTTGTTGCTATTGGCCGGAGCCTACAAGGCGCGCGACCTGGCAGTGGGCGATATTGGTGCGGGAGCACCGGAGTTGCGAGCTGACTCACGTTACAACCTGGACAACGCCAAGATCATCAACAGTTACTCCATCGGCCTGGATGTGATGTCGGTGTTCGTCCAGGTCAAGGGTGTTGAGGAAGGTTGCCTGTCGCCTGCGGTCATGCGTGCAGTGGAAGCTTTCGACTTTCGCATGCGCACTGTCTCAGGCGTTCAATCGATCCAGAGCGTGGCGGACATGGGCAAACGGGTGATTGCCGGCAACAACGAAGGTAATCCGCGCTGGGCGGCTATCCCTGGTTCGCCACGCGGCCTCAGCCAAGGCGCGCGCGCCTATATGCCGGATGACGGGATGGTCACTGACGGCTGCCAGCAGATGCAGATTTTGGTGTTCCTGGCCGACCACGAAGGCAGCACGGTCAGCCATGCAATAACCGAAGCCAAACGGATCATTGCCGAGGTTAATTCGCCGCAAGTCGAATTCCTCCTGGCGGGTGGCAACGTTGGCGTCATGGCGGCTTCCAACGAGGCGGTCAAACGCGCCGAGATCATCATGCTGGGAGCGTTGTTCGGTTCAGTGGCGTTGTTTTGCTGGCTGACTTTCCTGTCCATTCGCGCAGTGCTGTGCATTCTGGTGCCACTGGCGATTGTAGCCATTCTTTGCAATGCCCTGATGACCCTGCTGGGGATCGGCCTGAAAGTCGCCACCTTGCCGGTGATGGCGCTTGGGGTGGGCGTGGGTGTCGACTATGGCATCTACCTATACGAGCGCATCCAGCACGAAATGCTGCGTGGCGCCAATCTGCGGGAGGCGTTTTATCAAGCCATGTGCCAACGAGGCACTGCCGCGGTATTCACCGCAGTGACCATGTCCATCGGCGTCTGTACCTGGGCATTCGCGCCGCTGAAGTTTCAGGCCGACATGGGCGTGTTGCTGTCGTTTATGTTCCTGGTCAACGTGTTGGGGGCGATTTTCCTACTCCCGGCGCTGGCAGCCTGGTTCAATCGAGGGCGTCCGTTGGTCACTGTTCGGGCGCCTGGGGCTGCGGCAAAACAGGGCCGGTTTGAGCTAAAAAAAAAGCCCCGCCGCGCGTGATTCCGTGCAGTAAAAAATAAACCTGCCGGGCCTATTGTGGAGTACATCGGCGGTAGGGAAACTGATGCGCGGGCCCAGTTGCATGGGCCCGCAGGCAAGTTGCAGTCAAGAGGGGGAGCCTTGAGCACTCCCGAGCCGAAATTATAAAAATAAATAAGGGAGGGACGTCGTCCTTACCCGTGCGAGGAGAAGACTATGCAAGAAGTTGTCTTGACCCATGAAGCCCTGGCAAGCCTTGGCCTGGACCTCACGCGCTACAGCCAGTTAGTAGGCGAAGTCTATGAAGGCGCCCTCGATCCGAAACTGATGGCCAAGGCCCTCAGAAGCTTCCTGAAAATCTACGATGCCAACTACGTCACCCTGATTTTGCGGGTGCCGGACCAGCCCGATACCGGCGTGATGATTATCGTCGGCGACATCGAAGGTGCCGATGATGTCGCCTACATGACCTATCCGCAGACCAATACCCCGTTCGCTAACCAGCCGTTGGACCAGGTGTTCACCGTGGACGACATCATGACTTCCACGGAATGGGAGCATAACGTCTACTTCAAGATGTTCTGCGGTCCGCATGACGTGTACCACCTGATGGGGGCCGATATTTCCACACCGTATGGCGGCAAGCTGCGCTTTCGCGCCACGCGTCCGAAACACGCACCCAACTTTTCCGCGAACGATCGTGCGCTATGTACCCTGTTCCTGCCACATCTACGCCGGGCTTTGAAGCTGCACAATTTGCTGGACCGCAGCGAATCGCTGAGTGAATTGTACTCCCAGGCCATCAGTCGCTTATCGGTGGCGACTCTGGTCCTCGACGAGAGCGGTAGCGTGTTGCAGATCAATCCGGTGGCCGAGGAAATCCTGGCCCGCTCCGACGGCCTGAAACTGGTCGGCGGGCGTTTGGAGGCGACTTATCCCAGTGATAATCGTGAGCTGCAACGTTTGATTCGCAGTGCGTTCGCCCCGGGTGCACCGAAAAACGCCGAAGCAATGTCAGTAACCCGACCCTCCGGGCTGGTGAATCTCGGTGTGGTGGTTGAGTCCATTCCATCGCTGGACTGGGCCGAGGAGAAGGGGCAACCGGCTGCGCTGGTTTACATCCGCGATGCATCGAGCAAATCGTTGGCAAGCGAAGTAGTGACCAAGCAGTTGTTCAACCTGACCAAGGCTGAAACTGCCTTGGCCATGGAACTTGCCAATGGCTTGTCGCTGGAGGAGGCCGCCGAAGCCCTGAATATCCGGCGCAACACGGCACGAGCGCACTTGCGCTCGATCTTCTCCAAGACCGGCGTGCGACGCCAGACCGAACTGGTGCGCATCATGCTCAACAGTGTGGTGGCCCTGGGCAAACCCAGGCTTGCGTTAAAGATGGCGGAGAAAATCAAGGTGCCCCCGCCACGACTCGCCGCGCCGATCTTTCGCCAGGCCTGATGCCAGGCACCTGCACGGACCGTGCGGGTGTTCAGGGTCTGGGACTGGGCACACATCCTGTAGGAGGCGGCTTGTTGGCGATAGCGATTTTGATGACGCCATCGCTGGCAAGCCGCGCTTCTGCCCATCGCTTTTTTAGTCCGCACAGACGATGCCGTCGGGTACATACCCTGTCGATACTGGGCGCAACTATCACGGAGAACGTCTATGCCTATTACTGCCATCACCGGCAGCGCATCGGGAATCGGTGCTGCCGTCAGCGCGGCCATGCGCGCAGCTGGACATCGGATCATCGGAATTGATCGCAGCAACGCCGAGGTGATTGCCGACCTGTCCACTCCTCAAGGTCGCGATGCCGCCATCGCGCAAGTGCTTGAGCAGTGCGACGGTGTTCTCGACGGGCTGATCTGTTGCGCCGGAGTCGGTGTCACCGCGCCCTCGTGTGAATTGATCCTGGCGGTCAACTACTTTGGTGTCAGCCAATTACTGGAAGGCCTGCGCGGGGCATTAGCCCATGGGCAACACCCGGCTGCGCTGGTGATCGGCTCGGTTGCAGCGACTCATTCGGGGCCTGCCGGCCAGCCAATGATCGACATGATGCTGGCGGGTGATGAGGCTCAGGCGCTAGCGTTGGCCAACAGTCTTGGCCAGCCACACGTGGCCTATGCCGCCTCTAAATGCGCGATCAGCCGCCATGCTCGCAGTCTGGCTGTGAGTTGGGGCAAAGAGGGAATTCGTCTGAACGTGGTGGCGCCGGGTGCAGTAGAAACTCCCCTGCATCAGGCCTCGCTGGACGATGCCCGGTTTGGTAAGTCGACGCGCGAGTTCGTCGCGCCTTTGGGACGTGCCGGACGACCTGACGAAATCGCCGGGTTGGTGGCGTTCCTGCAATCACCCCAAGCGTCGTTTGTTCATGGCAGCGTGGTGTTCGCCGATGGCGGTATGGACGCCATGGTTCGCGCCTCAAATTTTTAAGAAGGAATCCGTATGAACAAGGTCGCATTCATCACTGGCGCCAGCCGTGGCATTGGCCGTGAGGCGGCATTGGCATTCGCCCGGGCCGGTTTCGATCTGGCCATCAGCGCGCGCACTGTCAATGAGGGCGAGAAGCACGAACATGCCTTGCGCGACGCCCATGGGATGCCACTGGCTGGCAGCCTGAATGGCACCGCCGAGGCATTGCGTGATCTCGGCTGCCGGGTGCTCGTGGTGCCCATGGACCTGCTCGACAGCGCCTCGGCCCTGGCCGCTTGCCAAGCGGTGCTGGCTGAGTATGGACGTATCGATGTGCTGATCAATAACGCGATCTATCAGGGGCGTGACCTTAACGCCGGTTTCATGGAGCTGCAGTCGCAGACCCTGGAAAGAATGTTCCTGGGGTACATCCTCACGCCGTTCATGCTGACTCGGGCGGTAACCGAGCACATGGTGACGCGCGGCGGCGGGGTGGTGATCAACGTCACCTCCGGCGCCGGCGAAAGCGATCCACCGGTGGCGGCAGCGAAGGGTGGCTGGGGCTATGCCTATGGTGCCGGCAAGGCTGCAGTGTCGCGATTGTCCGGGGTGTTAACCACGGAGTTGGGCGAGGCTGGCATCCGTGCCTACACCCTTAATCCGGGTGTGGTCACCACCGAAGCTCTCAAGGCTACTATCGGCGATAAAGGCCTGATCGCCTTGCGTGCAGGCAGTGCCCCGCCGCACGTGCCGGCAGCTGTCATGTTATGGCTGGCGACTGCCGAGCAGGCGCCCGGGTTTCAACGCAGAACGATTGCGGCGCAGCCGTTTGCGTTGGAGCACGACATCGTTGCCGACTGGCGTTAATAGCGGGCCATTGAATACGTTGATCGAACAAAGAAAAAAGCTCGCCCCAACACCATCAGGGGCGAGCCGAAAGGAGCGGGTTCAGCTAGGCCAGACCGATGAATCTGCACCGCCATCAACATCGATGATCTTGCCGGTGACCCACGCCGAAGCAGGGCTGGCGAGGTACAGCGCGGCTGCAGCGATGTCCTGTGGCTTACCCAGGCATTTGAGAGGTGTGTTGTTTTCCATGGTTTGGCGCATGGCGGCGGGCATCACCCCGTTCAGCGCTTCAGTCAGTGTGGGGCCAGGGGCGACGGCGTTGACCCGAATCTGCGGCGCGAAATCCTGGGCCAGTAAGCGGGTCAGGTGGCTGAGCGCAGCCTTGGCCGTACCGTAGGCACTGAAATGGCGTTGGGCATAACGCGCGGCGACGGAGCTGATATTGATGATGTTACCGCCACCGGCCTCGCGCATCAGCGGTACACATAATTGGCAGAAGGCGTAAGTGGTCGCGACATTGAAGTTCAGTACCTGAGCGAACTGGTCGGGGGTCATGGTCAACGGATCGTTGGGTCCTCCACCACCGACATTGTTCACCAGATGAGTGATGCGACCCATCTGTTCAACACTGTGGCGCACCAACGCTTGGCGTTGTTCGGTTTCGTTGACGTCACACGCAAAAGCCGATGCGCGACGACCCATGCCACGAATTTCTTCAGCCACTGCTTGAACCTCGTCCAGTGACCGCGCCGAGCACACCACATCGGCGCCGGCCTCGGCATACGCCAAGGCAATCGCCCGACCAATTCCTCTTCCGCTACCGGTCACTATGGCGACGCTGCCCTGCATCTGGAAACGCTGCAAAATACTCATTGCCCTTACTCCGAGGGGTCGATAGATGATGGCTGAATATCGCCGTCCTGTGCGTTGCCAACATCGTCTCAACGGACTAGCGACTTGCGGTGTCGGTGTTCTAGTCCGCTTTGACGATGAATGATTGCTCGCTCGATCCGATGATCCATCACACCTCGCGCAGTGGCGCAGTGAGATCGGGAGAATCGAGTGATGCACAGCATGCGTGAAAAGACCCAGGACGAACGTGATCTGCTTGAACGGGCTCGGCGCCTGGTGCCGGCACTCAAGGCGCGTACGGCACAAGCCGACAAGGACTTGAAGGTACCAGAGGAAAGCATCGCCGAATTGCAATCCACTGGCTTGCTGCGGGCCCTGCAACCACGGGCATTCGGTGGTTATGAAGTGGACCCGCGCACGTTCTTCGAAATCCAGACCATCCTCGCGGAAGGCTGCATGTCTACGGCTTGGGTCTATGGCGTGATGGGTGTTCACCCCTGGCAGTTGGCGCGTTACCCGATAGAAGCGCAGCGTGATGTGTGGGCGGATGACCACAGCGCGCTGATCTGCTCGACTTACATGCCGGCGGCCAAGGTCACGGTGGTGGAGGGTGGTTACCGAATCAGCGGGCGCTGGGGATTCTCCAGCGGTAGCGAGCACTGCCAGTGGATATTGCTGGGCGGCATCCTGCCAGCCGATGGCGATCTGGCGGCCGAACACGGTACGTTCTTGTTGCCTCGTCACGACTATCAGATCGTGCGCAATTGGGACGTGCTAGGCCTGCGCGGTACGGGCAGTCACGACATCGTGGTCGAGGATGCGTTCGTCCCGGCGCACCGTGTACAACGCACTAATAACTGGACGCTTGAGGCGACACCAGGACGCCAGTTCAATACCAACCCGATCTACGCGATTCCCTTTGCCCAAGTATTCTCGCGCGCCGTCTCGACCTCGGCCATCGGTGCCTTGCAAGGCGCGATCAACGAGTTTCGCGACAACGCAGCCAAGCACATCGGCAAGCATGGTGCCCGTACTGCAGACGATCCGGTGGCGCAGACCGCTGTTGCCGAAGCGATGATCACCGTCGACAGCCTGCGCCTGGTCCTGGAGCGCAACTACGAGCACCTGATGAGCCTGGCACGTGCTGGCGAATACCCCGACACCGAGACTCGCCTGCTGTATCGCTACCAGTCGGCCTACGTGACCAATGTCTGCGCCGAGCGGGTGAACGACCTGTTGCGCAGCATGGCGGCTTCCGGGTTGTACAACACCAATCCCGTGGCGCGGTTGTTCCGCGACCTGCACCAGGCACGCGGTCATATTGCCAACAACTACATGGCCTACGGGCGCAGCTATGGCGCTGTGATGCTGGGCTTGCCCAACCCGGACCCTTACGTCTGAGCGCGATAGCGCCTGTTTCGACTCCCTGGGTTTACACCTGCCTGTGATACGCGGGCAGGTGGTCATGAGTACCTGACCTATGAACAATTATCTTGCCCTGCGCGTGGCGCGAGTGATCGAGGAAACGGCCGACGCGCGTTCCCTGGTGTTCGATGTACCGGAGCATTTGGGCGAGCGTTTCCGCTATCAACCCGGCCAGTTCCTGACCTTGCGTGTGCCCTACGAGGGCGGCTGGTTGCCCCGTTGTTATTCGCTATCCAGCACGCCGTTGCTCGATGAACCTTTGCGCGTAACGGTTAAGCGTGTGCACGAAGGGCGCGCTTCGAATTGGCTGTGTGGCGAGTTTCAGGAAGGCCAGGTTTTGGAAGTCTTGCCCCCGGCCGGGGTGTTCGTACCCCGCAGCCTGGACGGCGACTTGTTGCTGTTTGGCGGCGGCAGCGGCGTTACACCGGTGCTGTCGATCCTGCGCTCTGCGTTGCTCGCCGGCACCGGCCGGATCCTGTTGATTTACGCCAATCGCGATGAGGCGTCTGTGATTTTCAAGGACGAACTCCGGACCTTGGCCAGCGTTCATCCGCAACGCCTGCAAATAGTCCATTGGCTGGACTCGGTGCAGGGCATTCCGAGCATCGGGCAACTGGCCGAACTGGCGCGACCCTTTATCGATGCCCAGGCGTTTATCTGTGGTCCGGGGCCTTTCATGGACGCTGCGGTCAGTGCGCTCAAGGGCCTGGGCATGCCGGACCGTCGGGTGCATGTCGAGCGCTTCGTCTCGCTGCCCGGCGAAGGCGAACAGGCACTGGTGGTGAGCAGCGAGGCGGCAATGGCGGCGCAGTTGGCGGTGCGTCTGGACGGTGAGGACTACCACGTGGCCTGCGACAGCGGCGAAACCGTGCTGGCCGCTATGGAACGTGCTGGCCTGAATCCGCCCAGCTCTTGCCGCGTCGGGGGCTGTGCCTCGTGCATGTGCACCCTGGAGAGCGGTGATGTCGAGCTGCTGCACAACGATGCGCTGGACGCGGGCGAACTGGCTGAAGGCTGGATTCTTGCGTGTCAGGCCGTGCCCACCAGCGCGCAATTGCGCATCCGATTTCCCGAATGATGCCTTCGAATGATGCCAAGCCCGAGCCTATGATGAATCAGAGCCTGAACCTTGCCGCGCCACCGAGCGCTGTTCCTACCACCTTGGCCCAGCTGGTCTTCAGCAGCGCCGAACGTTTTGCCGGGCGCACCGCCATCGAGGAAAACGGCGAATGCATCGACTACGCCGAGTTACCCGAACGCGTCTTGGGTTTTGCTCGGGGCTTGATGGCCTTGGGCATCCAGGCCGGTGACCGCATCGGTATCTGGGCGCCGAACAGTCGTGACTGGATTCTCGCAGCGCTGGGTATTCATTGTGCCGGTGCGGTGCTGGTACCGATCAACACGCGCATGAAAGGCCTTGAGGCCGTCGATGTACTGGAGCGCAGCGGGTGCCGGCTATTGTTCGTCCAGCAGCGCTTTCTCGACGTCGATTATCCTGCGTTGCTCGCCCCCCATCGGCCAGCCAGCCTCGAGCACTTGGTCATTGTGGGGGAAGAGGTGCCTGTTCGCAGTTCGGACCTGCACCTGGCTCAATTTCTGAGCGGCGCCGCGACGATTGATGTGGCGAGCGCCATGCAGCGTGCGTTGGCGGTGGGTCCCGACGCCATGTGTGACCTGTTATTCACGTCCGGCACCACCGGTAAACCCAAGGGCGTGATGAGTGGCCACGGTCAGAACCTGCGGGCGTTCACCGAATACGTCAACGTCATTGGCTTGGTGCCGGGCGACCGCTACCTGATCGTCAACCCGTTCTTCCATGCCTTTGGCTACAAGGCTGGCTGGCTGACTTGCCTGATCGGCGGTGCGACGATTCTGCCTCATGCGGTATTCGACGCAGAGCAAGTGTTCCAGCGCATCACCCGTGAACGCATCAGCGTACTGCCTGGCGCGCCGACCCTGTACCTGTCGCTGCTGGCCCATCCGCTGCTCAAACAGGCTGACCTGTCGAGTTTGCGCATTGCCGTCACGGGCTCGGCGAGCATTCCGCCGAGCCTGATCGAGCGCATGCGCAACGAGTTAGGTTTTGCCGTGGTGACTACTGCTTATGGCCTGACCGAGTGTGGTGGGCTGGCGACCATCTGCGATCCCAAGGACTCGGCGCAAGTGATCGCTGGCACCAGCGGTCGGCCGATTACCGGCACTGAAGTTAGCATCCGCGACCCGCACAACCAGACGCTGGATGCCGGACAAACGGGCGAGATTTGTTTGCGTGGTTTTCACGTAATGCAGGGCTATTTCCAAGACCCGGTGGCCACCAGTGAAACCATTGATGCCCAGGGTTGGCTGCACACCGGCGACGTAGGACGCCTGGACGAGGCGGGAAACCTGATCATCACTGATCGCCTGAAGGACATGTTCATCGTTGGCGGTTTCAACTGCTATCCGGCAGAAATCGAAGCAGCGCTGATCAAGCACCGTTCGATTGCACAGGTCGCGGTGATCGGCATCGCCGATGAACGCATGGGCGAGGTCGGTTGCGCCTGTGTGGTGCTGCGCGAAGGCGAGGCGCTCAGCGAGGCGCAATTGATCGCCTGGAGTCGAGAGCAAATGGCCAATTACAAGGTGCCGCGTCAAGTGCGCTTCTTCAATACATTGCCCCTCAACCCGTCGAGCAAAGTGGTGAAAAACGAATTGCGCGCCTGGGTGGCGAACAGCGCACCGGCATGAAGAGCACTCATCTCATCAAATGGACG
Organism: Gordonia sp. IEGM753; assembly: GCF_050321825.1. Classification (NCBI taxonomy): domain Bacteria; kingdom Bacillati; phylum Actinomycetota; class Actinomycetes; order Mycobacteriales; family Gordoniaceae; genus Gordonia; species Gordonia sp. IEGM753. The sequence goes on from NZ_JBNQGB010000001.1 coordinate 840,399, forward strand.
ATGTGTGCGGCGGTGGTTTTTTTCATGCTGTGACGACACAAGCAAAAACAACAACAAAAAAAGGAGAGGGGCATGTTTATCCGAAAACCTGTTGCGCGCCACCCGGGCCATCTGTTGAGTGGCCGTCGCTGCATGTTGGCAACGGCCATCACCGTTGCCAGTGCCACGGTCAGTGCTGCGCCGACCATTGAACTGGGCGAAAACACCACCCTGGACTCATCGCTTACGGTGAACTACACGGCATCCATGCGGACCGCCAAGCAGGCAAGCCAGTACCTCAATGACCCGAACAACGACGATGGCACCCGCAATTTCAAACGTGGCTCATTGATCAACAACCGCCTGAGCCTGTTCGGCGAGTTGCAACTCAAGCACGACAACCTCGGTGCGGTCTTGCGTGGCAGCGATTTCTACGACGATGTCTATAACCAGCGCAACGCCAACGACTCGCCAGAGACGGTGAACAAAGTCGGGCACTACGATGGCTTCAGTGACAAAACCCGTCAGCTGAGTGGCAGCACGGCGCGTCTGCTCGATGCGTATGTGTACGGCAACTTCGATGTCGGCGAAACGCAGTACCTGTCGCTCAAGGCTGGACGGCATCTGGTGGCCTGGGGCGAAAGCCTGTTCTGGTCCAACATCAGTCAGGGCCAGGCCCCGGTGGATGCGACCAAGTTCAACGTGCCGGGTACCGAAGCCAAGGATTCGTATTTGCCGGTGGGGCAGGTGTCCGGTTCGTGGTCGCTGAACGAAAACCTGGCGCTGGTGGGTTACTACCAGTACGAGTGGGAAAAAACCCAGCTCAACCCGGTGGGTGATTACTTCGGCAGCGACACCTTCGGTCCTGGCGCGGAGTTTTTTCGTCTGGGCAGCGGGGTGGTCGATCGCCTTCCCAATGGCGCGGCGGTTAGTTATGCCGGTGAGAAAGATGCCAGTGACAGCGGCCAATGGGGTCTGGGGGTACGCTACCGCATCACCGAAAACACCGAGATCGGGCTGTTCCACTATCGCTACAACGAGCGTGTTGGCTCGTTATTTTTCGACTTCACCGGCGCCACCCAATATTCGTCGCTCAAAAGTATTGGCCATGATGGCGCTGCACCGTCCTACCGCATGGGCTATTTCGAAGGCGTCAAACTGACGGGTGTCAGCTTCAGCTCCAAGGTTGGCGATTCGGTGCAATACGCCGGTGATCTGAGTTACCGCGATGGCGCCTCGGTCTATTTGAGCAATGGCGCACCGACCACCGGGCAAATCTGGCAAGGCAACCTCAACGCCTCGTACATTCTGGGCCCAAGCTTTCTGGCCCAGCAGACCACCGTCATGGGCGAAGTGGTGCATCAACACATCGCCTCGGTGGACAGCCTGACAATTACCGGCGGTGGCGCTGGCATCGACGGCACGTTCGACAAATTCGAGTCGGCGACTCAGACCCGTGGCTCGACCCTGCTGGGCATTGGGGCCTACATGGACTACCCGTCCATTGCCAATGGCCTGGACCTCAGCACCAAGGTGGTATGGACGCAGAACGTCGACGGCAGCGCTTATCAGGGCCTTGGTCGTGCCGAGAAGCGGCTGACCGTGGGCGGCGATTTCAAGTACCTGGGCAACTTCCAGGTCGGTATGACCTATGTCGCTTATTTGAGCTCACCGGACGTGGCCCAAGGCCGTTTGCTGGCCGACCGTGATTACCTGTCGTTCAACGCCAAATACACCTTTTGATGATCATGGCTGCGTCGTGCCAAGGCGACGCAACCCTACTCGTAGCCCGATAACAATAAAGAGGCCTGTCATGAACCCTCGTCCCACTCCGTCACCCTTCAGCCCTATCGCGATTGGCCCGCTGACCCTGAAAAACCGTTTTATCAAAGCCGCCACCAACGAAGGCATGAGCGCTCAGGGCGTGCCTTCCAAACAATTGGTCAAGCTGCATTCGGCGCTGGCCGCAGGTGGAACGGCGCTGACCACGGTGGCTTATTGCGCCGTGAGCAGCGATGGCCGTACGTTGCCTAACCAACTGATTCTTGCCCCCGCAAGCTTGCCGCACTTCAAAGTCCTGACCGACGCCGTGCACCAGGCCGGCGGGCTGGCCAGCGCTCAAATCACTCATGGTGGTTGCTTTACGTTTATCCGCGAGCGCTCAACCAAAAGACCGTTGTCGGCCAGCGGCGGCTTCAACAAGATCGGCTTGATGAGCGGCATGTTCTTTAAACAGGCGATGAACGAAGCCGACATGCAGCAAGTTGTGCGCGACTTCGCGCAAGGAGCGCGCCTGGCGCAGCAGGCGGGTTTCGACGCTGTGGAAATCCACATGGGGCACGGCTATTTACTTAGCCAGTTTATTTCGCCGATGTACAACAAGCGTCGCGATCAATATGGCGGCAGTCTCGAAAACCGCCTGCGCTTTCCGCGTCGGGTGTTGCGCGCAGTGCTGGATGCAGTCGGCCAGGAAATGGCGGTGATCTGTAAGTACAGCATCACTGAAGGCGTGCGCGCCGGTAATAGCGCTGAGGACGGCGCCCGGATTGCTCGCCTGCTGGAAGAAGAGGGCGCGCACCTGCTGGTGCTTAGCGCCGGGATGAATGCTGAATCGATCACGACGATGTTCGGGTCTTCCTTCCCCAAGGAAAACCGCGTGCAGCAGAAGAACAAGATCATTGCATTGGCCATGGCTATTCAGCGCCGCACCGAACCAACCGTGGAGTTTCATGAGTTGTACCTGCTGGAACATGCACGCAAGGTGCGGGCGGCGGTCAAGATGCCGTTGGCGTACCTGGGGGGAGCCAAGAGCCTGGCGAGCATCGAGCAGGTCATGGCCGAAGGGTTTGACCTGGTTGCCATGGGGCGAGTGTTGCTGGCCGAGCAGGACTACGTAAACAAGCTCGCCAGCGGCACCAGCCGCGACTCGATTTGCACCGCCTGCAATCGTTGTGTGGCGATGATGTACACCCCCGGCGGCACGTCCTGCGTATTGGGCCAGCCCGGCGACGCCGAGTTGAACCGCCAACCTGCGGCAGGGCGCTAAGTACCTCCTCCTGGCGGAGGAGGAGCGGTGTTGTGGAACATCAACCGTGCTGCAGGAAGTCGATGCACGTACGGTTGAATAGCTCACGGTGTTCCACTTGCACCCAATGCCCGCAACGATTGAGCACGATGAAGCGTGCATTCGGCGCACCGTCGATGATGCGCTGGGCGCCGCTGATCGGATTGAAATGATCGTTGTTGCCCCAGAAACCGAGGATCGGGCACTGGATTTCGCCAAGGCGTGCTTCCATGTTCGGCACCATCATGGTGCTGAACAGATTCTTCGGTTGGGTCACGGCCACCGCCACGCGTTCTTGCAGCAAGCTCTCCGGCAGGATCGAGTCATCGAACAACTGCAGGCGCATCATGCTGCGCATTTCCTCTAAACCAATGGGGCCGGCATTGAACAGGCTGACCATGCGCAAGATGCCTTCCATCTTGAAGTAGGTTTCGCGCTCCTCTACACCACCGGGTGCCAGCAGGATCAGATTCTCGGGCAGGTGCGGCAGTCGCAAAGCCAGGCCCAAGGCAATTGCGCCACCCAACGAATTACCGAGCAATGTGCAGCGCTGTACGCTGACTGATTCCAGGAACGCCGCCACGCAGTCGACGAAGAAATCCAGATTGTACTGTGCGTCTTCGGGTTTATCAGAGCGGCCGAAACCGGGCAGGTCTAGCACGATGTTGCGATAGCCCGCAGCGACCAATTGCGGATAGTTGCCCTTGAAATTGCTGAAACCACTGGCGCCGGGTCCGCTGCCGTGCAGCCAAAGCACCACGGGGCCGGCGCCCTCATCCAGATAGTGCAGGCGCAAGCCGTTTGGCAGGGTGGCGTAATGGCCGATGGGCAGGGGCAGGTCTACGGGTTGGTTCATTGGGTTCTCCTTGTCTGCGATTCATGGAGCACAACCGCGCCAGGCACTAAAGCGAGTTGAAGGGGAACGCTGCGCCTGGCGTGGTGCACGCCAATGAATGGTGGGCGCAGATTGCGCTATTCACATCGTCCGTTCAGACCACGTTGTGCTAGTCCCATCGGACGATGTTAGCCAAGGCACTCGCCGCTAATCATTGAGGGGGTGGCCGCACTGCAACCGCAGCGGCCGCAGCCTGATTGCACACTCGGAGATTGCTATGAAGTTACTCAACAAAGTGGCCTTTGTGACCGGCGCCGCGCAGGGCATGGGCCAAGCCATCGTTCGTGGTTTTGTCGCCGAAGGCGCCAAGGTGGTCGCTGTCGACCTGAATCAGAAGGCCTTGGCCGAGAGCCTCGCGGACCTGGGCGACACGGTGCTGGCGCTGGCCTGCAACGTCGGTGACGGCGCCTCCGTGGCAGATGCCATGGGACAGGCGGAGGAGCATTTTGGCGGCCTCGATATATTGGTCAATAACGCGGGTGTCGGCGCGTTGGACAGCTTCCTTGAGACCCCGGATGAGAGTTGGGCACGAGTTATCGGCGTGAACCTGGGGGGCACTTTCCTGTGCTGCCGCGAAGGCGCCAAGTTGATGGTCAAGGGGGGGCGCAAGGGCGCGATCATCAACCTCTCAAGCACCGCTGCGCTAACCGGCGATGGCCCAAGCCACTACTGCGCCTCGAAGGCCGGCGTCATGGGCCTGACCCGTTCGATCGCTCGTGAACTGGCAGCCAGCGGAATTCGCGTCAATACCTTGGTGCCGGGCCCGACCAATACCCCGATGATGGCCGGGATCCCTGACGACTACATGCAAGCACTGCTTAAAAACGTGCCACTGGGCCGTATGTGCGAGACCGACGAGATCGCCAAGGTTGCGGTGTTCCTTGCCAGCGAGGATGCCAGTTTCATGACCGGGCAAAACATCGCCGTCAACGGCGGCATGGCCTTTATCTGATCAGGGAGTGACTTATGAGCAAACGTCTAGAAGGTAAAATTGCTTTCATTACCGGCGCAGGTTCTGGCATCGGCGAAGCCACCGCACTACGGTTTGCCGAAGAGGGTGCCACGGTGGTGTTATGCGGCCGGCGCATCGAGCCGTTGCAAGGTGTGCAGGAAAAAATCCGCGCGCGAGGCGGGGAGGCCGATATCGCCGTCGCCGATGTCAGTGATGAACAGGCTTACGTCGACGCGCTGCAAACCACCGCGCAACGTCACGGCCGCCTGGACATCCTGGTCAATAACGCAATGGCGTATACCTGGGGCGGAATCGACACGATGTCCACTGCCGACTGGCACGCCAACTTCGCCACTACCGTCGACGGTACCTTTTGGGGCACTCGCACGGCGATGCAGTTGATGAAACAGCAGGGCGGCGGCTCAATCGTCAACATCGCCTCTATTTGCGGCCTGTTCGGCACGTCCTGGATGGCCGGTTATTCGGCGGCTAAAGCGGCCGTGATCAACTTCAGCCGTGCGGCAGCCAGCGAAGGCGCGCCGCACAATATCCGCTGCAACGTGATCATCCCGGGCGTGGTCGATACGCCCGCTACGGCTGGCATGCTGGGTGATGCCAAGACCCGCACCAACACCGAGAAGGTTATCCCGATGAAGCGTGTTGGCCTCCCGTTGGAGCTGGCCAATGCCATCCTGTTTTTGGCCAGCGATGAAGCTTCGTATGTGACCGGTGCCAGCCTGGCTGTGGATGGCGGGCGCGGTTCAGACCTGTACACGGTGCTTGAGTGATGGGCCAGGACACCAGCGCATTGCTTTCGCGTATCGACCGTCTGGAATCACTGGATGCGATCCGGCAACTGGCCGGCAAGTATGCATTGGCATTGGACATGCGAGACATGGATGCCATGGCCAACTGCTTTGTCCCGGACGTGCGTGTGGGTCGCGACAAGAGCGGCCGGGCACACCTCAAGGCGTGGCTGGACGAAACCATGCGCAAGCAGTTTCACGGCACCTCTCATCACTTGGGCCAGCACATCATCGAGTTCAGCGATGCCGACCACGCCACCGGCGTCGTGTATTCGAAGAACGAACATGAGACCGGTCCCGAGTGGGTGATCATGCAGATGTTGTATTGGGACGACTATGAGCGAGTGGACGGACGCTGGTGCTTTCGCCGGCGCTTGCCATGTTATTGGTACGCCACTGACCTGAACAAACCGCCCATTGGCGGGCTGAAAATGCGCTGGCCGGGACGTGAGCCCTATGCCGGGACCTTCCACGAGTTGTTTCCGACCTGGGATACGTTCTGGGCGAAACGCCCGGATAAGGACGCGTTGCCCCAGATCGCCGAGCCGGCTCCGTTGGAGGGATTTCTGGGTGCCCTACGCCGTGGGGCGGATGATCCGAAAATTCGGGTACGTTGAACCAGCGGGCGGCGATGCGACATCGCCGCCGCCGTGCTCGCGCGGTGATGACGGCGATTTCAGAGTCGCCATCACCGGCAAGCCGGTTTCCTACAGATGTGCGTGAACGCCATCAATGTCGGCATGTGCCACAGATCCTTAGGAGCCTGGCTTGCCAGCGATGGCGATTTCAGAATCGTCATCACCGGCGAGCCGGTTTCCTACGGGATTTGCGTGAACGCCATCAATTTCGGCCTGTGCCACAGATCCGTAGGAGCCTGGCTTGCCAGCGATGTCGATTTCAGAGTCGCCATCGCTGGCAAGCCGGTTTCCTACAGGATTTGCGTGAACGCCATCAATTTCGGCCTGTGCCACAGATCCGTAGGAGACTGGCTTGCCAGCGATGGCGATTTCAGAATGGTCATCACCGGCAAGCCGGTTTCCTACGGGATTTGCGTGAACGCCATCAATGTCGGCCTGTGCCACGTGGGTGTCCAAATCGCCGGGAAACGGTCAAATCATCTGTTCAACCGGGGTTCCCGAGGCATGCCCAGTGCCCGTTCGGCTATGACGTTGCGCTGGATTTCATTGCTGCCACCGTAGAGGGTGTCGGCGCGGGTAAACAGGAACAGCGATTGCAGACGGCTGAGCTGATAGGGCGCGTTATCAAGAATTTCCGCCGCATCGCCCAGTACGTCCATTGCCAGTTTGCCCAGGTCACTGTGCCAGGTAGACCACGCCAGTTTGTAAATCATCGCTTCTCGACCCAGGGTGCCGTCTTGCGGGCCCGAAAGCATGCGCAGCGAGTTGTAGCGCAATACCTTGAGGCCGGCCCAGGCCTGTGCGATTCGCTGGCGTAGCATAGGGTCGCGCGCGGCACCGTTGGCACGGGCGATGCGGATGATTTCATCCAGTTCGTTCTGGAACTGCATCTGCTGACCCAACGTAGAAACGCCTCGTTCGAAACCCAGCAATGCCATGGCAATCTTCCAGCCTTCGCCGGGTAAGCCGATAAGGTTGTCGGCGCTGGTCACGGTCTGGTCGAAGAATACCTCGTTGAATTCACTCGTACCTGTCAGCTGCTGAATCGGCTGCACGCGGATACTGTCCTGCGCCATCGGCACCAACAGGAACGATAAGCCGTGATGCCCCTGGCTGCCGGGCTCGGTGCGCGCCAGTACGAAACACCAGTCAGCCTCGTGCGCCAGCGAGGTCCAGACTTTTTGCCCGCTGATCAACCAATGGTGGCCAGTGGTATCGAGCCTGGCCCGCGTTTGTACGTTGGCCAAGTCCGAGCCGGCGCCGGGTTCCGAGTAGCCTTGGCACCAAAATTGGCTACCGTCGAGGATGCCCGGTAACAAACGCTGCTGTTGGGATGGCGTACCGAAGGCGGCCAGTGTGGGGCCGACCAGCCCTTCGCCGATGTGGCCCATGCGCCCTGGGCCACCGGCGCGAGCGTATTCCTCATGAAAAATGACTTGCTGGCTGATGGACAGACCCCGTCCGCCATGTTCCTTGGCCCAACCAACGCCGATCCAGGCGCCTGTCGCCAGCTCACGCTCCCAGGCTTTACGCTCTTGCGCAAAGCTGTGTTCATCCCCCGGCCCACCACGAAAGCGCAGCGGCGCAAATTCTCCGCACAAGTGCTCGTGCATCCACTGTGCGACTTCTTCGCGGAATGCCTCGTCAGCACGGCTGAAACCGATTTTCATGATTGCTCTCCCAAGAGGTACGCAGCCAAACGCTCGCGGTGCAGTGCCGGGCTACCCAATAGTTGCTCGCTGGCACGGGCGCGCTTGAAGTACAGGTGTGGGTCGTATTCCCAAGTGAAACCCACCCCGCCATGCAGTTGGATGGACTCTGCGGCACAGTGATAAAACGCCTCGCTGGCATGGATCTTCGCAGCAGCAGCTGCCAGTTCAAGTTCTTGTGCCACGGTTGCGTCGCCTGCCGGGTCCAGTCGTTCCTGGGCTACGCAGGCAGCGTAATAGGCGGCGGATCGGGCACATTCAACGCGCAGCATCATGTCGGCACAACGGTGCTTGATCGCCTGGAAACTGGCAATCGTGCGATTGAATTGTCGGCGTTCGGCAATGTACGACAAGGTCAGCCCCAGCACCTGTTGCGCGCCGCCTGTCTGTTCTGCGGCAAGACCGATGGTCGCGATCAGCAAGGTGTCGCGTAGCACTGCCCAGCCTTGCTCGGGTCCGCACAGCAGATGCGCGTCGTTCACCTTCACGTTATGCAAATCAACGCGTGCCAGGCGCCGAGTCTGGTCCATGGTTGGCAAAGGCGCGCGCGTTACACCCGGCGCATCGCCGGGTAAAGCAAACAGGCTGATGCCCTGTTCACCTCGGGTGCCTGGAGCACGTGCCGCAACAACCAGCAGGTCTGCCGAGGCGCCATCGATGACCTGTGCGTACTGGCCATTAAGGTTCCAGCCCAATGAATTCTGCTCGGCAACAGTTTGCACGGCGCAGGCTTCGAGTCCGGGCACACTGGCAAAGGCCAGCGTAGCGCGGGTTTTACCACTGGCAATCGCCTCCAGCCAGCGGGCCTTCACGGCGTCGTTGTGCGCCAGCAACAGGGCGGGGGTAGCCAGGCATGCGGTGGCAAACAGGGGTGATCCCAGCAAGTAGCGACCGCATTGCTCCAGCAGTACGACGAGTTCGACAAACCCAAGGCCCATGCCGCCACAGCGCTCGGGCACCATCAGGGCTGGCCAGTAAAGCTCCTGACCGATTTTCTGCCAGACATCAGGGTCATGAGCGTGCGGGTGAATCATGGCGGCGCGCACAGCATGCGAGTCGCTGGCCTGAGCGAGAAAACGTTCGGCGCTGTCACGAATCATCACGTGTTCTTCAGTTAAAGCGAACTCCATGGGCACGGCCTCGAAAGCAGATGAATGCGCCAGTCTGCGGGGCGCATGGCGCTGTTCGAATCACTAAAACGGACTAGTACGTCGGTTCATCTGCGGCATCGGGAGCAACACACAACCCGTGAGAGCGCGAGCTTGCTCGCGATTGTGAAAGGCCAGTCAACGTCGAAGTTGAATGTTCGACCGCTTTGGCGAGCAGGCCCGCTCCCACAAAAAAGGGGCGCAAAGCATCAGGGTGCTTAGTCTCAACGGACGATGAAGCGGCGGTTGGCGCTTTGCACAATGCTCACCACGAAACCCATTCAGCCAACGAGGACCAAGGCATGATCGACATTCGCGGTTTGAGCTATTTCGTCTCGCAGATCGAGAACCTCAGCCAGTGGCAGCGTTACGCCGAAGACGTGCTGGGCATGCAGGTCCTTCCCGCGCCCGGCGGTGGCCTGTATGTAAAGATGGACGAGCGTCCATTTCGCATGCTGATCGTCGAAGGTAGCGAGGCGCGTTACCTGGCGTCCGGGTGGGAGCTGGCCAGCGAGACGGCATTCAGGGCCGCACTTGAGCACCTGACGACTGTCGGTATCGAATGGCAGCCGGGCTCTGCCGCCGAGATCGATCAACGGGGTGTGCAGGCGTTGGTCAAACTCACCGACCCGTCCGGTAATTGCCATGAATTGACGTGGGGGCATCGCTCCGATTGCCTGCCCTTCATATCGCCTCAGGGCGTGCCGCGTTTCATCACCGGCGATATGGGGTTGGGTCACACCGTGCTGCCAGCACCTCATTTCGATGCGACGCTGGCGTTCGCCAAAGACGTACTGGGCTTTGAACTCTCGGATGTTTTCAACTTCCGGCCCGACCCCTCGGCGCCGCCGATCCGCATTCACTTCCTGCATTGCCACAACGCGCGCCACCACAGTTTGGCGCTGGCCGAGTACCCGGTGCCGTCAGGCTGCGTGCACGTCATGGTCGAGGTCGACTCGATGACCGAGGTTGGTCGTGCCCACGACCGGTTACGCGCTCACGAGGTGAAACTGTCGGCCACCCTCGGGCAGCACCTGAACGACCGGATGACCAGTTTCTACATGAAGACGCCATCGGGTTTCGATCTGGAATATGGCTATGGCGGATTGCTGGTCGACTGGGCCGAACATTCAGCTTTTGAATTCACCCGCGTGAGCATTTGGGGGCACGACTTTTCAGTCGGCCAACAGTAAGGAAATATCATGATGAACAAACAACTGACAGCGGCCGATGCGGTCGCTCAATTGCGCGATGGCATGACCATCGGTTTCGGTGGCTGGGGTCCACGACGCAAGCCGATGGCTATTGTGCGCGAGATACTGCGCTCGCCGGTCAAGGACTTGACCGTGGTCGCCTACGGCGGTCCGGAAGTGGGCATGCTGTGCGCCGCCGGCAAGGTTCGCAAACTGGTGTTCGGCTTTGCCACGCTCGACGCTATTCCGTTGGAACCTTATTACCGCAAGGCCCGCGAGGCCGGTGAACTGGAGCTGATGGAACTGGACGAAGGCATGTTCCAGTGGGGCTTGCGCGCCGCCGGCATGCGCTTGCCTTTCCTGCCGACTCGTTGCGGCCTGGCGACGGATGTAACGCGCCTGAATCCTGAACTCAAGACCATCAAATCGCCTTATGCCGATGGCGAGGTGCTGCTGGCAATGCCGGCGCTCAACCTTGACGTTGCGTTTGTGCATGTCAACGTGGCCGACCGCCTCGGCAACTGCCTGGTAACCGGGCCGGACCCTTATTTCGATCACCTGTTCGCCCGTGCCGCCAACCAGTGTTTTGTCTCGTGCGAGCGTTTGGAAGAACGCTTGGAACTGAACGCCGATCAGGCCCGCTTCAATACGTTCGAGCGGTATCTGGTTACCGGCGTTGTACACGCACCACTCGGTGCCCACCCGACCGCGTGCGCTCCCGACTACGGCTGGGACATGAAACATCTCAAGGGCTACGTCGCCAGTAGCCAGGCGGAAAATGGCTGGCAGGACTATGTGCAGACCTACATCGCCGATGGGGAACAGGCCTATCAGGCAAAAAATGGCGGTGCCGACTCCATGGGCGCCTTGCCCCTTCCCGTGTTTTGAGGATTAGCGACTATGTCTGCAACCTGTGATTTCACCCTGGCTGAATTGATGATCGTCGCCGCCTCGCAGGCTTGGCGCGGCAATGGCGAAGTGATTGCTTCGGGCCTGGGCGTAATCCCGCGCCTGGGTGCCAGCCTGGCCAAACTCACCCACAGTCCGCAACTGTTGATGACCGACAGCGAGGCGTTCCTGGTCGAAGAGCCGATCCCGCTGGGGCCGCGTGGCGATTACGTACCGCGTTACTCGGGCTATATGTCGTTCGAGCGAGTCTTTGAGTGCGTGTGGGGCGGGCGGCGTCACGCAATGATAGGGCCCACCCAGATTGACCGTTGGGGCCAAACCAACCTGTCGTGCGTCGGCGATTATCAAAAACCAAAAACCGCGATTCTCGGCGTGCGTGGCTTGCCGGGTAACAGTATCAACCATCTGAACTCATTCTTCGTGCCGAGCCATAACACCCGGGTTTTCGTCAGCGGCGAGGTGGACATGGTCTCCGGTGTCGGCTTCAAGGCCGATCGCTGGCCTGAAGGCGCGCGCCGCGACCTGATGGACATTCATTGCGTGGTCAGCGACCTGTGCGTCCTCGATTTCAATGGTCCGGAGCGTGCTGTGCAAGTGCGATCTTTGCACCCCGGCGTCAGTTTTGATCAGGTCCAGGACAACACCGGTTTCCCGCTGCTCAAGTCGGCGCAATTGCAAGAAACCAAACACCCAACCCAAGAGCAGTTGGCGCTGATACGCCGGCTCGATCCCCACGATTATCGCGCCACGGCGATAAAGGGCAATCCGCCCGGCATCCGTGCGGCCTGAGGCAAGGACAGCGAGCATGCACAGCAGCGACAATGAATTCATCGCCCGGCAGGACAACGCCGTCTATGAGACGGACAAACCGGTGTTGTACAGCGTGGCCGAGGGCATCGCCACGCTGACGCTCAACCGGCCAGCCTTCAACAACGCGCAAAACTCGCAAATGACCTACGCGCTGGACGCGGCTTTGCGTCAAGCGGTGGACGATGACAGTGTCAAGGTCATCGTCCTGCGGGGTAACGGCAAACACTTTTCGGCAGGCCACGATATAGGCACCCCGGGGCGCGACATCAACAAGCCGTTCGAGCGTGCGCACCTGTGGTGGGATCACACTAACAAGCCTGGCGGTGAGCAACTTTATGCTCGCGAACAGGAGGTTTACCTAGGCATGTGCCGGCGTTGGCGGGAACTGCCCAAGCCAACCATTGCCATGGTCCACGGCGCATGCGTGGCGGGTGGGCTGATGCTGGCCTGGGTCTGTGATCTGATCGTGGCCAGCGACGATGCCTTTTTTCAGGACCCGGTGGTGCGCATGGGCATTCCGGGGGTCGAGTACTTCGCCCATCCCTATGAAATGAACCCGCGCATTGCCAAGGAATTCCTGTTCACCGGTGACCGTATGAGCGCCACTCGCGCCTGGCAGGTGGGCATGGTTAACCGCCTGGTTTCGCGCGAAGAACTTGAACAGGCCACCTATGCGCTGGCCGCTGGTATCGCCCGGCAACCGCGTATGGGGCTGGCGCTGACCAAGCAGGCGATCAACCACGTCGAAGACCTGCAAGGCAAGCGCGCAGCGATGGATGCAGCGTTCGCCTGGCACCAGTTTGCCCACGCCCATAACGAGCTGTTGTCCGGTGACAAACTGGGCGGCTTCGACGCCAAGGGTATGGCCCGGGCGAACAAGCAGGCTGAGGACGAAAGCCAATGAATCACTGGCTGGATACGCCGTTGACCGAGGCGCTCGGTTGCCGCTACCCGATTGTGCAAACCGCCATGGGCTGGGTCGCCGACGCGAACCTGGTCATCGCCACCACCCGCGCTGGCGGTTTCGGTTTTTTAGCCGGGGCGACGATTGCGGCTGATGAGCTGGAAGGCGAAATCCGCAAAGTGATTGATGCCACCGGTGGCAGTCACTTCGGGCTCAATTTTCATATGTTCCAAGACAACGCCGCGCAGTGTGTCGACCTGGCAATCCAGTACCGCCTGCGTGCTGTGAGCTACGGGCGCGGTCCCGACAAACAGACCATCGCCCGTTTTAAAGCCGCCAAGGTGTTGTGCATTCCGACCGTGGGCGCCTTGAAACATGCGATCAAGGCTGTGGAGTTGGGCGCCGACATGATCACGGTTCAGGGCGGCGAGGGCGGCGGTCACACCGGCGGTGTGCCGAGTTCGATTCTGCTGCCGCAGGTGCTGGCGGCGGTCAACGTGCCGGTGATCGCAGCGGGTGGTTTTTCCACTGGCCGAGGCTTGGCCTCAGTGCTGGCTGCCGGTGGCGCGGGGATTGCGATGGGTACGCGGTTTCTCATGACCCGGGAGTCGCCAACCCCGGGCGCGACGCTGGAACGCTACCTGAAGGTCAACGACCCGCAACAGGTGCGAGTGACGACGGCGGTGGATGGCATGCGCCACCGCATGATCGAGAACCGCTTTATCAACCATCTGGAGCATGCCGGACCTTTCGGCCGCCTGCGGATTGCGTTGGGCAGCGCCTGGCAGTGGAAGCAGCAGACAGGCATGAGCCTGCGGCACATGGCCTCGGTTTTTATCAGGGCATTGCGCGAAGATCCTGGCGCGCTGTCGCAAGTGGTGATGGCTGCCAACCAGCCAGTGCTGTTGCAGCGCTCAATGGTCGATGGCCAACCCGACGAAGGCATCTTGCCCAGTGGCCAGGTGGCAGCGGCCATCGGCGAGCTGCTGAGTTGCCATGAGGTCATCGAAGGCATCGCAAGTGAGGCCCGGTATTGCTTGGACGCACTGTTGCTGCGCAGCCAGACCCGCCCCTCAAACCGTCCAGCGAGTATTGGAGAATCCCTATGAACCAAGCATTTACCACTCTTATCAATCAGGGAATCGCGGAACTGGTGATCGCCAAGCCGCCGGTTAACGCGCTCGACAGCCGTGAGTGGCAGGCCCTGGCGCAACAGATCGAAGCGCTTGGGGCCAATCCCGAAGTTCGGGTAATCGTGATTCGCGCTGAAGGCCGGGGTTTTTGCGCCGGGGTCGACATCAAAGAACTGGATAAGCATCCGGAGCGAATCGTCGAGGTCAATGCCGGTAACTACGCCACCTTCAAGGCCGTGCACCGCAACCCGGTGCCGGTAATTGTCGCGGTGCACGGGTTTGTCCTCGGCGGTGGAATCGGCATCACCGGGGCGGCGGATATTGTCATCGCGTCGCAATGCGCAACCTTTGCCCTGCCGGAAGTAGATCGTGGTGCCATGGGCGGCGGGGCGCATCTGCAGCGCCTGTTTCCAGTGCAAAAAGTTCGCTACCTGTTTTTTACCGGTGACAGCATCGGCGCCCCAGAGGCCCTGCAGTACGGCTTTATCGAGCGCATCGTGGCTAAGGATTTACTGCGCGAAACGGCCTTGGGCATCGCGACGAAAATCGCCGAAAAAAGCCCGGGCATGATCCGCCTCGCCAAGGAAGCCTTGAACGGTATCGAGGACGGCAACCTGGAAGACAAATACCGCTGGGAACAGGGCTTCACCCTGCAGGCATACAGCAGCCCGGACTCTGCGGAAACGCGCCGGGCTTTCGTCGAAAAACGCGACGCCAAGTTCTGAGGGAACGCCATGGACCTGACTTACACCCCCAAGCAAGACGCCTTTCGCGGCGAAGTACGCGTCTGGCTTCAAGCCAACCTGCCACGCGAACCCTTGGCCAGTTACGACACCCGCGAAGGCTTTGAACAACATCGCGCCTGGGAGGCCAAGCTGTTCGAAAGTCGCTGGTCGATGGTGATGTGGCCGGCCGAACTGGGCGGTCGCGGTTGCGATCTGATCGAGTGGTTGATCTTCGAAGAAGAGTATTACGGTGCCGGGGCGCCGATGCGCGTCAACCAGAATGGCCAACTGCTGTTGGGGCCGACGTTGATGGAGTTCGGCACGCCGGAACAGAAACGGCGCTTCCTGCCACGCATGGCCGCCAGCCTGGACATGTGGGCACAAGGCTGGTCGGAACCGAATGCGGGCTCCGACATGGCAGCAATCACCAGCAAAGCGCTGCTCGACGGCGACCATTATGTGATCAACGGGCAGAAAACCTGGTCGACCCGGGCTATCTACGCCGACTGGATTTTCGGCCTGTTTCGCAGTGAGCCGGGGTCGACGCGACACCACGGACTGTCGTTCATCATGGTGCCGTTGAATGCGCCCGGGGTGAGCATTCGTCCGATCAAGGCGCTCAATGGCAAAGACGCCTTCGCCGAGGTGTTTTTCGATGACGTGCGAGTGCCGGTTGCCAACCGAATCGGGGATGAAGGGCAGGGCTGGCATGTGGCGATGGCCACCGCCGGTTTCGAGCGCGGTTTGTTGCTGCGCTCCCCGGCCCGATTCCAGGCGACGGCGCGCAAACTGGTTGAGCTTTACAAGGCCAACCGAGCCAGTGCCGACCGTGATCCGAGCCTGCGCGATGCCGTGCTGGAAACCTGGATGGGCGCCGAAGCCTATGCGTTGTCGGCCTATCACACTGTGGGGCGGCTGAGCCGCGGTGAACAGATAGGCGCCGAGTCGAGCATTAATAAAATCATCTGGTCGGAACTGGATTTGAAGATGCATGAGACGGCCATGCGCATTCTAGGTGCACGCAGCGAACTGGTGACCAAAGGCGCCGGAAATGACGACGCGGAGGGCTGGCTGGAGGGCTTCCTGTTTGCCCAGTCGGGTCCGATTTACGCCGGCACCAACGAAATCCAGCGCAACATTATTGCCGAGCGCATGCTCGGTTTGCCGAAATAAGGAACCGTCCATGGACTTCACTTTTAACGATGACCAGTTGGCGTTCCGCGAAGCCATCAGCCGCTTCCTGATGACTGAAGCTGCCCCGGAAATGCTCCGCGAAATCTGGGAAACGGACATCGGACGCTCCCGTGACCTGCGCAACAAGATTGCCGAACAGGGATTGACCGCGTTATCGGTGCCAGAGGCCGAAGGTGGCATGGGCATGGACGATGTGACGTGGGCGCTGATGACCCAGGAACTGGGTTACTACGCCATCCCCGATTCGCTGGCTGACACCGCTTACGTTGCCAGCGGTTTGCTGGCAAGCCTTAAGCCAGAGCATCCGGCTCGCGCCAACCTGTTGCCGCGCATCGCCGATGGCAGTTTGCGCCTGGCGATCTCTCATCCAGTCAACGCGCTGGTCAGCGATGCACAGTTGGCCGAGGTACTGATCCTCACCGATGGCGATGACATTCATGTCGTGCCGCGCTCCCAGGTGGACGTGGAAAACCACCCAAGCATCGACGCCTCGCGCCGCCTCGGCCACGTCACGTGGAATCCATCGCCTGAGACGCTTGTGGCCAGTGATGAGCAGGGCGCAGCCTTGCAGAAAACGCTACTCGACCGTGGCGCGCTTTCGGTGGCCGGGCAACTGCTTGGACTGGCGCAACGCATGCTCGACCTGTCAGTGGACTATGTGGCGCAGCGCAAGCAATTCGGCAAGCCGATCGGCAGCTTCCAGGCAGTCAAGCATCACTTGGCCGACGTTGCCCGCTGCATCGAAAACGCCAAACCGGTGCTGTACCGCGCGGCCCATGCCTTGGCTCGGGGCGACAGCAACGCTTCGGTGTGGGTCTCGCAAGCGCGACTCGCGGCAAACGAGGCGAGCTGGATCGCGGCCCGCAAGGGCATTCAGGTGCATGGGGCAATGGGGTACACCTGGGAGGTGGATTTGCAGATGTTCATGAAGCGCGCCTGGGCCCTCGATGCCACCTGGGGCGACCGTGGCTTTCACAAAAACCGTGTCGGCGACTACGTGTTCGCTAACGCCACCGGCCTGGGGCCGGGGCATACTTTCGAGGAATGAGGCACATGGCCCAAGCCTACATTGTTGATGCACTGCGCAGCCCAACCGGCAAACGCAAAGGCTCGTTAAGCGAGATCCACGCAATTGACCTGGGCGCCCATGTGCTCAAGGCGCTGGTGGAACGCAACGTCATCCCCGGCGAAGACTACGACGACGTTATTTTTGGTTGTGTCGATACCATCGGATCGCAGGCTGGCGATATCGCACGTACTAGCTGGCTGGCTGCCGGGTTGCCACTCACGGTGCCGGGCACGACGGTGGATCGCCAGTGCGGTTCGTCGCAACAAGCACTGCATTTCGCCGCGCAGGCAGTGATGAGCGGCACCCAGGATGTGGTTGCGGTGGGCGGGGTGCAGACAATGACCCAAATCCCGATTTCCTCGGCGATGCTGGCAGGCCAGCCCTTGGGTTTTGCCGATCCGTTTTCGGGAAGTGTCGGTTGGCGTGCGCGGTTTGGCCAGCAACCCGTCAACCAGTTCTACGCCGCACAGCGGATTGCCGATCATTGGCAGATCAGCCGCGAGCAAATGGAAATGTTCGCGCTGCAAAGTCACGAGCGTGCGCTGGCAGCTATTGCCAGTGGGCGATTCGCTCGGGAAATCGTGGCGTGCCAAGGACTGTCGGTGGATGAAACACCTCGCCACAGTAGTTTGGCGAAGATGGCTGAGTTGCAGCCGGTAGACCCGCAGTTCCCGTCAATCACCGCTGCCGTTTCAAGTCAGACCTGTGATGCCTCGGCGGCGCTGTTGGTGGTGTCCGAAGCAGCGCTCAAACGCTACGACCTGACACCACGGGCGCGTATTCATCACCTGACGGTGCTCGGTGACGATCCGATCTGGCACCTCACTGCACCCATTGCCGCTACCCGCAGGGCGCTGGCCAAGTGTGGCCTGAGCATGGCTGATATTGATCGGGTCGAGATCAACGAAGCGTTTGCCTCGGTGGTCATGGCGTGGGCCAAGGAACTGGATTACGACCCGGCGCGAACCAACGTCAATGGCGGTGCGATCGCTCTGGGCCACCCATTGGGGGCCACAGGTGCACGCTTGATGACCACACTGTTGAACGAGCTGGAATGCAGCGGCGGCCGCTATGGCCTGCAAACGATGTGCGAAGGCGGCGGGCAGGCCAACGTGACGATTATCGAGCGCCTGTAGTTTTTCAACGCACGCCGCCGCCCGTTACGGGTGCGTGGCGACCTCTATCTCAAGGAGTCAAACATGGCTATTTGTTCAGGCCGCACCGTGATCATCACCGGGGCCGGCGGCGGGCTTGGCCGTGCCTACGCGCTGGCTTTCGCCGCCGAAGGTGCCAATGTGGTGATCAACGATATTCGCGCCGAGGCTGCACAGCAGGTGGCCACCGAAGTACGCGCCAGTGGTGGTCAGGCCATTGCCAACAGCGATGACATCACCACCCTTGCCACCGCGCAGCATATTGTCGATGCCGCTTTGGAAGCGTTCGGCGAGGTGCATGTGCTGATCAATAACGCCGGGGTGCTTCGCGACCGTATGTTCATCAGCCTCAGTGAAGAAGACTGGGACATGGTGATGCGCGTGCACCTCAAAGGCCATTACTGCCTGGCCAACATCCTCGGCCGGCGCTGGCGCGATTTGGCCAAGGCTGGTGCGCCGGTGGACGCCCGGATTATTAACACCAGTTCCGGTGCCGGCCTTCAAGGGTCGGTGGGGCAATCCAACTACTCGGCGGCCAAGGGCGGCATTGCCGCGTTGACCCTGGTGCAGGCGGCAGAACTGGCACGTTACGGCGTGACTGCCAATGCGCTGGCCCCTGCCGCACGAACCTCGATGACCGAGAGCGCCATGCCCGATGTGGTGAAAAAACCCGAGGACGGCAGTTTCGACGCCTGGGCCGCAGAAAACGTCGCGCCGCTGGTGGTATGGCTAGGTAGCAAGGCGTCTGCACACGTCAGTGGCCAGGTCTTTGAAAGTCAGGGAGGGCGGATCTCCCTGGGTGATGGCTGGCGTACGGGCATCACCCGCGACAAAGGCGCGTTATGGCAAGTCGAGGAAATCGGCGCGGCAATCGACGCGATCCTCGCCGATGCGCCGAAAGCGCAGCGGGTTTGGGGGAGTTAACGAGGCAGTTGGAGCTGTAGGCGTCTGGCCTGCCAGCGATGGCCATTCTTGCGGACGCTATCGCCGGCAAGCCGAACGCCTACACGAACCGCGTGGGTGTTCGGGATCTGGGGCTTGGTGCAAAACTTGTAGGAGCGATTGGGTTTCTACCCCATTTTGACGATGTGCCAGCATGACCCTCTCCGTACAACTACAGCGTATTGATTTCTTCGGAGGTAGACGCTGTGAAACAAGCTCCCCCTTATGTTCCAGGCCATCAACTGCTGGCCGGCAAGTCGGTATTGATTACGGCTGCCGCAGGTGCTGGTATCGGTTACTCGGCGGCCCAGCGCTGTGCCGAGGAAGGATGCCGGGCGCTGATGATTTCCGACGTGCATGCGCGACGTCTCGAGGATGCGGTCGAGCGCCTCAAAGCCGATACCGGTCTGCAGGCCATTTATGGCCAGTTGTGCAATGTGACCGTTGAAGAGGAAGTTCAGGCCCTTGTGGCTGCTGCCGAAGGGCAGTTGGGCGGCGTCGATGTGCTGATCAACAACGCGGGCCTGGGCGGCCAAAAACGCGTGGTCGACATGAGCGACGAAGAGTGGTTGCGCGTGCTGGATGTGACCTTGACCGGCACGTTCCGCATGACCCGGGCAATGTTGCCGCACATGCAGCGTCGCGGCGCAGGGGCCATCGTCAATAACGCCTCGGTGCTCGGTTGGCGAGCGCAAAAGGAGCAGGCGCATTATGCCGCCGCTAAAGCAGGCGTGATGGCACTGACACGCTGCAGCGCCTTGGAAGCTGCCGAGTTTGGTGTGCGCATCAATGCGGTTTCGCCATCGATTGCCCTGCACGATTTCCTGAAAAAGGCCTCCAGCGAAGAACTACTCGCCAGCCTTGCAGGTCGCGAGGCGTTTGGCCGCGCCGCCGAAGTCTGGGAAGTGGCCAATGTGATGATGTTCCTTGCCAGCGACTATGCCTCCTACATGGTCGGTGAAGTGCTGTCCGTCAGTTCGCAACAAGCATGAGGATGCGTTCATGAGTCATGTTTTTGGCAGCGCCAAGGCGTTGCTCGCGGCCGAAGGCCTGGACCTGGGCCATACCGAATGGCTGACCATCGACCAGCAACGTATCGATCTGTTCGCTCAAGCCACAGGTGATCACCAGTGGATTCATGTCGACCCGGTACGCGCCGCCAGTGGCCCGTTCGGTGTCTGCATCGCCCATGGCTACCTGACTCAGTCGTTGGCCAACCTGTTCATGCCGCAGTTGATGACGGTCGAAAACATGGCCATGGGCGTCAACTACGGCAGTGATCGCGCGCGGTTCCCTGCACCGGTCAAGGTCGATTCGCGGGTGCGCGGCAGGGGCCAGATCCTGCGCGCCGAGCAACTGGTTGACGCGGTTCAACTGGTGGTGCGCATCAGCGTGGAAGTCGAGGGCCAGGAGCGCCCCGGTTGCGTGGTTGACACCATCAGCCGCTACACCTTCAACCCAATTTTCGAGTGAGCTTTTAATGGACCTGAATGAAGTAGTCATCGTCGCCACCGCTCGTACTGCGCTGGCGAAGTCGTTTCGCGGCTCGTTCAACGACACCGAAGCCCCGGTGCTTGGCGGCCACGTGGTGCGGGCGGTGGTCGAGCGCGCGGGTATCGAACCGAGTGCCGTGGAGGATGTGATCATGGGCGCGGCTGTTCAGCAAGGTACTCAGGCCTACAACATCGGCAGGCTTTGTGCCTATACCGGCGGTTTGCCGGACAGCGTGCCGGGCATGGTGTTGGACCGCATGTGTGCCTCGGGCCTGATGAGCATCGGCGTGGCCGCAAAAGGCATCATGACGGGTGAGATGAGCATCGCCATCGGCGGTGGCGTGGAGTCTCTATCGCTGACCCAGACCAAGCACAAGAACAGCTATCGCGCCCAGTCTGAAGCGGTATTGCACGTGATGCCCAGCGCCTACATCCCCATGATCGAAACGGCCGAAATCGTGTCTCGTCGCTACGGCATCAGTCGTGCAGCCCAAGATGACTATTCGCTGCAAAGCCAGTTACGCACGGCCAATGCGCAACGAGACGGCCTGTTCGACGAAGAAATCGTCGCCCTGGGTGTGAACAAACTGATGTTCGCCGCCGATGGCCAACCCAATGGCCACGAACACGTGCAGGTTACGCGTGACGAATGCAACCGGCCCAACACTCGTCTGGAAGACCTGGCGGCTTTGAAGCCGGTATGGAAAGACGGCAAGTGGGTCGAGCAGGGCGAGTTTGTCACCGCCGGCAACGCCTCGCAGTTCTCCGACGGTGCCTCGGCGAGTTTGTTGATGAGCCGTGCCGAGGCCAAGCGCCGTGGACTGACCCCGCTGGGTATCTACCGTGGCATTGCGGTGGGTGGCTGTGCGCCGGAAGAAATGGGCATCGGCCCGGTGATCGCCATTCCAAAGCTGCTCAAGCGCTTTGGCCTGAGCGTGGCGGACATCGGATTGTGGGAGATCAACGAGGCGTTTGCCTGCCAGGTGTTGCATTGCCGCGATGCGCTGCAAATCCCGGCCGAGCGCTTGAACGTCAATGGTGGCGCGATATCCATCGGTCACCCGTTCGGTATGTCCGGTGCACGCATGGTCGGCCACGCGTTGCTCGAAGGGCGGCGACGCGGTGTGCGCTATGTGGTAATTGCCATGTGCATTGGCGGTGGCATGGGCGCTGCCGGACTGTTCGAATTGCCGTAAACGGCTGGCGAACTATCGATTGAATCCATGAAGGCCCCAAACACGGGGCCTTCTGCTTGGGGGATGGTTATGCAAAGTTGTCTGCCTAATGCTCAGGTCCTGGCGCACATGCACCTGGAGTTGGCCGAGTACGAACGGATCATTGGCAACATCTACGATTCGGCGATGGATACCCGTTGTTTGAGTGACTCGCTGCGCGAATTGCGAGCGCTGTTCCAGGCCAATTTTGTGACGTTGATACTGCGGGTCCAGGATGAACCGCTGCTGTCACCGATGGTGGTTGCCGGTGATATAGAACTGGGGGAGGGCGGTATCAACCATTACGCGTACTACTCCAAATCCACCCTGTTCGACGACTTGCCGACCGACAAGGTGTTCACGGTCGATGAGCTGATGAGCGACGCCGAATGGTCCAGCTCGGCGTTTTACCTGCTGTTTTGCCAACCTTACGACTGCTATCACATGCTCGGTGCGGATATCCGGATGCCGGATGGCGGCACGGTGCGTTTACGTATCAATCGACCTCAAGGGCATCCGCGTTTCACGGAGGCCGAGCGCGCGATGTGCGGCATGTTGTTGCCGCATTTGCGACGGGCCTTGCACATGTATTCGCTGCTTGATCGCAGTGAGTCGCTGGGCACTCTGTATTCGCAGACGATCAGCCGTCTGGCGGTGGGAACCATTGTCCTGGATGAACACGGCAGCGTGGTGCAACTCAATCCCGTGGCGCGGGAAATACTCGACAGCCAAGACGGCCTCAAAGTGGTAGGCGGTCGGTTGGAAGCGACCTATCCCAGTGACAATCGGGAGTTGGCGCGGCTGGTGCGCAATGCCTTTGAACGCGCCAGGCACAGGCCCGGGAAAGCCATTCAGGTGGCAGAGGCTACTTCTATTTCCCGCCCCTCGGGGCTGGTTAGCCTGGGTGTGGTGGTGGAGTTGATACCGTCCCAGGAACTGCTCGAAGGTAACGGCAAACCGACAGTGGTGGTGTATGTGCGTGATGCCGTGGGCAAGTCCCTGGTCAGCACTGTACTGACGTCGCAACTGTACAACCTGACCCCTGCGGAAACCGCGCTCGCCCTGGAACTGGCTAACGGGCTGTCACTGGAGGAAGCCTCAGAGTTATTGAATATCCGCCGTAATACCGCGCGTGCGCACCTGCGCTCGATTTTTTCCAAGACGGGTGTGCGGCGCCAGACCGAACTGGTGCGGATCATGCTCAACAGTGTGGTGGCTTTGGGGGCACGGCAGCCCGCGGCCACCGCGTTGTGATGCCGGTTTGCGCCAAAATGCGTTAGTCCGTGCGGACGATGCTGCCGGGTTCGTGGGCTGTCGATACTGGGCAACCGTTGTCGAATCTTAATAAGGAGAATAAAAATGACCGGCAGTAATCAGTCCCCTGGGTGGGCGATGACTTTGTTGTTGGGGTGTTGTGCTATCGGCACCGTCAATGCCGCACCGGAAGACGTTGCACGCCTGGGCACGGACTTGACATGCGTAGGCGCGGAAAAGGCCGGTAACGCGGACGGCAGCATCCCGGCGTTCAGTGGCAAATGGCTGGGTGCCCCGCCCCATGTCGACTTCAAGGGCACAGGCAATCATCCGGTGGACCCATACCCGGACGAAAAACCGCTGTTCGTGATTACCGCGCAGAACATCGCACAGTACAGCGACTACCTGTCCGACGGTCAAAAAGCCCTGTTCAAACTCTACCCGACCACTTACAAAATGCCGGTCTATCCCTCACACCGTGATTTTCGTTTCAACGACGCGGTCTGCCAGGCCACTCGCGAGAATGCCAGCGTAGCGCGGCTTGTGGATGATGGCGAAGGCGTGGTCGGAAAAACCGGCGGCACACCTTTTCCTATCCCGCGCAGCGGCTTGGAACTGTTAAAGAACGCTTCGACGTTTACCCTGCGGGCCTGGACCGAGGAGTACACCTCTGACAACGCCTATGTGCTCAAGGACGGCAATATCAATTGGGGCCGCGTGCATTCGCGCAACCTTGCACCGGCGCTGGAACCGGGCAAAGTCGGGGAAACCACCGGCAACTCGTCGTTCTACCTGAACGAAACCTTGTTGCCGCAGCGCGACAAGGGCGAGATCAATACCGGCACCGAGTTCTGGAACGACAAGACCGAACCGCGTCAGGCCTGGCGTTACGATCCGGGTACCCGGCGTGTGCGTCAGTCACCAGGATATGGCTTCGACATGTCGTTCCCTGGCAGCGGCGGTTCGATCACCGTCGATGAGGTGCGCCTGTTCAACGGTTCAGGGCAACGCTACGACTGGAAGATTGTCGGCAAGCGCGAGATGTTCATTCCCTACGATACCTATCGCCTGCACGCAGCGAACCTCAAGTACGCCGACCTGCTGACGCCCGGCCACATCAATCCGGATGCCATGCGCTACGAGCGTCATCGGGTGTGGGAACTCGAAGGCACCCTTAAACCGGGCTACCGCCACCTCTATGGCAAGCGCAAGTTGTACATCGACGAAGACACCTGGTTCCCGATGCTTGCAGACAACTACGACAACCGTGGCGAGTTGTGGCGCACCTCGATGGTCAACTACTTCTACGCCTACGAAAGCCAGAGGCCGCAAGCGGGAGTCGGTTTGTACTACGACCTCAATGCTGGCAGCTACCTGGCGTTCAACCTGATCAATGAGCAACGCAACGGTTATCTGTTGAACAAACCGGGTTTCAGCCCCCGCGACTTCGGCCCCGAGGCTGCTCGCCGCTTCGGCCAATAACGCAGTAGCAGGACGCCCGTTGAGAGCAGGTCGCATTTGATCTAGTCCAACTGAAGGATGATCTTCTTGCGCGCCTGCTTAATCATGTTCGCCATGGGATCACTCTGTATTTCTTGGGGGCATTGTTCGCCCCGAAGTCTGCAATCGAGGAACAATAACAATGACGAAACTCGCTGAAATCAACATCGAGAACGCCCAGCGTACCCACCGATATGCACGCGGCTGGCACTGTCTCGGTAATGCAAACGACTACCGCGATGGCAAGCCTCATACCCTGGAAATCTTCGGCACGCGCCTGGTGGCATTTGCGGATAGCCAGGGCGTCATCAGCATCCTGGACGCCTATTGCCCGCACATGGGCGCGGACCTGTCACAGGGCACCATCGAAAACGACAGGCTGGTGTGCCCGTTCCATCACTGGAAGTACGACACCGGCGGTAAATGCGTAGAGATCCCCTACTGCAAACGTATCCCGCCCAAGGCCAAAACCCGCAGCTGGTTGACGTGCGAGGAAAACAACCTGCTGTTCGTCTGGAATAATCCCGAGGGCCGTCCGCCGAAAGAGGGCGTCATCATTCCGCACCTCCCCGAGATGGATGATCCGGACTGGGTTCATGACTGGAACATCGACACCATGCTGATCGAAACCAACCCACGGGAGTTGGTCGATAACCTGGTGGATGCCCAGCACTTCGGGCCAGTGCACGGTACGCCGACCAAGTACTTTGCCAACGTTTTCGAAGGGCACATCGGTCACCAGATTTTTCACGGTGACTCCGAACGTTTGGGCGGCGACCTGATTGCGCCCTCGGCCTACTACGGCCCGGCCACCCACTTCACGCATATCAGCTCGATGTTCGGGGATGCACGAATTCACGCCATTTTGCTTAACAGTCATGTGCCGGTATCACCGAACAGCTTCGACCTGCGCTTTGGCTGCATGGTCAAGCGTGTGCCGGGCTGGACCGAAGAGCAGAACCTGGAAGTTGCCAAGGCCTACGTTCAAGGTAACCGGGATTCGTTCTACCAGGACGTGGTGATCTGGAAGCACAAAATCCGCATCGACAAACCGGTGCTGGCCGAAACCGACGGGCCGGTTTACCAACTGCGTGAGTGGTACGAACAGTTTTTTACCGACGAAGATCAGGTGCCGGCGTTCATGGCAGAGCGCCGAGAATTCGTAACGGTGGATGAGCGCTGACAGTTACGAGGCGGCTTCGAGTGACAGGTAATGGTCACTCGAGGCCGCTGTTGGAAAGGGCGCAGCCGCCTTAGGGTGGCGTGGCTGTGGCGCAGTTCCGCAAGCAGGTCATGAGAGCATCAATAATGAAAATAAAAAGCCTTTTTGCCTATTACATTCCTTTACTGATCGTGTTTTTGCTGGTGTTCATCGTGCAGGTCTCGGTGCCGCCGGAATCCGCCAGCGCCAGGGCTTGCAGGCACTACGCGAGCTGTGTCGCGATGATGTCCAGCGTGCCCAACTGGCTAAACTTTCGCTAGTGCGAGCCCACTCGACCGGGCTCCACGGCGGCAGCGGCAAGGGACTGCTCCAGCCATTCGAGAAACTCGCAGAAGCCGCTTGAACGCTTCACTCGCTTTGGGTAAACCAGCGTGTAGCGGCCGCCGGTGATGATGCTGCCGGTGTGCACTCGTCTCAGTTGCCCGGTGAGTAATTCGTCCTGCGTGAGCACAGCGTCGACCAGCGCGATGCCCTGGCCACATTTCACCGCGACAATCGCCGATTCCAGCGTATCGAACGTCAGGTGTGGGTTGTCGGGCCCCGTCGAGCCGGGGTAATACTCGTCCCAACGGCGCCAATCGAGGCGATCCATACTGGCGTCCACCAGCCGTGCGCTCTTGAGTAATTCTTCTGGCGTTGTTGCTTCCAGCAATGCCGGCGAGCACACCGGTATCAGCTCTTCTTCCCACAACTCCAAAGCTTCGAAGTCGGGCCATGTGGCCGTGCCGTAGGCAATCATCGCGTCGACCGATTCGAACGCAAAATCCGGAAAGCGGTGATACACCGTGTCGACGCTGACCGACACCTTTGGGTGCACCCGGTAAAACGCCGTGAGCCTTGGTATCAGCCAGCGCGCCGCCATGGTCGGGTGCGCTCGCAGGCTGACGCTTCGGCCTGCGCTCGCAAGCATGTGCGATGCATCCGACAACAGCCCGATCACCTGCTCCGCGACCGGCACCAGCGAATGGCCCTCGGCGGTGAGCACGATTTTGCGTGTGTGACGCTCGAACAGGCGGCTTTCCACCCGCGACTCCAACTGCGCAACTTGCCGGCTGACAGCGCTCTGGCTGAGGTTGAGCAGCTCTGCGGCCTTGCCGAAGTTCCCGGTTTTCGCAACCGTCAGGAATGCCTGCAGCAGCTCGATGGATGGCAGTTGTCTGCTCATTGTTCTATGCGCTCCTCACATGGGATTAATGCAGATACATCACTGTTATTTCGAAGGGTCGAGGCACATTCTTAGCTGAAACCCCGACGCTGCGCTACGCGTCATTCTCAACCTGACGGTGCTCTTATGAATTCTCCAGAAGCGGCATTTGCCAGTGTGTCGGCATCCCGGGATCAAGCGCTGCCGCGTGAAGTCGACGTGGTCATCATCGGTGGCGGCCTGATGGGGTGCGCGGCCGCGTATTACCTTAGCAAAGCAGGCGCCAAGGTTCTTGTCCTCGAAAAAAGCATCCTGGCGGGGCAGCAGTCGTCACGCGCATGGGGTTTTGTGCGCCAGCAATCGCGTGATGAAGCCGAAGTGCCCCTGATGCAGGCTAGCATCGACATCTGGCGCTCGCTGGAGCACGAACTACAAACCGATCTGGGCTGGCGCAACGACGGTTGTCTTTTCGTCGCCGGCAACGAAGCCGAGCGTGACGGGTACGAATCGTGGCTGACGGTAGCGCGCAGTTTTTCGGTCGATACGGTCATGCTTTCACCGCGTGAAGTGGCCAAAAAACTGCCCGGTTACGCCATCCCGCAACTCGGTGGCTTGTTCACGGCCAGTGACGGTCAGGCCGAGCCAACGCTAGTGGCTCGCGCCTTCGCCATGCGGGCGCGCGAACTGGGTGCGCACATCGTTGAACACTGTGGGGCCAAGGGCATCGATGTCGCTGCCGGCCAAGTCGTGGGCGTTGAGACGGAGCGTGGTTACGTCAAGGCAAAAACCGTCATCTGTGCGGCCGGCGTCACCACTTTTCGCCTGCTTAAAATGCTTGGCATTGAGCTGCCGCAACAACTGGTAAGGGGCACAGTGGCGCGCACCACGTGCGGGCCGACACTGAGCGGTATCTCGACCATCGCCAATGGTGTGGGCTTCCGGCAGCGGCTGGACGGCAGTTTCAATATTGCCGACGACGCCCATGTCGACGTCGACATGACGCTAGGCCATTTGCGCGCACTGCATTGGTATGCGCCTTCGCTGTGGGCGCACCGTAAATCGTTTCGCTTCAACCTGAACGGCGCCTGTCTGACGGACTTGCACCAGCGCATGCCGTGGTCGGAATCGTCACGGCTGGGCACGGGCATTCACCAACGCAATCCGCTGATCCCGCCAAACGAGAAGGGCCTGGGTACGGCAATGCGCGGACTCAAAGCTGCATTCCCCGACCAGGCCGACACGCAAATCGTCGACCGCTGGGCGGGCGGTATTGATGTGTTGCCGGACGGCATACCGGTGATCGACGCGCAAACCTCGCCGCGTGGCCTGGCAGTCGCCACCGGGTTCTGCGGCCACGGTTTTGCGATGGGTCCCATCGTCGGCAAAACCCTGGCTGACTGGATTCACACCGGCAATCCGGGGTTGGACATGCATCAGCTACGGCTGTCGCGATTCGCCGAGGGCGACGTCAAACCACCTTCTTCGCTGTTCTAGTCGATAGCCGAACTTCAACGCTCACGCGTCTATTTTCCGGGGGAAACACGGTGGAACGACCGCTCGCAACCAACCTCTATTACGACCCTGCGTCGGTGGCCGGCAAAGCCCCGACGATCAGCGACGAAACCGACATCCTGATCATCGGAGCCGGCCCCGCGGGTCTTGCCGCAGCATTGGCTGCTGCCGGGCATGGCTTGAGCGTGACCTTGGTGGATGAAAATCCGCTGCCCATCGAAACCATGGGCGAAGAGGTACCGCTGCATTTCGGCGGACGAATGAGCGCAGCGGTATCGAACCGCAACAGCGTACTGCAAGCGCTGCTCGACGCACGTCCGCAAATCGCCGACGCGCTGGAGGCGGGTGTCGATGTGCGACTCGGTACGGCGGTCTGGGGATTGTTTCCTCAACAACCCACCACGGCATGGATCGACGGTGCCGTTGCGGGTCTCGCCGATGAAGAAAACGCCTCGCTGCTGCGTTTCAAGCAAGTGATCGTCGCGGCGGGTCGGCGCGACATGGGGCTGGCTTTTGACGGCTGGCATCATCCGGGTGTCATGGGGGTCAGCGCTGCCCATCGGCTGGCGACGGTGTACCAGGCGCTGGACTGCAAACGCGCGGTGCTGGTCGGCAGCGATACCCAGGCACTGGCGTCGGCCCATGCACTGATCAGTCAGGGCGTGCACATCGTTGCCATCATTGAACAGGCCGCTCACGTGGTGGGCGACCCGGCGCTGCTGGCGTTGCTGGTTGGGCAAGGTGCCCAGGTGTTGACCGGGCATGGGGTGCGCGAGGCCGTCGGGGATGCGTTCGGCGTCAAACGCATCCGCGCGGTCGCGGTAGACGCAATGGGTCATCCGGTCAGCGGTGTCTTCAACGAAATCGAGTGCGACACCGTGCTGCTTGGCGTGGCGGCCATTCCCGCCATTGAGCTGATCGACGCTGCCGGGTGCCGCACTTCATTTCAGGCGGACCGGGGCGGCCATGTTCCGGACACCGACACTTCATTGCGTACCTCGTTGCCGAGCGTTCTGGTGGCGGGCGACTGCGCGGGCGTCTGGGCCTCGAAAAGCCTGGATGAAGACATTTGCCGCCGCGAAGGTCGGCTCGCTGCGCACACCGCGCTCGCTGCGCTAGGGGTTGATATCGCTGACGCCGACGCGGCGCCGCTGCCCGATGCATTTGCCCACGACGTTGCCGGCAATCGCACGGCATGGGTCCGTGCCTGCACCTTGCATGCGCAGAACCAACCCTTCGTTTGCCTGTGTGAAGAGGTCACTGCAGCTGAAATTCTGACCCAACAACCACCGCGCTATCTGGACTGGACGCCCTCCGACGCTGCGTCGCAGCGCGCAATGACGTCAGCGCAACCCAACCCGGACGTGACCAAGCGTTTAACCCGGGCCTGCATGGGCCCATGCCAGGGCCGTCGCTGCCGTGAACAGGTGGCAACCTTGCTTGGCATCGGTGCCGGCGTGCGCGTCGAAGACATTGCGCTGGCCTCGTTTCGTCCACCGGTACGCCCGCTGTCACTGCAACAGATCGGCCAGGTCGAGGAAACACCGCAGATGCGCAGTCGATGGGATGCCTGGTTCGACATGCCGTCGCAATGGACGCCGTTCTGGCTGTACGCCGGTGAGCAAACGGTCGCCAGGCGCGCACAAGGCACGGTCCGTTCCATTAACCCGTCGCAGAACGAGGGCTGACACCATGCAGGCAGTTACTAAATCGTCCACCAGTGCCTCCGTTGTCGTCGTCGGTGGCGGCGTAACCGGGTTGAGCGCCGCCTGGTGGCTGGCCCGCGAAGGCATCGACGTGCTGGTGCTCGACGCAGGCCTGATCGGTTGGGGCGCCTCGGGGCGTAACGGCGGCGGCTGTTCACATCACCACAGCCCACTGTTCCTGGAAGAACAGCGGCTGTGGCCGATGATGGATGAGCTGCTGGGCTATCCAACCGAATATCGGCCGGATCGCATCAGCATCGATCTGGACGAACATCAGCTGTCACTCGATAAAAAAGTGGTCGAAGAAGCCAAGTATTACGGCCTGCGTGCCGACCTGCTGGACCCACAACAGGTTCGTGAGCTCGTACCCTTTGCCGGCGACAACGTGCTGGCGGGCTACTACTACCATTTCGGCGGCCACGCCAATCCGCACCGCACTTTGCAAGCGTATGCCTGGGCCTTGCAAAATCTCGGGGGGCGCGTACTGGAACACACGCCCGTGCTGCACATCGAGCGCCAAGGCGACCGGGCGACGGGCGTGCGTACCGCACAAGGCTTGATAACGTGCGACCACCTGGTGATTGCCGCTGGCCCGCATACTGGTGAATTGGCGGCCCAGATCGGCGTGCACATTCCGCTGGTCACCGCGCGCGCCGAGATGATCGTCACCGAACCCCTGCCGTTGATGGACGTCGGCGGTGTCGATGGCAATGGCTTGTATGGCCGCCAGACGCTGCGCGGCAACCTGGCGTATGGCGGCGGTCCGCATGAATGGGTCGACCTCGACGATGTACGCGATACACGCGCGCAATCCACGCCTTTGCAATGCAACATCGCCAGGCGCCTCGCCGAACTCTTCCCCAAGGTCGCGCACAAACGGGTGATTCGCAGTTGGGCAGGGTTCATTGAAAACACCCCGGACGGACGGCCCGTGATTGATCGCCCGGCCGGGTTGGACAACGTCACCGTCGCCACTATGTCCGGTGTCGGTTTCGGACTTTCGCCTGCCAGCGGCCACGCTATTCGTGATCTGGTGGTCGACGGCACGTGCGGCTTCGCCGACCTGTCGAGCTTCTCGTTGTCACGTTTTGCTGTGCTCGAACCGGACTGGCAAACCCTGCAAGGATGGCTGCCTTTGCCGGTGCCCGGGGTGTAGAAAATCAGTCAGTAAACCTACGCAATTCAACCGTTCTATGTGCAACCTTCCTCCAGAAAAAGGGATCGACCATGAAACGAATGCTCCGCAATTTCGCTTTGCTGGCCTCAATCAGCATGACGTTGTGTTCCTTTACGGCACCCGCGAGCGCAGCGCAGGAGAAACTGCGCTTCGGTGTCGCCGCAGAGCCTTATCCGCCGTTTCTGGTCAAAACGCCCACCGGACAATACACAGGCTTCGAGCCGGACCTGATTCGCGCAGTCTGCGAGCAATTGAAAGCCGATTGTGAGATCAAGGAAGTGGCCTGGGACGGCATCATCCCGGCGCTGCTCGCCAACAAATTCGATGTGCTGTTCAACTCGATGGGCATCAGCCCGGATCGTCAAAAAGTCATTGCGTTCTCGCGCCCTTACTATGAAACGACCGGGATCTTCGTGGCGCCCAAAAACGTCAACCTGACCCTGACGCCAGAGGGCCTGGCCGGCAAATCCATCGGTGTACAGGGCTCGACCACCAACGCCGAATTTATCCGCAGCGCCTACAGCAACAAGTCGACCATCCGTATCTACGGCACACAAGAAGACTGCAACGCCGACTTGCTGGCAGGACGCATCGACGTCATGTTCCTGGACAAGGTCGGGGACATCGACTTCCTGAAATCAGACGACGGCCTGGCGTACGAGGAGAAGGGCACAGGCAGCGTCAAAATGGACCCGTTGCAATACGGTCTGGGCGTAGGTGCGGGCCTGCGTAAAAGCGACACCGCACTCAAGGCACGCATCGATCAGGCGCTGAACCAAATACATGATTCAGGCCAGTACGCGCAGATCTCGGGAAAGTACTTTCCAGTTGATCTCTGGCCAAAGTGAAACCTGAGTGCAAGGGTGCTACTGATCACGGGTGGAGTCGTTGCGCTGCCACCCGTGTTTGCGGAGGGGGCCGACTTTCTGTCGCGGCTACTTGACGAACGTGAGGCACGCAAACGCAGTCTTGATACGCAGTTGTTGAATGCGCTCAACGCTTTGTTTGTCCCCGACAGTCTTGACCAGTCCAACGCCACAGTAATGCTGGTCTCTGGTAAACATCGACAACAGGCCGGAACCGGCCTCACTCCACGAACCCGACTGCAAGGTGTAGGTCGCTCCCGCCTCCGGAGTAAAAGAGAAGGGTATCTGGCACGCTGCTCCGGCGAGGACACGCTTGTACGTCAGCACCAACTCTTTGCCCGCCACTACCGGAGCTTCGATGTATTCGTCGGTGCCAGGCAATGTCGTATAGCCGGCGTAACAACCCGAATCGTTAAACGTGATCGCGTCCAGGCTGGTGCCACTTTCATACTTCATGCGAACCGTCGCGGAAGGCTCACCGGCCTTGGGAAAAACATACTGCTTGCCCTGCAACAGCGAAGTACAACCGCTGAGCAGCACCACCGCAGCGATCAACCCACAGCCACCGAACTTCGTATTTCTGTGCATCTATCACTCCCTGACTTGTACAAACTCCCTTGGCGATGCAAAGGGGCGGACGTTATTGAACCGGCCGCATGATACTTGAATTAAGAGCGCTGTTTTAAGCAGGGACTACACACGGAAGTGCAATGTGTAGTCCCTGAAGAATTTTCCAACAATAGCTCGGAACCGTCCCACAGGCTCGTCGGAAGCAGCCGACTGCGCGAGTGATTGATCGTCAATTAATGTTTTCGAAGGCCGTCATTAATTGACACCGGGATAGTGGGCAACCTAATACTGTGCCACTATTTTGATATCACTTTATTTTCGAGGGATCGATCATGTTCTCACCCGCCCTTGTGGCGAGGTTGTGCTTGGCGTTGCTGTGCTTTTCTCCGCTGAAATGTGCTTATGCCGCTCCCAATCCCGGCGAAACCGACCTGATCCGTGAACGACAGGATCGCTTGCTCGACGAACAACGCAGGCGTCTGCAAGAACTTAAAGAGCTGCCGGGAAAAGAAGCCAAACCTGCACAGGTTCCTACCCCGACCGAAACCCGTTGCTTCCCGATAAAAGATATCGAGCTCAAAGGTGCCGAGAGCCTGTCGGTCCGCCAGGAAAACAGCCTACTCAGGCCTTACATCGGCCAGTGTCTGGGTGTTGCTCAACTCAATGAGTTGCTGAAAGTCATCACTGATGTGTACATCGACCAAGGCCTGGTCACCAGCCGCGCGTACTTGCCACAACAGGATTTATCTGGCGGGCACCTAAAGGTTTTGGTGGTTGAAGGGCGACTCGAAGGTCTGAAAGGCGCGCCGGGCAGCAAGCTGTCGGCGCGTGAACTGACGATGGCTTACCCGGGCGGCGTCGGGAGCTTGGTCAACCTGCGTGAGATCGAGCAAATGGTCGATCAGTTGAATCGTTTGCCATCCATTCAGGCGCAGATGGAGCTGGCCCCCGGCAAGACAGTCGGCGGCAGTGAAATCCTGGTTAAAAATACGCCGCAGTCTCCTTGGCGTGCTGGCGTGTCTCGCAGTAATACCGGCCAGCGTAGCACCGGTGAACAGCAGTGGGGCACCACGCTTGACTGGGACAGCCCGCTGGGTCTGGCCGATCAGTTACTGGTGCGCGGTGGGCACGATGCGATGACTGATCACCAGCATACCTCGGGCAGCGCGCTGCTCAATTACACCTTGCCGTGGGGCTGGTGGAACTTCAGCTACGTCTACAACCGTACCGATTATCGCTCGCAGATCTCGGCCAATGGCTACAACTTCAAACAAACCGGCGACAGTGAAAACCACCAACTACATGCGCAAAGGGTGATTCACCGGGACGCGCAAAGCAAAACCTCTATCACCTCGGGTTACTCATGGTTGGCGACCAACAACTACATCGAAGACAACAAACTTGAGTTCAGCAGCAACCGAATCAGCGAAGCGCAACTGGGTATCAACCATGGCCGACGGATTGGCGGCGCTTACGCAAACTTCGACTTCGGCATGCAGCAGGGCATCGGTGCTTTTGGCGCTCAGGATAACGGTCATCCTGGCCCGGGCGAGCCCGACGCACGCTATCGCAAATACACCGCCACCCTCAGTTACCTGCACCCGTTCAAGCTGTGGGGCGAGTCGTTCCTGTTCGGCAACATGCTGACCGGCCAGCGCAGTGAAGACGTGCTCTTCGGTTCGCAACGCACCAGCCTCGGAGGGCTGTCGTCGATTCGTGGCTATAAGGATCAGTCACTGTCCGGCGACAGCGGAGGTTACTGGCGCAATGACGTGAGTTGGACCCGTCCGATAACCCTGGACTGGATGCGACCATTTTTCACCGAATACAGCACCGGCCTGGGTTACGACGTCGGTGTGATCCGTAATGACCGCTACAACGGCGCCCAACATGGTCGCCTGTCAGGCAATGCACTCGAGTTGTCGGCCAGGGGGCCAAATATGAGCGTCAGGCTGACCTTTGCCCACTCTCTGGAACGTCCGAACGCTGTGACCGAGCGCGAAGCGCCGATCTATTTTCGCGTGGATTTTTTTCTTTAATTACGCTACTTCGAGACTTTTTACATGGACGTTCGCCAATACACCTTCCTCATGCACCTGCCTTCTGCGCGGATGAAAGCCCGCGAGCATTTTTTGGGAATGCCCAAACGCGGAGTGGCGTTTCTATTGGCTAACGTCATGTTCTGGCAGCCGCTATGGGCCCAGGCCGATGGCATCGTCGTCAGTGCCCCCGGCACCACACTTGATCACGCCGGTAACGGGGTGCAGATCATCAACATCGCCACCCCGAACGGCAGCGGCTTGTCTCACAACCAGTTTGTTGATTACAACGTTAATTCCCAAGGCCTGATCCTCAACAATGGCGCCTCCCAGACATCTGCCACACAACTGGGCGGCATCATTATTGGCAACCCGAACCTGAAAAACAGCGGTTCGGCGCAAATCATCCTTAACGAAGTGAATGGCGGCAACCCGAGCCAGCTGCGCGGTTACACCGAAGTGGCCGGGCAGTCGGCGCGGGTCATTGTCGCCAACCCGTATGGCATCAGTTGCAACGGTTGCGGTTTTATCAATACCCCACGCGTCACGCTCACAACCGGCAAACCGATGCTCGATGGCGCGGGGCGGCTGGACCGCTTTCAAATCGATCAGGGCAGTGTTTCCATCGATGGTGACGGGTTGGATGCGAGCAATGTTGACAGCTTCGAAATCATCACCCGAAGCGCAAGAATCAATGCCGATATCCATGCCAGGAAACTGACCGTCATCGCTGGCCGTAACAACGTCAATGCCACCACCCTCAACACCACCGCCCGCGCCGATGACGGCAGCGTCAAGCCGCAATTTGCCATTGATAGTTCAGTTTTGGGCGGCATGTACGCCGGCGCTATCAAATTGGTCGGCACTGAGGCCGGGGTCGGCGTGAAGCTGGCGGGCAACGTCGCCGCCAGTGGCGGTGATCTTCAAATCGATGTCAACGGGCATTTGAATCTGGCGGGCGCCACGGCGGTTGGCGCCGTAAATTTTAAAGCGGCGAGCCTGGAAAATCAGGGCACGGTAAGTGCTGGTAGCACCATAAATGTTCTAACGGCAGGCGATCTGACCAACCAGCACACCTTCGTGGCTCGCGACAGCATCGTCATGAGCGCAGGTGGTCAGTTGACCAATAGCGGCATTATCGAAGCCGGGGTCAATGCCGACGAAAGCCGCAATGCGCACGGTGATGTCAGCCTGATCGCGCAGAACATCAACAACAGCGGAAAAACCGTGGTTGCCAGTCGTAGCCTGACGGTCAATGCCACGCAGACCCTAAACAATCAAGGTGGCACTTTAAGTACCGGGCAAAGCGCCAACGTTTCGGCCATGACGCTGGACAACCGCAATAACGGACGGGTATTGAGCAGTGGCGCACTGAGTATCACGGCTGATCAAGTGCTGAATTCGAAAGGTATGATTTCCAGCGACGGCAATTTCACCGGCAAGATTGGCCAATTAAGCAATGAAGGTGGGCGTTTATTGGCCCAGAGTGCTTTGAACCTCGACCTCAACAACGGAGTCTTGAGTAATCAGCTTGGCGTGATCAACTCCAAGGATGCGCTGAGCATCAGTCATGTGCGCAACCTTGATAATCAGAACGGTGTAATTGCCAGCACCAGTAGCCTCAATGTTTCGGGTCATACCCTGGACAACCGCAAGGGCAAGCTCATCAGCAATGAGCGAATGACCGTTGTTGCCGAAAGCCTGAACAATCAGGGCGGACTTGTTTCCGGCTGGCAAGGATTGTCCGTGGCGGGTGGCACTCTCGATAACAGTCAGGAAGGCACGCTGTCGAGCCTGCAGAGTAACGTCGACATTGATCTCAGCGGTGCGCTGATCAACAACACAAAAGGCGGGGTAGCTGGCAAGGGTGAGGTGACGGTCACTGCCGCGAGCCTTGATAACCGCAATGGCATCGTCAGTAGCGGCGGCGCACAACAGATCACCATCACCCAAGGCGCTATCGACAACAGCGCGCAAGGTTTGATTGAGAGCAGCGGCACACTCGATTTAATCGCTTCAAAACTCGGCAATGCCTCTGGAAAAATCAGCGCCCAAAAAGCACTGACTTTCACCGGTATCGACCTGGATAACACCAGCGGCAATATGGCAGGCAAAGACAGCATCACGCTTGACCTGCTGGGTATTCTGACCAACACCGATGGAGTACTCGCCAGTGGCGGGCCATTAGTCATCAAGCGTTCCGAGCAGATCGACAATAAGGGCGGCAAACTCATCAGCCAACAACTGATGAGCCTACTGACAGGCCAGCTCAACAATGATTTGCAAGGCATCGTGGAGGCCAATGCTCAACTCGATCTCATCGCTACTCGTGGTGTCAGCAACACGGATAACGGGTTGATCCACAGCAGTGGTGCCGGGCTCAATATCACGACCGATAGCATCAACAACAGCAAAGGCTCATTACAAAGTCACGACAACCTTATCCTCAAAGTTCAGGGCGGCAACCTTGATAACCAGGGTGGCAAAATCATTGCCAAGAATGGCCACCTGAATATCGACGCAGGCAATGTCGACAACCGCAATGGCGAGTTGTCCAGCCTCCAGGATTTGATGCAGACCAGGCTGACCGGCGTTCTGCGCAACGGCCAGGGTGGCAAAATCGAAGGCAATCGCCTTGACCTTCAGGCATTAGGCGGCATCTATAACGAGGGAGGGCGCATCGCCGCCAACGCGGGCGATATTTTGCTCGACACCGGCGCCACTCAACTCAACAACATCGACGGTGGGATTTACGCCACAGAGTTGGTCTCGATCAAGGGCAATGCGCTCGACAACAGTGCGGGGAAGATCAGCGGTAAAACCATAGCACTTGAACTCGATGGCGACCTTGTTAACCACGACGGCCTGATCGAAAGCGGCAGTAACCTGAAGCTGCGTGCAGATAGTGTCGACAACCAACGCGGCCAATTGCGTGCGATGGGTGTGACCGGCACCACCGATTTTCAGATCGGTCGCCGATTCGACAATCGCAATGGCCTGCTGGAAACCGCCAACACGCATCTGACGCTCGCCACCCCAAGCTTTCTCAATACGGGAGGCAACGTAACCCACGTCGGAATCGGCGATTTCAACATCGCCACCGCCAACGTGATCAATGCTGGCGGGACGATGGTCACTCGCGGCGACATGACGCTCGATGCTGACAGCTGGACCAACAGCAGTGTCATCCAGGCCAACAACCTGAAGGTTAATGTCAGCCACTTCGCGCAAACCGCGAGCGGGCAATTGCTGGCTTCAGAGCACTTTGAAGGCAGAGGCGAAAACTGGACCAACGATGGGTTGATCGCCAGTGATGGCACCCTCGATGTGCAGCTGCTTAAAACTTATGGCGGCAATGGTCGCATGACCAGTCTGGGTGACATGCAACTGGACGCTGCGGCCATTAATGTTGGTAGCACAGGCAGTATTGCCGGAGGCAATAAAACGACGGTGGGTGATCGCGATGAATTGACTACCCTGAACAACAGCGGTCGTCTCACGGCTGCAAACCAGCTCATCGTCACAGCAAAAAACGTCAACAATTACGGCACCCTCGCGGGTGGCAGCGCGCTGAAGCTGAAAGCATCCACGCTGCTGAATGACCAGGGAGGGCTCCTGTTCAGCGGTGGCGACATGGCCTTGCGGGTCGGGAGCTTCACCAACAGGAATTCCGACGTCTACAGCCTGGGTGCGATTGATATTGCGCGGGATGATGCTGGCGGCCGATCGGCGTTGGTAGAGAACCTTTCCGGCACGATGGAAAGCGGCGGGGACTTCTCGATCCGTGCCGATTCAATCGTCAATCGCAGGGACCAGTTCAAGACCGTCTCTGAAATGTACACGGCGGACATCGGCGTTCGTTGTTACGACTGTGAACAGCTACCGGCCAATTGGGCCGACCTGTCTACACACCCGATT
Source organism: Gordonia sp. IEGM753 (assembly GCF_050321825.1). Lineage (NCBI taxonomy): Bacteria > Bacillati > Actinomycetota > Actinomycetes > Mycobacteriales > Gordoniaceae > Gordonia > Gordonia sp. IEGM753. Next base: position 879,238 of record NZ_JBNQGB010000001.1, read on the forward strand.
GCCTCGCACCTGGTGTGGGAGCAAACCTTCAAAGTCAGCCTGCTGGAAAGCGAAAGCTCTAAGGCTGCGTCGATGAATTCGGGACGCAATCTTGATGTCTCCGGGGGAGCATTCCGTAACTCGAACTCTTCCGTCAGCGCTGTTGGAAAAATAGACATCGCAGTGTCGGACTTTGAAAATTCGGGCACGTCGCTGGGCGACTTTACCTCGCGCAAGTATCTAAACGGCGGCCAATCGATTGAACAGTGGCAGGAAATCGTCAATTACAACGCGCAAAACGATGCTGAATACAATCAGGATCTGCGTTTCTGGAACGCCAGTGAAGCTGATTCGAGGGTACTGCCAAAGGTAGTGCAGCCTGGGGTCAAAGGTGAGGAAGATAACTGGTCCCAGCGCCTCGGTCCTCTCCTGATCTCCCTTAACAAAAAAGACAATGCCGTCGAATTTGGCGATTCACAGTATTCCACCGGCGTTAGAACAGACGCCCCAAGCTTCATAAAAAACGCCGTATTCAGCGAAACCATCATCAACGGCGTTCCGACGGGCTACGCCTCCGCCATCATTCAGGCTGCGGGCAACGTAACCGTCAATGCGGCAAACCAGATCAACAACGGCGTGTTGTCACCCTACAGTTCAGTGGCTGCCGGTACATCGCGCAACGCGGATACCGCAGCGTCAGGCACCGGCACCACCACGGTCATCAGCCTGAACAGCCAGCTATCACCTGATCTCGCGCAACAACAGATCAATCCACTGACGCTTCCTGGCTTCAGCCTGCCAACCGGGCAAAACGGACTTTTCCGACTTAACGACCAAAGTGGCTCGGTTGCTGGCGCCGTGCCGAACGGAGGCATCAACAGTTCATTAGCGGTGACTCGCGTTCGGGGTTTGCCAGACAACAGCGTTCGCTCTACATCGCATAAGTATTTGGTCGAGACCAATCCGGTACTCACCGACCTCAAGCAATTCATGAGCTCGGACTACCTTTTGACGAACCTGGGCTACGACCCCGACATCAGCGCCAAGCGTCTGGGCGACGGCTTCTACGAACAACGGTTGATTCAACAAGCCATCATCGAACGTACCGGGCAACGCTTCATCGACGGCCAAACCTCCGATGAAGGTCTGTTCAAATACCTGATGAACAACGCCATCGCCAGCAAGGACGCGCTCAACCTTTCAGTAGGCGTCACGCTCACCTCACAGCAAGTCGCGGCACTGACCCACGACATCGTCTGGCTCGAAGAGCAGCAAGTGAACGGCGAAAAAGTGCTGGTGCCGGTGCTGTATCTCGCCCAGGCCAAAAATCGCCTGGCACCGAACGGCGCATTGATCCAGGGCAATGACGTCAAGCTGATCGCAGGCCAGGACCTGAACAACGCAGGCACCTTGCGTGCAACCAACAACCTGGCAGCGATGGCGGGACTAAATCTCACCAATAACGGCGGTTTGGTAGAAGCCGGGAATCGCCTTGATTTGCTGGCGACGAACGATGTCTTGAACACATTGGGCGGTGTTATTGCGGGACGCGATGTCAGTGTCACGGCGAGCAATGGCGACGTGATCAACGAGCGAACCATCACCGCCCTCGACAGCACGCTGTACGGCATTTTGCACAGAGAGTTTGCCGACAATGCTGCGCGTATCGAAGCGACTAATGACCTCAATGTGTCGGCAGGTCGCGACATCAATGTTATCGGCGGCGCACTGCAAAGCGGTCGGGATTTAAGCCTCGAAGCCACCCGCGACGTCAATCTGGCATCACAGCAGGTCAGCAACAGCTCGTATCAAAGTGCCAGGCATAACAGTAGCGACATCACTCAACTGAGCGCTGAAGTCAGTGCTGGTCGTGACCTGTCCGTCGAGGCTGGCCGCGACATCAATGTCATCGCCAGTGACGTCGATGCCAAAGGCGATATCGCCATGGCAGCAGGTGAGAACCTGACGATCAGTTCGGCTGCGGATGAAGAGCATTCGCTGTCGAAAAACAAGAAAGTGACCCAGCAGGAAGATCATGTCAGCCAGGTCATGTCGGCTGTGACCGCGGGCGGTGATGTGGCGCTCAGCGCGGGCAACGATTTGGCTGTCATTTCCAGCCGCATCACGGCCGGTGACGAGGCGTATCTGGTTGCAGGAGGCCGGCTAGACATTTTGGCTGCCCAAGATTCCGATTACTCGCTGTATGACAAGAAGAAAAAGGGCAGTTTCGGCAGCCTCGAGACGAGGCACGATGAAGTGACCGATGTGAACAACATCGGGAGTCAGATCAGCGCTGGCGGTGACCTGACACTGGTCAGTGGCGGCGATCAACTGTATCAAGGCGCCAAACTGAACAGCGGCAAAGACCTGACTCTTGACAGTGGAGGCAAAATTACCTTCGAGGCAGTCAAGGATCTGCATGATGAAAGTCACACCAAAAGCGATAGCGACTCGTTCTGGTTCTCGGCTAAAGGTGAGGGACGTACCGACGAAACCCTGCGTCAAAGTCAGTTAACTGCGGGTGGCGACATTGTTATCAGGGCGATTGATGGCCTGCAGATCGATCTGAAACAAATCGATCAAAACACCGTTAGGCAATCCATCGAAGCAATGGTCCAGGCTGACCCCAATCTAGCGTGGCTTGAAGAAGCCGAGAGACGGGGTGATGTGGATTGGCGGTTGGTGAAGGAGATTCATGAGTCCTTCAAATACGACGACGCCGGACTTGGCCCTGCATCGCAACTGATTATCGCCATTGTCGCCAGTGTGCTTATTGGACCCTTGACGGGTGCCATCGCCAGTAATTTTGCGGTGGGTACAGTTAATGGAGGAGGCGACCTTAGTGCCGGATTCAAGGCCGCCACCAGCATCGATGCACTCAAAGGGTATGCCACGCAATGGGCGACGGCCTACGGATTGAGCACCATGGACAGCCTGGTCGGCGGTTGGCAAGCGGGCGGGGCGCAGGTTCTTAATGGAAGTGGAGTCAGCAATCCCGGTTACTCATCAAGTCTGCTGGACTGGAATACCGCCGTAGACAATGTGTTGCGCAGTGGATCCCACGTCCTGATAAGCGGTGGCATCAATACGGCAATCAATGGCGGCAGCCTGAAGGATAACCTGGCAAAAGCACTTGCTTCAGAGGGCTTGGACTTCGTCGCCGCGTTTGGCAACAAACAAGTGGGCGATCTTGCTGATTACCTAAATGTGGACTCAGGCTCGGCATCAAAAATACTGATGCACGCCTTGTTGGGCGGTGCTTTATCCGTAGCCAGCGGCGGTGAATTTAAAACCGGGGCATTGGCGGGCGCTGCTGCTGAAGGCCTGACGCAGTTCACCACAGACGCACTGGGAAGATTTCTGGATGAGCGAATTGTCACCGATGACCAATTCAAAGTCGGTACAGCGCAGATTATCGGTATTTTGGCAGCGGCGTCAGGCGGTGGCGATCCTGCTATAGGGAGCTGGGTAGCGGGGAATGCTGAGCGCTATAACCAGCAGGTTCATCGTGAAGCGAAACAGCGTTTGGAAAGCGGATTTGCTATTTTGCACGAGCGGGGGGAATTTGTTGACCTGCAACCTGAAGATGTCCTGGCGGACCTTCAGAAAATCGCGGAAGGAGAGAAAGACCGCTCACAGTTGAACCCCAAAACTGTTGAGTTTTTAAACCAGTTTCCACCAGCAGCCCTTCGCGATATTTTCTTTGAGCTCACCGATTTTGAGCGGTATGTGGAATTGGGGATCGATATTTCCTTCCCCACGCCTTCGCCTGTCGGTAAGGTTAAAGCCGTTGCTACAATATCCAAACCTGCAGCCAAGGAAATTTTGCAGGCGCTGGAGAAAAAATTCGGCGCAGCGTTGCTTGAGGTTGAGGCAAAAGCAGCGCGAGGTGCAAAAGGCGGAAGCGCCGTAGCGGATGATTTCTTTGCAGGTACGAAATACACAGATAAAGTGTTAGGCCAGATCAAGACTGGCGATCTTCATGGGTTCCCGGAAAGTGTCACAACTTTCCAAGGGGCCGGACAGGTGACGAAGATCACAGGGGGAGATGGTGTGGTAAGAGACATGCTGAAAATTCCAGGTGAGTATCGTGGGAAACAAGGCGTTTTCGAGTTCATAAAGGAGTCGGATGGATCAATCAACCATCGACTATTCAAACCGACCTCGGCGGAGTGATCTATGAGTATTGTATGGTCGGAGCAAATTGATCCTATTCTAAGTAGAGGTATATCTCTAGAGCATTTGGGAGTGCGGAACTGGGCACTAGGTCGTGATGACGCTTTACATGCTATTTATGAACTCGAGGCTTTCGGAATTGCGATTCTTGGAGGGGATGTGTATAAATTGGTTGGCGAGAAAGCTGAGCAGACGTACGACAGTTGGTACTGCGACCAAGGCCCCGATGAGTCTGATTCTGTTTTTTCTAAGCGCAGTTCAGATAAGGCAAAGAATTATATTTTCAGCTACTTAATGCCGGAGGGGCTTTTTGCGATAGTGCCTAAAAATTGATGGTGCAAAAGGCGTTCCCGCTATTGCTGAATCAGGAGCGAACAGCGCGGCTAATGCTGCAAGACTTAAAATGCAGATGGTTGCTGAGCAGGCCGCCGGAGCCAGGGCGCCTACATAAATCACTAGCTATTCAAATCATGCATTAGAACAATTTGCAGGAAGGGATGGCGGCATTGGTGTGAGCCAATCTGCACTCAGTGGCGCTTGGTCTGGCCCTCTAAAAATTGAATATGTCCCTTCGAAGTACGGTCCAATATTTAGGTATACGGGGACGGATGCAGTCATAGTTGTCAATGCTGAAGGTAAAGTCGTCACAGGTTGGGGGAAATCCGCTTCGGGGACCGGAAAATGAGTAGTCTCTTAACAAATGCCCAATGGCAGCTTTTATGTTCGTTGTGCTTTATGGCGGGAGCGTTCCAACCGACACTAACTGAGAAATTGCTTAATGGTTCATTATCATCAGGTGAGGTAGATGAACTTTGTGAGTTGATTTCTAATGAGTTTTTGATGAATGGTGTAGAGGAGAGCTTTGAGCCGAATAGTTATGGCTTTGAGCTTGAATTGCTTCTGGATGTGGTCAACAGAAGTCGTGGTCAGGGGCGTTAGAGCTTCGTGAATATTCGGCTCTTTGGTTGGTGCAAAAGGAGTAGGGGGCGCTACAAAGGCGGGCTCTGTTTTTACGCAGCAACGTAATTTTTGGTCAAAAGATCCTATTCGGTTTAGTGGGAATAAGGTCTATCAACGGAATGATTTATTTGAGCCTTATTTGTAAACTAGTTGACGTGAAGGTGGCAAGGTCATTACAGGTAATAATGCTGAGCGTATGGACTCTGGCCTAGTGCCCATAGGTGAAGATGGCAAGTCGGTGAGCCAACATCATATGACGCAAATACAGTCAGGGTATATCGCAGAAATGACGCAAAGTTTTCACCAAACCAATAGCACAACTATTAACATTATCCCTAGTACAATTTCTTCCGGTATTGGTAGGCCAGCTTTTGATAAGTGGAGGGAGCAGTACTGGCAGCAACGATCTGCAGATTTTTAGGAATTGAGAATGAGCCAAGTTAAGACGCATCAAGTTGAGGACTTAGTATCACTGCATCCTGATATCGTTTGCTTTGGTAGTCAGGTCGATTGCGTGGGTGACGACTTGATTGAGAAGGCCGAGCAGCGGCTAGGGCTTGAGCATTAATATGAATTTGTTCTTATTTAAATATAGATTCTACTTCGGCGGAATGCTTCTGGCGGGGGCTTTATTTAATTGCTTCTTTCGATTTTTCGGGGAGTGGAGACCATTTTTCGATTCGTTACTGCTTCAGATTTGGTTCGGCCAAGCAGTTTTTTCGTATTTGATGGGCGGAAGGGTATCTATCGGCCCAGGGGGACTCGGAAAAGATGCCAATCCAGTTGGCAGACTCGCATTGGCGGTAGTCTCTTTGTTTATATATTGTTTGGGGTTTTTTTTGGGCTTTTAAAAAACGGTCTATTTTGTGAAGTTGTTGGTATATTCTTGAGGGGAGTTCAGATCAAATTGCCGCTCGGTCTCGGCAGGTCGAAACTTTTCCAGACGCTCATCGCTATTAACCAAGAATGGCCCGAGACATTGTGTGTTGAACAATTTTCGCCTGGTCTGCTAGACTAAACATTAACGTCAATGTGGGCTTTAGTAATTTTTTAAAGATATTGTGTGCATCGAAAGTTTATGCGTAGTTGTTCTGCATAGTTAGGTTAAAGCCGTTGCTACAATATCCAAAGCTGCAGCCAAGGAAATTTTGCAGGCGCTGGAGAAAAAATTCGGCGCCGCGTTGCTTGAGGTTGAGGTAAAAGCAGCGCGAGGTGCAAAAGCGACTGGTGGGCTTCCACCTTTGCGACAAGCATATGTCAACGAAGTAAAAACACTTGATGAAGTTTCTATCAGTATGAGAGCTGCGGGCGCATCACCTGAGCAGGTTGCTCGTCAGCTTCATCAAATACGTCGAGATTTGGGTGTTCAGTACAAAGATCTCACACTTGCTCCGCAGATTGAGGTTATTTACGCCAGGAATCTCGAGTAATACGGCGATAAGCTGGGTCCGACTGTCGATTGGCTTAGGGCCATTGGCAAAAGTTGGGAGCAAGTTGTCAAGTCAGCAAGCCGGTCTGGCGGCAAGGATTTCGGTTTTTAAGAATGAGTAATGAGACAGTAACAATTATTCTCGGCGATGAATATGACGATGCTCTCAGAGATGCCCTCTGCGCTGTTCTTGTGAGAATTGGTGCGGTTCGCATTGATAAGTCTTGGGGGATTGGCGGGTCCCAAGAGGTTGAAGCTCTGATTGTTAGGGTTGGCAACGCTTTGGTAGCGATAGAGGCAGAGACTTTCGTCGGTCTCACTGTTGCTGGGCCCAAGGCCGTTGTGGAAGATATTGCTCTGCAGGTGAGGCGTCAGCTAATGGATTGACGGTGCAAAAGGAATAGGGGGCGCTACAAAGGCGGGCCAACCGGGCCAACCGGGCCAAATGGTAATACGGCAACTGTTCGTACTGGCTGGATATATGATCCAGGCTCGTCCACACCTAGAATGACAACTCTTTATGTCAAGTAAGGAATGCCAGATGACTTACTCGCTTTTTGATATTGTCGTATTGACTGAGGATATCCCGGGGGAAGGACTACGAACTGGTATGCAGGGTGCGATCATTGAAATTTATAGTCTGCCAGTTGAAGGCTATGAAGTAGAGTTTTGTGATGCGCAGGGACGTACTGTTGCTCAGCTGGCATTATCTCCCAATCAATTTCAGCTCGAGAAATAACAAATAAATCTGACAGATTTGTTTGTTCCTCCCAACACCGGCCTCGCGCCGGTGTTGTTTTATCTGCCTGCTGCAACCCCCCGCCTTCACTGCTCGCTTAAGTCGTGGCCTGAGCGATCAGAGCATCCAGCTTCTGCGCAAAAAATTCTGCTGGATATTAGGCGGTTCCGGGACAGGGCCACGCATACAAACAACGGCTTCTTGCTCGCTAATTCCCTACGGCCCAATCGCACTAGCCGCATCCAACACCACACTGCGTAGCCACTTCGACGCTAATGAACGGTGTTTTCGTGCGTGCCACAGTTGGTAGTAACGCAACGGTTGGGCGGGGACGGGGAAGGGTTCGATACGCAGGGGTAATAATTCAGTGTAATGCTTGGCAAACGAGCGTGTGGTGGTGAAGACCAGGTTTGATTTAACCAGTACATAGGGCGCGATGCAGAAATAGGGCAGGGTGGTTTTTACTGTGCGGACCAAGCCACTTTTGGCCAGTTCGGTGCCGATTGTGCCTTGGCCGGAGGCATTGTTGGTCATCACGGCCAGGTGATCGGCCTCGATATACGCTTCACGGGTCAGGCAACCTGGCTGAATGGGATGTTCTTCGCGTAACAGGCACACAAGGTCGTCGTCGCACAACGGTTGCAGATGCAGGTGTTCTGCAGGGGCGGCCCAGTTGCCGATCACCAGGTCGAGAAAGCCGTCCTCAAGTCCGCGAGAGTACCCGCCCTCGGCCTGCAAGTGCTTGAGCTCCAATGTGGCAAACGGTGCCTGGGCGTAAAAGCGTTCGATGATGGCCGGCACAAAGAACACGCTCAGGTAATCCGGAGTGCTGATGCGAAAGGTTTGTTTGGTGGTGGCCGGGTCGAACAGGTCGACCGGGTGCAGAATCTGGTCGATGCCGTTGAGTGCCTGCGAAACAGGTTCGATCAGGGTCAGGCCGTGTGTGGTCAACACCATGCGGCTGCCGCTGCGCACCAGCAACTGGTCGCCAGTCAGTTCACGCAATCGGCGCAAGGCAACGCTGATGGCGGGTTGGGTTTGCCCAAGCAGTTCGGCGGTACGGGAAACACTGCACTCAGTGAGAAGGGTATAGAGCGTGCGGATCAGTTGAGCATCTAAGTTGGGCATCGAGTTAGACACAGCAGCCTCTGTTCTGGTTGATCAATCTTCACGATTGTTCCTTCACCTTGAGTTAGCGACGCGCCCTCAGTGGGTTCTTCGTAGCGCTATATAAAAGATAATATAGCGCTAGGCTTGAACCCGTCCACGCCAAGTAAGCTGTGCTAACGCCAATCGGGCAGGGTTTTCAGAAGTTCGGCTTTTTCCTGCGTAGCCGCCCCCATCAGTACGAAGCCGAGCATGCGGCTCTGCTGATCGTGGTACAGGGACTTCACCTGTGCGATGCCTTTTTCGCACCGTCCTCCCAACTCGGTGGACCACAGCCCATGAGTGCCCATCGGCGATGCCACGATAGTCGGCAAGACGCTGGTTTTGATGGTCACCGGCATGGCGGGGTAGGCGACCGGGGTTGGCTGGCCGGCCAGTGTTTGGGCCAAGGCGCGCGCCTGTAGCATGATCGGCATCACGTAAGGCAACACCAGGTCGTGAACTTGCGCGCAGTCACCCAAGGCATACACGTTGTTCGCGCTCGTGCGCAGGCAGGCGTCGGTGATGATGCCGCTGTCGACGCTGATGCCCGCAGCACGAGCGATGTCCACTCGCGGGACCAGGCCAATGGCGCACAGCACATAATCCACCTCGATTACGCGGCTATCGGCCATGTGCAGTTGCAGTCCGCTGTTCGTACGCTGGACCGCAACGGGCGCATTACCCAGTTCCAGGCGCACGCCAATAGACTCCAGCGCTTGCGCCATGGCATCACCGGCCTCCAACGGTAGTAGACGGCTGAGCGGCCAGGTCGCGCGGTCGACAATGCACACTTCATGGCCTGTATGACGCAGATCGTTGGCGAACTCGCAGCCGATCAAGCCACCGCCCAGAATAGCGATGCGGCTATTCACGCCGATCTGTTGTCGGAAGCGTCGATAGTCGTCCAGATCGTTCACGGTGACGATGGCGTCTACGCCGTCACCTTGCAGATCGGGCCGGCGCGCGTCGGCTCCCAGCGCCAATACCAGCGAGCTGTAGCGGTGTGGCTGGCCCTCGATGTCAACCGATTGCGCTTGCGCATTGATGTGTTCAATCGAGGTACGGGTGTGGATTTTCAGGTTCAGTTGCGCCGCCATTTGCTCGGCACTCGAGGTCACCAGCGCATCCGGCAAGCGCCCGGTCTGGAAGGCGTTGGACAGTGAAGGCTTGGAGTAGAACTCACCCCCATCGCGGGTGATCAGCACAATCGGTGTATCGGCATTCAGCTTGCGCAATTCGCGAGCGACGGTGTAGCCGGCCAGCCCCGAGCCCAGAATAATCACCGGGTCCGGTTGTGCCGGTGGCAGCGCTGCAGCGCGACTCGCCTCTTCGCTCGCGATTTTGATCATCTCAAAGTCACTTTTGCCGACGCCGCACTCGGGGCAATACCAATCGTCTGGTACGTCCCCCCAGGCTGTGCCGGCGACGATGCCGTGTTCCGGCATACCGGCGGCTTCATCGTAAATGAAGCCGCACACAAGACATTCCCACTTAAACATGGTGTTACTCCACTCAATCGGTATGCAGCAATTGGGTCAGCTGATGAAGGCGCGACCCAGTCCCAGTGCGCTGAGCGCGCGGCGGTAGGCGGTAGAGGAACGGTCGGCGGGAATATGGATTTCCATCGAAAGGTCCAGCGGCAGGTCTTCCGGACGGCACAGTTCGACGATGTCGCGATCCTCTTCGAATACTTGCTGGTTGAAGGCGTAGACGTCGTCCAACGGCATTTCCTGGTCGAAGTTGCGCGTGATGGCGCAGAACATCCGCGTCTTGCGGGCCGAGATCGGGCTGGCTGCGTTCAGAATCACCAAGCGGTGTTCCGGGTCGGGAAAGTTGACGGTTAAACGCGCGGTAAACGGCGCAAAAACATCGAACGTGCGGCTCCACAGAAAGTCATCGGGGGCGCGGTGTTGCATGCTTTTCGGAAAGTTGCTGACGTTGCTGACGTATTCGGCATGCATCCCATACGGCGTGACTTCGGCCTTGTAGGTTGGCACCACCGGATTGTCACGCGTCGCGAAGGCTTCGTGGTGGATCCAGGCAAAGTGCGCGACGTCGATAAAGCCTTCGACTTGCCGGCCCGCCGAGGCCGCAATGTCGATTGACGGCGGCAGGATGCGTTGGAAGCTGTCGTCGTTCCACGACGGCATGTGTGAGAAGGGCGCGCTGTCGCCGTACATCAATACCCAGATCAGCCCGTAGTCTTCTCGGGTCGAATACATCTGGATGCGATGGCGTTCGGTGAGGTTGGCATTGGGCTCCGAGGGGATGCGTGTGCACCGGCCATTCGTGCCGAAGTGCAAGCCGTGGTAGGGGCAAATGATGTTTTCGCCCTGGACCCAACCTTTACTCAACGGTGCGCCACGATGGCTGCAGATATCTCGCGCGGCGTTGAGTTTTTCACCTGTGCGATAGAGCACCACAGGCTCATCCAGCAGCGTGACGGCGAACGGCTTGTCGGTAACGTCGGCTGAAAAAGCAACGGGGTGCCAATGTTGGCTGAGAATGTCGCGGTCCTGTGCAGTGAAGGTGCTGTGTTTGGTAATCGGGTTCCAGGTGACGGTCTGGCAGGCAATGGCGGGCATGGACATGTGCAGTTCTCCTTGTGATGGAAATGGCACTGAGATCAAGCATGTCCGCGAGCTACCGGGTGGCTGCTTGCCCGGCCGGGCGGACAACGAGTGCGAAATCCATGCTAGAGGAACGTGCCCGGCCCGCCCATGTTGCGAAGAACATGTTGCCTATGTGCAATTCGTTATGTCGCTCCAGCGTTAACGGCTGTTCATGCGTCCCGGTTATTCTTTTTTGATGGATCAAATCCCAATATATGGGTTGATAAATCACATGTTGAGGTGTTGCTTGATCTCGTTTATGGTGAGGACAGAAACGTTGACCACCCTCATAACAACAAATAGAGAAGTCAAATGCCTCAGTCTTCGCTGGATCTGGGCCTGCATGCCAGCACCATGAAGCGTCTCAACCTCAAATTGATTCCCTTCCTGATGTTGCTGTACATGGTCGCTTACATCGATAAGTCGAACATCTCCGTTGCCGCATTGCAGATGAACGCGGAGCTGGGCCTTACCGCTCGCATGTACGGTATAGGCGTCGGTTTATTCTTCTTGACCTATATCCTCCTCGAAGTTCCAAGCAGCGTGATCCTGACCAAGGTCGGCGCCCGGCGCTGGATTGCGCGAATCATGATCACCTGGGGCATCGTGGCCGCGGGCATGAGCCTGGTACAAAGCGCCAACCAGCTGTACGGGATGCGCTTGCTACTCGGCGCCGCCGAGGCCGGTTTTACCCCCGGGATCATTTACTACCTGTCGCAGTGGTATCCGCGTAGCGATCGGGCCAAAGCCATGTCGTTTTTCTACATCGGCGCGGCGTTGGCCTCGGTGATCGGCCTGCCGCTGTCGGGGGCCTTCCTGCACATGGACGGTTACTTTGGCATCAGCGGCTGGCGCTGGTTGTTCTTCCTCGAAGGCTTGCCTGCGATCGTGCTGGGTATCGTGGTATTGCGTTATCTGCCGGACTCGCCCGAAAGCACGCACTGGCTCAAACCCGCGGAAAAAGAATGGCTGAGCCGGACCATTGCCAGCGAGCAGGCTAAAACCCCGATCTCTCATCATGCGGGATGGCAAATGGCATTTCGCAGCCGTCAGGTCTGGTTGCTGAGTTTGTTCTGGCTGCTGCAGGCTTTTGGCACGATTGGCATCACGCTTTTTCTGCCGTTAATCGTCAAATCCGTCTCTGGTCAGGAGTCGTTTACCGTCAGCGTGCTGTCGGCGTTGCCGTTCCTGTTTGCGTGCATATTCATGTACCTCAACGGTACCCATTCGGACCGCAAGCGTGAGCGCAGCTGGCACTTGGGTGTACCGCTGATGTTGGCTGGCGTGTTGCTCGCATTGGCGGTGGTGACCAGCAATCCTTGGCTGGCCTACTCATTGCTGGTGGTAGCGGTGGGCCTGAACTGGGCGGCCACGCCAGTGTTTTGGGCGACCACCACCGAGTACCTGTCCGGCGTAGCGGCGGCTGCGTCGATTGCGCTGATCAACTCCATCGCCAACGTTGCCGGCCTCGGTCTGCCGCCGATCATGGGCTGGATCAAAGACGCTACCAATAGCTACGACTATGCCTTGTTGCTGGTCAGCGCAGCATTGCTGGCGGGCGGCGTACTGGGACTTTATCTGGCCCGGGCTCCGCGCTCGGTGCCGCCTGTAACGGTCAACATTTCACGAGGTCTCGATGAAGCCAAGGCTCCTTAAAATTGCACGCCTGCCGGCGATGCTCGACGAAGCATTACACGCAAGCTACGAAGTGGTGGAGTGTGATGAAGACGGCACCGGTACCGGTCAGCACACGGAAGACATACAGGCGCTGGTGGCCAATGGCGAATCCACGGTCACCCGACAATTACTGGCCCGTCTACCGGCGTTGCAACTCATTGTGGTGTTTGGCGTGGGATACGACGGCGTCGATGTCGAAGCGGCGCGCGAGCGTGGAATCAAAGTGACGCACACCCCCGATGTGCTGACGGATGACGTAGCGGACTTCGCGATGGCATTGCTGCTGGGCATCGCACGTAACCTGCGCATGGCCGATCAGTTCACCCGTTCAGGCGCTTGGGCAGATGGGCCTTTTCGGTTCAGTCGCAAAGTCAGCGGGGCACGCCTGGGGATTATCGGGCTAGGCCGAATCGGCGCGGCGATTGCGCGCCGTGCTGCAGGTTTTGACATGCAAATCGCCTACACCGGGCGCCGGCCACAGGCAGTGGATTATCAGTACTACTCGACCGCACTCGAGTTGGCTGCGGCGGTCGATTTCCTGGTGGTTGCTGTGGGCGGGGGCGCCGACACTTATCACATGGTCGATGCGCAGGTGCTGGAGGCGCTGGGGCCGAATGGCTACTTGATTAATGTGGGGCGCGGCAGTGTCGTTGATGAGGCGGCCGTTGCGCAGGCGTTGGCACAAGGACGACTGGCGGGCGCGGCGCTGGATGTCTACGAAAACGAACCTCGGCCCGCCGCAGGTCTATTGGGTTTGGAGAATGCATTGCTGACGCCTCACATGGCCAGCGCTACGCTTGATACGCGGCAGGCGATGTCCGACCTGGTGATGGCTAACCTGCAAGCATGGAATAGCGGGCAGGCCTTGCCTTCGCCGATTCCAGGTCAATAAATCAGCTGCCCGCGGAATCGGTTGAGTCCTGGCTGGCTTCAGCCTCCAGTTTCAACCGATCTGCCTTACTGATGTATTTGGACTTGCTGGCCGGTGCCAATTTGGCACTGGCCTTTTTGGCGTGAGCCTTTAATAGTTGCTGGATTTTTTTACGGCGGTTCATGTTTTTTTGCTCAGCGTGTCAGTTATTGAATGATGCCCAACCCGGGCTTGCGGAACAAGGTATGCCGCCTAAGCAATGTGACCCTGTTGCTTTCGACCTTCATCTGAGGATAACTGTGGCCCTCTCTTGCCTCGAGGTGAACTGCGATGTTTGATCTGGCCTCTATCGTGGCGTACGTAGCCGTCGTCATCGGGCTTTTTCTGATCCCCGGACCGGCCGTGCTGCTGGTGATCACTCGCACCCTCCAAGGTGGACGCAAAGTGGGTATCGCCACCGGGCTGGGCGTTGCATCGGGTGACCTGATCCATACGCTGTGCGCCGCACTGGGGTTGTCGGCAATACTGATGACCTCGGCGCTGGCGTTTAACGTCGTGAAAATCGCAGGAGCCTGCTATCTGATCTATCTGGGCGTGCGCGCCTTTTTTGCAGAATCAAGCAGCGCAGCGCGGACACAATTGGCTGATGTGACATCGACCCAGGCTTTTTTTCAAGCGGTGGGCGCAGAGGTACTGAACCCAAAAACCGCACTATTTTTCCTGGCATTCCTGCCGCAATTCATTCATCCGGAATCAGGTTCGTCCCTGAGTCAATTCGCCGTGCTGGGTTTGATCTTTTCGGGGCTCAGTGCGATCTATACCAGCGTCATTTCCCTGGCCATTCGACCTTTGAGCCAATGGATCAAGGGCCTTTCCAGGCTGCGTCGGTGGGAGGGGAAAATAATAGGAACGCTGTTTGTCGGGCTGGGAGTGAAAGTCGCCTTGCAGCAGCGGTAATCCGGACCGGCGGCTCCTGCGGAGGACGCTGCCTGCGCCCTGTAAAAATAATCGAACCCTGACGAGATATTCATCTCGCGGTGTACTTCACTGCTGCAGCTATCCTTTAGAATCTTTTCCCCGCAGTCGAGCCGGACCTTCGCCCAATGCCAATTCCCAACCAAGACAACCCGCTCTGGAAAACGTACCTGCTTTTCCTGGCGCCGATGGTCCTGTCGAACTTCCTGCAATCGATGTCGGGCACTGTCAACAGCATCTATATCGGCCAGATGCTCGGCACCCAGGCATTGGCTGCTGTGTCCGGCATGTTCCCGATCGTGTTCTTCTTCATTGCGTTGGTGATTGGTCTGGGCGCAGGCGCGGGTGTGCTGATTGGCCAGGCGTGGGGCGCGCGCGAACTGCACATGGTGAAGGCGATTGCCGGCAGTACATTGCTGTTGGGCGCAATGATCGGCTTGGCGGCGGCGGTGCTGGGCAGTGTGTTTGCCCGCTCGGCGTTGCAAGGGTTGGGGACGCCAGCGGATGTGCTGGACGACGCAGTGGCTTATGCGCACGTGATGATGTGGATCATGCCGTCGCTGTTGGTGTATGTGCTGTTTACCCAATTGTTGCGTGGGGTGAGCGATACGGTGTCGCCGCTGGTGGCGTTGATTGTGTCGACGTGCATTGGGCTGGCACTGACGCCGGCATTGATTCGGGGCTGGTTCGGGTTGCCGCAAATGGGCATTCAGAGTGCCGCGTATGCCGGGTTGGCGGGTAACTTGTCGGCGATGGCGTGGTTGGCCTGGCGCCTGATTCGCAAAGGGCATCCATTGGCTCCCGACCGCGAGATGTTTGCGACGATGCGTCTGGATCGGGTCATCCTCGGCAAGGTACTGCGCATCGGTTTACCGACCGGGTTGCAAATGGTGGTGCTGTCGTTGTCGGAGCTGGTGATTCTGGCACTGGTCAATCAACACGGTTCGCAGGCGACAGCGGCTTACGGGGCAGTGACGCAGATTGTCAATTACGTGCAGTTCCCGGCGCTGTCGATTGCGATCACCGCGTCGATCCTCGGCGCGCAAGCCATCGGATCAGGGCACCTGGAGCGCATGGCGCCGATCCTGCGTACCGGACTGTTGATCAATGTGTGCCTGACCGGCGGGCTGGTGCTGTTGGGTTACCTGCTGTCGCCGTGGCTGTTGGGATTGTTCCTCACCGAAGACTCCACGCTGACGATGGCCGAGCACCTGTTGCACATCATGCTGTGGAGCCTGTTGGTATTTGGCTTCCAGGCAATCATCGGCGGCATCATGCGCGCCAGCGGCACGGTGTTGGTGCCGATGTCGATTTCCATCGTCTGCGTGCTGTTGCTGCAGTTACCGGTGGCGTATGTGCTGGATCGCCATTTCGGCCTGCAAGGCGTGTGGATGGCGTTTCCCGTGGCCTATCTCGGGATGCTGGCGTTGCAGACCGCGTATTACAAAATCGTCTGGCAGCATCAGAAAATCGAACGCCTGGTGTAAGCAGGCAGCGCGAGAGCGCCCACCAAAGGCGACGGCAATGCCAGTTCAAAAACAAGGCACTCCGGGGGTTGCGTCACGGCCCACTCGGCGAGTGCCAGGCCATGGCATTTGAGTTGTGCTTCGTGCTTGCACCACGCGTTGGCAAACGCCTGCGGTTGCAACAAAGTGGGGGTGGCCAGCAGGTGGTCGGTGGTCTGAGGGCCAAGATAGTCCTGCGCTACCGGTTGCCAGTCCGCAACGTCGTGTACCTGCATCAGGTCTGCGCCAACCTTGCCTCGAAGGTTGACCGCCGCCAGCGACAATCCGTCCTCATGGCTGATCGACAACCCCGGTTCCGGCCAACCCTGAATCTTCAGCCGTGGCGCATGCCCCGCAAGGCTGATGAACGAGATTGCTTGCGAGGTTATTCCCAATACGCTTACCAACGCTTCGCCCAGGCAATTGCGAATGCGTGCTCGAGCGATGGCGCGCGGTGTACCCGCAGGATTGACGGTGCTGATCAGCAACACACTGTTCTGCAGTTCCGGCGGCGGACCGGGGCACGGATAAACGGTCCAGATAGACTCGTTCTGCACGCAGGTAGGCCCGATGCTCAAGCGCGACCGGGCGCGGCCGGGCAACCCGTCCAGCGGCTGGCGGCGGGAATGTGTTCGCCTTTCATCACCAGTGTCAGCGGGCCGAGGTGCGCGTCATTACCGATCACCGCGCTATACAGCACGGCGCTACGCGGTCCCATGTACACCCGTTCGCCGATGGTGACGTGGTCGATTTTCATCACCCGGTCTTCGAACAAATGCGTTTGCGGGCAGGCGCCGGCATTCAACTCGCTGTCGGCACCGATGGTGACGCAGTCAAATTCGGTGATGTCAGTGGTGTCCAGGTAAACCCCTCGGCCAATCTTGCAGCCCAACAGGTTGAAGGCCAGCGGTAACCAAGGCGTGCCCCGCAGATAGCGCATGAAGTTCGGCGCAGCCATGCCTTCGTACAAACTGGTAATGCCCTCTGACAGCCACACAAATGGCGTCCACATCGGGTCGGCGCGCTTGCGATAACGACCCATTACCAGCCATTTCAGAGCCACCACCAACAGGAAGTTACCCACGCCATACGCCAGGCCAATCAGCGCCAGGTAACCCAGCACCGCGCCCCAGCGCTCTTCGCCAGCCAGTGGCATCAGGTCAAGCATTACCGTGTAGCCGACGGCGATCACCACCGCATGCGGCGTGACAATTCGCACGCCTTCGATCAAGCCTCGGGCCAGACGGCGCAATGGGGAAGGGCGGAACGTCAGTGACTCAGGGTAACCACCCACTTGTTCGCGGGCCGGCAGGTTGATCGGCGGCGAGCCGAGCCAGGTGTCGCCATCGGCCAGTTCGCTGTTGCGCGGCGCACTGGAATGAACGCCGATCAGCACGTTCTCCGGCAGCACGGTGCCATCGGGAATGAAACTGCCATTGCCAACAAAGCTGCGGTTGGAAATCACCGTCGGCTGCATGCTCATCCAGCCGCCATCGATCTGCTCGTCGCCGAGCATCACCGCATCGGCGATGAAGGTTTCATCACCCAACGTCAACATGTCCGGAATCACGCCTTGTGCGGTTGAAATCTCGGCGTCACGCCCGACTTTTGCACCCAGCAGTCGATACCAAAATGGTGCATAGACAGTGGCGTAGATGCCGGACAACACGTTCAGGCTGGCTTCTTGAATATGGCTGACCAGCCACTTCGCGCAGTAAGTGTTGCTGTGTACCGAGTAACGCCCAGGTTGCAAGCGTGGCAAGGCAATCCAGCGCAGGGCGGCGGATGCGAGTGCGGTGACGACTATCAATACCGCGCTGGCGGGAAACGCCAGGATGAAATACCGCGCCAGTTGCAGGGCAACGTTGTCGCTTTGTAGCCAAGGCAATATGTGCTGGTCATCGAACCAGTCGATCAAGAAAAACGTCGGGAACACCGGAATGAAAAACAGCGTGGCGATCAGCAAGATGCCGAACACAAAAAATGCCCCTTCGACACGCAAGCGGCCCTTGGTTACCGAGGGCCGTGGTGAATGGCGCTGGGTGTCGAAGGTGCCCAGGTCACGCGCCGGCGAGCCCTGCCAGATGCGTCCGGCCGGCACACTGTGCCCGTCGGCCAACGCCGATTGGCCTTCCAGATGACCGAAGGGACCGACCTGGGTATTGCCCTCCATGATCACGTACGAACCGACGCAGGCATTGTCCTGCAAGGTGATTTGCCCCAAGTGCAACTGACCGCGTTCAACACGGGCGTTCTCGAAACTGACGCCATTACCAACGCTGACGCCGTTGCCGATGTGCAGCAAGTCGGGCGCCCGTACGACGGCCCCGCCGACTATCACGTCTTGGCCAATTTTGGCGCCCAGTGCGCGCAACCATAAGGGGTAAAGCGAGGAACCGCTCAACAGGTAAACCGGTGCCGATTCGACCATTCGGTCAGCGGCCCACCAGCGAAAATAGGTCACGCCCCACAACGGGAAAACGCCGGGTTTCAGGCGTCCGGCGATCAGCCATTTGCCCGCGAGTGCGATGCCAAACTGCAGCACCGTGGCGAGCAAAAACACAGCGACCGAGGCGAGCGTTGCTGCCGCGACAGAATCGCCGGGAGCGCCGGTCAGAAAGTGATAAGTAAAGAATGGTGCCAGCCATTGCGTCATGCGCAGGCTGACCATCACGGGTAGCGCCAAGGCCTGGGCCAGACCACAGCGCCAGCGTCGCCACGCGCAGGGTGGGGTCCATTCGACGGGGACGGCCGCAGGTTCCGGTGCTTGTTGCAGTGTCGCGGCAATAGCGCCAATGCGCCGTTGTTGATAGATATCGCGCACCGTGACGTGGGCATATCGTGGGTCGGCGCGTAAGGCCGACGCCAGGCGTGCAGCAAAAAAAGAGTGGCCACCAAGGTCGCTGAAAAAGTCGGCATCGCGACGCACGGGCTGTCCTGGGAACAAGGTTGCCAGCGCCGCGAACAGTACTTCTTCAGCGGGATTCTCGGCCCGGTCGCAGTGGAGATCGGCGCCGTGGGTGTCAACGCTCAATGGCCGGGCCTTGAGTGCTTTGCGGTCGATTTTGCCAGAGGTCAGTCGCGGCATTCTGTCCAGCAACTCAAAGCGTGCTGGCACCATGTAGGGCGGCAACTGTGCTTGCAGCGCCCGACGCAGCAGCGGGGTAAATGCTGCTGGCGGCTCATCGTCGCACACCAGATACGCAATCAACTGGTCGAGACCGTCGTCATTGCGCAACAGAACCGCGACCGTGCCGACACCGGGTTGTTGCGCCAACAAGGCTTCGATTTCACCCAGCTCCACACGAAAGCCGCGGATTTTAACTTGATCGTCCGCACGTCCCAGGCACTGCACCTGGCCTTTCTGGTCGATACGCGCCAAGTCTCCGGTACGGTACAAGCGGGCGTCGTGGTAACCCGTGGCCCAAGGGTTGGGCAGGAATTTTTCGCGGGTCAGGTCCGGGCGGCCCAGGTACCCGTCGGCCAAGCCTGGGCCGATGATGCATAACTCACCGGTTTCGCCGCGCGGCAAAAGGCGCGGTTCACTTGCGGCTGTCTCATTGGCAATCACCAGCAGTCCGTAATTGGGCAATGGTGTGCCAATGGTTACTGGCCGCCCGGGCACAAGTCGCGCCAGGCTGGCGGACACTGTGGCCTCGGTCGGGCCATAGGTATTGAAAATTTGTCGCCCAGGCTGGCTCCAGCGCTCGACCAATGACTCGGGGCACATTTCACCGCCCAGGTTGATCAGGCGCAGGCTCGGCACATCCTCACTGAACAAGGCCAGCAGCGTCGGCACTGCGTGCAGCACGCTGATGCGCTGTTCATTGAGCAGGCGTGGCAGGATTTGCGGGTCGCCGCTGATTTCCCTCGGACCAATCCACAGCGTCGCGCCCACCAGGTAGGCGATCCAGATCTCTTCGAACGACATGTCGAAGGCCACCGAAAAACCCTGGTAGACACGGTCGTTGGCGTTGATGCCAAGGACCTCGTTTTCGCTGCGCAAAAAATGGCAGATGCTGCGTTGAGAAATCAGGATGCCCTTGGGTTTTCCGGTCGAGCCCGAGGTGTAGATCACGTAGGCTGGATGGTCTGGCAACGCCGCGCTGCGCCGCACGAGGGCGGTTGCTGTGGGGGCCAACAACGTTTCGGCAGTCCAGCGTGTCAGGCCCGTATCGCCAAGCGAGGCGGCCAGCGCTGCGCAAGTCACCACGCCGACGGCGCTGGCGTCCTCCATGCAAATCTTCAGACGCTCCACTGGCGTGTCCTGGTCCAGTGGTAACCACGCGGCCCCAGCCTTGGCGATACCGGCCTGCATCACCAGCAACTCGATGCCGCGCGGCAGCCATAAACCAACAATCTGCCCCGGCCTTACGCCGGCCTGAATCAGCGCCGAGGCTACAAGATCAGCCTGTTGGTCCAATTCACCGTAGCTGAGCTGGCGCTCGCCGAAGATCAGCGCGATCTGTCCTGGATTACGCCGCGCGCTGGCTTCGAGCAAATCGGCCAGCACTTCTTCGCGCAAGAGTTCAGGTTGAATCGGACCGTACAGCACGTCCGACAGTTGCTCGGTCTGACTGGGCTTCAGCAAGATCACGTCATTCATGGCGGCAGGTATTCGCTGTGCTTAAGGAAAGGGCTGAAGCGTTTAGTGTCAGTAAGGCGAGCCACTGGCCAGAGGTATGTGGCTTCTGTTCTTTGTTCATTGGATATGTCTGGCGTGTTTCAATCCGGATACATTTCGACGCGTTAACTGCCTTTCGTAGAAGACAAGAAACCGCGGAACGGGATGAATATCGCAGAGGCAAGCTGTACGGAGGTTGAACGATTTCTTGAAGTGCAGGGCTCGATCAGGGCCGCAAGGCTGTGATTGCCGGGCGTCAAGCGTGTCGCTATAGTGCGATCAATTCTCAAATGCATTCGCATCGTACTATCAGGAAAGCCGCCCAATGGGTCCTGCCATTTCACGTGATGCGTGCCTGCATCGCGACATTCAGTTGCTGTACGTCGAGCATCATTCCTGGCTCCAGGGCTGGTTGTGCCGGCGCATGGGATGCCGCAGCGATGCCGCCGACCTGGCGCAAGATACGTTTGTGCGCATGTTCCGCTCCTCAGCGTCGGCGCTGCAGCCAGACCTGCACCAGCCACGCGCATACCTGGCGACGATTGCCCGGCGCTTGATGCTCAACCTCTATCGTCGCCGTTCGCTGGAAGAGGCATGGCTGCAAACGCTGGAGCAGTTGCCTGATCAATTCGCACCGTCCGCCGAAGAGCAGTGCCTGATTCGCGAGGCGTTGCAGGCCGTCGATACGTTGTTGCAAGGCCTGCCGCCGTTGGTACGGCGCGCGTTTTTACTGTCCCAGTTGGAAGGTCATACCTACGCCGAAATCGCCACGATGTTGAACGTCACTGTGCGCACCGTGCAGCGCTATCTGACGCAGGCGATGGAGCAATGCATGATGCTGCCGATGGCGGAGGGCACATGAATGAAGTGCCGCTGGACCGCAGCGTCGTGCGCGAGGCCGCGCGTTGGTACATGCGCCTGAACGAAGCTGACGGCGACACAACCCGGCAACTGCGATTCGAGCAGTGGCGCAAACAGCATCCTGACCACGAACGTGCGTGGCAATTGGCCCAACGCGTCAGCCAGCAATGGCAGGGCATTCCCACCGGCGTAGGGTTGCCGACCCTGGACCGCGCCGATCGCTTGAGCCGACGTTCCGGGCTCAAGGCGTTGGTGCTGCTGATGACCGCGGGCCCGGTGGCGCTCATGACGTGGCGGCATTCGTCATGGTCGGCGGATGAGCGTACAGCGGTTGGCGAGCAACGCCAGATCAACCTGCCCGATGGCACCCGACTGAACCTGAACACCGACACCGCCGTGGACATCGCATTCGACGCGACCCAGCGTTTGATTCGCTTGCGCGCCGGGGAAGTCCTCGTCACTACCGGCCAAGACATTCTCAAGCGCCCGTTGCGGGTGCAAACCGAGCAAGGCAACGTGCGCCCGGTCGGCACCCGATTCAGCGTTCGCCTGGAAGCTGCCGACAGCCTGGTCAGCGTGTTTGCCGGTGCAGTTGATATTCAGCCCCTGCGTGGTACCGCTGAGGTGCGCTTGAACGCGGGACAAAATGTCCGCTTCGATAGTCTTCAGGTGCAGTCAGCAACTGCATTGCTCCCCGGCAGCGCCGATTGGGCCCAAGGCGTGTTGCGCGTGGACCGCATGCCCCTGGCAGCGTTTGTGCTGGAACTGAACCGTTACCGTCCCGGCTGGGTTCGGTGCGACCCGCAGGTCGGCGAGTTGCTGATCAGCGGAGCGTTCCAGTTACGCGACACCGATTTGATCCTCAGCGCCGTCGCACAGGCGTTGCCCGTCGACGTCCTGTACTGCACCCGCTATTGGGTCACGCTGCAACCGCGCGTTGCCTGAAAAAATCTTCGCATTGCCTGTCCTGTTTTTCGACGCTGGCGTGTCCTCCTTGCAAACAGGTCTTACCGATACGGAGTTTGCATGTCCTTTTTCCCTCGTTCATCTTCACTCGCCAGCGCGATGCACACGGCTGTGCTGGCGTTGGGTGTGTCCGCCAGCCCGATGTTGTTCGCCGCCGATGTTCAACATTATTCGATTGCCCCGGGGTCTCTGGGTCAAGCGTTGTCCAGTTTCGCCGCTACCGCCGGGGTCAATCTGGCGATTGATCCGGCGCTGGTGCAGGGCCGTCGAAGTGCAGGGCTGGAAGGGGATTACCCGCTACAAAACGGTTTTGCCCGACTGTTGGCTGGCAGCGGTTTGCGTGCCACCTCGCAGGGTGACGGTGTGTACGTACTGCAGGTGATTCCTCAAGGTGCTTCGTCGGTAGAGCTTGAGCCAACGCAGGTTCAAGCCACTCGCCCGAGTGAGGAAACCGGTACCGGGCCGGTTCAGGGTTATGTCGCCAAACGCACCACGGTCGGCACTAAAACCGATACGCCGATCAATGAAATTCCGCAGACGATTTCGGTGATTACCCGCGACGAGATGGACCAGCGCGGCGTGCAGGATTTCAACTCCGCAGTGGCTTATACGCCGGGCATTCGCGTGCTTGATTATGCCGGCGGGCAGGGCGCGCCAGACATCTTCATGCGCGGCTTTCGAGCGTTCAACCTGTTCGGTATTTATCAGGATGGTTTGCGTACCGGCTTCAACCAGTACGACACCAACTTCGAGACTTTCGGCCTGGAGCGCATTGACGTGGTCAAGGGCCCGGCCTCGGTGCTGTTCGGCCAAATGGCACCGGGTGGCGTGGTCAACATGACCAGCAAACGGCCGCAGGAAACTCCGATTCATCACATCGAAGTACAAGGTGGCAGTTTCGATCGCCGCCAGATCGGTCTCGACCTTGGTGATCAACTCGACAGCGCCGGCACCTTGTTCGGCCGCGTGGTGATGTTGCAGCGTGACAGCGCAACCCAGGTCGATCACTCACCAGACGACCGCACTTACATCGCACCGTCGCTGACCTGGAAACCCGACGACGCTAACACGCTGACTGTGCTCACCAGCTACAACAAGAGCAAAACCGGTGGTTCGGAACAGAGTTTTCCGGCCATCGGCACCGTGCTTAAAAGCCCTTACGGGCACATCGATTCCGACACCTACCTGGGCTGGAAGGGCAGTTATTACCATGTCGAAACCACCTCGGTCGGTTCGATCTACGAGCATCTGTTCGATAACGGCTGGAAGTTCCAGCAGAACCTGCGCTACATGCATTCCAATGTCGGCTTCCTTTCCAGCGGCCCGGACGTGGTGCTCAATGATGACGGGCGCACGCAAGATGTCGGTTTGCAAAAACGTCCGAAAAGCAGCGACACGTTCATGGTCGACAACTCTGTGCAGGGCACCTTCAACACCGGGCCTTTGCAACACACGTTGCTGACCGGCGTGGATTACTCGCACTACACATCACAAGAGACGCGCCGTAATGGCGATCCGGACCCGGAATTCGAGATGCTCGATCTGTACAGCCCGGTCTACGGTGGCGGTGCAATCTGGTACGACCCGTTGCAGCGCGACACCAAAAGCAAAATGCAGCAAGTGGGCGTGTACGTTCAGGACCAGATCAAACTGGATCGCTGGGCGCTGACCATCGGTGGCCGCGAAGATTGGGCAATGGACCGCGAGACCGGCGTGTATTTCGGCACCGAGAGTATCGACACCGAGCAGCGTGATCACAAGTTCACCGGGCGCATTGGCCTGGCGTACCTGTTCGATAACGGCATCACGCCGTATGCCAGTTACAGCACATCGTTCCAGCCCAACCCGGACACCGACCGCGATGGCGCATTGTTCAAACCGACCGAAGGCAAGCAATACGAAGTCGGGGTGAAATACCAGCCACCGGGTTACGACGCTTCGGTGACCGTATCGGCGTTTGACCTGACGCAGAAAAACGTCACCACCGCCGATCCGGTCTACACCGGATTCTCGGTGCAGAGTGGCGAGGTTCGTTCACGCGGGTTCGAGGTGGAAGGCAAGGCCAGCCTGGCGCATAACCTGAACATGTTGGCGTCGTATGCCTACACCGATGCCGAGATCACCGAAGACACCACCTACAAGGGCAACACACCGCGCGCCATTCCCCGCGACACTGCCAGCGTGTGGCTGGACTACACGCTGGACAGCGGTGTGTTCGACGGTGTCGGGATGGGCGTTGGCCAGCGTTACATCGGCTCTTCCTACAACGTTCAGAACACTGTGAAAGTGCCGCACTACACGCTCACCGATGCCTCGCTGCGTTATGACCTGGCCAAGGTTGGCCTCGACGGAACCCGGCTCTCGGTGACTGCCAATAACCTGTTCGACAAGCACTACTTCGAGCCCGGGTTCTACGAGGATTCAGTGTTGTACGGCAACCGCCGCAACGTGATCGCGACGCTTAGTTACGATTGGTGAGGCCCACCCCGGTCAGCGTCATTCATTGCGGCGCTGCCGGTACCTGCTGGCACCACTTCATCGAGCGCAATGCCTGCTCTTCCGGCACCAGGGCGTAACGGAAGTAGAAGCGCTGCAAGTTGAAGCTGGCGTCATTGATTTCGCCCAGCGTCTGATCATCCTTGAAGTCCATGGACGATGTTTCGTCGGCGATGAAATAGACGTTGCCGTTCGCAACCGTCAGGTCAAATGCCTTATTGACCGAGTTGGTAACAATCGGTGGTGTGGTGGATTTGATGTGGTACTTGCCAGCGGGGAGGGTGGTCTTGAAGTAGCCACCGGATGGCAGGCTGCCGACCGGTTTGCCATCCAC
Organism: Gordonia sp. IEGM753; assembly: GCF_050321825.1. Lineage (NCBI taxonomy): Bacteria > Bacillati > Actinomycetota > Actinomycetes > Mycobacteriales > Gordoniaceae > Gordonia > Gordonia sp. IEGM753. The sequence continues at coordinate 904,591 of NZ_JBNQGB010000001.1, forward strand.
AGTAATCGTCGGTGCGACGCCGTAGCCGACGCTGGCAGCGGTGCGATAAAAATACACGGTGGCCAGGTCTGGCCGGGATTCTACCGGGCCGGTGAAGAAAGGTTGACCCTTGAGGTCCGGACCGCTGGCGCAGCCGCTCAGCAAGGACAGTGCAGTGAGCAGGCAGGTTAACAGCAGCATGCAGCGTTTCATGGCGAGACATTCCAGACGTTGAACGAGATGACTGGGCCGGGCTGTTTTACCAGGCCCGAACCCGTGGAATCAGAAAGTGCAGAGGCCTTTTCCCGAGTCTTTTGCATCGGATGTGGGCCAGGGTTTGAATGCGCTTTGGGCCGTCACATTCGAAATCTGCTTGTCCCTGAGCATTGGGTACTTTTGCTTCAAAGCCGTGAGTGCGTCATTGCCGTGATCGACGTTGGACAGGCAAAAAGTCAGGGCATTGGCGTACAGATCACCGATGTAGGCGATTTCCCCGGCTTTTACGCTGAAAACCACGGGTGCGGGTTGCGTCATTGCGTACCCCGCGTAGTAGTAATAACTCCAGCTGGTGAACTCATACTGGCCTGCGGGCACCTCGTACATGAAGAGGTTACCGAGCAGGTTCGGCGAGGGCCGATCGTCTTCATTGAACATCGTTTTAAGGTCGATGGTCGCGCTCGGTTCTGTGCGCGCTTTTATCTGCACCTGCAGGCCATGTGGCTGCGTCAGAAATCCCTCGGTGATCGAGCCAATGATGATCGCTTTGGCGGGGTCTGGTGCGCGACTGCCATCGTATCGGGGGGTTGTGCAACCGGCCAGAAGACTGGCGGCGAGAACGATAGCTGAACAGGTGAGAAGGGTGCTGCTGACTTTCCGTAGCATTGGTTTTCAAGATCCATGATTGCGTGTTGATTCCGGCCGGTGGCCTTGCAAAGCGTGACAAAGAGTACTGATGGCGTTGGCAAGTGGCAAATCGAACTATCATGGATAAACCTTCAGCACCCACGCTGACGTGAGCTTCCGGCGGAGAACCCCATGCAGTTGCAGCTACTCTGTTCGCGTTCCATCGCGTCGGTCGCCGTGCTCACGTTTGGCGTAATGTCTTGTGCCTCAGCCGTTGAATACACAAGGGTCAACCCGACCGCCAGCCAGATCAGCTTCACCTACAACCAGATGGGCACAAGAATGTACGGCACATTCGGCAAGTTCCAGGCCACGCTGGATTTCGATACGGACAAACCCGAGGCCGCTCGCGTCAAACTCGACATCGACATGGCCAGCATCGACGCCGGCAGTGACGATGCCAATAGCGAGATGCCCAAACCCGCCTGGTTCAACACCGCTGATTTTCCGCTGGGCACTTTCGAGTCAACCCGCGTGAAAGACCTCGGCAACAACAAATACCTGGTCACCGGTAATCTGACGATCAGGGGCATCACTCGCCAGGTTGAGGTGCCGGTGGTATTGAGTCCGGATAATGAAATCGGCTTATTCACTGGCGAACTCGTTCTCAAGCGTGATGATTTTGAGGTGGGAAAAGGCGAATGGGCAGACACCGTGGTCTCCAAGGATATCGACATCAAATTCCGTGTCGTTGCCCCTCAACGCTGACTGCCGCGCCGCACCAACACGTCACCACTCCTTCCCAATGGCAGCGGCTTTACGTCGCTTGCTCTGCTGTGATTTTGCTGTCATCGTTCGCGCTACTGGTAATCTTTCTTATTTGAGAAATTTTTTCGTATGCGTGATATGTCCGTGGCTCATGACGATGTAGCCCTTCGTCAGAGGACCTTTACCGAGCTGTATAGCAACCATCATCCCTGGTTGCACGGCTGGCTGCGCAAGAAGCTCGGATGCTCGCATCGTGCCGCAGACCTGGCGCATGACGCCTTCATTCGGGTGCTGGCGCTTGCCGAGCCGCAGGACATCAAAGAGCCACGGGCGTATTTAGCGACCATGGCGGGGCGCTTGCTGATCGATGGCGCGCGACGTCGGCGCATAGAGCAGGCGTACCTTGAAGCGCTGGCGATCCAGGCCAGTGACGCCGGCATGCCCGATCCGGAGGCGATTCACGTGGCGCTTGAGGCTCTCGAGAAAATATCGGTGATGCTTGCAGGTTTACCGGCGAAGTCCCGCGAAGCCTTCCTGTTGAGTCGTCTCGATGGCCTGACCTACAGCGAAATCGCGATCGAGCTCAAGGTCTCGGCCAGCACGGTGAAGAACTACGTGGCCAGCGTTCTCGTTCATTGCTACAAGACCTTGTACGAAGCGGATGCCGTGTCGTGACGGCCATCAATCAGCCGTCCGAGCAGATGATCACCGAAGCCGCCTATTGGCTTACGATGCTGCACGATGACCTGGTCGCACCGGCGGACCGCGAAGCATTCGATGCCTGGTGCGTCGCCGATCCCCAGCATGCCGTGGCGCTGGAACGCATGCGTTTGCTGTGGAGCAGCCTTGACGAGTTGCCACCCAAACCCACACGCATTGCCCTCAAAACCGCTTTCGCACGCGCACCCTCCAAAGCGTCGAGCCGTGGTACTCAGGCTGTCGCCTTGCTGGGTGTTTTGCTGTGCGGCTGGGTCAGTCTCGACCACATGCCCGTGTGGTTTGCCGATCAGCGCACCAGCGTCGGCGAGCGGCGAGAGGTGGCACTTGCCGATGGCAGCCGTGTGCAGCTCAACAGCAATTCGGCGCTGGACGTGAAGTTCGACGGTCAGCAACGAGTGATCGAATTGCTGACGGGCGAGATGTGGGTGGAGGTCGCCAAGGATTCAAGCCGTCCCTTCGTGGTGCGTACCGATCAAGGCACCGCAACGGCGCTGGGCACGCGTTACCTGGTGAAACGCACGGCCGACGGTTCGACCGTGGTCAGCGTGCTGGAGTCGGTGGTTGCCGCCAAGCCCAACGGTGGCGAGACGGTCAACGTCAACGCCGGTGAGAAAACCACGCTCAAGGATGACCGCGCGCAACCACCGCAACCCATTGGCAGCAGCGATTCTGATGCCTGGACGCGGGGTTTGCTCAAGGTCGATGACCAACCATTGAGCGAAGTGCTTCAGGCCCTTGCCAGCTATCGCCGCGGGCTGGTGCGTTTCGACCCGCAAGCGCTGCAAGGCTTGCGGGTTTCCGGGGTGTTCCGTCTGGACAATACCGACGCCGCGTTGGCCACACTGGCCGACAACTTGCCGATCACGGTCGAACACTTCACCGATTACCTGGTAGTGATCAAGCCGTTGTAAATCGTCTGTACGGGCGGCCCGTGCAGGGCTGCCTTCCATTCCCGATAATTATTTAATACAAATCACTCTCATTCCTTGTCCGTTTTTCCGGCATGGCCGTCATGGTTAGTAATGTCTTCCCTTTCGCAGGATTTCCCATGTCACGCTTTGCTCGCCCGTTGCACCCATTGGCACTGTCGGTGGCGATGGCTTTTATCGCCGCGCCACTGTTCGCTGCAGACTCACCGCTGGTGGGGGAACACGTCAGCGCAGTACGCAGTTTTTCGATTCCCGCCGGGGAGTTGAGCCAAGCACTGAACAGCCTCGCCGAGCAAGCGGACCTGGTGCTGGCCTTTGATTCGGCGTTGACCCGAGGTAAAACCAGTCATGGCCTGAGCGGACAATTCAGCACCGGCGAGGCACTCGTACAATTGCTGCAGGGCACAGGCTTGAGTGCGATTGCGCTCTCGGCCACGCGTTATCGCATCGAGCCAGTTCCGGAGTCCAAACAGGGTTCGCTCGAGTTGCAGGCCACCACCGTCAGCGGCGCGTACCAGACCGAGAGCCCGACCGGCCCGGTCAACGGCTACGTCGCGACACGCGCACTGTCGGCGACCAAGACCGACACCGCGCTGAATGAAACACCACAATCGATCTCCGTCGTCACCAAGGACCAGATGCGCGCCCAAGGCGCTGAAAGCCTTAATCAGATATTGCGGTACACCGCCGCCGTGATTCCTGAAACTCGCGGTTCGACGGCGACTCGACTGGATCAACTGACCATTCGTGGTTTTAGCCCGGCGACGTACCTGGACGGCCTGCGCATGCCGGGCAGCCGCGACGCTTCGCCACAAAAGGATTCGTTTGACCTGGAACGTGTCGACATTCTGCGTGGACCGTCGTCCGTGCTGTATGGCCAGGCGAGTCCAAGTGGTGTGGTGAACATGGTCAGCAAGCGGCCACTGGAGACGCCATTTCATGAGATCGGCGTCGAGTACGGCACCTTCAACAAAAAGCGCACCACGTTCGACCTGAGTGGGCCGCTGGATGATCAAGGGGTTTACTCGTATCGCCTGGCCGGCCTTTACGATCAGGCCGATGGCCAGATCGAACACACCGAAACCCAGCGCCAGGCCATTTCGTCCGCGTTTACCTGGCGTCCCGGCGAAGACACATCGCTGACGTTCCTTGGGCATTTTCAGAAAGACCCCAAAGGCGCGTCTTACGGCTCGGTTCCGGCCTACGGTTCGGTATTGAACAGCCCGACGGGGCGTAGCATTGATGTCGACTTCTACGACGGTGAAAGAGACTTCGAAAGGAGCGACCGCGAGTATTTTTCTCTAGGTTATCTGTTTGAACACCACATCAACGATGTGTGGACCGTGCGCCAGAATGCCCGCTACCTGCGCAGCGAAGGCGACTATCGCAGCATTTACAACGGCAGCCTCAAAGCCGATTACCGCACCTCGACCCGCTACACCATCGCCGCCGATGTGAACCTCGATTCCTACGCCCTGGATAACCAGGCACAAGCCAAATTCGACACCGGGCCAGTGCAGCACACCGTGTTGTTTGGCGCCGATTATCAGAACACCAGCACCCACACCAAATCCGGTAACGGCAATGGCCCGACGCTGGATATTTTCGATCCGGTGTACGGCGCTCCGGTTACCACGCCGGCCTTCACCAGTGACGGCACGCAACGCAACGACCAAAAAGGCTTGTACCTGCAAGAGCAGATGAAGTGGGACAAGTGGGTTTTGCTGATGGGCGGACGCTATGACTGGGCGACCAACAACAACAGCACCGTGAATTTGCGCAACAGCGTCAAGACCAAAACCTCACTCGACAGCGAAGCGTTTACCGGCCGCGTTGGCCTGGTCTACCTGTTCGACAACGGTTTGTCGCCGTACGCCAGCTACTCCGAATCGTTCGAACCGCAATCGGGCACCGGTTTTGGCGGCTCGGTGTTCAAGCCGACCGAAGGTACGCAGTACGAAGTCGGGATCAAGTATCAGCCACCCGGCAGCAACAGCTTCATTACCGCCTCGGTCTTCGACCTGCGCCAAAGCAATGTACCGACGCTTGATCCGGACCCAACACATATTTGTGGTGCTGCACGCTGCCAGGAACAGGCAGGCGAAGTGCGCTCGCGTGGTTTCGAGCTTGAAGGCAAGGCCAGCCTCAATGACAACCTGGACATCACTGCCGCTTACGCCTACCTCGATAACCGCGTGGCCAAATCCAACAGCACGGTGCGTTACGCGCCAATTTCCGACATCGGCGTCGGGCCAGCGGTGCCGGCCAAAGGCACCACCAACTACGGTGTACCGCGCCATACCGCCTCGGTCTGGGCTGACTACACTTTCCACGACGGCGTCGCCAAGGGATTCGGTGTCGGCGGCGGCGCGCGTTATGTCGGTTCGTCGTGGGGCGATACCGCCAACACCTTGAAGGTGCCGGGCTACACGCTGATCGATGCCGCTTTGCACTACGACATCCCGCACATCAATAGCGCTAACGACAACCTGCGTTTGGCCATCAATGCCAGCAACCTCGCCAATAAAGAATACGTAGCGTCCTGCTATTCGTATTCGTGGTGCTGGTACGGCGCTCAGCGCACCGTGAACGCGAGTGCCACTTACCAGTGGTAAACCGTTGCTGAGCGATTGGTACGCACGCGGTGATGGTTGCCGACGCAGTGCTTTAATTACGGTTCGCCGCCCGGCCCTTGGCGTTGCCGCGTTCAAACATCGATTCGACCAGCGTCTGCCGTTCCTCGGGTGGCAGCGTGCTGGCGAATTCGGCCAGGTTGGCATCGACCTTGGCGCGCAAGTTGATGTCGGCCTCGCGGGCTTTACCCATATCACTTTCCAGCGCACTGCGGTCCAGTGTCGGCGCCTGCAATTGGCGAATGACGTCCAGGCGCGCATCGCGGCTGGCAGCAATCAATGGCTGGTTTTCAAGACGCGTCTGGCGCAGTAACTGCCGCAGTTGATGACGTTTGGCCGGCGGTAACTGCACCAAGGCCTTGCGCAAGCCGTGTTGCGGCATCGCCAACATCGGTTTGGCCTGGTTATGCCACTGATAGAGGCCGCCGGCGACGCCGCCGATCAGAAACACATTCAGCAGCAGCGACACCACCAACAGGGCTTTGAAACGTTTTGATGGCTGAGTCACTGTTCTGCCTCCTCGGCATTGATACTCATGACGAAGTCGGCATCGCTCTGCTCGAATATGCTGGGCAGAACGTCGTGCGAGGAGGGCAGCGGCATGCCCAGTGAAACCACCAGCATCCCGGCAGCGATGCCTGCCAGGCCTACGCCGACGAAGCCTGCGCGTGAGAACCAGTCGATATGGCGCCGCCAGAACGACGGCGCTGCATTGAGCGGCGCCGAGGCGATGATTCGCCGAGCCAGCGCCGGGTCCGCGATAACGACCTGGTGCTTGTCGAGCAACGTGTCTAGCCAACGGGCCTGATGCAGCGTGTCTAACGCCATGGGGTGGCGGCTGTCGAGCAACGACTGGGCCGCGGCCCGCTCGCTGATCGGCCAGCGTTGCAAGTCTGCGCCGTAAGCGTCGGCCAGGTGACTGAACCGTTCGGGTGTCATCGTTTTCCCCTCCTTAGGACCGAGTCGTCGTGGGCATCGACAAGGTGATTACGCAAGTTGCGGCGTGCCCGCGACAACAAGCTTTCCAGTGCTTCGACGGTAATATTCATCAACGCCGCCGCCTCGATATTCGACAGTTCCTGGTAGTACTGCAGCACGATCGCTTCACGTTGGCGGTCAGGTAGCGCGGCCAATGCAGCGGCCATATGGTCGCTTTGTGCGCTCGCTTCCAGTTGCTCCAGCGGTAACGGCGCCGGGTCGACCTGTTCGGCCAACTCATCGGTGTCGGGCAACGGTTGTTCTTTACGGGCACGCAAACGGTCGTAGCACAAGTTGAGCGCGACCCGGTGCAACCAGGTATCAAACCGCGCCTGGCCACTGCGCCATTGCGCGGCTTGTTTCCATATCCGCAGAAAGCTTTCCTGAGCCACATCCCTGGCCTCATCGGCGTCGCCGAGCAAACGCCCGGCGAGCGCCAGCAGACGGGGCAACTTGCGCAGCACCATCTCGTTCACAGCGTGTGCTTCGTTGTTGCCGATGCGGGCCAACAACTCGACGTCTGGATCATCTTCGTTCAAGGGCAGGTCTCGCGCTTACCGCACCCAATGCCCTTCCACCCAGCGCCAGTTCGGCCCGCGTGCCTGCCAATGGCCCGGTTTCCAGCGAGCGCCGTGCATCACGGGTTGCCAGTGACCTGGCATCCACGCATAGCCGCGACCGTCCCAGCGCCAATGGCCCTGATCCCAGGCATAACCGGGACGCCCCGGGGGCATCATCTCGACGCGCATTGGCGGCGGCGCCTGTTGGATGATGATTTCCTGCTGAGCAAACACGGGTGTACTGGCCAGCGCGGCAATGGCCAACGGCACGAGCATCAAGTGCCGCATTTTGAACAGGGGGCGCACAAATCGCATGACAACTCCTCAGGCCTGCATCCGAAAGTGAATGCTGCTGATAAGTTGAACGCGGCAGATGTGAAAGATCCGTCGCGCCAAAATGAAATATTTTTCAGGCAGCGCCAGCGACGGATAAATCAGCCTCGGAACGTTCAAATGTTAACCGCCAATACAATATGTCTGCTGGCGGTTGCCATTGACCTTTGAGGATTCAGCCATGTCCCGCCGTCTCAGACTGATCGCTTGCCTAGCCGTATTAATGACCTTGAACGGCTGCGTTTTTTATGGTCATCCGCACCGTTGCTGCTGGCGGTATGACGCCCACTACGCGCGTTGATCGACGCGGCGCTTGAAAGGCCAGGAGATCCATTCGCCACAAAACAGGGCGGCCCAGACCAGTACCGGTTGGAACGCCAGTCGTGGCGCGTGGTAACCCCAGCCCAGCACCACGCCGCCAACGGGAATATTTTCCAGGGCATGTTTGACGTTCGCCGGGAACACGCAGATGGCGTACAGCGCGAACATCAACGCCGCCAGTTTGCGCAGGCGCGGTGTCAGCAATGCCACCGCGCCCAGCAGTTCCAGGCAACCGGTGATCATGACAACCGTGAACGGGTAGGGCACCCACTCCGGGACGATGGTCACAAAACCTGCGGTTGCGTACAGATGAAAGAAGCCCGCCACGGCGTAAAACAACGCGAGGACTGCCCGAAGGGTGCGTCTGCAATCACGGGCAATCACTTGGGTCATCGTCGTGCAAGCTCCTGAAGTGCCCCGTTAGTGGTTATCGATGGCTCCACTGTACGGCGACTGAACCCCGATTTTAGCCGCATCGAGCAACCTGTGCATACGCACCGCATCGTTGAAGGTTGCCGCCACGTGAGTGCCCTCGGCCAGGTCCTGCGCATACACGGCATACAGTTCTGCCAGTTCGAGCACGGCCGATGATAATGCCGAGGCCGGCAAGCGCTGGTAGATGTCAGGGATCGGCAGGATCTGCAGAGGCAGGTTATCGCCGTGCGCACCTGCGATCACATAGTCATCGCCCACGCCTCCGAACGCTGATCGGTTGGTGATTTTCAGGTCGCCTTCGTGGCCGCTGATGTCGATCTGTACACCGGCGCCATTGCGCTTGCCGCCTTCGATATGCACCGATATCACCCCGCCATCTTCCAGCATGCCGGTCAGCACCATCTGGTCTGGCGCGGTGCTGTCCAGCACTTCGCCGGTTTCCTTGATCGTCACCTGCGGGAATTGACTCAGCACCAATCCCGAGACGCTCACTGGCCATCCGGTAGCGGTGAAGAGCATGTCGAGAAAGTGCCCGGAATAAATCGAGACGATACTGGAAAAATTTTCTTCGGGCGCGGTCCAGCGCAGGGCGTTGGCGCGGATCGCCTGGAAGTCATGCGTGCTGACGTGCAGGCGCACCGAGCGCAGTTTGCCGACATAACCTTGCTGCAGCAGGTCTTGCAGATAGCGGTTATGCGGGGCATGGCGACGTTGCAAGCCGACGATATGACGCACGCCCGCATCGTTCGCCAGGTGCACTAACTGTTCTGAGGCTGCGGTGGTGGTGGTCAGCGGCCATTCGCAATAGACATTCTTGCCGGCGGCAATGACCGCACGTACCGTTTTTTCGTGCTGTGGGGCAGTGTTCAGCACCACCACCAAGTCCACTTCGGGGTTGTGAATCAGCGCATCCAGCGATTCGGCGACGTGAGGAATACCGTACTCGTCAGCCGCCGCTTCAGCCCGCTCGCGGTGTTCGCTGTACACCGCTTGCACGTGGTATTGCGGCAACAAGGCCAGCACCCGCAAATGACCGTGTCGAGCCCAGGTGCCAACGCCGACGATGCCGACACGAATAGGAAAATGTGCAGTTGTCATGAAGATGCCTCGCAGGTGATGGCTCAGAGAGGCAAATTCTAGAGCGCACGCTGGGCGGGAAAAACAGCCCATAGCGCCGATCACTTCGGACATGAACGGCGCTAATCGGCAGACCAAAGCGCTTCAACGTTGATTGTCAAACCTTGAGAATGTGGTCCTTGAAGAAGTCGATCAACACGCGAAGCCTCGGTACGGTCTGCCTGGCGGCTGGCCAGAGCATCCACAGGTCGCTGTTGTGATCGGTGTAATCGCCAAGCACGACCTTCAGTCTGCCGTCGGCCAAAGGCTGACGGATTGAAAAGTCCGGCAGGCAGGCAATGCCGACACCGTCTATCGCCAGGTACGTCAGCGGATCCATCGTGGTGCAGATCATCGCTCTCGATAAGTTCGGCTCAATGTGCGTCTCGCCGACACGCAGTGGCCAGCGCTCGATCAATCCGGTGGCCGGAAATTTGTGCAGCAGGCAAGTGTGGCGGATCAAATCGTCCGGGTGCTGTGGTTCGCCGTGACGCTCCAGATAATCGGGGGAAGCCACCAGCTGCAACTGAAAGGCGCCCAGTTTTCGTGCCATCAGCCGTGAGTCTTGTGGCGCGCCGGTGCGGATAACCGCATCAAAACCTTCCTCGATCACATCGACCATGCGATCGGACATGTCCACGTCCAGCTCGATGTCGGGAAACGCGCGAATAAATCCTGCCAATACCGGCATGATCAACACGTTCTGGATGGGCACGCTGATACGCACTTTGCCGCGAGGGCTGGCGGACAATTCCAGCAGCTCCATTTCGGCCGCTTCCACTTCACTGAGAATGCGTTTGCAGCGGTGCAGGAACAGTTCGCCTTCGGTCGTCAGCGTCATGCTGCGAGTGCTGCGATGAAACAAGCGCACGCCCAGACGTTCTTCCATGCGGGCCACGCTTTTGCCCACCGCCGAAGCAGACATTTCCAGCAAACGGCCAGCTTCAGTGAAGCTGCGGGTTTCGGCCACCTGAATAAAAGCCGTGATGCCGCTGAGGCTGTCCATCATGGGAGGCGTGCTCGATGCAAAAAGGGAGAGTGCAGGGTAGAGGTGAGTTGTGGGTTTGCAAAGCGCGGCGCAGTTCATCCAGTGTTCGGCTTGCCAGCGATGGCGTCCTCGGAGCCGCCATCACCGGCAAGCCGGTTTCCTACGGGATTTGTATTCGGGGCATCAACCCCGGGATCACCACGGACCGTAGGAGTCTGGCTTGCCAGCGATGGCGTCCTCGGAGTCGCCATCACCGGCAATC
>NZ_JBNQGB010000001.1:915555-1164227 GCF_050321825.1 Gordonia sp. IEGM753
CGGGATTTGTATTCGGGGCATCAACCCCGGGATCACCACGGACCGTAGGAGTCTGGCTTGCCAGCGATGGCGTCCTCGGAGTCGCCATCACCGGCAATCCGGTTTCCCACAGGGCTGTGTTAACGCCATAAATGACGGCATGCCAGGAAGGGCGTCTGCGGATGTTGTTACGCCACGCGTGCTTTGCGCCGTCGGGCTTCTTCGCGCACGGCGGGAATGATCCAGCGGCCGTAATCGACGGTGTCGTATAGCGGGTCGTAGCCGCGATTGAGGAAGGTGGTGACGCCCAAATCGACGTAATCCAGCAAGGCCTGGGCGACGGTTTCCGGGGTGCCGACCAGCGCGGTGGTGTCGCCGTAGGCACCGACAGCGGTAGCGGTAGGCATCCACAGCGCACGGTCGTGACGATCACCGCGTGCGGCAGCAGCCAGCAGGCGTTCGGAACCTGTGCCCTTGATACGCTTTTGCCAAGGGCTGCCAGCGGCGAACTGCGGATTGGCTTTGATCTGCGCCAGAATCTCCTCCGCACGCTGCCAGGCAAGTTCCTCGGTAGCGCCCAAAATCAAACGCACCGACAGGCTCACCCGTGGCGCATCCACGCCCGCAGCACTGGCCGCCGCCCGCAGTTTGCCAATCTGTTCGGCAACCCCGTTCAAGGGTTCGCCCCACAAGGCGTACAGGTCCGCATGCTTGACCGCGATCTGATAAGCGATGTCGGAGGACCCGCCAAAGGAAATCGGAATGTGTGGTTGTTGCAACGGCTTGACCGGTGAAAACGCACCTTTGATATTGAAATACTGCCCCGCAAAATCGAAAGGCTCTTGCGCTGTCCAGGTGCGGCGCACGATCTCCAGGTATTCATCGGTGCGCTTGTAGCGCTCGGTCTTGTCCAGCAGAAAGTCACCTTCCTGCGGTTCGGCGGTGATACCGGTGATGGCGTGCAGGCGAATGCGCCCGCCGCCCGTGATGTGGTCCAACGTGGCGAACGCTCGCGCGGCGACGGTAGGCGCGGTGAGACCCGGCCGGTGGGCAATCATGAACCCCAACCGCTCGGTATGCGCGGCGGCGTAAGCGGCGATCTGCAAGCTGTCGGCGCTGCCGGGACCGCTGGCGATCAGCACTCGATCAAAGCCTGCATGCTCATGCGCGCGGGCGTGGTGGCGAATAAAATCCAGATCAAAATCCGGGCTGCGCACGCCATGGGTCTCGGACCACTGGCGGGGGAAAATCATGCCGACAAATTCGATAGACATCGAAACACTCCTGATAGCGTTAAGCGGACGTGCCGCAGGCTTAAAACTGGTAATCCACCTGGGCCAATAACGTGCGGCCAGGCATGGGTTGCAGGAAGGTATTGGTGGAACCGGCAAGACCGCTGACGAAATTCAGTTCGTTGGTCAGGTTGAGTACCCGCAACGTCGTGCTCCACTGCGGTTGGCGGTAATACAGCGCCAGGTCGAGGTTGTATTCGTCGGGGATTTTTACTGTCTTGCTCAGGTTCAGGTACCAGCTACTGGTCCACCAACCTGACAACTCGGCACCGAAGCCTGAATCGAAGCGGTAGTCGACGTAGCCACTGGCGGTGTACTCGGGAATCTGCACCGCATCGAAGCGTCCGGACGGCCGTTGGTTAAGGCTGTTGTTGTCGCCGAACACCGTGCCATTGTCGGCAATGAAACCGGCCGAAGCGAAGCCCGCCTGCGAGGTGAACTCGTTATAGGCGCTGAGTTTCGAGAGGTTCAGGCCGCTGCGCAAATGATCATCCGGTTGGTAGCGAATGGTCGATTCCACGCCTTTGATCACCAGTCGCGCGATGTTGTTATTGCTGTCGGGGGACTGATCCCGCGCCTGCTTGAAAGCCGCCAGTGTCATGAACAGTTCATTGGGAACGGCTTCGACTTTCAAACCGACCTCGTGCAGTACGCTCAGGCTCTGGAACGCCAGCGGGTTGAGCTGGTTGGCACCCGCGCCGCTGCCCCAACCCAGGCCATTGGAGAAGAACCCGGTATTGACCGCCAGCGAGCGATCGAAGGTGTAATACAGCGTGCTGTTTTCGGTGGGTTTTACATACGGGCTGACCTGAAACGCAAACAGCCGATAGTTGTCGCTGTCTTTGCGCGGATTGCCGCCGGCCAAAACAAACGGGTTATCAATTTCCGCTTCGATCCAGCTGCGACTGGCGCCAATATTCAGGCCCACGCGGTCGCCAAAACGCAAGTTGTGCTGGCTGAATAAAGTCTGGGTAGTCCACGTGCTTTCGGCGGTGTAGGGCGCAACCGATTCGGCGTACAAACCGTGACCTGCGGGGTACATCGCTGGCAAATTCAGCCAACCGTAATAGTTGGAGAATTGCGCCACACCCGGTTGACCGATCCATGCAGCGTTACCCCCCGCTGGATTGGAACCGGTCAGCCCCAACAGCGTGCCGGGATTTTTACCGGAGGGATCCTGAGTCAAATCGTAGGCATTGATGGTCGACCCGAAGTTGTTGTTGGCCGCGATCGACTGGTTGAACTCACGGCGGTAGATCAGCCCGGTATTGCTGTCATCACGCAGCGTCAGGCCACCCAGTTGTGTTTCATTGCGCGAGCGGAATTCGAAGCGGTTATCGAAGATGTTGTCCTTGGACTGCACCTGGAAAGAGCCGACGGCATCGGTCATGTCTTTCGAGCGTTGGTAGAAAGTGTTGTTGGCCAGGGTGATGCTGGGTGTCAGGTCTGCCTCCACGCGCAGCTGCGTTGTAAAACGCCGCGAGCTGTTTTCGTCCTCGGCGCGCTGGCCGGTTTGTGACGACAGCGAGGTCAAGCCGTTGCCGGCCAGCGTTGGGTCATACACCCAGCCGCGCAAGCTGCCGGGGTTGCTTTGGGTGTTGGGTGAGGCCGTCTGAAAACTGCCGTCGACCACGCCATATTGCCCTTGGGCATTGCGCTGGCGTTTAACCCAGCCCAGCGTCGGCGCATCGGCAGCGCCGGAGGCCAGCACCGGTGACCATAACGTGTTGCCATTCTGGATGATCGGCGTTGCACGCCCGGCGTAGTACTTGCCGCTGTCGACCAGTTCCTGGCTGGCGCGGTTCCACCCGTGGGTGATGTTGTAGTCGTAGTAGTTGTCGTAACTGGCGTTCCAGTCGACCCGCACGTTGTCGTTGCGCCAGGCCAGGGCGCCGTAGAACGCGTCGAAGTTATTGTCGACGTTGTCGTAGAAGTCCTCCTGGCGCTGTTTGGTGATGCTGACCCGATAGGCGAGGTTGTCCGTCAGCGGCCCGGTATTGTCGACACTGAATTTGCTTGAATCGCGCGATTCACCGTCCGGGACCCAACTGCCAAGTTCGCCGCTGAGCTTGGTTTTGAACTCGGTAAAGTTCGGTTTTTTACTCAGATAATTGACGTAACCGCCACTGCCCGACACCGAACCGTAAGTCACCGAAGATGGGCCGGCGACGATGTCGGCCCCTTCATAGGCGTTGAAGTTTGCCGGGTGGCGCACGCCATAAGCACGCTGCCCGTCCTGGAATACTTCAGAGCCCTGGGCGCGAAACTGCGGAGCGATCCCGGCGTTCTGACCGCCACCACGGGTAATGCCTGGCGCGTATTTGACCAAGTCATCGGCGCTGCGGATTGAGTCGTTGGCCAGTTGTTCGGCGTTGACTTGTGTGACCGACCGCGGCGTATCGATCACCTTGGTTTCAGTACCGCCATAGACAGAGCCGGATGGCCGCGTGGGTAGCGCGTTGTCGTCAGGCTCGCTGGCACTGGCCTGAACCGTGACGGTTTGCAATTGCGTGTCTGCAGCGAACGCCGGCAACGCGAAGGTCGACATCACCGCCACGGCCAGGGCGGAGCGTTTTACAGGCAAACGAAAGGCGATAGAGGGCATGGCAAATGAGCCTCGAAAAATGATTTTTTGTGCACTGCAGTGGAACTGGGGGAGCCAGCAGGCTGGCTTCCACAGGGCTGACGTCAGGCGGTGTCTTTCAGCCAGAGTTTTTCAAAGCGCCAGGTACTGAACAGCGACTCTTCTGCCGCTGCGCCGCCCACCCGGTTGGCCACGCTGTCGAGCAAGTCGGCGTAACCCCAGATCAACATGCCGCCGCGCTCGTACTGGATTTGCTGGACCTGATGCACCAGAGCCTTGCGCTTTTCCAGGTCTGGCTGGGCCATGGCGGCAAGAAACAGCTCGCTGAATTGCGGGTCATTGAAGTGGGTCTTGTTGGACACTGCGAAGGGCGCGTCGGTATGAATCGCACTGGCCAGAAACGGTGCGCCGATGCTGCCCCCGGTACTGAGTGTCCAGTCGTTGCGCAGCGGTCCCTGGAACGTGGCCAGGTCCACTTGCTTGACCTTGAGCGTCACGCCGATGCGCTTGGCCTGTTCAGCCAGTACCAGTGCCGAGGTCAGCCCCGGGCCCGGTGTGGTCACCAGTTCCAGCTCAAGGTTTTCATAGCCCGCATCCTTGAGCAGTTGCGCCGCGCGTTGCGGGTCATGTGGACGTGGCCCCAGCGCGTGGTTGAAGGTTGGATCGCTCGGTGCATAGAGGTCGTTAGCCACGCGACCCTGGCCATTGAGCGCCCGGCGCACCAACTCTTCACGATCTGCCAACAGGCGAAATGCCTCGCGAACCCGTGGGTCGTTGAACGGTGGCTTGTCGAGGTTCATGTCAAACGACAGCCAGTTACCACTCACCGATTTGAGCACCTTGAGTCGCGGGTCGCGCTGCAGCACTTCCAGTTGTTCGGTGGGCATGACGTTCGCCATGTCGATCTGCCCGGAACGCAAGGCGGCCAGGCGTGACACCTGATCCTTGAAGTCGATGATTTCCAGTTCGTCGGCGTAGGGTTTGCCTTCTTTGTAGTAATTCTCGAAGCGGGTGAACAACGAGCGCTGGCCCGGGGTGAAGCTTTTCAGTTTGTACGGGCCCGCGCCGACCGGGTTGGTGACCGGGTGATAGTCGACCGGCACGATGCCGCCAAAATTGACCCAGGTTTCTGCCAGCGGCATGTAGCTGCGGCCATCACGGAAGTTCAGGCGCACGGTGCGCGAATCAAGTTTGACCAGGTTGTCGCGGTCCACCCAATGCAGCAGCGCAGCATATGGCGAGGCCAGTTGTGGATCGGTGAGGCGGCGGATGGAGAAGATCAGGTCATCGGCATCGATGGTTTTGCCATGGTGGAACTCAAGACCCGGACGCAAGCGCAGGGTCCAGCTGCTGGCGTCGGCGTTTGGTTCGGCAAACTCGGCCAGCGCCAGGCGCGGTTGCATCTGCTCGTCCCATTCCCACAGCTTGCTGTAGAGCGCGAAGCCGCGAACGATGCCGCTGCCAATTGGTTTGTGGGCGTCAAGATTGCCGCTCTGATTGCCGTCGAGAATGCCCAGGCGCAAGCGTCCGCCATACCGTGGCTGGTTATCGTCGGCAGCAATTGCCGTCGCCGGTTTGTCGCTGCCCTGGCCACACCCGGCCAGCAGGCCACCGCCGAGCAACAAGCCACCGCCAAGCAGTGCGCTGTGGCCGAGAAAATCCCGGCGACTGAACAGTGAATGATCTTCGCTCATGGCATCAGGCTCCGGCCGGACCGTTGGCGGAGCGCAGTTCCAACGGCGCCAGGTGGGTGCGACTCAGCTCGGCGCGCTCGCTGCGAAAGTGCGGCAGGATGTGCTCGCCCAAACGGTAGGCTTCTTCCAGGTGCGGGTAGCCCGCGAGGAAGAACAGGTCGATGCCCAAATCGTTGTATTCACGAATCCGCGCCACGACGTTTTCGTAGCTGCCGACCAACGCGCAACCTGGCGGAATACCGATGTAGCCGAACCCGGTCCAGACGTTGGGGTGGATGAAGAAATCGTCGAAACTCTGGGTTTCGGTTTTCTGCGCGAATTCGCTTTCATAGCTGAGCTTGCGTGCGGTGCGCAGCCCGGCGTGCGCTGCCACGGCTTTGACTGCACCTTTGGCAATGCCCTCATCGAAGAAACGCTTGGCTTCAGTGCGCGCCAGTTCTTCGGTTTCGCGGGTGATCACGTCGATTGACAGGCCGAAACGAATGTCGCTGCGCCCGTGCTTCAGTGCGCGTTCGCGGATGTCGGCGATCAGCGCTGCAATCTCGTCCGGATGCTCGGCGCGCATCAGGTAGAAATCCGCGTGTTTGGCGGCGAACTCACGGGCGGGAATCGACGAACCTGCGGTGCAGATCAGCGGCAGCTCGGCTTTCTTCAACGGACCGCGCAAACCGCCTCCTTCGGCTTTGTAGAAAGTACCGTCGTAATGGAAGTTCTCGTTGTGCCAATAGCCCTTGACCACGTCCATGAATTCGATGGCGCGCTCGTAGCGTTCATCATGATCGCTGAAGTCACCGACCTGGCGCTGTATGGCGTCCGAGCCGCCATTGATGATGTTCCAGACCAGCCGATTGCCAGTGGCGCGCTGATAGGTCGCCGCCTGCTGCACCGCCACCCACGGCGTGTAGTGATAAGGCTGGAATGCGGTGACGAATTTCAGCGTGCGGGTTTCCCGGGCCAGCAGCGAGCAAACGGTCCACGGTTCTTCACCGGACGGCGCGTTGACCATCAGCGCTCCACCGAAGCCGTTGATTTCCGCGGCCTTGGCGATCTGCCCGAGGTAGTCGATGTAGGTGAAATGATCGCCCACGCTGAAGGCCGAGACCGCGCCAGTGCTCGGCCCGCCACGGTGCCAGTCACCCCGATTGCGCGGGTCGCCGGGCAGGAACTGGGTTTCGCCATGCAGCGGCAGGCGGGTGAAAAACTCAATGCTCATATCGAGTGCTCCGGCTTACTGCACGCTAGGGCTGCAGATCGGGATGATGGGTTGGTCATTGATGACTTTGTGCGCAAACGGCACCGAGTCCTTGAGTGACGCGTTGACCGTCTCGCTGTGGCCGAGGCCTTTGTACAGATGGCCTTCAACCACCGACCCGGTTTTGCAGGCGTCCTGCATCAACGCAACTTGGGTCGAGGCCGCCGGGGTTTTATCTTCAGCACCGGTGCCGATGAAAATCGGCTGGGCGAGTTTCAAGGTCGGGTACGACACTTGTTTTTGCCACGCCGCCAGTTGATTGCCCTTGTAGTCTTTTTTGGCGTTGGCCGGCGTCAGGCCGACGCCGATCACATCGCTGACCAACGAGGCGAGGCAACTGGTGCGGGCCTGTTCGAACAGGGGCAGTGCCTTGTCGGTGTAGAAGTCCTTGGGGTTGATGCTCGGGTCATACTGTTGTGCCGCCAGCAGGGTGTAAAAACCGTAGGCGAGCGAGGCGTCGACTTTATTTTCGTCCTGTTCACCGACATTTTTCGCGCCGACGGTGTAGATCACACCGGTCCCGATGCTGCCTTTGACACCCAGGCCCGGTGCATACGTCGGGGCATAAGCTGCCGAGGCGAAAGCGCCCGCGCCACCTTGCGACTGGCCGATAATCAGCACTTTGTTGGCCAGCCCCGGAACGCCGGCGATCACGGCTTTGGCGGCATCGAGAATGCCGTAGGCAGCCATTCGATTATTCAGCAGTGGATGACCGCCCGGAACACCGAGGCCCTGATAGTCGGTGGCCACGATGGCATAACCTTCATCCAGCCAGCGGCTGAGGTATTGCACGTCTCGGTATGAGCGCCCCTGCCAGGATGGCGCGCACACATCGGCGATACCGACAGTGCCATGGCCCCAACTTGCAACCGGCCAGCCACCGGCAGGTGCTGTGCCTTTTGGCAAAAACAACGTGCCTGACACCACGATCGGCGTCTTGTTGTCGATACCGTCGGTGGACGTGTAGAGAATCCGTTTCGCACTGGCGGCGTTCGGCAAGCTCAGGGTTTTTTCCAGTGGCTCGCTGCGCAGCAGTTTGCCCGGCGTAGCTGGGATCACCTCTTGCCAGGTATAGAACGCCGAGACGCGGCCGTCACCTTGCTGTGGGTCGGGTTTTGGCGCATGCACACCGGCGGCCAAGGCACTCATCGACAACGCCAGTACGCTTAAGCCAAACACACATTTTTGCGGCAGTTTCATCAGGATGTCCCTATTCATGGATTGTTGCTGACCTGGCCACGCAGGGCAGGCCAGTAATCGGTAAGTTTCAAATCGATCAGCGCCTGGTTGGTGAAACCGGTGGCCAACGATGGGGAGATGTCGTAGTTATCGCGAATCAAATGGTTGGCCAGGGCATACGCGGTCAGTGCCTGGTAATGGGCCTTGAGTTGTTGATCGCTTTTTGGCGCCCAGCGGTCTTTCCAGGCCACGGGATCGTTCTGGTCGTCGCGACGCAAAACGCTTTCGGCCGTGCCGGCGCGCGAAGAGAGTTGGTAGTAGGCATCCTTGTTCTGTTCCTGGGAGATCCACCACGCAGCCTTGATCCAGGCCGTGGCCAGCAACTGGGTGATGTCCGGGTGCTGCTGCACAAAACTGTCGGTGCCCCACAAGTCGGAGATCAGTCGCCAGTCATTGGCACCTTGTTTGGTTGACCAGATGATTTTGCCGACGCCTTTGTCTTCCAGTGCGTAGGCCTCACTGAGCAACACCGCCGCGTCGACTTTGCCGGCAGAAACTGCGGCCGCACCGACTTGCGGGTTGAGGTTGGCGATCTTGAAATCGTCGAGGGTCAAGCCTTTGCTGGCGAGGAAGTTGCTGAAAGCGAACTCCCACGGACGCCCGCGATGCAGGGCCAGGCGTTTACCCTTGAGGTCTTCGATGCTGTTGGCGCTGGAGCTTGCCGGCACTACCAGGTAGATATTGTTGCCGCTGCCACCGGGCACGATCAGTTTGCCCGGCACGCCACCGGCCCCGGCGATCACCGAGGGCAGGTCACCGCGTACGGCGAAGTCGATGCTGTTGTTGCTGAAGCCTTCGTTGATCTGCGGACCGGCGCCGGCATGCGGCAGGGCGATCCACTCCAGTTTGACCCCGCGCTGGCTCAGCTGTTGTTCGAGCCAGCCGTCCTCGATGACCCTCCCGGCGATCCCGCCGAATACCGGTTTGCCACCTTGCGTAAAGGCGACGATGGCGATTTTTACCGACGTCGGTGCCTGTTCGGCCAGCGCGGTGGCGCTGAGCAGGAGGCCGGTCAATGCGACCAGGCTGTTGCGCCAGAAACGATTCATTGAAATCTCCCTAAAAATTCCATTGCGGGTAAACGCGGTGATGCAAGGGAGAGAGCAGATTGCATGCCACAGCACTGAAAACAGGCTGCAGGGCTTGTGGGGCGGGGCTTTCAGGTTTCAGGTCGAAGACCTTGAAGCGGATAGGGTGTTGATGGGCAAGCAGGCAGGTGCGTGGTCATTGCTGCTCCAGCAGCAAGGCAGGCGCAATTGCAACGCATATTCAATGTAGGAATATGTACATACTAATTTAGACTTTTTTAGTCTAAATAACTTCATGCACTATTGAGCACGCGCTTTTATTGCCAGGAATGCACCATGTCGCTGATCACTCATCCACACGCTCGCGAATTGACCAAATCGGTGCGAGCCACCGTACTGGTGTTCAAGGACCCGCGTTCCCAGGAACTGCTTAGCCGCATCGAGCGCCTGGCGCCCAGTGAAGCCAACACTTTGATCATTGGTGAAACCGGCACCGGCAAGGAACTAGTGGCGCGACACATTCACAAACTCAGCCGCCGCGGACACGAACCCTTTGTGGCGGTGAACTGCGGTGCCTTCGCTGAAACGTTGGTGGAAAGCGAATTGTTCGGCCACGAAAAAGGCGCTTTCACCGGCGCGACCACGAATAAGGCCGGGTGGTTTGAAGCCGCCAATGGCGGCACGCTGTTTCTGGATGAGATCGGTGATCTGCCGCTGAACATGCAGGTCAAATTACTGCGCGTATTGCAGGAACGCGAAGTGGTGCGTCTGGGGTCACGCACACCGATCCCGATCAACGTGCGGCTGGTGGCCGCAACCAACGTCAATCTGGCGGATGCGGTGGTCGCCGGGCATTTTCGTGAGGATTTGTTCTACCGCTTGCACGTCGCCACCATTCGCCTGCCACCGCTGCGTGAGCGGCCAGGCGACATCCTGCCGCTGGCGGAGTTTTTTCTCGAAGAACACTGCCAACGCCTGGGCTATAACCGCGCGACACTCAGCATCGAAGCCGAGCGCAAGTTGCTGGAGCACAGTTGGCCGGGCAACATCCGCGAACTGGAAAACTCCATTCACCATGCCTTGCTGGTGTGCCGTAATCAGCGCGTTGCGCCGGGGGATTTGCACCTGGTGGACATGCGCTCATCCGGCATTCGTCAGGAGCAGGCCGCCCACCCACAGTCTGTGGTGGCCGGCCCGGTGGACCTGGAATCGGCGCTCAATGCGCTGTTCGAGCAGAACATTCCGGACCTCTACGAACACATCGAAGAGACCATTTTCCGGGCTGCGTACCGTTATTGCCACGGCAATCAGCTACAGACCGGTCGCTTGCTGAACATCAGCCGCAACATCGTGCGGGCCCGACTGGAAAAGATTGGCGAATTGAACAAGCCGCTGACTGCCGCGCCCTCCCTTTGACCGGAGGACGCGGAGCGTTCAACCGTTGAACTCCTGCAGGGCGTCGAGCAACGCGCCCCGAAAATAAGCTTTCGATGCCAAGTCGCAAAGGATGTGCAAACGGGCCTGTTGCGCGGTGCCGGAGTTGATCACAATCACGTTGATCCGTGCCGCCGAGGTTTGTGCCACGGCGCCCGTACCGAATGCCGAAGGGCTCAGGTCGACACCGCACAACTTGGCCATCACCTCGCTCAGGTGCTCGCCCGTCAGTTGAAAACAGGCGTGGCTGTCCTGACGCGGCAGCAGGTAATTGGCCTGGTGATCAAGCTCCCAGCGCGCTTCTTCATCGGCTATTCGTTGGCCCTGATCGTCGACACTGCCGAGCAACAAATACTCGGTTTGTGACAGCCTTGCCACGCAGCTGCCATCCACTTGAGCGACGGCGCGGTTGGGCGCATCCGGCAGTGCAAAGTGGCGGCCACGCAGGTAGTCGGCGCTGTGCGCGCCGCGAAACCCAACCCGTGGCAGGTCAGTCAAATCAGTCAGGCTGCAGCGTGGCAACGAGGCCAAGGCATGCGGTTGAGTCAGGTGTTGTTCGTTGAGGCTGGTCATGGCTTAAAGCTCCTGACGCTGATTGTCGGGATCGAAGAACGGCAACTTGACCACTTCGGCGTGGACCACGATGCCGCCTTCGACGCGGATCGGAATCCGTTGCCCCGGCGTACTTTGGTCGATGCCGGCATAGGCCAGACCGATTATTTTGTTCAGCGACGCGGAGTACTCGCAGGAAGTGACGTTGCCGCTGATGTCTGCACCGTTCAGCACGAGGTGGCCTTCCAGGGGTTGCACGCTGCCCTTGGGCAGGCTGAAACCCACGAGTTTGCGTTTCAGCGGTTGCGCTTCGAGGATATCCACTGAGCGCCGGCCGACGAAAAACGGCTTGGTGCGGCTGACCGCCCAACCCATGTCGATTTCTGCCGGATGGGTCATGCCGTCGGTGTCCTGGCTGATAATCACGTGGCCTTTTTCCAGCCTTAGCAAGCGCTGGGTTTCGACCCCGAACGGGCGGATGTCAAACGCCTTGCCGGCTTCGACCAATGCGTCCCACAGTGTGACGCCGTGGCGTGCCGGGACGTGGATTTCATACCCCAGTTCACCGACAAAACCAACACGCAGCAAACGAGCCTTGATCCCGGCCACGGTGCCTTGGCGAACGCCCAGATAAGGGAACGCGGCGGCGCTCAAGTCGAGGTCGGTGCAGAGCTGTTCCAGTACCTTGCGCGAATCCGGCCCGGCCACGTTTACTGCGCAGATCGCGGCGGTGACGTTGGCGACATCGACGTCCAGGCGCCACTGTGCGTTCCACTTGAGCATTTGCTGGTAGATGCGATCAACGCCGCTGGTGGTGGCGGTGACGTAGAAGTGATGCTCGGCAAACCGCGCGCAAACCCCGTCGTCGATCACCACGCCATGTTCGTCGGTCATCAACGCATAACGCGAGCGGCCGATCGGTTGTTTCATGAAGGCAAAGGTGTACATGCGGTTCAGCAGTTCGGCGGCGTCCGGGCCGCGCACGTCCAGACCCCCCAATGTCGAGACATCGATGAGGCCGACCTTGTTGCGCACGTGCAGCGCTTCGGCCTGCATGCACGCTTCACGTTGGTGGGCATTGCCGTAATACGCCGGGCGCTGCCAGATACCGGCGGGCATCATTTTGGCGCCCGCTTGCACGTGGCGAGCGTGCATCGGCGTTTGCCGGTACGGGTCGAACGCACGCCCCGCCACATGCGCCAGTTTTTCCGCCACAAACGGCGGTCGTGCCGTGGTCACCCCGGTTTCGCTGATGTTGCGCTGGGTTGCCCAAGCGACCAGTCGCGCAGTGGGCAGCGCCGAGTGACGGCCCTGAGACGG
Source organism: Gordonia sp. IEGM753 (assembly GCF_050321825.1). Classification (NCBI taxonomy): domain Bacteria; kingdom Bacillati; phylum Actinomycetota; class Actinomycetes; order Mycobacteriales; family Gordoniaceae; genus Gordonia; species Gordonia sp. IEGM753. The sequence goes on from NZ_JBNQGB010000001.1 coordinate 927,930, forward strand.
GCCCATGCCCACCGTCGAATAGCGCTTTACCAGTTGTACATCGCGATAGCCGATTCTGGTCGCGTTGACGATGTCGGCCACTTGCAGATCCTCGTCGAAGTCGACGAAGTCCTTGCCTTTAGGGTGCGGGAAAATCGGCCAGTTGAAGTTGACCCGCGCCTCGCCGTGGAAGGCAACCCGTTGCGCGCCAACCGTCAGCCCCAGTGCAAGCGCGGCCTCAGTACCAGCGTTCACGCCGTCGGCGATTACGTTGTCGAGCTGGTGCCGACCATTGACCGAGCCGGCGACACTCAGATTCTGCGGCAGGCCGCTGAGGGTGAACTCTGCACGCTGATCGTCGTACGCCAGTTTGCCGCCGGCCTGGCACAGCAGTTGATAAACCGGCATGTAGCCGGCAGACATGCACAGCAAATCGCAGTCGAAGTGCAGGGCATTCTCGGCCACCTGGCCTTGTGCGGTGATCTTGCGCACCTCGACACCGCTGACATGGCGCATGCCTTTTTCGTGCAGGGCCTCAAACACAGTGCTGTTGCTCAATGAACGAATGCTGCGTTGTGCCAGTGCGCCTGACAGGGCGGTATCGGCCGGCCCGTTGCGCAGGTCGACAACGGCCGCCACCTCGACACCCTGATCATGCAGATCGAGCGCCGCGAGGTAACCGTCATCGTTACCCGTCAGCACCACGGCGCGCTTGCCGGGCTTGACCGCATACAGTTTCATCAGCCGTTGTGCGGCGCTGGTGAGCATGACGCCGGGCAAATCGTTGTTGCGGAAAATAACCGGTTGATCGAACGAACCGCTGCACACCAGGCATTGCCGGGCGCGAACCTTGTACAGGCGCTTGCCCTGAATAACCGGCAGGTAGTTATCGGTAAACCAGGCGTTACAGGTTGCCTCGGTGAGGATCCGGATATTGGCGTGTTGCGTGACAGCCGTCAGCAGTTCGCGGCGCAAGGTTTCGGCGCGCTGGCCTTCAATGTCGAACCGGCCATAAGTCAATGACCCCCCCAGCACCGATTGCTGTTCGATCAGCAACACCTTGGCCCCGGCATTCGCGGCGGTCAGCGCCGCGTGCAAACCAGCGGGACCGGCGCCAATCACCGCCAGGTCGGTGAACAGGTAGGCCTTGTCGTAGTACTCGGGTTTGAACGTCAGGTCGAGCACACCCAGGCCGGCCTTCTTGCGAATGATCGGCTCCCAGATTTTCCACATGCCTTTGGGCTTGTAAAACGAACGGTAGTAGAAGCCTACCGGCATGAATTTGGAGAACTTGCCCAGATAAGCATCACGGTCGTGGTCCAGCGAGCCGTTGACGTTTTGAGCGCTGACCCGCAAGCCCTGGGACAACGCGTGCGCGTCAGCCAAAACGTTCGGTTCTTCGGGCAGTTGCACCAGGCTGTTGGCATCCTGGCCAGCCATGGTCAACGGACCGCGTGGGCGGTGGTATTTGAACGAGCGCGAGATCAGGAAGCGACCGTTGGCCAACAAGGCGCTGGCGATACTGTCGCCTTGCAGGCCCTGATAGCGGTCACCATCGAAACTGAAATCCAGTGGCTGATCCCGGTTGATCAGCAGGCCCATCGGTGCGGGTAGGCGGTTCATCCTGCGATCTCCTTGGCGGCACTGAATTGGACACGGGTGGTGAACAGTTCTTTGGGGTCGAACGTGCGCAGAACTTCATCGGTAACGGTGTGACGCTCGGCCAGAAACCAATAGCTGGAGGGCGTGTGCATCCACCATTCACGAACCACGCCGGCCCGGTTTTCGGTGTTGAACACGTAGTCGGCCCATTCGGCGTCGCTGCAATTGAGGGGGTCAGGCATGGTCTTGAACTCGCCGCCGTAGGTGAATTCGCTGATGTTGCGCGGCCCGTTGAGCGGGCAAATCATGATTTTCATTGTTCGCTCTCCGTCAGTGGCTGGCCGCTGTGGCGCCCATTTCGTTGACTTGCTGGAAGGTCGAGAATCGCTCAAGCGCAAATGGCTTGATCAGGTCCGGCACCTTGCCGCCGCTGGCGACCAACTCGGCCATGGTCTTGCCGCAGATTGGCGTGGCTTTGAACCCCCAGGTTCCCCAACCGGCGTCGAGGTAGTAATTCTTGACCGGCGACAGGCCCATGATCGGGCTGTAGTCCGGTGTCATGTCGGTGATACCGGCCCATTGCCGCATCAGTTTGGCGTTGGCCAGGAACGGGAACATTTCGATGGCGTGGGCCAGTAGGCTTTCCTTCAACTCCATGGTCGAGCGGGTATTGAACAAGGGATACGGATCGGACCCGCCGCCAAACACCACTTCGCCACGGCTGGTTTGCTGCACGTAGCAGTGCAGGGCGGAGGAGCTGACCAACGGGTCCAGGAACGGTTTGAACGGCTGGGTGACCATCGCTTGCAAAGGGAAGGTCTGGATCGGCGAACGAATGCCGGCCTTCGCCATCATCAATGAGCTATGACCGGCAATCGCCTGCACCGCGCACCCGCATTGGATGGTGCCGCGATTGGTTTTTACCGCCGTGATGGCGCCGTTTTCGATCACCAGGTCTTGCACTTCGGTGAGTTGATGAATTTCCACGCCGCGTTTGGCAGCCTGCTTGGCATAACCCCAGGCCACGGCATCGTGGCGCGCGGTGGCGCCGTCGATGTGCCAGAGCCCCGCGATCACCGGTAAATGGCCGGGGTCGAGGTTGAGGCTGGGCACCAGTTCACGAATTTGCTGGCGGTCGATCATCTCGGTGCGCCCGCCAAAGTGCTTGTTGACTTCCGCTCGCTGGCGGAACGAACGCACGGTGGCGTCGGTATGCGCCAGCGTCAATTGGCCGCGCTGCGAGTACATGATGTTGAAATCGAATTCGTTGGACAGCGACTCGAACATCCGCACCGACTCGGCGTAAAAACGCACGCCTTCACTGGTCAGGTAGTTGGAGCGAATCACTGCCGTGTTGCGTGCAGTATTACCGCCGCCCAGGTACGACTTTTCGAGCACGGCGATGTTAGTGATGCCGTGGTACTTGGCCAGGTAATAGGCGGTGGCCAGTCCATGGCCCCCGGCACCGATGATCACCACGTCATAGCTTGGCTTGAGTTCCTTGGGCGGTGGTAAATCGACCTCGACCGGGTACTCCGAACTCAGCCCGTACTTCAGTAGATTGAATGGCATACGGCCTCCGATTGGCTGCGTTGGGCCAGGTGTTGGTTAAGGGCGGCGGTCACGGTGTTTTTCATCAGGAAGGCAATGGTCATCGGCCCGACACCGCCGGGCACCGGGGTAATCGCACTGACCTGGGTCAGCGCACTGTCGAAGTCGACATCGCCCACCAGGCGACTGCGGCCATCGTCGTCAATGCGATTGATCCCGACGTCGATTACCACCGCGCCGGGTTTGAGCCAGTTGGCATCGATCAGGCGTGGCTGGCCGACAGCAACAATCACGATGTCGGCCTGCCGGCACAGCGCCTGTGGGTTCGGGCTGCGCGAGTGCAGCACGGTGACCGAGCAATCGGCCTGCAGCAGCAGCGCAGCCATCGGTTTGCCGACAATGTTTGATCGACCGATGACCACCGCATGCTTGCCGCGCAAATCGCCGCAGGTTTGCTTAAGCAAGTACAGGCAACCGCTGGGCGTACACGGCGCGAGTACTGCGCGGCCCTGGCTCAGGCCGCCGACGTTTTCACTGTGGAAACCGTCAACGTCCTTCTGCGGGTTGATCGCTTGCAGTGCACGTAATTCGTCGACATGGGCCGGTAAAGGCAATTGCAGCAGAATGCCGTGGATCGAGCGATCGGCATTCAGGCTATTGATCAGGATCAGCAATTGCTCGGTGCTGATATCCGCCGACAGCCGATGTTCAATGGAGCGAATACCCACTTCTTCGGCGCGCAGAATCTTATTGCGCACGTAGACCTGGCTGGCCGGGTCACTGCCCACCAGAATCACCGCAAGGGACGGTTGAATGTCGCGCTCGCGCAGGCTGTCCACGTCTTCGCGAACCCGCTTCAACAACTGAGAGGCGCATGCTTTGCCATCGATCAATGTGGGCGCGTTCACCGGAAAATCACCGTTCTGTCCTGATTGAGGAAAACCCGGTGTTCGAGGTGAAATTTGACCGCTTTCGACAGGGCGACGGTCTCTGTGTCACGCCCGGTGGCGACCAGGTCGTCGGGCAGGTAGACGTGATCCACGCGCTGCACTTCCTGTTCGATGATCGGGCCTTCGTCGAGGTCGCTGGTCACGTAATGCGCGGTGGCACCAATCAACTTCACACCGCGCTGGTACGCCTGGTGATAGGGCTTCGCGCCCTTGAACCCCGGCAAAAACGAGTGGTGAATGTTGATCGCGCGACCTGATAGTTGCTTGCAAAGGTCGTCGGAGAGGATTTGCATGTAGCGCGCCAACACCACCAGTTCGGTGCCGGTGTCGTCGACGATTTTCATCAGTTCGGCTTCCTGGCGGGCCTTGGTGTCTTTGGTTACCGGCAAATAGATGAAGCGAATACCTTCACGCTCGGCCATGGGCCGCAAGTCGAGGTGGTTGGAGACAATGGCGGTGATCGTCATGTCGATCTCGCCCTTGTGGTGGCGATACAGCAGGTCGCTGAGGCAGTGGTCGTACTTGCTGACCATCAGCATTACGCGCATTGGCTCGCGGGTGTCATGCAGCTCCCAGGTCATGTCAAACGCTTTGGCGACATCGCTGAAACCGTCCTTGAGGTGCTGGATGTCACCTGGGTAATCGTCATTGAAGCGAAATACCGCACGCATGAAGAACCGGCCACTGAAGTCGTCATCGAACTGCGCCATCTCCCCGATGTAGCAACCGTTGTCCGCCAGATAAGTGGTGACCGCTGCGACAATGCCGGACACCGCCGGGCAGGTGACTTTGATGATGAAATGGTTTTTTTCGTGTTGCATGACACGTCCTCGGGAAGATAGCGGCAGCTCATCGCAGGGCGAAAAAAACGCAGTAAACGGCACGCCTCATCCTTGGGCGTATTTCTTATGGGGAATAAAATATTCCTGTTGGTGGCTTTATAAGGGGAATGACGCCAGCGCGTCTAGAGGTTTGTGAAAGTTTTTTAACTGCTGGGAAACTATTGTGGCGGGCGAGGGTGTGTCAGAGCCGGCGATGTTGACTGTGAAGTCGCCATCACCGGCAAGCCGGTTTCCTACGGATTTGCGTTAGCGCTATCAATCTCGGCATTCACCGCCGACCTGTAGGAGTCTGGCTTGCCAGCGATGGCGATTCCGGAGTCGCCATGGGCAACGGTTAGTCACCACGCTGGCGGGCCGGGAAAAACAGTTCGAAGCAGGTCACGCCGTCGCTGCTGCGGGCGCTGTAGGCACCGTTATGCAGTTGCATGATGGTTGCCACGATAGACAGGCCCAGGCCATTTGAGCTGGCTGAGCGTTCGCGTGAAGGATCAACGCGATAAAACCGCTCGAACAATTTGGGCAAGTGTTCGGCGGCAATGGTCTGGCCATGGTTGTGCACTTGCAGGCGGATTCCGTCGGCAGTGGGTGTGGCGCGAATCAGCAGTTCGGAATGCGGCGCGCCGTATTTGATGGCGTTGGCGCAGAGGTTGGCCAAGGCGCGGCGCAGCAGCATGGGCTCGGCCCAGATCAATCCGCTGCCGCGCGCATCGATGCGGATCCCGACGTCGGCCGCCGGGCCTTCGAAGTAATCTGCAATGCGCTCCATTTCATCGGCGGCATCCAGTTCCTGGCGCTGACTCATGGCGCTGGACGGGTCGGTGCGGGCCAAAAACAACATGTTGTCGAGCATGCGGGCCAAGCGCTCCAGCTCCTCGACGTTTGACGCCAGCAACTGCTGATACGCTTCTACGCTGCGGTTTTGCTGGAGCGCGACCTGGGTTTCACCCAGCAGGTTGTTGATGGGTGTACGCAATTCATGAGCCATGTCAGTCGACACCTGACCCAACTGCACAAAGCCTTTGCCCAAGCGGTCGAGCATCGAATTGAACGCCTCGATCATCGGCAGGACTTCCCTTGGCGCGTCGCGGCTGTCGAGGCGCTCGGTCAGGTTGCCGACGCCGATGCCGTGAGCGTGCCGGGCCAGGCGACGCAGTGGCAGCAAGCCACGGTGCACCAGCAGATAACCAGACAGCGCCAACAGAATCGCTGCCACGCTGGCGAACAGATAAACGTTGAGACGGTAGTCGGCGAGCACGGCGGTGCGCTCGGTCATCAAGCGGCCAGTGACCACTTGCAAGCTGCCCAGATCGCCAGAATCGATGGTTGCCGCCAGCGCCGCGAAGGGCACGCCGTTTACGCTGGGAAAGTGCTGCACGTCGGCGAGCGTCAGCGGATGGTCCATCGAAACAGGCGCCAGTGACGGCATGGCCAGGTTGCCGGGGTTCACCTCCAGCAACGGCTTTTGCCCCGCAGCGCCGATGGCGAGCAGGGCCTCGCGATTACCCAGCATGTTCTGGAACAGCGCCGGTTTGGTTTTGATCAGCTCCAGGGTATTGCTGTCGTTGAGGAACGTGCGCAATTGGTCGATGCGATTGATGAGCGCGGCGTCGTCACGGCGGATCAGTTCACGTTCCAGGTCGTGGTACAGCGCCACGCCCAGCAAGGCCAGCGAGACAAAGGCGAGCAGGGCAAATACCAGCGCCAGGCGCAGGGTCAAGGAATGACGAAGGCGGGTCATGGCTGGGTATCGAAGCGGTAGCCAATCCCACGCACGCTGTGGATCAACTTCAGCTGGTACGGGTCATCGATTTTCAACCGCAACCGGCGGATCGCAACATCGACGACATTGGTGTCGCTGTCGAAATTCATGTCCCAGACCCGGGAGGCGATCATCGAGCGCGACAACACTTCGCCTTGGTGAGTGGCGAACAAGTGCAGCAGGGCGAATTCCTTGTTGGTCAGCGTGATGCGCACCCCGGCTCGTGTAATGCGGCGCTTGAGCACGTCGATCTGCAAGTCGTCGATGTGCAGTTGTTCTTCTTCGCGGGTGGGGCCGCGGCGGGTCAGCGTGCGCAGACGTGCGACCAGTTCGGCAAAAGAGAAGGGTTTGATCAAGTAATCGTCGGCGCCCAGTTCCAGGCCCTTGATCCGGTCGGCGATGTCATCGCGCGCGGTCAGGAACAACACCGGTGTATCGGCTTCCTTGCGCAAGCGGCGCAGCACTTCCCAGCCGTCCATTTTTGGCATCATGACGTCCAGCACGATCACGTCGAACGAATGTTCCAGTGCCAGGTGCAAACCATCGACGCCGTCCCGCGCCAGGCTGACGGTGTACCCCAATTCCTGCAGGCCGTTCAGCAGGTAGTTGCCTGCCTTGGGTTCGTCTTCGACTACCAGGATATTCATAAGGTGTGCCTCAGCCAGTTGGCGCCAGTGTAGCTGGATCAATGATCATTGGTGCAGCCGGTGCCGTCGACCCGGTAATCCAGTACGTGCTCGCGGCCCTGATGATCGAGGTAATCCAGCCGCGCCGGAATCAGCCCGCACTTGTCCGAAATATTGGTGCTGGACAGGACCTGGTCGACGTCCATGTGCACGAAGAAACCGGTCTTGTCGTGGATCAACGGGGCGGTGGGCTGGACGTCGGCAAACGCCGAGCCAGTGACGAGGAGGGCAGCTATACCAAGGATTAACATTTTCATGACCGTTCTCTCTATTCAGGTTTGGGTGGCTGCCGGTGCTTTGCCTGGCAGTGAGTTCAGGTTAAACAGGCGAAGCCAACAGCCGACCAACAGTTCAATGACAAAGCTGTCATTAATGAAACGGGCGTTATGGCTGACGGCCCGACGCTTCGAGGATCAAGTCAGCGATTTGCTTGGGATGGGACACCAACGACAAATGGCTCGACGGCAGCTCGATGGTGGTCGCGCCCATGCGCTTGGCGAGGAAGCGTTCGAGGTCCGGGTTGATGGTCTGGTCGAGACTGGAAACGGCGTACCAGGAAGGTTTGGTGTGCCAGGCAGCGACAGTGGTGCGGTCGGTGAACAGGGTTTTGGCGATGGGTTGCTGCACGGCGTAGAGTTCCATGGCTCTGGCATGCGGCACGTCACTGGCAAAGTAGTTAAGGAAAGCGTCCTGCTTCAGGCTGATGAAACCGTCATGCTCCTCGGTACCGGAACGAACGGGCATCGTCGGGTACTTTGCAGACAGCGCGACGAAGTCTTCACCCGCATCGGGTGCGCGGGCTGCAACGTAGACCAATGAGCTGACCTTGGGGTTGACTCCGGCCTCGCTGACCACCGTGCCGGCGTAAGAGTGGCCCACCAGCACTGTCGGGCCATCTTGCTGGTTCAGTACGCGTTGGGTGGCAGCGACATCGTCGGCGACCGACGTCAGCGGGTTCTGTACCGCGGTGACGTGCAGGCCGGCCGCTTGCAAGCGAGTGATCACGTCCGACCAGCTGGAGCCATCAGCCCAAGACCCGTGCACCAGCACGACGTTATTCGCCTTGACTGCCGCAATGGGGCCGGCCATGGCAGAGCCTGTGCCCAGCAACATCACGCTGGCAGCAATAAGGCAGAGTTTATTGAGTGGTTTCATGGTTTCGATCCTCATCATCTTCAGTGCAAAACGCGTCACCTGCTTGGGGTGACTGACGACTCCACTGTATGAAGCGAGGCTGCTGGTTACGCTGACAACTCGATGACAAATGTGTAATGCAGCGCTGGATTCTTGTATCGGCATTACCCGCGTGATGGTTGGTTGACGCCGTATGTCGGCCACGAGGAACGGTCAGCCCTGGTGAAAATTCCAAGTACCAACAAACTTCGGAGTGTGGCCATGAATGATGAGCGAAAGCGGCAAGCCTTGGCGGCGTGGTATCAGTTGCTGAAAGAGCCGGAAATCCGCATGGATTGCGAGGAGCAGTACGACGAATTACTAAAAGCCGCCGATGAAATGGAGCAGCAAGGGCTGATCAACGGCGCTGAATGGAGAAAATTGGTGCGCGAGGCCGGTGCCGCTTTTTCAAGCGCTGTCGAGGGTGTCGGTCGCGGCACGTAAGCCAAGGTTCACGCCTGTTCGGCCTGCTGGGCAAACCACTGCATGATCACTGCGCAGGCCGGATGCGAAGCGGCCGAAGCTTGCAGGTTCAACGCGTAGATGCCGCGCGTTTTCAAGGGCTGGCCGAACGGTACGGTCAGCACCCCGCGCTCAATCGATTCCCCCGCCAATGTCATGTCTGTCATGGCAACCCCTAAACCGCGCGCTGCCGCGTCCAGTGCTAACTCGTCAAGGTTGAAGGGTATGTGCCGGTAATCTTCCAGCCGTTTGCCGCCATTCGCCGCGAGCCATTTGACCCAGTCGTTCTTATCCGTCGAACGGTGCAGCAGCGCAAAACGAACCAGATCGTGCACCGACTCCAGAGGTTGGGTGGGGCCGCGGAGCCCGGGGGCACACACTGGAACCAGCGCTTCGTTAAACAAAGTCAGGCAATCGGGGTCGTCCGATGGCTGTGGCAAATAGAGGATGTAGGCATCGCTATCGACACCGGGCTCTACTAACTCCGTGGCCACGGTTTCTATCGACAGCGAAATCTGTGGGTGACACCGATAAAACTCGCTCAGTTTCGGCAGCAACCATCGAACCGCCAGCGACACATGCATGCGTATGCGAAAGGGGCGTTCGTGTGGGGCCAGCCGCTCTTCAAGATCGGCCAACTGCGCCAACATCCCGCGCGCAGTGGCCAACACCTGTTCGCCTTGCGGTGTGAGCCGAACGTTACGGCTGTTGCGCACCAGCAGCGGCACGTCGAAGTGACTCTCCAACTGCTGGATCTTTCGGCTGACAGCGCTTTGCGTCAGGCACAGTTTTTGCGCCGCGTGCGTGAAACTGCCGCTGTCGCAGACTTCGACCAGCGCCTGTAAGGCCTGTAGAGAAGGAACGTGGCGAGTCTTATCCATGCGTTTTCCGAATGGTTGAATGAAATTATAACGTTGGTTGTATTGCTGAAGGCCTTATAGATTCTAGCGCTAGGCCGCCATCAAAAGAAAATGTTCATGCGGTAAAGACATTTGGTTGCGGTGCGGTGCTCGCGAAATGACAGGCGTATGAGGTGATGCATGACCAATGTGTGTGGCTGGATCGCGCAGGCGGGGAATTCTCCCGTGCGCTCGCCTTTAAAGGGGCCCGAAAAAGCCGACTGGCTGATTATCGGTGCGGGTATCACCGGGCTGAGTGCCGCGCATGCGCTGGCGCAGATGCACCCTTCGGCAAAAATTGTGATTGTCGACCGGCAACGCGCGGCGCAAGGCGCTTCGGCACGTAATTCGGGTTTCGTGGTAGGTCACGAATACCCTGCCGATAGCGAGTTGCTCGGCAACAAGGGCTTTGCTGATTTTGAGCTCGACACGCAGATTTCCCGGGTGGCCAGCGATGAAGTGCGTCAGCAGATAGCGCGTCACGGTATTCAGTGCGATTGGCGCGACGACGGTTACTTCTTCGCCGTGAGCGATCCCTCGAAGTTGCCCCACGTCGCGTCCCGCCTCGAAACGCTGAAGGCTGTCGGTGCCGATGCGCAGTTTCTGCAAGGCGAACAGCTGTTTCACACACTCGGTGCCCGACATTACCAAGCAGCCATCTGGTGTGGTAACGGCAATGCATTGCTCCAGCCAGCGAAGTACGTCAAAGGCTTGCTGGATGCACTGCCGGGGAGCGTAAAGCTGTTTGAACATACCGAAATCAGTGCCATGGAACGCCTGAATGACGGGCGCATCAGGGCGTTGGGCCTGCACGGCAATATCGAAGCGAAGCAGGTGCTGGTGTGCTTGAACGCCTTCATCCCTCGCGCCGGGATACAGGACAGTGCCACGTTTCCCATGGAACTCAGTGCCAGCCTTACACGACCGCTGAGCGACCAGGAGTTTGCCGCCATAGGTGAACCACAACCGTGGGGCGTGCTGTCGACGCGGCCACTGGGCGCCACTGTGCGCCTGACGCCAGATCGACGCGTGATGATCCGCAATACGGCGGAATATCGTTCGCGGGACCTGTGCGACAGCGAACTGTTGCGTCGCCGCCAACACCATGTGCTCGGCCTGCAACGACGCTTTCCGTTTCTGGGCGAGCACGACATCGAGCACACCTGGACCGGACATTTGAGCGCCTCGCGCAGCGGTCAACCTTACTTCGCCAAGGTCGATGACCGGGTATTTGCGGTGGCTGGGTGCAATGGTTCAGGCGTTGCGCGCGGCACGCTGTGGGGGCGCTTGCTGGCTGAAATGTCGTCAGGTCAAAGCTCGCAGCTTTTGCAGTCAGTGATCAACCGGGCACAGCCAGGCTGGCTTCCGCCGCGACCGCTACTCGACATCGGTGCCATGCTGCGCATGCGTGTGGAAGCGGTCAGGGCCAGAACAGAAATCTGAACAACTCGCTGACAAAAACAAAACTCATCAAAACGAAGGTGATTGAACATGCGCGTCAATAATATTTCCCTGATGGTGCTACTGGCGACGTTTTCTGCAGCGACTTATGCCGACGAAGTGGTGAATATTTCCAACTGGAACGGCTACATCGCCGACGACACTTTGCCTGCATTCACCAAAGAAACCGGGATCAAGGCGACTTACGATATTCACGACAGCAATGAAGTGCTGGAATCGAAACTGATGACCGGCAACACCGGGTATGACGTGGTGAGCCCATCGAACCACTTCCTGTCCCGATTGATAAAGGCAGGCGCTATCCAGAAGCTCGACAAGAGCCAGTTACCCAACTGGAAAAACCTTGATCCGGCGCTGATGAAAAAACTTGAAGTGAACGACCCGGGCAACCAATACGGTTATCCGTACATGTGGGGCACTGCAGGTATTGGCTACAACGTGGAGAAGATCAAGGCGATATTCGGCAACACCGATGTCACGCATTCCTGGAAGCTGTTTTTTGATGAAGACAACATCAAGAAGTTAAGCCAGTGCGGCGTTGCGATCATCGATAATCCGACCCAGATTTTACCCATCACCCTGAATTACCTGGGGTTGCCGCCGCATAGCCATGAGCCGGATGACTACAAGAAAGCGGAGCAGGCGCTGCTGAAAATCAGGCCTTATATCCAGTATTTCCATGCGTCCAAGTACATCAGCGACCTGGCAAACGGTAACGTTTGCGCGGTGATCGGTTTCAACGGTGACGTGGTCCAGGCAGCCGCCAGCGCCAAGGAAGCCAAAAACGGTATCGACATCGCCTATTCGATTCCTGACGAAGGCTCTACGTTGTGGTTCGACATGGTGGTCATGCCCAAGAATGCGCCGCATCAGAAAAATGGATACACCTACATGAATTACCTGCTGACGCCGCAGGTCATTGCCAACATCAGTAACAGCATTCACTACGCCAATCCCAACCTGGCGGCGGACCCGTATGTGACCCCGGCCGTGAAGGATGACCTGGCGATTTACCCGCCGAAAAACGTGTTGGAAAAATTGTTCACCGTCGAGGAACTGCCCGCCGCCATTGCACGGTTGAGCACTCGCCTGTGGACCAAGCTGAAAACCAATACCTGATAGGTGCCAGCCACGGGTTTCAACCATCGGTCAGCGCTGCACAAGTGTTTGGCCGATGGCCGCTAATCTGAACACTTGATTAGCGTTTTCAAGGAGGCCGCGACCACGATGAACCAGACAAACACCGCCGCGCCAGACGCGGGCTCTGCCGCTCAACTGATCGATGCGCGCATCCAGGAGTTGGGCGATTGGCGAGGGCAGACACTGGCGCAGGTTCGGGCGTTGATCACGCGAGCAGACCCTGAAGTGGTTGAGGAATGGAAGTGGAGAGGGGTGCCAGTGTGGTCCCACGCAGGGATTATCTGCACCGGCGAAACGTACAAAAACGCCGTGAAGCTGACCTTTGCCAAAGGCGCTTCACTGCAAGACCCTTCAGGGCTGTTCAATGCCAGCCTGGAAGGTAATACCCGGCGCGCCATAGACATTCATCACGGTGAAAGCATTGACGAGGCTGCCCTCAAGGACCTGATTCTGCAAGCCGTTGCACTCAACATGTCAGCCCGCAAGGGGCGTGCCGGCTAACCGCTTAAGCTTCGCGGCCATGTGCGTTGGCAGCCAGTTGCCCCGTGTCGACGCGCACAAATACAGAATCGCCGATGGCGGTCAGCACATCCCCGGCATACACCTCGCAAATCACCCGCGTCTTGCGCCCGACCTCACCTTCAACCTTGGCCCGCAACGTCAGCGGAACGCCCATTGGCGTGGGTTTGATGAACTTGATGCCCAGGTTGCCCGTTACGCAGTCGATACGCGGCAGGCTTCCCGCAGCGCGCTGTTCCTCCCGGTAGTGATACGCCATCGCCGTCCAGTTGGAATGGCAATCGACCAGCATCGCCAGCAACCCGCCGTACACCAGATCTGGCCAGCCGCAGTATTTTGCATCCGGCAGGTGCTCGGCCACGACATGCACGCCATCCTCGTCCCAAACGCTCTTGATGTGCAGCCCATGCGGGTTGCTACTGCCGCAGCCGTAACAAACGCCTTCTGGCGCAGCCGTGTCTTGCAGAGAGGTATAGAGGGTGGACATGCCGGGTCATCCTTAAGAAATGGAGACCCAGCCTAGCGGATTTTGGCGCATTTGAAAGGTGTTGGCTGAACGGGCGGCCCATGGGTGGCCGCCCTTTTCCAGCACGACTTCAGTTGCGCTTTGGCAGTGTCCAGTTCGGCCGGATGAAGTGACACGTGTAGCCATTGGGAAGTCGTTCGAGGTAATCCTGATGCTCCGGCTCCGCTTCCCAGAACGGTCCTGCCGGTGCGATTTCGGTGACCACTTTTCCCGGCCACAGGTCGGATGCATCGACGTCAGCCACAGTGTCCAACGCGATTTGCTTTTGCTTATCATCGAGATAGAAGAGGGCAGAGCGATAACTGGTGCCGATATCGTTACCCTGGCGATTGTGTGTTGTAGGGTCGTGAATCTGGAAGAAGAACTCGAGGATCTGCCGATAGCTGATCTGTTGTGGATCGAACACGATTTCGATCGCTTCGGCATGCGTGCCGTGGTTGCGATACGTCGCATTCGGTACATCGCCGCCCGAGTAGCCCACCCGCGTCGAGACAACGCCGGGATAACGCCTTAACAAATCCTGCATACCCCAGAAGCAGCCACCGGCCAAAATGGCGGTTTCGGTTTGCGTGGTCATAGTGCGATCCCTTCCATTAATCAATTAACTTACTGTTGAATGCGCCATTCGCGGTGCATTTGGAAGCGGTGTCCGACGGGCGATCGTTTTTTGCTGCCCGCGGCGTTTGATCAAGCGTGAATCAATCTAAAAAACACCGACGCCCGTTGCTCAGAACCACGGCACCTTTGACTCAATGCAGGCGTGCCGCTGTTTGAGACTCACAACAGGCGTATCCAACGTGCCCATGGCGATCGATACCCAGTCTGCAAACTCTCCCTTGCTGTCAGACCAGAACAGGCAGGATCCGCAGTCGCCACAAAACTGTCGTGCGACGTTTTCCGACGAGTAATACGTTTTCAATTGTGCGCCACCGGCCGTGACTGAAACCGCTGAGCGTGGCGCGCTCGCATACGTCGCGAAGGCCGCACCGTGGCCTTTCCTGCACTTGCTGCAATGGCAATGGGTGACCGCTTTCAACTCGCAGGCAACGTGATACTGCACTGCGCCGCACAAGCAGCTTCCCTGATGAACCTGTTCCATAGGCACCCTGTCCGAAGTGTGGATGTTTCACTTTAGCGGCCCGGCGAGCCAAGTGGAACACTCGACCCCGGTCTCGGGTCCCGGGATTTTGCTGTATCTTGCGCCGCCAGGAAGTTGAACCAATAAGGAAATTACATGACGTTGACCCCCGAACGTTTGATTGAAATTGCAATGACCAATCCGGCAAATGCCGAGATTGCGCGACGTTTGCCTGCGCTTGGCCTGGACCAGTGCATGCTGACGGCCGGGTGCCTGTTTCAAGCGGTTTGGAATCATCAGGCGGGACACAACGTCGCCTCGGGCATCAAAGACTACGATATTTTTTACTTTGATGAAGACCTGTCGTGGGAAGCCGAAAACGACGTCATCAACACGGCACGCGCGCTCTTCGAGGACCTGGGTGTGAACATCGAATTCAAGAACCAGGCGCGGGTTCACCTTTGGTACGGCCAACGGTTTGGCGGTGCTTATCCCAGGCTTGAGTCAGCGAAGGATGGCGTCGACCGGTACCTGGTCAGCGGCACGTGCGTGGGCCTTGATGTGGTCACCGGCGAGGTCTACGCGCCTTATGGTTTTAGCGACATTGAGCACGGCTTGTTGCGGATGAACCCGGTCAATCGCCAGCCCGACCGGTTCTATCAAAAGGCCAGGAGTTACCAGGAGCGCTGGCCTTGGCTGACGATCGTGGCCCCCGATATGTGCGCCGATGAGGAAAAAACGAACTTGCGCTGAAGGCTTTCCTCGAAGTTAAAAGTCGGTCGCAGGTGGCGTTTCGACGAGGGAAGGAGCTGGCAGGTGAACAAGACAATCCACGCCGCTGATCTGGGTTTGCATTTGAAAACGGGTGAAGCGCATTACGTGCGCTACGACGAAACCACTGCAGCGCGCTTACTGAACCGGGTAAAAAACTCGGTAGCGAATACGCCGGCAAGATTGGCGATATTCAACAACTCGGCACGGATCGTCAGGCTTTTGAAAAACGTGTCGAAGCATTTGACGGGGGAGGGCCCAAGACTATTGAGATTTTCATGCGTGATGCTGCTGTGGTGCTCTATTGAACGCCTTGCCACCCGTTAATATCGGCTGTGCCGGCTGGAGTCTGCCGCGTGATTCCTGGCACCGGTTTGCCGAGCACGGTACGCATTTGCAGCGCTATGCTTCGCGACTGACGGCGGTTGAAATCAACAGTTCTTTTTATCGCCCGCATCAGCCCAAAACGTATGCGCGTTGGGCGCAGTCGGTACCAGCGGCATTCCATTTCTCCGTCAAAATGTCCAAGCAAATTACGCATGTTCAGCGGTTACAGAATTGCGATTCTTTGCTGGAGCAGTTTTTGGCCGAATGCACCGCGCTCGGCCCATCATTGGGTTGCCTTCTGGTGCAGCTACCCCCTTCACTGGTTTACAACGAAGGCATCGCCGCAGGATTTTTCGAGGCTTTACGTCATCGTTATGCAGGGCCGCTGGTACTTGAGCCTCGTCACGAGAGCTGGCTTGACGCCGAGGCATTGTTGGTCGAGCAGAAAATCGGCCGAGTCGGCGCAGACCCGTCGCCCATCACCGGTGGCAGCACGCCGGGAGGCTGGCCCGGAATCCGTTACTGGCGCCTGCACGGTTCGCCGCGCATTTATCACAGCGACTACGACGACGGTCGCTTGAAGTTGCTGGCGCAGCATCTGCAAGGAACTGTGCCGTGCTGGTGCATTTTTGATAACACCGCCAGCGGTTTTGCCGTGCGCAATGCCCTTGCGCTGCAGGCACTGCTGAACCCTGCGGCTTAGAACATTTCTTTCGGTAGCGGCTTGCGTGTCTCGACCGACAGGTCTGGAACAGACGCGCCAACAGAATCACTGTCGCTCAAGTAGCTGAAGCCAATAATGATAAAAAGTCAGTTCAGTAGGGACATATAAACTGAGGTCGATGCAGTTAAATCGGCCTTGTGTGCCCTCCCTCCAATCATCATGTGCGAGCCCTCACGACATCCTGCCTGAATGCCGTGAAATCAGGGTTTGGCGGCGTGGTAATGGCAGGGCGGATGGCGTTTTATCATAGGTGCTACAGATGTTTAAAAAAATGAACACAGCCCTGCTGGGGCTGGCTTTGTCGATGGGGATCACGTCCGTTCACGCGGAAGAGGCAAAGAAGGTCGATGTACTGCTGATTGGCGGCGGCATCATGAGCGCGACCCTCGGCGTGTGGCTCAATGAGCTGCAGCCGGACCTGTCGATGGAAATGGTCGAGCGCCTCGACGGCGTCGCCCTCGAAAGCTCCAACGGCTGGAACAACGCCGGTACCGGCCACTCCGCATTGGCTGAGCTGAATTACACGCCAGAAGACGAGAACGGCAAGGTTCAGATCCCGAAAGCCGTTGAAATCAACGAAGCGTTCCAGATCTCCCGTCAGTTCTGGGCTTGGCAAGTACAGCAAGGCGTGCTGAAGAACCCGCGTTCGTTCATCAACTCCACACCGCACATGAGCTTTGTGTGGGGCGATGACAACATCAAGTTCCTGAAAAAACGCTACGAAGCGCTGCAAGCGAGCCCTCTGTTCGCCGGCATGCAGTACTCCGAAGACCCGGCGGTGATCAAGAAGTGGGTTCCGCTGATGATGGAGGGGCGTGACCCGAACCAGAAAATCGCAGCCACCTGGACCCCGATCGGCACCGACGTCAATTTTGGTGAAATCACCCGTCAGTTCGTTGCGCACCTGCAAACCACGCCGAAGTTCGACCTGAAGCTGTCCAGCGAAGTGCAAGACATCGTCAAGAACGAAGACGGCACCTGGCGCGTCAGCTACAAAAATCTGAAAGACGGCAGCAAAAGCGAAACCGACGCCAAGTTCGTGTTCATTGGCGCGGGCGGCGGTGCGCTGCACCTGCTGCAGAAGTCCGGCATCCCTGAAGCCAAGGAATACGCAGGCTTCCCGGTAGGCGGCTCGTTCCTGGTCACCGATAACGCGACCATCGCCGAACAACATCTGGCCAAGGCCTACGGCAAAGCCTCAGTGGGTGCGCCACCGATGTCGGTACCGCATTTGGACACCCGTGTCCTGGACGGCAAGCGCGTCATCCTGTTTGGCCCATTCGCGACCTTCAGCACCAAGTTCCTGAAAGAAGGTTCGTACCTGGACCTGCTGACCACCACGACCACGCACAACGTGTGGCCGATGACCAAGGTCGGCATCAAGGAATACCCGTTGGTGGAGTACCTCGCAGGCCAACTGATGCTGTCTGACGAAGACCGCATGAACGCCTTGAAAGAATACTTCCCGAATGCCAAAGCCGAAGACTGGCGCCTGTGGCAAGCAGGCCAGCGTGTGCAAATCATCAAGCGTGATGAAGCGGCCGGTGGCGTGCTGAAACTGGGTACCGAAATCGTCGCCTCCGCTGACGGCACCATCGCCGGTCTGCTGGGCGCATCGCCAGGCGCATCGACCGCTGCGCCGATCATGCTGAGCGTGCTGCAAAAGGTCTTCAAGGATCAGGTTGCGTCGCCTGCCTGGCAAGAAAAGCTGCATCAAATTGTGCCGAGCTACGGCACTCAGCTGAACGGCAGTCCTGAGAAAGTGGCTGAAGAGTGGGCGTACACCGCCAAGGTGCTGCAGCTGACTCCACCGCCAGCGATCCCGCAACTGGGTGCTCCGGCGGCTGCTCCGGCTGACGCCGGTCAGGCTCCAAAGCCCAATGCGGCCAGTGACATGGCTTTGTAAGTAGAGGCCTGTTGCAAGAAAACCCGCTGAACCGGTAACGGTCAGCGGGTTTTTTTGTGGCTGCAGCAGCGTTGGCAGACGGATGGGTTCAGGCTACTCAGCTGTCCGGGCTTATCGAAATGTCGGGCGCATGACTGACTGGAAAGTTTACCGAGCGGGCAATGAAGCATTTTTCGTGAGCCGTCTGAATCAAAGCCTTGGCCTTTTCGATATCAGATCCCGACGCCAGAGAGATCTTCGGCCGCAAAACAACCGAGGTGAATTGTCCCGAGCCGTTACTCTCCTCAAGCATGGTTCCCTGCGCATTGTCTTCATAGGCCACCACGACAATTGCGGTTTCAGCACAAAGGCCCAGGTACCACAGCTTGAAGCACGCCGATAAGGACGCGATAAGCAATTGCTCTGGGTTCCAGCGCGTTGAGTCCCCTAGAAAACTGGGGTCGGATGATCCCTCAATAGGTTTCTTGCCGTTTACCTGAATCACGTGGGACCGGCTGTAGGCGCGATAAGATGACGTCCCTGTACCCTCATTGCCAATCCAGGCTACTTGAACTTCATAGTTGTGTATTTTTTCTGCCATTTGATCGCTCCTGGTGCTCTTGCTGGTTAGATCGTCAAGGAGCAGAAGCTATACCCTAATGTTTCGCACCCACATTACAAATTGGTAATGCCGTAGGCGCGAGTGAAGGCGTTTCCGAAATAGGGGAGGTTACGCAGATCCCTTAGGAAACCGGCTTGCCGGTGATGGCGATGCCAAAAACGCCATCGCTGGCAAGCCAGTCTCCTACGGTTCGGTGGTGCATGCCAACAGGCATCATGTGATTTCCGAAAGAATACGTGGCCCCTTTGTTGTCTTTTTACTCTGTTTACATGGACTGTCCCGGACGTGTTAAGTGCGCAACGATTTCGCACTCTATATCGACCTTGGTCTTCAGCTTGGATAAATGCGGTTTAAATTCGATCCAGTTGCTTTTTGATAGATTGTTTACGAGTTCGGACTCTCCCAAGGCGAGTGAGATACCACTAAACAACGGTCCGACTAACGGCACAAAACCAAGCGCAGAACATATTTTTCCACTGATACTGCAGAATGTGTTGATTTGCTCATTCTTGCTGTTTAGCAGGTTGCTTTCGAGGGCTAGCCTATGGAGTGAAGTCCTGTCGCTTGACGCCTTCGAGTGAAGTATCGACGTGACGCTGCGTCCATATTTGCGAGTTTCTTTGTCGTTTTTTATACGATGAAGAAGTTCTATTGACGTTATCTCAAAATCTGGAACCAGTAACTCTGCGCTGTTTTCGACCATGTCCGATATATCAACAATGCGCTTTTGTACATTGTGGTATTGAGGGTCGATCACACTCAAACGCCTCATAATCATGCGGCGACCATTCGAGGAAATGATTTCAGCCGCAAATCTGAGAGACAACTCAACGTCGCAGATGACTTGAAGAAGGATTTGCCGTTGCGCAGACGGTGGAGCCCTGGACAATATCCGACTTATCACAGGGTCGGACAAAACCCAGTCGATGTAATTTTCTTGCTCATAATAATCCATGCCGATTGAGGAGGGGCGTGCCGGCATCCTCAAGCCAAAATCCGGGTGATAATACTCTTCCTCTCCCCAGTAAGTTTGGGAGTCGGGCATCGCGTTGTCGACAGGGGAGAAGATAACTTCGTCATAGAGTGAAAAAAGCGTCAGGGACAAACCTGTTATGTGTTGGCTACTGCTGCCCCATAATGTTTTGTAGTAGCCATGATTGCTGCCGAAACTAGAGCCCACTAGTTCTTTAGCGAAAAAAGCTTGTACAGCGCCCGAGTAGGGGAAGCTTAATATGACTTTGCTCACAGTTCCTCCTGGAAATAACAACAGTATGGCATGCCATATCGAGTGGGGTTTCAGCATATCAAAGTCGGGATTGATGTGTCTTTACCGCAAATCCTGTAGGAAACCGGCTTGCCGGTGATGGCGATTTCACGGGTGTTTTCCCCCGATTCCGGCGGGAATGGGCAATAAATCAGCAGGATTCGTCCATCGGTTGTTCCCGACCAGGTCTTATCCTGTGTGCAAAGCAATGCATTGAGCCGCCCGGGCTTATCGACAGATGGCCACCCAATTGACAGCAACTGTCATCCACTTGAACGATTCAGCAACTACGCTACTCCTCTTGTATTCAGTATCCGACTTAGAAGGTGATCGCAATGACCAAGACTTACAGCTATGCCGCCCATAACGCCAAGGACTCGCTCAAGCCTTTCACCTTTGAACGTCGCGCTCCGGGCGCCGACGATGTGCAGATCGAGATTCTTTATTGCGGCGTTTGCCATTCCGACCTGCACACGGTGCGTAACGAATGGCAAAACACTCTGTACCCGTCGGTGCCGGGCCATGAAATTGTCGGTCGGGTGACGGCCGTCGGCGGCAATGTCAGCAAGTTCAAAGTGGGTGATCTTGCGGGTGTGGGCTGCATGGTCGACAGCTGCCAGCACTGCGCGTCTTGTGCGGAAGGTGAAGAGCAGTATTGCGAAAACGGCTTCACCGGTACCTACAACGGCCCGGTATTCGGTGGCGAAAACACTTTTGGTGGTTACTCGGACAGCATCGTGGTCAAGGAGAAATTCGTCCTGCGTATTTCCCATGATGACGCCAATCTGGCGGCGGTCGCACCGTTGCTGTGTGCCGGCATCACCACGTATTCGCCGCTGCACCATTGGAAAGTCGGGCCTGGCAAAAAAGTCGGTGTGGTCGGCCTGGGTGGTCTCGGGCACATGGCCGTGAAAATTGCGCACGCCATGGGCGCGCATGTGGTGCTGTTTACGACTTCACCGAACAAACGTGAAGACGGCCTGCGCCTGGGCGCGGATGAAGTGGTGGTGTCGAAGAACCCGGATGAAATGGCCAAGTTCACCAACACCCTCGACTTCATTCTCAACACCGTGGCCGCGCCGCATAACCTCGACGCGTTCCTGTCGCTGCTCAAGCGCGACGGCACCATGACGCTGGTCGGCGCACCGGACAGCCCGCATCCATCGCCAACCGTGTTTAACTTGATTTTCAAGCGCCGCAGCCTCGCCGGGTCATTGATCGGCGGCATTCAGGAAACCCAGGAGATGCTGGATTTCTGCGCCAAACACGGGATTGTCTCGGACATCGAAATGATCGATATCCAGAACATCAACGAGGCGTATGAACGCATGCTCAAAGGCGATGTGAAGTATCGCTTCGTGATTGACATGAACAGCCTGGCGAAGGAAGAGAACGCTGCTTGAATCAATGGGCGAGTCATGTTCCGGGTAGAGACCGGAGGAGCACCACCGCAACAATGTGGGAGCGGGCTTGCTCGCGAAGGGGGCTGGTCAGGCGATGGAGTTGTCGGCCGGGATTAAGTCTTCGCGACCAGGCCCGTTTCCTTAGGAACTGCGTGCTCGACCCGTAAAAAAGGTCGCCACAACCCGACGTTGTGGCGACCCGAGGGTGATGCTGATGTCACCGGCCACCGAAATGGAACCGGTGCAAAATCAATGTGCGCCAGCGGCCTTGTTCAAGTCGCTTTCGGCCCATTCGGTGTACACGCAAGCGTCTGCCGTGGCCCAACGCACGCGCACCGGGTCTCCGGTCTTGAGCGGCATGCCGGCAGCGGACAACGCCTTGACGGTCATTGACGTGCCACCCAAGGTTTTCACGGCGCAAGTCTGGCTTTCACCGAGAAACAACACCTCGCCAACGATGGCCGATACTTCATTCCAGCCAGCTGCCAACGGTTCCTGCGCAGCTTGCTCAACACTCAAGGCCAAGGCTTTTTCCGGGCGCACCATCAGCAGTACATCCTGCTCGGTTTGCAGGCCGGATGTGAGGCGAATCGACAGCGACTGGCCTTCAAAAGATGCCACCGCGTTGCCCTGAGCCTTAAGCTTGAGGAAGTTCGAGTTGCCAAGGAAAGACGCTACAAATGCATTTGGCGGGTTCTGGTACAAATCGTATCCGCTGCCCAGGCCGACGATTTTGCCATGGCTGAAAATCGCGATGCGCTGTGACAGGCGCATGGCTTCTTCCTGATCGTGCGTCACATAGACAATGGTGATGCCCAGGCGTCGATGCAATTGGCGCAGCTCGTCCTGCAAGTCTTCACGCAGTTTCTTGTCCAGTGCACCCAATGGTTCATCCATCAGCAGAATGCGTGGCTCATACACCAGAGCCCGTGCGATGGCCACACGCTGTTGCTGGCCACCGGACAGTTGCGAGGGGCGGCGATGAGCGAACTGTTCTAGCTGCACCAGTTTCAGCATTGCGTCGACCCGGCGCTCGCGCTCGGCGGTGGCGAGTTTGCGGATAGCCAAAGGGAAGGCAATGTTGTCGCGCACCGACAAGTGCGGGAACAGCGAGTAACGCTGGAACACCATGCCGATATCGCGTTTGTGCGGCGGCACGTTCACCAGCGACTGGCCGTTGACCAGAATCTCGCCGCTGCTTGGGGTTTCAAACCCTGCGAGCATCGACAGCGTCGTACTTTTGCCCGACCCACTGGAGCCAAGAAAGGTCAGGAACTCGCCATCCTTGATGTCCAGCGAGATGTTATCGACGGCGGCAAATTCGCCGTAGTACTTGTTCAGGTTGCGCAGGCTTACCAAGGGCTGGTCATTGGGTTGCGCAAAATCTTTGATCACTGCACTCATGTCGTACTCCTGGCTCAGGCGCGAATTTCATTACGGCGGCGAAGGGTGGCGGCAATCAGCATGACCACCACCGAGAGGCCGATCAGCAGCGTCGATGCGACGGCAATCACGGGTGTCAGGTCCTGGCGCAAAGTGGTCCACATCTTCACCGGAAGGGTCTGCAGGGTCGGGCTGGCCATCATCACGCTCAGCACCACTTCATCCCAAGACACCAGGAACGCAAACAGGGCGCCGGCAACCATGCCAGGGCGAATTGCCGGGAAGGTCACCTTGAACACTGCTTGCAAGCGCGAAGCACCACAGATCACTGCAGCGTCTTCGATCGATTGATCAAACAGCTTCAACGAGTTGATGATCGAGATGATGGTGAACGGCAAGGCGACAATGACGTGGCTGACGACAAACGCAAACATCGTCCCGGTGTAACCCAGTTTCAGGAACAACGCGTAAACCGCCACGGCGATGATCACCAGCGGCACGATCATTGGCAGGGTAAACAGACCGTAGAGCATTTCGCGCCCCGGGAAACGTCCGCGAACCAGCGCAAAAGCGGTCGGCAAACCCAAGGCTACCGAGAAAATGGTCGTCAGTATTGCAACCTTGAGGCTGGCCAGTGCGGCGTTCATCCAGTCGGCGTTGGAGAAAAACTGGCTGTACCACTTCAGCGTCCAGCCCGGTGGCGGAAACACCAGCCACTGCGAAGAGCCGAATGACAGCAACACGATGAACACGATCGGCAACAGCAAAAACAGCGCGATCAAACCCGTGGTGGTGTAGAGGCCGAAGCGCATGCGCCGGCTCATGGCATTGGGGGTCAGGAGCATGACGGCTTACCTCGCGTTGCTGGCGCCAACCGGGGATTCCGGCTGAAGCTTCAGGTAGAAGTAGAACAACACCAGCGTGATGACGATCAGCAACGCGGCACCGGCGCTCGCCAGGCCCCAGTTAAGGAACGATTGCACCTGCTGAATGATGAACTCGGGCAACATCATGTTCTGCGCGCCGCCGAGCAACGCCGGGGTCACGTAGTACCCAAGCGACATCACGAATACCATCAAGCCGCCCGAAAACAGACCCGGCCGGCACAACGGCAGGAACACCCGGAAGAAGTTGGTCCAGGGGCTGGCGCCGCAGATCGAGCCCGCTTGCAGGATCATCGGGTCAATGGCTTGCATGGTCGCCTGCAACGGCAGGACGATGAACGGGATCATGATGTAACTCATGCCGATCACCACGCCGGTGAGGTTGTGCACCATCTCCAGCGGCTGGTCGATGATGCCCATTGCCATCAACGCTTTGTTGATCACTCCGGAGGCTTGTAACAACACCAGCCAGGAGTAGGTCCGCGCCAAGAGGCTGGTCCACATCGACAGCAGCACGATGTTAAGAATCCAGCGGCCCCAGCCCCGAGGCACCAAGGTGATCGCCCATGCCAGTGGGAAGCCCAGCAACAGGCTGAACAAGGTCACCAGCCCGGCCACCGAGAAGGTGTTGAACAACACGCGGGCGTACGCCGAGTTGGCGAAAAGTTGTTCGTAGTTCTCCAGGCCCGGTGTCGGTTCCAGCACACCGCGCAGCAACAGCCCGATCAACGGTGCCAGAAAAAACAGGCCAAGAAACAGCAGCGCGGGCAGCAGATTACCGGCGCCACGCCAGCGTTGAGCGAGTGAAGGGGATTGCGTCATCACAGCCGCCTTGCCGCTAGTCGTACCGGCAGCGCCAGTGGCGCTCCCGGTCGGAGTGGGTTGACGGGACGCGGCTACCGTCATTTTCATTTGACCAGCCATTCGTTCCACCGTGTCGCGATAGCCGAGCCGTTTTTGGCCCAGTACGCGAAATCAAGAGTGATCTGATCCTTAGCGTAGGCAGTCGGCAGGTTAGGGGCCAATACCGAATCCAGGCGCTGCACGCTGTCGACGTTGACTGGCGCATAAGCGGTCAGGTTGGAGAAATCCGCCTGGCCTTTAGCGCTGCTGGCATTGGCCAGGAACTTCATGGCTGCCGCTTTGTTTTTCGAACCTTTGGGGATGACCAGAATGTCGGCCATGACCAGGTTTTGCTTCCAGCTCACGCCAACCGGTGCGCCATCTTCCTGCAGTGCGTGAATCCGGCCGTTCCAGAACTGGCCCATGCTGACTTCACCAGAGGCCAGCAACTGCTGCGACTGCGCGCCGCCGCCCCACCACACGATGTCTTTCTTGATGGTGTCGAGTTTCTTGAAGGCGCGATCCAGGTCCAGCGGGTAGAGCTTGTCAGCCGGTACACCATCGGCCAGCAAGGCCAGTTCGAGTACGCCTGGGCTTGGCCATTTGTAGAGGGCGCGTTTGCCGGGATAGGTCTTGGTGTCGAACAGGGCGGTCCAGTCTTGCGGTTTGCCGGCGCCGAGTTTGCCTTCGTTGTAGCCCAGCACGAAGGAGAAGAAGAACGAACCAACGCCGTAGTCGGAGACAAATCGAGGGTCGATTTTGTCACGCTGGATGACCGTGAAATCGAGCGGTTCCAATAAACCTTCGGACGCTGCACGCAGGGCGAAGTCGGCTTCGACGTCAACCACATCCCACTGCACATTGCCGCTTTCGACCATGGCTTTGAGTTTGCCGTAGTCGGTTGGGCCATCCTGAACCACTGTGATGCCGCTGGCTTTGCTGAACGGATCGGCCCAGGCCTGCTTTTGCGCATCCTGAGTGCTACCGCCCCAGCTGACGAAGTTGACGCTTTCAGCCGCCATGGCCGCATGACTGGCCGTGGCCAGTAAACCTGCGAACAGCACTGCGGTTGCACGTTTGTTCAACACCATTTTCACGCCCTCATTTGTTGTGTTTTTGAGCGGGCTTTGTAGTGCCCGCTTATCGGGAGCAGTAGGTCCATCTGGCCTCTAAAGGCGACCGAGCCAAGGACTGTTATGGGTGCTTTCCCTGGCGGGTGCACTTGGCTGGAACGTCCGGTCTATGGAATATCATATTATGGTATTCCAAACTTTGTGCAAGCACTTTGCCTTACCGGCTATCAGCCAAAAGCGGGTTTTCTTGTAAGGCAGGCCGCGAGGCAGCGGCCTGCTTGGGGTAGCGTCAGCTGGCGATCAATCGGTGAACGCGATGCTCTCGACCACTTCAAGGTCATAACCGGTCAAACCTGCATATTTCAGCGGTGGGCCGAGATGACGCAGCTTGCCGACACCCAGGTCTTGCAGTATCTGTGCCCCGGTACCCACTTCAGAATAGATGCGTGATTGCGACCGGTTGAATTGCCGAGGCGCTTGCGTCAGTTGTGGTACTCGCTCAAGCAACGCCTGCGAAGACTCGTGATTGGCCAGTACCACCACCACGCCGCAACCTTCCTGTGCCACGCGCTGCAGCGCCGCCCATAACGTCCAGTTGGAAGGGCCGCTGTACTCGGCGCCCACCAGGTCGCGCAACGGGTCAATCACGTGCACGCGCACCAACGTGGGTTCGTCGCGTTGCAACTTGCCCATGACCATTGCCATGTGCACGCCGCCTTCGATGCGGTCTTCAAAGGTGATCAGGCGGAACGTGCCATGCACCGTTGGCAGTTCTCGCTCGCCGATACGCACCACAGTGTGCTCGGTGCTGAGCCGATAGTGGATCAGGTCGGCAATGGTGCCGATCTTGATCCCGTGCTTTCGCGCGAACACTTCCAGGTCCGGGCGGCGGGCCATGGTGCCGTCATCGTTCATCACTTCGACGATCACCGAGGCCGGGGTGAAGCCGGCCAGGCGTGCGAGGTCGCAACCGGCCTCGGTATGGCCGGCGCGGGTCAGCACCCCACCTTCTTTTGCGCGCAGTGGAAAGATGTGGCCTGGTTGCACCAGATCGGCAGGGCCTGCGTTGGCGGCGACGGCTGCTGCCACCGTGCGCGCCCGGTCAGCGGCAGAAATACCGGTGGTCACGCCGACGGCGGCTTCGATGGACACGGTAAACGCAGTGCTGAATACACTGCCATTGCTCGGTACCATTTGTTCCAGGCCGAGGCGTTGGCAATGGTCGTCCGTCAGGGTCAGGCAGATCAGGCCGCGGGCTTCGCGCGCCATGAAACTGATCGCTTCGGCGGTGCAACAATCAGCAGCCAGCAGCAGGTCGCCTTCGTTTTCCCGGTCTTCGTCGTCGACCAGGAGCACCATCTTGCCAAGTCGATAGTCTTCGATGATTTCTTCGATGCTGTTGAAGGCCATGCTGGATTCTCAGTGTTTGATGGAAATGTATTGTGGTATACCATAATACAAAACAACCCGAGAGGTCACTATGAAGGCGTACTGGATTGCTCATGTGGATATCACCGACCCGGACCAATACAGCCAATACACCCAGCGGGCGCCGGCGGCGTTTGCGTTGTATGGCGGTCGGATATTGGCGCGAGGAGGACGTAGCGAAGCGATGGAAGGACGGCCGACGCCGCAGCGCAGCGTGGTGATCGAGTTTGACTCCTATGACCAGGCAGTGGCGTGTTACCAGTCCGAGCAGTATCAGGAGGCCAGAGGGCACCGCGAAGGCGTGGCGAAGGCAGAGGTGATCATTGTCGAGGGCGTGGCGCCGGCATAGCTCTGGTTATCGATCCCGGCCTTCACCACCGATCCGTAGGAGACTGGCTCGCCAGCGATGGCGCCCGTGAAATCGCCATCACCGGCAAGCCGGTTTCCTACGGGATTTGCGTTAGCGGCATAAATCCGGGGCTCGCCACCGATCCGTAGGAGACTGGCTTGCCAGCGATGGCGCCCGTGAGATCGCGATCACCGGCAAGCCGGTTTCCTACGGGATTTGCGTTAGCGGCATAAATCCGGGGCTCGCCACCGATCCGTGGGAGACTGGCTTGCCAGCGATGGCGCCCGTGAAATCGCCATCACCGGCAAGCCGGTTTCCTACGGGATTTGCGTTAGCGGCATAAATCCGGGAATCACCACCGACCTGTAGGAGACTGGCTCGCCAGCGATGGCGCCCGTGAGATCGCCATCACCGGCAAGCCGGTTTCCTACGGGATTTGCGTTAGCGGCATAAATCCGGGGCTCGCCACCGATCCGTGGGAGTCTGGCTTGCCAGCGATGGCGCCCGTGAGATCGCCATCACCGGCAAGCCGGTTTCCTACGGGGTTGGGGGCGGGTTCAACGGATGAAGTGGATCTTGCCGGTGTCGTCGTTGCCGATGTAGATACCGTAGACGCCTGCCTGACGCTCCTCGATATACCGTTCGAGAATCTGCCGGATCGCCGGGTAATAGATGCTTTCCCAAGGAATATCCTCAGGCGCAAAGAATTTGTAGTCGAGCGTTTCAGAACCGAATTGCCCGGTGATCTCCAACGCGATAGCGCGGAAGATGATGTACACCTCACTGATGGTCGGCACGCTGAAAATCGAGTAGGGCGAGACAATTTCCGCTCGCACGCCGCTCTCTTCCCAGACCTCGCGCAGCGCGGCTTGCTCGGTGGTTTCGCCACCTTCCATGAAGCCTGCTGGCAGCGTCCAGGTGCCAGGGCGCGGCGGTATCGCGCGCTGGCACAGTAAATATTTGCCGTCCTGCTCGATGATGCAACCGGCAATTATTTTCGGATTGATGTAATGGATATAGCCGCAACCGCAGCACATCAGGCGCTCGTGCGTATCGCCCGGCGGTAGCTGCGACCTGAGGTCGTTGCCACCACACTTTGGGCAAAAGCTCGGGCTGAACATGTTCAGCGACCTATGCGCGGTTCTTTAAGCGCGATGGGCAGGGTAATCAGCGGGATTTCGCCGGTTTCTTCCTGCTTGCGCTTGAGGTAATCGAGGGCAACGGTTGCCGCTGCGCGTACGTGGTCGACGCACGCCTGGTGAGCGGCCAGCGGATCACCGCTCTTGATGGCTTCGACCATGCGTTCCATCTCCTGATTGCTGGCGCCGCGACGGTTTTCCTGGGACACCGACGTCGCCCGCAAATAGCTGATGCGTGCTTGCAACTGACGCAACTGGGTCGCCGCAACATGGTTGCCCGAACCTTCAAGCAGTACGTCGTAGAAGCCCTGAACCGAATCGATAACCTGCTGCAGTTCGCCATCCTTGAGCGCCTTGCGGTTTTCCTCGAGGGCTTTTTCCAGGGCCTTGATGTCCTTGGCCTTGGCGCGCAGGGTAAACAACTGAACGATCAGGCCTTCGAGCACGCAACGCAGCTCGTAGATATCACCGGCATCGGACAGCGTAATGATGGCAACGCGAGGCCCCTTGGCGTCGGCGAATTCCACCAGGCCCTCGGATTCGAGGTGGCGCAAGGCTTCGCGGACAGAGGTGCGGCTGACGCCCAGGCGATCGCACAAATCACGCTCGACCAGACGGTCTCCCGGCAGAAGCTGGAAGTTCATGATGGCGCTTCGCAGTTTATCCAGCACGATTTCGCGCAGGGTAACGGGGTTGCGATTGACCTTGAAGCTGTCGTCGAGTGGCAGGCGTTTCATGGGGTCCGCTCTGAGTGTGGCTGTCCATGCAAAAAGAGCACCTCGATCATGAAATCGTCCGTGCTCCGGTCAGATCAAACAGCCAAGGGTTAACTGGAGGCCTCGGCATCGGCTTCGGCGAAAGCTTCACGGGCAAGCCGGAAGCTGTCTACGGCAGCGGGGACACCGCAATAAATACCGACCTGAAGCAGAATTTCGCGTATTTGTTCACGACTCAGCCCGTTACGCAAGGCACCACGCACATGCAGCTTGAGTTCGTGCGGCCGATTGAGGGCCGAAATCATCGCCAAGTTTATCATGCTGCGTTCTTTAAGCGACAAGCCCTCACGCCCCCAAACGTGGCCCCAGCAGTACTCAGTGACCATTTCCTGCAGCGGGCGAGTGAAGTCGTCGGCATTTTCGATGGAGCGCTGGACGTACGCTTCGCCCAACACTTGTGTGCGGATTTTCAGCCCTTGCTGGTATTTTTCGTTGCTCATTGCTGTGTGCTCCCGAAGTCGTCGAGTCCGCCCATCAGGGTGTATTTGAGTTCCAGGTAATCTTCGATGCCGTATTTCGAGCCTTCGCGACCCAGCCCCGAGGATTTGATGCCGCCGAAGGGCGCAACCTCTGTGGAAATCAGGCCTTCGTTGATACCGACCATGCCGTATTCCAGTGCCTCGCTCATGCGCCAGGCGCGGCCCAGGTCACGGGTGTAGCAATAGGCGGCGAGCCCAAACTCAGTGTCGTTGGCCATTTGCACCGCTTCGGCTTCCGTTTCAAAGCGGAACACGGCGGCCAGCGGACCAAAGGTTTCCTCGCGCGCGACTTTCATCGAGGTGGTGATGCCGGCCAGTACCGTTGGCTGGAAAAAACCGTGTCCCAATGCATGACGTTCACCGCCGCACAGCAGTTGCGCGCCATGGGCGAGTGCGTCTTGCACATGGTCTTCGACCTTGGCCACGGCGCGCTCGTTGATCAGCGGGCCCTGATAGCTGCCGTCGGCGAAACCATTGCCAACTTTCAGTTGAGCCACGCGCTCTGCCAGGCGCGCAACAAAAGCATCGTGAATGCCGGCCTGCACCAGGAAGCGATTGACGCAAACACAGGTTTGCCCGGCATTGCGGAACTTGGCGATCAGCGCACCTTCTACTGCGCGCTCCAGGTTAGCGTCGTCGAACACGATGAAGGGTGCGTTGCCGCCCAGTTCCAGCGAGACTTTTTTCAGCGTTGGCGCGCATTGCGCCATTAGCAATTTGCCGATCGCGGTGGAACCGGTGAACGACAGTTTGCGCACCAGCGGGCTGGCAGTCAGCTCGGCGCCGATGGCCACGGCGTCGCCGGTGATCACGTTGAAAATGCCCGCAGGAATCCCGGCCTGTTCGGCGAGGGCGGCCATGGCCAGTGCTGAAAACGGCGTTTCCGGTGCCGGTTTGACGATGCACGGGCAACCGGCAGCCAGCGCCGGGCCGGCCTTGCGGGTGATCATCGCCGCCGGGAAGTTCCACGGGGTGATGGCTGCAACGACGCCAATCGGCTCTTTGCTGACGACGATTCGTGCATCACCTTTATGGCTGGGGATGGTGTCGCCGTAGATGCGTTTGGCTTCTTCGGCAAACCATTCGATGAAGCTGGCGGCGTAGAGAATTTCACCCTTGGCTTCAGCCAGTGGCTTGCCTTGTTCGAGGGTGAGGATGTGCGCCAATGCGTCAGCATGCTCAATCATCAACGCGTGCCAGCGCTTGAGGATGTTGCTGCGCTCCTTGGCGGTCAGACCGCGCCAGGCCGGCCACGCCTTGTTGGCGGCGGCGATGGTTTCACGGGCTGCGGCGGCGCCAAGGTTCGGCACGCGGCCAATCAGCTCACCGGTGGCCGGGTTGAAAATGTCCTGGGTGGCGCCATCTGGCGCATCCAGCCATTGACCATTGATATAGGCCTGCTGGCGGAACAGTTGCGAGGCTGCTGGGCTCATGCCGGCTCCTGAAAGTAAAAAGGATCAATATGAAAACGGAACCTGCGAATCGCTTTTTGTAGGCGTCCGGCTTGCCGGCGATAGCGCCATTGAACGCGCCATCGCCGGCAAGCCGTATCCCTACAGGTTCATTTTCAACATCAGGTCAGGGCGGGCAGGGGGCCCAGCTTGCCTTTGTGGTAGATCATCGGTGTCACCGGCTGCGCTGGCAGAATCAGGTTTTTCACTGCGCCGACGATGATGGCGTGATCGCCACCGTCGTATTCGCGCCACAGTTCGCACTCGATGATGGCGGTTGCTTTGCCCAGCAACGGGTTACCCAACTCGCTCAAATGCCATTCGATGCCCTTGGCTTTTTCTTTGCCTTTACTGGCAAACGCATAGGCTTCGGCCGTCTGGTCGGCGGACAGCAGGTGAATCGCAAACTGCTTGCTGTCGCGCAGGATCGGGTAAGTGTCCGAAGCATAGTTGGGGCAGAACAGCACCAGTGCCGGGTCAATCGACAGCGCACTGAATGCGCTGGCGGTGATGCCGACGATGCCGCCGTCCGGGTCCAGGGTGGTGACCACCGTGACCCCGGATGGGAACGAGCTCATGACGTCTTTGTAAATGCCGGGTTCGATCATTTTGCAAATCTCCTAGCGCATCACAAACGGATCAGGCATTGGCGCCTGGGAGAGGTTGATCCACACCGTTTTCAGCTCGGTGTAAGCCAGCACTGAATCGATGCCGCTCTCGCGTCCATAACCGCTGTTCTTGAAGCCGCCGATAGGCGCCATCGCCGATACCGCGCGGTAGGTGTTGACCCAGATGATCCCTGAACGCACGTCGCGGGCCAGTCGGTGGGCACGGCCCAGGTCGCGGGTCCAGATGCCGGCGGCAAGTCCGAACTGCGAGTCGTTGGCGATTGCCAGCGCTTCGGCCTCGGTTTTGAAGCGAATGACCGACGCCACGGGCCCGAACACTTCTTCCTGCATGATCTTCATCGAATTGCTGTCGCATTCGAACAAGGTCGGCTCGTAAAACCAGCCTTCGCCCAGGTTCTCGGGCCGCTTGCCACCCAGGCGCAAGTGCGCGCCTTCGGCGATGGCATCGGCCACCAGGCCTTCAACCACTGCCAGTTGCTGCGCGGTGGCCATCGGTCCCATCTCGCTGGCGTCATCCTGCGGGTTGCCGATGCGGATGCGCTTGGCGCGTTCCACCAGACGTTCAACGAACTCGTCGTAGATTTCGTCCTGCACCAGCAAGCGTGAGCCAGACACGCAGCTCTGGCCAGAGGCCGCATAAATTCCGGCAATGGCGCCGTTGATTGCGCTGTCGAGGTCGGCGTCGGCAAAAATGATGTTCGGCGATTTACCGCCCAGTTCCAGGGACAACTTGGCAAAGTTTTCGGCGCTGCTGCGCACCACGTGCCGTGCCGTTGCGGCGCCGCCCGTAAAAGCGATTTTGCGCACCAGCGGATGGCGAGTGAGCGCCGCGCCCGTGCTTGGGCCGTAACCGGTGACGACGTTGACCACACCCGGTGGAATCCCGGCTTCCAGCGCCAGGCGTGCCAGTTCCAGAATCGTCGCCGAGGCATGCTCCGACGGCTTGATGACGATGGTGTTGCCCGCCGCCAGCGCTGGCGCCAGTTTGATCGCGGTCAGGTACAGCGGACTGTTCCACGGAATAATCGCGGCGACCACGCCCATGGCTTCGTGCACGGTGTAGGCAAACAGGTCGGGTTTGTCGAGGGGCAAGGTGCCGCCTTCGAGTTTGTCGGCCAGGCCTGCGGTGTAGTGGAAAAACTCGGGCAGGTAGCTGACCTGACCGCGTGTTTCGCGAATCAGTTTGCCGTTGTCGCGGCTTTCCAGCTGCGCCAGTTGCTCTTTGTTTTCGGCAATCAAATCACCCAGGCGTCGCAGCAATTTGCCGCGAGCGGTCGCGGTCAAGCCGCGCCATGCCGGACTGTCGAAGGCTGTCTGCGCCGCTTGCACGGCACGTTCGACATCAGCTTCATCGGCATCGGGCAATTCGGCCCAGGCTTCGGCCAGCGCCGGGTTCAGGCTTTCAAAGGTCTTGCCGGACAGGGCATCGACCCATTCACCGCCGATGCACATCTGGAAGCGTGCGAGTGTCATGCAACGATCCCCTTAATTTGGTTTTTTCGGGAGTGCACCGTGTCGAGAAACTCCAGCAACAGCTGGTTGACCAGACGCGGCGATTCTACGGGCATCATATGCCGCTGCTCGGCGAGCACGGCAACTGTCGCGCCAGGAATTCGCTCGGCCATTTGCGTGGCCATTTCCGGTGTCGAACCAGGGTCCAGTTCACCCGTAGCGATCAGTGTCGGCACCTGGATGCTGCCCAGGTCGTCTGCGCGGTACATGTCCTGGGTCGCGAACAGCTCATAGGTGGTCAAGTAACCCTGTGGGTCATTGTCGGCCAATGTCTGACGCAAGGCTGCGATCTGTGCCGGATTGGCGGCCTGGTACTCACGGCTGAACCAACGCGACAGTGCTGCCTCGGCGTTGGCATCCGGCCCGTGCTCCGCGGCCTGGCTGGTGCGGGCGATGACGCCGGCACGCTGTTCGGCGCTGCGATTGAACACGCTGTTAAGCACTACCAGGCCTTGCAGGCGCTGCGGATAGTGCAGGGCAAACGCCCGGGCAACGAGCCCGCCCATCGAGAAACCGATCACCGTTGCCTGAGGCAGTTGCAGGTGATCAAGCAGCTCCAGCAACTGGTCGGCATAACCCAGCAGCGGGGTACCACTTTCCGGGCGTGGACTCGCCCCATGCCCGAGCATGTCGTAGGCAATGACCCGATATTGGGTGGCCAGCCCAACAACCTGGCCGCCCCACATTTCTTTGTTCAGGCCCACGCCGTGGATCAATACCACGGGCTGGCCTTGGCCGGTCGCCAGGTAACTGGTGCCAGCCTTGGTGCGTTCAGCGGTGAGCCGAATCATGGAACGCTCCTGCATGCCTTTTTGTTGTAGGTGCTTTGCGTGGAATCACTGGGCCTTTTCGGCTGCCAGCTCTTCCAGATCGATGTAGCGATTGCCAATGCGTGGGTGCAGACGGCCGCCATCGGCGCAACCCAGTACCACGACAATTTCGTCGGCACGTGGCGCGTCTTCAATCTTCATTTCCAGGGTGATGTAATGCGAGCGCAGGCCTTCGTCATCCTTGTGCATCATCGGAATCTGGATCGAAGTGCCCGGGCAGCCGCGCTTGTTGGTGAAGCTGAGGTAGCTTTTGGCTTTGACGGCTTCGCGATAGTGGTTGCCGAAGCGCAGGGTGTGAATAACCGCAGAAGCGTGTTCGATCTCTCCGTCAGCGCCGACCACGGCAGCTTTGCCGTAGGCTTCGATCTTGTCGGCGCCGCCGATAATGCCCACCAGGCGTTCAACCATCAGCGCGCCGAGGTCTGAACAATTTTCGCGAATTTGCGGCTTCAGGTCTTCGACAAAGCCGTTGCCCAGCCAAGGGTTCTTCATCACGACCGCCAGGCCCACCATGGTCACCGGTTTTTCAGTGGCCTTGCCGCCTTCGATGAAGGTTTCTTCGACATAGCTGACGATCTTGCGGATTTCGAAACTCATGAGCTGCTCCGTATCAGGTAAAAAGTGTCTGTGCGTCTGATGGTATACCATAATACCGGAAGCACAAGTCCCCCAAACCGGTTTCTGGTCGGACGGCAGAAAAAAGCGCTTGCGGCGACGGATGGATTGGCTTGTCCGGCGCAGCCTTAACTGGTCCAATGACGCGCACTACTGACCCCCGTTCGACTGAGGAATCCCGTGCTTAGAAACGTTGCGGACATGGATTTGCGCTTGCTGCGTATTTTTTCCGTGGTGGTGAAATGTGGCGGGTTCACTGCGGCGCAGGCCGAGTTGAACATGAGCCAGTCCAATATCAGTACGCACATTTCTGGGCTGGAAAAACGCTTGGGGTACAGGATTTGCGAGCGCGGCAAGGGCGGCTTTCGCTTGACCGAAAAGGGCCAGATGATACTCACGGCGGCGCAGACCCTGTTTGGTGCCGTGGATGCCTTTCGTGACCAGGCGCAGAATCTTTCAGGACGACTGGTGGGGGATTTGTACCTGGGCCTGGCCGACAATATTGCAACCTTGCCCACGGCGCGCATCGACGCTGCTATCGCACGCTTCTACCAGCGTGAACACGACATGCACCTGCACATCTTCGTCAATTCGCCTACGGAGCTGGAGCTGGCAGTGATAGACGGCCAGTTGGACATGGCCATTTCCTACTTCAGCCGGCCACTGCCGACGCTGGCCTACCAACCGCTTTACACCGAAGAGATCGGGATTTTTTGCGGTGCTAAACACCCGTTGTTCGCAGTGGATTCGCCGAGCGTCGAACAACTCAAGGCGAGTGACTGGATAAAACACGGTTTTTTGCCGGTCGATCAGGTGCTACCCATTGCACCGGACCGGGCTTCGGCTACTGCGCATCACATGGAAGCCGTGGTACACGGCGTGTTGGCCGGCACGCACCTGGGTTACCTGCCTGCCCATTACGCGCGGCCATGGCTGGTGAGTGGACTGATGCGTGCGTTGCACCCCGAGACACTGCGCTATGAGGTGCAACACAGCATGATCACGCACATGGGCCACCCGCAAAGCGAAGCGGTGCGTGCTTTCATCGATGACTTACTGGCCGAACACAACCTGTAGCCGAATCAGCCCAAGCAGCGCGTTACATGCTTGACCGACTTATAGGCCGACAAGCCCCATGGCCCGAGTTCGCGGCCAATGCCGCTACCTTTGGTGCCGCCCCAAGAGGTTTCGACGAACACGGCCTGAACCGAGTTGATCCACACGTGGCCGACCTCAAGGGCATTGGCCACGCGCTCGGCACGTGCCAAGTCAGCGCTGATGACCGTCGCAACCAGGCCAAAGCGACTGTCGTTCGCCAAGGTCACGGCTTGGTCTTCCGAGCGGAAGCGATGAGTGCACAACACCGGGCCAAATATCTCTTCAGTCCAGAGCCTGCTGGTGACGGGGACGTCGGCATAAAGTGTCGGGCTGACGAACCAGCCGGGCTCGCACAGTGCGTCGCCGCCTGCGATGCATTGCAAGCCTTCGGCGCGGGCGATGGCGAAATACTCGCGCACTTTGGACCACTGCGCCTGACTGGTCAGCGGTCCCATCTCGACTTCTTCGGTCAACGGATTGCCGACGCGCAATTTTTCGAACGCGGCCTTCAAACGCAGTATCAAGGGATCGGCGATGGTGTCTTGGACCAGCAGGCGCGAGGTCGCCGAGCACATCTGCCCGGCGTTCCAGCAGATGCCCGCGATGATCCACTCAACGGCTTGGTCGAGATCACAATCGTCGAACACCACGATGGCTGACTTGCCGCCCAACTCCAGGGTAACGGGTCGACAATGCGCTGCGGCGCTGTGCATCACCTGGCGTCCGACGGCATTGCTGCCGGTGAAGGACAATTTGTCCAGGCCCTTGTGGTTGCTCAGTGCGGCCCCGGTCTCAGCCTTGCCGACGACGAGGTTCAGGACGCCCGCCGGCAACCCGATAGCGTCTGCGATCTGGCCGTAGGTTTGTTCGATCAACGGAGTGATTTCCGAAGGCTTGAGCACCACGGTGCACCCGGCGGCGAGTGCCGGTGCCAGCTTCCAGGCACTGGTGACCAACGGGAAATTCCACGGCACGATCAAACCGACCACGCCCACCGGTTCCAGGCGCGTCTGTGAGCTGAACCCGGGCACCGCCAACGGCACCTCGCGGCCCTGCTGTGGGTCAAGTTGTTCGGCGAGGCCTGCGTAATAATTGAAGGTAGCGACCGCATCGTCGATGTCGACGATGGCCTCATGCCTGGGTTTGCCGTTGTTCTGCATCTGCAGTGCAATCAGCGCTTCACGCCGTTGCTCGATCTGCCCGGCGAACCCTCTCAAGTAAACTGCGCGCTGCGCACCGCTGACGTTGCGCCACGCGGGCAATGCGCTGCGTGCGGCAGCGACCGCGTGTTCCACTTGTGCGGCGCTCGCCGCGGTCAACTCGGCGAAGGGTTGCCCCAGCGATGGATCGTAAACAGTGATGGAGTCGGCACCCGCGCCCTCCACCCAAACGCCTTCGATGTAGTGCGTCATTGCTGTGCTCCCTGCAGAACGCCGTGCACGGCGTTACGGAAAATCTGGCTGTAATCGGTGGCGTCGAGTACGCAGGCATTGGTGTCGGAAGAGGAAATATCCGCCAGCGCTTGCGTTCCGACCCACTCGGCGTCCTCGTCGTTCAGGCCGATGTCGGCCAGTGAATGCGGGATGCCGAGCCGCTGGCGCAGGTTCAGAACCCAGTCCAGGAAACCGGCGAAGTCAGGTTGTTCCAGCTCCAGATAGCGAGCGAGTCGGGCGATGTCTTTGCTGATGGTCTGTCGGTTGGCAATCAACACGTAGGGCAGCAGGATCGCGTTCAGTAATCCGTGATGTTTGTGGTAACGCGCGCCCAGTGGATGGGCGAGGGCGTGCACACCCCCCAAGCCTTTCTGAAAGGCCACGGCTGCCATGGCGGAGGCGACCAGCATGCCTTCGCGCGCAACCATGTTTTGGCCGTCGGTGTGGGCGTCAATCAAGTGCTGCTGAATCAAGCGCACACCTTCCACCGCGACGCCTGCCGACATCGGGTGATACAGCGGCGAACAAAAGGCTTCGATGTGATGCGTCAGTGCATCCATGCCCGTCGCGGCCGTCAGCGCCGGTGGCAGGCCACGGGTCAGCACCGGGTCCAGAATCACAGTGGCCGGGAGCATCTCCGGATGGCTGATCACGCGTTTGATGTTTTGCTCGCTAAGGGTCAACACGGCTTCGCGACCCAGTTCCGAACCGGTACCGGCAGTGGTGGGCAGCGCGATCAGTTTCGGCAGGCCCAATCGTGGGAAATCCGCCAGGCTGGGATAGTGCGTGATGACCTGCGACCACTCGAACCGGTCCAGCCCATTCGGCTCAATGACTGCCAGGCTGATGCCTTTGGCGGCGTCCATTGCACTGCCGCCACCCAGCGCGATCAGTGAATCGTGCTGGCCAGTCTTGAATGCGGCGACACCTGCGGCCACATCGTCCAGGCTCGGGTTACTGGCGACATTGCTGAACACTGCGAACGGGATATCTGCCTGCTGCAGATGAGCCTGCAACAGGGCTAACGGTTCCAGCGCCAGCATGCCAGGATCGGTGACCAGCAACGGATTGCGCATGCCCAACAATGTGCAGCGCTCAGCCAATAGCGCAAGAGCGCCCGGCCCACAGAAAATTTCGGTGGGGTAATTCCAGTAATGAAGGGAAGACATCGGTTACTCCGGATCAGCGAGGCGCATGACAGTTGCGCCTCGCGTTGCAAGACAAGGGCGTTATTGAGTACGCAAATGAGGCTTGGCGGTGCGCTGATACGGCTTGGCCCAGAACATGTAGATCAGGCCCAGCACGGCGAGAATCGAGAACACCAGAATCACAGCCCACACCTGAAACCAAGGGGCGCCGGGTGGCGCGAGCGATTCGCGGGGCCAGGCGACGTTGATGCTTTCGAACACCAGCCAGCAAAACGCCGCCAGGTTGATCGGCACGCCGAAGCGGCCGAGGGTGAAGGTGCCGGGTTCAGCCTTCCATTTGCCGCTCAGGCGAGCGAGCAGGGCGCAGGACACGACGATCAGGAACACCACGAAAAAGCCGCCGCTGCCGAACGCGATCAAGGTGCCGACGGCTGTCGCGTTCAACCCCAGGGCCAAGCCGAAACTGGCAAACAGGGTGCTGAACACCATGGCGGCAAACGGCACTTTGCGTTTATCAACTTTGCGCAACAGGGCCGAGGCCGGCAGGATCGAGTCCCGTGCCATGCCGAACACGGCGCGGCCAATGTAGGTTTGTACCGACACCACGCACGCAATGAACGCCACCAGCACAATGCCCACGAACGGACGTTCCGCCCAGGCACCAAACGCGTCGACGACGGCCGGCGTGACCGGGTCGATGACCTGGCCGGCGACCATGGCGGCGGTGTCGGTGTAGGACAAGGTGACGGCGAATGCGGTGAGCATCACCGTCAGGCCTACCAGGATCATCGAGCGCAAAATGGCGCGCGGCGTTGAAGTCCGGGCATCTGATGTTTCTTCAGAGACTTGCGAGCACGCATCGAACCCCAGGAACGCCCAGCCGCCGACCGCCATTGCCGTCAGGAATCCAGACAGGTAGGAACCGTCGGCGCTTTGGGTCGATGTCAGGCCTTCGAACAACAATGAGAACGAGTGGTTTCGAAAAAACAGCAGCAACAACACGCCGATGCCGATCGATGCAATGGCTTCGGCGATGATGCCGGCGTTAACGAAATACTTGAGCGGGTTGATCCCGAAAAGATTCACCCCAAGCCCCAGCAACAACAGCACGGCACCGCTGAACACCTGAGCGTTGGCGGAGGGCGCTTCGCCGGTGATAAACAGCCATAACCAGAAGCCGCCGAGGTAGGCAACGGTGGTTAAAGAGGCCAGCGCAGACGCCAGGTACATAAACCCGGTGAACCAGGCCCAGCGATCTCCGGCCAGTCGTTTTACCCATTGGTAACAGCCGCCGGCGAGCGGGTATTGCGATGCCAGTTCGGCGTACACCAACGCCACCAGCAATTGCAGGGTCAGGCACAACGGCACGATCCACACCCAGGATGGCCCGACACTCATCGCGCCCAGCGACATCACCGAGTAAATCCCGACAACGGGTGACACTGTCGCAAAGCCAACTGAAAAAGATGACCAGAGTGACAAACCCCGGTGCAGCTCCTGTTTGTAGCCCTGAGTGTGCAGCAGCTGTTCATCGGCGTTATGGGAGGTGGGCGACGGGTTCATTGCGCACCTCCAGCAAAGGCGTGTGCGCAAATCACTGCGCAGCGGCCGAAGAGGCTGCGTTCAAACGTATGTGACATAGAGTTTTCCCGAGTCGGCAGACACATTATTTTTAGGATCGCCTGATGATTGGGTCCCAGGCGTACCGACAACACATGCTCCTGCGTGAGGAGTGGAGGAAAGCTTAAAGCGGTCAAACATCAATATGAATTCATATGTTGTGAGGCTGACATCTGAATTTATTGATGTTTGAAGGGGCGGGATGGTCTATCTGGCAAGAACGATGAAGCGATGGTGCACAACGTGGCGGTGACTGTTCAGTAGCCGGCCACCTGCGCCATGGTGTTGTCCGACGCCGCTGCGATCAGGTGCAGCGGTATTGGCTGAAGTTCATCGCTCCCTGCAATCTCGAAACTGCCCACGATGTTCAGGTGCCGCTCACTCAGCCCGGTCGACTCTTCTTCCTTTGCCTTTGCCATTCTCGCGTGGTTCGCTGCGATTTCATTGAGAGTTGACACGTTACATCTCCGGGTGACTGACCAAGCGAACGCTTGTGTCCTAAGGCGTTAATGAGAGTGGCCACCGCGCCAGAAATACGTCGTTGCGCGAAGGTTCTCCGGCCTGTGCAAAGCCTGAGCCAGACGCATCGCGCATTCGCCGCCAAAAATCTGCAGGCGACGAATGGCGATCAGCCTCGCCAGCCCAATTGACTTGAGATCTGCTGCGACGCTGCCATCAGCTGTTTAACGTAGTCCTGCTTCAGTTCCTCGCGAAAACGAAAGCAGGGGAAGGACACGCTCATGCCGCCGATCACATGACCAAACCGGTCGCGGATAGGCGCCGCGAGGCAACGCATGTTGTCTTCGAACTCTTCATGGTCTTCGGCATAACCCTGGGCGCGAACCACCTCAAGTTCCTGCAGATAAGCCTCCACAGTGGTCAGGGTATTGGCGGTGCGGCGCTCGAAGCTTTCTTCCTGCAAGTGGGCGAGTAGCTCCGCCGTTTCCAGCCACGCCATCAGCACTTTGCCGATCCCGGTGCAGTAGAGCGGTGCACGTCGACCGATTCGCGAGTACATGCGCAAGTTGTACTTGGAGTCGATCTTGTGCACGTAAACGATGCTGCCCTCGTCGAGGATCCCCAGGTGCACGGTTTCGCCGGTCAACTCGTTGATGCGCCGCATGCCGGGTTCCGACTCGCGCACGATGTCCAGATGGGGCAGAGCCTGCGCGCCCAGTTCGAACAGGCGAACGCTGAGCCGATAGCGATCTTCCGCATCTTGCACCACGTAGCCCAAGGCCTTGAGAGACTGCAGGAAGCGATAAACAGTGCTTTTGGACATGTCCAGTTTCTGCGCGATTTCCGAGACGCCACTTTCCTCGGGATGCTCGGCCAAGGCTTCAAGTACGGCCATGGTCCGGGCGACGGCGGAGACCAGTTCATTGGTCTGCAGGGTGCTGTTGTCCATGAAGGCTCCAACGGGAACGGAAAACCCAAGGATATACGCTGGCGAATCAAAACGCTGTTTCATTTTTCTTGACGGTGTGAGAAATCTGTTTAAAACTCGGCCCCAAGCAAAAAAATGAAACGCCGTTTTAAAAATAACAAAGGCGCACATGGATG
This sequence comes from Gordonia sp. IEGM753, assembly GCF_050321825.1. NCBI lineage: Bacteria > Bacillati > Actinomycetota > Actinomycetes > Mycobacteriales > Gordoniaceae > Gordonia > Gordonia sp. IEGM753. Next base: position 969,806 of record NZ_JBNQGB010000001.1, read on the forward strand.
ACGATTTCAAGGCAAGAGCCGCAATCTGTTTCGCCACGCCCGCTCAAAATAGCGTTGGTCGGCGAGTGCATGATCGAGATGCGCAGTGAGCAAGCGGCAAGCTTCAGCCAGACTTTTGGCGGCGACACGCTGAATGCAGCGGTCTACCTCTCCCGATTGAATCCAGCGGCGCGATTAGTGGTGGATTACATCACCGCCCTCGGCGCCGATAGCTTAAGCAACGCCATGCGTCAGTCATGGCGCGACGAAGGCGTTGGCGATGAACACGTACGTGTGATCGATGACGCCTTGCCGGGTTTGTACTTCATCCAGACCGACGTCCATGGCGAAAGACGCTTTTTGTATTGGCGTGGCGAAGCGGCCGCGCGGCGCATGTTCGACGGGCCGCAGGCAAACACTGCCTTGCACGCCTTGGGTGATTACGACTACGTCTATTTAAGCGGCATCAGCTTGGCGATTCTCACAGCCCAGGGCCGCGAACGCCTGATGCATGCCTTGCACCTGGCCCGTGAGTCCGGCACCCGTATCGTCTTCGACAACAATTACCGCCCCCATCTGTGGCCCGATGTACACGCCGCACGCCAAGCCTATGGCGACGTGCTACGGCTGACTGACCTGGCTTTGATTACGTGGGAGGACGACGCGGCGTTGTTCGGTTACGCCGATGTCGATGCGCTGTTTCGCAGCTATGCAGAGTTTGGCGTGCGCGAAGTCGCGCTCAAGCGCGGTGCTGCCTCATGTCTGGTGGAGTCTGCTGCCGGCCGCTTCGAGATCCCAGCCGAACAGGTGCCCCAGATCGTCGATACCACGGCGGCAGGCGACTCCTTCAGCGCGGCTTACCTTGCCTGTCGGCTGCAAGGCGGCGAGCCACAACTGGCGGCGCGTTGGGGCCATCGGCTGGCGGGTCAAGTGGTGCAGCACCGTGGGGCATTGATCCCGCGAGCGGCGATGCCGCGCCTCAACATGCATTCATTTTCTTCTGCCGCAGAGGCCTGAACTCATGAAAATCATTGAAGCCCGCGTCATTGTGACCTGTCCAGGCCGCAACTTGATCACCCTTAAAATCGTCACCGATGCCGGCATTTACGGCATCGGTGATGCAACGCTGAACGGCCGCGAGCTGGCGGTGGTCGCTTACCTGGAAGAGCACGTGCTGCCAGCGTTGATCGGTCGCGATGCACAGCGTATCGAGGACATCTGGCAGTACCTGTATCGCGGTGCCTACTGGCGCCGTGGCCCGGTGACCATGACCGCGATTGCCGCCGTTGACATTGCGTTGTGGGACATCAAGGCCAAAGCCGCCAACATGCCGTTGTACCAGTTACTCGGTGGCAAGAGCCGCGAGCGGGTGATGGTTTACGGTCATGCCACCGGCAAGGACATCGAAGGCTGTCTGGACGAGGTCGCCCGTCATGTCGAGATCGGCTACAAAGCGGTGCGGGTGCAGTGTGGTATTCCGGGCATCGCCACCACTTATGGTGTCGCCAAGCGCAGCGGTGAGCGTTATGAACCGGCAGACAGCGACCTGCCCGCCGAGCACGTGTGGGACACCGCGAAATACCTGAACCATGTGCCAAAATTGTTTGCCGCCGTGCGCGAGCGTTTCGGCGATGACCTGCACATTCTTCACGACGTGCACCATCGCCTGACCCCGATCGAGGCCGGGCGTCTGGGCAAGTCGGTGGAGCCGTTCAACCTGTTCTGGCTTGAAGACTGCACCCCGGCGGAAAATCAGCAAGCCTTCCGCCTGATCCGCCAACACACCACCACGCCATTGGCCGTGGGCGAAGTGTTCAACTCGATTCATGACTGTCGCGAGCTGATCCAGGAACAGTTGATCGACTATATCCGCGCCACCCTGGTGCATGCGGGCGGCATCACTCATGTGCGGCGTATTGCCGACTTTGCGGCGTTGTATCAGGTACGCACAGGCTTTCATGGTGCTACCGATCTGTCGCCAGTGTGCATGGGTGCAGCACTGCATTTTGATACCTGGGTGCCCAATTTCGGCATCCAGGAACACATGCCGCACGATGAGCGCATCGACGAAGTCTTTCCTCACGCCTACCGATTCGAGGACGGCCATTTTACCCCCGGCGAAACCCCGGGGCATGGCGTCGACATCGACGAGAACCTCGCTTCGAAATACCCCTACAAGCGCGCCAGTCTGCCGGTCAATCGCCTGGAAGACGGCACGCTTTGGCATTGGTAGCACGCGCCATCGACTGTTTGAGCAGGACTGATTAATAACTACAAAAAAACTTGGGCTGCACGCCCTTACAGGAGTTACCCGATGAAAGCTTTTCAGGTAAGAGCACCTTTTGAGTTTGGCCTGGCCCAAGTCGAAGTGCCCCAAGTGGCGCGGGGCGAAGTCAAGGTAGACGTGGCATTCGCCGGTATCTGCGGTTCTGACATGCACATCATTCACGGGCAAAACGCCTTTGTGCGTTTCCCCCGGGTGACCGGGCATGAGTTTTCCGGGGTGATACGCGAAGTAGGCGAGGGCGTCGAACACCTCAAGGCCGGCGACCGTGTGTGCATCGACCCGGTTATCAGTTGCGGCACCTGCTACCCGTGCCGGATCAACCGGCCCAACGTCTGCACCCGGTTACAAGTGATCGGCGTGCATCGTGATGGCGGTTTCAGTGAGCAAGTCTGCGTACCTGCCGCCAATGCGCATCGCCTGCCAGACTCGCTGTCGCTGAGCCATGCGGCGCTGGTAGAACCCTACTCGATTGCCCTCAACGTGCTTGACCGCATGCAGCCCCATCCGGGCGACAGCCTGCTGATTTACGGTGCTGGGGTGATCGGCCTGACGTTGGTGCAAATGGCCCGTGCGCTGGGGCTGACCGACATCACCGTGACCGACGTCATCGATGCCCGCCTGGAGACTGCCAAGGCGCTGGGCGCCAGCCGCACCCTCAACGGCACAAATGTCGACGTCGAGGCGACGCTGCGTGAGTTGACCCACGGCGAAGGCGTGCCATTGATCGTCGATGCAGCCTGCATTCCGGCGCTGATGCCGCAAATGGTGCGCATTGCGTCACCTGCCGGGCGCATCGGATTACTGGGTTTCAACGCGGTGCCGAGTGATCTGGTGCAGCTGGAAATGATCAAAAAAGAACTGACCCTGGTCGGCTCGCGCCTGAACAATCGCAAGTTCCCGCGGGTGATCGAACTGATTGCCAGCGGCAAGTTGCAGGTGCGCGAAATGATCAGCCATCGCGTTCAGTTCGACGACATGCCCGCCGCCATCGAGATGATCGAGAACCACCCGGAACAGACGCGCAAGGTCCTGGTGGAACTGAGTGGCGCTCACCAATAGCGCTGCGTAGATACACGTGCCCACCAAGGCACCCTCACCGAATAAACAAAAGAAACGGGAGGTTCCAATGTTTGGTCAAGGTCGTACGTTAGTCATCATCATGCTGTTCCTGGCAGGCGTCATCAATTACCTGGATCGCTCGGCATTGTCCGTCGCGGCGCCTTTCATCCAGAAAGACTACGGTCTGACGACGGGTGAGATGGGCATGATCTTCAGTAGTTTTTTCGTCGGTTACGCAGTGTTCAACTTCGTCGGTGGCTGGGCTGCCGACCGTTATGGCGCTAAAACCACGCTGTTGCTGGCGATGGTGCTGTGGTCGCTGTTCAGTGGCCTGACGGTGCTCACGATAGGTTTCGCTTCGCTGGTGTTTATCCGCATTCTGTTCGGCATGGGTGAAGGGCCGTTGAGCGTCACCACCAGCAAGATGGTGAATAACTGGTACACGCCAAAACAAAGGGCGAGAGCATTGGGTACGTCGATGTCCGGCACACCCTTGGGCGGCGCGATTTCCGGGCCGGTGGTGGGGTTTATTGCCATCAGCTACGGCTGGAAGGTGTCGTTCATCATCATTATGTTGATGGGCCTGATCTGGGCGGCAGTGTGGTACAAATTCGTCAAGGACAAGCCTGAGGGCAAAGTCGCCGATGAAATCAAGGCAGCCGAAGGGACAAGCGAAATTGCCTCTCTGCCGGTGCACCCGCTGCGTTACTACCTCAAGCAACCAACGGTGTTGTTCACTTCGCTGGCGTTCTTTTCCTATAACTACACGCTGTTCTTTTTCCTGACCTGGTTCCCCAGCTACCTGACCATGGCCCACGGTCTTAACGTCAAGGACATGAGTATCGCCACGGTTATTCCCTGGCTGCTGGGTTTCCTGGGGCTGGCGTTGGGTGGGTTCATTTCCGACTTCGTGTTCAAGAAAACCGGGCGAATGATGTTCTCGCGCAAGGTGGTATTGGTGACCTGCCTGCTGGCTTGCGCCGCTTGCATCGCCTTTGCCGGAATCGTCAAAACCCTGTACCCGGCAGTCATCCTGGTCGCCTTGGCGGTGTTCTTCCTGTACCTCACCGGCGCCATATACTGGGCGATCATCCAGGACACCGTACCTGCCGCTCGGGTCGGTGGCGTCAGCGGTTTCATGCACTTTTTGGCCAATACCTCGGGCATCATCGGTCCGACCCTGACCGGTTTCCTGGTGCAGTTCACCGGCTCGTTCACCAGTGCCTTCCTGCTGGCAGGGCTGTTGACCGTCATCGGTGCGATATGTGTGGCGCGCTATGTAAAACCGCTGTCGCCGGCAGATACCGGTGACTCGGGTGACAACATCCCGCAAACCGCTTCGGCCTTCAGCCAGTCCTGAACAGAAGGAGCTTGTCGATGCCTGTTGTGAAACATATTCCCAGCACCGGTACCGCGCCTGAAATCGGAATCGTACACCTGGGGCTTGGGGCGTTTCATCGCGCCCATCAGGCGATTTACCTGCAACGTCACCTGAATCGTCATGGCGAAAGTGAGTGGGGCTTGTGCAGTGCCAATCTCCGCTCGAATCGGGCAGTGGTCGATCAACTACGTGAGCAGGACGGCCGTTATCACGTGGCCGAATACCGCGACCGCGAGCAGGTGACGTTGCGTGAAATTTCGGTGTTACGCCAGGCCTTGTTCGTGGGTGAAGGTGGGCATGATTTGCAGCTTTTGTTGCAGCGCATGTCAGCGCCAGGCACGCGGATCGTTACGATGACGATCACCGAAAAAGGTTATTGCCTTAGCCCTGCCACTGGGCAATTGCGAGTCGAAGACCCTTTGATTGCGCACGACATTGCTCATCCGCAGGCACCGCGTTCAGCCCCCGGGATTGTGCTGGAAGCCCTGCGCCGCAGACGTGTCGCAGGCATTCCGGCGTTCACCGTGTTGTGCTGCGATAACATGCCGGACAACGGCCGGCGCACGCACCAAGCGGTGAGTGCGTTGGCGGCGTTGCAAGACGAAGCGCTGGCACGGTGGATCGACGAACACGTGGCATTTCCCAATTGCATGGTTGACCGGATTGTCCCTGCCATGGATGAGCAGTCCTTCACTCGGCTGGCGCAGCAACTGGACTGCCACGACCGTGCGGCAGTGGTGTGTGAAAGCTTCAGCCAGTGGGTGATCGAGGATCACTTTCCACTCGGTCGCCCAGACTGGGAAGTGGAGGGCGTGCAGATGGTGGACGATGTGCGTCCATTTGAAACGATGAAACTGCGCATGCTCAATGGCAGCCATTCATTGCTGGCTTACGTCGGGTTACTGGCGGGCCACACCACGGTGTTCGATGCGATCAGCGATAAGGACCTGTCGCCTTTCATCGCGCGTTACATGGCTCAGGAAGCCGCGCCTACCCTGAACATGCCTGCCGGCATCGATCTTGCGGTGTATGCCGCCGACCTGCGGTCACGTTTTGCCAACGACAGCTTGCAACACCGGCTCAGCCAGATTGCCATGGATGGCACGCAGAAACTTCCGCAGCGCTGGTTGCTCGGTGCGCAGCAACTGCTCGACGAGGGACGCAGCATCGCTTGCACCGCACTGGGGATTGCCGCCTGGATTCACTACTGCACGCAGCCATTGCATGGCAGCGTTGCGCCGGTGATTGACGATCCCCTGAGAGCAACGTTCAACGACCTCGCAGGGCGTTTCGAGGGCGCTGCGTTGGTGAATGCCTTTATTGACCTGGCAGAAGTATTCCCGGCCGAGTTGGCTGATCGCGCGGTTTTTCGCGACGCTGTGCAACACGCCTACAGCGCGCTGGTCCGCGATGGCATGGGCCGCCTCTTACACACCTTTGCAGTACACAACTGACAACCCAGGAGAAGCACATGGAACAGACATGGCGTTGGTTTGGCCCTAAAGACCCGATCTCCCTGGCGGACGTCCGCCAAACCGGAGCGACGGGCATTGTCACCGCGTTGCATGAAATCCCCAATGGCGAGGTCTGGCCGGTGGAGACGATCGCTGCGCGCAAACAGATGATCGAAGCGGCCGGTTTGACCTGGTCGGTGGTGGAAAGCATTCCGGTGCACGAAGACATCAAGCGTGGTTGCGGCCGGCGTGACGAGTACATCGCCAACTACCAGCAAAGCGTGCGCAACCTGGCGACCTGCGGTATCGATATTGTCTGCTACAACTTCATGCCGGTATTGGACTGGACCCGTACCGACCTGGCGTGGGAACTGGCGGATGGCGGTTGGGCGCTGCGCTTTGATCAAACGGCGTTTGCGGCGTTCGACCTGTTCATCCTGCAGCGCCCGGGTGCACAGGTGGAATATAGTGCCGAGGATATCCAACAGGCCAAAACCTACTTCGAGCAACTGTCGCCAACCCAGAGCGAAGCCTTGGTCAACACCTTGATCGCAGGTCTTCCTGGCGCCGAAGAGCATTACAGCCTGGAAGATTTTCGGGCCTTGCTGCGTACCTATGCCGACATCGACGAGGCGAGGCTGCGCGAACACCTGGGCTACTTCTTGCGGGCACTGATTCCGGTCGCCGAAGAGGTCGGTGTACGCATGGCGATTCACCCCGATGATCCTCCTCGCGCGTTGCTTGGCTTGCCGCGCATTCTGTCCACTGCCGAAGACGCCCAATGGCTGCTCGATGCAGCGCCAAGTCCGGCCAATGGCCTGACCTTCTGCACCGGTTCCTACGGTGTGCGCGAAGACAATGACCTGGTGGCGATGGCCAAGCACTTTGCGCCGTTCATCTACTTCACACACCTGCGCTCGACCCGCCGCGAAGCAGATCCACGCAGTTTCCACGAAGCGCATCACCTGGACGGCGATGTCGACATGGTCGGGGTCATCGGTGCCCTGGTGGCAGAGGAACGCAGGCGTGAACGCGAAGGTGGCCCTCGACTGCCGCTGCGACCGGACCACGGGCATCAACTGCTGGATGATCAGCACCGTAAAAGTAACCCGGGCTATTCGCTGATCGGTCGTCTCAAGGGCCTGGCAGAAATCCGCGGTGTAGAACTGGCGGCGCGCCGGCAGTTAGGCTGATGGCCTGAACAAACTCAACCCCGTGGCGAGCCGAAGTACCGGCTCGTCAGGGGTTTTGTGGCTATGCGTTTACCGGTAAACCACGACTGGCCAGGCGCGTCGACAGCACCACTGACGTTTCGGTTCTGCCGTAGGCATCGAAGGAGGCGATCAGGGTTTCCAGTGTCACCAATGACGGCGCTACCACCTTGAGCACGAATGAAGCGTCGCCCGTGACGTGATGTGCCTCGCGCACCTCGGGCATTCCCTCTATCACCGACAGCACCTTGGCGTAGTCTTGCGCCGCGACATACAGCCTGATGAATGCGCTCACGGGATAGCCAATGGAGTGGCTGTCGAGTTCGGCTCGATAACCGCGCAGCACGCCTCGCTCTTCGAGCTTGCGCACTCTTTCGGCCGCGGCGGGCGTTGATAAGCCGACACGACGACCCAACTCGGCAAAGCTCAAACGAGCATCTACCTGAAGCTCTGCCAGCAGGCGCCTGTCGAGGCGATCCAGAGGTTTGTCGGTCATGGGTGATCGGTGCCTTAAAAAGATCAATCGTTAAGTTGCGAGGCCTGCGAAGCGTCGAATCGGCATGGAGCCGTTGTGGTCAAGCTATCCAAAATAGCGTATCCACAAAAGAGAGCGCCACCATGTTACTCAAAGGAATATTGCTCGGTTTGGCCATTGCAGCACCCGTCGGACCGATAGGCTTGTTAAGCATCCAGAACACCTTACGCAGGGGATTCAAGGCCGGGTTCATCACCGGGATGGGGGCTGCTACAGCCGATGCCGCCTATGCCGTGGCGGCTTTATTCGGACTGGTCGGCGTCATCGCATTCATTCCGGAACCACGTTATTTACGCGTGGCAGGCGCTATCTTTTTTGCCTGGTTGGCCTGGAAAACCTGGAAAACAAATGATCAAGCCACCGCCGCGCCATCCACTGCGCGTAGCGTGTGGGGAATGTACTCGACAACTTGCCTGCTGACCCTGTCCAACCCGATGACGATGCTGGGTTTCGTCACTCTTTTTGCAGGCCTGGGTGTCGGTCAGTCAGGCACGGCGGCGGGGATGTAGTGGTGGGGGTTTTTCTGGGCTCTTCGCTATGGTGGGCTACGCTGGCAGGAGCCTGTTCGCTGATGTCGAAAAAATTGCCCGCCCGTTGGTTGCGATGCGTTGATTATGCGTCGGCGCTGCTTCTATTGGCTTTCGCAATAGCGCTGTTGTATCAAGCGTTCCGAACGTGACATTTCGTGGCCTGAGCCGTACATTTTCAAGCCGTGTCGCGCATCCCTCGCCTGTTTGGCAAGCATTGCGCCCTGAGAGAGACCGTCATGACTCAAAAGGTATTTTGGGATGATCCCTATCAAACTCAGCTGACGACCCGTGTCAGCGGCGTCAGTGGCCAGCAGGTGCGGCTTGAACACACCATTTTCTTCGCCTTCTCCGGCGGTCAGGAAAGTGACACCGGCACCATTGGTGCGTACGCCGTTCTGGAGGCGAGCAAGCAAGGACTTGATATCGTCTACACGCTCCCCGATACGCATGATCTTTGCGTCGGTGATGTGGTGGAGGTACGCATCGATTGGAGTCGTCGATACCGGCTGATGCGTTTGCATTTTGCGGCTGAAATGATCTTGCAGTATGTCTATCGATATTGCCCGGGCATCGAGCGAATCGGCGCCCACATAGCAGAAGACAAATCGCGTATCGACTTCGCACGGGACGGCAGCATCGCCGAATTTTTCCCTGAATTGCAGCGAGAGGCCGCAGCGCTTGTCGATGCGGCAAGCCCCATTGTCACAGCGTTTGAAGATGAGCCAAACCAGCGCCGATTTTGGAAGGTGGATGGCTTCGCGCAAATGGCCTGTGGCGGCACGCACCCTCGCACCACGGCTGAAATCGGTGAGATAAAACTCAAGCGCAAGAACATTGGCAAAGGCAAGGAAAGAATAGAAATCACGCTGGCCAGTCCTCTCTGAGGAAGGATGTTTTCATGTTGGGTATCGTCCAGTTCCCATTGTTCGTGTTAGCCGTGATTGCCCTCAACGCAACGCCGGGACCGGACGTGGCGTACGTTGCAGGCCAAAGCATGGTGCATGGACGGCGCGCAGGCATTCTTTCGGCGCTGGGTGTGGCGTTGGGCGGATGCTTGCACACGATTTTTTGTGCGGTTGGGCTCACGGCCCTGCTGGCCGCATCACCTTCAGCCTTTATCGCTATCAAGTACCTGGGGGCTATTTACCTGGTTTATCTGGGTGTGCGCACGCTGCTCGCTAAAGCGACTGCGGATGACCTGCGTCCCGTGGCGCTTGAACTGAACAATCGGACACTGCTGTTTCGTGGCTTTTTAACCAACGCCTCCAACCCCAAGGTGTTGTTGTTTTACGTCGCCTTTTTTCCTCAGTTCGTCACGCCTGACAGCGCCGACCGTGCTGCTGCGTTTCTGGTGCTTGGCGTGGTGTTCGTTGTGCTGGGGCTGATCAATGACGTGGCTGTTGCCTGGTTAGCCGCGAGGGCTGCACGCGCGGTTGGTGGCCGGCCACACATCAGGAAGTGGATCGACCGGGTGATCGGTATCACCTTCATCGGATTGGGCGTGAGACTTGCGATGACTCCCAAGTAGCACGCCCAAAACCTCGCAAAGGGTTACGCTGCAGCCAGCCGCCCCAGGCGCAGCCAGCCAATCAGTACCGCTGCAATCAGCAGGAAGCCCAGGTAGCCAAACAGCGGGTAGACCTGTCCCACCAGACTGATGAAGCCGATCAGGCTGCCGACGAAAGCCAGCGCGCCGGCGGCCGCAGAACCGATGCGGAATGCGCGTGTGCCGGCTGGCAGCAGGCGTGCCGAGAACGAGTAGAGCGTGCCGACTGCGGTGTTGAGGATCATGCAGAAGATGATCACCGCCATCAGCAGGCCGAGTGCCGGCGAGATCTCGTTGGCAATGAACAACATCGGCATCGGTAGATCTGCAACGCTGTCCAGACGCGACAACAATCCAAGGCTCATGGCGAGCATCAGCAGCCCAAGCAAGGCTCCGCCGATGATCCCGCCCCAGATTGCTTGTTTTTCCGATTTGGCCGCACCGCCCATGATGGCCAGGATCGGCACCCCGGCGACAATGTTGTACGACACGTACAACAAGGCCCCCAACAACCAATGGCTGGCGCCGGCCTGTTGCTGGCTGGCCAGTTGATTGAGCTCGGCAAAGCTCTGATCACGTGTGGCGGCGCCATAGAGCGCCACGGCCACAGCAGCCAGGATCAAAAAAGGCGTAGCCGCGCCGATGAGGCCGATGACCTTGTGTACGTCCAGGCACACGATGGCGACGACAATAACCGTCACCAGAACGCTGCCAAGCATGGAGGGTATGCCGAACTGCTGCTCCAGCAATGCGCCGCCACCCGCCAACATGACCACGGTCACGGCGAACATGAAGAACGTGATCATCAGGTCGACGAAAATTCCCAGGTGCCGACCGCACAGCGCATACACCACATCTTTATGCGAGTTGGCGCGCAAGCGACTGCCCATGCCTGCCAACGCCATCCCGAGGAAGGTGAAGAGGGCGGCGCTGACCGCTGCCCCGAGCAATCCCCAGACGCCGAAATCGACGAACATCTGCAACAGCTCTCGGCCGGACGCAAACCCCGCGCCGACGATCACGCCAACAAATGCACCGGCTATCTTCAGACTTTCTTTCATGACGATTTCCCTCGAACTGTTTTTGTTATGGGTGGTTGGGAAGGGCGTTGTCCATCGCCCTCCCAGGGCATCGCAGTGGCGGTTGGCAGGGTGCAATCAGCTGTTTTCGCCGACCCACGCCTGAACTTCGATTTCGACGTCGACGTCCAGCGCCAATTTGGCGCTCACCGTCGAGCGCACCGGATAACCGTTTGGAAAATGGCGCGCATACACTTCATTGAAACCGGCGAAATGCTGCATGTCCGACAGCCAGACCGTGGCCTTCACAACGTGATCAAAACCGACGCCGCACTGGGCCAGGGTTTCGCCGATGCGGGCCATGGCCGCTTCGGTTTGCACTCGGATATCACCGCGCACCACTTCACCTTCAGCGGTCATCGGCACCTGTCCCGAAAGAAACAGAAAACCGCCGACACGAATCGCTTTGGAGAACGGGTAAGGCAGGTGGCTTGGGTAACGCTTTAGAGCTTCAGACATGGCAAGGAAACCTCTTGGGGGTTGGATGTTTAGCGCAAACGGGCTGGAAGCAGGCGTCGGGGATCAACCCCTTGGCAACGCAGTTCTTCCGGCAACGGTTGATCGAGTAATTGGGTGCAGGCCAATTGCGAAACGCCCGCAGCGGACTGGATGCCATAACCGCCCTGGGCCGCGAGCCAGAAAAACCCTTCGCACTTGTCGTCCCAGCCGACCACCAGGTCGCCGTCGGCAACGAACGAGCGCAGCCCGGCCCAGCTGTGTCGAGGGCGGCGAATGGTCAGTGAAGTAGCGGCTTCGATGTGATAAATCCCGGTGGCAATGTCCAGCTCCTCCGGCATTACATCCTGCGCAGCAACGGGGTCGGCATTGGCCGGGGAGCCCAGTAGCTGGCCGGCGTCGGGCTTGAAGTAGAAACTTTCGTCAATGCCGATCACCGCAGGCCAGCGGGAGAAATCCACGTCGTTCGGGCCTTCGAAGGTGAAGGCCGTGCGCCGGCAAGGCTGCAGGCCGATGGGCGCTGCGCCACAGACTTGCGCCACGTGATCAGCCCAGGCGCCCGCGGCATTCACCAATTTGCGCGCGTGCAATAGGCGCCCATCGCTGAGTACCAGGTTCCACTGACCGTTGACGCGAGTGGCGCTAGTGAGTTCGGCGTCACAGTGCAGTACGCCGCCCGCACGACGCATGGCCCGCAAAAATCCTTGGTGCAGCGCGTGCACATCGAGGTCGCGGGCGTCGGTCTCCAGCATGGCCCCGGTGATGACCTCCGGGCGCAAGCAGGGCACTAATACCCGGGCTTGTTCGATATCAATCAGGGACACATTTGCCGAATGCGCGCGGTTGGCGTCGAACGTGTTTTTCAGCAAATGCTGCTGCTGTGCGTCGGCGACGTACAGGCAACCACGCGGTTCCAGCAGCGCATGTTCAGTGAACTCTTCGGGAGGTTGTTCGTAGAACGCGCGGCTGGCACGGGTCAGCGCTTGAATCTGTGGCGTGCCATAGGCTTCCATGAACATCGCGGCAGAGCGTCCGGTGGAGTGATAACCCGGTTGTGATTCGCGTTCGAGCACTAATACGCTGGCATGTTCCGCCAAGCGATAGGCCAGCGATGCCCCCGCAATACCGCCACCGATGATCACGAAATCGAACACTTCACTGTGGTGCATGTTCAAGTACCTCCATTAGACGATGGGAAGGAAGCAGGGCTTCTTCGCTGGATTACTAAATTCTCACATAAGAGAAATGTAAGATATGAGAATTTTTCGGTCAACCCATTGCGTGAGGTAATATTCGGTCAGCGTCGGGTCGGGTGCCGCCACCGTCCGCCATTTTTTGCCTGACAGAGAGACCGCATGAGTTCCAGCCCGTCACCATCTGCTTCAAGTGCCCAAGCCCATCCGCTGATTGACCGAGACCAGGTGGGTGCGCGCCTGCGGGCGATTCGCAAGGCTCAGAAACTTACCCTCAAGCAACTCTCTGAACGCTCGGGAGTGGCGCTGTCGACGTTGTCGAAGATGGAGTTGGCGCAAGTGTCGGTGAGCTACGAAAAACTTGCGGCGGCGGCACGCGCCCTGAGTGTCGACATTGCCCAATTGTTTCGCCCGGCAACGATGGCGTTGGATTCCACCCAGCCGACCGTGGTCAGCACCGCCATCGATACCGCCGCCGGTTACAGCACCGGCAACTATGACTATCACCCCATGGCCGGTGACTTTCCGGGGCGCAGCATGACGCCCATGTACGCCCGTATCTTTGCCCGCGAATTGACTCAGTTTGACGACTACATCCGCCACCCCGGCCAGGAGTTTGCGTTGGTGTTGTCGGGCCGCGTGCGTATCCAGTTTGAAACAGGCGAGTCCATCAGCATTGGCTGCCGCGAGACCGCTTATTTCAACAGCAGCATTGGGCATATCTACCTGGCGTTAGGCGATGATGGCGCAGAGGCTGAGGTGATGGTGGTGATGTCGGAGCGTTAAACGTACCGTTGTTCTCGCGGCCTTTGCGTGTTTAATTCGTGTATCGACACTGTTTGAGTCCTGACATAATCTGCCGGCGATTCACATCATTATCGATAGGCTGCGGAAACCATTAATGCGGGATTTCAAGGAACTGTGCGCTTACCTGAAGGAGGAGATTGCCACCAAGGAAGATGGCAGCGTCAAGATGAGCACGCTGTTAAACAGGGTTCTGGCAAAGGAGCGGTATCATTACGTCTTCTGGTTCAGGATTGCCCAGTACCTGCATCACAAACCTCGTGGCTTCTGGAACTACAAAAAGTGGGCGAAGCGGATCAATCGCAAGTTGATTCGAGAGCACAACATTGACGTAGGGTTGTCCGCGCAAATCGGCCCCGGAATCTGTTTTTCCCATCGCATCGGGATTGTGATTACCCACCGCGCAATCATTGGCAGAAACCTTCGGCTACGACAAAACACGACGATTGGCTCGAAGGATTATAAAAACGGCCATTTGCGTATCGGCGACAACGTCGAGATCGGGGCCAACGTCTGTATCGTCGGCGAGATCAACATAGGCAATAACGTGACAATTGGTGCTCAAGCGTTCGTCAATAAAGACATTCCGGACGACACGATTTACTACACCGAATATCGCCCGACCTACAAAAGCAAAAACAAGTAATAGCGCTGGCCAGCGGCCACGGTTGGTGAATGGGCTGAACGTGGGAGCCGGCCTGACGTTCGTCGCATCGGGCGTGTCGATTGCAGCGCTCAGCCAAAAATAAAGGTTGCCGCTCATTCGCCAATGCCTAGGACCTTTCAGCCAGGGTTGAGTGAGTTTTCAATTCTTCTTCGATAAACGCGGCGATCATGGCCCTGTAAACCTGCTCGACGACATTCGCAGAGGCACCGCAATCGTTGGCAATGCTGCGCACCTTGGCGATGACCTGTTCGACGCGGGCCGGCGCGCGAACATCGTCTGTGGTTTTCTTGAAGGCGGCTGCTTGGGTGACGAGATTGCCGCGTTGCGCGAGCAGCGCCACCATATCGCGGTCTATGTGATCGATGCGCAGGCGAACACCTTCGATCGATGTGCAAATTACGTCCATGTGCAACTCCTTGTGATGCGCGCTGCCAACCCGGAACGCGCAGTTGTCATCAAGGATACTCACGCCATTCCGGCCTTTCAACGGCGCGTGTAGACCACCATCAGAATGGCCCCGCTGACCGAGCCCGCACCGTGCACCGCGTCGGGCGCGCGGCAGCAGTAGTCGCCGACGTTCAACGTTCGGTGCTGATCATGGAAAGACCCTTGCAGCACGAACACTTGCTCCAGTTCCCCTGCATGGGTATGGCTGCCGACGTGCGCACCGGCGTCAACTTTCATCAGCAAGGTTCTTTCGCCGCGCTCGCGGTCCTCGAACAGCGGTTTGATCCAGAACCCTTCATCCTCGGTCGGCAACCAGTCGACGGACGAGGAGGGATGATATTGCGAGCCGCTTACCGGCCCCTGGATGCCGGCCTTCACTGAGGCCGGACGCTTATTTTTCTGCATGCGTTTGCCACCTGCGCAAAAGGTTTTTTTACAAGTCCTTGACCAGTCTCAGGGCATCGTAGATCGCCGCGTGAGTGTTACGCGCCGCCACGGCATCGCCGATCCGGAACAGCTGGAATTTACCGTGTGGATGAGTGATGACGTGTTGCGGGTTGCCGACGATCAGGTCCTGCTGTTCAACCACGCCGCCATTGCTGGAGGTGGGTTTGAGCTCGAAATACAACTCATCGAGCGGACGTGTGCCATGGTTGATCACCACTTGATCGACGCGTCTGACCTTGCGTGCACTACCGTAGTCGCTGTCGATGGTGGCCAGCAACTCGTTGCCTTCACGCTCTACGCCAAGCAAGCGGAAAGTCACGGTGAACGTGGTGTCCAACGCTTGCAGCGAGCGCATGTAGGGCACCAGATTCATTGCCATGACTTCGGGGGCAAAGGTGCGGTCCGGGGTCATGATTTCAATTTTTGCGCCACTTTTGGCGATCAGTTCTGCGGCCTGCAGCCCCGCATGATCACCCGCGTCATCGAACAGCAAAACATTACGCCCGAGTTTCACATCGCCTGCAATGATGTCCCAGGCCGACACCACCAACTCATTGCCAGTGGTGAGAATGTCAGTGTGCGGCAGGCCCCCGGTGGCGATGATGACCACGTCCGGGCTTTCGTCATGCACGGTGCTCGACTCGGCCCAGGTATTGAAGTGAAAGGTCACGCCGCGCGCCATGCACTGCGCCATGCGCCAGTCGACGATGCTGATCATCTCGCGTCGCCGCTCAGATTGCGCGGTCAGTCGGACCTGGCCGCCCGCCTGATCAGCCGCCTCGAATACCACCACTTCATGACCGCGTTCGGCGGCGACTCGCGCTGCTTCCAGCCCGGCGACACCGGCACCCACAATCACGATTTTGCGTCGGTTCGCAGCCTTCGGAATGTCATGCGGCATGCTGGTTTCACGCCCGGTCGCCGGGTTGTGAATGCAGTACGCGGCACCGCCCTGATAGATGCGGTCCAGGCAATAGTTGGCGCCGACGCAGGGCCGAATGTCTTCTTCGCGACCCTCGATGATCTTGCGCACGATATGCGGATCGGTCATGTGCGCGCGGGTCATGCCGACCATGTCGACCTTGCCCGAGGCAATCGCGTGACGGGCAGTGGCGACGTCCGGAATCTTTGCGGCGTGGAACGTCGGGAAATCGGTGGCGGCGCGAATTTCCCCGGCGAAATCCAGGTGCGGTGAATTGCGCATGCCCTGGATCGGGATCACATCGGTCAGCCCGGCATCGGTGTCGATATGGCCACGGATAACGTTGAGAAAATCGACCATGCCGCTGTCTTTCAAGCGCCGGGAAATGTCCAGCCCGTCGGCCGGTGTCAGCCCGCCGGGTATTTGTTCGTCGCCGGTATACCGCACACCGACGATGAATTCATGGCCTACACGCTGGCGGATCGCCTTGAGCACCTCAAAGGTAAACCGCAGCCGGTTGTCGATGGACCCGCCGTAAGGCGCGTCGAGGTCGTTGGTCAGCGGCGACCAGAACTGGTCCATCAGGTGCCCGTACGCCTGCAACTCGATGCCGTCCAGGCCTGCAGCTTTCATGCGCTCGGCGGCGTCGGCGTAGTCCTTGATGATGCGTTCCACGTCCCAGTCTTCCATTTTCTTCGGGAAGGAGCGGTGAGAGGCCTCACGCTCGAACGACGGTGACACCACGGGCAGCCAGTCACCCTTGTCCCAGCGTGTGCGGCGCCCCAGGTGGGTGAGCTGGATCATCACCGCAGCGCCATGTTCATGGCAGGCGTCGGTCAGGTCTTTCATCCAGCCGACCACCTCATCCTTGTACGCCAGGATGTTGTTGAATACCGGTGGGCTGTCTCGGGAAACTGCCGCCGACCCGGCCGTCATGGTCAGGGCCACGCCAGCCTTGGCGCGCTCTACGTGATAGGCGCGGTACAACTCCTTGGGCATGCCGTCCACGGGATAAGCCGGTTCGTGAGCAGTGGTCATGATGCGGTTGCGCAGCGTCAGGTGCTTCAACTGATAGGGCTGGAGGAGCGGATCGTTCAACATCGTCAAGACTCTCCGGAACAGGGCATCAGACCACGGGTTGAAATTACGTTAGGGTGAAATGTACACCTGTGTCAACACACTAGACACAGGTGTACATTTTGCTTGCGCAGTGTTTAATGAGCGTCTAGGATCGAGCCATGAACGAACTCACCAAAACAGTAGAAACAGGCTGGAGAGGGTCACTGGAAGGGTGGCTCGACGCGGCCTATGAAAGCCTCACCGAATGTGGCGTCGACACTGTTCGGGTGATGCCACTGGCAAAAAAACTCGGCCTGTCGAGAACCAGTTTTTACTGGTTTTTCAAGGACCGCGAAGAGCTGCTTGCGGCGTTGATCGAGCGTTGGCGGGTGAAGAACAGCGGCAACCTGATCACCCAGACCGAGTGCTATGCCGAGAGCATTGCCGAGGCGATGCTCAACGTGTTCGATTGCTGGTTGAACCCGGAGCTGTTCGATTCACAGTTCGAATTTGCCATGCGCAGTTGGGCCTTGCAGTCCGCCGAGGTGGCGGAGCATATACGGGTCGCGGACATTGCCCGGCGCGAAGCATTGATCCGCATGTTCGTGCGCTTCGATTACGCGTTTGACGCCGCCGATGTACGGGCGCGGACGATTTACCTGACGCAGATTGGCTACATCAGTACCAACACCCGAGAGGATGTCGGGGAACGAATGCGGCGAATTCCCGAGTACGTGAAGATATTCACTGGCCAGGAACCTCTGGAGCGTGAGTTGAAACGCTTTTACTCCCGCCATGGCTACGTGATGGATGACGGCTCATCGGTCACAGCAGACTGAAAAAGGCAGGTTCACATGTTCGAGAAACCCACGGTAGGCATTATCGGTGGATCGGGATGGCTTGGCCGCTCGATAGCCCAGGCCATGCTCGACAAGGCGTTCATTGGCCCGGGTGCATTGGTGCTTTCGAACCGTTGCGCAAGCAATCCATTAGCAAACGGTCAGTGGTCGCAGGTCAGCGTCACCGGCGACAACCAGGCGTTGGTCGACCGCTGTGAAGTGATCATCGTCTCGGTGCGTCCTGAGCAATTTTCCGAGGTGCAGATTGCTGCGCCAAACAAACTGGTCATTTCATTGATGGCCGGTGTGTCGCTGGAGAGTTTGATTGAGCGCACCGGCAGCCGGCAGGTGATTCGCGCCATGGCCAACGCCGCAGCAGAAATTGGCAAGTCCTATACGCCCTGGCTGGCATCGCCGCAGGTCACCACCGAGCAAAAGGCTTTTGCGCAGCGCTTGTTCGAAACGTTTGGCGGTGCCGATCAAGTCTTCAGCGAAAGCCATTTGAACTACCTGACAGCACTCTCGGGAACAGGGCCGGCGTACCCGGCATTGTTGGCGCGCAGCTTGCTCGAACATGCCTTGAACAGTGGCTTGCCGCCCGCCATTGCGCATCGCGCGGTAGATGCGGTGGTCAAGGATGCCAGCCAGTTGATCGGCACTGGACACAGTGTCGACGACCTCTTGCTGGCACTTGTCAGCTATCGCGGTGTGACAGCGGCGGGGCTGGAACAGATGATCACCGACGGCTTCGACAAAACAATAAAAACAGGTATGGATTCGGCGGTGTCGGCCGCGTGTTCCATGCGTTCATTTGCCCATTCTGCTGACACGAAAGAAGGTCCAATGACGCGGTAGTTGACCCTTCTTAACTCTTGCCGCAATCGAGGGTGCGTTTATGAATATAAAGTCTTTCTCGAACACGGGACTGGCGCTCGGAATCGTCGCATTCAGTGGTTGGGTGTCGGCGGCCGAGTGTGGCGACGTCACGATCGCCAACATGAACTGGCAATCGGCCGAGGTGATGGCCAACGTCGATAAGCTGATCCTTAATGCAGGCTACGGTTGTAATGCGGATCTGGTGTCGGGCGATACGGTGCCAACCATCACCTCCATGGCCGAAAAGGGCCGCCCCGATATTGCCCCGGAAGGCTGGATTGACCTGGTGCCCGAGGTCGCGAAAAAGGGCCTTCAAAGCGGTAACCTGGTTCAAGCCGCAAGCTCGCTCTCCGACGGCGGTTCTCAAGGCTGGTGGATTCCCAAGTACATCGCTGACGCTCACCCGGACATCAAGAGTTTTGAGGATGTGAAGAAGCATCCCGAGCTGTTCCCGGCCCCGGATGACAAGAACAAAGGTGCGATCTACAACGGCCCGCAAGGTTGGGGCGGCACGGTGGTCACCAGCCAGTTCTACAAAGCCTACAACTTCGAGAAAGCAGGTTTCGTGCTGGTGGATACCGGCTCGGCAGCGGCGCTGGACGGCTCCATCGCCAAGGCTTACGAGCGCAAGGCGCCCTGGTTGGGTTTCTATTGGGAGCCGACAGCCTTGTTGGGCAAGTACCCCATGGTGAAACTGGACAATGGCTTGCCTGTCGATGCGGCGGAATGGAAACGCTGCAACACGGTGGCCGATTGTCCTGATCCAAAACCCAATGGCTGGCCGATCGACCGGGTTTATACCCTGACGACCAAGTCCTTTGCCGCTCGTTCACCCACCGTCATGGCGTACCTGAACAAACGCGCCTGGTCCAACGAGACGGTGAACAAACTGATTGCCTGGATGACCGATAACCAGGCAACGGGTGAAGAGGGCGCCAAGTACTTCCTGAAAAACAACGAAGCCTTATGGAGTCAGTGGGTCACCCCTGAAGCCAACAGCAGGATCAAGGCTGCGCTTTAGTTCGCCGGGCCAATGCAGTGCTTCGCCAAAGGCTGCATTGACCCTCGCGCAGACAACAATAAAAACACCCAAGTATTGATATGACCTGCCAGCGTTCTACGGTCTTCTACAAAAGGGGAATGTTATGGAGTGGCTATTCAGCTTTCCACACATGGAGGACGAAAACCTTCGGGCTCTGAAAAAGTCCATTGATGGTGCCTTTCGTCACTTCACCAGTACCTACGGCGATAGCTTCGAAGCGTTTTTCCAACCGCTGCAGTATTTCCTGAATCAATCAGAGCGGTTCATGACCACCACGCCGTGGCCGATCATCATTCTGATTGTCGCCCTGATCGCCTGGCTCGCCAGTCGCAGCTGGCGCATCGTCCTGGGTTGCGTGTTCACGCTGATGGCAATCGGTTACCTCGACATGTGGTCCGATACCATGAAAACCCTGTCGATGATTTTCGTTTGTACCGTGATTTCAATCGTCATCGGGTTGCCGACCGGCATTGCCATGGCCCGCTCCAACCGCCTGCAAAACCTTGTCAGCCCGGTGCTGGACGTAATGCAGACGCTGCCCAGTTTTGTGTACTTGATTCCGGTGGTGATGCTGCTCGGTATCGGCAAGGTTGCCGGGTTGATTGCGGTGGTTGTCTACGCCTTGCCGCCGATGATCCGCCTGACCAATCTGGGAATCCGTCACGTCGATGCCGAAATGCTGGAAGCCGCCGACGCCTTTGGCTCGTCCAGTTGGCAGAAGCTGAAAAACGTTCAGCTACCGCTCGCATTGCCGTCGATCATGGCCGGCATCAACCAGACCATCATGATGGCGCTGGCCATGGTGGTCATCGCCTCGATGATCGGTGTTCAAGGTCTGGGACAACCGGTGCTCAAGGCCATTTCCAACCAGTACTTCACCCTTGGCATGTTCAATGGCCTGGCCATTGTCGGCATCGCGGTGATTTTCGATCGGGTCAGCCAGGCCTACGGCAGAAGGTTGCAAAAGCATTTGGAGAGGGTTCATGGCCACTAATATGACCAATGATTTTGGCATCGAAATCAGGCACCTCTACAAGATCTTCGGTTACCAGGCGCACGCCAGCATCGAACGGGTCAAAAAGGGCATGAGCAAGGCCGAACTGTTGAGTAATCACAGCCACGTGCTGGGGTTGAAAGACATCAACATCAGCATGCCGTCGGGCGGTATCCAGGTGATCATGGGGCTTTCCGGGTCTGGCAAGTCGACCTTGATCCGGCATATCAATCGTTTGATCGACCCCACGGCCGGCGAGGTCATTGTCGGTGGCGTCGACGTACTGAAAATGAGCCCCGGTGATTTACGGGAATTTCGCCGGCATCAGATTTCCATGGTCTTTCAGAAATTCGCGCTGCTGCCAAACCGCACTGTCCTCGATAACGCGGTGTATGGCCTGGAAATCCAGGGCTTGCCCCGCAACAAGCAAGTCGATATTGCGATGGGCTGGCTGGATCGAGTCGGGTTGAAAGGCTATGAAAACCACTATCCGAATCAGCTGTCGGGCGGCATGCAACAGCGCGTCGGCCTGGCCCGGGCATTGGCCAGTGATGCGCCAATCTTGTTGATGGACGAAGCCTTCTCGGCACTTGATCCGCTGATCCGTATGGACATGCAATCGGTGCTGCTGGACCTGCAAAAAGAAATCAAAAAAACCATTGTGTTCATTACCCACGATCTCGATGAAGCCCTGCGTATCGGTGATCGCGTGGCCATCCTGCGCGATGGAGAAGTGGTGCAACAGGGCACTCGACAAGAAATCGTCATGAGCCCGGCTGACGATTACATCGCCAACTTCGTCAAGGAAGTGAACCGGGGAAGGGTGATCAACGTGGAAGCGATCATGCGCCCGTTTGTTCGGGTGAAGGCCGGTGCAACGTTGAGCGTGCCGCTTGGGACCTCACTGGAGTCGGCGGTTAAACAATTGGTTGAGGCCAGCCTTGATGAGTTGGTGGTGACTAATGAACAAGGTGTGCCGGTCGGGCAACTGGCGCTCAAGTCGATTATCGCGACAATGGTGACATCGACTGTCAGCGAAGCGCCGCAGGTCGTTCAGCTTAGAGCTGCACCCAAAACGTGACGTCGCGGTTGCAGGATCGTTATCGCGCCGTTCGTCCAAAACGCGGCACTCGTTGTTGAACGCTACCTCTGAACTTAATGCACGGATATTCCGTGCAGCAGAAATGGAGAGTCGGCATGAACATCAATGAGAACGCACCCGGCAATATGTCGCAGAAGGGCGTATCGGGTGGCACGGATAATGAGACTGGCTTTGATTCGGGGCGGGATAAAAAACAGACGCCGCTGCAGGCGGATGACGACGCGGCGATTGATGAAGACATGTCCGATGTGGAGGCCAATAACTCCGTGTCGAGTGAACACCCAGAATCTTGAGCGCCGCGTTTGCTAAAACCCCCGGTTACCGCATCGTAATGTTAAAGGCGATGTCCATTGGTTGTGGCGAGGGGATTCATCCCCGTTGGGTCGCGAAGCGGCCCTTAGCGCTCATAAAAACGAGCCTGATCCTCTATTTTTACGGCTACTTCGCAGCCGATCGGGGATGAACCCCCTCGCCACGTAGAAGTGTATTTTTTTACTGAACGGTACGCGGGCACGGCATTGGGCTTTTTTCAGGGCAACTCCTCCCATCGAACCTTCGTCACGCCCAGTTCCTGCGCGCGCTCGCGAAAGGCATCGAAGCTTTGCTCATGAATGAACGCATATAAAAGCTCAATATTTGCGTGCAGGCAGGCGTAATACCACGCATCGGCATCGGTCATGTGCGAATCCGGTTGTACGAAGACCTGCTTCTTGTCGCTGAGGCAGTATCTGATTTCAAAATGTCGAGGGCGGATCATCCTGATCTCCTGGGTGATGCCACTACGACATTAATGGCTCAGTGCCAGTTCATTTTTATTTCCCGTGAAGTCTGCACAAGCGCATCTTGCGTATTAATCCTCTTGGTCCCTGTCCATTCTCTTTGGTCTTAAACGACCTGTTTACATTGGACGCCGCTATGCGCGCCTGTGATTCTGAGTGTCCGCCTTCAGCGGCATTTCTCGAAGATAAGGACGTCAGGATGCTCGGTTACTACGCTCAATACAGTCATCAGTACATCACCACGCTCATGATTCTCACGACACTGTTTTTCGCACTGCCGATCTTTATCGCGCCGATTGCGTGGGCCCGAGCGATGCGCTGGACGATTCCAGAGCATCAACACCTGGCCATTTACTTTGGCCGCTGCCTGGGAGCGTTTATCCTGGTGGTTGAAGCTGCAGCATTGCGCTCTGCAACCACAGGCACCAGTTACAGTTACGCGTTCGATATTCTGTATTTGGTGTTCGCGTTGATGCTTGCGGTTCATGTTTACGGCGCGGTGAAACGTATCCAGCCCATCACCGAAACCCTGGAAATCGGCTTCTGGATGATTCTTTTGGTGCTCAACACGCTGTTCTATCCGCAGCCGTTTATTACCCTGTGAAGGCAGTCGTGGAAGGCCGCTGTTGCTCCGACGGGTTTTGCCTGATATTCAGGTGGTTTTTCCAGGCCGAATCAAACAGGTGCACCCATGCAGAATTCTCCTCCCGACGGCTTGCCGGTTTATCGGATCCTCACCGGCAAAGATGACGCTTCCTTCTGCCATCGAGTGTCCGAAGCGCTTGCACTGGGCTACCAGTTGTATGGGTCGCCTGCCGCCACCTTCAACGGCGAGTTCGTTGTCGTGGCGCAGGCGTTGATCTGGAATCAGGGTCAATAAGTTGAAGTCATTGCAACGGTATCAAGGCGCATGCGGCCGATGATCAATAGGTTGTAAAGCTTTGCACTACATCGCCCTTGAAACGAATAGGTATCTCGGCGAGGAGGGTCGCCCAGCCATGGCTGGGCGACCTTGGCTTTCAGCCAGTGTGGTGACTTGCCGCAAGGGCGTATACGGAGGTGTCGAGGCCTTCGAAGCGCGCCTTTAACTGCAGCGCCAAGTACAGCGAATAATGCCGTGATTGGTGCAGGTTGCCGCCGTGGAACCACAGGTTTTCCTGCTGTGTTGGCTTCCACATGTTGCGCAGTTCGCCCTCGTACGGGCCAGGATCATTCGTGGTTCCAGAGCCCAGGCCCCAGCAACGGCCAACCTTGTCTGCCACTTCCTGGGAAATCAGCTTCGCCGCCCAGCCATTCATCGAGCCATAGCCCGTGGCGTAGACGATCAAGTCTGCCGGTAGTCGGCTGCCATCATTGAGTACCACGGCATCGGCTTCGATGCGTTCAACACCAAGCCCCGGCGCACTCTTGAGCTTGATCGTGCCGTTGGCGATCAGTTCCGAGGCACCGACGTCGATGTAGTAACCAGACCCACGACGCACGTACTTCATGAAAAGCCCCGAGTCGTCATCACCAAAGTCGAGCATGAAGCCGGCATTGGACAAGCGCTCGTAGAAGACCTTGTCACGCTCCTTGATCATGTCAAAGACTGGCTGATGAAAACCAGGCATCACCTTGTAGGGTATCGAGGCGAACAGCATGTCGGCCTTGTCGGTGGTCAACCCCGTTTCCAGGGCGTCCTCTGAGTAGAGCCCGCCGAAGACGAGATCCATCAAGCTGTCGGAGCGCACGATGTGGGTGCTTGAGCGTTGCACCATGGTCACCTCGGCGCCGTTCTCCACCAGATCGGCGCAGATATCGTGGGCCGAATTGTTAGCGCCGATGACCACCGCGCGTTTGCCACGCCATGCGTCGCCGCCGGGATGGCGACTGGAATGATGTTGCTGGCCGTTGAAAGTCTCGGCACCCGGATAAGTGGGGACGTTAGGTACACCAGACATGCCCGTAGCGAGGATCAACTGGGTCGGCTGTAAGGTGAGGCGCTCGCCATCACGCTGCACTTCAACGCGCCATGTTCCACTGTGTTCGTCGAAGTTGGCGCTCACGCATTCTGTACGCGGCCAGTAATTGAGCTCCATGACTTTGGTGTACATTTCCAGCCAGTCGCCAATCTGGTCTTTAGGGGTGAAAACCGGCCAGTGATCGGGGAAGGGCAGGTAAGGCATATGGTCATACCAGACCGGGTCGTGCAGACACAGCGACTTATAGCGGCCGCGCCACTGATCGCCAGGACGCTCGGCCTTGTCGACGATCAGCGTTGGCACGCCCATTCGTTTAAGCCGCGCGGCAAGTCCCAGCCCACCCTGGCCCCCGCCTACGATCAGGCAGTAGGGTTGGGTCGTGACACCCAGGGACGCTTCTTCATCGCGTCGGCGCTCCAGCCAGTTGCGTTTATCGGCGTAAGCGTGGCCATGATTGGCACCCATCGGACGACGGCGGCCACTGGGTTCTTCAAAACCTTTGAGTTCGCGCAGGGTCGTCAGCAGTGTCCAGCACAGGCCTTCCTTGAGTCGCACGTAGCCTTTACCTCGGGCCGTGGCGGTTTCCACGCTGATCCAGCCTTCGAGTACCCCGTCGTTCAGCGTCGCCTCACCTTCAACTTTCCACTGCTCAGGGCCCGTTTGGTCGAGGCGTGTTTCCAGCATGTCGCGGATGGCGGGCTTGCCTTCAAGGGTGATCAGATTCCAGCTGAAAAGCAGCAGGTCACGCCAGTAGCACTCTTCGGCGAACAGTTCGAGTGCGCCGTCCAGATCACGTTGGGCGAGACGCTCACCGAGGTTGTCGACCCACGCTGCGAGCTGGGCAGTGGGCGTGTGCAGAGGTGTTTCGATAGCGATGTTCATGGGGCTTCTCCCGATCTTGTTGTTTTTGTAACAACTTACCCTTGAGCAAGGCTCGGGCCATCTTCGTCAAAGCCCCGTTGCAGAACGGCTGCAGCCATTTTTATCAGGTTTTGCCCCGGCGCTATGTCACGTTTCCGGGAATGACGGATGACAGAGTGTCACTCGGTGCAAAAAGCGCTCGACGCCTTCTTTTCATATAAGCTGCGAACAATCCCGTGTCCTGACCGTAGCGGAGAACAAGAACAATGAAGCCGGCCTTGATCAACGCCCACGCACAACAAGTGCTACAAGCAGTGCAGGGCAGTCCTGCAAGCCAAGGTCCTGTTGCTGACCTGGCCATCACACGGTCCTGGCGCCGTTGCCTGGATCAGCATCAGCTCGATCCCGCCAGCCGCCGCGCACCTAATGTGGTTGAGCATCCCCGTTTGCAAGACCACCGCGCGCCACTGGAACACATCATGGCCGTGGCTCGCTGGCAGATGAACAGTTTGCATCAACAACTCGGGCGTGACGGGCACGTAGTGCTGCTCACCGATGCTCGCGGTGTGGCAATCGACAGCGTATTCAACGATTCGGAGCGAGCCGAGTTCCAGCGCTCAGGGCTGTGGCTTGGCTCGGTCTGGAGTGAGGATTGCGAGGGCACTAATGGGGTCGGCACCTGCCTGGTCGAGCGCCAGCACGTCACCATCCGTCGCGATGAGCATTTCAGTGGTAAACACGTTGGCTTGACCTGTTCCGCCAGCCCGATATTTGATGCCGCCGGAGAGTTACTTGCCGTGCTCAACCTATCGTCTGTGCGGGAGGAACACAGCCTTCAGCAACACTTCCAGGCGATGGCGTTGACCAATCTGTCGGCCAAGTTGATCGAGAGCTGTTTTTTCCTGGGCCATGATCCGCAGCAATACTTGCTGCGTTTTCACCCTGAGGCAGGCTTCGTTGGGCTGCTGGGTGAAGGCCTGCTCAGTTTCGACGAGAATGCCTGCATTCGTTCAGTCAATCATGTAGCGCTGGATCTGCTGGGCCTCAGTCGCGACCAAGTGGTGGGGCAATCGCTGACGAGGCTTCTGCAAACGCCTATCGAACAGGTGGTGAGTCAGGCCAGCGCGCATCCGAGTGTGTGTTGGCCAATGCGCCTGGTCGACGGGCGTTTGTTCTATGGACAGTTGCGAGAACCCCAACGCCACGCGCCTTTAGCCACGCCTGCAATCCCCACAATCAACGACCTGCGTGTGTGCCTGGAAGACCCTCGCTTACAGCGCGGCTTTGTTCGCGGGTTGCGGGTTCTGGAGCGTGATGTTCCGGTATTTTTACAAGGCGAAACCGGTACCGGCAAAGAAGCTTTTGCAGCGGCACTGCATCGCGCCAGCTCACGGGCAAGCAAGCCTTTTGTGGCGATCAATTGTGCGGCTATTCCAGAAACGCTGATCGAAAGCGAGCTGTTCGGCTATCGCGGCGGTAGTTTCACCGGTGCACGCAAGGACGGGATGATTGGCAAGTTGGAACAGGCCAACGGGGGTATTTTATTCCTTGATGAAATCGCCGACATGCCACTGCCATTACAAACTCGCCTGCTGCGCGTGCTGGAGGAACGGCAGGTGGTGCCGTTAGGCGCCGCGACGCCCATTGCGCTTGATGTACGCCTGATCAGTGCCAGCCACCAGAATTTACAGGACGGTGTCGCCGAAGGGCGCTTTCGCGAAGATCTTTTCTATCGCATTGCCGGGTTCACCGTGCAACTGCCACCGCTGCGTGACCGTACCGACAAAGGCAGTTTGCTCGACATGCTGCTCCGCGAGGAGACAGCAGGTGCCAGGATTCGGCTAGAGGCGGGTGTCAGAGAGCGCTTGCTGGCGCAACCATGGCCGGGCAATGTCCGGCAGTTGCGTACGTGCCTGCGTACATTGGTGGCGTTGGCGCTGGAGGAGCGTGTCACCCTGGATGACTTGGCCGAGTTGCTTGCGCCCGTGCAGGCGCCAGTCGCTCTCGCTGAAAATCCCCTGGGTGTGTCGGAGCGGCAGACGCTGCTCACGTTGATTGAGGCGGAGCACTGGCATATTGCCCATGTTGCTGCCCGCTTGGGGATTAGCCGCAATACGCTTTATCGAAAACTGCGTCATCACGGTATTTCACGACCTGGCTGAACGCTCGAAATCCTCGTTTGCTCGGGGCAGGTGGGCGCGGCGTTACCGGAAAAAGTGCGGCATTCTGCCAAGATCCATTTTAAATTGAATGGCTATGTAGGGAAAAAACATGTCGGTTTACTCAGTTACCATCCCCTGCTTCGCGCAAATGCTACGAGCGTTATCGTCTCTTTTATCCAAGGGCGAGGCCGCAGCGTTAGAGCGCGGTTACGATCCGCAAATTCTGCTTGGGTCTCGGCTGGCACCGGATATGAATGATCTGGCCAAGCAAATTCAGTACGCCTGCACCCAAGCGCAGGAGGCTGTTCAGCGACTGACACAACAGCCGCTGCAATCGCTCACTCCCCCCGAAAATTTGGCAGCCGCGAAGGCGCTGATCGAACGAACATTGGCAATTCTTGATTCGGCAGATCGCGCTCTGATAGAGGAGGGGGCAGAGCGCGTAATCGCCATTGAATTACCCAATGGCATGGCGTTCGATATGACCGGCAATGAATACGCTGTGAACTGGGCCACTCCCCAGTTCTACTTTCACCTGGTCACGGCCTACAACATCCTGCGTCATAACGGTGTGCCTCTCGGCAAAGCCGACTATGTACAACACATGTTTGCCTATTTGCGACAGTAACTTCCCCGCTTGAACTCCGGTAAATCACCCAAGCCCGATGCTGGTGAGGGCTTGGTGGCGAAAAAAACAGGCAAAAGCACGCGCAAACGACCACCGCGGCATGGAACTGATTTCTCAAACCCCAGAAACGACAAAGCCCTGAATAATCAGGGCTTTGGCGGTACAAATATGGCGGAGGCGATGGGATTCGAACTCATGGACCTGTTACAGTCGACGGTTTTCAAGACCGATATTTAAAGCCCCAGAAATCGGGGCCTGTAGCTCATTTTCGTTACATTACTTTTGTTTTGCGGCACCTCTGGACCCCGCATTCTACAAGGGTCGAAGTTTGAGTTTTATAACGCTTTTTCCGCCTATTTTGACGGCTTCGCGATGGCCCCAATTCGACGGTAAACACGCTCGGTGATATCGCCTTTGGTGTGACCCAAGAGCAAGCTTGCGTCACCGACGTCAAGGATTTCAGAAGCGGCTTTTGGCCTGATATCACGGAACTGGAATCCACTGATTTTGGTAGCGAGTAACTCGTCGCCGATTTCAATCGCGGCCAACTTTGCTTTCTCGCGCGCCAGGTCCCAACGTTTTCTCAGCATCGTCGCGCTCATCCGCTTCCCGTGCTTGCTAACAATCAAATAGTTCGAAACGTGATGAGCGTTGCGCGCTGAGATTTCAGCAATCAGACGGCCGAGGCTGTTTGCTTCGGTCCCGGTGGTCATCTGTATACGAAGCTTCTTGTGAGTCTTGTTCTGCTGCACCCTCAGATAGCCGCCCTCAACATCATCCTTTCGCATGACCAAAACATCTGCCGGACGTTGCCCGGTCAGATAAGCAAGGTCCATCGCGTCTTTCAGCTCTTGAGCAGCCTTCTTGTAAACGGCATCCCAAACCACATCATTTGCGTAATAGTCCCGCGGCGTTTCCTTGTTTTTGCGCACACCCTGGCAGGGATTTTCTTTAATCGTCAGGCCCCACTCTCGTGCAATGTTGAAAACATGGGATAGCGTCGCGATCTCGCGGTTCGCTCGGACTTTCGCAGATCGCGCATCTCGGTAGCCGGCAATCGTCGCCGGCGTGATCGAGTCAATGGGGGCGCTGTCGAACATCGGTCGAAGTTGTTTAATCTCCGACAGGTTGTCCCGCTGAGTGCGCGGCGCTTTCTTAGACACGATGTCTCTAATGTACCTGTCGAAGATCCCTTTCATGGTGCGCAGGTCGAGTGGTTTTTCCTTGGCTTCGAGCTCTGCCCATTTGATCCTGGCCAAGTCTAGATCTTTACCCAGAGGGATCGCCTTGCCGGTAAGGTCCAGGTAGTAGTAGGCGATCCAGTCCTTTCCGCTTTTTCGTGGCCGCGTCCACTGGTACATCCGAGGCGGTAAATTGCGTGTTTCGGCCTTGCGGGGGCGCATATCAGTTCACTCGCGAGAAATCAGGCGTCCATACCGGCTCAGCCGGCGGAGGGTTTGGATCAGCAATGGTCGGCGAGATGATGCCCAGTTTCATGCGAGCGTACATCCGGCCAACGAGTGGCCGCTTTCCGCGACTTTCGATAAAGACCCATTGGCGATCCACCAGCCAGCGCCGCTGGTAGGCCCTGGCTTTATAGCCGGTGAGTTCTGCCAGTTCTTCGTCTGAGAGGATTTCAGTTTCCATAGCAATGCTCCATGCCGCGCGTGGCGGCAGAAGGTGGTTATTGGGCGGCGTTAGCGATCGTTTGCTCGAAGCGCGAGGCGAGTCTGGCGTTGACCTCGGCTTTCTCCATGCTTTCGGCGGTGCCCTTGACGCGATGCAACTGCTCGTATCGACGCAGGGTAGCGGCAGCCTCCTGAAGGTCGGCCAGCAATTCGTCGCGCTCGGCTGTAAGCCTGATCGCGTGCTGGCGTAGGTTGTCGGCATCATCCATCCATTCCTGAGCCATGATTTCGAAGTGTTCAGCGGGCTCCCACGGCGAGGGGATTACGTTCGTTATCCAGTCGCTCCACATCTCGACGCTTTCGCCGCGGGCAATACGCTCGGCTTTCATCTGGTCGCCACATTCACGAATTTCTTTCGCGCGCCGCTCTGCATCCTCCCTGTCCATGCAGGGGTATTCTTCTCCTGGCCCTACGCTGTGAATTGCCCAGAGTTGCAGGGCAGGTTCGGCAAGGATGCCGCGCAGTTTGAGGATGTTGCTGGAACACGCGCCCGTTTGTTCGAGCGCTGCTAGGCTTTGCTCCGCCAGGGCGCGGGGAATTGAGACAACCTCAATCGCAGGAGCCGACGGCGCTGTGAGGATCGCGATTTGTTCTTCAATTGTGATCACAAGAATTCCTCGCCCGCCGTTCACCGGCAGGGTGGTAGGGGAATGGAGTAATAGCCTTTTGCCCAGATTCCTTGGGCATCAGAATGGGTGTAAAAGTGAGGGTTCATTCGCTACATCTTCGGTGTACACGTGTCACACAATCTGGATGTGCCGATCCCATATGAATACCGAGGCCAGACAGTTTTCCTCAAGTTCATCTGGAAGAGACCGAACGACCTGGTGCCCGAATCAGCCAAGATCATTGAGCCTGCGCAGGTCGACGGTATGGGCGAAGTAGCTGCTGAGCTGTCAGGCCCTTGGACTGATTATCCGTCAGCCTTGGACGAAGCTATGTCTGCTGCGGAGCGTTGGGTTGATAGTCATTTGCCTTAACGGGTTCACCGCCAGGCTCGTAGTCGAAGGGGGGTTAGATCGATCCGCTACTACGCTCCGCCAGATGCGGAAAAAGTAATTGCGACTGTTTTAGCTTTCTGATCAGGAAAGGGAGTACAACTGGGAGTCAGCCCTTTGATAACTGTGAAACGAAATGCATCCGCTAAAGCAGCGACAGCGAGTTTTCTGGGAGTGGTCGGATTGCGCGCTGCACACCCGTTGTCACGACGGGATCTTCGAAGACGGGGGTCAGCTCGACGTCCAGGTTCGGACATCCCGTACTGGTGTAGTACAGCTTTTTATCGGTGTTTACTTGGGTTCCGGAGCAATGAAGTTCGAGGAGTACTACAAGGATCGTGTGGATGAAACTATGACCCAAGCGCTGGAGTGGGGCATCGAACGTGCATTGACTTTGACTTCCAGCAAATTAATGCCGCTGTCGTCATCGCCGACTCTCAGCGTTTACCACGATGCTTGAGATGTAAGCATTACAGTGGCCCCTTGTAGATGAGCCCGGCCATATAGGCGAGGGCATAGAATAGGATGATCATGGCGCCACATTCCGATTAGGAGTTGTAGCGGTTGATTGGCTGGCGCTTGGGACGATTACTCCGCTGCGCTGGCTGAAGCAATGGCAACCGCTGAGCAGTGGATCGGCAGTCAGCTTCCTTAAATTGAAGTCGATCGTCATTCCAATTGACTCAGACCATACGAGTAATGTCAGAATGCACCAAAAGGAAAATCGGCTCTATTCGGTGCCGGGCCTAGTACAGGTGTGTCGCTCCGATGAGCAACCTAGATGAGTTCCGCTTTCATTCCCATCACCTCCTGCTTGAACTTGACGCAGCTACCAATCGTTTAATGATGTTGGTGTCGGCGCGAGATGTGATCGGCTATCCATGGGATCAGGCTGTTAAGCGCCAAAAGCTGGCTTACGAAAAATGGGCCGCTTTTCTCTGTGCGCCTGCACTTGCGCTTGAACTCGACCCAATGCCGTCTCTTGATGCGCGGGCGGCGGGAAGTTTCGGTCCAGTGGCTGACTGACAATTCACCCATCAATACCTGCTCAAAGGAATTCACAACGGGTGGGCGGGCTTCATTGCCTCATCTGCTTGAACTCGACGGCCCATACCCAGGGGTTGGCGTCCCAGTCGCCGCCGACGGATTGCCATAAGTCGCGGAATGCGGGCACTGGGTACTTGTGACAGGCACCGCCTTCGTCGCTCGCACACCATTCACGCAGCGGACCTCTGTGAACCCCTTCGGCTGCGGCCTGCTCGTAAGTGATGTCCTGCAACCGTTCGACACGCACGTCGGTGATCTCCAGCAGGATGCGGCTGTGCCGGCGGAACATGTGAATGGCTGGCGTCCACTTCTTGACTTGGCAGTGGGCGCCATCATCGGTGTCGGCGCGGTAGGTCAGGCGGCAGCCGATATCGGCATGGGTTTCGCGCACCCACAGACGGTCGCCACGCCGGCCATGCGGACATTGCGCATACACCGGATTACGCGAAAGCGGGCCATCACCTTCAGTCCAGCTTGCTTTGCCGACATCTTTTGAGCGGGTGCTGTCGAGAACCCAGCCTCGCCATTTATGGCCTTCTGGTGGCTGGGCTTTGATGGCGCGCCGCGTGACCGTCTTCCGGCCTTCCAGGATGGCGCGCACCATCGGGCCCGAGAACAAGATCGGCCGTTCCTTTATCTCAGACATGGGAATCCTTTGCCGCTATAGCGGCTGACTTTGAAGGGGGAGTTAGGGAAATTGGTGCGGTGACATGCAATGCGTAAAAGGTCAGCTAACGTTTAATCGTCCACCTCACCCATTGCAGCTCAATCAGTTCGTCCCTGATGCGATCGGTGAGGCGGTTTTTTTTGTTCAATAACCAAGAGCTAATGCGACAAACCCATAGATTAGAGCTAATGTCCTACTGCTCTCCCCGCCAATGAGCCTCCCCCGCTCATTTACCCCCAATGTTTTAATGGCCGGGGAGAGCAACTATTCCTAACTTCATCACCGTGGCCCCGAGTAGATGAGCCAGCCATGTAGGCGAGGGCAGAGACTGAGATGATCATCAGTAATCCCCCCAGCCTAAGCCCTGAATGTATTCGCTCGGTATAGTCACGGCCCCGACCGGAATCGCGCTTTCAACTTCAAGGTTGCCGAAGTAGCCGATAGCCGCCAATGCCCGCTCCGTCGCCAATTTCGCATGCCGAAGCTGCCATGACTTACGCGCCTTGTAAGAGCGCAGTGCCAGTGCCTTGTCGGTGTAGGCGAAGCGGCGCCCCCAGCTTCCACCCTCTTTCAGTACGCGATTGCGCCGCTTCTTCACGGCTTCGGTGGTCCAGCTGTATTGCGGGCCGCTGACCAGGTCGCAGGTATGCTTGTCGCCGATGTAGTAGCACTGGGCTGTCTCGCCGATCACCTTATAGGTGAGGCAGTGCACCTCAAGACCATTGGGCCCAATGGTGTCGATGTAGCGATAGTGCTCCGGCCAAGCCTTCTTCATTTCTTCAGGCATAGCGATTCCTTTGCCGCTATAGCGGCTGACTTTGAAGGGGGAGGAAGTTACAGAAGGGATGTGTGACTTTTGATTATATCTGCGCAGGGATGA
Organism: Gordonia sp. IEGM753; assembly: GCF_050321825.1. Taxonomy (NCBI): domain Bacteria; kingdom Bacillati; phylum Actinomycetota; class Actinomycetes; order Mycobacteriales; family Gordoniaceae; genus Gordonia; species Gordonia sp. IEGM753. The sequence goes on from NZ_JBNQGB010000001.1 coordinate 1,003,386, forward strand.
GCCAGCTTTTAAGTTGGGAGGTAAAAAGTACCTCCCATTATTAACCTGAAATCAGTGGAATACGCCGCTTTCTTCCGCGCTTTCCAGCTTATCGGCATGCGGGTTCTTTTCGAACTGCGCTACTTTTTTGTAAATTATGCGATTCTTTTCGTTGCTTTCATTTGCATAAGTGAAAACTTCAAGTGTGTCGCTATCAAGAGCTTTAATGTGCATTGCTGATTTGCTTTCATCATCCCAAAACTCAACATAACCGACTCGCTCGCTTTGTCGTGAGTAAAGCTCGTATGGCATGATCCGAACTTGTTCTTTGTCGTATTTGTATTTATTCATTCCAAAGTACAATCCGTTGACTGCGCGGTCGCTTGTCGCAGTTGGAACTGGGTTTGGGATTGCCGTGATGGTGAAGCCAGTCCCATAATCTGCAACCCACTTATAGCCACTAATTATTTTATCAAGCGTTTTGATTTGAGCGCCATAATCTCTGCTGGATCTATCCCGAGGTAGTTCTTGATACTGAAAATCAAGCTTGGCGAAAGCAATACTTGAAACGCCGAGCAGGCAGCTCAGAGCTACAGCAAACTTTAACTTCATTCCATTTTTCCCTGTTGAATGCGGCTGCATCAGAGCGATAGCCAATCGCCATTCTTGCCTATGAGGTGGCGATTTTCAATGTCGATGCCAGATCATGGTTCCCGAACTAGTCCAAGAAGATGCGGTCTCTGAAATCGCTCGTTAAGGTTCATGGCAGAATGCCATAATCTGATACATTCAGACGGGTCGGCGTACTGACATGAACCTACAGGAGTAATTTCGCGTGTTCGACACCAAATACCGGGACCAACGCGGCAAGATTCACGGCAGTGAGCAACACGCCGAGGAAGCCAACACTGGATACGTGCAGGAAGAAAAGCGACTCAATGAGGGTAATTTGTGCCGCGCTGATATTTTCATCGTTATCGCATTGCTGATCCTGTCCCTAGGGATCTTTATTGGGATTCCAAAGGCGATAGGTAGAAATCAGACGATGATGGCATTTCAAATGTTCCTGGTGCTCATCGGCAGTTGGGGCGCATGGGGCTTGATGGTTTGGAAAATCCCTGTGTTTATACGTTTGCCGCTTTACATCGTGGTATTCGTTGGCGGCCTGTTTTACCTGAGCACCCGCTAGGCTCCGCACGAAATTCATCCGAGCTCGCTCATGTCGGGTTGAGCAGGCTCGGAATGCTCATTGACCAGCACCTTTGAGGATGGGGCGTCCTATGCCGGGTCATGCCCGGGCGGTGGAGTAAGTTATGCGGCGAGGCGCTGGTAGAGTTCGATGATGTCGGCGGCGTTTGCTGAGACGAGTGCTTCGGCTTCGTCCGGACAGACGCTGTTGCCGATCAGCCGGACCTGATCTGTCTTGTTGATGTCCCGCCATTCTTCGGCACCGGTTATCGAGTCAACAAACAGCCCTCGGTCGATGATGTAGTCCTTGTGGAAACCTTGCGCCGCTTTCAGCTCCGGCGGTTGCAGCATGCGCAGTGTGATGTCCACCAGCACATAGCCGCCGACCATGACCATCTCGGCCGGGTCCTTAAAGTGCTCGGGCAGGTGTTCGTGCATGAAGGCGGCGCAGCGCCGGGCGCCTTCCATCTGTTCCGGCGTCAGCGTGTCCGGCACCTGCACAACCTCGACCAGTGCAACACGATCTTTCGTTGGCAGGGTATGCATCGGCTCGGTGAGCGAAATACCGTCCTTCTCGTTGCCGTAGTACTTCACCAGGTAGGCGTTGGCCAGTCGCTGATTGGCGCCCGACTGGCAGATGGTCGAGGTTGGTTGATACGCCGATCGACCGTCACCTTTGTAGAAGCCGCCATTCGCCTGCTCGAAGAACGCCGCCGTCACCGCGTGGTGGCCGGTACTGGTGGCGACCACAGCCAGTGGCCCGTCAACATCCGCGCCTACCGAACCCTTGCGCAGCGTGACCATGTTTGCGGCGACTATCCCGTGGCGCGCCGCACCTGCCAGCACAGTCTGCGTAGGATCATCAGGCGAGCTTCCCACGGCGTTCTGCCCGAAGGCGGTCATGTGCCCACAGACGATGGCCTGCTCGCCGCGATTGGCGCCGGTGACCGTGCGCGCAGACTCGTCCGGCGAGTAGCCGCTGCGCTCCCCGTGGTGCGTGAGGTGGGTCAGGTGACACGCTGCCATAGCGAAGTGGCCTCCTTTTACCTGTGCAACCTGAGTCCTGAGCGCCTCTTGCACGTCGAAGTTGCGCTGCGATGATCCGTTGGCGCATTCGGTGAGAAAAGGTGCCGCCACGGGCTGCACCAGGGCGTGATGGGTGCCTCCGGCGCTGATGGTCGAAACCGATTCATCCACGCCGTGGGTGCTGGTATGCGCTTCTGACGTCCCGCGCATCGGCACAATAAATGGCTTCTCACTGGTAATGACGTGGCGCCACATGCCTTTGGCCACCCGGCGTCGGGTATTCAGTGCCATGGGCTTGTCCCTGAAGATCGTCTTGCCCAGGTTGCTCCAGTCAATGCACTCGGCTGCGGGAGGGCGGCGTGATCGTGATTCCGTTCGAGTGGGAATCACAGCGCGGCAAGGAGGGATTTTGATGATCATTATTCCACAAGGATCTGTTTTGCACATTCACTCGCCGCGAGGGATATACGTCGCACAGGTGCGCCGATTGTTCGAGCGAAAGTGGACCCAGGTCGGTGGCGAATTCTCTGAAAAACATCGTGCTCAGGGTATGGCAGCTCAAAACATGGTTGGCGAGTTCAAGCGTGCCCGCGTTCTGTTCTGTGCTGAATGCTACGACCCGATCATTGTCATGGAGGCCTCCGTATGACCGACAAGACCGAACTGAAGCAAAGAGCCGAAGAGCTGATTGAGCTTGAGCGGGTTTCTCCATGCGGCTCGAAGCGCGTGATGCTGATTGATCCCGAAACGGTCGCGGCCCTGATCGCCGAGAATGAAGTCTTGTCCGGCCTCCTCAAGTGCTTCGTGGATGGCGAGCACGATCAGAACGAGAACCAGGCTGAGCGGCACATGTACTTCACCGAAGCCCAGTCGCTGTTGGCGCTGGTGAGTGGCGAACTCGAAGCGCACACCATCGTTCCAGATTCGGCAATCAGGGCAATTCACACCGAGCGCGACCAGCTCAAGGCCGAGAACGAGGCGCTGCGTAACGATGCCGAACGGTATCGATATCTGCGTGATTGTTGTGGGTTGGTGGAATACAAGCGCATCGCCGGCTCTATTGGCCCGGGAATGCTGCCGTCTGGCGAGAGGCTGGATATCACTGTCGATGCGGTTATGGGTAGGAGGGCTCCCCATGGCTGAACTCGCATTGATCCGCACCGCCCAAGGCTTGGTGCCGGCCACAGAAGCTGACCGTGAAACCGTCCAGAAGTGGAAGGCTGGCCAGATCGTTCACGGCAAGTTCACCCGCATGCGAAACGGCAAGTTCCACGGAAAGTTCTTTTCGATGCTCGATCTGGCCTGGGAATACTGGGAGCCCGTCGGCGGCCTGATCCCGCGCCAGGAGATGCGCGGCATTCAGGGGCTGGCCAAGTTCTTCGAAGCGCAGAGCGGAAAGCCTGGTCAGCTATCGGACGCCGTCGCGGCGTACGTCGCAGGCCTTGAGACGACTCGCGCCGAGCGCTTTCCGGCGGTGGACAAGTCTCGTGAAGCTTTCCGTGAGTGGGTGACGATCGAGGCCGGCCACTTTCACCTGGTTCATACGCCTGAGGGAATCCGTAAGGAGGCCAAGTCGATCAGTTGGGCGAACCTGGATGACACTGCGTTCGAACCGCTTTACCGCGACGTCTTCAACGCCTGCTGGCGGCTGGTGCTGTCTGCCCACTTTGAGAATGAAGCTGATGCGCTTTCTGCAGCCGATCAGTTGGGGAGTTATGCATGAGCCTCAGATCGAGTAAGCCGAAACCAAAGAAGTGCAAGAACCCTGCGTGCGGGATCAGCTTCCCGCCGCAGCGACTCGGGCAGGCCGTGTGCAGTCCGACGTGCGGCCTGGCCATCAAAGACGTAAACCGCGAGAGGGCGCGCAAGTCGCTGGCCCAGATCGAGCGCAAAGAGATCAAGGTCCGCAAGGAGAAGCTGAAGAGCAGGGCGGATCAGTTTCCCGCGTTGGGCAGCGAGAAAGGGGAGGAGGCTGCACGCTTCGCCGTCCCAGGGCAGCGCGTCAGCATCAGCGAAACCCGGAGAACATCTGCCGGCCGGTCAACTGCCCGCGCTGCGCACTTGGCAACAATCGGCAAAGTACTGCGGGCCATTGATACGCTTCCATTTCAGGTGCAGCAGTTCGGGCACTACTTGTATCACCCGGCGATGAACATGAAGCACTTGCTGAATGCTGTGCTGCTGATTAACGCGAAGGCTGCGCTGCCAGATCTGACATCAGCCAAGCGCGTAAAGGCGCAGTACTTGGTTACCTTGGCCCTGCAATCGTACAAGGGAGAGGTTGCAGGATCGGCTGAGTGGGGGCCGGCGCGGGTAGCCGCTGAGATGAACGCGTTCTTTGGAGTATCCATCGACCCGAAGAATTGGACACGCGACTGGCTTGATTTGTGGGAATCCCTGAAAAAGGTGATCGCTGAAGTGGATATACAGGCCCAACAACCAATTTGGCAGGTGATCCACTCGGAAAAAGATGAAGAGGCGGCATAATCATATTGACATGACGGGATTTTGCGCGTACTTTCCCCATAGTGCACAAGTAACGCGAAACGCACACGAAACCATGAACCCCGCCACTCAGCCGGGTTTTTGACTTATTAAGTGTGATAAAGCTGTTTTTCCTGCGGCCACTGTATTGACATCACGATTGAGAGTGGCGAAGGTTAGTGAAATCACATTGGATCCATTTATGATCAAGGCAATCGCACTCGCTCTATCTCTTTTCGCTACCTCGGCGCTCGCGGATGATATTACCGGTAAGGTCACTCTTACCGAGGTGCACGTGACCAATAAAGGGTTGATTACGGCAGTCGAAGGTGTGTTGAAGAACACTACTGGGACTACTTTAAAAAACGTGTTCGTGACGTTCAAACTTTATAATACTGAGGGAGAGGTTGTAGGAACCGCCCTCAATCGCGGTCAGGACATTGAGCCCGGCGAGTCGTGGCGGTTCTCTGCGCCGTCTACTGTAAAGTTCGAAAAGGCGAAGCTTTCAAAGGTTGAGATGTACTGATTAACAGGCCCAGCCATCGCGCTGGGCTTTTTCGTTTTCGGCTCTACCGCACACCTTGTTCTGGCTACCCAGCGTTGAACTGGTCACTGCGCTCTTTTTTTCGATCCCCCATCCATCAAGACTGTAATGGAAAATTAACAGGCTAATGGCTACTATTCTGCGGATTGAAACTATCTACCCCATGGATGAGCGCGATGAGTGATCAGAAAAAAATGCATACGGATTTGAACGGGAATGAACACTTTCAAGCTTCAGAGGCGGAATGGGCTGACAGAGACATTCGACGTAAACGCGCGAAGGGAGGAAGTGAAGGCGGTTCAGCAGGCGAAATTATGATTGTAGCCTGTGGGATTCTGGTCTACTCGTGCTACAAACTGATGGGCTATATCACTAAGTCTGTGGAAAATTTTGGACTTTCTCACGGTGTTTCAGATATCGTCGGGAAGGTTATCGCAGGAGCTGTTCTGCTTTTCCTTCTCTCGTCCATCTATTTCGCCGGCAGTCCACGCAACCAGTTTGGGATGTGCCTTTTTTATCTGATCATCGCCGTTACAGTCATTTTCATCTTTTTCTAGTCTGTTGCAGAATCATCATCAACCCGGTCTTTCAGCCGGGTTTTTTGTGCGCGAAAGAAATGTAACTGCAGCCAGGGCGGCCTCACGGAAGGCCTGGACACTGATAGGCGCGAACCCAAGACCATAGCAGCTACCATATTGCTAATAGCGAGTCGTTCGATAATGATGTCGTTTTAGTATCTAACTGGACGAGATATGAACAGGACTGTCTGTTTCGCTGCATTATCGTTGGTTATGGTCAATCTTTCTGGGTGCGTTGACATTTTAGCGGGCGCCATCTCGCAAGCTTCTTCCGAGAATGAAACGCCAGAAAGCGTAGGCTTGGCGCCCGCTAACTTTCGCGGCAAAACTTGTGTTGAGCTTGCCCTTAATCGAGAGCGAGCAGACTCCGAGATCACATATACAGGTGAGTACACTGATTATGTACGAAAACAAGGGCGTTGGCGGCTTGCGTCGGTCGAACAGGTTGAGCAAGAGCAGGGCTGCCTAGCGGGTATCACTTCCAGCCAGGCATCAGCTGTTGAATATGTCGCGAAGCATCCCGAGGCGGCAAAAGAACTCGAGTCTAAGTTACCACCGGCAGCGCGTTCTCGCTCCAGCGATGCTGCCGCGCCTTCAGCCAATTCTAGTTCGCCCGCTGTAACGGCAGATCAACCGAAAACCTCATCTGTGACGTCGCCTCCCAGCTTTGCACCTGGCTTCGGATCAACATCGCTTGTTTCTGGCCTGCCGCAGACATCGCTTGCCCAGTGGATTGCTCAAGAAACACCGGAGAAATATAAAGGTAAGTCCTGTGAATACCTTCGCCAAGCATATGCTCGTAGCAATGAAATGTTAGCTGTAGATACGCCGGAAACGCAGGTTTGGGGAGCTAGCAAGAAAACTGCTATCGATCAGGTTTTGAGCGGTAAAGATTGTCCGCCTCTGGTCACTGCTAGCCGAGGACGAATTGGTGTCACTATCGGAAGCCTTGATCCTGTGAAAGCCGCGCGCCTCGGCATGCCGCTTAAGGGCACATCCATAGAAAAGGTGGCGCCGGGCGGTAACGCTGAAAAAGCCGGTCTGAAATATGCTGACGTGATAGTGAGCGTCGATTCAACCTCCGTAGGCGACGACATTGAATTTTTAATCGCCATGGGCAAGGTCTCGATCGGCTCCAATGTATTGCTTAAAGTCTGGCGCAAGGATGCTTTTATCGATATTCCTGTATTAGTTGGCCCACCTACATAGACGTCCACCCTAGCCAATAACTTCCTGATGGACCATGTAATGAGTGGGGCAGGGTTCGTTATTAGGTGGAGTTTGGCATCAGTACTGGCCTCTACATTTTAAGCCTCGGCATTCGCCGGGGCTTTTTCGTATTCGGCTCCTCCACACCCTTCGCTACGGCTGGGAGTGCTGTGGGGGCTGATCCAAATCAACAGGTTCTGGAGTTGAGCATGAAGAGTGAATACCGCCAGGCCGTTGAGTCGGTCATTGCGCAGGAGGCGAAGCTGGCAAAGGTGGCCAAGCTGCACGCTGATGCAGCGGCCCGTGAGAAGCAACTTTCTGAGGCTCTACGGCTTAACCAAGAGACGCTTGAACTGTACGAGAGCCGAGTTGGTGAGTTGGAGGTGGTCAGCATAGAGACCGCTGAGTCTGGGTTGCAAAGCGAGATCAAGGAGATCAACGCTTCACTGAAGTTTCTGTGCCGTGAGTTCATGCGTCCAGAGGCTTAAAATCCCACCTGCTTTGTGATGAGCTGAACGCCTATCGACAAAGCTTGGTTTAACGCTTCGGATGCTGCGTGCCGTGCTCCGGATTTCGTAGCAGCAGATAGTTTTTCACCAAGGGTTTCCGTTCCTAGGCTGGGTTTTGGGACATGCTTCAACGCCTGAAGTCCATACGTCGTCAGTACATATTTGCGTTTACCACCGTTCGATGGCTTGGGCGAAATGAATCCGGCTTGAGCTAGCCATTCAAGAGTGGAGTAGAAAAACTGAGTCTCTGGATCTATTTGTCCCAAGACTATCTCAGCCTGCCCGGTTGCCGGGTCGTATTCGCCATGTTTGACGACGCTTAACCCAGCAACCTCAGGGCTCACTGATTTATGAATTGGGAAGTTGTCGTAAAGGAAGGCGAGGATATCTGCACGTATCCGAGTTCGGGAAGATCTGCGCCAAGTTTCCCCACAAGGCCAGAGAGATCGTTACCGGCGCCTTCGAGGCTGTCGCCACCGATTGCTTCGTCACGATTGAATCGACGGCGGAGGGCAGGGCGGGCTACTTCTTCGACTACTCACAGAGCGCGGAGCGTCAGCAGCTTGCCGGTGTGCCGCTCGGCCTGCTGGATTGGAAGTTCTTTTTCTTCAGTTGGTGGAAGAACAAGGCCTACTGGCTTGACCCCACTGAGGTGGTTATCCCGCAGCGCCTGACCGACTACTTCAACGAACTGCACGCCAAGCACGGGATCGTCGCTAATGACGGCCAGCGCGCATGGTACGCGGCCAAGGAGAAGACGCTCGGCGATGACATGAAGCGGGAATACCCGTCGATACCGGTCGAAGCCTTCCAGCAGTCAGTCGAGGGTGCTTACTACGCGCAGCAACTGACCAAGCTATACGCCCAGCAGCGTATCGGCGTAATTCCGAACAACAGCCATCTGCCGGTTATGACCTTCTGGGACATCGGCGTCGGCGACTCCACGGCCATTTGGTTCGTGCGCCAGGTTGGCACCGAATACCACGTCATCGATTACTACGAAAACTCGGGCGAAGGCCTGCGGCATTACATGAAGGTGCTCAAGGACAAGGGTTACACCTACTCCGAGCACTGGGGGCCGCACGACATCGACAACCGTGAGTTTGGCAGCGATGCCAAGACCCGCCGCGAACTGGCCCGTGAGGGTTACGACATCGACGGACAGAAGTACTGCATGACGTTTCAGGTCGTCCCGAAGATCGGCATCAACGACGGCATCGAGCAGGTCCGGGAAATCCTCCCTCTCTGCGTGTTTGATGAGTCGAAGTGTGAGCAGGGCATCAACTGCATCGAGAACTACCGCAAGGAATGGGATGACAAGCGCGGCTGCTGGAAAGACAGGCCGCTTCATGACTGGACCTCTCACGGCTCCGACGGTTTCCGGTACTTCGCAGTGGCGAAGAGTGCCAGGAAGCCGGCTACCTCTATCAGAATGGGATACGCCCGATGAGCAACGACGTCTCCTTCAAGCGGGCGGACTACATCGAAGTGCTGGAACGCTGGGCGACCGTCCGCGACGTCTGCGCGGGCCAGCACCGCGTGGTTTCTCGGCTGTCGGCTTAGGCATCGAGAATGTCGACGGAGTACTCCAGAGCCAGTTTCTGGTAAGTGCCGACCGGTTTGCCATCGTCAACACCATTGCAGGCGGGGCGACCTCGGTCCCCTTCGCTGTACAGAACGGCCAGGCATTCCTGAACTCGGCTTTCATATTGGACGGCACCATCACCAACGCCAAGATTGGCAGCTACATCAGCTCGACGAATTACATCCCCGGCCAGCAGGGCTGGATTCTCAACAAGGACGGGACGTTGGAGATCAACGGCATCGTTCCTGGCCAGGGCCGGCTGGTCATCAACTCGCTCAACGTGTCGGTGTACGACGCCAACAATGTGCTGCGTGTGCGGCTTGGATATCTGGGGTAAACCATGGCTTATGGAATGCGGGTCTGGGGCGGCGATGGTGCGCTCCAGATCGATGAGAACTCGTTCACCATGCGAGTTGTGTTATCGACGATTGTGACGTTCCCGACCGCTGGAAAGACGACTCAGGATTTTTCGGCGCCAGGTAGTGATGCTTCGAACTCAGTCGCAATCGTGGTGCCTGTCGGCCCTTATAACGAAAGCAGCGCGCGGCAATTTGAAACAGAAATGTTGTCGGGTGTTGCACGTGTTTACAACTACACGCGCACGTTCGCAGCCAGTCTTGCTACTAGCGGGACCATGCGCTTAATGGTCATAAGGTTTGCCTAAATGAGTTACGGACTGACCTTTATCAACAACAGTAACCAGGTGGTGATCGACTCAGAGTTTGCGCGCCTCAGCGTTATTTGCAGCGGGCGTTACGCGCCGACGCAAGAGTCCGGGCTTGGATCGACAACCTATTTTCCACGCGTCATCACGAGTCAGGAGCCGCCGTTGGTGTTCTGCCGGCCCGATACTGGCGGGATCGCTGGGCTGACGGCAATGCAGGTAATTGGTTCGGCAGGCAACTGGGTGGGGTTCTACGTGCGGGCGTATGACGTAAACACCAATCAGCCTAACGGCCGCTACTTTGCGGCCACGTTTGGCGCTCAGCCTGTCTCCCCTTATGGTATGCGCTTGTGGGATGGGGCCGGAAAGTTGTTGTTCGATTCCGGCACGCCTGCTGCGTTGTTCACAAGAGCATTTCAGAATTGGACCTATGTTCGTTCCGAGACCTCGCAGACCGGTAGCACTCGGAGCTTTTACACAGTTCCGTTCAACTTTCCAGAAAACGAATATCTGCTGATCAATAACTTCGGCATGAACATGGTAACCGGATCGGCTGCCGGTCGACTGCTCAAAACCCTTTGGAGTTTTTCGACCGGAACCCTTTATGCAGTGACTGACGGCTTCTCAAACCCATTCGCTTTTTTCCTGCCTGCAGTCTTCGCAAAGATCGCCGTTTAATCAAACTCAAAAAGGAAGTGATCCATGTCCTGGTACAAATCGGGAACGGTTTCTGTCGCCCAAAATTCGAATGCAGTTATCGGTACAGGCACCGCGTTTATTCTCAATGGGCGGGTTGGGGATGCCTTTGTCGGGCCTGATGGTGAGATGTATGAGGTAGCGAACATCGCCAGCGATACGGCCTTGGCAATCTCTACTCCGTATAAAGGCCCAACAATCGCAGTGGGCCACTTCGCGCTTATACCGATTCAGGGCTACGTGAAGGACACCGCCGATGCACTTCGACAGGCGTCTAATCAGATCGCTGATTCGATTGATGGGCTTGAAGAGAGTGTCCAGGAGGCGGCTGATTCTGCAGCGGCGGCCACGGCTTCGAAGAACGCAGCCGCAACTTCCGAAAGCAATGCCAGCCAGTCGTCGGAAGCGGCTCTTGCTTCAAAAAACGCGGCCAGTACATCCGCTACGAACGCAGGTAATTCAGCCTCCGCGGCATTAGCGTTAAAGAATGCGGCAGGTACGTCGGCAACAAATGCTTCAGACTCGGCCGCTGCAGCGCTCGCGTCGAAAAACGCGGCAGCAATATCTGAGCAGAACACGGCCAACAAGGCAGCGAAGGGTGCTAACAGCGACATCACTTCGATTACTGGCCTAACAACGGCTCTGGCGGTAAATCAGGGCGGCACTGGCGGAAACACTCAAGCGCTGGCGCGGGCAGGCCTCGGGCTGAAATCTGCTTCTACGGCAGACACCATCGGTACAGTTTCCCAAGCGGCGGGAGTTCCAACCGGCGCATTGATGGAATACGGGACCAATGCCAATGGTGAGTTCTGGAAGTACGCCTGCGGGATGATGGTGTGTACCAGACTAGTTGATATAAATTCAACTATCACTACAGGACTCAATGGCGGTTTTTATAACCCCGGCTTGAACAACCTTGGCGTCCCCTCACAAGACATGCCTGCAACTTTTTCCACCCTTCCAAAAATAAACATAACCATTACCTGTGACGACGCTGCAGGCACTACGGCATGGATCGGGGGCGCCAGCGTCCAAACGGTTAGTAAGTGGCCGCGCTGTTATCAGATGGAGTTGTTTTCAAGGACAACCGTACAAGTTTATCGGATTAGCTATACAGCAATAGGGAGGTGGTTCTAATGAATATTTTGTTGAGCCCGTTTAGCAGCGAGTCAGTGCTTGAAGTTAAAAAGAACGGTGACACGCTTGAAATCAATGGCGAGGTCTTCGACTTCTCGCCTATGAAAGATGGTGACACACTGCCTTTTTTCGCGATTACTTCAGAATGGATTACCCAAGATGTAGAACGCGTAGATGGCCAAATTCAAGTCACCTTGCGGTTTCCCAATCCCATCAATGCTAGTCCAGAACAACGCTTCCCGATGCCGCTACTGAATGCCCAGGATGGCCCGGTCGCATTACCTCAACCAATTCCGATGGACGTGTTTATGGCGGACAAAGAGGCAGCTACCAATGAGTAATATCGACTGGAGCAAGCTGATTACCAAAGAGGCCAAGGATGCCGATCGAGCTGCGCAGGTTTTGGATCAGATGGTGGCCGGTGAGCTTTCCTGGCGAGTCGTGGAGCTTGCGGCCATTGCGCGTCAGCTTGAAGCCATCGAAGAAGATGAGGCGGACGAAACACCGTCCGACCTGCTGCCAGGCACTCGCAAGTTGTGGCTGAAGTATCGCGGCCTGGTTAGCAACTGGAAGGAAGGTGCCGAATCATTCCCCGACATCGCTCATCGTCCTGTCCGCCCGTCCTAACGAAACATCTGCACCTGTCGGCCCGCGATTGAGCGGGTATTTTTTTGCCTGGAGAAAAGTGATGCCTGCAAATGAAACTCGCGGGGTTCGCAATCGTAACCCCGGAAACATTGACTACAGTCCGACCAACCAGTGGCAGGGCCAGCTCAAACTAGACCCCGCTATCGAGAAGCGGTTTGCGAGATTCGATGTACCGGAAAACGGTATTCGTGCTTTGGGCAAGGTGCTGCTGACATACAAGCGCAAACACGGGCTGAAGACCGTGAAGGCGATCATAAGCCGCTGGGCGCCCTCGGTAGAGAACGACACCGCCGCTTACGTGCGAGCTGTCGAAGCCAATACCGGCACTAAGCCTGGTGCCGAGATCGATCTGACTAGCCCCACTGTGATGCTGGGTTTTGTCAAAGCCATTATCCATCACGAGAACGCCGGCTATGCCTATCCGGATTCGGTATTGGCCGAAGGTGTGCGGAGGGCGCTGACGTGAGCGGTACCGGCTTTACCAGGTTGTCGCGGGTGCTGGCTCAGGCCAAGGAGGGCGATCTTTTCTTTGAGTGCCCTGGGTGCGACATGGTCCACGGCATTTCCACTGGGGTTGGAACTGGTCCTCGCTGGGGCTACAACGGCAATGCAGAGTCACCGACGTTCACGCCGTCGGTTCTCGTCCGATACAACTGGTCGGACGGCCCGAGGGTTTGCCATTCGTTTGTGACCGACGGCCGCATCCAGTTCTTGGGTGACTGCACGCATGCACTGGCCGGCTATACCGTCGACCTGCCTGATTGGGAGGATGAGGCATGACTTCCATCTGGCTGCGCATCCTTCCTTATGTAGCTGCGCTGCTGATCGGGACGGCTGGCGCATGGATGTGGCAGGCCAACAGCTACCGTCAGATCATCGCGACCAATGAGGCGAGTCGTCAGGCAGATCTAACGAAGATCGCCAATGCTGGCGCCACTCAGGCTAGGCAGGCAGTTGAAAAACAGCAGGCCGCCGAACAAGCACTTGCCGCCCTCGACCAGAAGCACCAAAAGGAAAAAACCGATGATCTCGCCGAAAACGAAAAACTGCGCCGCGCTGCTGCTGACTCTGCTCGCCGGCTGCGCATCGCGGGAAGTTGTCGTGCCAGTAATAGGAACGTGTCCGGCACCGCCAGTGCCGCCAGCCTGGGCGATGCAGGAACCGTCGAACTCTCTGCAGCTTCTGGATCAACTGTTTTCGATATCCGCGCCGGGATCATTGCTGATCAAGCAGCCTTGAAGGCGCTCCAGCGTTACGTGGCCGAAGTCTGCAGTCGGTGAGCGCGAGCTAGGACGGGATTATCGACCGGACTCATTCCGAGCTTCGCGTGCTGCCTTCTCCTTTTTGTGGTTCTTCAAGTCCATTCTGGCGCCTACGGCAACGACGACAACTCCGAAGACGACCAACAAAACCATTAGACTGATAGGCATATTCAGCTCCCTGCAAAGAAACGCCCATTGAACCCGCTACCGCTGTCTGTGCCAAATCGGTGAGGTAACAGAATGTTTCACTGAGGCTTGGGCTATCCTTCTCGATGTTTTGCAGCTGAATCCGCATCTGCAGCCATCAAATCGATCTGGTCCAATGAACAAGCAACTCGCTGGACTCTCGTTCTTGCTGACCCTCACCTGGGTGATCGTCGTAGTATCGGTGATGTATTGGATGTCGCAGTGAAGGTAGGGGAACGCTTCGCGCCGCCAGTGTGCCCACCAATCCCGACTGGGGCATGCGCCGGGAAATGATGAGTCAGAGCTACACGACCAAGCTTGACCAGTTATGGAAGGTGTCATGTGTTTGATGGAGCGCTGCTAGGGCACGACATAATCCGGCTAGTGAACGTTTCCGACCCTTTGTTGACGTTCAATAACTGGCTGAGCGACTAATATTCTGCGGATGAATACAGCTCAATGCGCTGAACGCGTTGGTCTGCAGGAGTGGTGGATCGTCCGCGTAAGCTCTCTTTATTTGGAAAGACAGGCGAACGGTCAGAAATGACCGGCGGTGTGGGTAGGGTTCCTGAATGATTCGCTCGGGGCAGCAATGTCTCAGCCACCACCCCGCATCCGCAAGGAACTTATATAATGGCTATACCCGCCATCCTGCAAGAAGGTCTGCAGATTCCAGTCATTGCCGCGCCAATGTTCCTCGTATCAAGTACTCGGCTGGTAATTGAAACCTGCAAGCAAGGCATCATTGGTACCTTCCCTGCTCTGAATGCCAGGACGCCCACTCAGCTTGACGACTGGCTTAACGAAATCGAGAGCGCGTTGGGCGGAAAGGCTGCCGCCAAATTCGGTGTCATGCTGGTCATGCATAAGTCGAATGAGCGCTTGGAGACAGATCTCAACACCATCATTCGGCACAAGGTACCCTTGGTCATCACTGCCGTGGGCCATAGACCTGAGGTAGTTGCGGCAGTGCATTCGTACGGTGGACTGGTCTTTCACGACGCCATCAATATGAAACATGCGATGAAAGCGATTGAAGCAGGTGTTGATGGCATCATTCCGATTTGCGCGGGCGGTGGCGGCCATGCAGGAACACTCAATCCCTTCACCTTTGTCAGCCAGCTACGGGCGAAATTTAAAGGCTGCATCGCCCTCGGTGGCGCTATGGGCGACGGCCGTCAAGTCCGTGCGGCCAAGGTGCTGGGCGCCGACTTCGCTTACATGGGCACTCGCTTTATTGCCACAGAAGAAGCTAATGCCGACCCGCGTTTCAAGCAGATGATCCTTGATGCGCAATCAACCGATGTAATTTACACCAACAAGGTGACCGGAATTGGGGCTAACTTTTTGCGGGAAAGCCTGATTCGGTCCGAGCTGGACTGGCGTGAAGGAGTGCCTACCCCTGAGATTTCGGTCGAACATGAAGAAAAAATGGTCGCTTGGCGCGACATCTGGTCGGCTGGCCACGGCGTCGGACTAATCGACGATGTGCCCCCGGTTGCCGAGCTGGCGCGGCGCCTGAAAGCTGAGTACGCCGAGGCACTCAAAAGTTGATGAGCATGGGGCTCCACAGAGTTTAGCGGATCTCAGCTCGACATAGCGCAAGGTGCATAAATGCTTGGCGCAGGTCGAAACTGAAAGTAACGCAATGACTGCTTTTGGCCGATTTCTGTCTGTTGCGAAAGGCTAAATCGACCTAGAGCCGCCCTTTGTGAAGCGCGGCTTTGGATTGGAAAACGGCTATACGATGTATCTCATCAGTTACTGCGCAGGTAAGGTTTTCCAAGATCCCAACGCGATTGCCAGTGTGCAATATATTGGCGGGAAACCTCTGGCATATCGCGAATGACTACAACATTTTCGGAGTTGGATGTTTCTGCGGACGTCGCGAAATTGAAGGAGCCCGTTTCGACGATATTTCCGTCGACCACGATTGTCTTATCATGATGAAGGTGAAACTGGTCGTTGGTCCGCAACTCCACTCCTTTGCCGGTCACAAAATTCATGGCCGCTTTGCTTGTCTTGCCTAAGTTGCGTTTCTTGTCGATCACTATGCGTACGTCTACTCCACGGTCCTTTGCCTCCACCAGTGCTTGCATTATGTCGGGAGCCTGAAACGCATAGGCCAGCATCTGGATGCTGTGCTTGGCACTTGTAATCGTTTCAATAACCAGTGTTCTCGCCGTGCCTTCCGGAGAAAAACCAACCTGGATATTGGGTTCTGCACAAGAAAGTGATGGGAAGCTGAGCAGGGCGGTCAGTGCTATGTATTGCCATCTCATTGTTCGAAAAGACCTTGTGTCGTGTGCTCAGGCACCCATTTGTACCTGCTAAACCTGAGGTTACCTGAGTTGCCGCCTGAGGCAAATTGAACGAGTTTTCCAAGTGCGTCCGACTGACTGCTTCTGGCCGCTGCTGGCCGTTCTCTACCTATCGTGACAGGCAGCAGTCGACCCAAAGCGGACATTGATAAGGTGATCTTTTGATTCGTCACTGTCTTTCATATTGCTGCCCTTCAATCAGAATCCATATCCGTGATAGCGCTCAAATTGGAAGCTCCCAGGAAGTAGAACATTCCACCTGCAACAATGAAGAGCGCAAGCATATAGAAGATGTAGTGGGGAGGCTGAGTCGCCAATACGATTCCGCAAAGCACCGGCCCCAGCGCCGCGCCAAGGTTGGACAGGTTTTGTGCTCCGTAATACATGCCGCGCAGGTTGTCCGGAGCGATCTTGTCGATGAACATGTACTCGGCGGGGAATACGATGATCTCGCCGACCGTAAAAATGGCCATGGAAATGACCCAGAGCAGGATAGAGGTCGACAGGGCAAAACCCGCCAACCCCATCATGAACATACTCAGTCCCGCGACCAGCCACAGATTCAGATGCCTGTGAGAGATCTTCCTGCCTATGGAGTATTGCAAACTGATCACCATCAGCGCATTGGTCGCCACAACTGTACTGATGATCTGGTAGGTGGATTCTGGTGTCGTAGTGACCACCAGATACTGCGAGAGGTAAGCGGTGAACTGGCCAAAAACTACCGCACTTAGCAGCCCACCAAGAGTGAAACACACCAACCGATAATCCTGGAGTAACAATTTTCCTACGGCCAGAAACGGTACTGGTTTCTGAGCTGAATCGGTGGCGTTCAGGTCTCTATTGCCCCAAACGAAATAGATGAAGAAGAATCCTGCTCCAAGCCCGGCTGATAACAGGAATGGCAAGCTGATATCCAGTTTGGCCATGCCAGCGCCAAGAAACGGGCCGACGGCATACCCGATGTTGGTCAGCGTATATTTGATCGAGAAAACTTCGCCGCGATCAGTGACGGGAAGCAGGCTGCCAAATCCTGATTTAACCGAGATATCAATGACCGCATAAGCCAGGTTGATCAGTACCAGGCAGCTGTAGAACAGCCAAAGGTCGCGAGCCAGAAACGTCCCGAGAAACCCCAGCGTGAACACGCCACTGAAGGCCAGGATCAGCCGGTAACTGGATATCTTGTCGACCAGAAAACCACCGTAAAGACTCAATAACGACCCAATGATCAGTGTGCTGCCTATAACCAGGCCGACATCGGCGACACTCAGGCTGAAACTGCCGGAAAGGTAAATGACCAGATAGGGTAGGGTGATTGCTCGCGCCAGGGTCAATATCAGGGACGCCGATAGCAGCAAATTTATTGTTGTCGGATAGTTTTTTAGCGTGGTCAGCATCCTTGCCTCATCTTTCAGCAGGTTGTTTTTTATGGTGTTTGTCAGTCGCAAAGTGGTGATTGATGCGCGAGTCAAGCTTACTGGGGAATTATGTTCTCATTTATGATGTTTTTTATCGTATCGACAGAACTCAATTCATGAATGCGGGGCGTCCATGTTTTCCTCCGAACGTTTAAAGGGCATTGATGTATTTGTCTGCGTTGCCGACTCTGGCAGCTTTAGAGGCGCTGCCGAGCGGATGAGTCTGACGGCTTCGGCAGTCAGCAAAGGAATAGCTCGATTGGAGAGCAGGCTTGGGACTCGGTTATTCCATCGAACAACTCGAAGCTTGTCACTGACGGATGCGGGGATTGCGTTCTATCGCACATGCACAGGCGTGCTGGCTGAGCTCGAAGAGGCTGAGCTATCCCTACTTGCCGAAAACACTGAGCCTCGTGGCAGGATCCGCATTGACATTCCAGGTGCATTCGGCCGCCTGCAGGCACTTCCGATTATCCTGCGATTTGCCCAGGAACATGCGCTGCTGCTGCCGCACATTTCTTTTTCCGACCGTTTCATCGACCCTATCGAGGAAGGTGTCGATATCGTCGTGCGCATCGGTGGTTCGGACGTTTGGCCCGCCACATTGGGGCACCGCTATCTGGGCAGTGAGTGGCATATCTTTTGTGCGTCTCCCGCATATTTGAGTAAGCACGGCACGCCCTTGACCGATCGCGACCTGGAACATCATCAGTGCATCGCTTACGGCTGGGCGGATGGTACGGTTAGCCCTTGGAGTTTTTCAGGAAAGCATCCGGGTGAAATTGAACGCAGGGCGATAGCCGCAAAATTCGTTGTTGGAGATGGCGAAGGTCTGGCGATCGCGGTATCGGCGGGATGCGGGATCGCGCAGTTACCGTCATGGTTGATCGAACGTCAGCTTGAAGAGGGGACATTGGTTGAGGTGCTTCCCCAGTTGGCAACCGATGGCCAGGCGATCAATTTGATTTGGCTAAAGAGCCGTCAGGCGCTTCCTAAGGTCAGTGCATTATTGGAAGCTCTTGCCGCTGGTTTGGTGCCGTTTGCTAGAAAAATCCAATGACCGCTTATGGCCGATTTCAGCCTGTCGCGACCGGCTTAAAACGACCCATAGTGGACATCTCGTCTAGGTCACGGTATTCGACGGTGCGGATAGGCAAGGAAAGTATTTTGCCAAATCGGTGTGACTCGACCCTTTAAAGCGGCCGGTTGAGCAGCAGTAAACGGGTCGCCAGCGCTATCATTACCGCAGCGAAGCCATAAGCACCAAGGCGTTTAGATATCATGCCTTTGCTGAGGCGCCCATGCAGCCGTCCGGCGCAAAATCCGATCAGGGAATGGAAGATCAATGCGATCAGCGCAAGCAACAAACCTAAGAACATCAATTGCGAGGTGACGCTGCTGGCACCTACGCTGACGAACTGCGGCAGGAATACCATGAAGAACAACAGCGCCTTAGGGTTTAACAGACTGTTGAGCGTGGCTCGGGCAAGGATCTTCCGAAACGAAGCCTGTATAGCTTGAGTATCAGTGTCCGCAGGAGGGGTCTTCAATGCCTGCCAGGCCAGCCACATCAGATAACAAGCCCCAGCCCACCGTAGCAAGTCAAACGCCGGCGCCCAACTCATCACCAGCGCACCGAGACCTGCGCTAACCATGACGGTCATCAGAACATCGGCCAGGGTTATTCCTAGTGCTGCGGCGAGGCCGGCGCGCCAACCGTGGGCAACTGCATGGCTGCTGACGATAGCCATGTTAGGGCCAGGCACGATCAGTAACATCAAGGCGGCGGCAATGAATAGGTAGAGGTTAGTGGCGTCCGGCATAGAGCAATACTTCCTTGGGTGAGGAGTGATGCTAACCGGTAGTAGTTAGGCAGAAGCAGATACAGTGGGGATGGATTTGGCCGCAACAGTATGGTGTGGAGAGGCAAAATCCGTTCGACAGCATGGTGAAAAAAGTTCGAGCGGCTGCTATTGGCCGATTGCGGCCTGTCGCGAATGGCAGCTATCGACCCAATGATCATGCATTTAAGATGGCAGCCGAGTTTCCCCCGATCACTTTTACTCTCCATTCATCACTGCTAGGATTCTGCCTCATGCACATGAGGAAGCGGGATGCCGACAAAGCATGCTTTAGCAGAAATAATTGAACGCTTGCACACTAACCAACGAGGCTTTGACGGGGCTCTGCAGGGGCTACTGACCATTGTTGAAAAATTTGGTGGAGTTGAAGCTGTCAAGCGCATTCGGGACACGTTAAAGGCTGTTCAGGACATCACTTCGGAGATTGATGAAGCTTATAAACAGGCAAGTGTGACCAGGCAGGCGTCTAGGGAAATTGTCGGAACGGGCCCAAGCACTATTGGCAGTCGGTTACGTGAGGAGCGTGTCAAGCTGAAGATGACTCAACAACATTTTGGAGCCGTTGGTGGCGTGAATATTGATGCTCAGTATAAATATGAGCGAGGAGTGCGAATCCCCAAAGCCGATTATCTGGCAAACATAAATTCCTTGGGGGCTGACATTCACTACATTACTACGGGTGCTCGATTACATACTGCCAATCACATTGAGTGAATGACTTTATGAAGAAAAGTCCGGTCAGTTCCGAAATCAACTCGGAAAAAACAACGCGTATGATTGTATTCAGTAGACCCCTAATTGTCATTGAATCAATTAATTATCAAGGGCTATATCGTCTATCTAGGTTAAAAAATTGGGCTCTGTCTTGGTCGCTGCCATATTCTAAAGACGTTGGAAAATCATTTTATAGCAGGGGTGTAGGGGAGTTTTTATTGGCTGACCTCACAGCCGATATAGTAACTGCTCGTGGAAAAATGCTTAGGCCTAACAAAGGTTCTATAGCAGATAATGGAACGTTTAGTCTTGAAAGCTGGGTCGAAGAGCAAGGCTCAGCAGTTTTCAATGTTTTTGATTGCAAGGGTGATCCAATCATTATAAAAAAGCTGACGGCATCTATTGTAGATAGTGGTGTTTCAAGAAATGGGAGGTTCGCGTTTTGTAAGACCAACTTTAGCGCGGTGAAAGATCTAACCGGGCATGCGGATAAGATTTTTCTTTTCGATCTAGAAAAAGGGGCTGAGTTATTCTGCGTGACACCAGAAATGGATGTCGTGAACAGCTACAGCTTTGATGAGGTAGAAAAACTTCTAATTGCTCATACCAAAGGTGGACGAAAATTAATTTATAATGAAGATGGAGTTCTGGTTACTTAACGAATATTGACAGGAGTGGGTATCGTTTTAGCCACCTACAGTCCTATGTGAATACGCCCGAATGGCCGCTGCTGGCCGTTCTCTAGCTATCGTGACAGGCAGCAGTCGACCCTAAGCGGTCATTCACCGTTAACCGGGCACATGGCCTGGAATGCCTAGGGCAGTCAGCTTGTTCTAGATCAATGGCAACTCAGACATCTCTACCAGCAGTTGCCCAAATGCATCGGCCGCAGGCGTCTTTCCTGCGGTATTCCAGATCAGTCTGAAGTCAGCATCCAACAACGCTGGCAGGCCATATTGACCGTCGATGACGACCATGCCGGGCTCTAGATCTCCCAGCGGTAGTGCAGTGACGGCAAGCCCCGCCAAAACCGCTGCGCGCAGTCCTTTTTGACTGGGAGAGGTAAAGGCGACCCGCCAATCCACGGTGGAATGCTCCAATGCTTCTATGGCCACTTGGCGGTGCACACAGGGCGCGGGTGCAAACGCCAGCGGCAACGGGGAGTCGCCGGTAAAGTCGAAACTCTGCGCCGCGGCCCAGACAAACTGGGTTTCGCGCAACACGGTACCGCCGGCCGGACCGCCGGGTAATGCCATGACCACGGCCAGATCGAGCCCGTCGGCATCGACCAGCGCGCGCAGATCGAGGTAGGTGCCAACGGTTACATCCAGACGTACTGCGGGAAATTGTCTGGCGAACCGACTTAACAACGGCGGCAGGCCGTCGCCGATAAAGTTTTCTGGCACGCCGAAGCGCACGGCCCCGGATACCGATGACGCTTCGAAACGCTTGGAGAGCGCATCTTGCGCTCTGAGGACGTGTTCGGCATGGCGCAGAAAATCTTCGCCATCTTCTGTCAGCGTCAAACGTCGAGTGGTGCGCACCAGTAGCGTGGTACTTGCCTGTTCTTCCAGACGGCGGATCTGATGACTGATCGCTGACTGGCTCAAGTGCAGCCGCTCTGCGGCCCGAGTGAAACTACCGGTTTCCTTGATTGCAACAAAAGCACGCAACAGAGCGGGATCGAAGTCCATTTAGCCAACTCATGACGAATATTAATAAAACTTACGAAATTAAATCACTTCTGTCATTTTTTAATTACTTCCAGAATGCGCCCGGTCACTTGGAATTTATGTCTGGTAACGCTGGCGATGCTGTCGTGTCTGCCCCCTGATAGTGCTCAGAGTGGTCTTGCCGGTGCCCATCAACTTGATCTGGAAGATCACTATGCAGTTCTCTTCTTCGCAAAAAGATGTTTTCACAATAGCCGCCGTTTGCCTGGCATCGCTGATGTTCGGCCTGGAAATCTCGAGCGTGCCGGCAATCCTGCCCACACTTGAATCGGTTCTGGGCAGCGATTTTAACGATATGCAGTGGATCATGAATGCCTACACCATCGCCTGCACCACGGTGCTGATGGCCACCGGCACGCTGGCGGATCGGTATGGGCGCAAGCGGGTTTTTATCATTAGCCTGGTGCTTTTCGGTATGGCCTCTCTGGGCTGTGGCTGGGCGAACAGCGCCGATGTGTTGATCGCCAGCCGATCCCTGCAAGGTATGGCCGGTGGAGCCATGCTGATCTGTCAGGTGGCCGTACTGTCTCACCGATTCCAGTCGGGAGCTGCGCGCAGCAACGCGTTCAGTGCCTGGGGAATCGTGTTCGGTATTGGTTTGGGGTTTGGGCCGATTATCGGCGCTGCCATCGTGGCAATGTCGAGCTGGGAATGGGTGTTTCTGGTGCATGCGCCCATTGCGGTGCTCGCGCTGGTGCTGGTGAGCACCGGTGTCGATGAATCACGCGATCCGCAGCGTCGCAGGCTGGATGTGTTGGGCATTATTTCGCTGTCGCTGGCCGTGCTGGGTCTTTCCTGGTTCATCACTCAGGGAGCCGGAATGGATTTCACCGGCGGTTCGGCGATCACCGGCCTGATTGTGGCAATGGTTAGCTTCATCGTCTTTGTCGTTGCGCAGCGACACTGTGTTGATCCCATGTTCGACTTCTCTGTATTGCGGATACGCCGCTTTTCGGGTGCTTTGCTAGGGTCGGCAGGCATGAACTTCAGCTTCTGGCCATTCATGGTCTACCTGCCTCTGTATTTTCAAAATGGCCTGGGCTACGCCAGTGTCGGCACCGGTCTGGCACTGTTGGCGTATACGTTGCCGACGCTGGTTGTCCCACCGTTAGGCGAACGGCTGGCGTTGCGCCATCGACCTGAAGTGGTGATTCCCGCAGGTTTGTTCACCATAGGTCTGGGGTTCCTGCTGATGAAATGGGGCAGCAGTGTCACGCATGCCAGCTGGCTGACGATGCTTCCCGGCTGCCTGATCGCGGGGATTGGACTGGGGCTGACCAACACGCCTGTTACCAATACCACCACCGGATCAGTACCTAGTGAACGTGCTGGCATGGCCTCCGGCATTGATATCAGCGCCCGTATGATCAGTCTTGCAGTCAATATTGCGCTGATGGGATTCATCTTAGTGGAAGGCATTCTGTCTTCATTACGCAGT
Source organism: Gordonia sp. IEGM753 (assembly GCF_050321825.1). Classification (NCBI taxonomy): domain Bacteria; kingdom Bacillati; phylum Actinomycetota; class Actinomycetes; order Mycobacteriales; family Gordoniaceae; genus Gordonia; species Gordonia sp. IEGM753. The sequence goes on from NZ_JBNQGB010000001.1 coordinate 1,026,570, forward strand.
CAGTTACCAGGCTCGCCCGATGACGTGCAATTGAGGTCGCTGGCGCAGAGTCTCTCTGCCGGCAACGCTGCCGTGCTAACGCAGACTGGCCAGAGGACTGCGATTGCGGTCGATGTCGCTAATACAGCTTTGGCGCATGGGTTTGGCTGGGTGATGCTTTATGGCGGTATCGCTGCTTGGCTGCTCGTGGCGGCGAGCTGTTGGGTCTTTCATTCGAGCAAGGCCGTTCATTCTCAGTAATGACGGTTATCCGGGCGGCTGCTTTTGGCCGAGCGTGTTGAAAAAGTCGGTCCTTCCAGACTGCCCCCCTTACTGACTGCTGAAAACGCCCTTTTTTTGCGCGCAGCTACGCGAAATCTTAGCTCGGAACCCTCGCTCAAAGTAAAGACTTCAATCTCTAGCGCGTACTTTTCTGCCGTGGAAACCATGGCCGACTTTTTCAACAGAATCGGCCGAAAGCATTCCCTGAGGAACGACAGCTTTCGATATTGTGGCGGACATGGGCGAACTGACCATGTCCGCTCCGAAATGGGCAGCGAATTTTGTGCTACTGAGCACATTACCTACTACAGCATTGGAAGCATTTTCGGATTGAACACGATCTCCCACAAATGCCCATCCGGATCAGCGAAATATGCTGCATATCCTCCATAAAACGTTTCTGCCGGCAGCTTGACTATCTTTGCTCCGGCTTTCCTCGCTTCTTCTAGAACCGTATCGACCTCATCCTTGGAAAACACATTGTGTCCGATCGTTGAGCAAACATTCCCTGCCTGAAGCGGTAATCCGGTATCCGAGGCAATGCTTTTCGTCGGCCACAAGGCAAGTTTAATTCCACCGTGCAGATCGAAAAACGCAACAGCACCGTTCTCGAACTCAGTACCAATAATGCCTTCCGTGGCTAGGCCAAGCCCGTCGCGGTAGAACCTGACGGAGCGTTCGAGATCTTCCACGCCGAGGGTAAGAACAGAAATTCTAGCCTGCATGACGCTCTCCAATTTAAAGGAAGTGAACATCACCAAACGGGGTCGCCGTGGAGCGGACACACGACCACCATCCCGAGCTCGCTAATTTAGGTGAAGGTCGTGGGGTTGGACTAATGCCAACGCAGAACTCCCGAGGGAACAGCCGGACTAACCATACCGGCCCGTCTTTTCGACATTTGGATGCTACATCGCATTTAACACTTTGTATGCTTTTGGCCGATAGCTGCCCGCAGCCCTTTACTCCGGCGTCATCATTACGGCGAGCGTCATTTTGATGAACTCTTCGTTATGACCGATGGTGTACAGGGCGCCTCTTACATTTCCGCCAACCTCTGTCGCGCCGCTTTGCTCGGCCCGAAGCGTCAGCTCCATGATCGCTGCTTCGAGGGCGAGCTGGTTTTCGTAGATCTTGGAGAGCAGGGAAGGGAGTAGGTCTGAATGTGAGTTTGGCAAGGTGAAATCCTCCGTTAAGAGGTGAGGGTAGCATCGAGTTACATGAAGGAGATTTTATGATCGGCAGGACGCCGGGAAGGGGGCAAATCAGAAAAGTTTTGTAACGGTTACCAAAAAGTTTTGTAACGCATGCAAAAAAACATGAATTTCCCCAAACCCCAGAAACGACAAAGCCCTGGATAATCAGGGCTTTGTCGGTACAAATATGGCGGAGGCGATGGGATTCGAACTCATGGACCTGTTACAGTCGACGGTTTTCAAGACCGTTGCCTTAAACCACTCGGCCACACCTCCGTTGCGTTGCGGGCGCCATAATACCTGAATGAAACACACTGTCAAACTCTCTGCATAGCTTGTTACAGAGCGTCTGTTATGATCTTTGCGACTGAACGTTACAAACCAACAGGAGTGTCGCCATGCGCGAACAGGATTACGCAGTTAATAACGGCGTGCAGGCTGAGCAGCTAGAGGTTAGCCGCGTCCTGCGCAACACTTACGGCTTACTCGCTCTCACCCTCGCATTCAGCGGCGTGATGGCGTTCGTGGCCCAGCAGATGCGTGTCGGCTACCCGAATATTTTCGTGGTGCTGATCGGCTTCTACGGGCTTTTCTTCCTTACCAACAAACTTCGCGATTCCGCTTGGGGCCTGGTGTCGGCATTTGCCTTGACCGGTTTCATGGGTTTCTTGCTTGGCCCGATCCTCAACCGCTATTTGGGTATGCAGGGCGGCGCTGAAGTTGTCAGCTCGGCGTTCGCGATGACGGCGCTGGTGTTTGGCGGTCTGTCGGCCTATGTGCTGATTACCCGCAAGGACATGAGCTTCCTCGGCGGTTTCATCACGGCAGGCTTCTTCGTGCTGCTGGGTGCCACGCTGGCGAGCTTCTTCTTCCAGATCAGCGGTCTGCAACTGGCAATCAGCGCAGGTTTTGTGCTGTTTTCCTCGGTCTGCATTTTGTTTCAGACCAGCGCCATCATTCAGGGCGGCGAGCGCAACTACATCATGGCAACCATTAGCCTGTATGTATCGATCTACAACCTGTTCATCAGCTTGTTGCAGATCTTCGGCATCATGAGTCGCGATGACTGATCGACATGCTTGAAATGAAAAACCCGCTTCGGCGGGTTTTTTTTCGTCTGCGATTTGATTATCACTCACGCCATGGGCGGCAATCGTCGTTTAACCGGTGTTTTCTTGACGATGGCGGTGTTGGTTTCCGCGTGGGTATTAAGGCGGTCGAGCAGGGTGTCCAGCTGTTCCATGGAGCGCACATGCAGACGGGCGATGAAACAGTCATCGCCGGTCACCTTGTCGCATTCCGTGAACTGCGGGATGGCCTGAATCTGCCGCTCCACTTCCTGTAACTGCCCCGGCAGTGGACGAATGCGCACGATGGCCTGAAGTTGATAGCCAAAGCTCTTGGGATCGATCTCGACGGTGTAGCCCTTCAATACACCACGCTCCTCGAGGCGACGCAGACGCTCGGCGACACTGGGCGACGACAACCCGCTGACGTGCGCCAGGGCCTTAAGCGAGCGTCGCGAATCTTCCATCAATGCGCTGATCAGCACCTGATCGATGTCGTCAGTCATGGCAAAACCTCTATTAGGCAATTGATCAAAAAAACCTTGATAAAAAAGGCAGAAAACGAGTTTAACCTGATTTTTGCGCTGGAGAACGCTCCGCCCCGATTGTCATACTTTGCGCTCTAAAACAGGAGTCTGAGCAATGGATAACACCTTGCGACGCGGGTCATTCGAGATGACCGCCGCCATGTTGATTTCCGGCACCATCGGCTGGTTTGTGCTGGTGTCCGGGCAGCCGGTGCTGGACGTGGTGTTTTGGCGCTGCGTATTGGGTGCTGGCACTTTATTGCTGATTTGTGCGGCATTCGGTTTTCTGCGCAAGGGTATTTTGACTCGCAGCACGTTCTTGTTGGCCGTGCTCAGCGGCGTGGCGATTGTCGGCAACTGGGTGCTGCTGTTTGCGTCTTACTCCCGAGCCTCGATTGCCATCGGCACCGCGGTCTACAACGTTCAACCGTTCATGCTGGTGGGGCTGGCAGCCGTGTTCCTCAATGAAAAAATAACCCTGCAAAAACTATTCTGGCTGGGCGTTTCATTTGTCGGCATGTTGGCAATTGTCAGTGCCCATGGCGGGCAGGGCGAGAGCGGCGGTGATTACCTGATGGGCATCGCCCTGGCGTTGGGGGCTGCATTTCTTTATGCAATTGCAGCGTTGATGATCAAACGTCTGACCGGCACGCCACCGCATTTGATTGCCCTGATTCAGGTCTGCACCGGTGTTTTGCTGCTCGCGCCGTTTGCGCACTTCTCGCCGTTACCCGAAGCGCCGAGTGCGTGGGCCAGTTTGATCACCCTGGGTGTCGTGCACACAGGTTTGATGTACGTGCTGCTCTACGGCGCAATTCAAAAGCTGCCAACGGCATTGACGGGAGCGCTGTCGTTTATTTACCCGATAGCGGCCATTTTCGTTGATTGGTTTGCGTTCGGTCATCGCCTGCAGCCGCTGCAGTGGATAGGCGTGGCGGCGATCTTGTTGGCTGCCGCCGGCATGCAACAGGGCTGGGGGTTGAAAAGTCGTCGGATTATTGCACCATAATTAGCTGAATGTATGGATGCCAAACGCATTTTCGATGGCGGCCAGTTTGTCCCCGGTGACCCGGTGAGTGGAGTAGTAACCCTCGCTGCCGAGGGCATTGAATACCTGCGCTTTTTCGCTATTGGCGATAAATACGCCACTGGACTCAAGCCATCCTGGAGCGTTCCTGATATCTGTTGGCGCCATGTTCCACTCCGCGGAACAATCTTTTTTGAATAAAAGAAATATTTCTATTTGCTGCTCGTCCAGCACCCGCATGTAAGGGGTTGTGCTGATGTTGTGATGTGCCAGCAGATTCAGGCATACAGCCTGTAGTTGAGCTGCCGCCTGCGGCCAGCAGGCTTGTTGTAAGTCGATGCTTTGTCGGACGGTGGGCAGGTACCAGTTCAGTGAGTCAGCACCGTGGCGCTGATCATGCTCAGGTGCATGGGCAAATAGAGGAAGCGAAACATTGCCCGGAATGTATTGGAAATGAGGCATATTTTTGTCGGAACTGGCTTCGAGTGAGTTCTGCACGATGAAGTCGCCAGGGCTGCCTGATTGACTCAGGTATTCAATCATTTCATTGAAGTACTCCGTGCGGTTATGTGTTCGCATGTCGCTGCGCCGATGGGATTCGTGCGCGTTAACGGAATGGTTATACGACTCCAGCTCCCTGATGGGTTGTTCATCAAAGTAAAGCTCGCTGTCGTCTCTGAATTTGCATTGCAGCAGGTCGAGCTTGATTGCATTTTGTTGATGCTGCGGTCTTAGGAAGTCAGGGGTAATGATTTTTTGATTAAAAAAGTAAGGGCTGGTGGGCTCCTGTTCCATAAAATGCGAGCCGTTTAATAACAGCGGGCGTGGTGCTGTGTGATTGTAAAATCTGGAATTTGATTCTCGATCCGACTGCAGTTTAGTCATGCGTTGTTTTTTCTGTGTGTCATCAATCCCCAAACTATCAAGAAAGCGCTGCCTGGGAGCTTGCAAGACTTTTTCGGCAAATATTACTGCTGATGTTTCGCCTAATAAATCGATCATATACGGTGAAAGGTTATCTGCCTCGCCGGGCGTGGCGAGTGGGTGAGTCATCTTTTCAATGCCTCCTCCCGCGCCTCGCACACTATTCATGGCAGTAAAGCTTTCGTCGCTCTTTTTATGGGTGAGTTTTGCTGTGTGCGGCTGGTCGCTCACGGTAAGTGTATTAAATCCGTTTACAGTATACCTGTAGTGTGTGCTTATCATCGTGTCAAAGTCAGAAGTGTGGAGTGAGCGACCATATTCTAGGGGTTAGTTCGCCTCAGTCGATGAGACTGTCATTCAACAGGCGATGAGTGATGAAATGTTGCAGGATCATTGGTTTTGCGAGATTTATCGAGTTAAGTTGAGTTAAGTCAATGTCGACATTGCTGTCGGACAGCAGTTGAGTGACGCCGGCGAGGTCATCGATCATATAGTAGATAAAGAGCAGAAGTGTTTGGTGAGTCTCCGGCAGAGTCGCCCGTAATGGCAGCTGGCTAATATACTCATTCGCCAATGCTGCCCTGCTGTTAAATAAGTTAATATTTTTGTTTTCAGGGGAGGCTATTTTTAGTTGTGCAGTATGGTCCTCGTAGAAGTCATGAAGATTGCTGACCGTTTTGATAAGCGTGTCCATCGTGAGCAGATAATTGGGGCGGGAACTGAAAACGACCTGCTCAAGATCGCGCCTCAGTGGGCCGTGAAATGCCTCATTGGTCCTTTCTCTGATTTGAGTGCGGGCAGGAAAGGCTTTATTCTCGGAACAGTCCGGTTTTAATTCTGCATTTTGATCGAAGTTCATTAACAGCGGAACGATTTCCAGCACGGTATCTTTACGCCACGCACTGTCCTGGATCAAGCGAGGGATCTGCTCAATGACCTGAGGTAGTTTGTCGTAAGTATTCATTTGCTTTTCAAATAAAGCAGGGTTTTTAACGACGTTACCTGAGCTGTTGAAAAGTGCCGCCGTAATGCTGTCGAGTGCCTTAACGCTGTTGCGGTCGATAAGGTCTCTGATCTGTGAGTTTAACGCTCCCTTTTCTAACGTCATAAACTCCATGAATTTTTCCGGTGTGCTGGCTCTAAATCCACCTAGCACAAAGTTTTGCAAGGGTGAGAGATGGCCAGCGGTTTCAAGTTCCTGAGGTGAGAGAAATGGCTGGCAACGTTCCAGGCCATGAAAAGTCATCAGCTCTGCACTCCTGGACTCACCCGTATCCAGCCCATCCTTATTACTCGCCGAGCGATGATGTGCGATCATTTCGGTACGAATGCCGGTTTCTATCGGTGTATTGCTATCCGGGTTTTTAATAACGATATATCGCGCTCCTGGAACATCACGAAATTCCTGTTCCAGATTTTCCAGGGTCGGAAATTTTGTGGCAGCTTCGGAGCTGGTAAACCGGATGGTTTGGTGAGTTTCATAGGGGAAAGCTGCTAAACACTGTTCTGTGTTTGATTCCAAGGTGCCGGTTATACGTGTGGTAATAAGTTTGAATTCGGCGGCGTAATTACTGTTGTCAACGTGGAACATCCACTCTCTATACTTCCCATCGTCTTTGCTTGCCGGATTGTCCATGAAGCGAAAATTAGAGACGGCGGGAATATCACCCAATTGAAACGCCGCTTTAAATAGTTGCAGTGGCGTTAATTTGGCATCAAGGCAGCGAGGGTCTGTGATGTCAGGTTTTATGTTTTGGGTGGCAAAGTCGACTTTTGAATAATCAGGTTTGACCACGGCGTGGCAGGCCATTACTTCATCGTAAAAAGGCTTGAAAGCGATGTAGGAGGGCATGTCTACTTCGCTTGCGGAGACGCCAAAGGTTTCCCATTCTTTGAGAATTAATTCAACCTGAGGTCTTAGGTCGTGGTCAATGAGCGATGTAAGATTAAGACGCAAGGTTTGTGTTTGATCAAGGTTGGACAGCTGTTTGTAGTGGGTGCGCTCAGAGCTGTTTAAATCAGTTATGGCGCGAAATCGATTAGGGATCGACGTGCTTGAATTGAACTGAGCAATAATGGTGCCGGTAAGGTTGGGGTTTTTTGTCATCTCTGTCGTACAGTGAATCATACGATCCACGCAGCGTATGCCCATTGTTCGCGCCGCATGCATACTCAGTGGTTTAAGTTCAAACAGGGGTGCTGTCGTGTTATGAGTGGCCTGAAGTACATAAAGTATCTTGTTTGTAGCGTCCAGGACAAAACGTTTTTTTTCTTCGGCTGTATGCGCTTCTATATATGTAAATGATCGCGAAGGGGGGGTAAAGCTGCAAATGTTAGTGTTGGGCATCCTTTAATTCCTTTGTGGGTGTTGCTCCTTTCTTGAATGAGTGATTTTAGGGGTTGGTATAAGGTCGGCTATCAGATAAAGCTCATAGCGTTAGTTTAAAATTTTCTTTCAATAAACATTATAGTTTGCTGTGTGTGATCGTATGTTTAGCTTACAGACTCAGATATTCCATCTCGGCGCCGTCTTAGCCAATCGCTGGCGCATCTCGCTGATATTCGCCGCGAACTGCAGGATCAATAAACGGTAACCGTCCAGCGGACTGTAGACCGGTGCGTCCAGACTTGAATCTGGCGGGAGCTCGATCGGGCGATTGAGGCGTTGCGAAGCGCCAGTTTTCAGTGCTCGGGCCATCCCGATCAGTTGCACCCGAATCATTCGGTGTTCGGCTTTGAAGGTCGTTTGCAAATTGGCCATCGCGTCGGGATCGTTGGCGTCCGGTCGGGTGTTGCCGAGAATTTCCAGGGTACTGACGCACATCCGCAGATTGCGTTGAATGGCATCCAACTCGGTCATGGAGATCTTCACTTCCTTGGACACCGACGGCATCAATGATCGCAGTTGCACCATCACCGTATTCAGGCGACCCGTCAGTTTGTGGTGCTCGTCATCGGTCACGGGCTGGCCGTTGATGATGCGTCCATAGAGGGTGGCGCAATCGCGCAATGAGTCGGCCAGGTTGTAGCGCCAGGAATACACCGCGTACAACGGCAAGGCGAACGAAAAGGCCAGGGCGAGGGCGATGCCGATCAGAATATCGACGCTGCGCCACAACCCATCGGTTATCTGATTGTCGCCGTGGCCCGCCACGATAAACACGGTGATTGCTGACAGCAGCGCCGTGTAACCACCCTTGCCGATGGCGTGATAGGAGAAAAATCCGCACACCACTGACATCGCGAAATAAGTCAGCCATGGCATGCCGATCCAGGCTTGTTGCGCTACCAGCAGCAGCCCGACACCGGCACCGATCAAGGTGCCGATGGCGCGCTCGGCAGCTTTTTTGCCGATGTTGCCATGATGTTGCAGACCGCCAATCACCACCAGCATTGTCACCGACGCCCACTCACCGTGAGGCAGATTGATGCCGGTGGTCAGCAGGATTGTGGCCAGCAATCCAAGCGACACGCGCACCGCGTGAATCAATTTGGCGTGGCGATAGCGCCGATACGGGTCCAGCAACGGACGTAATATTCGACGCAGCAGCGGTGGCAGTCGATTGGTTTTGAACATGCTCAGGCGTGGGCCCTCAGAAGATGTAGTCGGTGGTCAGGAACGTTGAGTCGCGCCCGCGAATGATTTCGCTGATCAGCGCTTTGTTGCTTTCCTGGAACTTGGTGGCCACCAGCGTGCGAATCGAAAACACCCGCAATGCATCATGTACCGACAGTGTGCCTTCGGCGGAGTTCTTGCGCCCGTTGAACGGATAGGTGTCCGGGCCGCGCTGGCACTGGGCATTGAGGTTGATGCGTCCGACCTGATTGGCGAACGTATCCACCAGCCTGCCGACTGCGACCGGATTGGTGCCGAAGATACTCAGTTGCTGGCCGAAGTCCGATTCCAGGACGTAATCGATCACTGTGTCCAGGTGACGGTAAGGCACGATCGGCACGACGGGGCCAAATTGCTCTTCCTGGTACACGCGCATCTGCGGCGTCACCGGGTACAGCACGGCGGGGTAGAAGAACGAAGCACGCGCTTCACCTCCGTTCGGGTTGACCACGGTCGCGCCTTTGCTTTCGGCATCGGCCACCAAGGCATGCAAATAGTCGACCTTGCCCGACTCCGGCAATGGCGTCAGCGACACGCCGCTTTCCCACGGCATACCCGGTTTGAGCGTGGCGAGTTTGGCGTTGAATTTCTCGATAAACGACTCGACCACGTCCTCGTGAACAAAAAGGATTTTCAGTGCGGTGCAACGTTGCCCATTGAAGGAAAGAGAACCGGTGACCGCTTCGTTGACCGCATTATCCAGATCCACCTCGGGCAGCACGATGCCGGGATTCTTCGCGTCCAGACCCAATGCGGCACGCAAGCGGTGAGGCTTCGGGTGCAGTTTTTTCAGGTCGCTGGCAGCCTTGTTGGTGCCGATGAACGCAAAGATATCGATTTTGCCACTGGCCATCAGCGCGCTGACCGTCTCGCGGCCGCTGCCGTAGATCACATTGATCACGCCCGGCGGGAAGCTGTCGCGGAACGCTTCCAGCAGCGGACGAATCAGCAGCACGCCGAGCTTCGCCGGTTTGAACACCACGGTATTACCCATGATCAATGCCGGAATCAACGTGGTGAAGGTTTCGTTCAGCGGATAATTGTAAGGCCCCATGCACAACGCCACGCCCAGTGGTACGCGACGGATTTGGCCCAGTGTGTCCTGCTCAAGTTCGAACCGGCTGGAGCGGCGGTCGAGTTCCTTTAGGGCGTTGATGGTGTCGACGATGTAATCGCAAGTACGGTCGAACTCTTTTTCCGAGTCCTTGAGGTTCTTGCCGATTTCCCACATCAGCAACTTGACCACGGCTTCACGTTGTTCGCGCATCCGGCGCAAGAACGCTTCAACGTGCTGAATGCGTTCGGCTACACGCATCGTTGGCCACAAACCCTGGCCTCGATCGTAAGCGCGCACCGCAGCATCGAGTGCGGTGAGGGCGGTGTCGGCATCCAGCAGTGGCGTGCTGCCGAGGATGACTTGTTCATCGCCGTGTTCGCCTCTCAGGTAAACCGGGCTGCGTACTTGGGCGAGCGGCCCGGACCAGGTTCTGAGTTCGCCATCGACCAGGTAGTCACGTTGCTCGGTCTGACCTTCGATACGGTACTGCTGTGGAATGCTGTCGGCGTCAGGAAACAGGTTGCCAAGGATAGGTGCTGTGGTCATCTCGCTACTCCGTGTGATGTAAGCCATACGCTGGCGGCTTGCAGTTCAGAATTCACTTCACAGGTTATACGCCTTATTACCCTGACTTTTTAAGTGCTGAGTCGCTCTACTGCGCGATCTTTTGACCTGGCGACACACAATGGGCAAGGCTGCGGGTAAACTTCGCGCCTTTCTTAAGGAGTTGACATGAGTTATTACCAGCCGGGCATCCTCGCCACACCCGTTCCGCCTCAAGCCCGTCACCTGTTCTTTGCGCTGGAGTCCGTCGAAGCGTTGCCGGCTGCACTCGATAAGCTGCTGCAACTGGTTGACGGAAAATCGGTGGTGGCTGGTTTTGGCGAGTCGCTGGTCAAGGCCATGCACGCTCAAATCGACGGTCTGCGTGCGTTTCCGGCGCTGGTCGGTGTTGGCGTCGATAACCCTTCGACGCAGCACGCGATGTGGTGCTGGTTGCACGGCGACGACCGTGGCGAATTGCTGCATCGCAGTCATGCTATTGAGGCAGCCCTGGCACCGGCTCTGCGATTGGTACAGATGAACGAAACCTTCCGCCACCTCACCGGCCATGACCTGACAGGTTACGAGGACGGCACCGAGAACCCGCACGACGAAGCCGCCGTGGCTGCTGCGTTGTTGAGTGAGGGTCCAGAGGGCCTGGTCGGTGGCAGTTTTGCTGCGATCCAGCAGTGGCAGCACGATTTGAAGGGCTTCAGCGCGATGTCGCCCCATGAGAAGGACAACATCATGGGCCGTCGTCTGATCGACAACGAAGAAATCGACGACGCGCCGATCTCAGCCCACGTCAAACGCACCGCTCAGGAAAGTTTTGCCCCCGAGGCGTTTGTGGTGCGGCGTTCGATGCCGTGGATCGAAGGTGATCGCGCCGGGCTGATGTTCCTCGCGTTCGGTTTTTCGCTTGACGCCTTCGAAGCTCAACTGCGCCGCATGAGCGGTCTGGAAGATGGCATCACCGACGGTTTGTACCGCATGAGCCGCCCGATCACCGGTGGCTATTACTGGTGTCCGCCGCTCAAGGACGGGCGACTGGATTTGCGCGCACTGCGTATTGGCTAACGCGTAGCGGCTGCCGAGCGGGCTCGGCAGCTGCAGCGTTTCTGGCAATCTAACCTTATGCATAAACGGTATTTCTCAAGCGCCAGATCAACGCAATAAGATCACGTCATAACTCGTTATGACAAGTGATCCTCCATGACTGATAACGTTCTTTCCCTCGCCAGCGTCCCGCTGCACACTCAACTGCGAGACGTGCTGCGCGCCCGCATCCTCGATGGTGAATACCCGCAAGACAGCCAGATGCCTTCTGAGAGCGAACTGGGCGCGCTGTTCAAAGTCAGCCGTATCACCGTGCGCCAGGCGCTCGGTGATCTGCAAAAAGAAGGGCTGATCTTCAAAATCCACGGCAAAGGCACGTTTGTCGCCAAGCCAAAAACCTTCCAGAACGTCAGCACGTTGCAGGGCCTCGCCGAGTCCATGACCGGTCGAGGCTATGAAGTAATCAACCGCTTGCGCAGTTTCAAATTCATCGCTGCAGACAAACTCGTTGCTGAACGTTTGCAGGTCGCTGAAGGCGAGATCGTGGCGCAGATCAAGCGAGTGCGGCTGATCAACCGTGAGCCGATATCGCTGGAAATAACCTACCTGCCCAAAGCCATCGGCGAACGCCTGGAGAAGGCTGATCTGGTCACGCGTGACATTTTCCTGATCCTCGAAAACGACTGTGCGCTGGCGCTCGGTCACGCAGACCTGGCGATTGACGCGGTACTCGCCGACAGCGACCTGACCCAGGCCCTGAACGTTGAGGCCGGCTCGCCGATCATGCGCATCGAGCGTCTGACCCATGACGTCGAGGGTCGCCCCGTGGATTTCGAACACCTGTACTACCGTGGCGATGCGTTCCAGTACCGCTTGCGGATCGATCGGCAAAAAGGGGATCAGGCATGACCCACAGCACCGTCACCAACAATTGCATTGATAGAAAGACGCTCGAACAGGAATACGACATCGTTGTGATCGGCGGCGGCACGGCGGGCCCGATGGCCGCAATCAAGGCCAAGGAACGCAATCGCGATCTGCGTGTGCTGCTGATCGACAAGGCCAACGTCAAGCGCAGCGGCGCGATCAGCATGGGCATGGACGGCCTGAACAACGCGATCATTCCGGGCCATTCGACCCCCGAGCAGTACACCAAGGAAATCACCATCGCCAATGACGGCATCGTCAATCAGGCTGCGGTCTACGCCTACGCGACCCACAGTTTCGAAACCATCGAGCAACTGGACCGCTGGGGTGTGAAATTCGAAAAGGACGAGACTGGCGATTATGCGGTGAAAAAAGTCCACCACATGGGTGCCTATGTGCTGCCGATGCCGGAAGGGCATGACATCAAGAAAGTCTTGTATCGCCAGTTGAAACGGGCGCGGGTGAGCATCACCAATCGGCTGGTTTGCACACGCTTGCTCACGGATGAAGCGGGCGCCGTCAACGGCGTGATGGGCTTCGATTGCCGCACCGCTGATTTCCACGTGATCAAGGCCAAAGCGGTAATCCTGTGCTGCGGTGCCGCCGGCCGCCTGGGCCTGCCATCCTCGGGTTACCTGATGGGCACCTACGAAAACCCGACCAATGCTGGCGACGGCTACGCGATGGCGTATCACGCCGGCGCCGAACTCTCAAACCTTGAGTGCTTCCAGATCAACCCGCTGATCAAGGATTACAACGGGCCGGCCTGCGCTTACGTCACCGGCCCCTTGGGTGGTTACACCGCCAACAACAAGGGGGAACGCTTTATCGAGTGCGATTACTGGAGCGGCCAGATGATGTGGGAGTTTCACCAGGAACTCGAAAGCGGTAACGGCCCGGTGTTCCTCAAACTGGACCACTTGGCCGAGGAAACCATTCAGAACATTGAACAGATCCTGCACAGCAACGAACGCCCCAGCCGTGGCCAGTTTCATGCCAATCGCGGTACCGATTACCGCACGCAAATGGTCGAGATGCACATTTCTGAAATCGGCTTTTGCAGCGGGCACTCAGCGTCCGGTGTGTGGGTCAACGAAAAGGCCGAGACCTCGGTCAAGGGCTTGTACTCGGCGGGCGATATGGCGGCAGTGCCGCATAACTACATGCTCGGCGCGTTTACCTATGGCTGGTTTGCCGGTACCAACGCGGCGGATTTTGTCGAGGCGCGTGAGTTTTCAGCACTGGATGCTGCGCAAATCGAAACAGAAAAGGCCCGGGTGTACGCACCGTTGGACCGCGAACATGGACTGCCGCCGGCTCAGGTCGAGTACAAGCTGCGACGCTTTGTGAACGATTACCTGCAACCGCCGAAGGTGACCAAGAAGATGCAGATCGGCCTGCAGCGTTTCAGCGATATCCAGCGTGATCTGGATCAGATCAAGGCGCACAACGCCCACGAGCTGATGCGCGCCATGGAGGTCAGCATGATCCGCGACTGCGCCGAAATGGCCGCGCGAGCGTCGTTGTTCCGTGCTGAAAGTCGCTGGGGGCTTTACCACTATCGGGTCGATCATCCGCAACGCAACGACAGTGACTGGTTCTGCCATTGCCACCTGAAAAAAGATGAAAACGGCCAGATGAGCAGTTTCAAAAAAGCCGTCGAGCCTTACATCATCCCGCTCGATGCCGAAGAAATGCAGGCTTACGACCGGCTTCGGGTCGGCACCTTTGCGGCCTGAGCAACACCTAAACAGAGAGACCGAAAATGGCCTATCAACCTCAGGAAATCTTCTTCCGTTCCAATGCGCCGGTCACCGTCGATGAAGACCTGTGCATCGCCCACAAGGGCTGCACCGTGTGCGTGGATGTTTGCCCCATGGACTTGTTGGCGATCAATCCGGCCACGCAAAAGGCCTACATGGCGTTCGACGAATGCTGGTACTGCATGCCCTGTGAAAAGGACTGCCCGACTGGCGCGGTGAAAGTGGAAATCCCTTATTTACTGCGGTGACTGAAAGGACGCCATCGCTGGCAGGCCAGCTCCCACAGGGGATTTGCAGTGAGACACAATCTTGCTGGCAACCGAGAACCTTGTGGGAGTGAGCCTGCTCGCGATCGCGGTGGGTCAGTCGACATCAATGCTGAAAATTGGATCGCCATCGCTGGCAGGCCAGCTCCCACAGGGGATTTGCAGTGAGACACCCATTTCGCTGGCAACAGAGATTTTTGTGGGAGCTGGCCTGCCAGCGATGAGGCCCGCCCAGGCCCCCCAAAGCCATCCGGCAACCCCGGACGCTTGCTTCAAAACACCCCTCGTTTCCCACCGCGCCCTGATCGTGGCGGAGACGAACATCCTATAAATGATTCGAGGGGATATACCCATGGTTTTGCCTACTTCGCTGCGTGCAGCATTGGCCGGTCTGGTACTGGCTTCATTCACTTTATCGGCCTCGGCCAACACCATCCGCATCGCCATCGGCACCCAGGACACCACCATCAACTGCGCCGCTGGTGGCCTGTTGATCCGCGAGCTGGGCCTGCTGGACAAATACTTGCCTCACGACGGCCAATATAAGGACGCCAAGTACGATGTGCAGTGGAAGAATTTCACCAGCGGTGCGCCACTGACCAACGAGATGGTCGCCGGTAAGCTCGACTTTGGTGCCATGGCCGATTTCCCCGGTGCGTTCAACGGTGTCGCGTTCGAAACAGCCGGCAAGCACAGCCTGTTTATCAGCGTGCTGTCGGGCAGTATCAAAGGCAGTGGTAACGGCATTGTGGTGCCGAGCGCATCGGGCGTGCAGTCGCTGGCCGAGCTCAAGGGCAAGACCATTTCCGTACCCTTTGCCTCGACCGCCCACGGCATGTTGCTACGCGCCGTGGCAGCGCAGGGCTGGGATCCGTTGAAAGACGTGAACATTATTGCGCAGCCGCCGGAAGTTGCGGGCTCTGCGTTGCAGGCTGGAAAAATCGATGCGCATGCCGATTTTGTGCCGTTCGCCGAACTGTTTCCGAGCCGTGGTTTCGCGCGCAAGATCTATGACGGCTCCCAGGCCAATACGCCGACCTTTCATGGTGCCCTGGTGGACCAGGCGTATGCGAAGCAGTACCCGGAAATTGTCGTGGCGTACCTGCGTGCCAGCATCGAAGCCAATCAATTGCTGGCGGCTGAACCTGAGAAGTACAGCGAGCTGATTGCCAAAGTCACCGGGGTCGATGCCGAGGTCAATTACCTGTTCCACGGGCCACTCGGCGTACAAACCCGCGACCTTAGCTGGAAACCTGAATACCGTCAGGCCGTCGGCACCGCCATCGACACCCTGAAGTTGTTGAAGAAGGCTGATCGCGGCCTCGACCTCAACACGTTTATCGATGACCAATACATTCGCGCCGCGTTCAAGGCTTCGAAACTGGATTACACCGCGCAACTGGCCAACTACGGGCAGGCGCCGTTGACGGCCGTCGATGCGCTCAGCGGTAATGCCATCACGGACTTCACACACGTGGCCGAAATCTGGGTACGCGGCGAGCCGAAAGTCCGGCAGTACGCCTCGGCTGAGTCGGCATTCAGCGCACTGGCCGGTTTGAAGGCCGAAGGTAAAAACATTCGGGCGGTGTATGCCCAGGCGAGTGACAGCGGTATCAAGTTGTTGGCGGATCAGGCGTGGTTCGCCAGTGATGCCAAGGGGCGTCTCAGCGCCTTCCTGCTCAAAGGCCAGGCGCAACAGTTTGCCACGGCGCAGGGCGGCAAGGTTCTCGACTTTACCGACGCCACGACCCAGGCCGTTGCCGTCCGCTAACCTCCAACACCGCTCGGTCAACGGTGGGCGCGAGCCTGCTCGCGAAGGCGTACTGACATTCAATATCGATGTCGAGTGACCCACCGCTTTCGCGAGCAGGCTCGCTTGCACCGTGATCGGGTTGAGAGAGAAATTATGTCCAGACCATACATACGCTGGATCCCGCGGGCAGCCTCACTGCTGCTCTGCCTCGTCTTCTGGCAACTTGCCGCCAGCCATCACTGGAACCTTGGCCTGGTCACCTTCGCCAATGTTCCGACCCCGGTGGCCGTGGTTGACGCGGCATTTGGCCTCGGCGACTCCGGCAAACTCGCGCGACATCTAAGCAGCAGCCTCAGCCGGGTGTTCGCCGGTTACCTCGCCGCACTGATCATCGGCATCGCGTTGGGCCTGGCCATCGGGCGCTCAAAATGGGCCGAAGATTTGTTGCTGCCGCCACTGGAAGTGTTGCGCCCGATACCCGCGGTTGCGTGGATACCCTTGGCCATCCTGATGTTCCCGTCCTCTGAACTGTCGATGGTGTTCATCACGTTTACCGGCGCCTTGTTCCCGATTTTGCTTAACACCGTGCACGGCGTCGAAGGCGTCGATCCGCGCCTGATTGCCTCAGCCAGAAGCCTTGGGGCCGGGCGTCGGGCGATTTTGCTGGAGGTGATCCTGCCGGGCGCGGCACCCAGCATCATTACCGGTCTTGCGATCGGCATGGGCACTTCGTGGTTTTGCCTGGTGACCGCTGAAATGATCTCCGGCCAGTACGGCATCGGTTATTACACCTGGGAGTCCTACACCATCCAGAACTACGCCGACATCGTGGTCGGCATGTTGCTGATCGGCGTGCTCGGCATGGGCAGCAGTTGGCTGATCAAACGACTTGGCGCTGTATTCACGCCTTGGCATCGACCACGAGGAAAAGCCTGATGAGCGTTTTTCAACACCCTGAAGGGCGCATCGATATTCATGATTTGTCGATCAGCCTGGGGCAGGGCAGTGCAGCGTTTGAAGCGGTGCAAGGTCTTGACTGCCAAATTGAACCCGGGCAATTCGTGTGCATCCTCGGGCCGTCGGGCTGCGGTAAATCGACGTTGCTCGGTGCGTTGGCCGGGCACCTGCAACCGCGCTCCGGCACGCTCAAAGTCGATGGGGCCGAGGTCTCTGGACCCTCGCCTCAACGCGGCATGGTGTTCCAGCACCACACGTTGTTTCCTTGGCGAACCGTGCGCGACAACGTTGCGTTCGGTCTGAAAATGCACGGTATCGGCAAAGCGGAGCGCCACGCAGCCGCCGACGAAATGCTCGCTTCGGTCGGTCTGCAAGGTTTTGCCGAGCGCTGGCCGGATCAGTTGTCTGGTGGCATGCAGCAACGGGTGGAAATCGCCCGGGTGTTGATCAATCGGCCGCGACTGTTATTGATGGACGAGCCGTTCGGCGCGCTCGATGCACTGACCCGGATGAACATGCAGGAACTGCTGCTGGATATCTGGACCCGAATTCGCACCACCGTGGTGTTCGTCACCCATGACATCGACGAAGCACTGTTCCTGGCTGATCGGCTGCTGGTGATGAGTTCGCGTCCCGGGCGGATCATCGAAGACTTGCGCCTGGACTTCACCCGACCGCGTACGACAGCGCTGGTGACCCGTCCTGAGTTCTCCCATTTGAAACGTCATTGCCTTGAGTTACTGCGTCACGAAGACGGTCGGCAATTACCACGCCTGAACCCTCTCGGACTTCCCCTTGAAAATAAACTGCCGCGATTTGCCTTATGACCTCTCTATTCGATGTAACCGATAACAACGACATTCTTGCTTTGCAGCCGCGCCTGACTGACGAAGATCCTGGCGTGCGTCGCATCGCCTTGATTGAGCTGGCCGATCTTGAAGAACCCGACGGCTTGCTGTGGCTGGTGGACCGACTGGCAGTCGATCCGGCTGAAGAGGTGCGGGCCGAAGCCGCACGACTGCTCGAAGCCTGGGAGGATCAGCCCGTGGTCGAGGCGTTATGCCAGGCGCTGACGGACCCCTCGTTGGCAGTGCAAGCCGCTGCCGCGCAAAGCCTTAGTTTGCTTAAAAGCGAAGCCGCGGGGCGGGTGATTTTGCCGTGGACCGGGCATGCCGACATCAGCGTGCGTATCGCAGCGTTCAGGGCGTTGCGCGAGTTACGATTTGCCGATGCTGCGGCGGCGGCATCTGAGGCATTGAATGATGAAGACGCCGGTGTTCGTCGTGAGGCGGTCGGCGTGCTCGGCTGGCTAAAACAGCTTGATGCCTTGCCGGCACTGGCCAAACTGGCCAGCAACGATCCAGACACCGAGGTGCGTCGTGCAGCCACCGGCGCACTCGGCCTGGCGTGTGACGTGCAGGTCTTGCCGGCGCTGCGTCAGGCACTGCAAGACCGCGCCTGGCAAGTGCGTGAGGAGGCTGCCACCACGCTGGGCAAGGTCGGGCAAGTGGAGGCGGGTTCAGCATTGGTCGCAGCCCTGCGCGACGATTATTGGCAAGTCCGGCTGCGCGCCACCCGCAGTCTGGGTCGTTTGCGCTATGCCCCGGCACTGGAGGCATTGATCGAAACCCTCGGCCACCGCATCAGTAACTTGCGCAAAGAGGCTGCATTGGCCCTCGGCGAATTGAATGATCGAGGCGCCATCGCACCGTTGTTGGCAGCCCAGGACGACGGCGATCCGGAGGTGCGTAAAGCGGTGCGCATTGCCTTGAGCCAATTGCAATGAACCCGGTGGCGATTGGCAATTCTCAACGCAGGCAACAGCTGCGATTGAACTGGCCGGACGGTCGTGAGCAGTTACTGGATCACGTCGAGTTGCGCCGCCAATGCCCCTGTTCGCAATGCCGCGCGTTTCGGCTCAAAGGCTCGGCGCCCCTGGTCGATGCGCGAGTGCGAGTGACGGCACTGAACGACCAGGGTTACGGCTTGCAACTGGTTTTCAGCGACGGCCACGAGCGCGGAATCTACCCGTGGCCCTATCTGTCAGCACTCATCCCGTCGATATAAAGCCTCGCTTGCCTACGATGGCGTCTTCGGAATCGCCATCACCGGCAAGCCGGTTTCCTACGGGATGTGTGTCAATTACATCAATCGCGGTGTCACCACCGATCCGTAGGAGACTGGCTTGCCAGCGATGGCGCCCGTGAGATCGCCATCACCGGCAAGCCGGTTTCCTACGGGATGTGTGTCAATTACATCAATCGCGGTATCACCACCGATCTATAGATGCGCTGGCTTGCCTGCGATGGCGTCAACTTCTGCAGCCCTGGAATATATCCAGCGCGGGCTGATAGACGCCGGTCTTCACCTCAAACAATCCCAGCACCGAATGAAACAGGTTGTCGTGGCTCAAGTCAGGTTGCCCGGTCTTGCCTTGCAGGCAGCCTTGATCTATTCCCAATCCAGGCAGGGTGCCGGCGCCAAACCACATCACCATCGGCACGTGCGTCTGGGCCTGTGGCGCAAGTGCGTACGGCGCCGCGTGCAGGTACAAGCCGTTTTCGCCGAGGGATTCGCCATGGTCGGAAACGTAGAGCATTGAGGTGTCGAGCTTGCCTTCATTGTGTTTAAGCAACGTTACGACCTTGGCCAGGAAGTGGTCGGTGTAGAGAATGGTGTTGTCGTACACGTTAACCAATTCCTGCGTGCTGCAACTGCCCAACTGGTTGGTGTGGCAGATCGGTTTGAAGCGTTCGAGGGCTTTGGGATAGCGCTCATAATATTCCGGGCCGTGGCTGCCATCGGCATGCAGGACGATGATCGCATGGCCCTTGAGACTGTCGATGTAGTCCTGCAGACCGACCAGCAGCGCTTCGTCGAGGCAATTGTTGCCATCGCAAAAGGGTCCCGGCTGATTCTTTGGGATGTCACGGTGCGGCACGCGCAGGCAAGTTCCTTTGCAGTCGCTGTTGTTGTCCAGCCACAGCACTTGCACGCCGGCCCGCTGCAGAATATCCAGCAAGCCCTGGTAGGTTTTGCCCTTTTTGTCGCTGTAATCCTCGCGTGGGAACATCGAGAACATGCACGGCACCGACACTGCGGTCGAGGTGCCACAGGAGTGCACCTGGGTGAAATTCAGGATGTCCAGTCTGCTCAGTTCAGGATTGGTGTCGCGGCCATAGCCGTTCAGCGAAAAATGATCGGCGCGCGCGGTTTCGCCAACCACCAGCACCATCAGCGATTTTTTTTCGCGCCCGGCGGCCTTCGCGCTCATCACCGCGTCTTCGCCAATGGCCTGCACCAGCAGATTCTTTTTGATCCCCAAACGCTGCTTGGTGTATTTGCCGATGGCGTAAATGTAATTGGTCGGGTTGATAAAATGGGTGAGCTTTTCTTCTTCGCGAAAGATCGGTGCGTAGGTTGAGTAAAACGCTCCCACCGAGACGGCGATCACCAGCAGGCAACCGATAATCACCAACACCTTGTTCAACAACCCACGCAAAAATGGTCGATACGCCACAGGCCACCGCCAGATCACCAGTGTCGGCAATACACCGAGCACCAGCACATACACCAGCCATCTTCCATTGAGCAGGGCCGAGGCTTCTTGCGGGTTGGTCTCGAACACGTTTTGCACCATCACGGTGTCGATGGTGATCCCGTATTCGTTCATGAAATACGCCGCGCAGGCCGACACAAGAGCCACCACCGTCAGCGCTGGCTTGAGGGTCCAGCGGAACGAAACCAGCGTCAGCAGCAAGGTAAAAGCGGCCCACAGAAACAGCCCGAACGACAGCATGAAGCCCGCTCTGTACGCGCCTTGCAGGGTGATCAGCGTACCAAGCGCCTTCCAGGTCGCCAGGTTGTACAGCGCGACCAGCGCCAGGGAAAACAACAGCACCAGCCGGGTCGATGTGATGGGTGGAAAACGCAGTCCTTTGCTTGAAATCATTAACGTTGCATCCCTGGTTCAGGTGAGAAGCTCTCGTGGAGTTTTTCTGACAATAAAAGAACATTGGGATAGTGCCGTCAACAACCTCGACATCCTTGTCTTGGCCGCGTCAGAACGATTTGCTGATACTGGCGACTACGGTTGCGCTGCACACGTCTTTGAAGCCCCAGTTGCTTTGGCACTGACTTTTCGACAGGTCGGTATCGATGTAGCTCAGGCCCAGCATGACGCCGGCCAGTTCATGGGTCAGCTTGGCCTCCCATTCGTGGTACGTGTCTTCGGCGTGGCCGTTGGTGGAATAGAGGTGCGGGTCTTTGAAATCCATCTCGCCGTAACGCAGTTTCAGTCCAATGCCGTAGGGCAATTCTTTTTCATAGCCGACATAGCTGTAGAGCGAACTCTGTTTGCTGTCGATGCCTGGCGCATCCGATGAGTAATACGCCGCGAGCTTCACCCCGTAAGCGCTCAGCACCGCATACGTTTCACCTTGGTTGAACTGACTTTCTTTGGGGTAGGCGTATCTGATGTAGCCCACGTCCAGGCTGACCGCATCGGTGGCTTGCCACAGCCAGCCAGCGTAGTAATCGACTTCCTGACGGGTTTTCAGGCCACCGCCAAAATCGACGTTCGAACTCCAGGCACCAAGGTAAAGACCGCTGCTGTGGGCCAGCGTCAAACCGGCCTGCAGCGCCGGGTCGTTCTGGGTTTGCGAAATGCCGCGAGTGCGGTAGTCGCTGGCGAGGGTCACGTCCACCAGCACGGCGAAGTCGTCATTCAAGGGCACCGCTTGGCTGCTCAGCGGCAGCACGCTCAAGGATCCGAGGGCGAACAAAGTGAAAGCTTTCATGGGTAGCGTCCCGATATTGTGGTTGTTATGGGCAGTTTTTTCAGGGCAAAGCTGCGCCGAACCCCGACGACGGACGCGGGGACGGGCAGTGGTTACAGGTGATTTTTGTTAGAGGGCGGGCGCGTAGACTTCGCGACCTGCAAACCAGGTTTGCAGCACTTGGGTGTCGTGCAGGGCTTTGTTATCGACGGTGAATACATCGCGGTCCAGCACGATGAAGTCGGCTTGCTTGCCGGGGCTCAATGAACCGATCTGCTTCTCCAGGCCAATGGTGCGGGCAGCATTCAGGGTGTAGGCGTAGAACATGGTTTCGCGGTCCAGGCGTTCATCGGCATTGAGCACGCCCAATGGGCCGACGCGGGTAATGGCTTGGGCCATGGCATTGAACGGGTTCGGTGACGACACCGGCCAATCACTGGCCCCCGCGATGGTTGCGCCCTGTTTCAACAAGGAATGCGCCGGGTATTGATAACGAAAGGCGAGCGCGCTGACGTACGGCTTGATCATGTCCAGCGTGTAGTCGTCGGCACTGGCCCAAAGCAGTTGCATCGAGGCAATGACGTTCAGCGGCTTGAACCGTGCGAACTCTTTCGGGTTGACGATTTGCAGGTGGGTGATCGAGTGTGTCACGCCGCTCTGGCGATCCTTGCGCGCCTGCTCGATCCCGTTCAGCGATTCGCGTACCGCACGGTCGCCGATGGCGTGAATGTGCACCAGCCAGCCGCGTTGGTCGATGGCACTCACCAGTTCGCCAAAATGCTGGGGGTCGATCAGCAATTCGCCCTGTTTATGCGAATTGGTATACGGGTCGATCATTGCCGCGCTCTGCGCCGGGTATTCGATCACACCGTCGGCGAAGATTTTGATACCAGGCAGGGTCAGGTTCTGAATCCCCTGAAACTGCTGACGAACCTTGTCCAGCGTGTCGAGATCGGCCGGAACACTTTTCGGGTTGGCCACCAGCAGCGCGGCAACGTGCACGCTCATGTCGCCGGTTTCAGACAGTGCTTTATAAGCCGGCAGCACACCCACGGTTTTTTCCGTGGGCTTGAGCGCGAATACCGGTTCACCGGGCGCGGCGTTGGCGGCGGGGTCCATCCAGGCCGTGATGCCCAGGCTGTTGTTGTAGCGCATGGCCGATTGCGCGGCCTTCAACATATCGGCGGCGCTCGGCACTGGCATCTTCGAGGCCACCCGATCCCAGCCCGCATCGACCAGAAAACCGTTAGGGCTGCCGTCGGCGCGTTGGCCGATGGTGTCTTTTTCAGCCGCGGGCAATGACTTCAGCAGCGCCGCATCAATGCCGGCACGTTTGAGCATCACAGTGTTGGCCCACGCGGTGTGGTGATCGCTGCCGGTAAATACCACGGGCACGTCGGCCCATTCACCGCTGTTGAACTTTTTGCCGAGCGCGTCGGCTTGTGCCCAATAGGCCGAACTCATACCGGCCACACTCAGCACGTCGCCATGTTTGGCCTTGCCGTCGTCACGCCATTCACGCAGGCGTTTTTCCAGTTGATCCAGGTCGACAACTTCATCCTCCATGTTCGCCGACGCCATCTCCAGGCCGCCGAAGATGGCGTGGGAATGGCTGTCGATCAGACCGGGCATCAGGGCTTTGCCGCCCAGGTCGACCACTTTGGTGTCGGCGGCGATCAAGGCTTTGATCTGCGCATCGCTGCCCACTTGCAACACTTTGCCGTCTTCTACCGCCAATGCCTGCGCCTTCGGTTGGCTGCGGTCTGCGGTGAAGATCTTGCCATTGAACAGCACCAGATCAGGCGCGGCCATGGCTTCCATCGAGGCAAAACTTACGGCGGCCACCAATAGATTCGGGATGAATCTTTTCATTGAATGTTTCCTTGTTATTGCGTCTGATGGCCAGATTAGTGGCTTGTCACGCCGAGCAGAATGCCCGGGTCACGAAAAACATTTTTGCCTGAATGGAAAAAGAATGGACAAGTTGGGTGCATTGAAAATGTTCGTGGTCACGGCGCAACTGGGCAGTTTCAGTCGTGCCGCCGAGCAACTCGGCAAGACGCCATCGGCCTTGACCAAAGCGGTCAATCATCTGGAGACGGAACTCGGCGCCCGGCTGTTCGAGCGCAGTACCCGACGAATTCGGCTGACGGAGTCCGGTCGGCTTTACCTGGAAACCGCGCGTCAGGTGTTGCAACGGCTGGACGAGGCGGGCGATGAAATCGAACAGCTGCAACATGGCCTGCGCGGCAGCCTGAAAATCACCGCGCCGCTGGCGTATGGGCAGGCTTTTCTGGACCAGGTCTGTGGTGGCTTTCTGGAGCAATACCCGCAGATCAATCTGGAAGTGGACCTGTGCGATGAATTCGTCAACCTGCTGGAAAGTGGCTACGACTTGGCCTTGCGCGAAGGTCATGACGATTTGCCGGGGCTGATTGCACGCGTCGTCGGCAGTAATCGTCTGGCGTTGTGCGGCAGCCCAGAATACCTGGCGCGCAAGGCGTTGCCGGTCACCCCGCAAACCCTTGAAGAGCACGAATGGCTGCTGTACCGCCACCCGTTATTGAGCCGTGAATTTTGGTGGGCTGAACGTGATGGGCAGCGTTTGAGCCTGCCGCAACCCCGGACACCGCGATTGCGCAGCGATAATTACGACCTGTTGCTGGCCAATGCGCTGGCCGGACGCGGTTTGTTGCATACCCCGCTGTGGAGTGCCGCGCCGTACATTGCCGAGGGGCGACTGGTGCGGTTGATGGCCGATTACCAGATCGACCCGGACAGCTTTGGCGAGCACATCCTGGCCGTGTACCCGAGCCATCGGCGGGCGACGGCCAAAGTCGTGGCGTTTATCGATTACATCGCAGGCTTTCTGGCCGCCCGTGGGCTGAGCTGACTGGCGGCGCTTGTCAGGTAAAACGCAAAAGAGTACAAATGTACTCCATGACGACTTTGACTCCCCGCCGTACCGCCATCCTGACGTTTATCCGTGATCGAATCGCGGAGCACGGTCAGTCCCCGAGCCTCGCTGAAATCAGCGAGGCGTTCGGTTTTGCCTCCCGCAGCGTGGCGCGCAAGCATGTGCTGGCGCTGACCGACGCCGGTTTCATTGAGGTCAACCCACATCAGGCTCGTGGCATTCGCTTGCTCGGGCAGCCTGCGCGGCCTGAATTGCTCGACATTCCAGTATTGGGCCGGGTAGCGGCGGGTGCACCGATCGGCGCCGATGCCGAGGTTCACAGCCGCTTGCTGCTTGACCCATCGATCTTCTCCCGGGTGCCGGACTACATGCTGCGGGTGCAGGGTGACTCGATGATCGAGGACGGCATTCTCGATGGCGATCTGGTCGGCGTGCACCATAGTGCCGAAGCGTTGAACGGCCAGATCGTCGTGGCACGGCTCGACGGGGAAGTCACCATCAAACGTTTCGAGCGGGTCGGCGAGGCTGTTCGCCTGCTGCCGCGCAACCCGGCGTATAAGCCGATCATCGTCGAAGCCGATCAGGACCTGGCCATCGAAGGGGTATTTTGCGGTCTGGTGAGGCAAGGGTGATGGGGGCCGTCGTTGCGCTGGACACGCTGTTCAATGGCGGCCAGGTCTGGAAGGGCCGGCCTGCGCCGCCGACTGTCAGCCCGCAACCCACCGGGCATGCGGCGCTGGATGCGGCGTTGCCTACGGGCGGCTGGCCGGAAGCGGCACTCACCGAAATCCTGCTGGCCGGGCAGGGCGTCGGCGAGTTGCAACTGGTATGGCCGGCGCTGGCGCGCTTGTCCGCAGCGGGTGAGCGCATCGTGCTGGTGGCACCGCCGTACGTGCCGTATCCGCACGCCTGGCAGAGCGCCGGGGTTGATTTACGCCAGTTGTCGATCATTCAGGCCAGTGAGCGCGATGCGCTGTGGGCGGCGGAACAATGCCTGCGTTCAGGCAGTTGCGGCGCGGTGTTGTGTTGGCCGCACAAGGCCGATGATCGGGCATTGCGCCGCTTGCAGGTGGCAGCGGAAACCGGTTCGACCCTGGCATTTGCCTATCGCTCGCTCAATGAGGCCATCAATCCTTCGCCAGCGGCGTTGCGCATTGCCATTGATGCCAAACCTGCGCAATTGCGGGTGTTGAAGTGTCGGGGCGGGTTGGCGCGTTCAGCGCCGATTGCCTTTGCCGTGGGGCATTGAGGTTGCCATGCGCTGGGTGTGCATTCTTTTCCCGCAATTGGCGCTGGACGCGGTACTGCGTCAACGCTGCGATCCCGAGGCGCCGCTGGCACTGTTGACCGGCCCGGCCCAGCGTCGGGTGTTGCAAGCGGTCAATGCGTCGGCGCGTGCATTGGGTTTGCGTCCGGGCCAATCGATGACCGCCGCTCAGGCCTTGAGCAAAGGCTTTGTCACGGCTGAATACGACGCCGCTGAAATCGAGCAGTGGCAGCAGTTTCTTGCCGCGTGGGCCTACCGCTTCAGCTCTCAGGTCAGCGTGCATTACCCGCGCGCGGTGGTGTTTGAAATCGAATCCAGTCTTGGCCTGTTCGGGTCGTGGCCACAGTTTGAGGCGCGGTTGCGCACCGAGTTAAGTGAGTTGGGGTTTCGCCATCGAATAGTCGCCGCGCCGAACCCGGTGGCGGCCCGGATACTGGCCAATGCTTATGACGGGCTGGTCGTGCCCGACGATCAAGCCTTGCAGCATCATCTTGGGCAATTGCCCATCGACCGTGTCGGGCTGGAGGCCAATGTCGCCACAGCGCTGTCACGCATGGGGCTGCGTACCCTGAATCAGGTGCAGGCGTTGCCTCGTCATACACTGGCGCGACGTTTCGAGGCCCAGGTGCTCAAGCATCTGGATGCGTTGTTTGGCGCGCGACGCTTGGCGTTGTCGTTCTACTTGCCGCCAGACCGGTTTGACGTGCGCATCGAACTCAATTTTGATGTTCAGTCGCATCAGGCGTTGTTGTTTCCATTACGCCGGTTGACCGGCGACTTGTCGGCATTCCTGTGCGGGCGAGACAGCGGCGTGCAGCGTTTCGACCTGCATCTGGAACACGCAGGCCTGCCGGACAGCGTCATCAAGGTTGGCCTGCTCAGCGCCGAACGCGATCCGGCCATGCTGTTCGAATTGGCACGGGGGCGACTGGAGCACGTCACGGTCGAGGCGCCTGTGCGCGGTTTTCGCCTGTGCGCCGAAGACTTGCCGACCTTCGTTCCGCAATCCCAGGAACTGTTCGACGACCGTCCACAGCAGTCGTTGCCCTGGGAACAGCTGCGCGAACGCTTGCGTGCGCGGCTCGGGGACGAGGCCGTGCACGGTTTGCGCTTCCAGGCCGATCACCGGCCGGAATGTGCGTGGCAGGCGCATGTCGACCCTCAGCTCTGTGCCGGACTACCGGGTACGCAACGTCCGGGCTGGTTGCTGACGGAACCTTTGGCGGTTCATGAAGGCTCGACACGCATCCTGATGGGCCCGGAACGCATCGAATCCGGCTGGTGGGACGGCGCCGACGTGCGCCGCGATTACTACCTGATCGAAACCCGCGCCGGCCAGCAAGGTTGGGCCTATCGTGCGGTGGGTGAGGGCGGCCCATTGTGGCTGCAAGGCTGGTTCGCATGAGCGTCGGGTATGCCGAGCTGCACTGCTTGTCCAACTTCAGTTTCCAACGCGGCGCTTCCAGTGCGCTGGAACTGTTTCAGCGCGCCAAAAAGCAGGGTTATCAGGCCTTGGCGATCACTGATGAATGCACCTTGGCCGGGATTGTCCGTGCCTGGCAAGCCGCAAAATCCGTAGAGCTGCCGCTGATCGTCGGCAGCGAAATCCGCATCGAGAACGGCCCGAAACTGGTGCTGCTGGTGGAAAATCTCGAGGGTTACCAGCACCTGTGCCGACTGATCACCCGAGCCCGGCGGCGCACGCAAAAAGGTCAGTATCAGGTGCTGCGCGAAGACTTTAGCGAGCCTCTGCCGGGGCTATTGGCATTATGGGTGCCGGACACGGTTGATGACCTGGCGAGCGGTCATTGGCTAAAACACGCCTTCACTGAAAAACTCTGGATGGCCGTGCAGTTGCATCGCGGCCAGGACGATACCCGGCGACTGGCTGCGCTACTGGCGCTGGCCGGCACATTGGCGATCCCGGCGGTGGCCAGCGGCGATGTGCACATGCATGCCCGTGGCCGTCGTGCCTTGCAGGACACCATGACCGCCATCCGTCATCACCTGCCGGTGGCCGGCGCCGGTTTGCGCTTGCACCCCAATGGCGAGCGACATGTGCGCAGCCTCGATGTACTGCACTCCATTTATCCGCAAACGCTGCTCGATGAAACGTTGACCATTGCCCGGCGTTGCACGTTCGACCTCAGCCAGTTGCGTTATCAATACCCTCGCGAGTTGGTGCCCTTGGGGCATAACGCCGCATCGTGGCTGAGAGAGTTGACCGAACGCGGCATTCGCGAACGCTGGCCTCAAGGCGCCAGTGACAAGGTGCGCAACCTGATCGACAAGGAACTGAAACTGATCACCGAACTGGGCTACGAAAGCTATTTCCTGACGGTTCAGGACATCGTTGCCTTTGCCCGGCGGCAAAAAATTCTGTGTCAGGGACGGGGTTCGGCGGCCAACTCGGCGGTGTGTTTTGCCTTGGGCATCACCGAGATCGATCCTGACCGGATGAACATGCTGTTCGAGCGCTTTCTTTCCAAGGAGCGCAACGAACCGCCGGATATCGATGTGGATTTCGAGCACGAACGGCGCGAAGAAGTCTTGCAGTACGTATTCCAGCGTTATGGCCGTACCCGTGCGGCGCTGACGGCGGTGGTCAGCACGTATCACGCGGCCGGCGCGGTGCGTGATGTGGCCAAGGCGTTGGGTTTACCGCCGGATCAGATCAACGCCCTGGCTGATTGTTGCGGACACTGGAGCGATGAAACCCCGCCCGTCGAGCGTTTGCGTGAAGGCGGTTTTGATCCCGAGAGCCCGGTACTGCGTCGGGTGCTGAGCCTGACGCAACAGCTGATCGGTTTCCCTAGGCACTTGTCCCAGCATCCTGGCGGCTTCGTCATTTCCGAGCAGCCGCTGGACAGCCTGGTGCCCGTGGAAAACGCCGCCATGGCGGAGCGCACCATCATCCAGTGGGACAAGGACGACCTCGACGCGGTCGGGCTGCTCAAGGTGGATATTCTGGCCTTGGGCATGCTCAGCGCGATTCGCCGCTGTTTCGATTTGCTGCGCCGCCATCGTCATCAGGACCTGAGCCTGGCCACCGTGCCTCCTGAAGATTCGCAAACCTACGACATGATTGGCCGTGCCGACACCATCGGCGTGTTCCAGATCGAATCACGGGCACAGATGTCGATGTTGCCCAGGCTCAAGCCGCGCACCTTTTATGATTTGGTAATCGAGGTCGCCATCGTGCGCCCGGGACCTATCCAGGGCGGCATGGTGCATCCGTATCTGCGACGGCGAAACAAGGAAGAGCCCGAAACCTATCCGTCCCCGGAACTGAAGGAGGTTCTTGAACGTACCTTGGGCGTGCCGCTGTTTCAGGAGCAGGTGATGCAAATCGCTATCGTCGCTGCCGATTACAGCCCCGGTGAGGCCGATCAGTTGCGCCGTTCGATGGCGGCCTGGAAACGCCACGGCGGGCTGGAACCGCACAAGAAGCGGTTGGCTGCCGGAATGGAAAAGAACGGCTACTCGGCTGAATTTGCGGCGCAGATCTTCGAGCAGATCAAAGGCTTTGGCAGCTACGGTTTCCCCGAGTCACATGCCGCCAGTTTTGCGTTGCTGACCTACGCCAGTTGCTGGTTGAAATGCCACGAACCCGCGGCGTTCGCCTGCGCGCTGATCAATAGCTGGCCGATGGGTTTCTATAGCCCCGACCAGATTCTGCAGGACGCGCGCCGGCATCACTTGCAGATTCGCCCGGTGGACGTGCGCGCCAGCGACTGGGATTGCAGCCTGGAACCGATCGCCGGCGCGCAACCAGCGATTCGTATGGGTTTGCGCATGATCAAGGGCTTTCGCGAAGACGATGCCCGGCGTATCGAAGCGGCGCGCTCGCGGGGTGGATTTGTCGACATTGCCGACCTCGGCGAGCGGGCGCAACTCGATGCCCGCGCCCAGGAACAACTGGCCGATGCCGGTGCATTAAGAGGGTTGGCCGGCGACCGTCATCGGGCGCGCTGGGAAGTGGCGGGTGTGCAAAGGCAACTCGGTTTGCTCGCCGGTTTACCGAGCCAGGAAGAAGACGCGGTGTCGTTGCCAAAACCCACGGTGGGCGAAGACTTGCTGGCCGATTACAACAGTGTCGGCACCACGCTCGGGCCGCATCCGCTGGCATTGTTGCGCACTGAATTGAAAGCCCTGCGCTGTCGCAGCTCAAAAGAGTTGATGACGGTCGACCATGGGCGCCCCGTGAGCGTCGCCGGTCTGGTCACTGGCCGACAACGCCCCGGCACCGCCAGTGGCGTGACCTTTGTCACCCTTGAAGACGAGTTCGGCAACATCAACGTCATCGTCTGGCGTGACCTCGCCGAGCGGCAACGGCAGGTGTTGGTTGGCTCGCAATTGCTCAAGGTCGACGGGCGCTGGGAAAAACAAGGCGAAGTCCGGCATTTGATTGCCGGACGCCTGAGCGATTTAAGCCCAATGCTGGACGGCATCAGCGTGCGCAGCCGGGATTTCCATTGAGGGTGTGCTTGTGGAATGCGGTTAACACCGTTTTGGTAGGAGGCTGGCTCCCCAGCGATGGCGTCTTTGGCATCGCCATCACCGGCAAGCCGGTTTCCTACGGGATTTGCGTTAACGACATACATCCGGGGCTCACCACCGATCCGTAGGAGGCTGGCTTGCCAGCGATGGCGTCTTTGGAATCGCCATCACCGGCAAGCCGGTTTCCTACAGGATTTGCGTTAACGACATAAATCCGGGGCTCACCACCGATCCGTAGGAGACTGGCTTGCCAGCGATGGCGTCATTGGAATCGCCATCACCGGCAAGCCGGTTTCCTACGGGATTTGCGTTAGCACCACACATTCCGCATCACCACCGATCCGTAGGAGACTGGCTTGCCAGCGATGGCGTCTTTGAAATCGCCATCACCGGCAAGCCGGTTTCCTACGGGATTTGCGTTAACGACATACATCCGGGACTCACCACCGATCCGTAGGAGGCTGGCTTGCCAGCGATGGCGTCTTTGGAATCGCCATCACCGGCAAGCCGGTTTCCTACGGGTTTGTGTAGGGCTTGGAATTACTTGGGGGCAGGCCAAAACCGTTCGCCGCCGCCAGGCGTTTCCGTCCAGGACTGCAACGAGCGGGTCGGCAAATCAAAATAGTCCCTTGTGCGTGCGTACCCATGCCCACCCATTCGGCCAATCGCGTCGAGCCCTAACTGATCGATGTACAGGGTTTTTGGGTCAATCAACTCGTCCCGCACATGCGCCATTAACACTTCGCCGAAAATAATCTCGCGCGATTGCCCGATGGACAACGCCATCATTCGTCGGCACTCCAGCGCGACCGGCGCTTCACCGATACGCGGGCATTTGACTGCAGTGCCGGGGATGGCCGTCAGGCCCGCGGCCGTGAGCTCGTCGAAACCGGGCGCGAAAGGCACGGCGCACACGTTCATGGCTTCTACCAGGGCATCGCTGACAATGTTGACGGTGAATTCCTGATTAAGCTGGATATTGCGTGTGGTGTCCTTGGGGCTTTGGTCACCGTAGTTTTCGACGCCCAAGGCAAGGATGGGCGGGTCGGCGGACAGCGCATTGAAAAAACTGAACGGTGCGGCGTTGATACGACCTTCGCCATCGATGGTGGTCACCAATGCAATCGGACGAGGCACTACGCTGCCAATCAGAATTTTGTATTTGTCCCGCGCGCTCAGTTTGCTGAAGTCGAAGCTTTGCATAGGCAGAAGTCTCTAAGAAAGTGGATCAATTGCGCTCAGTGGCGCGTGCGCGCTGTAGTCGTCAGCAAAGGGTATGGCCGGTTTGAACAGGCCTTTCCAGTCCGGTTGGCCAAAGGCCCGGTCGCTGTGACTGCGCATCAGTTTTTCGAATTGTTGTTGAGCCTGGCGCTGCAAGGCCGGGTAATCGACGCCTTGCACCTGGCCGTCCTGCATCACGCAGCGGCCGTCGATGTAGCTGGCGATGCAATCATCACCACGACCGGCCAGCATCAGATTTTTCAGCGGGTCGAACAGGGGCCCCAAATGCTGACCTCGAAGGCTGAACACCGTGATGTCAGCCTTGGCTCCCGGTGCGAGTCGGCCGAGGTCATCTCGGCCCAGGGCTTTGGCGCCGCCGAGGGTGGCGGCGTTGTAAAAATCCAGGCTGCTGGTCAAGGCACCGCCGCCCTCCATTAATCGGGCAATGTTCAGGCCTTGGCGCATGTTCTCCAGCAAATCGGCCGGCCAGGTGTCGGTGCCCAAGGCGAAGTTGATGCCCTTGGCGCGGTAACGGCCAAAGGAGTTCAATGCCTCGCCATCACGGGCAAACACGACCGGGCAATGCACCAGGCTCGCGCCGCCGTCCACCAGCCGTTGCAGGTCGTCATCGCCTGTGGTGTAGATGCCATGGGGCAGCAGGCTGCGCGGGGTCAACAGGTCCAGTTGGGCAAGCCAGGCCAAGGGTGAGACGCCGCGAAGCTGCGTCACCATCTCCACCTCGCCCAGCCCTTGGCAGCAATGCAAGCGCATCGGTGCATCCAGCTCCCGGCTGAGCGCAGCGGTGCGTTGCAGCAGCGTCGGGGTGCAGGTTTGAATCCGGTCTGGCAGCAGCGCACCGCGAATCAATCCGGCATGTGCGCCATCAAAATCATTGAAAAACCTGACGGCAGCGTCGAGCCCGGACAGGCCCCGGGGTTCATCCCAGTGATGGCCAAGGGTTCCATTCGCGCGCCAGTAACTCATGCCGCTCATGTAGCAAGGGCCGAGGTACGTTCGCAGGCCCAACTCAGCCGCGACGTCGGCTACGGCGGCAAACTCGTCGTAGGTTTCAGCCCATTCGCGGTAGTACATCGAGGTGATCGGCATCGCTGTGGTGATGCCGTTGCGAATCAATTGGGTGAAGGCGTAGCGGTACTTGAAAACTTCTTCGTCGGCGCTGTAACTCTCCTTCGGGCCGGATCGCAAATAGTCTTCGGACCACATGCGGCCCATGTCGCGCTCATCGCCGTTGTCGAGTGTCAGCACCGTGGAATCGAGATCGCCCAACGCGTCCAGATCAATGAATCCCGGGCCGATCAATGCATTACCGTAGTCAATCCATTGATCAACTGGCGCCGTATAGCCACGGCCGACGAACACGATGCGTGAGCCTTCGAACACCACTTCGCCGTCGCGCCACAGCACATGTTGTGTGCCATCGAAGCCGACGACACACGTGGCTTTAAGGCCAATGCGCTTCACAAACGGCTTTCCAGCAGTCGGCCATTGGCCGCGATCAACTGGCCGCCGCGATAGACCTGGCGCAGCGGACGGGAGACCACAGCTTCGCCCAGCGTTTGCACTGGCATCAACAAAAAGTCTGCGGCGCGCCCGACTTCCAGGCCATAACCCTCACAGCCCAATGCACGTGCACCATTGACCGTCGCCGCTTCGAAGGCAGCGGCCAATTCGTCGTCCTTGTTCAAGTCAAAACGGAACGCCAACAGCATCGCCCGTTCAAGCATGTCGCCATTGCCCATCGGCGACCAGGCGTCACGAATGCCGTCTGAGCCCAGGCACACGTTCACGCCTGCCTCGCGCAGCGCAAGGAAGGGCGGCACGGCGCAGTCGGCGGGGGCGGAACTCATCAAGGAAATTCGCAGTGCCGCCAAGCGTTCCGCCAGTGGTTTGACCTGGCTCCACGGCAGCATTCCCAAGCAGTAGGCGTGGCTGATCATTACCCGGCCCTGAAGCGCAAAGCGTTCGGTGTAGTCGGCAATCAGCGCAATCTGCCACAGGCCCAATTCACCTTTGTCGTGCAGGTGAATATCGACACCTCGGTCGAACTCACTGGCCAGTTTGAACACGAAGTCGAGCTGGGCGACCGGGTCGTTATCGATGCCGCACGGATCCAGGCCACCCACGTTTTCCACGCCCAGCGCCATGGCTTCACGCATCAGTTCGCCGGTGCCAGGACGGCTGATAAGCCCGGTTTGCGGGAACACCACCAATTGCAGGTCGATCAGGTCGCGGTAGGTTTCGCGCAACTGCTGCAGCGCTTCGACGTGACGCAAGCCGAATTCGGGATCGATGTCGACGTGGCAGCGCAGGGTCAAAGAGCCTCTTGCGATGCAGTTTTCCAGCAAGGCACCGGCCCGTTGCGCAATCGGCGACTCGACTTCGCGCAGCACGCGGCGTTCGTTGGCGATGTAATCCTTCAGCATCGGACCGGCACTGTTCGGGCGCCAGGGTTGGCCCCACAGGGTTTTATCGAGGTGGACGTGGCTTTCGACCAGGGCGTCGGTCATCAGCTGGTTCTGGCCGTCGATGTCGGTTGCCGCCAGCGGTGTGCTGGAGGCAGGGCGCCGTTGGGTGAATCGGCCGTTTTCAATCAGCAGGTCTTCGGCGGTGGAATCGTAGGGCCGCACATTGCGCAGCCAGCGGGATTGGGTCATACGAACCTCATTCAGGTCTTCTATGTTGTGTTGCCTGGGCGGGCCCCTTCGCGGGCAAGCCCGGCTCCCACGGGTTTTGTGTGTGGATCACAAGGTCATGACAACCTGTGCTCCCACAGGTTTGTGTGTGGATCACAGGTTCAGGGCAATCCCGATTCCTGTGGGAGCTGGCTTGCCGGCGAAGGCCGTGACCCGGTAGTGGATCAACCCTTGAGCTTCGACCAGATCCGGTCCTGCAGCTCGCGCGCCTTGTTGCTGCATTCCTTTTCCGGGCGCAGGCGCGAGGCGAATTCGTCGGGCATGTTGATGGCGTCCATCACCTTCCATTTCGCGTCGAGCAACTGATCGCTCTGGATGCCATTGGCATACGCGATGGCGTTGGACACCGCTGCGGCGTTCTCCGGCTTCATCATCCAGTCGATGAAAATCTTCGCGTTGCCGGGGTGCGGTGCACTTTTGGGTACGGCGAAGTTGTCCTGGAACATCGCCAGGCCTTCGCGCGGGTAAACATATTTGATGGTGCTCTTCTGCAACGTGGCCCGGGCCGTTGAGCCGTTCCAGTTTTGCATCATGATCACTTCGCCAGAGGCCATGCGGTCGACGGTATTGTCCGAGCTGTACATCTTCAGGAACGGTTTCTGCTTTTGCAGCAATTCAAGAATGCGCTTGGCGTCCTGCGGATTTTCACTGCACTCATCGACATTCAAGTAATGACTGGCGGCGTTGATGACGCTGCTCGACGTATCGAGCGCGGCCAGTTGTCCTTGCAGCTCTTTGCGGGGTTCGAAGAACTCTTTCCACGAATCGTCCAGTTTGCCGCCGGGTACCCGTGCGCTGTCATACGAAAACCCGGTAGTACCCCACAAATACGGCGCAGAGAACTTGCGGCCAGGGTCGAACGTCGGGTCGCGAAAGGCCGGTTTCACGTACTGGAAGTTAGGCAGTGTCGGCGTGTCGATCTCAAGCAACAGATCCTGATTGATCAGGGTGCGCATGATCGACTGCGACGGCACGATCACGTCATACGCCGCGCCACCGGCCTGCAGTTTGGCCAGCAGCGTTTCGTTGCTGTCGTAGCCGTCCATTGTGACCTTGATTCCGGTTTCCTTTTCGAACTTGGCCAGCAGGTCGACCGGGTAGTAATCGGTCCAGTTGTAGAAAAACAACTCTTTGGGCTCGTCGGCGTGTGCAGTGAACACGGCGAAGCAACTGAGGGCCAGACCGGCGACGCCGTAACGCACGTTTTTTATTTTCATAGAGGAACGCTCCAGACTCATTGGTTTTTGCCGCGCTGTCCCAGCCAGAAGGCCAGCACCACCAGCACGATGGAAATCACCAGCATCAAGGTCGAGATCGCATTGATCTCCGGTGTCACGCCGGCCTTGATCGCCGAGAAGATGTACACCGGCAACGTGGTGGAACCGGGGCCGGCCACAAAGAAAGTCATGATGAAATCATCGAGGCTGACCACGAATGCCAGCACCGAGCCGGACAACACCGCCGGCCACAACAGCGGCAACGTCACCCGGCGAAACACCTGCCATGGGTTGGCGTACAAATCGTTGGCTGCCTCCAGCAAACTTTTGTCCAGGTCGTTGAGCCGTGCGCGTATCGGCAAGTAGGCGAAAGGAATGCAGAAGCCGACGTGCGCGACAATCACGGTCAGCAGACCGAGCTTGATCCCAAGCGACATGAACAGCAGGAGCGTGGCCACGGCCGTGACGATTTCCGGCAGGATCAGCGGCAGGTTGATCCCGCCCTCGACCATTTTCTGTCCGTAGAACGGCCGGTAAGTCGCCAATGCGGCCAGCAGCGCAATCGCAGTGGCGCAGACCGTGGCGATGCTGGCGACAATGATCGAGTTCAACGCGGCAGTCTGGATCGACGGGTTTGCCAGGATTCGCCCGTACCAGGCAAAGGAGAACTCGGTCCATACCGTTGCCGAGCGGTTGGCGTTGAAGCTGTAGGCGATCAACACCAAAATCGGCACGTACAGGTACGCCAGGATCAGCAGGCTGACTTCGCGGGTCAGTGGCAGTTTTTTCAGGTGCAGGGCAATCATGTTTTGGCTCCCCGACGCAGGTTTTTGGCGGCATTACGGCTATAGAGGGCGTACAGCACCAGCGACAGCAGCAAAATGCCCAGCAGCAAGAACGACAGCGAACTGCCCAGTGGCCAGTTGCGCGCGGTGCCGAACTGTTGCTGGATCAGGTTGCCGATCATCAGTGTCTTGCCTCCACCCAGGATGGCCGGCGTGATGAAAGCTCCAAGGCTTGGCACGAACACCAGCAACGCGCCGGCAATCACGCCGGGCATCGACAGCGGCAAAATGATCCGCCGCAGTGCGTGCCAGCGGTTGGCGCCCAGGTCATAAGCCGCCTCGACCAGGCGCCAGTCGAGTTTTTCCAGGGTTGAATAGATTGGCAAAATCATGAACGGCAAGAAGCTGTACACCAGCCCGACGCTGACCGCGAAGTCGTTATAGAGCAGGGTGATGCCGCCGGCCTGGGGCAGCAGTGCGTTCAAACCCTGCGCCACCCAGCCTTGTTCACGCAGGATGATCAACCACGCGTAATTGCGGATCAGCAGGTTGGTCCAGAACGGAATCGTGATCAGCAACACCATCAGGTTGCGACGGCGCGGGGTCAGGCTCGACATCCACAGGGCCACCGGGAATCCGAACAGGAAACACAACACGGTGGTGCCACCGGCCTGGAATACCGAGCGCAACAACGCTTGCGCGTAAACCCAATTCAGCTCCAGTTCACCGTCGAATCCTTCCTGATAAAACAGCTGCACGTAGCTTTGCAATTGCCAATTGGCTTGCCAGTCGACGCCGCCATACACATTGCGCGGCAACAGGCTGATGTAGCCCATGATGCCCAGCGGAATAGCGATCAACGCCAGCAAAGTCAGAACCACCGGGCTGAGCAACAGCGCACGGTTGAGGGCGGGAGAAGTGCTGCTGACGCTCATCTCAGGCCTCCATCAGCAAACAGGCGTGAGGCGGCAGGTTGACTGCCACGCGATCACCCACTACCCGGCCATGGTTCAGGCCTTCGTTGTTCTCGCGCAGCATGACTTTGATGTCGTTGTTCAAGCGGCATTGGTACAGCGTCGCGGTGCCGACATACAGCACCGCTTCGATCACCCCACGCAGGTGATGCGGCTGCGTCGGGTCAACCAGTTGCGAGCGCTCGGGGCGGAACGCCAGTTGCACCCGCGCGCCGTCGAAGCCTTGGGCCGGGCAGGGGATTTCGACCGGCATGCCGCTCGGTACAAAGAGGTTTTCGTTCTGTTGGCCGCGTTTCAGGTGCCCGGGAATGAAATTGATATCGCCGATGAACTGCGCGACGAACTGATGCTGTGGCCGTTCATAGATATCGTTCGGGGTACCGATCTGCAGGATTTTGCCAGCGGACATCACGGCAATGCGATCCGACAACGTCAGGGCTTCTTCCTGATCGTGGGTGACAAAAATGAAGGTAATCCCGGCTTCTTTTTGCACGCGCTTGAGTTCGACCTGCATCTCCTTGCGCAGCTTGAGGTCGAGCGCCGACAGAGGTTCATCCAGCAACAGCACCTTCGGTTTCGGCGCCAATGCCCGGGCCAGCGCCACGCGTTGCTGTTGGCCGCCCGACAGCTCGGCCGGTTTGCGCCCGGCCAGGTGCTGCATTTGCACCAGCGCCAGCATCTCATCGACGCGCTGGGCCGTTTGCTTGTGATCAAGACCCTGCATCTCCAGGCCGAAGGCGATATTCTGCGCGACACTCATGTGTGGAAACAGTGCGTAGCTCTGGAATACCGTATTGACCCTCCGCTTGAAGGGCGGCAGGTGATTGACCGGCTCGCCTGCGAGGCGGATCTCGCCTTCGCTGACGTGCTCGAAGCCGGCGATGGTGCGCAGCAAGGTGGTTTTGCCGCAGCCGGAGGGGCCGAGCAGGGTGAAGAATTCGTTATCGGCGATGTCTACCGATACGGTGTCCAGCGCGGGAGCTTGCGCTGGATCGTCGGAATATCGCTTTGAAACATTACGCACTTCGATCGCTATTGGTTGACCCATAATGGTGCAATCCTCTAATTATTGTATGCAATATCTGGATGCAATTTAGAAATACCCGGATTAATCTGCTGGTGCAACCCCCTTTTTCAATGGCCGCACATCGCCAGGGGCTGGTTGTTAAGCGCTAAAGGAGTGTTCAGATGACCGATAAAAAACTCGAAACCACGGTGAATCGCGTCTACCAAGGGGTTTACGAGGCGATCAGCAAGCGTTCATTGCGCCCCGGCATGAAGCTTGGCGAAGCGTCGCTGGCCGAACTTTTTAATGTCAGCCGGACTTCGGTTCGTGCTGCGCTCAAGCAATTGGAGGCTGACGGACTGGTCACTACCGAGCCCAATAAAGGTGCATCGGTGTCATTGCCGAGTGACGAAGAAATTCGTTCGCTGTTCGAAACGCGCCGCTTGATCGAGATCGGTATCGTCAGCGAGCTATGCCGCAGGCGCGATACGGCGGTGACTCAGGACCTGCGCGATCACTTGCTGCTGGAAGATGAAGCGCACCGCAGTGGCGACCATGAACGGCTGATTCATCTGTTGGGCGAGTTCCACATCAAACTGGCGCAAAGCCTTAACAATCCGGTGCTGCTGGACTGGTTTCAAAAACTGATTTCCCGTGCCTCGCTCTACGCTGCCGCGCTCGATGACGACAGCCATGAAGCGTGCCGCGACGACGAACACTTGCGCTTGATCGAGTACATCGAAGCTGGAAATCAAAGCGCCGCGATTGAACTGACGTGCATGCACCTGAACGGCATCGAGAAGGCCATTCTCGACGTCGCCGCCACACTCAAAACTGGTTACCATCCGCTCAAGCACCTGATTGAGGTTTAGCGCGAATCAGCGCGACCTTCATGAAACCATTGGCGTGCGTAATGCTCGAAACAAACGGGTGTCATTACAGGAACACAGAGTCAGCCAATGCAGTTTCTATCTGATAGCCACGGGTGTTCCGGTTGGCGCGGCGAAATGGCCGGGCGCATCTGCGCATTCGACTGGAGTGCCACCGAGCTGGGTGGCATCCAAACCTGGCCCAAAAGCCTGTGCAGCGCGGTGCAGTTGCTGCTGGCCTCGCCGTTGCCGATGGTGATGTTGTGGGGCCGGGCCGGTTACATGATCTATAACGATGCCTATTCGGAGTTCGCCGGCGGCCGTCATCCCTACCTGCTGGGTTCGCCGGTAGAGCTGGGTTGGCCGGAAGTCGCCGAGTTCAATCGGCACGTGGTGGATACCTGCCTTGGCGGCGATACGCTGTCTTTTCGCAATAAAGAACTGGTGCTGTTGCGCGACGGCGTTCCTGAAGACGTGTGGATGGACCTGTATTACAGCCCGGTTGCCAACGACGAAGGGCAACCCGCCGGGGTCATGGCGATGGTGGTGGAAACCACCGACCACGTTATTTCCGAACGCCGACGCCAAGCTGCCGAAGACGCCTACCGAGCCGATAACGAGCGGGTGCGCCTGGCGCTGAATGCCGGCGCCTTGCTGGGTTCGTTCGTGTGGGACGTCAAGTCTGGTGTGTTATCGGGTGATGAGCGTTTCGCCCGGACATTTTCCTATCCCGCCGATCAAGACCTGACGGACCTGCAGGCGTCTGTCGCCGAATCGCGGATTCATCCCGATGATTTGAGCTGGGTGCAGGAGCAGGTTGAACAGTCAGTAAAAAACCGCGAACCCTATAACGCCGAGTATCGCGTGTTGCGCGCTGACGGCAGCTATCTGTGGGTACTGGCCAGCGGCGGTTGCGAGTTCGATGAACAAGGCGAACCGTTCCGGTTTCCGGGTGTGTTGATCGACATCCATGAGCGCAAGATCGCTGAAGAATCGTTGCTCAAGTTCACCCGTAATCTGGAGCGACGCGTTACCGATGAAGTCGAGGCGCGTTTGGCGGCTGAAGAACAACTGCGTCAAGCACAGAAACTGGAAGCCATCGGTGGTTTGACCGGCGGTGTGGCCCACGACTTCAATAATCTGTTGCAGGTGATCGCCGGCAATCTGCACTTGCTGGCACGGCATGAACCCGACAACCCCAACGTGCAGCGCCGGGTCAGCGCGTCGATTGCGGCGGTTGAGCGTGGTGCCAAATTGTCCTCGCAGTTGCTTGCATTTGCCCGTCGCCAACCCTTGTCGCCAGCGGTGTACAACCCACAGCAGATTTTTGAGGGCGTGGGGGAGTTGCTGCAGCGGGCATTGGGCGAAACCATCCAGATTGATGTGCGGATGGCACCTCAGTCGTGGCACATCAACGTGGATCGCAACCAACTGGAAAACGCCATCCTCAATCTGGCGATCAACGCCCGTGACGCGATGCAGGGCGAAGGGATGATCGAGTTGGCTGCCGAAAACGTAGTACTTGACCGCAAATTTTGTGCGGGCAAAGGCATCACGGCCGGCGAATACGTACGCGTCGCGGTGGCCGACAGCGGCGCGGGAATGACTCGCGAGGTGCTGGCGCAGGCGTTCGAACCGTTTTTTACCACCAAGGCCGACGGCCAAGGCACCGGGTTAGGCCTGAGCATGGTGTTCGGCTTCGTCAAGCAAAGCGGCGGCCATATCGACATCTCCAGCGAAGTGGGGCAGGGCACTCGCGTGCAGCTGTATTTCCCACGGTGCCTGCGCCCGCTGCCCGGCGAAACAACTGCGCATGACGGTCAACATCGCGTCGGCCATGAAAAGATTCTGGTGGTCGAAGACAACGAAGCCGTGCGCGGTACCGCCGTAGAGTTGCTGCGCGAGGAAGGCTATCAAGTCCTGACTGCCGCCAATGGCGACGCTGCGATGCAGATGTTGCTGGACGGCGAGCCGGTCGACCTGATTTTCACCGACGTGGTAATGCCTGGCCTGATCAAAAGTTCGGACCTGGCCGCGTGGGCCAAAGTGCAAAACCCACCCGTGGCGGTGCTGTTTACCTCGGGGCACACGCGCGACATCATTTCGCGCAATCACCAACTCAGTCCCGATACCTTCCTGTTGAGTAAACCTTACGGACCGCAAGCCTTATTGAGCATGATCGGTTCCGTGCTTGGCAGCTGAATATCTACCGACCTTTCAAGGCTAACCATGACTTCCAGGCATACGGCAAATCCTCCTTCCAGCATGGTCAGGGTGCGCGGTGCCCGGGAACACAACCTGAAGAATGTTGATGTCGACATTCCCCGGGATGCCTTGGTGGTGTTTACCGGCGTATCCGGTTCGGGCAAGTCGTCACTGGCATTCTCGACCTTGTACGCCGAAGCGCAGCGCCGCTATTTCGAATCGGTGGCGCCGTACGCGCGGCGCCTGATCGATCAGGTCGGCGTGCCGGACGTGGATTCAATCGAAGGCCTGCCGCCCGCGGTGGCGTTGCAGCAACAGCGTGGAACGCCGAGTACGCGATCTTCGGTGGGCAGCGTCACGACCTTGTCGAGCCTGGTCCGCATGCTCTATTCACGCGCCGGCAGTTATCCGCCGGGGCAGCCGATGCTCTACGCCGAAGACTTTTCGCCGAATATGCCGCAAGGCGCTTGCCCTGAATGCCATGGTTTGGGCCGGGTGTATGAGGTTACCGAAGCACTGATGGTCCCGGACCCCAGCCTGACCATTCGCCAGCGCGCGGTCGCTTCGTGGCCGACGGCGTGGCAAGGCCAGAACCTGCGCGACATCCTGGTGACCATGGGCTACGACGTCGACAAGCCGTGGCGCGATTTGCCGAAAAAGCTGCGCGACTGGATTCTGTTTACCGAGGAGACACCGACAGTTCCGGTGTACGCCGGTCTCACGCCGGAAGAAACCAAAGTAGCGCTTAAACGTAAAATGGAGCCCAGTTACCAAGGCACGTTTACCGGTGCCCGGCGCTATATTCTGCATACCTTCAGCCATTCGCAGAGCGCGCTGATGAAGCGGCGTGTCGCGCAGTTCATGCTCGGCAGCCCATGCCCGTTGTGTGACGGTAAACGGCTGACGCGTGCCGCGTTGTCGGTGACATTCGCCGGGTATGACATCGGTGAGTTGTCGCAGATGCCGCTGTTGCAGGTGGCCGAGGTTTTGAAACCGGTGGCGGCTCATCGTTATGTCGAGGACAGCGACCAGGTGAACGGGTCAACCTTGTCGGTGGAAAAACGCCTGGCAGCACAACGCATTGCACAGGACTTGCTGGAGCGGGTCAGCACCCTGACCGATCTGGGGCTTGGCTACCTGGCGCTGGAGCGCAGTACGCCGACGCTGTCTTCCGGCGAGTTGCAACGATTGCGGTTGGCAACTCAATTGGGTTCGCAATTGTTTGGCGTGATTTACGTGCTGGATGAGCCGTCGGCCGGCCTGCACCCCGCCGATGGCGAGGCATTGTTCGACGCGTTGCAACGCCTGAAAGCGGCTGGCAACAGTCTGTTCGTGGTCGAGCACGACCTGCAAACCATGCGCCGCGCCGACTGGCTGATCGACGTTGGCCCGGAGGCGGGGGAGAACGGCGGTCAGATTCTCTACAGCGGTCCGCCCTCCGGTTTGGCTAGCGTGACCCAGTCGCAAACCCGCGCTTACTTGTTTGCCGAGCAAGCCCCGGCGCCTCGCGTGAGCCGTCAACCCAGTGACTGGTTGCGCCTGACGGGCATCACCCGCAACAACCTTAATGACCTGAACGCCGAGTTCCCGCTGGGTTGTTTTACCTCGGTGACCGGCGTTTCGGGATCGGGTAAATCGAGTCTG
Organism: Gordonia sp. IEGM753; assembly: GCF_050321825.1. NCBI lineage: Bacteria > Bacillati > Actinomycetota > Actinomycetes > Mycobacteriales > Gordoniaceae > Gordonia > Gordonia sp. IEGM753. The sequence continues at coordinate 1,069,607 of NZ_JBNQGB010000001.1, forward strand.
GTCAGCCAGGCTCTGCTGGAACTGGTGGGTGCGCATCTTGGGCGCACGGCGAGTGAAAGCGAGCCGGAAGAACCGAGCCTTGAGGATGATGCACCGCAAGTCAGCGGTGGCCAGGTGACTGACGGATTGGCGTCGATCAAGCGATTGGTGCAGGTTGATCAGAAACCAATCGGCCGTACGCCTCGTTCGAATCTGGCGACCTACACCGGCCTGTTCGATAGCGTGCGCAAACTGTTTGCCTCCACGCCAGAGGCTCAGGCTGAAGGGTATGACGCTGGCCAGTTTTCTTTCAACGTGGCCAAGGGACGTTGTCCCAATTGTGAAGGTGAAGGCTTTGTCAGCGTTGAATTGCTGTTTATGCCAAGCGTCTACGCGCCGTGCCCAACCTGTCACGGCGCCCGTTATCATCCGCAGACGTTGTCGATTACCTGGCAAGGCCTGAACATCGCTCAAGTATTGCAACTGACGGTGGATGAAGCGGTTGAGGTATTCGCCGCGCAACCCGGCATTTACCGCTCGTTGCAAGTGCTGCACGACATTGGTTTGGGGTACTTGCGACTCGGGCAACCGGCGACGGAATTGTCCGGCGGCGAAGCCCAGCGGATCAAACTGGCCACCGAGCTGCAACGTAATCAACGCGGCGCGACGCTGTATGTGCTGGACGAGCCCACCACGGGTTTGCACCCACGGGATGTGGACCGTTTGCTGGCACAGTTGAATTCGCTGGTGGCGGCGGGGCACACGGTCATCGTCGTCGAACATGAAATGCGCGTGGTGGCGCAAAGTGACTGGGTGATCGATATCGGGCCCGGTGCGGGCGATCAGGGCGGTAAAATTGTGGTGGCGGGAACACCGCAGAAAGTGGCAAAAAGCAAAAAAAGCCGCACCGCACCGTTCCTCGCCCAAACCCTTGGTATGGTGTGAACCGGGGGAGCAGCACATTCAACATTCACGTTGCTGACACTCCCCTATCGCGAGCAGGCTCGCTCCCACAGTTGATTGGTGTCTGTCACAAAACCAGGTAATGGCGAATATTCCCGATGGGAGCGAGCCTGTTCCGGGCGGCATTCTGACGATAGGGGAGTGTCATACCCCATCGAGCGTGCGCCGTACCTTTTCCAGCAGTTCGTTGATCTGGAACGGTTTGACCAGCATTTCCATACCTTCGCCAAGAAACACCTGACGGTTGATGGCCGTTTCGGCGTAACCGGTCATGAACAGGATCGGCAGCTTTTCTCGCCAGCCTCGCGCTATATCGGCAAGTTCACGGCCGTTCATGCGGGGCAGGCCGACGTCGGTCAGCAACAATTCGATCGTGTTGTCGTTCTGCAAGCGCTCCAGCGCGCCTTCGATGTCGCCCACTTGCGTGCAACGGTAGCCGGCATCCACCAACACTTCGGCAACGAACATGCGCACCGCCGGCATGTCCTCGACGATCAATACGTGCTCGCCGTCGCCCTGGGCGTCGACGCTGGCCGGCGTGGTTTCGACGGTGGTGGGGTCGGAACTGGCCGGGAGCATGATCGTCACTTCAGTGCCGCGCCGGGCGACGCTGCGGATGTGCGCGTCGCCGCCTGATTGACGGGCAAAACCGTAGATCGTCGATAACCCCAGGCCGGTTCCCTGGCCCAGCGGTTTGGTGGTGAAGAACGGATCAAACACCTTGTCGATCACGTTGTGCTCGATACCGGTGCCGTCATCGCGCACCGACAACGCGACATAGGCGCCATCGGCCAGATTGGGGTCACCATGGGAATACGCGGCATAGGTGTTGACCCAGATATTGCCACCCTGCGGTAGCGCATCACGCGCGTTGATCACCAGGTTGAGCACTGCGCTTTCGAGTTGAATCGGATCGACCAGCGCAATCGCAGATTTATTGGTCAGTTCCAATTTCAGGGCGATGCGTTCACCAATGGTTCGCACCAGCAGTTCTTCGAGCCCGCGAACATGCTCGTTGATGTCGACGGGCCGGGTATCGAGAGGCTGTTGACGGGCAAACGCCAACAGGCGATGGGTCAGCGCCGCCGCGCTCATGGCCGAGTTCAGCGCCGCTTCGGCGTAGAACTGGACTTTGTCGGTGCGAGAATCCGCTACCCGTTTCTGGATCAGTTCCAGGCTGGTGATGATACCGGTCAGCAAGTTATTGAAATCGTGGGCGATGCCACCCGTCAGCTTGCCCAGCGCGTCCATTTTTTGCACTTGCAGCAGTTGCGCCTCGGTGCGAACGCGTTCGGCCACTTCCTTGGCCAACTGCGTGGTGGCATCGTCCAGCCGCGCCAGGTGCGAGCGCTCTCGATGACGGTGTTCGGTCACGTCCTCGACGAACACCAGGCTCAGTTCCGGCGTACGGTAAGGCGAAATCTGCCACTCGGTTTCGCGAATTTCGCCCTGGACGCGCATGCTCAGCGTGCCTTTCCAGCGTTCGCCGTAGGCCAGGCGCAAGCGCAACTCGTCGATGATTGCGCCTTGATCCACTGCAAAACATTCACTCAGGGTGTCTTGTGCCTGGTTGTCCTGGATCAGTTGCGCGAACGCATGGTTGCACTCATGCACTTTCAATTGCGCGTCCAGCACGGCAATCGGCGCCGAGACATTGACAAAAATTTCGCGGAACCGCGCCTCGCTTTCACGCAGTGCGTTTTCGGTGTCACGCACGCGCAACAACGTGCGCAAGGTAGCGAGCAGCACGTCCGGGTCCACCGGGTGAATCAGGTAGGCATCGGCGCCGGCATCGAGACCGGTGATGATGTCGCCGGTTTGAATCGAGGCTGCCGACACATGAATCACCGGCAACAGCGCTGTGTCGGCTTCGGCGCGCAGTTTGCGCACAATGTCAAAACCACTCATGTCCGGCAGGTTGACGTCGAGAATCAGCGCGTCGATGGCCGCACTGCTGATCAGCGCGAGGCCTTCGCCACCGGTACCGGCTTCGAGCACTTCGTAACCATGGCGTTCCAGACGCCGGCGCAGCGCATAACGAGTGGCGACGTTGTCGTCGACGATCAGCAAGCGGATTTCACGTTTCATCGGCAGGCTCCATGGCGATGGCCAGCGGGATGATCACAAAAAAGGTCGAACCCTCGCCGGGAACGCTCTGTAGCCCGACCTCACCACCCAGCAGCGCCGCGAAGCGTTTGCACAGTGACAGCCCGAGTCCGGTGCCCCGAAGGCGTTTTTGCAGCGGCGAGTCGACCTGAGAGAAGTCCTCGAACAATGCGCCATGCAGCTCCGGGGCGATACCTATTCCTGTGTCGCTGACCGCAAAGCGCACGCGATTATCGCCTTCCAGTCGCGTCGAGACCCGCACTTCGCCGCGTGTGGTGAATTTCAGCGAGTTGGAAATAAAGTTGCGCAGGATCTGCGCGAGTTTCTTGTCATCGGTGAACAAGCGCGGCAGGCCTACCGGTTCTTCGAAAATCAGGTCTACGGCGGTGGCATCGACAATGGGCCGAAACATGCCGCGCAACGCCGCGAACAGATCAAACATATCGAACCAGGCTGGCGAAATGGTAATTCGCCCGGCTTCGATTTTTGCCAGGTCCAGCAGGTCATCAACCATGTCGCTCAGTTCGCGCGCGGCGTTACTGACGAAAGCCACTTGTTTGTGCTGCTCGTTGCTCAACGGGCCGTCGAGCTCGTCGGTCAACAGGCTGGCAATGCTCAGGATCGAGCCCAGTGGCGTGCGGAACTCATGGCTCATGTACGACAGGAAACGGCTTTTCAGGTCTGAGGCCTGGCGCAGTTGTTCGGCCTGGGTGTCCAGCTCGGCATACAACGCCAGAACGCCTTGATTGGTTTCGTCCAACTCCTCGCGCAGCGCGTTGGCTTCGCTTTGCAACTGCGCGACCAAGGCTGCCTGCTCGTCTGTTTGACTGTCGGTTAACTCAGCCATGAGGCGTCTCCAGAGCAATGACCAACACCGTGACATCGTCGCGTGCGCGACAAAAATCGCGGTGCAGGATGGCAGCGATTACGGCGGGATGGCGGTGCACCAGGCCGGGGTAATCTTGCAGGTTCCAACGCGATTGCAGGCCGTCGCTGTACATGATCAATAGGTGTCCGTTCACATGAGCATAGTCAAAGGGTTGCGCCTTCCTGTATTGCCCGCCGACGATGCCTGGATGTGAGGCCAGGCCACGGGATTTTTCCGGGGCGATCAGGCAGGCGCCAATGTTACCGATGCCGATGAATTTCAGGGCATTGGCGTCGCTGTCGAATTGAGCAATGGCCAGCGCTCCGCCGCGTGTGCCGATCATGTCGCGGTGAATGTCTTCCAGCAACAGCACCGGCGAATCGAACGGTGAGCGTGCGAAGGCTGTTTCACCGGCGCGGGCGGCGCGCTCGGCTTCTTCGCCATGGCCCAGACCATCGATGACCAGCGCACTGATACGCGCCCCGTCGAAAGCCAGGTGCCAGACGTCACCGCACGCCGGGTCATGGTGCAATGCATGCTGGCTGATGCCGACACGCAGGTCCGCAGCCTTGTCGGTACGCGGGTACAGCCGGGTCAACAACACCGCACCACGCGCATCGGCGTACACATCGAACACCTCGGTCTGGCGCGACACCGCGCCCAGTCCTATGCCTTGAGTGCCTCGAGTCGAAAAACCATCGGCCAGGCAGGCCTCCAGGTCAAAGCCTTTAGCCCGGTCAATCGCCAGCATTTCGATGCCGGCGCCGGCCACGCGGGGCAGCACACGCAAGTGCAGTTCGCCGTGGCTGGCGTGCTTGAGAATATTGCTTGCAAGCTCGGTGGCCACCAATGCCACACGCCCGGCATCGGTTTGGTCAAAGCCGTTTTTTTCCGCGAGTTGCTGTGCGGTACGGCGTGCATGTCCGATCTGGCTGCTGTCTTCGATGATGAGTACCTGCGTCATCGAACCGCTGATACTCATGCCCATCGGGTAATCGTTATTCGAGTGCCTTTGCCGGGCTCGGTGTCCAGCTCGAACTCTTCCACTAGCCTTTTGGCTCCGGTCAGGCCCAGTCCCAGGCCATTGCCGGAGGTCCAGCCATCGGTCATCGCCAGTTTGATATCTGGAATGCCGGGACCTTCGTCACGGAAAATCAGGCGCAAACCGGTGCGTGAATTTTCGTCGAGGATTTGCCAGTCCATGTCGCCGCCACCGCCATAGACCATGGTGTTGCGCGCCAACTCGCTGACGGCCGTCACCAGTTTGGTCAGGTCGATGAGACGCATGCCGCACTCGGTTGCCAGTTTGCGCGCAGTCTGCCGCGCGAGTACCACGTCCTGTTCAATGTGAATGGGTTGGCTACCGCTGCTGCGCACGGTCATTGTTCGCGTACTCGGTCCTGCAGCAGTTTCATTCCGCGCTCGACGTTCAGCGCGGTGCTGACGCCCGGCAATGTCAGGCCCAGCTCGACCAAGGTGATGGCGACGGCGGGTTGCATGCCGACCAGCACCGTTTGCGCGTCCATGATTTTCGACAGGCCGGAAATGGTGCCGATCATCCGGCCAATGAACGAGTCGACCATGTCCAGCGCGGAAATATCGATCAGCACGCCACGGGCAGACGTTCTGCTGATGCGCTCGGACAAGTCGTCTTGCAGTGTCAGGGCTAGCTGGTCATGCATGTCGACCTGAATGGTCACGAGCAGAAAGTCGCCCATTTGCAAAATCGGAATGCGTTCCATGGGTTTAATTCGCCTTGCTGACGGTGATCCCGAGTCGGGTCAGTGCCAGCTTCAACGCATCGGCAAGGTTGGCTTTGGTGACCACGCCTTGCAGGTCCAGGCCCAAGTGCACGATGGTTTGAGCGATCTGCGGACGCACGCCACTGATGATGCAATCAGCGCCCATCAAGCGAATGGCAGTGACGGTTTTAAGCAGATGTTGGGCGACTAGCGTATCGACCGTCGGCACGCCGGTGATGTCGATGATGGCAATTTCCGAGCCGGTGTCGACGATTCGCTGCAGCAGCGATTCCATCACCACTTGGGTACGTTGTGAGTCGAGTGTGCCGATCATTGGCAGCGCCAGTACGCCGTCCCACAACTTGACCACCGGGGTCGACAGTTCCAGCAACTCTTCCTGCTGACGCTTGATCACCGCTTCACGGGATTTCTGGAAGGTGCGGATGGTGTGCATGCCCAAGGCATCAAGCAATTCGGAGACTTCCCAGAGCTGCTCGGCCAACAGCGACGGGTTGTCCTGGTAATGATTTTGTAACAGCGTAAACAGCGGCCCCTTGAGCGAGAAAATGAAGCTGGCGGTCTGGTGCGAGTCCTGGCCAAGCATCGCACGGCTGTGGGAGAGTTTTTCGAGGAACTGGCGAATCTCGTCCCAGCCCTGGGCTGCGACGTTTTGACCGTTGCCTTGTTCAAGGCCTGTGATGATCAAGTGCAGGAACTCAGAGGTCTGCTGTTGCAGATCATGCTCTTTAAGGTTGCGCGTGGCACCGGTGGCTTCAAGGCCCTTGGTCCACTCGGCAAGCAGTTGCGTCTGGTTTTTTTTCATCGCATCGAGTGTGCTGGTTTGCAGTGCTGCCATGTGCATCAACTCCTGGGTAGTAGGCGCCGATTCCCCGGTTATTGACCGGCGCATTCCAATGACATTTGCCGAGCGAAATAGTTGTTCGCGCAGGCAGGATATTTTCATATGCCAGGCAAATACTAGTAGGCGCAGCCCAAGAGGGTGATCTTTTGGAACGTTGACTGGCGCAAAGCTTCAAAACAGTAAGGCCTGGCTACCAAGCCGCGTACTTGCAGTGACAAACGAGGTACTTATGAAAGATGAAGCGATGAATACCCAACGAGACCCATCTGGCGCGCCGCTCGATCGCAACGATCCGGCGATTGACCCGCAGGTTCCAGGCGAAGGTGGTACTCAACAACAGCCGCCCACCACGCCACCCGACAGCGCCAGCAAAGGCGTGGACCAGAAGCAGGTCAATACCGACAACGACAATGAGTTCAGCCCCGGTTTCAAACCCGAGCCAGATCGGCCCAAACCCGGTGAAGATACGGATGCCGATATTGATACCGATGGCGGCTAATCCCGACCCTGAATAAAAAAGACCGCCTCCATGGAGGCGGTCTTTTTATTAAACCCAGGTTTTACTTGCTCGGATGGGCCGCTTGCAGTTCTTTAGCCGCGCTCAAGTGTTTTTCCAGAGCTGGCAGCATTTTTTGCGCAAAGGCTTTTAAATCCGTGGCACCCGCGGTCCTGTCATCGGTCACGGTGTCGGCCTCTTTCTTGAATAGTTCGATGGTTTCTTCGTGCGCCTTGACCTGATTGTTGGCATACGCGGCATCGAAGGATTCATCGCGCATGTCGAGAATTTTTTCTTTTGCCTGTTTTACCAGCGTGGTGCTGTCTGGAACCTTGATGTCATGCTTTTTCGCTATTGCCGCCAGTTCATCGTTGGCCTTGGAATGATCGGTAATCATCATGTTGGCGAAAGTCTTGATGTCGGCGGAAGCGCTTTTTTCCAAGGCAAGCTTGCTGGCTTCGACTTCCGCGATACCGCCGGCCGCCGCGTTATCAACGAAATCATTGGAAGTGGCAGCAACAGCGGCGCCCATGCTGGTGCTTAATGCGAGTGCCAGAACGAGGTGGCGCAGGGTGAATCCGTCCATTGGTATTTCTCCACACTGATTTTTATGGGCGATCTCATTGATCGTTATTCAGTGGAGGCCGAGCCTGGGATAAAGGTTTTATCGCGTTTGCAACAGGACGACGAACGGGCACCGCTGGTCTGATAGGCGGTCGACAGAACCGCTGAACCGAGGCCATTCTGATAGTTGGTGAGCGCAATCGACCGCGTTTGCCACCGATTATCAAACGGAGGTGTTCCATGCCGGTGCCACACGATTTGTATCAGGACCTGAACTTTTCAAAGGAAGACATCCAGCAAAAACGCTCCAGGGATCCGTTGCTTGATTCGCTGATCAACAAGTACTCGCAGGCGGACGCCGATGTGGTCAAGGCTGAAACCGCCAGCTCCGACGCTCCCAGTGATGACACGCTGAAGAAGCTCAAGGAGCGGCGTTTGCAGGTCAAGGATAAAATCGTCAAACAATTGCAGGCGCCGTCCTGAGCACCGACGACCGGTGACATGATATTTGGAACGGCGCTAAATACGGGCACCTCGAATGATTAGAGTCCGACTTCACGGCTCCATGCGAGGTGCCTCATGAATGACCCCAAATTCCCCAGTGAACAGCAGGGCGGGTACGACCCGATCCCGACCCATCCCGAACCGTTGAGCCCCGGCCGTACCACGATCAACCCCGAAGACGAGCCGGGCATCGACCAACTCCCCGATAACGAAGGTGCCGTGCCGATGGACGATGATTTGTCCACGGCCATGGACCCGGAGCGAGTGCTGGAAGAAACCGGCAATGCCGTGCGCGATGGTGAGCTGGATCCGCGCTGATCGCTGGCCCATCGTTGGAACGCCGCCCCAAAATTTGCGTTAACACCACACATTCCTACATCACCACCGACCCGTAGGAGACTGGCTTGCCAGCGATGGCGTTTTCGGCATCGCCATCACCGGCAAGCCGTTTTCCAACGGGATCTGCGTCAACGACATAAATCCGGGATTCACCACAGACCCGTAGGAGACTGGCTTGCCAGCGATGGCGTTTTCGGCATCGCCATCACCGGCAAGCCGGTTTCCTACGGGATCTGCGTCAACGACATACACCTGGGATTCACCACCGACCCGTAGGAGACTGGCTTGCCAGCGATGGCGTCTGCGCAATCGCCATCACCGGCAAGCCGGTTTCCTACGGGATCTGCGTCAACGACATAAACCTGGGATTCACCACAGACCCGTAGGAGACTGGCTTGCCAGCGATGGCGTCTGCGCAATCGCCATCACCGGCAAGCCGGTTTCCTACGGGATTTGCGTCAACGACATAAATCCGGGATTCACCACAGACCTGTAGGAGACTGGCTTGCCAGCGATGGCGTCTTCGGAATCGCCATCACCGGCAAGCCGGTTTCCTACGGGATTGCGCTGGGGCCTGAATTATTGCTGCAGCGCGCCGCTCAGCGGCATCCTCGCCATGTGGTCCGCTTTCAATGACCCGAAGTACAACCATTCCCCGTACTCGCGCACCGTGGTAATCGGCGAGTAATTACCGGCGCTGGCATCCTGTAGATTGGCGATCACCTGACCGTTCACATCCAGCCCCAATGCGAACGCTCGTTTCTCTATCGGCTTGGGCAACACGGTCATTGCCCGCACGATCATCTTGCGCACGAAGGGATACCCGGCCGTCGCGTCGAGCAAGGCGTTGCGCGGTGCATACAACGCCACCCAGAAACGGTCCTTTCCATTGAACGCGAGGTTGTCCGGCAAGCCTGGCAAATTGTCGATGAACAGGTCGTGGGTGCCGGCCTTCGGCCCGCTCAGCCAATAACGAGTGATGCGATAGGCGCCGGTTTCATTCACCAGCACAAAGGCATCGTCCGGCCCGAGGGTGACCCCGTTGGCGAATTCCAGCGTGTCCAGCAGGACCTCGGTTTTGCCGGTCTGGAAGTCATACCGCAGCAAACGGCCGTCACCCCCGTGTTCGATGATCGCTTCGCCGTCATGGCCATAACCAAAGCGGCTGGATGCATCGCTGAAATAGGCGTAGTGCCCGTGCGTGTCGATGGCCACGTCGTCAGTGAAGCCAAATGGCACCCCGCCGGCGCTGGTGGTCAACGCAATCAACTGGCCTTGAGCATCGAGTGACAGCAAGCCTTTGACCCCGTCAGCGATCACCAGCAAGCCGTTGGGGTGTCGCGCCAGGCCCAATGGCCGGCCACCGGTATCCGCCAATACCTGGGTGGCTGTGCCGTCGACGCGGGTGCGAATCAGCCGACCGTCATGCAGCCCGGTGATTAAAAAGTCGCCCTCCAGCAATAATGCTTCCGGCCCTTCGATGCCGGCAGCGCCCACGGGTTTCAAGCTTTTGAGGCGCTGGTTGTCGGCGTAAATCCCCGAGGTGAGGGAGGGCGCCGGTGCAGGTGACCAGGCCACGGGTTTGACCTTGGTCGGCATCAGCAGCAAGAAGGCGCCGATGGCGACGATGACCAGCAACACGGCCTGCCGACCTTTCACACCTCGATTCATGCGTTAACGCCTGTTCGGGTCAGGTGCTGCTGCGCCTTCTCGCGCAAGGCCCGCAGCGACGTCGCCGATTCATGGTCGATACGCCGCTTGAGCAGCAGGCGGTTGGCAATGCGCATTGCCACACCGCTGAACTGATAATCCAGTGTGCGGACAAACCGCGTGCCGCCGTCGTCCAGCGCCTCGCACTCATAGGTCACCACCAGCGACAGCCCTTTATCGCCCACGGCTTGTGCACTCCAGCGACGCCCCGGCAGATACTCGTCAACCCGCCAGCTCAGGTGCCCGTCACGGCCACCGGCCCGGATGTCTTCTTCGAACCTCGACCCTGCGTGCAACGGTCCGCCCTGGCCATCGACCTTCAGCGACGACGGATGCCACTGCGGCCAAAGGGTCACGGTGCTGGCGTACGCGAGCACTTCAATCGGATTGCCGGCAATGTCGATCTGATGCTGCATGCGGGTCATGGGCGTTCTCGCAAGGTAGGGTGAAGAGTGCTCAGGCTCCCAGTAGAGGGTGCCGAACAGGTAGTCCATCAGCGGGAAAACGATGTTGAAATTGCGCTCTTGCATCATTTCGCGGCGGTGATGCAATTCGTGCAACCGACGCATCTGGCGAATCCATGGCAAGCGCGTCAGCGGGTTTTCCGGCGGCAGGTGTTCACAGGCATGGAACACTTCATAGGCCAGGTAGCCCAGCACCATGCAGCCGCCGAACAACCCGGCCACGTTGGCATCGAACTGCCTGAGCAGCCACCACAATGGCAGCGTAATAACGAGGGTGTGCAGCACGATCAGCCACGCCGGAAACAAAATCACTCGCCAGTCGCGGGCGTTGTCATAACTCATCTGGCCGGGGGCGAAAAAACTGTGATGGTCGCCGGCATGGCGCGCATAAAACATCCGTGCAAAGCTTTTTTTATGATGCCCGAGGTGGCGGTGCACCATGTACACGCCGAAGTTGAACAGCAGCAACGTCAGCGGCACTGTCAGCCATGCAAGCGGCGGTACCTGGTGCACCGTGCTCCAGAATGCTGCGATGGCCAACAGGCCGAACAGCAACACAAAGGTGCCGTGCAGCCATGGGTTGTAGTGCGGATGAATGTCGGCGCGGTAGCGGCTGCGGAATGATTCGGTGGTCTGCCTCACTGCAATCACCTCTCCTTTTTGTTATCTCCAGCAGCGTAGCCGATCCGGGCGGATTTTCAGCGCAACTTGCTGCAATGATGGCAAAAATGCCATCAGTCGTTGCGAGCCGGGTTCAGGTCAGTGGATTCCAGCGTTGTGACCAGTCTTCGTCGCTGGCGATGACCTCGCGCAACAGGTCAAAGGCGCGTTGCAAGGTCTCGCTATCGCGGTCGCGGGAGTACACCAGGTACGTCGGGTAGCTGAACTCCGGGGCTTTGGGTACTTGCTCCAGCACGCCGCTTTCCAGGTAACTCTGCACCACACGGGTACGGAAGTAGCCGCTGCCACCGTTCTCCAGAATGAACTGCAAGCCCAGCGGGCCGAGGTTGAAACTCAGCGCTGCCTTGGCTTTTTCCGGTAGGGCTGCATCATGCTGGCGGCGGAAATCCGGTCCCCAATCGATATACACGTAAGGGTCGGGCCGGCCAGACAAGCGCACCAGCACCAGTTTTTCTTCCAGCACCTGTTCCACTTGCAAGCGCGGCCAGTACTCAGGCTGATACACCAGCGCGGCATCCAGCACCCCCAGCTCCAGTTGTCGCAGCAGGTTTTCGCCGTCGCGGATTTCCATCCGCAGTGCATGGCTGGGAATTCTATCGCGCAGTTGGCCGGCCCAACTGAGCATCAGAGGGTTGCACAAGCTGACTTCGCCACCAATGTGCAGCACGTCGCGGTAGCCCTCGGGCAATGGCAAGTCCCGGCGTGCGGCTTCCCAGGTTTCCACCAGTTGATTGGCGTACACCACAAAGGCTTCGCCATTGGGCGTGAGGCGCGCGCCGGCACGGTTGCGAACAAACAATGTGCTGCCAAGCTGACTTTCAAGCTTTTGCACGCGCGCGGTAATCGCCGTCTGGGTGACGTGCAGTTTTTCGGCGGCAGCAGCGAGACTGCCGTGGCGGACGATTTCGAGGAACGTGCGGGCGAGGTCAATGTCCATGGGGCGGCCGGTGGTGTCAGTGTGCGCATTGTAAACGGATACCTGGCCACGACAGGCAGTATTCAGTTCCTCGACGGGCTGAGGCACTACACTGCAGACGTCTCTGTGCAGTGGAACCTCTTATGACGGTCAAACCCGATGCGAACATTCTCGATACCACTGAAGGCCTGCGACTGGCCGGAAGCGACGCCGAGGCGTGGCGCGAATGGGGGCCCTATCTGAGCGAACGTCAATGGGGCACGGTGCGCGAAGACTACAGCGCCGATGGCGATGCGTGGCGCTATTTCCCCCACGATCACGCTCGCAGCCGCGCTTATCGCTGGGGTGAAGATGGCCTGGCAGGCTTTAGCGACAAGGCGCAGCACTGGTGCCTTGGGCTGGGGTTATGGAACGAGCATGACCCGATCCTCAAGGAACGCCTGTTTGGCCTGAATAACAGTGAGGGCAACCACGGTGAAGACGTCAAGGAACTCTATTTCTACCTCGACGGTGTGCCGAGCCATGCCTACATGCGCATGCTCTACAAATACCCTCAGGCTGCATTTCCCTATACCGATCTGAAAGCCGAAAATGCGCGCCGTGGCTTGGCCGATACCGAATATGAAATCCTCGACACCGGCGTGTTCGACGACGACCGTTATTTTGATGTGACGGTGGAATACGCCAAGCACACCGTCGACGACATCTTCATGCGTGTCACTGTGCACAACCGCTCCGACCAACCCGCACGCTTGCACGTTTTGCCGCAACTGTGGGCACGCAATACCTGGAGCTGGGCAGGTGATGCGCAATTGCCGAGGCTAATGCTCGACAGTGATCACATTGTGGCCCGGCACCCGCAACTGGCCGACCGCCAGGCCACAGCCGGGGGCGAAGAAGAGTGCCAATGGCTGTTTTGCGAGAACCAAAGCAACTTCCCAAGGCTCGACGGCGTGGCCGCTCAAGGCCCATTCAAGGATGGGATCAACGACTGGCTGGTCGATGGCGACAGCGGTGCGATTCGGCGCGACGCAGGGACCAAGGTCGCGGCGCATTTCGCGCTGGCATTCGAGGCAGGTCAAAGCCGCAGCGTTTATTTGCGTTTCGCCCCGGCGGGCGCGGCGCAGGTCAGTGCCAGAACAGTGTTTGAAAAACGCCGCGCCGAAGCCGATGACTATTACGCGGCGTTGCAGCACGCCAATACCGACCCGGACGCTCGCAATGTTCAACGCCAGGCGCTGGCCGGTTTGCTGTGGTCCAAGCAGCTGTATTACTTCGACGTCAATCAGTGGCTCGATGGCGACCCGGCGCAGCCTGCACCGCCGGCCACGCGCGCGCATATTCGCAACACGCACTGGCGGCACCTGTCCAATTTCGACATCGTGTCCATGCCTGATACCTGGGAATACCCTTGGTACGCTTCTTGGGACCTGGGCTTTCAGGCCGTGGCGTTCGCGCTGATTGATCCGGCGTTCGCCAAGCATCAACTGTTGCTGCTGGTGAAAGACCGTTTCATGCACCCCAACGGCCAATTACCGGCTTATGAATGGCGCTTCGACGATGCCAATCCTCCGGTGCATGCGTGGGCCAGTTGGCGCGTGTATCAGCAGGACAAGGCGTTGACCGGCACGGGTGACATGGATTTCCTCGAACGGATTTTCCACAAACTGCTGCTCAATTTTTCATGGTGGGTCAATCGCAAGGACGCCGAGGGTCGCAACCTGTTCCAGGGCGGCTTTCTGGGGCTGGACAATATTGCGCTGTTCGACCGGTCGGCGTTGTTGCCGCCCGGTTATCAACTGGATCAGGCCGATGGCACGGCGTGGGTCGCAGCCTACGCGCTGGACCTGATGCGCATAGCGCTGGAGTTGGCCAAGCGTAACCCTGTGTACGTCGACATTGCGGTCAAGTTCTTTGAGCACTTCCTTTACATCGCCGGGGCGATCAATCGGGTCGACTCCGATGCCGAGGGTTTGTGGGACGAGCAGGACCAGTTCTTCTACGACGTGCTGCACCGTCCCGACGGCGTCAATGAACCGTTGCGCTTGCGTTCGATTGTCGGCTTGATGCCGCTGTTTGCCGTGCAAGTGCTGGAGCAGCACGAGCACGAAGGGTTGCCGGGGCTACGTGATCGTTTGCTGGGCTTCATGCGCCACCGTCCCGACCTCGCCAGCCTGGTTTCACGCTGGACCGAGCCGGGTGAAGGCAACCGCATGCTGCTGGCGCTGCTGCGCGGCGAGCGCACCAAGGACTTGCTGAAACGCATGCTGGACGAAAGCGAATTTCTTTCGCCGTACGGTATCCGGTCACTCTCCAAAGCCTTCTCCGAGCAGCCGTTCGGGTTGCAAATCAACGGCAATCAACTGTGCGCGCATTACGAACCGGCGGAATCCGAATCGCGGTTGTACGGCGGCAACTCCAACTGGCGGGGCCCGGTGTGGATGCCGATCAACTACATGCTGATTGAGTCGTTGCGCGAATTTCACCGGTATTACGATCAGGATTTCTCGGTGGAATACCCGACGGGTTCTGGGTTCCTGGCATCACTTGAGGAAGTTGCCGACAGCCTCAGCCAGCGCCTTACCCGATTGTTTTTACGCGACGAGGAGGGTAATCGCCCTTCAATGGCGGCGTACCCACAGCTGCAGGCGGACCCGGCCAGCCGCGACCTGGTTTTGTTTCACGAGTATTTTCACGGCGAAACCGGACGCGGTCTGGGCGCCAGCCATCAGACAGGCTGGACCGCACTCGTGGCGTTGCTGCTGCAGCCATGACCTCAAGCCGTCAGCGGTAACGCAGCGCTTCCAGCAGCAAGGCAAATGCCGGTGATGCCTGGCGTCGGCTGGGGTAGTACAGGTGGAAACCGGCAAACGGTGCGCACCAGTCCTCAAGCACCGGCACCAGGCGCCCGGCCGCGATGTGCGGCGCCACCAGGTCTTGCGGGATATAACTCAAGCCGACGCCATCGAGCGCCGCATTCAGCAAGGGGTACACGCCATTGAACGTGACCTGGCCTGAGACCTTCACATTCAGTGCTTGCTGGTCTTTCTTGAACTCCCAGCTGTACACGCCACCGTGGGTGGGCAGGCGCAGGTTGTTGCACCGATGCCCGGTCAGGTCGCGAGGTGTCAGCGGTTTCTCGCGGTTGGCAAAGTAACCCGGGGAGCCCACCACCAGCATGCGCATGTCCGGACCGATGCGGGTGGCGATCATGCCTTGGGCTACGTCCTCGCCCAGGCGCACGCCGGCATCAAATCCCTGCGCCGCAATGTCGACGAAACCGTAGTCGCAGCACACCTCCACCGAAATGTCGGGGTACTTGGCCAAAAACGGTTTCAACACCGGCCACAGGATGAATTCCAGTACGTGGTCCATCGCATTCAGGCGAATGTTACCCGCAGGCCGGTCACGCAGGTCACTGAGCGCCGCCAGTTCAATCTCGATCTCTTCGAAGTGCGGGCCGATGGTTTCCAGCAAGCGCTGGCCGGCCTCGGTGGGCGAAACACTGCGCGTGGTACGGGTCAGCAAACGCAAACCCAACCGAGCCTCCAACCCGCGGATGGTATGGCTTAGCGCGGATTGGGACACCCCGAGTTTACCGGCAGCCTTGGTAAAGCTCCGCTCGCGGGCAACCGCAAGGAAAGCGAGCAGATCGTTGGCGTTTTCCCGGAGCATTCATGAGTCTCCCTCATAGGTTTAACCCGATTCTAGTGGCTAATCAGAAGAGCGTGTAGCGGGTAAATTGAAGTTGATTACACATTACTTACCGGGAGAAGCCATGAACAACCTCGCCGCCACAGCGCTGTCGCTTTCACTGATGGCCTTCGATTCCCACGCTCAGGAGACTCCGATGCTGACAGTCACGCCAAACGGTTCACAACCATCGGCCAAAGGTCCTGCCGATTATTTCACCGGCACAGTGCGGGTGGATGCTCCCTTCAAAGGCACTGAACCTGCAGCCGTGAGTGGCGCCACCGTAACGTTTGAACCCGGCGCACGAACCGCATGGCACACGCACCCGCTGGGGCAAACATTGATCGTCACCGCAGGCAGCGGCCTGGTGCAGGAGCACGGCCAACCGGTGCAGTCGATCAAACCTGGCGACACGGTGTGGATCCCGCCCCACGTGAAGCATTGGCACGGCGCTACCGCGACCACCGCAATGACTCACATTGCCATTGCAGAAATACACGACGGTAAAGTGGTGGACTGGATGGAACAGGTCAGCGAACAGCAATACGCCAGCGCACAGCGCTGATCAGCATCGGTCCGATGCGTTCAAATCATGGGCGGCAGTGCGTGCAGGATCTTGTCCAGAGTAATCGGGTACTCCCGAACCCGCGCGCCAGTGGCGTTGTAGATTGCGTTGGCAATCGCTGCACTGACACCACACAGGCCTAATTCTCCGACACCTTTGGCTTTCATCGGCGACGACATCGGATCGGTTTCGTCGAGGAAAATCACCTCTTGATGCGGAATGTCGGCATGCACCGGCACTTCGTATCCCGCCAGGTCATGGTTGACGAAAAAGCCCCGGCGTTTGTCCACCACCAATGCTTCCATCAATGCCGCGCCGACGCCCATGGTCATCGCCCCGATCACCTGACTGCGGGCCGACGTCGGATTAAGGATCCGTCCCGCAGCGCACACCGCCAACATCCGTCGCACGCGAGTTTCGCCGGTGGCGCTGTCGACGGCGACTTCGACAAAGTGCGCGCCGAAGGTCGATTGCTGGTACTTCTTGGCCAATTGCTCAAATTCGATTGAATCTTCGGCGACGATTTCGCCGTCCTGCGCGGCGCTGCCCAATGGCACAATTTTTCCGCCGACGCGTACTTCGCTATCGATAAACACGGCTTGGTCCGGGCTCACGCCGAGGCGCTGCGCGACCGCCTCGCGCAATTTCACGCAGGCTGCGTACACCCCGGCTGTCGAGCAATTGGCGCCGAACTGGCCACCCGATCCGGAGGACACCGGAAAGCTTGAGTCACCCAGGCGCACGACGACATTGGCAAGAGGCACACCCATCATCTCTGCAGCCGTCTGGCCGATGATGGTGTAGCTCCCGGTGCCAATGTCGGTCATGTCGGTTTCCACGGTCACGATGCCCTGGTCATTCAGGCGCACGCGAGCCGCGGATGTCACCAGGTTGTTATTACGAAAGGCGACCCCGACGCCCATGCCGATCAACCAGCGACCTTCGCGCTGCGTGCCGGGTTGCGCATGGCGTTTGCTCCAGCCAAAGCGGTTGGCCCCGGTGCGCAGGCATTCGATCAGTTGCCGTGTGGAAAATGGTCGGTCGGGATGGGTTGGATCGACCTGCGTGTCGTTGCGGATCCGAAATTCGATGGGGTCCAGGTTGAGCTTCTCGGCCATTTCGTCCATGGCGATTTCCAGCGCCATCAGCCCGGGCGTTTCACCGGGCGCACGCATGGCGTTGCCTTCAGGTAAATCCAGGGTCGATAGCCTCATTGTGACCAACCGATTCTCACCGGCATACAGCAGTTTACTGGGCTGCGCCGCGCGTTCGACCTTGCCGCCCGGCAAGTCACCAGACCAGCCTTCATGGCCGATGGCAGTGATTTTGCCCTCGTGAGTCGCGCCAATGCGAAGGCGTTGAATGGTCGCCGGCCGGTGCGTGGAATTGTTGAACATCATCGGCCGTGCCAGCGCAACTTTTACCGGTTGGCCGGCCAATCGTGCACCGAGGGCTGCAAGCACCGCGTCGGCACGAATGAACAGTTTTCCACCAAAACCGCCGCCGATGTAGGGCGATATCAGCCGCACGTTTTCTTTGGGCACACCGAGGGTGGTGGCCAGGTCGCTGACCGACCAGGCGATCATTTGATTGGAGGTCCACAGCGTTAACTGATCGCCGTTCCAGGAGGCCATCGAGGCGAAGGGCTCCATCATGGCGTGGGCTTGATCGGGCGTGGTGTAGGTGGCGTCCAGTTGCACGGGCGCCGCCGCGAACGCCTTGGCAAAATCACCATGACGGGTGTCGGGCATTTCTTCGGTTGGCGCGCCGGCATCACGCACGCTGGCAAGATCAAATGAGCCGCTTTCGCTGACATAGTTAACGTTGACGCGTTGCGCGGCGGTTCGCGCCTGCTCGAAGGTCTGCGCTATCACCAGTGCCACGGCCTGGTGGTAATGCTGGATCTCAGGCCCGGCGAGCAATGTTGCAGTGTTGTATTTGCCGAGGCCGAGCTTACCGGCGTTTTGTGCGGTGACGATGGCGATCACGCCGGGTACGGACTGTGCATCCGTCAGGTCCATCGAGGCGATGCGCCCCTTGGCGATGGCCGAGCCGACCACCACACCGTAAGCCTGATTCGCCACCACGTCATGGTGTTCATAGGCGTAGGGCGCCGTACCCGTGGTTTTCAGCGGGCCTTCAATACGGGTAGTAGGTTTGCCAACCACTTTCAACTGGTCGATCGGATTGGTCGTGGCGGGCGTGTCGAATTTCATGCCTGAACCCTCGCTTGTGCCATGACCGAGGCGAGCGTGCGCTCGACCAATGTCAATTTGAACGCGTTTTGATCGGTGGGCGTGGCGCCCGCCAGCAACTGCTCAGAAACCGCTTTTGCGCCTTGGTTCATGGCCGCTTCAGCGGCCTCCATGCGCCATGGCTTTTGCGCGACACCGCCCAGTGCAATCCGGCCGGAGCCGTCCTGCTGGATCACTGCAGCGACCGAAACCAGGGCGAATGCATAGGACGCGCGATCACGGACCTTTTGATAAATGTGCGTGCCGCCGATGGGCGCCGGCAGCGTGACACCTGTGATCAGCTCATGTGTCGCCAGTGAGGTTTCGATGTTTGGCGTGTTGCCTGGTAGCCGATGAAAGTCGGCCATCGGAATTACCCGGGTCGTGCCGTCCGCCCGCACCGTTTCAACCTGTGCATCGAGGGCACGCATGGCCACCGCCATGTCGCTGGGGTGCGTTGCGATGCAGGCGTCGCTGACCCCGATAATGCCCAGCGGCCGGCTGAATCCGCCGATGGCTGCACAACCGCTGCCAGGCTGCCGTTTGTTGCAGACTTGATTGGGGTCATAAAAGTACGGGCAGCGTGTGCGTTGCAGTAAATTTCCTGCGGTGGTCGCCATGTTGCGCAGTTGGCCGGAAGCACCGGCGAGCAGGGCGCGGGAGAGCAGGCCGTAGTCTTTCCTGATCCGTGCGTCGGCCGCCAGGTCGGTGTTGCGCACCAGCGCACCGATTCGCAAACCGCCCTCTGGCGTGGCTTCGATGCGGTCCAGTGCCAGCCCGTTGACGTCGATCAAGTGCGATGGCGTTTCGATTTCCAGCTTCATCAGGTCCAGCAAATTAGTGCCGCCTGCGATAAACCGGGCATCGCTGGCCTGTGCTGCCAGCGCGGCTGCTTCAGCCGGAGATTGTGCACGCAGATAGGTAAAGGGCCTCATGCGCTGGCCTCCGCGACTTCGGTGATCGCCTCGATAATGTTGGAATAGGCACCGCAGCGACAGATGTTGCCGCTCATGCGCTCTTGCAACTCGCTGGCAATCAACTGGGGTTGATCGGTCAGGCTCACGCTTGCGTGGCTGGGAATTCCATCGCGGATCTCACCGAGTACCGCGACCGCCGAACAGATCTGCCCTGGCGTGCAATACCCGCATTGATAGCCGTCATGCTTGATGAACGCCGCTTGCATCGGGTGCAACGCGTCCGGCGTGCCAAGGCCTTCGATGGTGATGATGTTGGAGCCTTCGTGCATCACCGCAAGCGTCAGGCAGGAATTGATGCGTCGACCATCGGCGATCACCGTGCAGGCGCCACATTGACCGTGATCGCAGCCTTTTTTAGTGCCGGTGAGTTGCAGGTTTTCGCGCAGCGCATCGAGCAGCGTGGTACGCGTGTCGAGGTCCATGTCACGCGGCTGGCCGTTCACCGTGATCGACAGTTTCGATTTGACCGGGTGCGCAGCAGCGTTGGCGGCCGAGGCTTGAGCACAAATGAACGGCGGCAACGCCAGCGCCGTCGCGGTGACGACGCCAACAATCAGGAACTTACGTCTGGAGAGTGACTGTGGGTCATGGTTGTCCATCGTTTCGATTCCCGTGGAATAGTGGCCTGTCCATCCTTCATCAAGAAAGTGACCGCCGCGCTGGCGGAATGTTTTTGCGTTATTCGTCTATAGAGTTATGCGTGTGGCTCATGAGTCGCGTGAGTCCACCACCCATGGCTCTTGGTAAAGCGCAGTCCTTTAAAAACCAGCCGCTGAGCGGCGTCAGTGCGTCGGGCCAGATCAGGAAGCGCATGGCGGTGCTTGCTTGATCAACTCATTGCTCTCGGTTATTTGCTCGCCGGCGCGCTCCAGCAGCGGGTAGGCGAGGGCGGCGATGTGGTGATGCACACGGCGATAATCACGCAGCACGCGCTGGAAAATGTCGCCGGATTCGGCCCAGGTATTTTTGTCCTCCTGCAGCTTGCGAAAGTGTTCGCGGCTGGCCGTGGCTTCGAGTCTTCTGACGACTTCCTTGCGGTGGACCAGATGATGCGCGGTGGCAATGTCTTCGCGCAGGAACACGGTGATCGCCAGGCTCAGGCTCGCCAGCAGCGCCTCGTGCAGCGGTGCAATGTTGCGCAGTTCGAACACCGTGAAGTGTTCGCCGCGACGCAAGCGTCGCATGGCCAGTTGCGCCAGGCTGCTGGACAGGATGTCCGCCGCGTGTTCGAGGTTGATCACGAACGCCAGGATTTCCTGGGAGCGATCGGCATCGTTGTCGCTGATGCCCTCGTGACCAATGTCCGCCAGATAAGCGCGAATAGCGGCGCTCAGTCGGTCCAGCGACTGGTCGATGCGTCGCAGTTCGTCGACATGCCTGGGCTGCGAGGTGTGGAACAGCTGCAGCATCCGTTCCTGCATCGCCGAGAACATGTCGGCCATACGCAGGGCTTCGCGAGCCGCGTTGGCGAGGCCGATGTTGGCCACGGCAAGCCCGGTTTCGTCCAGGTACTGCGGCATGCCGGGATCGACATCGCGCACAGGTGCCGGCAACCAGCGAGTGAGCAGCCGTGCCATGGGTTCGGTCAGGCCAATGAACGCCAGCGCCAGCCCCAGGTTGAAACCGGTGTGCAGGTACATCACCAGCGCGGTGGGGGCGACCGGAATCTGCGCCAGCCACCCGGCACAGGGTAATAAAAGCGCCGCGCCGAGGGCCCGGATCAGCAGATTGCCCAGCGGCAAGCGCCGGCCCACATTTGTGCCGGCGTTGATCACCGACGGCAATGCACCGCCGATGTTTGCCCCGAGTACCAGCGCCACCCCCGTGGTCGGCGACAGCAGGCCCGTGGCGGCCAGCGAGACGATGAGCAGCACGACGGCGACGCTGGAATGGCACATCCAGGTGAGAATCAGCGCCACCAGCAGGGCAATCAACAGATCTCCGTCCAGGCTTTGCATGATTATCCGGAACACCGGGGTGCTTTCGACATTCATCAGCGTGACGCCAAGCAGGTGCAGGGCCATCAGCATCAGTGCGAGGCCAATCAGGGCGCTGCCGATGCTTTCAAAGCGTGAATCGTCGCGCAGGCGAAAGATGACCACGCCGGCCAGTAACGCCATGGGGCTGAGCAGCGACACATCGACGCTGAGCAGTTGCACCACCAGCGTCGAACCAACGTTGGCGCCCAGCATCACTGCCAGAGCAGGGGCCAGGCCCAGCGTGCCAGCGGCGGTAAAAGAAGTCGCCATCATGCTGACGGCGGTGCTGCTTTGCAAAATGCCGGTGATGCCGATACCCGAGAGCAAGGCCAGCCAGCGGTTATTCAGGTTGTGCCCCAGCCATTGGCGCAGTGGCGTTCCAAAGCCGCGCAGCAGGGCCGAAGAAATCATGTGCGTGCCCCATAGCAAGAGTGCGATGGCGCCGGTGAGGTTGATCAGTAGAGTCGTTCCCGACATGAGAACTCTCCTTAATTCGGTGTGGCATTGATCGAAGTCCCGCAGGCCGGATCGTTATGTTGCGATGCACACATAACCTGTGGGAGCGAGCCTGCTCGCGATGGCGCTGAGTCAGCCAACCTGTCGGTTGAATATGAGCGCCTCTTCGCGAGCAAACTCGCTCCCACAGTCAGCTGTGGGTTCAGTTGCTTAACTGATCGTTATCAGAACCACTGCTTGAAGCGGCGGATGTAGAGGGTTTTCATCACTTGGGCGACTACGCAGTAGCTCAGCAGCGTGCCCACCAGCCAAGGGAAGTATTCCCATGGCAACGGCACCAGGCCGACCATTGTGCCCAGCGGCGAGAACGGGATGTAGATGCCCAGGCAGATCACCAACCCGGTCATCAGGATCACCGGCAACGCGGCGGTGCTCTGGAAAAACGGGATCTTCTGGGTGCGCAGCATGTGCACCACCAGTGTCTGGGACAGCAGCCCTTCAATGAACCAGCCAGACTGGAACAGGCTCTGCATTTCCACGCTGTTGGCGGCGAACACGTACCACATCAGGGCGAAGGTGGTGATGTCGAAAATCGACGAGGTCGGCCCGATCCACAGCATGAAGCGGCCAATATTTTTCGCGTCCCATTTGCGTGGTTTGCGCAGGAACTCCTTGTCCATCTTGTCCCACGGCAGCGCCAACTGAGAAACGTCGTACATCAGGTTTTGCAGCAGCAGGTGGATCGACAGCATCGGCAGGAACGGAATGAACGCACTGGCCACCAATACCGAAAACACATTGCCGAAGTTGGAGCTGGCGGTCATGTTCAGGTACTTCATGATATTGCCGAAGGTTTCGCGGCCTTTGAGCACGCCTTCTTCGAGCACCATCAGGCTTTTTTCCAGAAGAATGATGTCGGCAGATTCCTTGGCAATGTCAGTGCCGCTGTCCACCGAAATCCCGACATCGGCATCGCGCAGTGCTGGGGCATCGTTGATCCCGTCGCCGAGGAAACCCACGGTGTGGCCGTTGGCTTGCAAGGCTTTGAGCACCCGGGATTTTTGCAGCGGCGTCAGCTTGGCGAACACCGTGCGCTCTTCAACCCGCAGCTTGAGCGTGGTGTCGTCCAGTTGCTCGATGTCCTGGCCGAGCAACGGGGTACCTGGATCGAGCCCGACTTCACGGCAGATCTTGCAGGTGACCACGGCGTTGTCGCCGGTCAGCACCTTGACGGTCACGCCCATGTCGCGCAGTGCGGCGATGGCCGGCCCGGCGGTTTCTTTCGGTGGATCCAGGAACGTCAGGAAGCCGCGAATCACCAGTTCGTGTTCATCGCCGGTGGTGTACTGGTTTTTGCTTTGAGCTTTGGAAATCTCGCGGGTGGCGACCAGCAACACCCGGAAGCCTTCCTCGTTGTACTCGTTGGCCAGGGCCAGCAAGTCTTTGCGGCGTTGTTCATCCAGCGCCACGATGTCGCCATTTTCATGGACGTGGCTGGCGATGGCGAGCATTTCCTCGACCGCACCTTTGCACACCATCAGGTGATCGTCGTGGCTGTCCTTGACGATAATTGACAGGCGTCGACGGACGAAGTCGAACGGCAGTTCATCGACCTTGCTGTAGGCGAGCGGAACAAGGAACTTCGGATTCCGGTTGGCGAACTGTACAACGGCCTGGTCCATCAGGTTTTTCAGGCCGCTCTGGTGATGGCTGTTGAGCCAGGCCAGTTCAAGGATCGAGTCGTCGCGCCGGCCATGGCTGTCGACGTGGTGTTCCAGAATGATCTTGTCCTGAGTCAGGGTGCCAGTCTTGTCGGTGCACAGCACGTCCATCGAACCGAAGTTCTGGATCGCATTGAGACGCTTGACCACCACTTTGCGCTTGGCCATGGCCATGGCGCCTTTGGCGAGGTTGGCGCTGACGATCATCGGCAGCATTTCCGGGGTGAGCCCGACCGCGACCGCCAAGGCAAACAGGAACGCGTCGCCCCAATCACCTTTGGAGAAGCCGTTAAGCAGGAACACAATCGGCACCATCACCAGCATGAAACGGATCAGCAGCCAGCTGACGCTATTCACCCCACGGTCGAACGCGGTTTGTACGCGGGAGCCGACAATCGCCTTGGCCAGCGAGCCGAAGTAAGTCCGCGAACCGGTGGCCACGACAACAGCCTTGGCCGTGCCGCTGACCACGTTGGTGCCCATGAAGCAGATGTTCGGCAGGTCCAGCAGGTCCGACTGATTGGCAGCCTCGCTGGTCGCCGACTTCTGCGCGACGTTGCCCAGGGTGTCGTATTTTTCCACTGGCAACGCTTCGCCGGTCAGCACGGCCTGGCTGATGAACAGATCCCGCGATTCGATCAGTCGAATGTCGGCGGGGATCATGTCGCCGGCGCTGAGCTGAACGATGTCACCGGCCACCAAGTCGCGCATCGGCACTTCACGCAGCACCGATTTGCCGTCCCGATGCTCGCGACGCAGCACGGTGGCAGTGGTGCGAACCATCGCCTTGAGCGCTTCGGCGGATTTGGCCGAGCGGTATTCTTGCCAGAACCGCAACAGGCTGCTCAGGCTGACCATGGTCATGATAATGATGACTTTGGTCAGGTCGGCGTCGTGCGCTTCACCGTTGCTGATCGGCAACCAGTAGTCGGTGAAGAAGCTGATGCCGGCCAGTGTCAGCAGCACGTAGATGAACGGGTTATTGAGGGCTTTGAGTAGTTGGATAAGGGCGTGAGGTGGCTTGTCGTGGGCCACTTCGTTGTAGCCGTTGCGGGCCAGGCGGCCTTCGGCTTCGAGTTCGGTCAGGCCGTCGGTGGTGGCGTTGAGGTTGGTCAGGGTAACGGCCAGGCCGTTTTGCGCTTCCCGGGCGGCACGCATCGACAGTTTCGCGTTGTCGCTGGTGACGCCCCGGGTGGTTTTTTTTGCGGTGTTTGCAAGGGTCATTGTTGTGCTCCTGCCGCAGGCGTGCGGCACGACGCACAGGCCACTCAGCTAATCAAAGACGAGCGCACGTAGGTCGAGCCGCCAATAAGCGGTCGATTCTGATAGTTACGTTTTTTATGGGTTAATGTTCGCTGCCCGGGCACATGAAAGTGGCAGGCAGCGAACCGTCTACTGGCTTCGTCCATATTTAAATCCAATAATTTTATTAATTAACAGGCAGCAGTTAGTTGTCGAATTCCCATGGTGGGAAACCGTTGAAAGAAGAACGTTGAAGTTCTTTCAGATCAATTAAACGAATATGTTCCAAGGTTCAGGCCGAGGAGCATGCGTGCGATGCTCCAACTCTGTGGATCCTGGCTGTCGTCCATGCTCCAGCGTTGTTGGAGCTGACCCGTCATCGGGCAGACGCGCCAGTGGGCACGGGGCTGTGCCTTGGCAGGGAAAGAAGGGCTGGTAAATGGCGCACAGGCCCGGGCCGAGGCGAGACGCTCACGGCAGAGCTTGACCCGCAGGGTCGAGGCGAAGGCGCGTACGCCTGGCATTACTGTGGTTGTGAAGTTCATAACGTACCTCTGCACCGGACTGTCGTCGGCGAGGCAAGTTACGGTGGAGCATCAAGCTCTAGCGCAGCTCACCCGACCGAAAAGTCGAGTCCCGTGATGTTCTGGGTTATGTGCCAGATTCTGCTTTTTTGCAGCAATCCGACAGCGACTAGATACTGTGTCCATTGGCTTCTTTTGTGAATTGAAGAAAGGCCTGTGTAACCGGCCCGGGCAATTTACTCAGGCGAGTAGGTGAAGTCAACCTTAAATGTCGGGTTAATAGCTGTTTCATACAGAAAAAACCGGATCGGATAGTTGAGTTGGCAAGTGGTTCAGGTGAATGACAGTTAGTTATCAATCAATGCAGGCTTATCGTATTTATATCGAATATACAAACACCTTGCAGGAGACTGGCTTATTAGCGATGCCGTCCGTGAAATCGCCATCACCGCCAAGCCGGTTTCCTACGGAATTTGGGTTAACCACAACAATCCGGCATTCACCGCCGATCCGTAGGAGTCTGGCTTGCCAGCGATGGCGTTTTCAGCATCGCCATCACCGGCAAGCCGGTTTCCCGCAGGGCGCGTTATGATGAGCGGGTCCGTTTTCAACATCAGAGCCACAATGCACCCGATCAGTCATTTCCAGACCCCAGTTCCCGAGCACATCAATAGCCAGATTCTGCAGTTGGTTGTCGATAACCTCAGCGACATCAGCATGGTCGCGATACCACCAAGCAACCTGCTGTACAACGTTTACCAATATGCGATCGGGTTCGAAGTGCACCTGTACCTGGAGGCGCTGGGCGGTGAAAAAGGGATTGCCGTGGAATTGATCGTCGCCACCGACGAGGATGACCCGCAAAAGGTCATCGGCTTTTTGTTGTACCTGCCGGTCAAGGATGATGGCCAGGCGTGTGGCGTTGCTTATATGGCCGTACAGAATGGTTATCGGCGCCAAGGCGTGGCCCGCCGACTGCTGCGTGAGATGGTCGGCCGTTATCCGCATGCCGAACTGACGTGCTCCGTCGCCAAGGTGCCATGGTTTGAGGCGATGGGTTTTCAGGTGATCGGCGTGCGGGGCACCCAAGTGCTGATGAACACTCGCGATCACAGCAGTGACGGCTTGATGGGGCTGCTGGATGTGGCACCGATCTACAGCTCTTTGGAAGTGCGGCAGATCCACACGTACCTACTGCAAAAACACGGTAAGCGCGCGATGCTCGACGCCGAGAAGCAGCGTGACCGGCACCTCGATCAGCTGACGCACAAAGCCCGGGAGTTTGTGCGCCAGCGCAATCTTTGACGCCTCAGAGGTCGCGCATCATCAGGTATTGGTCTTTGTCCCAAGCCTGAAAACTTTCCAGTAGCGTCCACCCGCGCTTCGCGTAGTAAGCGCTTTTGTCCTGCGTGTGCAGATAGATCCGGTGTGCGCCGCTGTCTTTGGCTTGCGCGCAAACCCCTTCGATCAAACGTTCCGCCAGGCCCTGGCCGCGCGCCTGGGGAGTAACGAACACGCACGCCAGCCACGGGCCCAGATCGGGCCGATGCGCCAGGTCTGCCCTGGCCAGCGCCGCACCACCGACCAATTGACCATGATCCAGCGCTATCAGGCACTTCCAGTCGCCGTTGGCCTGGCCTTCGGTGAACTCGCGTTGCCACTCCGCCAAGGGTTGATCGGCGTACTCGTAATGAAATTGTTGGTGGATCCATGAAGCAAAAGTGTCGCTATGCTCCAGGTGATTGGCGAGCCAGTCGAGATGAAGCGTCATTGCGGTGAGTCCTTTCAAAAAATGGGTGGCCTATAAGAGCCGATTCATTGGGTATCGGCAATCCCCGAGCGACTTCTCGAGGCTGCCTGACTGCGCCGCCACGCTGCTGGTGGGGCGCCGAATTCACGGCGAAAAGCACGGCTGAACGCGGTGTCGGTCTGGTAGCCGACTTCTTCGGCAATGCGTGCCAGCGAGGCATTGCTGCGGCTCAGCAGATTGGCTGCCAGCATCATCCGCCACTGTGTGAGGTACTGCATGGGCGAGCTTCCGACCAGATGTTGAAATCGCTCGGCCAATACTGACCGAGAGGTGCCGGCGGTGCGCGCCAACTCTTCCAGGGTCCAGGCCTTTTGCGGATGCGTGTGCAAGGCATTCAATGCGCCGCCGACGATCCGGTCACCGACGCCTGCCAGCCAGCCGGTGCGACCGACGCCGTGCTCGTTCATGTACAGGCGCAGCACTTCGATGAACAACACTTCGGCCAGTTTGGCCAATACGCCTTCACCACCGGGCCTCGGCGAACGGGCTTCGGCCAGCGCATAACGCAACGAAGATTCCAGCCAGATGCCGGCATTGGAGCCGCGCACATTGACCTTGACCACGGTCGGTAACCCCGTCAATAACAGGCCCGCCAAACGGGTGTCGCAGGCCAGGTAGCCGCACACCAGTCGCGTTACGGCACCGCCACCGCCATAACTCAACTGCCTCGGCCGGCGTGCCAGTACCGCATGCAAGCGCGCGCCCGTGGCAGGCGCGACACCGGGTTCAGAGCACATGCGGTGCGCATCGCCCAGAGGAAACACCACCGCGTCGCCCGCCTTCAGCCGCAACGGCGGATCATCACCCAGTTCGACGTAGCATTCGCCTTCGGTGATCAGGTGGAAGATCACCACCCGTTCTGCGCCCGGTTCCAGGAAGGGCGCTGCGGTGTCGGCGGTGGGCGATTGGTAGCACCACGGCGCGGTGAATCTGGCACTGATGAAAATGGCACCGACCAAACGCACCACGCGCAGGGTTTGCGACAGGGCATCCATGGTGATTTCCCGTGTTGGCAGCGGTGTGTTGATTGTGAACTCGATGGTGTGCCGCGCGTAATCTCCGGACGATCGGACAAGCTTGACCGACGATCGGGCAGGACGCCGCCGATCACCGGCGCGATAGTGAGCCAACAGGGTCATCGGGCCCTGTGATCAATAACAAAAATGAGAGGTTGCCATGCCGAAATTCGTCATCGAACGAGAGATACCGGGCGCTGGAACACTGTCAGAAAGGGATTTGAAAGCGGCTTCGCAAAAGTCCTGCAAGGCCTTGCGTGAGGTGCCACAGGTGCAGTGGCTGCAGAGCTATGTCACCGAAAACAAGTTGTACTGCGTGTTCATCGCACCGGATGAGGAATCGATCAGGGAACACGCCAGGCAAAGCGGATTCCCGGCCAATAGCGTCTCCCGGGTCGTGACCGTCATCGACCCCACCACGGCAGAATGAGCCGGGCTGCGTTTTCAATCCTCAATGGAGCAAACGTAATGAGTACACCCATTGATTTTACTGCCCTCAAAACCCGTCAGATGGCCGCGTGGTCCAGCGGCGATTACGCGGTGATTGGCACTACCTTGCAGATTGTCGGTGAGCAATTGGCCGAAGCCTGCGACTTGCTGTGCGATGAGCGCGTGCTGGACGTTGCCGCTGGCAATGGCAACGCGACACTGGCGGCCGCGCGGCGTGGCTGCCATGTCACGTCCACCGACTACGTGGCAGCGCTGCTTGAACGTGGCGCAGAGCGAGCCAAGGCTGAGCGCCTGGAGGTGACCTTTCAGGTGGCCGACGCCGAAGCGCTGCCCTTTGCCGACGAGTCCTTCGATGCCGTGCTCTCGACGTTCGGTGTGATGTTTGCGCCCGACCAGTCACGGGCGGCAGCAGAACTGGCGCGGGTGTGTCGCCGGGGAGGCCGGATTGGCCTGGCCAACTGGACGCCAGAGGGTTTCGTCGGCCAGATGTTCAAGATCCTTGGTCGCCACTTGCCGCCAACGCCGGGGGCGCAATCACCCTCGCTGTGGGGCACAGAAGCCTGGTTACATACGCACTTTGACGAGCACGATTTCTTGCTGCAGGTGACTCGCCGAACCTTCAATTTTCGCTATCGCTCCACCGAGCATTTTATCGACGTGTTTCGCCAATGGTACGGCCCAACCCACAAGGCATTCGCCGCCTTGCCGCCGGATGGCGCGGCGGCGCTGGCGAGTGACATGGCCGACTTGCTGCACCGGTCGAATCGCGCGGGCGAAAAATCACTGGTGGTGCCGAGTGAATACCTGGAAGTGGTAATCACCCGACGTTAGGCACCGCTGCCGCCAGCAAGATCGCGCTAGCCGTGACGTGCGCCATCGAACCACTCAAGCGCGGTACGCCAGATGCAGATGCCCAGGAAGTAGGCCGACATCAGCAACCAAAGCCCCATCACCATCGGATTGATCACCGGGTGGTTGACCACCAGCGACAGGCTGCACAACAGCCAGACGGCTGTCACGGCGATGTTGATCGGCATGAATTTACGCACGCGAAATGGGTGCAAAAACTTCATGCGGGTCACGGTCAACAGCGCCAGGCCGATCACGGTGAGCAACGTTATCCAGGGTGATGGGGCAATAATGTAAAGGCACAGCGCAACCACGTTCCACGCCGCAGGGAAGCCCTGGAAGTAGTTGTCTTTGCTTTTCATGTTGACGTTGCAGAAGCAAAACAGCGACGACACCAGAATCAGCGACACAGTCAGCAGCAACGTGTACTCGGGCAAGGGGATGTAGCGATAGATGAACAACGCCGGGATGAACACATACGTCAGGTAGTCGATCACCAGATCGAGAATCGAACCGTCAAAACTCGGCAGCACCGATTGCACGTTGACCTTGCGCGCCAAGGCACCGTCCAGACCGTCGACGATCAACGCGACCCCCAGCCACAGCAGACAATTTGTGGGCTGGTTTTCCAGCAGGGCCAGGGTTGCAAGGAAGGCTGTGACCACGCCAGTCGCGGTAAAACCATGGGCGCCCCATGCTTTTAGCCTGGCAATGTGTAGGGTCGATATCACAGGGGCGTTCTCCAAAATTGTGAAGCAAGCCAGTCATCACCCTCGTGATCGAGGGCGGCGGCAAACCGGGTCGGGTTGCAGGTATCGACCGGAAATTCGCGAATAAGGTTCACCGTCTGTAAATCTTAGCTGCGTGGTAAAAAAATACCCCGTAAAAATCACACTTCCACGCCATCAAACTCCTCGCTCAGGGTGTTTGATCAAATGGGCCATTTCTTCAACATGCGCCGCAACCGGGGTGACCCACCAGAATTACCAGCCCACGCCACGCCCGGTAAGCGTTGTGTCAGCCCAACGGTGGTGGCGCAATTGCCCTCAGGGACTATCTTTTCCTCACTGTAATGCCTCTTAAAACAAGGACATCATCATGAACACCAGCGATCTGCTCGAACAACTGTTGCGGGCCGGGCAGGGCTCGACGGCACAACAAGGTGGCGCAGGTGCTTCGGCATCGGGTGGCTTGGGTGGTCTGGGCGGGTTGCTCGGCGGCCTGTTGGGCGGCGGGGCAGGTGCCAGTGCCGGTGGCGGCGGGTTAGGCGGTTTGCTCGGTGGGCTACTGGGTGGCGGCGCCGCGACGGGTGGTTCGACCCAGGCTCGCACGGGTGGCGGCACTAACTACGCAGCGTTGGCCTCGCTTGGCATGATGGCTTTCCAGGCGTACCAGGCTTGGCAACGCAATCAGGCTTCTGCACCGCAGGAAGCACCGCGTACCGCCAATCTTTTGTCCGGTCCGGAAGTGGAGGCACACAGCCACGCGGTGTTGCGTGCGTTGATCGCGGCGGCCAAGGCAGATGGACGGATCGATGATAACGAGCAGCAGATGATCAGCGCAGAACTCTCCAAACACACCGATGATCCGCAACTGCAACAATGGCTGGATGACGAAGTCGCCAAGCCACTGGACGCCGCTGAGGTGGCGCAGTCGGCCACCGATCCGGCCATTGCGGCAGAAATGTACCTGGCCAGCGTCATGGTCGTGGACGATCAGCAAGACGCCGAGCGTAGTTACCTGGATGAACTCGCGGCGGCGTTGAAGATTGATCCGCAGTTGCAAGTGCATCTGGAGCAACAGGCCAAAGGCACCGCCGCCGTCTGACAACGGCGCGGGCACGTTAACGGCGGGTGTCCACGAATAACTATTCATCGCCTTTGTTATCGTCGGCGATCTCCCGATCAATGAAGACTCGGCGCTGCCTCGAATGCGCAGGCTGGCCGAGGGTATAAGCCCTGCATACAAGGCTCGTCATTGACTATGGCCGGGCCTGCGCAATTGGCATTTGCCTGATTCATGAGCCCGTCCGTCTGGGCAATTTCAACCTCGATTGAATTTTTGTCCGGGCAAATCGCTCTGCAGTTGTAGAGACGTGCTGATCCAGCGTCCTGCCACTGGCCTCAGAACGAGAGATGCCTCCATGACTGCCCTGACACCACTTCAAACCCGACCTGCTCTTGAGCACCGGATTCCACCGGCCAGCAGCATCAAGCAGGCTTACGAGCTGCTATTGACCGGAGGCAGCGCTGAGCAGCGGCAAACGCTTGGCCGAGCCTTTCTTGAAGCGCAGCTGCAGCAAGCCGCGGATCTGCCCGAGGAAATGCCGCAAGACCTGCAGGCATTGCAAGGATTTGTCGAGCAACACAGTGCCGACGTCGCCAGGCAGTACGCCGATTACCTGCAACGGCGTAAGGCTGGCGAGCCACGTCGGTTTTTCAGCTGCAAGGCGCACGCACTGTTCTTCCTCCAAGCGGTTGCCCCCACCAAGTTAGTGGACGGTGCATGGCTGTTCGGCCTGTTGCAGCATTGGCGCGACCCGCGCTTTGACGGCCTGATTTGTACTTATCTGGAGGAGCTGGGCGACGGCAATCCCGCGCAGAATCATGTGGTTATTTACCGCAAGCTACTGGCCGAGAATGGCCTGCAAGAGGCGAGTCCCGTCGCCGACGAGTACTACCTGCAAGGCGCTATTCAACTGGCATTGGGGGAGTGCAGCGATGACTTTCTGCCAGAAGTGGTCGGGTATAACCTTGGCTACGAGCAACTGCCGCTGCACCTGCTGATCAGTGCTTATGAACTCAGCGAGTTGGGCATTGATCCGTATTACTTCACGCTGCACGTGACCATCGATAACGCCAGCACCGGCCATGCGCAAAAAGCCGTGCAAGCGGTGTTGCAGCTGTTGCCGTTAGAAGGTGATCGCGACGCGTTCATGCGCCGGGTAGCGGCGGGTTATCGGCTGAATGACCTCGGGTTGGGCAGTCGCGCAATCATCGAGTCATTCGACCTGTACAGCGAAATGTTGGGGATGCTCGAGCGTAAGCGCCCGTTCGCTCAGCACATGCATTCCGACTACTGCCGTTTCGAAGGCAAGACGGTCAATCAGTGGTTGTCGTCGCCCGGGCAGTTACCCGACTTTTTACGCGCCATGGAAAACAAAGGCTGGATCAAGCGGCACCAAGACCCACAGGACAGTCGCTTCTGGCAACTGATCGAGGGCGATGGCGCGGCCATGTTCGGTGTATTCAGTCCCTATGAAAAACAACTGCTGCACGACTGGATCGCCGGTGATTGGCTGCCTGAACATCGCCACATGCCACCGCGTCGTGCGGTCAGCGCACCCACCGCGCCGTTGCTGCCAATCAATGATCCGGATGTACAGCGCGTGCACACAGCGCTGGGCTCGCTGCACCCGCATGAGCAAATCCAGGCACTTATCCCGTGGCTCAGCGCGCATCGACATGCTCATCCTGCCGGACTGTTGGCTACGCGGCGCTTCATCGAACTCAAATCCGGCCTTCGATAGGGAGTAATGCATGAGTCAGGAAGCACAGCTGGATGCCAACCAATTGGCTTTATTGCAACTGGGCCGCCGTTTGCAGGCTGACGACTATCGGTTTATCACGCCGACGCCGCTGACACACCAGCGGGTTATCGATCGAACCGCGAGGCAGCAGGCGCAGACCCTGCGCGATGTATTCGGGTGGTCGCGTCCCTTCGAACCGGGCTTGTTACCCCTGCAGGAACAACAGCAGTTACAACACGCAGGCGTGCTCGAAGAAAGCAACGGTCACCTGAAAAGCTGCGTGCGCTGGTCGAGCCTTGATGACCTGTTGTTTGTGCATTCGAGGTTCCCCACCGATGACGCTGATTCGGTGTTTTTCGGCCCCGACACCTACCGTTTTGCACACTTGATACAGGACCATTTGCAGCATGATCTAGCGCCGATCAGGCGTGCGGTCGACATTGGCTGTGGTGCCGGGGTCGGTGCGATTGTGATCGCCCGTGCCCGACATGAAGCCGATGTGCTGGCGGTTGACATCAACCCCGCAGCCTTGCGTTTGACGGCGGTCAATGCCGCGCTCGCCGAAGTCAGCAACGTCACAACCGAGACCAGCGATGTGCTGCAAGACGTTGATGGTCATTTCGATTTGATCGTCGCTAATCCGCCCTACATGGCCGATCCCGCCGAGCGTGCCTATCGCCATGGCGGGGGCGCATTCGGCGCAGAACTGTCGATACGAATCGTCGAGCAGGCGTTAAACCGACTGGCACCGGGTGGCTCGTTGGTGTTGTACACCGGAGTTGCAATGATCGAGGGGCGCGACCCATTTCTTGAGGCCCTGACCCCGCTTCTGATTTCGCCACTGTTTGGCTGGACCTATCGCGAACTGGACCCGGACGTCTTTGGTGAAGAACTGCTGAACCCCGGTTACAAACGGGTAGAGCGCATTGCTGTAGTGGCGCTGGTGGTGACGCGAATCGGTCCGGGTATCGGGGGCAGCGTCAGAACGGCAGCAGGGGAATGAGTCATGAACAGGAACCTCGACGATTACAACCGCATGCGCGATTTTTCGGCGACCTCGGAACCGGCCGCCGTCAAGCGTTCCAGCAAAAAAAATGGCAAGGACCATGCCTTGCAGTTTTGCATCCAGAAGCACGATGCCTCGCGCCTGCATTATGATTTTCGTCTGGAACTCGATGGCGCCCTGAAGAGCTGGGCGGTACCTAAGGGCCCGTCGCTGGACCCTAAGGTCAAGCGTCTGGCGGTTCATGTCGAGGACCATCCCATCGACTATGCAACGTTCGAAGGCAGCATTCCCGAAGGGCATTACGGTGCCGGAGATGTGATTGTCTGGGACCGTGGCGTGTGGATTCCGCAAGAGGATCCGGCCAAGGCCTACGCCAAGGGCAAACTCAAATTCGAATTGCAGGGTGAAAAACTCGCAGGCCTGTGGAATCTGGTGCGCACGCACATGCCGGGCAAGCAGGAGCAATGGTTTCTGATCAAGCATCAGGACGGCGCGGCCAAACCGGAGAGCGATTACGACGTGGTCAGCGCCGAGCCGGACAGTGTGCTCAGTGATCGAACCCTCCCGGCTAAAAAGTCTAAAACCGCAGCGGCGCCCAAAGCGCTGAAAAAGCCTGCGCGCAAGGTTGCGCAAAAAGCCCCCTCGGCGCAGTTGACCGGCGCCCACAAGGCCAAACTGCCCGAACAGCTAAAACCGGAGCTGGCGACGCTGGTCGAGAAAGCCCCGCAGGGCGATTGGAGTTACGAGATCAAGTTCGACGGTTACCGGATCATGGCGCGCATTGACCATGGCGAGGTCAAACTCTTCACGCGTAACGGTCATGACTGGACCCATAAGTTGCCCGGGCAAGCCAAGGCGTTAGCCGCACTGGAGCTGGAGTCAGCCTGGCTGGACGGTGAAATGGTGGTGGCGGACGAGCAAGGCGTGCCGGATTTTCAAGCGCTGCAAAATGCCTTCGACGCCAACCGCAGTGACGCGATTGTGTATTACTTGTTCGACATGCCTTACCTCAATGGGGTGGACCTGCGCGAGGTGCCGGTAGAGGAACGCCGGGTTGCGCTGTCGACCGTGCTCAGGACAAGTAAAGAGCCACTGCTACGGTTTTCGGATTCATTTGCCGAAGCGCCGGACGCCTTGCTCAACAGTGCTTGCCAGATGCAGATGGAAGGGTTGATCGGTAAGCGGTTGGGGTCGCCCTACGTGTCACGGCGCAGCAGTGACTGGATCAAGCTCAAGTGCAAGCACCGCCAGGAATTTGTGGTGGTGGGGTACACCGACCCAAAAGGTTCGCGCAATGCGTTCGGTGCCTTGTTGCTGGGCCTGCATGACGCCGACAGCGGCAAGTTGAAGTACGCGGGCAAGGTTGGCACAGGTTTCAACGAAGCCACGCTCAACAGCATCTACGAACAGCTCAAGCCACTGCTGAGTAAAAAGCCTTCGGTGGTCAACCCTCCCACTGGTTTCGACGCCAAAGGCGTGCACTGGCTAAAACCGACGCTGCTGGCCGAGATCGCGTTTGCTGAAATGACCAAAGAAGGCTCTGTTCGCCACGCCGTGTTCCATGGCCTGCGCGATGACAAACCGGCGAAGAACATCACCGAGGAGCAACCCACAGTGGTGGAGAACAAAGACAGAAAACCAGGCGCATCCGCGAAGAAGACAGCTGCCGAAAAGAAAGAGACAACTGCCGAAAACACGGCACCGTCCCAAACCGGACTGGATCAGGGCAAGGTGCGCATTACCCACCCTGAGCGGGTGATCGACGCCAGCAGTGGCACCACAAAAATGCAGTTGGCAGAGTATTACGCCAGTATTGCGCAGTGGATCCTGCCTGAGTTGAAAGACCGGCCCGTAGCGCTGGTGCGAGCCCCCGATGGCATTGACGGTGAGTTGTTTTTCCAGAAAAACGCCGAACACCTGGCGATCCCGGGCATTACCACGCTCGACAAGAAACTCACCGGGCAACCGATGATGATCATCAACAACGCCGAAGCCCTGATAGGCGCGGTACAGATGAGCACGGTGGAGCTGCACACCTGGAACGCCACGTCGGACAAACTCGACAAGCCCGACCGCTTTGTTCTCGACCTTGACCCGGACCCGGCGCTGCCCTGGAAAAGCATGGTCGAGGCGACACAACTGACGCTCTCGGTACTTGATGAACTGGGCCTCAAGGCATTCCTCAAAACCAGCGGCGGCAAAGGCATTCACCTGTTGGTGCCGCTGACGCGAAAACTCGGTTGGGATGAGGTTAAGGACTTCAGTCACGCCATTGTCAGTCACATCGCCAAACTGCTGCCAGAGCGATTCTCCGCAGTCTCCGGCCCGAAAAACCGGGTAGGGCGAATCTTCATTGATTACCTGCGTAACGGTTTGGGTGCGACCACCATCTGCGCCTATGCCGTGCGTACCCGCGAAGGCTTGCCGGTGTCGGTGCCGATTTTTCGGGACGAGGTCGGAGAACTCAAGGGCGGTAACCAGTGGACGTTGCACAACGTGCATGAGCGACTGGCTGAAGTAGGGGATGAACCTTGGGCGGACCTGAAGAAAACCAGGCAGACCATCACCGCCGACATGCGCCGGCGGGTCGGTATGAAGCCGTGATCAGTAGGCCGGTGGCTTGCTGATGAAGGCCTGCAAGTCGATGCCCAGCTTATCGATCGCCACTTTGAAATCCTTGGCGGTGATTTGCTGACTGGCATTGTCCAGCACGTTGCCGAACACCTTGCGCACCACTTTGGCTACGGTCTGGTTGGTTTTGGCGTCGATGAATTCAGCCTCAATATAGAGTTCGCTGTTTTGATCACGGTGCCCGCTGGCCGCTGACACCCCGCCCACGACGGCGGCGACCGGAATAATTTCATACCACTTCATGCCCTCGTTGGACGCGCTGACGCCCGTGATGGCCGCTCGCATGATCAAGGTTTTTGATCCGGCAGGCGCTGAATGGGTGTTAGTGACCACCCGGTATTTCTGCCCCAGTGTGCCTTTGGCCTTGTTGGTCATGTAACTCTGGATCTCGTCCAGCGTCTGGCGATTCACGCGTTCATCTGGCTTGGGTGCTGGATACAGCTCCAACCGGTTGAACACCACGGTGTCGTACGCATTCGGGTTCCAGGATGGGCTGATCCAGCGCATGGCGGTGCCACCGCTGGGCGTGCTGGCCTCTTGCAGGTTGTTGTAATTGGAGAGGTAACCGGAATACTGGGTTTGCTCCGTTACCTTGGAGGTGCAACCGGCGAGTAACAGGCTGGCGAGGGCCGCGCCTGCTAATAATTTTCGGGACAGGTTCATAGTGTTGAGTGCTCCGTGGGATGAGTCGTACTCAGGGTGTCGATGGCGTCAAAAGCGCCAGGTCATGTTGCCGGTCACGGCTTGTATCCAGGCATTGTCGAACTGACCGGAGGTTCGATCACCTGAAAGGTTTTTAGTCTGGTCGACGGGCATGTCGCCCAACCAGACCAGCGCCCAGCTGACGTTGATATCCGTGTCTTTATTCAGCGCATAGGTCGCGCCTGTTCCCAGGCGCCATGAGTCGTTCATCGGCGCATTGAGTGTTCGATTACTGTCGGAGACTGCTGCGGTGTCGTAAGCGAGGCCTACGTTCCACAGCAGTTGAGGCGTGGCCTGGTATTGGGCGCCCAGTGCCAATTGGTAGGTGTCTTTGTAATGCGCATTGATGCTCGTTGATTGTGCCCCGGCCGCATTGGTGTCGACTTGCACCCCGACATCGCCGAATTGCGACCAGTCCTGCCAGTTGACCGTCGCCAGCAGTGCCCACTTCGGATCAAGTTGCTGGAACAGGCTGAGTGTCACGGTTTGCGGCACTTGCATGTCGAGTTTGGTGTTCAGCCCATTCAGGCGGTCGGACACTGGACCAGTACCTTTGACGTCCAGGCGATCTTCGAAATCAAGGTCGACCTTGCTGGTATAGGCCAAGCCGATGCGCGTGCCGGGTTGTGGGGCATATATGACCCCCACGTTTGCACCGTAGCCCCAGGTGGTGTCTTCGTATTTGTACTGGCCGTCACTGCGGTCGGTAAGGCCAAACGGGCTACGGTCGATTGCAGTCTGGGTTTGCAACTTGCCGTACATCGCTTTGACGCCGACCCCGACCGACCACTGATCGTTAAAGCGGTAAGCCACGCTAGGCACCAGCGATAAACCGGCAATGCTCGCGTTTTGTGCGAAATAGCGCCCTGACCAATCGTTATCGTAGTTGGCCGCCAGACCGAAATCGCCGTACGCGCCGAAGCCGACACTCCAGTGATCGTCCAATTGATGGCTGATGAAGAAGCTGCCGCCCGGAATCGGGTCCAGCGCATTGCCGCTGCCACTGCCGGAGACGTTGGTGTTTGAATCACGATTGAAGGTGAGATCGCCGTAAAGCACCTGCAAGCCACCGGTTATTTGCGTGCCTTGCAGGTAAGTCATGCCTGCGGGGTTGCTGGCGATGGTGGAGGGCCCTTGAGCCCGTGCCGCCGCCCCGGCATTCGCCAGGCCGACGTTATCGGTACCGATTTCATACAGCATGATGCCGCCCGCATGCGCTTGCTGACAGCACAGTGCAAGCACGGTCAGGGCGGGTAGAGCAGATGATATTTTGTTCATGAGGTCAGCTCGGCAAGTGTCCATGTCGAATTCGGGTGGCCAACGCGGACCACCCGGTCCCTCGATCGCTTACTTGGCCATGGCCGCTCGTGCCGCCGCGATTTTCTCCTTGACTGCATCCAGGTTGAAGCTCGCGCCTTTTTGCATTGGCGGGAATTCAATGGCGGTCTTCGCCAGTTTCATCACTTGATCCTGCACAAACACAAACCGCCAGAACTGGAACTTGAACCACTGGAAATATTCCAGAGAACCGCTGGCAGCCTGGTCTTCCGGCCAACCCATGCGCTCAAACGGGTCGAGTCGCAGGTTCGTCAGGATTGGCATGTCCAGCCCCACCTTGGCGCCCAGCCAACCGCCCGGTTGATCGATGAAGCGGTATTTGAAGTCATCAATACGAATGGCGCCCAGCGTGCTCTCGCCGAAGTAGAAAATCTCATGCCGGTTGGAGGGACCTTTGCCGGTAATCATCGGGGTCTGGTCGTAGCCGTCGAGGTGCACCTTGTACGTGGTATCGCCCAGTTGCTTGCCCTTGAGCAGCTCCTCGGTAATGTTGGGGTTGCCCGCTGCGGTGACGAAGGTCGGGAACCAGTCCATGCCCGACATGATGCCGTTGGCCACGGTATTGGGTGGAACCTGGCCTGGCCAGCGAACGATCGCCGGCACCCGGAAACCACCTTCCATGACCGTGCCTTTGCCCATCGCAAACGGTGTGGTGCCGCCGTCCGGCCACGTGAAGTTTTCTGCACCGTTATCCGTGGTGAAAACGACAATGGTGTTGTCGTCCATGCCGTCTTTTTTCAGTTTGGCCATGACGTCACCGACGATATCGTCGAGTTGTGCCATGCCCGCTTCCTGCTCCGACCAACCATTTTCAGCGTTGCGCAGGGCCTCATATTTGTCGGAAAGGTGGGTGACGATGTGCATGCGCGTAGGGTTCAGCCACAGGAAAAACGGTTTATTGTCCTGTTTGGCCTTGTCGATGAAGGCGAACGCCTTGGCTTGAATCTCGTCGTCGACGGTTTTCATCCGATCCGGATAAAGCGTGCCGGCGTCTTCGATTTTCTGTTTGCCGACCTTGCCCCAACGCGGCATCACCGTGGTGTCATCGGTGGTGGTCGCCCAACTGTGGACCATGTTGCGTGGGCCGACAGTGTCCAAAAGTTCTTTCGGATAATTGGGGTGCGCCGGGTCTTCCATGGCGTCCAGGTGGTAGAGATAGCCGAAGAACTCGTCGAAACCATGCACGGTAGGCAAGAATTCATTCAGGTCGCCCAAGTGGTTTTTGCCGAATTGACCCGTGGCATAGCCCATGGCTTTGAGGGTTGTGGCGATGGTGACCGCCTCGGGAGGAATGCCGATAGGCGAACCCGCCTGGCCGACCGTGGTCATGCCGGTGCGAATCGGCAATTCGCCGGTAATGAAGTTGGCTCGCCCGGCCGTGCAACTGGCTTCGGCGTAATAGTCGGTAAAGCGCATGCCTTCGTTGGCAAGTTGATCGAGATTCGGTGTGCGGCCGGCCATCATGCCCTGGTTGTACACGCCGATATTGGACCAGCCAATATCGTCTCCCATGATCACCACAATGTTGGGGGGTGGCTTGTCCGCGGCTTGAGCAACCAAGGGAAGAACCATTGCAGACAACAGAACAGATACAGCGAATAGCCTGGGGATATTTGTCCGGTTCATGTCGAGATCCTGTGGCATTGCGTTAGCTCACAAGGACTTCCCCCAGATGTCCCTTAATTTGGATCCCCCGCGAATAGCGTAGGTACTAACTGTGAAATATCCAGTAATACGTTTAATTCGGGCTCACTGTTTCATGACGTTTACAAAGGGGCGGCTGTGCAAGCCGCTCCGACCCCGTTTTTACTTTCAACTGATCTTGCGCGTCGAATCTTTCCAATATTTTTCCCGAACCTGTCGCCGTAACACCTTGCCGACCACCGAGGTTGGCAATTCATCGACAAATATCAATGATTTCGGCGCCTTGTAGCCCCCCAGCCGGGAGCGGGTCTGGGCAATCAGCTCGTCTACCGACACGGTTTCACCCTGACGCAAGATGACTTCGGCGTGCACCGCTTCCCCCCATTCCGGGTGCGGAATGCCTACCACGGCAGCCATCATGACGGCTGGATGCGCCGCCAGGGCTGCTTCGACTTCCACGGCATAGACGTTGAATCCACCGCTGATGATCATGTCTTTCAGCCGGTCGACGATGTATAGGTAACCGTCGGCGTCGATGTAACCCAGGTCGCCGGATTTCCATGCGCCGTCGTCGAATTCCGCCGCCGTTGCTTCCGGGTTCTCGTAATAGCCCTTGATGATGGCTTTGCAGCGAATGCGGATTTCACCGGTTTCGCCGATCGGCAACGGGCTACCGTCCTGGGCGGCAATAAACACTTCGACACCGGGAGTGGGGCGCCCGGCCGATGACAAATGTTGCAAAGCGGCTGTATTGCCAGGCTCATGCGCGGCCTTGTCGAGGGCCGAAATCACCATTGGCGCTTCAGTCGCCGCGTAGCCCTGAACAAAGATCTGCCCGAAGCATTCCACCAATTCGCCAAGCTTGCCCGGGCTCATTGGCGCGGCGCCGTAGATCAGCGTGGTGAGCGATGAAAAATCCTTGGGCGCGGCGCGTTGCATTTCCAGCAGACGGTAAAGAACAGTCGGTACCAGGAATGAGTGCGTTACACGCTCCTGCTCAACCTGCTGGCGCCAGGCTTCCATGTCCAGCTGGTTCATGGTGAGGTTGGTGCCACCGCCATACACCGTGGGGATGAACAGCATCAAAGTGCCATGGGACAGCGGCGATACATGCAGCAATCGCGTGGCGCTGTTCACTCCCAGGTCGGTATTGATAAACGCGGCGTCGCGGCAGGCCATCCAGTTGTCGATGGAGTACATCGCGCACTTGCCCTTGCCAGTGGTGCCACCGGTGAAGCGCAACATGCAGATGTGCTGGTCGGTATCGAGCGTCACGTCGTTGTCTGCATCGGACGCGGCTTCCACCATCGACCAGAAGCTGTGCACACCGGGCAGGGTGGCCTGTTCGGCGGTGGCCGGGTCCATCACGACGACTTCGCAGCCGCGGCTGCGCAGCATGCCGTAGTACGAATCCAGCAGACGCGTTTCGATAAACACCACCCGGGGTTTGACCAAATCGATCTGCCGCGCATGCTCATCCAGCGGATCGCGCAGGTTGGTCATGACCACCGTGCCTTCCTGCTTGAAGGTACTGGGAAACATCATCAGGCTGAGGTTGTCGTTCTCCAGGATCAGCATGAAACGCTCGCCGGAGCGCACCCTCAGCATGGAGCGCAGCACATCGGCGATGCGGTTGGTCAGCAGGTGATATTGCTCATAGGTGTAGCGGCGATTGCGCTCGACGTTGACGATGGCTTCCTGATCGCGGTGACGCAGCGCCAGCAAGCGCATGATTCGGCTGAAGTTCATGTTCATGATGGAGGGCTCCCCTGGTTCAGCGGGCACGCATGCGCGAGGCGGCGTCGAGACGGATGGTCTCGCCATTGACGTAGGCGTTCTCGATCAGGAAGGCGCAGCAGTGGGCGAACTCACGCATGTCACCCAAGCGTTTCGGGGCTTCCATCTGCTCCTTCAGCGAATTGAGGATTTTTTCGTCGAGCCCCGCCACCATAGTGGTCAAGAACAGGCCCGGTGCGATAGCGTTGACCCTTACGCCAATGGCGCCCAGCTCGCGGGCCGCCGGCATGTTCATGCCGATCACACCAGCCTTGGTGGCGGCATAGGCACATTGGCCGACCTGGCCTTCATACGCGGCACCGGACGACACGTTGATCACAACGCCGCGCTCTTCGCCAGCTTCGGCTTCGTTGTTGGCCATGTGCTCGGCGCACTTGGACATGACGTTGAACACACCATTGAGGTTGATTGCGGTGGCCAGGGCGAATTTCGACAGTGGGGCAGCCTTGCCTTCTTTGCCCAGCACCTTAAAACCGTTGGGTACCGCAGCGCCGTTGATGCAGACGTGGATAGCGCCGAATTTGCCGATGACGGCGTTCACCGCGTTCTGTACCGACACTTCATCGCTGACGTCGGTCTGCACGAACATCGCTCGGTCCGCGCCCAACTCGGCAACCGCTTTTTCGCCGGCTTCGATATTGAGATCGAAAATCGCCACGCGGGCAGCTTTTTCGCTGGCCATGTAATGCGCCGTGGCCAGGCCCAGGCCAGAAGCACCGCCGGTGATTACGATAACCTTGTCTTGAATACGCATGTGTGTGTCCTTGTTCGTTACCCGGTCCACGATGGCCGGGTTGTTATTGTTAGGAGCCGAAACTGACAGGTGATCAGAACGCGTTAACCCCGGTCAGGGCGCGGCCAATGATCAGTTGTTGAATCTGAGTGGTGCCTTCCGGAATCGGCACGATGATGGCTTCTCGGGCGAGTTTCTCGACCAGGAAATCGGTGGTCACGCCTGCGCCGCCGTGAATCTGTACTGCTTGGCGGGCAACCGTCACGGCAGATTCGCAAGCGAAATACTTGGCCATGGCGGCTTCCATTTCTGCCGGGATACCAGCACCGATCATTTCGGCAGCGCGGTAGGTCAACAGGCGTGCGGCGTCAACGTTGGTTGCCATTTCCGCGAGCATCGCGGAGATCAATTGGTGGCCAGCAATCAACTTGCCGTGTTGTTTGCGTTCCTTGGCATAACGCACGGCTTCTTCCAGTGCGCGACGGCCGATGCCCAGGCCTTGAGCCGCGACAAACACGCGTGAACGCTCAAAGAACGACAGCGTATTTTTCAGCGCCTCACCTTCGTTGCCGATGATGTTGCTGGCCGGAACCCGCACGTCGTTGAGGAAGATCTGCGCGGTGGACTGGCTGTTCCAGGCCATTTTGTGAATGTTCTGTACTTCGTAAGGGTGTTCTTTGCGGTCGAGCAGGAAGTGCGTCAGGCCCTTGCGCGGGTCATCGCCAGTGCGGCAAGTGCAAATCAGGAAGTCGGAGTAGGCACCGTTGCTGATCCAGGTTTTTTCGCCAGTGATGATGAAGGCATCACCGTCGCGGCGGGCACGGGTCTTGATTTCCAGCACGTTGGAGCCAACGTCCGGTTCCGAAATGCCGACGCTGACGAACGAATCACCACTGACCAGCCCTGGCAGGTAACGTTCGCGCAGATGCTCGGGAGCAAGTTTTTCGAGCATTTGTGCGCCGAAGGAGTTGATGACCACCGGCGTCGACAGGTCTACCGAGCAGGCGGCGACCTCTTCGAACAGCATGGTCATGGTTGGCCAGTCCAGACCCAAGCCACCGTTGGCCTCGCTGACGGCGCCCGAGACCATGCCGAACTCCGAGAGCTGGCGCATCATTTCGGCCAT
This sequence comes from Gordonia sp. IEGM753, assembly GCF_050321825.1. Classification (NCBI taxonomy): domain Bacteria; kingdom Bacillati; phylum Actinomycetota; class Actinomycetes; order Mycobacteriales; family Gordoniaceae; genus Gordonia; species Gordonia sp. IEGM753. Next base: position 1,113,823 of record NZ_JBNQGB010000001.1, read on the forward strand.
TTTCTCTTTGGGCATGAACTTGTCGCGGTATTCCTTGTTGAATACCGGGTCGATCTTGTCGGCCAGGAAACGACGGAAACTTTCGACCGCTTCGAGTTGTTCCGGGGTGCGCATGACGTGTCCCATGGGGTTCTCCTTAAATATGTTTGTTGGCGAGAATGTTGACGGCGACCACGGCTTCTTCGATGCCGAAAAGGCCACCGCCGTTTTCCTGAATGGCGATATGCGCACCTTCTACCTGGCGCTTGCCGGCTTCACCGCGCAATTGGGTGACCAGTTCGTGGATTTGCCCCAAGCCTGTTGCACCAATCGGGTGGCCCTTGGATTCGAGGCCGCCGGACGGGTTGATCGGCATGCGGCCACCGACCGTGAAATCTCCGCGCTCGGCCGCGGGGCCACCTTCGCCGAATGGCACCAGCATCAGCGATTCAGCGTTGAGGATTTCACCGATGGCCGAGGCGTCATGCACTTCAGCGACGTCAACGTCGGATGGGTCGATACCGGCCTGTGCGTAAGCTTTTTTAGCCGCCAGGTGCGCGACAATTTTTTCCGGCTCGTCGAGGCCTCGGTGACTGCCGGTCTGTACCACGCTGGCCAGTACCCGAACGGCTCGGTCACTGGCGTTTTTCAAACGGTTCAGACCTTCTGCGGTGCACAGCAGTACGGCTGCTGCGCCGTCACTGATCGGCGAGCACATGAGCGTGGTCAGCGGGTAGCAGATGGCTGGCGACCCCAGCACCTCATCAATGCTGAACGCTTGCTGGAACTGGGAGAGCGGGTTGTGCACGGAGTGTTGATGGTTCTTCGCAGCGACGGCGGCGATCTGCCGTTGGGTGGTGCCGTAACGCTGCATGTGATTGCGCGCAATGGAGGCATACACGTCCATGAACACGCTGTATGGGCGTTCGGAAACGCTGCCCGGCGGCGGCACGATGCCTTCGCCCATGGCCAGCAATGTGTGCTTGTTTTGTTCGACCGTGGATACGTCCCAGCCACCATCGAACACGGCGAACATTTTGGCTTTGTCCGGCACGTTCATCTTCTCGGCGCCCACCGCCAGGGCGATGTCACATTGGCCGGCACGCAGTGCGAGCGTGGCGAGGTTGAACGCTGAGGAGCCTGATGCACAGGCATTCTCGACCGAAAACACCGGCACGCTTTCGATGCCGATACGGCGCATGGCGATGGGCCCCGGAATGCCGGTTTGTCCCTGCAACATGCCGTTGGTCATGGTGCTGTAATACACCGAGCCAACATCGGTCGTGGTAGCACCGGCATCTTTGAGCGCCAACCCGACGGCTTCCTCGACCATGTCGTAAACGCTGCGCTCAAGCAATCGCCCGAACGGCGTCATGCCCACGCCTGCGATGAAAATATCGTTCATTGTCTGTTCCTGATGATCCGGAGAAGGTTGCGACCTAGCGGCCCTTGAAGTTCGGTGCGCGTTTTTCACCAAAGGCGTGCAAGCCTTCCTGGAAATCGGCGGTGCGCAGGTGCTGGCGCAGCATCACTTGCTCGTGCTGCAACGCGTCATCGCGGGATTTATCGGAGGATGCGCGGGCGACTTCTTTCATGCGGCGTAGCGCAATGGGGCTCTTTTTCGCGATCTGGTTGGCCAGCGCCAAGGTGGCGTCCGCGAGCTCGGCATCGGGGTGCACTTCACACACCAGGCCATATGCTTTCATTTCGCTGGCTGTCAGCGACTTGCCGGTCAACAGCAAATACATGGCGATGTTCAGCGGGATCAGCCGTGGCAGGACTGCCGCACCGCCAGCGCCAGGGTAAACACCGAAATTGGCGTGGGCGTCGGCCAGGGTCGCGGTGTGCGCGGCGACCACGATGTCGGCACACATCGCCAGCTCCAGGCCGCCGGCCATGGTCACGCCATTGAGTGAGGCGATCACCGGTTTTGGAAAATTACGTAACTGACCAAACACCTGATTGGCGCGGTCCAGGAAGTCTGCTTCGCCTGCCGGAAGGCTCGAGCCCGCCAGCACCTCTTTCAGATCGGCCCCGGCGCAGAAGGCCGGGCCATTGCCGGTGAGGATCACCACGCGCAATTCGTCATTGCCGGCGATGTCGTTCAGTCGGCGTTCGAGTTCGGCGAGTGTCGCAAGATTCAAGGCATTCATGGCTCGCGGCCGATTGAGCGTCAGGCGCGCCACCGGGCCGACGATTTCATACAGCAACACATCTTCACTCATGACAACTCCCCTTATTGTTAGCGCTCTATTGGCGTCGTTGATGGGGCTGATAGTAGGAATGCAGATCAACGCTGCGCAGGTCATTGCAACGAAAGCGCTTGTCCGCAGGGGAGGGATACACACAGGCATTCACCCGCAATGGCGCCCGTGAGACTGCCATCACCGGCAAGCCACCGGTGCCTGCGAAGACTGTTGAATTGATTGAGATGACCAGCAGCCGGGCACTACTTGCTTGCACCATCGCAACGCCATTCAAATAACAATCAGAGAGAGTCCGGGCGATGAAAAAACTCCGTGTAGTGCTGACGGTGTCAGTGTTGGCCGCCAGCATAATCGGTGCGATTCAGTGGTCGCGAGGTCAGGCCAGCGCACATTGGCAAACAGTCGATAACAGCGCGGGTCAGGGCGGCCAGAAAGCCGCAACGGCGGCGACCATAGCGGTTAACGCCGCCACCGCGCACGCCATGCCACCCGAGGACAGGGAAGTGCTGGCCGATATTCAACGAGGCTTCATTGCAAGCATTCCCGACGCCGAAACCTCAGCGGCCGACGGCCATGTGGTGTACAGCCTCAAAGGCTATGAGTTTCTCGACGCCAGTGATGCACCCGCGACGGTCAACCCAAGCCTGTGGCAACAAGCCCGAAAGAGCATGTCCAATGGTTTGTTCAAGGTCACTGACGGTTTTTACCAAGTGCGCGGCCTCGATCTGACCAACATGACCATCATCGAAGGCAACACCGGCCTGATTATTGTTGACTGCAACCTGGCAACTGAAGTGGCGCATGCCGCGCTGGAACTGTACTACCAGCATCGGCCGAGAAAACCGGTGGTGGCGGTGCTCTACAACCACAGCCATGTCGATCACTTCGCGGGCATTCGCGGCATTGTCGATGAAGCGGACGTGAAGGCCGGCAAGGTTCAGATCATTGCCCCTGCGGGGTTCATGGCAACCGCGGTGGCAGAGAACGTCATGGCAGGCAACGCCATGAGCCGACGCGCCGAGTACCAGTTCGGCACGACTTTGCCCCGCAGTGCACAGGGGCAAATCGACCTGGGTGGCGCGAAAGCCTTGTCCAACGGCACCATTACCCTGATCCCGCCGACCATCGAACTCAGCCAGCCTATTCAGACGCTGACCATTGATGGTGTCGAGATCGTCAACATGCTGGCCCCCGGCACTGAGGCGCCCGCCGAGTTCATTCATTATTTTCCTCAATTCAAAGTACTCGACACCGGTGAGCTGGCGTTGCCCACTCAGCACCAATTGCTGACGTTGCGTGGGGCAACCATCCGCGACGGGTTGGCCTGGTCCAAATACCTCAACGAAGCCCTGCACCAATTCGCCCCGAGCGCCGATATTTTGGTGGGTCAACACGGCTGGCCAGTGTTTGGGCATGAGCGTGTGGTCAACTATTTGTCCAAGCAACGCGACATGTACAAGTGGTTGCACGATCAGTCACTGCGCTTGATCAACAAGGGCTACAAACCGGTGGAGATTGCCGAGTACATGCGCGATCACGTGCCGGCGAGCTTGGCCAGTGAAGCGTTCACCCATGGTTTTTACGGTTCGGTGCAACGTAATTCCAAGGCCGTTTATCAGCAGTACATGGGTTGGTACGACTCCAATCCGGCCAATATGGATGCGTTGTCCGACGGTGATTACGGCAAAAAGTTTGTGGAATATGGCGGCGGCGCCGATGCGGTGCTCGCCCGAGCACGCACCGATTTCGCCAACGGTGAATACCGCTGGGTAGCACAAGCCATGAGCCATTTGGTGTACGCCGAACCGGACAACCACGCAGCGCGTGAATTGGCTGCCGATGCCCTGGAGCAGTTGGGCTACCAAGCGGAGTCTGCGGTGGAGCGCAACAGTTATCTGGCGGCCGCCATGGAGCACCGCAGCGGCGGCAAGAAGCTTGCCTCACCACTGCGCACCGCCAGCCCAGACATGCTGAAGGCGCTGACCATCGACAATATCTTTGATTACCTGGGCGTGCGTCTGAAGGCACCGGACGTGGAGGGTAAACACATTGTCCTGAACTGGAACTTCACTGACATCGGCACATCGGGCAGGCGTTATACGCTCAACTTGGAGAACTCGGCATTGACCTACATTGCCGATTACAACGCCGATAACGCCGATGCCACGCTGACCCTGACGCGCGAGACGCTGAACTCGATTCTGGCGGAGAAAGTGTCGCCCATCGAGGCGGTGTTCAAGGGCGACCTGAAAATTGATGGCAGCAAAATGGCGGTCTATGACGTGCTGGGTTCGCTGGACAAGTTTTCCCCGGACTTTGAGCTGGTCGGGCCTAATGCACCTGCACGATAGGAATGCCGATATGAACTCGTCGCTGCACGATTCACTCGCAGGTGACGCCGCGCAAGCGGATGTCATGTCGGCCTGCGGGCGAGTAGCCGCTGTACTGGCTCGCCAGCAAGCCGCCTCCCTCGCCGAGGGACCACCGTCGGCAGAACGGCGTATCGAACGTATAAACCGCGTGATCAAGTTACTGCTGGATAACCAGCAACAACTTTGCGAAGCATTGGCCAAGGACTTTACCTGGCGCAGTCACGACCAATCGCTGATGGCTGATGTGTTGTTGCCATTGCAGGGGCTTAAATATGCGCGTGATCATGTTCGACGCTGGATGCGTCCCGAGCGTCGAAGGGCCGAACTGGGAAGCGGCTGGCTGGGCGCCAGGGCGGCCATCCATTTTCAGCCACTGGGAACCATCGGCATTATTTCCCCCTGGAACTTTCCCATCGCCATCGCTTTGGGTCCACTGGCCGAAGCGTTGGCGGCGGGCAACCGCGTGATTTTGCTGTTCTCCGATCAGTCGCCGGCGACCGCGAGCCTATTGATTGAATTGCTGGCCGGGCAGTTTGCTGACACAGAAATTGCCGCTTTTATTGGCGGTGCCGACCTGGGCGCGGCATTCAGCGCAATGCCGCTCGATCATCTGGTGTTCACCGGCAGCCCAAGGGTAGGGCGGCTGGTGATGCGTGCCGCAGCGCAACACCTGACACCGCTAACGCTGGAGTTGGGCGGCAAATCACCGACCATCATTGGTCGTGGCGCTGACCTGCAAAACGCCGCCCGACGTATCTGGGGCGGCAAAGGTGTGAGTGCGGGTCAGGCCTGTATCGCGCCGGATTATGTGTGGGTGCACGAAGATGACCGCGAACGATTGCTCAATTGCATGCAAGTCGAGTTACGACGGATGTTTCCGACCCTGTTGAACAATCCCGACTACACGGCAATGGCCACGCCGGGGCAATACCGGCGAATGCAAGCCTGCGTGCAAGACGCCCGGGACCAAGGCATTCGTGTGATCGAGATCAACCCGTGCAACGAAGACTTGAGCGCTTCACGCAAGATCGCACCCACGCTGCTGGTTGAACCGCCGGATTCGAGCCTGGCGATGCAGGAAGAAGTGTTCGGGCCGCTGTTGCCGATTCGAAGCTACCGCGACATCAACCAGGCCCTCGAATACATTAATGCGCATGCCCGGCCACTGGCGCTGTACTACTTCGGTGATGACCGTGTGGAAGCAACGCATGTGCTGCAACGCACCCATTCCGGTGGGGCCTGCATCAACGAAGTGATGCAGCACTTGTTCCAGACTGATTTGCCCTTTGGGGGCTGTGGTGCCTCGGGTTTCGGTCGTTATCGCGGCGGGTATGGCTTCAAGGCATTCAGTCTTGAGCGGTCGGTTTTCACGCCTGCGTATTGGGACGTCATGGGCCTGTTGCGCCCGCCCTATGGTGCGCTGTTTGGGCGGTTGATCGGCGCTCTGCTCAAGCCTTGACGCTGCAGAACATACCGCTCCCGGAAAGAAGGAAACTGTGAATGACTGCGTTAAAACCGCTTGTTTTGGCGATGTGTTGTCTCGCCTTTGGACCGCACTGTGTGGCTGCGGCCAAGCCCCCCAATATTGTGGTGCTGGTGGCCGATGACTGGGGGTTCAGTGATGTGGGTTCATTTGGCAGTGAAATAGCCACGCCGAACATCGATACCCTTGCCCGTGAAGGTGTACGTTTTTCTGATTTTCACGTCACTGCGTCGTGTTCGCCGACGCGTTCGATGTTGCTGACGGGCGTCGATAATCATCGTAACGGCGTGGGCAACATGCCGGAAACCATGCCCGACGAACACTTGGGCAAACCCGGTTACAGCGGCGTACTCAACGATAATGCGATCACCGTGGCCAGCCTGCTACAGGACGGCGGCTACGACACCTACATCACCGGCAAATGGCATTTAGGCAAGACCCGGGACACGTTGCCGAACAACAGAGGCTTTGATCGTTCATTTATCCAGGCTGACAGTGGTTCGGACAATTGGGAGGAACGCCCTTATGCGCCGCTGTATGACAAGGCTGCCTGGTTCGAAAACGGCCAGCCAGCGCATTTACCGAAGGACTATTATTCGTCGACGTTTATCGTCGACAAAGTCCTTGAGTACATCGCAATGGATCGGCAGGACGGGAAACCCTTTTTCGCCTATCTGGGCTTTCAAGCCAACCATGTTCCGGTACAAGCGCCCAAAGATGTCATTGATAAATACCGTGGTCGCTATGACCAAGGCTGGACTGCATTGCGCGAGGCGCGTCGCGAACGGGCGGTCGAGCTGGGCCTGATTCCGAGCGGCGCGGGCATGCAAACGATGGCCAGCACCGCCGACTGGGAAGCTCTGGATGAGCACGAAAAACGCTACGAAGCGCGGCGTATGGAGGTCTACGCCGGCATGGGCGAAACCATGGATCGGGAAATCGGTCGATTTATCGCACACCTGAAAGCGACCGGTGAGTATGACAACACAGTGTTCGTGTTTTTGTCCGATAACGGCAGCGAGCCCACCGATCCCTACACCATTCCCGCCGTCAGGTTGTGGCTGGAAATGAACTACACCCGCCAACTGGACCGGTTGGGTAGCAAAGGGGCGTTTACCAGCATCGGTCCGAGTTGGGCCAGTGCTGCTGCCTCACCGTTGAGTGGTTATAAGTTTTTCGCCGGTGAAGGCGGGTTGCGTACCCCGTTGATCGTCTCGGGCGTGCCGGGTATCCAGGCCAACCGGATTTCCAAAACCTTTACGCATGTCACCGACATTGTTCCAACCTTGCTTGAGGTGGCCGGGGTCAAACCGCACGACGGGCATTTTCGGGGCAAAGCCGTTGAGCCGATGATCGGCAGCAGTCTGGTACCGGTATTACGGGGCACCGCCGAGCGCGTCCACCCGCAAGATCAGGCGATCGGCTATGAGCTGTCTGGCAGTGCAGCGTTGTTCAAGGGTGATTACAAACTGGTGAAAAGCCTGAAACCGGTGGGCAATGAGCAATGGCACCTCTATAACATCGCCACTGACCCGGGTGAAGTGCTGGATTTGCAGGCGCAGATGCCGGAGCGCTTCCAGAGTATGCAGGCCGACTACGCCGCGTACGCGCAAGCCAATGGCGTGCTGCCAATGCCCGTCGGTTATGACTACATGCACCAAGGACAAATGTACGCCTTGAAGCACGTGGTGATACCCAAGCTCAAAGCCGCGGCGCCGCCCGTTATCGCGATCATCGTGTTGGGGCTGGGCGTGTTTGTGTGGCTACGACGTCGCAGAGCGAACGCCAAGCCATGAGATAACGCAACGTGTGACAGGCCATCATTCGATACCGGTTACACGTTGCGCAACGTCAGCCTTGTTGAGTTGATCAGGTGACTATCAGTTGCTCAATCAAGGCGTCGCTCAAACCTGCTTTTCGCAGGATTTGAGCGCTGTGTTCACCACGCTTGGGCACAGGCCCGGCGGACGAAGGCGTGGTTGAGAATCGAGGTGCGGGTGCTGCTTGAAGGACACCGTTGTGGCGCGAATAAACGTTCCGTTCGGCCATGTGCGGATGCGTCATTGCTTCGACCGGCGTCAATACCGGGGCGAAGCACGCATCGCTTCCTTCCAGCAGGTCTACCCAGTGCTGGCGCGGCTGCGTGATAAACACTGCCGCCAGCCGCTCGCGCAAGGCACCCCACAAGCGAGGGTCGTAGGCTTGCTTGAAATCCGCATCGTCGCCCAGGCCGAGCAACTTCAACAACAGCGCGTTGAACTGCGGTTCGAGCGCTTGCACGCTGATGAACAAGCCATCCGCGCAGGCATAGGTTTGCGCCCAGTGAGCGCCGTCGAGCAACCCGCAACCGCGCTGCATCGGCTGCTGGCCGGCGGAGTGAGCTGACAGCAGCAGGTTCATCATGTTGGCGCTGCCATCGACAATCGCTGCGTCGATGACCTGGCCGATACCGTTGGTGCTGGCGTTGATGATCCCGGCCAGAATACCCATCGCCAAGTACAGCGCACCGCCGCCCAGATCACCCACCAGCGTCGGCGGTGTCATCGGTGGTTGACCCGGCTCGCCGCTGAACCACAGGGCGCCGGACAGCGCGATGTAGTTCAGGTCATGGCCAGCCGCTTGAGCCAATGGGCCGTGTTGTCCCCATCCGGTCATGCGTCCGTAAATCAGCCTGGGGTTACGTGCCAGGCACACCTGCGGGCCCAGGCCCAAGCGCTCCATCACGCCGGGGCGCATGCCTTCGATCAGCGCATCGGCACCCTCGATCAAACGCAACACGGCTTCGATGGCGTCCGGGTTTTTCAAGTCAAGTGCTATCGACTTTTTGCCGCGATTGACGATGGCGTTCTGGCCTAGGTCATGCATGCCGGCGCCTTTCGCGCCCGCACGTTCGACCAGGATTACTTCCGCGCCCATGTCCGCCATTAACATGCCGCAAAACGGGCCCGGTCCGATGCCAGCGATTTCGACAATGCGAACGCCGTCCAATACGCCCATGCGGGTACTCCTTCGGTTAGATAGAAATGTGAGGGGGGCAGATCAGAAAACGCGCTCACGACGCAGCAACAACGCCGCCATCGCGGCGTGAAAGACAACCGCCGGCCACAGCAACAGTCCGCTGCTGACGAACACGCCCATGTAGGCCAGGTACGGCGCCACTGCCGCGTTGTAGAACTGCATCGAACGCAGCGCGGCCATGTTCTGCGGCGTTGGCCAGCAAGCAATCCCGACTGCAATCAGGGCCAGGCCAAGGAACCGGGCAAACGCATTGGTGACCTCGGTTCCGGTGATGCCCAGCAGCAGGTTGCTCACCAGGGCGGGCATCAACACCAGTGCCAGCCCGGTGGCGAGTTCCACGACGGCGGCTGCCCCAAGCAGCTTAAGCATGGTGATTGAGCGTGCTGCATTCATGATCGTTCTCCGATGAATCAGGGACGCTGGCAGCGCGGTCCTGATGAATGAATTCTGCGGCTTTTTCACCAATCATCACCGTCGCAGCCGTGGTGCTGCACCCAATGATAGTTGGCATGATCGAGGCATCGACCACGCGTAAACCCTGCAAACCATGAACCTTGAGACGCGCATCGACCACCGCCATGGCATCGGAGCCCATTTTGCAGGTGCCGACCGGGTGGTAAAGCGTGTCGGAACGCTCGCGCAGGACCTTTTCAATCTGCGCGTCGGTGTTCATCGGCGTATCCAGCACGTCGCGCGGGTTGTAGACCTTGAAAGCTTGGGTCGCCATGACTTTCTGGATGACTCGATAGCCCTCGATCAGCGTTTTGATGTCGTCCGGGTGAGTCAGAAATGCTGGATCAATCAGCGGCGCAGCCAGCGGGTCGGCACTCGCAAGCGTCAGTTGCCCCACGCTTTTGGGGTGCAGCAGGCAGGCATGCACGCTAAGGCCGTGACCGCGATACAGCGTGCGGCCGTGGTCCGCAAACATGGCGATGGTCAGTGCCAGTTCGATGTCTGCCTGAACCAACCCGGGGGAGGTTTTGACAAAAGCGCAGGCCTCGGCAAAGTTGCTGGTCAGCGGGCCACTGCGATGGCGCCAATAACGGATTCCCGCCTTGAACATGTCCCACAGTCCCGTCAGCGATAACCCCAGCAACTGACGGGATTCAACCCGGTAGGAATGGACGTAATCGATGTGGTCCACCAGGTTTCGGCCCACGCCCGGCAAATCGTGAACCACTGCAATATCGAGCTTCAGCAGGTCGCTGGCCGGGCCGACGCCGGACAACAGCAGTAGCTGTGGCGAGTTGAACGCACCTGAACTCACGATCACTTCCCGTCGCGCGTGCACGGTGCGCTTGACCCCGTTCTGCACGAACTCGATGCCCACGGCACGCTTGCCTTCGAAGACAATTCTGGTGGCCTGTGCGTGGGTTTCAATGTGCAGGTTCTGTCGGTGTCTATTGGGCGTAAGGTAGGCTTTGGCCGCGCTGCAGCGCTGCCCGTCCTTTTGCATCACCTGCACCCGTCCAAAACCTTCCATGCTTGCGCCGTTTTGATCGGGGCAGGCCGGGTAACCTGCCTGAATGCCGGCCTCGACAAAGACTTCGCCAAACGGGTTGGGCGAAGAGTGGAAACGCACGTTGAGTGGGCCGTTCTGGCCGTGCAGCGGGTCTTTGAAGTGTTCGTTGTGTTCTGCACGCTTGAAGAACGGCAGCACTTGGGCATAACTCCAGCCGGGGTTGCCGAGCGCCGCCCAGCGATCAAAGTCTTCTGGATGGCCACGGTGATAGGCCATGGCGTTGATCGACGAGCTGCCGCCCAGGGTCTTGCCGCGCGGCTGGTAACCGGTGCGACCGTCAAGGCCCGATTGCGGCACGGTCTGGTACTGCCAGTTATTGATCGAAGTCGGGACCATCGCCGCGACGCCGGCCGGCATATGAACCAGCGGATGGGAGTCCGGGCCACCGGCCTCCAACAAACACACTGACACAGCCTGGTCTTCTGACAATCGGCTGGCAACCACACAGCCAGCAGCGCCAGCGCCCACTACTATGTAATCGAATTGCGTGATCTCGTTCATGCGTTCTTCTCTTTATTCGATGCACAACTTGAGCGCATTGTGAGCACATGGCCGGATCATCACTGGTCAATTGGATGAATTCGTTGGTCAGTGCGACAGGTGACTATCGCGCCAAGCAATGGAACATCAGGCACAGGTACTCGTCTGTGCATTGACCGATGCACAATCGATTGCGAGTATCGCGCCTCGCACCCCTATCAGGCAGGCCCATGTCAGGTTCGAAAATGGATACGCCCGGCACCGAAGCATCGTTAAACGAAGAAGCACTCCAGCCTTCTACCATCGGTAGTTACACCGTCGCCATTGCCCGGGCGCTGGACGCCAGTGGCGTGGACAGCAAACGGATTTTCAACGCCATCGGCATTCCGCTGGCGCTGTCCACAGACCCGATGACCCGTTTACCGGCCGCGACGATGACGCGCCTGTATCGAGCCTGTGTCGATGTGACCAACAACCCGTATTTCGGGCTGGTCGTCGCCAAGCATATCCATCTGACGCACATGCATGCCTTGGGTTATTCGTTGGCCGCCAGCGGCTCGCTGATGGATTTTTGCCGACGTCTGGAGCGCTACTTCCGGTTGGTATCCCAGGTCGCCAAGGCCAGCTTCGCCGAGACTGAAGGGCAGGTGATGATGCGATTCGATCACTTGCTCGAGCTCAGCAGCGAGACCGAAGACGCTTTTTTTGGCTTTCTGATCCGCACCATGCGTTTGCTCTACAAGCAGGAGTTCAAGCCTGTGCGGGTAGAGATGTGCCGCCCCGTGCCCCATGAAGGCCCCGGGCCTTATGAAGCATTGTTCCGGGCGCCGGTGTTGTTCAGCCAAAGCGCGAGCTTGCTGGTATTCGATAAGTTCGACCTGGTTCAGCCGCTCAGCGGTTCGTGCCCGGAATTGGCGCAGGTCAATGACAACATCATCATCAGCTACCTGTCCCGTCTCGATAAGAGTGACGTGATCACTGGCGTGACTCAAAAAATTATCGAGTTCCTGCCTGACGGGGATTGCACGCGAGACAAAGTCGCCAGCGCCCTGTGCATGAGCCCGACCAAGCTGCAGCTCAAGTTGTCCCAGCGTGGTACGAATTTTCAGCAGTTACTGGACGATACTCGCAAAGAGCTGGCGTGTAGCTACCTCAGCCAGGCCTCTCGCCCGGTGACAGAAATCACCTTCCTGCTGGGCTTCAGCGATACCAGCAACTTCACCCGTGCCTTCAAACGCTGGACCGGGTTTTCCCCGACGGATTTTCGTCAGCAAGCGTGACCCTCTGTTCGTCCTCTGACCTTCGATGACACCCACGCCCATGCATCGCGGCGTGGGCACTTTGTCGCGCCCACGTTGTGCTGACCGATGATTTGGCCCAATTGACCGGCGACCTACCCAAAGCTCGCGATACAACAGCCTCGACCGATTCGCCATGCATTCCTTAGAGCAGGGTGCAGCACCAGAATCGGCATTTTTTTGAATGACTTTTCGTGAAACCACAGAGAAGGCGAGCACGCTAGATGAATAACAACAATAAGATCTGCCATCCAAATCTGCGGCGCGGGCTTCTGGCATCGGCGATTCTGGCCGGGCTGGGGACGATGCCTGTTCAGGCCGTCGAGCTTGATACCGGCAACGATGACCTGTCGGTTCGCTTCGATAACACGTTGAAACTCAACTACGCCCAACGGGTCGAGAACGCCAACTCCAAGCTTTCCAACACGTACAACAGTAACGACGGCAACCGCAATTTCTCAGCCGGCAGTCCGGTCTCCGAGCGTATTGATGTGCTGTCCGAGCTGGACGTTGTGTTCAAACAGAACATGGGTTTTCGGGTCAGTGCCAACAGCTGGTACGACCATGCCTATGAAGGTGTCGGCAGCACCAACCCGTCGACCAACCAACTCGACAATGGCAAGCCTTCGGCGAACCATCAGAGCGGCTATGTCGATCGTTACTACAACGGACCATCGGCGGAGTTTCTCGATGCGTTTGTATTCGGCAGCACCGAAATCGGTGACGAATCGTTGCTGAGCGGCAAACTCGGCAAACACAACGTCTACTGGGGCGAAAGCATTTTGGCGTTCGCCCATGGCAACAGTTATGGCCAGGCGGGACTTGACCTGACAAAAGCCCTGACGGTGCCGGGAACGGAAGCCAAAGAACTGTTTATTCCACGCAAACAGTTATCCACTTCGCTGACGGTCAATCCTGAACTGACCTTGGCCGCGCAGTACTTTTTCGGTTGGGATGCCGCGCGAATTCCCGAGTCTGGAACTTACCTTGGCTTTAACGATGGCATCCAGAATGGTGGGCATGACATTTCGCTGATCGGCGGGGTCAACCCGTTTTTTGGTGCGCCGGGCCCCGTGGGCGCCAATCAGTTCCTGCGATTGAACAACGGTCATACCTTCACGCCAGACCAAAGCGGCGACTTTGGCTTGATGGCCAAGTGGAGCCCCGCGTGGCTGGACGGCACGATGGGTTTCTACTACCGCAAGACCTCCGACATCCTGCCTAACATTGCGCTGCAACCCACCACCGTCGGCCCTGCTCAATTGGTCTCGGGGCTCGCTGGCAGCTACAACCAGTTTTACGTGGACGATATCGACATCTACGGCATCAGCCTGGCGAAAAATATTGCCGGGGTCAGCTTCGGGATGGACTTGAACTATCGCCACAACATGCCGTTGTCGAGCGTGGTGGCCACCGTTAATCCTTCGCCTGCAGCGGCGGGGCAGCCGGGTGTTATCAGCAGTTTCAACGGCGAAAATGGCGTCGCTCGAGGCAATACCGTGCACGCGGTGATTAACGGCCTGACCACGTTTGGCCCGACACCTGTCTGGGACACCGCGCCATTGCTGGTCGAAGTGGCTTACAGCCGTTGGCTGGACGTGACCGAGAACAAGCAGTTGTTCAAAGGTGAGGGCTGGTACAACGGCATCGATAAAGTCACCAAAGACAATTACATCATGGGGATGAACTTCACCCCGACCTGGTATCAGGTTTTCCCCGGCATCGATATGTACCTGCCGGTCAGCTACAACGTGGGTCTGGCAGGCCAGTCTTCAGTGCAACTGGGAGGCAACAAAGGCACCGGCAGTTACTCCATTGGGGTTGGCATGGATGTGCGCACCCAGTATCGCTTCGACCTGAAGTATGTCGATAACTTCGGTGACTTCGACACCTGCAATGCGCCGAATGAAGGTGCCATTGCGGGCACCAAGTGCGCTCCCGGTCAAGCCACCTCGTTTGCCGGTATTCCAGCGCAGCTCAAAGATCGCGGCATGGTCGCGCTCACGTTCAAAACCACTCTTTGATTCCAGCGCCGTGCGTTAACAGGAGACACCCCATGAGATTCGTCAAAACACTGTTGGCTACGACCATGTCGCTGGTCATCACCGGTGCCGCTTACGGTGCCGTATCCCCAGAGCAGGCTGCCAAACTGGGCACCAGCCTGACCGCCGTCGGTGCGGATAAAGCCGCCAACGCCGATGGCAGTATTCCGGCCTACACCGGCGGTTTGAGTACCCTTCCGGCCGGGTTCAAAACCGGTGATTCATTTCGCCCGGACCCTTACGAGGCAGAAAAGCCGCGACTGGTGATCACTACCAAAAACCTGGCCGAACAAAAAGATAAGCTCACCGCCACCACCCAAGCGCTGCTGAGCCGGTATCCGACGTATCGGCTGGATGTCTACCCGACCCACCGTACCGTAGCGCTGCCGAAAGTGGTGCTGGATAACACCTCGAAAAACGCGTTGAGCGCCAAGACCACGGACGGTGGCCTGGGCCTGGAAAACGTCTTGCCCGGCGTACCGTTTCCGATTCCGGCCGATGGCAACGAAGCGATGTGGAACCACTTGCTGCGCTATCAAGGCGTGGCCATGACCAACAAATACGACTCCTGGAACGTTGACGCATCCGGTGCCGCGTCGTTGAGTTCCACGGGCGTATTTTTCATTGAATATCCCTTGTATGCAGCGGCGCGCCCGGTCGGCCCGGTGGCTCCCGATGAGACGTTCTACAAGATCAAGTTGACCTACACCGGTCCCGCCCGTCGTGCCGGGGAAGCATTGTTGCTGATGGATTCGGTGAACCCGCTGAAACAGCCACGCCGTGCCTGGCAATACCTGCCTGGGCAACGTCGAGTGAAACTGGCGCCGGACCTGGCTTACGACACGCCAAACCCCGGTACTGTCGGTGCGGCTACTTACGATGACGCCTTTTTGTTCAACGGTGCGATGGACCGTTACGACTTCAAACTGGTCGGCAAAAAAGAGCTGTATGTGCCGTACAACACCTACAAGCTGAGTTATCACAAAGACGCTGCCGATGTGATGAAAGCCAACCACGTCAACCCCGACCTGTTGCGCTGGGAGCTGCATCGGGTGTGGGTGGTGGAAGCCACGCTTAAACCGGGTAAACGCCACATCTACAGCAAACGCACGTTCTACCTCGACGAGGACAGCTGGATTGCTTTGGCCTCCGACGAGTACGACGCACGCGGCCAGCTCTACCGTGGCGGCTTCTCGCACCTGACCTACAGCTACGACGTGCAAGCGCCGGACACCATCAACCACATGCTGTATGACCTGGTTTCCGGGGCCTACAACGTCAATGGTTTTTACGGCCCGTACGGTGGCTTGAAGTACATCGATCCTCTCTCCAAGGCGCAATGGTCTGCTGAGTCGCTGGCCGGTGCGGGTATCCGTTAAACCCGGCAATCCAATGGGGGAGCGGTATTGCTCGCGAGGGTGGCAAGTCATTCAACACGGATGTCGACTGATACATCGCCTTCGCGAGCAAGCCCGCTCCCACACGGGGGCCGAGGTGTGCACAGAGATAATAATAATGACAATGATCAAATGGTTTCTGCTGGCCGCGTTGTCGGCAGCGATCGCCGTTCCATTTACCCGCCCGGTTATTGCCGGCGAGTTTGTCGACGTACTCGACAGCCCGTCGCTGCCCAGCCCGATCGCGGAACAGTCGACGCTCACCGGGTTGACCCTGGCCGGCAAGCGACTCGTCAGCGTGGGCCAGCGCGGCCACATTCTGTACTCCGATGACCAAGGCCAACACTGGCAGCAGGCGCACGTGCCGGTCAGCTCGGACCTGGTTGCCGTGAACTTTCCGAGTGCCGATCAAGGCTGGGCCGTCGGGCACGACGGCGTGGTCCTGCACAGCAGTGACGCCGGTCAGACCTGGACTCGCCAACTCGATGGGCGTCAGGTCGGCCCGATCCTGCTTGAGCACTATCAAGAGCTGCTCGCGCAAAAGCCCGACGATGAGAAGCTGCAGTCGCGGCTCACCGAGGCGCAGCGCATGGTCGAGGAGGGCGCGGACAAACCCTTTCTCGATGTCTGGTTCGAGAGCGCTCAGGTGGGCTACATCGTCGGCGCCTTCAACCTGATTTTGCGCACCGATGATGGCGGTCAACGCTGGACGCCGCTACTGGATCGAACCGAGAACCCCAGTGCACTGAATCTCTATGCGATTCGCCCGGTGGGCGACGATTTGTTCGTCGTCGGCGAGCAAGGGTTGGTCATGAAACTGGATCGTCCGAGCGGCCGCTTCAATGCCATGCCCACGCCCTACAACGGCAGCTTTTTCGGCATCACCGGTAAACCTGGCGTGGTGTTGGTCTACGGCTTGCGCGGCAACGTCTGGCGCAGCACTGACAGCGGTGCGAACTGGGCACGGATCGACCTCGGCCTGCCCTTGAACATCACCGCCGCTAGCGTAACGGCCGATGGTCGAATCGTACTGGTCAGCCAGGCCGGTCATGTATTGGTCAGCAGCGACGACGGGGCGAGTTTCCAGACGCGCGCACCTGCAACGTTGGCACCGGTGGCGGCCGCGCAAATCACCACGGGTGATGTTCTGGTACTGGCGGGCACCCGTGGCCTGCGTCAGTTACCCCTCGAATAAGCCCAGCATTACACAGAGAACACCATGATGGGTCACTACGAACTCGAAACAATGCCGGTCATCCGTGAGCTGAAGGGGTTTGATGCCCGTTCTGGCAACACCCTCGAACGGCTGATCTTCAATCATCGCCTGTGGGTGGTGATGGCTTGCCTGCTGGCCACTGTCGCGTTGAGCTACTGTGCGATCACGCGTTTGACGCTGAACGCCAGCTTCGAAAAAATGCTCCCGCAGAGTCAGCCTTTCATCAAGAACTACCTGGAAAACCGCCAGGCTTTGCGCGGCTTGGGCAACGCGGTACGGGTGGTCGTCGAGAGCAGTAACGGTGATATTTTTGATCCGCATTACCTGGATGCCCTGAAGGAAATCAACGACGAACTGTTCGTCACGCCAGGCGTCGATCGGGCCTGGATGAAGTCACTGTGGACTCCTGCAGTGCGCTGGACCGAGGTCACTGAAGAAGGTTTTCAGGGCGGGCCGGTAATGCCCGACTCCTATGATGGCTCGGCGCAGAGCGTGCAGCAGTTACGGCAAAACATCGCCCGTTCCGGCATTGTCGGCAGCCTGATCGGTAACAACTTCAAATCGAGCATGATTTTCGTGCCGCTGCTGGAGAAAGACCCGATCACGGGGCAGGGGATCGACTATCACCAGTTTTCGATAACCCTTGAGGAAAAACTGCGCAACAAATACGAGTACGAAGGTCGTGTGCGCGTTGCAGGTGAGGAGGGCAAAGGCCCGATCAAGATTCGTGTCATCGGCTTCGCCAAACTGGTCGGTGACCTGATCGATGGCTTGATGCAGGTGATGCTGTATTTCGGCGCTGCTGCATTGATCGCCACAGCCATCATCTTTTACTTCACGCGGTGTGTGCGCAGCACGGCGCTGGTGATTATGTGCTCGGTAATTGCGGTGGTCTGGCAACTGGGGCTGGTCGCGTTATTGGGTTTTGCCCTCGACCCGTTTTCGATTCTGGTGCCGTTTTTGGTGTTTGCCATCGGTGTGTCGCATGGCGCGCAGAAGATGAACGGGATCATGCAGGACGTCGGACGTGGCACGCATCAGCTGATCGCTGCGCGTTACACCTTCCGCCGTCTGTTTCTGGCGGGGTTGACCGCTTTGCTGGCAGACGCCGTGGGATTTGCGGTGTTGATGCTGATCGATATTCCGGTGATCCAGGACCTGGCAATCACCGCCAGTATCGGTGTTGCGGTATTGATCTTCACCAACCTGGTGCTGTTGCCGGTGTTGCTGTCCTACTGGGGCGTCAGTCGCAAAGCCGCCGCCCGCAGCTTGCGCGCCGAGAACAAAGCGCTGCGCGGCAAAGGTTTTGGCGCGGTCTGGAGCTTCCTGGACAAATTCACCGAGCGTCGCTGGGCGACGGTGGCCGTGGTGGTCGCGGGCATGTTGGCGGTCGGCGGCGTTGTTGTCAGCCACCATCTGAAGATCGGTGACCTTGATCCTGGCGCCCCGGAGCTTCGTGCAGACTCACGCTACAACCGAGACAACGCCTACATCACCGCTAACTACTCGCTGTCCAGCGACCAGTTTGCAATCATGCTCAAGACGCCCAGCGAAGGCTGCCTGAAATACCAGAGCCTGGTAGAGGCTGATCGGTTGGGTTGGCTGTTGCAGCAACAACCGGGCGTGCAAACCACGGTGTCGCTGGTGAATGCGGTGAAGCAGATCACGGCGGGATCATACGAAGGCAACCCGAAATGGCTGACCATCGCCCGCAATCAGAATGTGCTGAATTATGGCGCGCAGCAGGCCTCGGTCAGCAGCCCGGACCTGTTCAACAACGATTGTTCGATGATGCCGATTGTGGCCTACCTCTCCGACCACAAGGCTGAAACCCTGGACCGCGTGGTGCAAGTCGCCGAGACCTTCGCCCGTGAACACAGCAATGGCGAGCGCCAATTCATGCTTGCCGCCGGCAGCGCCGGTATCGAGGCGGCGACCAACATCGTGGTGCGCGAGGCCAACCGGACCATGCTGCTGTATGTGTATGGTGCGGTGATTGTCTTGTGTTTCATCACTTTCCGCAGTTGGCGCGCGGTGGTGGTGGCGGTGGTGCCGTTGATGCTCACGTCGATTCTCTGCGAGGCGTTGATGGTGTGGCTCGGCATGGGCGTCAAGGTCGCGACCTTGCCGGTGATCGCGCTGGGTGTCGGGATTGGCGTGGACTACGCGCTGTACTTGCTGAGTGTGCAACTGGCGCAGCAGCGTGCCGGTCTGTCACTGACCGAGGCCTACCGCAATGCCGTGGCGTTCACCGGAAAAGTGGTGGCCCTGGTTGGCATTACGCTGGCTGCCGGGGTGATTACCTGGGCCTGGTCGCCGATCAAGTTCCAGGCAGACATGGGCATCCTGCTGACCTTCATGTTCATCTGGAACATGGTCGGTGCCTTGGTGCTGATCCCTGCGTTGTCGCACTTTCTGTTGCGCAAAGTGCGATAGGTGAAACCTTGTCGAGTGCACTGCTCGGCGCCGTTGCGGCTCAAGCGTCGCGCAACAGGTCGTTGGCGTTGAGCAGTTCGTAGGCGACTTCGGGGCGTTTTTCCAGACCGCGGCGAATGGCGGCCGGTATCGATTGGCGGGTCTTGCGGCACAGGCCCGGTAATTCGCTGATGGTAATACCGATGCCGCGCATGGTTCGTACTTCGTTAAAACCGGGGACGATGTCCACGCGAATGCCCAATTGCTGGTACATCCGCTGCTGCAGGCGTTCAAGATCGCTGAGGCTTTGCAGGTTTTCCAGGCGTTCGATCAGGCGCTTTTCTTCGGCACGCGTCAGAAACAAGATGCGCACGTCTGCCCCCGGTGTTTCCAGCAACGGGTCACGCCCGCAGTCGCAGGCACCGGGCGGGCAGGGTTGGCGAATCGGAGGCGTGGTGGTCATGGGCTCCAATCATAGAGGTCTATGACCGGATTTGCCCATAGGGTTCTGGATGTAACACGCAACGCCGGTAGGAAACGGCTTGCCGGTGATGGCGATTTCGAGGGCGCCATCGCTGGCAAGCCAGGCTCCTACGGATCGGTGGTGAATTCTCGGTCTCAGGTATCAACAAAAAACCTGTAGGAAACCGGCTTGCCGGTGATGGCGGTGTCGGGGACGCCATCGCTGGCAAGCCAGGCTCGATTTACCTCACTTCAATACCAGCAAGCTGTAAACCCCGTCCTCTGCCTCAATCCCGTGCGTGTCATGGGTGAAGCCCGGGAAGGATTTGTCGAAGCTTTCCAGCGCCTTCAAATACGCCAGCAATGGCCCGTCCGCAGGCCCTGCGTTCTCGCCGGGCATCAGCAATGGAATGCCGGGTGGATAGGGCACGATCCCGGTGGCGACAATCCGCCCGGCAGCCTGTTCCAGCGTCACCAGTTCTACATCGTTCCTCACCAGTTTTTCGTAGGCTTCCACCGGGCTGAACTGGACTTGGGGCAGCATGCCGAACGCCTGGGCCATGGTTGACGTGGTTTTGTTTTTCTTCATCGCGGCGAAGATGTCATTGGCCAGGTCTTTCAGGCCCATGCCGGCGTAACGTTGCGCGTTGGCCGACAGCAGATCTGGCAGGCACAGCTCCAGTTCCACGTTGTCGTCATAGTCGCGTTTGAAGTCGAGCAGGGCATTGACCAAGGTGCCCCATTTGCCTTTGGTGATGCCGATGGAGAACAGGAACAGAATGGTGAAGTCGGTGGTTTTCTCGACGACGATGCCCAGTCGGCCGAGGTAGGCGGTGAGCACGCAGGCCGGGATACCGAAGTCGAGCAGGTTACCGTCATCGCCCATGCCGGGGCTGAGCACCGAGACTTTGATCGGGTCGAGCATGCAGTAGCCTTCCTCGATGTCGCCGAAGCCGTGCCATACCTCGTTCGGGTGCAGGACCCAGCAGTCTGGCTCGGTCTTCAGCATCACCGGGTCTACTTCGTGGAACGGTACTTGCGCGCCGCCAACGTGCACGGTCGGTGGCTGCCAGCAGGTGAAGAACCACTCATCCTTGCTGAGCATTTCGTGGTGCATACGCGAGATGACCTGACGGAACGCGATGGCTTCCTCGATGGATTCGTTGGTCAGGATGTGCCCGCTCGGCGCCTCCATCATGGCCGAGCTGACATCGCACGACGCCATGATCGCGTAATTGGGCGAGGTCGAGGCGTGCATCATGAACGACTCGTTGAAGCGTCCGTGCGGGATCGGATTGCGGCCGTTGCGCACGTGAATCATCGAGGCCTGCGACAGCGCGGCCAGCAACTTGTGGGTCGACTGCGTGGCGAATACGGTTGGCCGCGATTCATCATGGTCGTCCGGGCTGCCGTGCATGGCGAAGCGGTCGCGGTACAGCGGGTTGAACCGCGCATAACCGTACCAGGCCTCATCGAAATGCAGACGATCGACACTTTGCCCGAGCAATTGCTCGACGCGGGTGACGTTGTAGGTCAGGCCGTCGTAAGTGGAGTTGGTGATGATGGCGTGAACCGGCGTCGGATCAATGCCTTCCTTCACCAACGGATTATTGGCGATGGCGGCCTTCACGGCCTCGGCACTGAGGGTTTGCGGCAGGATCGGGCCGATGATGCCGTAGCGGTTGCGGGTCGGCACCAGGTACGTCGGAATCGCACCCGACAAGGTCATCGCGTGTTCGGCGGATTTGTGGCAGTTGCGGTCGCACAACGCGATCTGATTGCGCGTGACGCTGGCCATCAGGATCACCCGGTTCGAGGTCGATGAACCGTTGGTGACGTAGTAGGTACGATGGGCGCCGAACACTTTGGCGGCGTACCGCTCACCCTGGCCGATGGGGCCGCTGTGATCGAGTAGCGAGCCGAGTTCACCGACTGAAATCGACAGGTCGGAGCGCAGCAGGTTTTCCCCGAAGAACTCGTAGAAAGCACGCCCGGCAGTACTTTTCAGGAACGCGGTGCCACCGGCATGACCTGGGGTGTGCCACGAGTACTCATAGGTGCGGGAGAACTTCAGCAGCGCGCCGAACATCGGCGGCAGGACGGCCTGACGATAGCGCTCGATAGCAGCCATGATGCGCCCGCTGAGGAAGCGGCTGGTGTCTTCAGGCAGCCAGATGAAGTCGTCGGCGTGCTGCATTACCACCAACGGAATGCTCGACGCGGTACTGCGGTCGCTGATCAGGAACACCGGTACGCGGGTATTGCGTTCGCGCAGGTTGGTCAGCAGTTTGATGCATTGCGCGTGGCCTTCGCTGTCGTCCATTTCCCAACTGAGCAGCACACACTGAATGGCCGGGTCCGAATGCAGGATCGACGTCGCGTCGCTCAGGCTTTCCGACACCAGTACGCTGATGGAGCGTTCTTCGACATCGGTGATCAGTTGGTTCAGGGCGCGACCGAAGACGGTTCGTTTATCCGGTGGGCTGCTCACCAACAGCGTGAGCATGCCGAGCAAGTGCTTATATTCCGTCATGATTGAGTCTCCAGAGTGGCTTTTTGCAGATTGTTCACCGGCACTGCCTCGCCGCTGATGTGCTGCGCGCTGACGGTTTGTGTTGGCACGCTATTGTTAAGCGCTTCAAGGCGAATCAGGCGGTTGTTGACGAAGCCGAACAGCGTGTAGCCGAAGATCGTCGCTACGCCGCCCAGCATCAGTGCCTGCGCGCCAGAGCTGTACAACGCCAGGTAACTGTAAGCCGCTGCGATCCAGGCAATGATGTTGGTGGCCAGCGCCTTGCCTTCCGGCACATTGGACACCTTCTGCATGGTCATCAACGCGGCCATGGACAGGATGTACGGCACCAGGTTGGTGACCACCGCCAGGTTGACCAGAATGTCGAACTGCTTGCTCAGGTCAGGGCTGATGGTCAGGAAACCCAGTGCGGTCTGGCCTGCCAGCAGTATCAGCATGCCGATGATCGGCGTGCCAGCCTTGTTGGCCTTGGCAAAGATAGGCAGGAAGTAACCGGTGTCTGCCGAACTCTTGAACACCTGGGCGATGGTGAACTGCCAGCCCAGCAACGAACCGATGCAGGCCAGCACCATCATCCCCATCACGATATCGCCGATCAGCGGGGTGAACATTTTGGCGAACACCAGCCCGAACGGCGCCGTGGAGGAGGCGAGTTCCGGGTTGTCGACAATGCCGGCGATAACGTTGGTGGAGACGATGTAAATCACCGCCGCGCCAAGGGTGCCGCCGAGTACCGCGATGGGTACGTTCTTTTCAGGGTTCTCTACGGCGTCGGTGTTGGCGCACGCCGATTCCAGCCCGAGGAATGCCCACAAGGTGATGGCCACCGACGCGCCTGCCGCTTCAAAGATGCCCATGTTGTGCGGGTTCCAGCCAGCGGCGTAAACACTGCTGTCGAACCAGAACCAGCCGATGGTGGATACCAGCACCACGGGCGCGATAACGCCCCACACGGTAACGGCGCCGATCCTGCCGGTGATTCGCGCGCCACCGAAGTTGGCAAATGTGGTGATCCACAGTAAGGCGATAGTTGCGAGGCCTACTTGCAGCGAATCGAGTTTGACGTCGAACAACACCTGTATATAGCCGACCGCCGTAATACTGATTGCCACGTTGGCAATTAATAGCGAAACGCCATAGGTGTAGTTGGTCAGGTAGTTGCCAGCCTTGCCGAAGGTGTATTCCGCGTAACCACCCATGCCCCCGGTTTTACGGCTGAGCATCCCGCAACGCGCGAAGGCGTAGGCCAATGCAAGCGACCCGGTCGCCGTGATCAACCAGGAAAGAATCGAGATACCGCCGACTTCGGCGAGTTTGGTTGGTAGTAGCACAATGCCTGAGCCCAACATGTTGACGGCCGTCAACATTGTCAGTTGCCCCACTGTCATTTTCTTTGCGACTGACATTCCGTTGCCCCACTTAAGAACATTGAGAGTCTTAGCTATAGCTAAGGATTGAAATGTAGCAAGAAATGTATTGCTGGTAACGAGAAATATTCTCAAAAGCCAGTCAAGGCATTATGCTGGCCCCCAAACGTCCGAACATTGACCAAAATCAATTTATATTCAATTGGTTAGGATCTAATGCAAATGCGGACTGTGTTGATCACGCTAGTGTCTTGCGGGCTGGCGAGCGTTGCAGCGTCGGTCGAGGCGAAACAACTGGTAGCAAACGATAAATACATGTGCAGTTGGGGGGCGGGCACGGCGGCGAAAGCACAGGAACTGAAACTGGCGGGTGTGTCGTTGTATGCCGCGCGTCAGAAACTGCACACCTACAAGTTCAGCAAGCCATGGATGCACATGATGGCCATGGGCATCACCGAGCAAACCTACGACAGCCCATCACGAATCAAACCGGCGGCCATCCGTCAGAGCTTCTACGAAGATTGCGTGCGCTACAAAATGGCGCGTAGATAGGACGATTGAGGTCGACTCGCCAGGCACCGCTATTCACGTTTGCAGCGCGCTATCAGCGCTGCGGCGACGGTCAGTCCGCTCGCCACGCCAAACGTGATGTGCAGGGCGCTGGCGACTGCGGCGGGATGTGCCGAGGTCAGCTCAACGGCGTTCGCGGCCCACGCGAATACGGCTCCCAGCACCGAAGCACCGGTGATCAGGCCCAGGTTGCGTGACAGGTTAAGCAGGCCCGAGATTACGCCACGTTGCTCGGTTGCCACGTTGGCCATCACGGCGCTGTTATTAGCTGTCTGGAACAGCACGTAGCCAAACGTCAGCACCACCATCGCAACCACGTAGCCGCCGATGCCCAACGCGTCCGGCGCCAGCGCCAGCGCACCGCACCCGATCGCCATCATCACTGTCCCCGCTCGGGTAATGCGTTGTGCACCCAAGCGGTCGGCAATACGTCCGGCCGGCACGCCCATCAGCGCTGCAACCAACGGCCCGATTGCCAGTATCAAACCCACTCGAACGGCATCAAGTCCCAGCGCTTGTGCAAGGTAAAATGGCCCGACCACCAGCGTTGCCATCATCACGGTCGCCACCAGCGCGTTCATGGCCAGGCTGGCGCTTAGCACCGGATCGCGCAACAGTGCCAGGCTCAGCAACGGGCGGGCGGTGCGGGCCTGAGTGAGCACGAACAACCCGGCCCCGACGGCAGCGAGCACCAACAGCCCCAGGTTGAGTACGCCGAAACGAGCGCGTCCCAGAGTCGTCGCCAATGCATAGGACGCCAGACTCAACGCGAGCACTGATGTGCCCAGCCAATCAAATCCTGCGAACGGCGTTCCGGACATCGGGCGGTCTGCGGGCAAACAGCGATGCGCCAGCGCCAGCGTTAGCAGACCCAGTGGAACACTGATCAAGAAAATCACTCGCCAACCCATCCCCGCGATCAACACGCCACCCAGCGAGGGACCCATCGCGGTGCCTATCGCCGACATCGTGCCCAACAAACCCATGGCGCTGCCGGTTCTGTCTTTCGCCACCGTCTCGCCGACAAACGCCAGGGTCAGCGCCATCATCACGGCGGCGCCCACACCTTGTAGCGCCCGGGCGCCAATCAACAGTGCCAGCGTCGGCGCCACGCCACACAGTGTCGAGGCCACGGTGAACAGGCAAATGCCGCTCAGCAGCAAACGTCGCCGGCCGATGGTGTCGCCGAGGCGTCCTACGCTGACGATCAATGTGGTGATCGCCAGCAGGTAAGCGATGACCACCCATTGCACCTGCTGGAAGGACGCACCGAAAACGTCGGCCAGCGTCGGCAGGCCGACATTGGCGATACTGGTCCCAAGCGATGACAGCAACGTGCAAAGCGAAAGACTTACCAAGGCCCCGCGAACTGACGGTGTGTGCGGCCCACTCTCGACACCTGCAATAACCGTTTTCATGGCGTTGTTCCCCGATCAGCCGCGCCCGTGGCAGCACTGTCGAAAACTTAAACTCGCGCCTAATATGGCGCAAGACGCACGGCTTACAGTTATTACGTGCAGCAAACGCCATGTCACTACGAGAGAACGCATGCCAATTCCCGATCTGAATTTGCTGGTTACCCTGGATGTGTTGCTGGCCGAAGGCAGTGTTGCCCGAGCGGCCCAGCGCTTGCGGTTGAGCCCGTCGGCGATGAGTCGAGCGCTGGCACGCCTGCGCGAGACCACCGGTGATCCGCTGCTGGTCAGGGCGGGGCGCGGGTTGGTGGCGACACCTCGTGCGCTCGAATTACGCGAGCTGGTAAGTCAACTGGTGCAGGATGCCGAGGCAGTGCTGCGGCCAGTCGGGCAGCCTGACCTGGCACAACTCAGCCGTACATTTAACCTGCGTACCAGCGAAGGTTTCGTCGAAAATTTCGGCGCGCAATTGCTGGCGCGTATAGCTGAACAGGCGCCCCGGATTCGCCTGCGCTTCATGCATAAACCAGACAAAAACAGTGCTGCATTGCGTGACGGCACGGTCGATCTGGAAACGGGTGTCGTGGGCAAAAATGCGGGCCCTGAGTTACGCACGCAAGGCCTGTTTCGGGACCGGTTCATGGGCGTCGTACGCAGTGGACATCCATTGAGCGAAGGCGACATCACGCCTGAGCGGTATGCCGCCGGCGACCACATCAGCGTTTCCAGGCGAGGGCTGGATCGAGGACCGATTGATGAGGCGCTTGGGCCGCTGGGTGTGCAGCGAAATGTCGCGACAATCGTCGCCGGTTTCTCGACCGCGCTGGCGTTGGCGCGGACCACCGATTTGATCGCCAGTGTGCCAGAGCAGCACACCGCCAATCTTCGTGCAGGCATGCACAGTTTTGCGCTGCCATTCGAGTTGCCTGAGTTTACCGTTGCAATGCTTTGGCATCCGCGTCTGGAGGCTGACCCGGTACACCGCTGGCTGCGGGGCTGCGTTCGAGACGTCTGCGCACAGTGAGCCGTTCTACATGACGGCATCCTTTTTTGGCATAGGCTGGCGGTACCAGCAGGGTTGCCCGTTGATGTTCGGGAAGCCAAGGCTGAAAACAGTCAGGCTGCCGGGCATGCTTTTCACCTCGGCGGTTCCCTGATGCAGGCTCATGATGGAGCGCACGATGGCCAATCCAAGCCCGGTGCCCCCTTCGGCACGCGAACGGCTGGCATCGACCCGGTAAAAACGATCGAATAGATGCGGCAGGTACTGCGGTTCGATGCCTGTGCCCGGATTGCCAATGTGCAGTGAGACTTGCGTTGCCTGGCTCTCAACGACGATTGCAATGGACTGGCCCGCGGGGCAATGGCGTATCGCGTTGGACAACAGATTGGAAATTGCGCGCTGAATCATCAACCGGTCGCCGATGGTTTTGCCACTTCCAGTGACGCTCAGCCTGATGTTTTTTTCTTCCGCCGACAGTGAGAACAGATCCGCCACTTTGACCGCTTCATCCTCAAGGGTAATGGTTTCAAACGGTACCAGTGTCGCCGGGTGACTGACCTGGGCCAGGAACAGCATGTCCGAGACAATCCGCGTAACGCGCCCGAGTTCTTCGGTGCACGATTCCAGTACAGCCTTGTACTCCTCGGTTGGCCGCTCTCGCGACAGCGTGACCTGCGCCTTGCCCATCAGATTGGTAATCGGGGAGCGCAGTTCGTGGGCCAGGTCGTCGGAGAACTGCGCCAGTTGCGCGATGCCGCTGTCGAGCCGATGCAGCATGAAGTTGATGCCATGTGCCAGCTCACTGAGTTCCTGCGGCATCTTGACCACGGACAACCGATGGCTGAGGTCTTGCGCCGAAATCATCGCGGTCACTTTGCGGAACTCCCGTAGCGGCGCCAGCCCACGGTGCACGACGGCCCAGGCGCTGATGCCGATCAGAACCAGCAACAACGGCAGGGCGATGACGGTCGAGCGCAGGTAAGCGCTGAGCAGTGCGTCATCGTTTGCACAATCAACCGACAGCAGCACGGCCACGCTCGTACCGTCCTTGAGTTGGATCAGCCGGGTGGCGGTCAGAAAGTGTCGACCCTCATCGTCGGTACTTCGCGAATACTTCAACGTATCGCTGGCCGCTGTGGCGGCCTTCAATTCCACTCTGGGGTTGCCCAGGCCCGCACCAAACTTCAACAGCGGTGTGCGCAGGTATTCGGGGTTATAGAGGGTCAGGTTGAGGTTGTCATGCCCCATCACCTGATCAAGCAAGAGGTGGGGTTCGGTGCTGATGTCGCGGCTGTTCCCATAAAGGGTCAGGCTGTGTTCTATCTGCTGCATTTTGCTTTGCAGGCTGGCTCTTGAAAGCTTGTCCAGCTCATGGGTCAGCGCGATAAACGCCAGCACCGCCAGAAACACCACCAGCAATGCCCCCAGAATACTCACCGTCAAACCCAGCCGCATCGACAGGCTGGCAGGCTTCATTCCCGAGCCTCCAGCACATAACCAACGCCGCGCAGGGTGTGGATCAGTTTATTGTCGAAGGGGTCGTCGATCTTGGCGCGCAGGCGCCGGATAGAGACTTCGACCACGTTGGTGTCGCAATCAAAGTTCATGTCCCAAACCAGAGAAATAATCTGCGTGCGCGACAGCACTTCACCCGATTGGCGCATCAGCAAGTGCAGCAAGGCAAACTCTTTGGTCGTAAGGTCAATGCGCTGCTCGCCACGAAAGGCGCGATGGCGACCCTGGTCGAGTTCCAGGTCGGCGACCTTCAGCACGCGCGGAACCGGAATGTGCTCGCTGCGGCGCATCAATGTTCGCACCCGTGCCAACAATTCCGGAAACTCGAAGGGCTTGACCAGGTAGTCGTCGGCGCCCAGGTCCAGCCCTCGGATCTTGTCCGCCAGGCGCCCTCGGGCCGTCAACATCATCACGCGGGTATTGCTGGTTTGGCGCAGGTGTTCAAGAACGCCCCAGCCATCAAGTTCGGGAAGATTGACATCAAGTATTACCAGATCGTAAACCTGTTGCCGGGCCAGGTGCAGTCCATCGGAACCGGTGGCGGCGCGATCAACTACGTAACCACTTTCAGTCAAGCCCTGATGCAAGTACTCGGCAGTTTTAGGCTCGTCCTCTACTACAAGGATTCGCATGGTAGTTCACCTTATTAAATAACAATTAACATGATTAAAAAGTCAGAAAGTTATTTTTGTTGTTGGTGTTTTCTGGTCCCGATACCGGCAATCTAAAGTCTGTAGTCACTTCAGGGTCAAGCTGGGGGCTCGGTCTTGAGCGTTAAAATAGCGGGTTGCGACACTGTGTCGCGGTCCGCACATGTGCCAAACATGAATAAAAATTCCTTGCAAGTGTTGTACGGCAGATAACCCGCTCACAAGTGTGTCGTCACATTTCAAATGCTCGGTTGATTGAGCACGGATTGTATTTTAGTGCAAGGAAACTGCTCTAAGCGCTGGATAACGTATTTGTAATTATTCAGTCACCTTGTTGATAAGCGCGAAGTTCTACCTTTAAGCCATGGCCATTATCAGCGCATTAAAGGAAGTACTAAATTGCATCGGCAGAGCGTGTTGGATAGACCGTTGAACATCATTTTGTCCTTGCGAATAATCGCTTTAACGTGCGCAGCTTCACTGCTAAGCGTCAGCGCCAACGCGGCCTCCACACAGGCATTGACCCTGGATCAGGCGCTGCAAACAGCGTTTGCCAACAACCCCGACCTGGCTGCCGCGCAATGGGACATCGGCATCACTCAGGGCGATCGACTGCAGGCGGGTTTGATGCCCAACCCAGAGGTTTCCTGGGAGGCAGAGGACACACGGCGAAATTCGCGAACGACCACGGTGATGATCAATCAGGCGATCGAAATCGGCGGCAAACGCGGCGCCAGGATCGACGTCGCCAGCCGCGCGCAAGAGGCGGCGGCCATCGAGTTGGAACGCAAGCGCAATGTGTTGCGCGCCGACGTGATTCAGGCGTTCTACAGCTCATCCACCGCGCAGCAGAAATTGCTGTTGTCGCGTCAGTCGCTGGCCCTCGCGGAGCGTGGTTTACGGGTTGCCGAAGGCCGCATCGACAGTGGCAAATCATCGCCGGTAGAAGGTACGCGTGCGCAGGTTCAATTATCCGAAGTACGCCTGGCAGTGCGGCGCGCCGAACGCGACGAAGCCAATGCGTATCAGCAACTGGCGCAAATGATGGGCGCGCCGTTGCCGACCTTTGCACGCGTGGGGGATGCCGACTTGCCGTTGCCTGCGGTGCCCGAATCTGCACGGCTGTTGGCGCGCCTCGGTGATACCGCCGAGTTGCGTCTGGCCAAGCTGCACATCGATCAGCGTGAGGCCTCGCTGGGGTTGGAGAAAGCCCAGCGCATTCCTGATTTGACGGTGAGCGTGGGCAGCCAGTACAGCGAGCTGGAACGTGAACGAGTGAATGTCGTTGGGCTGTCGATGGCCATTCCGTTGTTCAATCGTAACCAGGGCAATGTCCTGGCCGCTGCTCGCCGCGCCGATCAGGCCCGCGACCTGCGCAATGCCAACGAATTGCGCCTGCGCTCGGAAATCCAGGCCAGCCTCGATCAGTGGTCGACGGCCAATACCGACGTCCAGTCGTTCAACAAGACCATCCTGCCGGCCGCGCAACGTGCGGTCGATACCGCCACGCGGGGCTTCGAAATGGGCAAGTTCAACTTCCTCGATGTGCTCGATGCGCAGCGCACGTTGATCGCCGCGCGTAGCCAATACATTCAGTCCATTGCCGAGACGACAGACGCCTGGGTGCGCCTGGAACGCATTTTCGGCGACGTCAGGCAGCTCACGCGCACCCCTTGAATTTCACATCACGAATTTACGCTGCTCGGCAGGTACAGCGAGCGGCGCAGGGAGTTTTCATGGAAAAAAAACACAGGCTCGTCATCGCACTGTTGCTGACGACGGGTATCGGTATCGGTTCGTGGTGGGTGTTCAGCACGCCCGCGCCGTTGGCCGTGGCGCAGGAGTCATCGGGGCATGACGATCACGGCAACGAAGGTGACGCCAAGGATTCATTGGACGGCGCGCATGCCGAAGGCGAGGCCGAAGAAGGGCATTTGGCGCTCAGCGACGAGCAGATCACGGCGGCCGGTATTCTGCTGGCCGACGCCAGGGCCGGGGATATCAACCTTTCATTGTCGTTTCCCGGTGAAATCCGTTTCGATGAGGACCGTACTGCGCACGTGGTGCCGCGCGTCGCCGGCGTCGTGGAATCGGTGCACGTCAATTTGGGGCAGTCGGTCAAGAAAGGTCAGCTGCTGGCAGTGATCGCCAGTCAGCAGATTTCTGATCAGCGCAGCGAACAAGCTGCCGCTGAGCGTCGTTTGGAGTTGGCGCGCACCACGTACGCCCGTGAACGTCAGTTATGGCAGGACAAGATCTCTGCCGAACAGGACTTTTTGCAGGCACGCCAAGCGCTACAAGAAGCTGAAATAGCCTCGAATAATGCCCGGCAAAAAATCAGCGCACTGAGTGGTAGCTCTGTCGCCAGCGGCGGCAATCGCTACGAATTGCGTGCGCCGTTTGACGGCAGCGTGGTTGAAAAGCACTTGGGCCTCGGTGAAGTCGTTAATGAAACCACCAATGCGTTTACGCTCTCGGACTTGTCGCGGGTGTGGGTGACATTCGGCGTTTCACCCAAGGACCTGAACAAGGTGCTGGTTGGCAAATCGGTGATGGTCAGTGCATCGGAACTGAACGCCAAGGTCGCCGGAACGGTGGCGTACGTCGGCAGTTTGTTGGGTGAACAAACCCGCACGGCAACGGTTCGCGTCACCCTGCAAAACCCTCAAGGTGCCTGGCGTCCCGGCCTGTTCGTGAGCGTCGCGGTAGACACCGAAACCCGTCAGGCCAATGTCACTGTGCCGGACACGGCGGTCCAGACCGTGGAAGACAAACCCACCGTGTTCGTTCGAACCGACGACGGCTTCAAGGCCCAGCCTGTGGTGATCGGCAGCCGTGCGCCGGGGCTGATCGAAATCACCGAGGGCCTTGAGCCCGGCGTGCAGGTCGCAACCGTTGGCAGCTTCATTCTCAAATCCGAGTTGGGTAAAGCCTCGGCTGAACACGCCCACTGATCCGCCATTGCCACCAGAAGGTCCTCATGTTTGAACGCCTGATTCAATTTGCTATCGAGCAGCGCATTATCGTGCTGCTCGCGGTTTTGCTCATGGCCGGCCTCGGTATTGCCAGCTATCAAAAGCTGCCGATTGACGCTGTGCCCGATATCACCAACGTCCAGGTGCAAATCAACACAGGCGCGGCGGGGTTTTCACCCCTGGAAACCGAGCAGCGCATTACATTCCCCATCGAAACCGCCATGGCTGGTCTACCGGCGCTGGAGCAGACTCGATCCTTGTCACGGTCCGGCCTGTCGCAAGTCACGGTGATCTTCAAGGAAGGCACCGACCTGTTCTTCGCCCGGCAACTGGTCAACGAGAGATTGCAGGCGGCCAGGGAGCAATTGCCCGAAGGGGCGGAGGCGGTGATGGGGCCGGTTTCCACCGGGCTCGGCGAGATTTTCCTGTGGACGGTCGAAGCGCAGGAGGGTGCCGTCAAAGAGGACGGCACGCCTTACACACCGACCGATTTGCGCACGATTCAGGATTGGATCATCAAGCCACAGTTGCGCAACGTTCCGGGTGTCGCCGAGATCAACACCATCGGTGGGTTCGCCAAGGAATATCAGATCGCGCCCGACCCCAAGCGTCTGGCGGCGTACAGGTTGACCCTGACCGATCTGGTGACGGCGCTGGAGCGCAACAATGCCAACGTCGGCGCCGGTTACATTGAGCGCAGCGGCGAACAACTGCTGATTCGCGCACCGGGCCAAGTTGCGTCCATCGATGACATCGCCAATATCGTCATGGCCAATGTCGATGGCACGCCGATTCGAATCAGCAATGTCGCGACCGTGAGTATCGGCCGAGAATTGCGCACCGGGGCGGCCACCGAAAACGGTCGTGAAGTGGTGTTGGGCACGGTGTTCATGTTGATTGGCGAGAACAGCCGCACCGTGTCTCAAGCCGTCGCCAGCAAGCTTGAGCAAATCAATCGTTCACTGCCCAAAGGCGTGGTGGCGGTCACCGTGTATGACCGTACCGATCTGGTGGACAAGGCGATTGCCACGGTCAAGAAAAACCTGATTGAAGGCGCGATTCTGGTGATCGCGATTTTGTTCTTGTTCCTCGGCAACATTCGCGCAGCGTTGATCACCGCCATGGTGATTCCGCTGGCCATGCTGTTTACCTTCACCGGTATGTTCGCCAACAAAGTCAGTGCCAACCTGATGAGCCTCGGGGCGTTGGACTTCGGCATCATCGTGGATGGCGCGGTGGTAATTGTTGAAAACGCGATACGACGCCTGGCGCATGCACAACAGCGTCACGGCCGCATGCTCACGCGCACCGAACGTTTTCATGAGGTGTTCGCGGCTGCCCGGGAGGCACGCCGGCCACTGATTTTCGGTCAGTTGATCATCATGGTGGTTTACCTGCCGATTTTTGCCCTTAGCGGCGTCGAAGGGAAAATGTTCCATCCGATGGCATTTACCGTGGTTATCGCCTTGCTCGGTGCCATGTTGCTGTCGGTCACTTTCGTGCCAGCGGCGATTGCGATGTTTGTCACGGGTAAGGTCCAGGAGCAGGAAAACCTGGTCATGCGCGCTGCACGCCGGGTGTACGCGCCGGCTCTTGCGTGGGTGATGCGTCATCGGTCGTTGGCATTTGCCATGGCGCTGTTTGTAATCGGCGCGAGTGGGGTAGTCGCCAGCCGCATGGGTAGCGAGTTTGTGCCCAGCCTCAGCGAGGGTGATTTCGCGCTGCAAGCCTTGCGAGTCCCGGGCACGAGCCTGACGCAGTCGGTAGAAATGCAGCAGCGCCTGGAGCAGTTACTGATGGAAAAGGTGCCGGAGGTGCAACGCATTTTTGCGCGTACCGGCACCGCGGAAATTGCCTCTGACCCGATGCCGCCGAACATCTCCGACAGCTATGTGATGCTCAAGCCGAAAGCTCAATGGCCCGATCCGAACAAGTCCCGCGAGGCGTTGATGGCTGATATTCAGAATGCTACGGCGCTGATGCCGGGCAGCAACTATGAGTTATCGCAACCGATTCAATTGCGCTTCAACGAATTGATTTCCGGTGTGCGCAGCGATGTGGCGGTCAAGGTCTTTGGCGATGACATGGCGGTGCTGAACAGCACGGCTGCGAAGATCGCCGCGTCCATGCAAAAGGTCATCGGCGCTTCGCAGGTCAAGGTCGAACAGACAACTGGCCTGCCGGTGCTGACCATCAATATCGACCGGGAAAAAGCTGCGCGATACGGCCTTAACGTTGGCGATGTGCAAGACACCATTGCGGTAGCGGTCGGTGGGCGTCGGGCCGGAACCTTGTACGAGGGTGACCGGCGTTTCGACATGGTGGTGCGTTTGTCCGACGCCATGCGCCAGGACGTAGCGGGTTTGTCTGCGCTGCTGATCCCGGTGCCGGCGTTACTCAATGGCAAGGCAGACCAGATCGGTTTCATTGCGCTGTCGGACGTGGCAACGCTGGATCTGGTGCTCGGGCCTAATCAGGTCAGTCGCGAGAATGGCAAACGCTTGGTGATCGTCAGCGCCAACGTACGAGGGCGCGATATCGGCTCGTTTGTGCAGGAGGCAAGCGAGGCGATCGAACAGCAAGTGCAGATACCACCGGGTTACTGGATTGGCTGGGGAGGGCAGTTTGAGCAATTGCAATCAGCTGCCAAACGCTTGCAGATCGTGGTGCCGGTCGCTTTGCTGCTGGTGTTCGCGCTGTTGTTCATGATGTTCAACAACCTTAAGGATGGCTTGCTGGTGTTCACCGGCATTCCGTTCGCCTTGACCGGCGGCGTCATGGCGTTGTGGCTGCGCGATATACCGCTGTCGATTTCAGCAGGCGTCGGATTCATTGCGCTATCGGGTGTGGCCGTATTGAACGGCCTGGTGATGATTGCGTTCATCCGCAACCTGCGAGAGGAAGGGCGCTCACTGAATAATGCGATCAACGAAGGCGCGCTGACCCGCCTGCGTCCGGTGTTGATGACAGCGTTGGTGGCCTCGCTTGGCTTCATACCGATGGCGCTGGCCACCGGCACCGGGGCAGAAGTACAGCGACCACTGGCGACAGTGGTGATCGGCGGCATTCTGTCGTCGACAGCATTGACCTTGTTGATATTGCCGGCGCTTTATCAATGGGCACACCGCCGCGAAGAGGAATAAGTTGTTACTGATTATTAGTAGGTGAGCAACATAACGAATATGTAATTTGCGCGCCACCGTGTTGATAGGTTCGGGTTGATAACCTGTGAGCATTCTTAATATGAGGTGCCAAAAATGAAACTTTCCAAACTCGTTATTATTGCAGGTGCGTTACTTGTTTCCTCGATGGCGATGGCTGAAGGCGGCGGTGACAGGACCTTTGAACGCATGATGGTGGCCAATGAGCAGGCGATGCAGAATTTCGCAATGAGAGAAGCCAAGCGTGATCCCGTGGTAACGACCGATGCCAAGGATGACAAGACTGAAAAGATGTAACTGCTCGGTTAGAACAAACCCGTCATCAGCAGTTGATGACGGGTTTTTTTATGGGCGTATTGATTGTTTATAAGTTGGGTTATATGAAGTTAAGTACGCTCATACGAAGATTCAGAAGGCCAGTTGAACACCCTCAAACACACCGTGGCTGACGAGTGCCGCCATTGCGGGAGCGAGCCTGCTCGCGATGGCGGAGTGTCAGGCGCTACGGATTTTGAATGTCGAATCGCCATCGCGAGCAGGCTCACTCCCACAGGGAATTGTGTGGAGTGCAGAGGCTGTGGCCAATGCCAATCCCACAGGGAATTGTGTGGAGTGCAGAGTCTGTGGCCGGCGCCTATCCATTGTGGGAGCGAGCCTGCTCGCGATGACGGAGTGTCAGGCGCTACGGATTTTGAATGTTGAATCGCCATCGCGAGCAGGCTCACTCCCACAGGGGATTGTGTGGAATGCAGAGTCTGCGACCAATACCAATCCCCCACAGGGGATTGTGTGGAGTGCAGAGGTTGTGGCCAATGCCAATCCCTACAGGGAATTGTGTGGAGTGCAGAGGTTGTGGCCAATGCCAATCCCTACAGGGAATTGTGTGGAGTGCAGAGGCTGTGGCCAATGCAAATCCCTACAGGGAATTGTGTGGACTGCAGAGGTTGTGGCCAATGCCAATCCCCACAGGGAATTGTGTGGAATGCAGAGTCTGTGGCCGGCGCCTATCCATTGTGGGAGCGAGCCTGCTCGCGATGGGGGAGTGTCAGGCGCTACGGATTTTGAATGTTGAATCGCCATCGCGAGCAGGCTCACTCCCACAGGGAATTGGGCAAAAAAAGGCGTCCCGAAGGACGCCAAAAATTCACCTTTTTCCAAAGGAGCAAGGAGCTTCTAAAGGTGAATGTACAGATTCAACCGTGCAGCAGGTGTTACAGAATCGCTAACGGGTATTCGACGATGACGCGCACTTCATCCAGGTCTGACTCGAACGCGGTGGCACGGGTGTTGGCTTGGCGCAGGCGCAACGACAAGTCTTTCATCGAGCCGCTCTGCACCACGTATTTCACCTCGATATCGCGCTCCCAGCGCTTCTGATCCGTCAGCGGATTACCCTCGGCATCGCGGCGCATGTACACCGCGTTTGCGTTGGAGTAATCGGCGTCAGTGCCACGGCCATATCGGGTCATGAACGACAAGCCAGGCACGCCGTACGGGCTCATGTCGAGGTCGTAGCGGACCATCCATGAGCGTTCTTTCGGCGAGTTGAAGTCGCTGTACTGGATGGAGTTGTCGAGGAAAATCGAGTCCGATTGGCGCAAGTAGTCAAAGTCGTCGTTGCCGTTGTTGCGCTGGTGCGACAGTGCCAACGAGTGCGCACCCAGTTTTACCCCGATGCGACCACTCCAGATGTTGTTGTCGAACTCGCCGAGCAGTTGCTTGCCCTCATCGACCGCTTTGTAATAGTTCAAACCACCAAACAACGAGAGTTCTTCAGTGAGTGCATAGTTCAGCGCAGTGCCAGCATAGTATTGATTCCAGGCGTCTTTCAGACGGCTTGAATACAGGCTGAAGCTGACATTCCTGTTCAGCGCGTAGTCACCCCCAAAGTACCCCACCCACGGTGAATTGACCGGTCCGGCATAGAACGTCGCGAAGTTTTCGCGCATGTTGCTCGATACCGGTTGGCTCATGGCATGCAAGCGACCGCCCTGAACCGTCAAGCCTTCAAGGCTGGTGTTGGTGGCGGTGACACCGCGAAAGCTTTCGGGCAACAGGCGGGAATCGCCGGCAGCGACCACAGGCGTGGACGGGAATACATCACCGACCTTGAGTACCGTATCAAAGGCTCGAACTTTGGCCGCGCCGCCAAACTTGGTGTACTCGTCGCGCGCTTCACCCTGACTATTGACCGGCAATACATCGAATGAACTACGGCCCCCGTTGCGCCCATCGCCGGTATCGAGTTTCAAGCCAATCATGGCGAAGGCATCCACACCGACGCCAACCGTGCCTTGGGTAAATCCGGATTCGAACTTGCTGATAATCGCGTGCGCCCATGCTTCGGAATAGCCGTTACCGGTCGGGCTGGACTGGCCATTACGATGATCGCGATTAAAGTAAAAATTTCTGTTCAGCACGGTAAGGCTGCTGTCTTCGACAAACCCCCCGGCCTTTTCTTCTGCCAGCGCCATGGACGGCCCTGAGCTGACAACCATTGCTAAAGCCGCCATCGAAAACGTTGTGTTGTTAACCATCAATCACTCCTTGGGTTCGGCAGAACTGGAACGTTCTTCGGCTGTTGTTTTATTTTTCTGCACCAAAAGGCGTTGCCCTTGCTGCAGATTCGCCGAGTTCTATCGTTGCAATCCGTAGATAACGTGGAGGTGATCGGGCGATTACAATTTTGTAAGACGCTTAACGGGCACGCCGAAGGAGACCCATTACTGGCTTGTTGAAGTGATTGTCGGCAACTGACAGGAGGGCGTTGGTCTGCACCTATACTCAGCGTTGAACAATTCAACTCCTGAGAACCACGACCTTGAACCTGCGTTCGCTGATCGTCGTCGTGTTGTTGGTGTTGGCGGGGTGCGCCACGTCTTCGCGCGCGCCGGTATCGGCACCGCCAGTGGTGATTTCCCACAGCACCTGGCAGCAAGTCGACAGGGAAATCGTGACGGCGTCTCGCTCGGCCACCGAGCAAGCCAAAGTGTTTGCGCGCGGCTCCATGGACCACTGGCGCACGCGGGTTTACGAGCAAACCGAACAAAACTTTATTCCATGGTTCAGCAGCTACTGGACACAGGAATGGCTGTCGATGAAGGTCAGTTGGTACACCATCAGCGCGAGCGGCGAGAAAGACGCCTCGGAAAAACGCCTGGCGGCGTATTTGCTGGAGCAATATCAGGAACGCGTGCTGGCCCCGGTGGCGCTGGAAACCAGCCCGGATGCGATTCTGCATCAGGCCACCGAGTTTTATATCCAGATCATCAGCCAACAGCTTCAGGTCATCTCCCAACGCTATAACGTGCCGATGGATCAGCTCAGCAACCGGATCAACAAAATCCCGGCGATTGCGCTGGGGCCTCCTGCCGCCCGGGACGCGTCGCTGTATCAAGTCATTCACACCGATTTGAACACGCTACCGGCGTATTCAGCGCTGATCGACAAAATCCACACTGCGGGCGGCGACAAAGGCGTGGACTCGACCGACACCGCAATGGCGCCAGTGGCGAAACGCGCGAGTCAGCGGATGGAAGCCGAGATGGCCCCCAGAGGCGCGGCCAGTGCGGTGGCTGCGGCAGCGGGGAAACTGGCCGGAGGCTTGATCACCGTGGGCGTGGCCGGCATTCGCGCGATTATCGAGGCCAGTGACCGCCCGGACAGTGAGGCGCTGATTCGCAGCAGCCTGGGCAACACCTTCGATAAAGCCTGGCTGAAGTTGGTGCAGAACCCGACCACCGGTGTGATGGCAGGAACGTTGTACATGGCCGCGCAAGTTGAGGGCAGTTTGGCGGGAAGCGCTGACGTACCGTCGGTCAGTTCCGGCAATGGTGCTGTCGATTGGAGCCCGCCGGAAACGACCATTCAACAGCTAGACCCTTTATCCCCAGCAGGAGAATGACCATGTCCTACGTTGATGGCTGTGTCTTTGCCGTGCCGACGGCAAACCGCGACAAATTCAAGCAGCACGCCGAATCCGCGGCCGTTATTTTCAAGGAAAACGGCGCGCTCAGTATCGTTGAATGCTGGGGCGACGATGTGCCCGACGGCAAGGTGACCTCGTTCCCGATGGCCGTGAAGCTCAAGGCAGACGAAACCGTGGTCTTCTCCTGGATCGTCTGGCCGGACAAGGCCACACGCGATACTGGCATGCAAAAAATGATGGCTGATCCGCGCATGCAGCAAGACGTGAATCCGATGCCGTTCGACGGTCAGCGTATGGTGTTCGGTGGTTTCAAGGTGATCGTGCAAGCCTGACGACTCACGCAGGGTCACTCCGACGGGGTGATCCTGCAGCTCTTGCGATTCTGGATTTCACTGTCTGTGGGCCTTTCCCGCACAAACTCGAAACGCGGCTCGCCTTCGCTGTAGTGAACCAGCCAGCCCCATTCCAGCTCTGACTCAGCCTGACCAGGTTGCGGTGGCATCGCCCACCACGGCTCTTTGCTGATGATCTCGCGCATGGCCTTGTCCCGTTGATTGCATTGCCTTCAACTATAGGCCGCCCACAAAAAAAGGCGCCCGAGGAGGGCGCCCAATTCACCATGACCGAGGGAGCCAGGTGAGGCCGTTCATGAGAGAGGTGCAGCGGTGGTAAGGCGCTGCGTGAACGGAAAACAGTAAAGCGGACATCCATGTTGAATGTGATGGCTTTATCGTCGGGTGAATTACTTACCCAGCTTCACCCGCGTCCAGCCGCGTGTCATCACGCGTTGAATGCCAATCGGCAGATCGGGAATCGCGTACAGCGTCGCCATCACTTCCTGTGATGGATACGAGCCCGGGTCATCGCGAATGGCCTCATCCACCAGCGGCGTCGCTGCGGCGTTGGCATTGCTGTAGCCAATGTTATTGGTGATCTCGGCGATGATGTCCGGGCGCATCAGGAAGTTCATGAACAGGTAAGCGTTGTCGACGTTTGCGGCATCCCTCGGGATTGCGACCATGTCGTAGAAACTGCCCGCACCCTCCTTCGGAATGCTGTAGTCGATTTTCACCGTGTCGCCGGCCTCTTTCGCGCGGGCTTTGGCCTGCAGCACGTCGCCGGAGTAACCGACCGCCACGCAAATATTGCCGTTGGCCAGGTCTGAGATGTACTTCGAGGAATGGAAGTACGCCACTGACGGCCGAATTTTCATGAACAGCGCCTCGGCTTCGGCGATCTGTGCCTTGTCCTGCGAGTTAACCGGATAGCCCAGGTAGTGCAGGGCGGCCGGCAACATCTCGGTCGGCGAATCGAGGAAACTGATACCACACGCTTTCAGTTTGGCAGCGTTTTCAGGCTTGAACAGCAAGTCCCAGGAGTTGGTCGGTGCATTGGCGCCGAGCACTTCCCGAACCTTGTCCGGGTTGAAACCGATGCCGATCGAGCCCCACATGTACGGGAACGCGTGTCCGTTGTCCGGATCGCTGGCAGACGCATTTTTCAGCAGCACCGGGTTGAGGTTTTTCCAGTTCGGCAGTTTTGACTTGTCCAGCGTCTGATAAACCCCAGCCTTGATTTGCTTGGCCAGGAAACTGTTGGATGGCACCACGATGTCGTAGCCGGATTTACCTGCAAGCAGGCGTGCTTCGAGGGTTTCGTTACTGTCGAACACATCGTAGGTCACGCGGATGCCGGTCTCGTCCTCGAACTTCTTGACGGTGTCCGGCGCAATGTAATCCGACCAGTTGTAGACGCGCAGTACTTTGTCATTGGCCTGGGCGCCGGTTGCTATAGCGCCCAATAAGGACAGTGTCAGCAGAGTCCTGCCAAACATTTTCATCGGTACAACTCCAATTCTCTTATTCAGATTACGCAAAGCAAAAATGCTGTGAATGTAAAACGTGTGGCAAAGGACCTCTTTGAAGTGAGGAGCGTTTGTGGCGAGGGGATTTATCCCCGTTGGGTTGCGAAGCGACCCTAAAACCTGCGGCCGAGGTACATCATGTGCACCGGGCTTACGGTATTTACGACTGCTACGCAGCCGAACGTGGATAAATCCCCTCACCACAAAAGCACTCTCACGGCATGGCTGTTAAGCCGTCGCTTCGACCATTTGCTTTTTAGGTTGTTGCCAGGATTCGCTGGCGGTCTGGTCCATTGCTTCCTGGATCGCGCGTTTACGGGTGGCTTCGGCGCGGCGGCTGAAATACCAGACCATGAACGTCACGATCGACACCGCCAACAGAATCAGGCTAGCCACAGCGTTGATCTCGGGTTTAACCCCTAGACGCACTGCCGAGAACACTTCCATCGGCAACGTTGTCGACCCCGGGCCGGAGACGAAACTTGCCAGCACCAAATCATCCAGCGACAGGGCAAACGACATCATGCCGCCGGCTGCCAATGACGGCGCGATCATCGGAATGGTGATCAGGAAGAACACCTTGAACGGTTTCGCCCCG
Source organism: Gordonia sp. IEGM753 (assembly GCF_050321825.1). Classification (NCBI taxonomy): domain Bacteria; kingdom Bacillati; phylum Actinomycetota; class Actinomycetes; order Mycobacteriales; family Gordoniaceae; genus Gordonia; species Gordonia sp. IEGM753. The sequence goes on from NZ_JBNQGB010000001.1 coordinate 1,155,293, forward strand.
AGGTCCATGGCCGCTTCTTCGATGGACAAATCCAGCTCGCGAAGGCGGGCGGAGACTACCACCGCGACATAGGCGGCACAAAACGTGGTGTGGGCGATCCAGATCGTCACAATGCCACGCTCCATCGGCCAGCCGATCAACTGCGCCATCGCCACGAACAACAGCAACAGCGACAGGCCGGTGATCACTTCGGGCATCACCAGCGGCGCGGTCACCAGGCCACCGAACAACGTGCGGCCCTTGAAACGCGTAACGCGGGTCAGCACGAACGCGGCCAACGTGCCCAACGCTACGGCTGCAACCGAGGTATAGCAGGCGATTTCCAGCGAGCGTCCCACCGAGCCCATCAGTTGGGTGTTGTCCAGCAGGCCGACGTACCACTTCACGGACCAGCCACCCCAAACGGTGACCAGTTTGGAGGCGTTGAACGAGTAGATCACCAGAATCAGCATCGGCAGGTAGATAAACAACAAGCCGAGCACCAGCATCATTTTTGAGAAACCGAAACGCTTCATCCCCGTGCCTCCATCTCTTTGGCCTGGCTGCGGTTGAACAGCAGAATCGGCACAATCAGAATCAACAGCATCACCACCGCCAGCGCAGAAGCTACCGGCCAGTCGCGGTTGTTGAAGAACTCTTGCCACAGCACACGGCCGATCATCAGGGTTTCCGGGCCACCGAGCAGTTCCGGAATCACGAACTCACCCACCACCGGAATGAACACCAGCATGCAACCGGCGATGATTCCGTTCTTGGCCAGCGGCACGGTGATCTTCCAGAAGTTGTTGAAGTTGCTCGAACCCAGGTCCGACGCGGCTTCCAGCAGGGTGCCGTCGTGTTTCACCAGGTTGGCGTACAGCGGCAGCACCATGAACGGCAGGTAGGCGTAAACCACGCCGATGTACACCGCCGTATTGGTGTTGAGGATTTCGATCGGGTGCGACGTCAGGCCGGTCCACATCAAGAATGCATTGAGCAAACCGTTGTTGCTGAGGATGCCCATCCACGCATAAACGCGGATCAGGATCGCAGTCCAGGTCGGCATCATGATCAACAACATCAGGACGTTTTGCGTTTCTTTGCTGGCCTTGGTGATCGCGTAAGCCATTGGGAAGCCGATCACCAGGCACATCAGCGTGCTGAAAAACGCGACCTTGAGTGAGCCCAGGTAAGCCGAGAGATACAGCTCGTCATCGGTCAGCAACAGGTAGTTGCCGACGTTCAAAAACAGCTGGAATTTCTGCTCGGCGTAGGTGTAGATCTCGGAGTAAGGAGGAATGGCCAGCGCCGCTTCCGAGAAGCTGATCTTCATCACCAGGAAGAACGGCAACAGGAAAAACAGGCAAAGCCACAGGAACGGAATCCCGATGACGAGCTTTCGACCACTCGGCATCAGCCGCATGAACTGCTGATTGAGTGTTTTCATGAGCGCAGTACCACGCCGCTGTCGTCTTCCCACCACACGTAGACTTTGTCGTCCCAGGTAGGGCGCGCGCCACGGCGTTCGGCGTTGGCCATGAACGACTGGACGATCTTGCCACTCGGTAATTCGACGTAGAACACCGAGTGCCCGCCGAGGTAGGCGATGTCATGCACTTTGCCTTCGGACCAGTTGTAGCGATGCTCTGGCTTGACCGTGCTGACCAGCATTTTTTCCGGACGTATCGCGTAGGTGATCGACTTGTCCTGCACCGAGGTGCTGACGCCGTGACCCACGTAGATCTTCTGCTGCAGATCCTTGCTGTGAATGATCGCGTGACCTTCCAGGTCTTCTACAACGGTGCCTTCGAAGGCGTTCACGTTGCCGATGAACTCGCAAACCATGCGGCTGACCGGTGCTTCATAGATATCGACCGGGCTACCGATTTGCGCGATCCAGCCCAGGTGCATGATGGCGATGCGTTGGGCCATGGTCATGGCCTCTTCCTGGTCGTGAGTCACCATCACGCACGTCACGCCGACGCGCTCGATGATTTCTACCAGTTCAAGCTGCATCTGCGAGCGCAGTTTTTTATCCAGCGCGCCCATCGGTTCATCGAGCAGCAACAACTTCGGGCGTTTGGCCAGGGAGCGGGCGAGGGCGACACGCTGGCGCTGGCCGCCGGACAGTTGATGCGGTTTGCGTTTGGCGTATTGGGTCATGTGCACCAGGCGCAGCATTTCGTCAACACGGGCATCGATTTCACTGGCAGACAAACGATCCTGCTTCAGGCCAAAGGCAATGTTTTGCGCCACGGTCATGTGTGGGAACAAGGCGTACGACTGGAACATCATGTTGATCGGCCGTTCGTAGGGCGGCATGTCGGTAATGTCCACGCCGTCGAGCAGAATCCGGCCTTCGGTCGGGCGTTCGAAGCCTGCGAGCATGCGCAGCAGGGTCGATTTGCCAGAGCCGGAACCGCCGAGCAGAGCAAAGATTTCGCCTTGATAAATCTCTAGCGACACATCGTCTACGGCGGTGGTTTCGTCGAATTTCTTGGTGACGCGGTCGACTTTCACCAAGACCTTTTTCGGTGCCTGGTGACCTTCAAGAGCCTTCCTGTAAATGCTGGAGGCGTTTGCCATGTGAAACTCCCAACAGGTTTCAGTCGTCGGGCCAACGCGGCCTGACTTAATAGTTGATTGCAAGCCCGGGGCGTGCGGTACCGGTCAATCAAAACGCGGTCCTTTGCAGGTGCGACTGTGGCGAGGGGATTTATCCCCGTTGGGTGGCGTAGCCGCCCCCAAATCTTCGGCCTGCTTTGCAGACCAACGGGGATAAATCCCCTCACCACAACTCACTCCCACAGGGATTTGCGTCTGAGTAACTGGCCCCTTCCAATCGGGCTTATTCGGCGCCGCCATCCTGGCTGCCTTGTGGTACTTGTTGTTATCGCGGTGTGTCGTTTTCGTGAGTCACGGATGCGCAAAAACGCACCCGCCAGACTCGCGGGGGCAGAAAGTGGATGTAGGGTTTTTAATTCAGCGTGATTGGCGCAATACGGCCCGTCGCCGGCACGCATCGCCGAACGCCTGGAAAATACTCAGATAGGGCGGATTCGACAGCACCTGCCATTCCGGGTGCCACTGCACGCCTACGGCAAACGCCTGGCTGTGTTCCACCGAGACCGCCTCGATCAAACCGTCCGGCGCAATTGCTTCGGCGCGCAGGCCGGGAGCGAGGCGATCAATGCCTTGGCTGTGAATCGAATTGACCATGAACTCGGCCGGCAACCCCAGTGCTTCAAACACGCCGCCAGGTTGCACAGTCACGGCATGCGCCGGTGCGTATTGCACCGCCAGCTGCGGGCTGTCAGCTTCGCGGTGATCGAGCATGCCAGGCAGCTCATGCACTTTTTGATGCAGGCTGCCGCCAAACGCCACGTTCATTTCCTGAAAGCCGCGGCAGATGCCCAGCACTGGAATGCCCGCCGCAATGGCTGCACGCAATAAAGGAAGGGTGGTGGCATCCCGCGCCGGATCATGATCGGTGCCGGGAGCACTGGCCGTGCCTTGATAGTGGAACGGTTCCACATTCGACGGCGAGCCGGTCAGCAGCAAACCGTCGAGGTGCGCGAGCACATCGTCGATCTCGGTCAGTTCGGCCAGGGAAGGAATGACGACGGGTAGCCCTGCTGCCGCAACGCTGACAGCACGCAAGTACTTGTCGCCGCTGATGTGGTACGGGTGCAGACCTATCTGTTTGACGCACGCTGTAACGCCGATCAATGGCTTGAGTGCCATTTTTATCACCTCGAAGTTTCACACTTGAACGAGCTTTTCCGGAGCTTAGCCTTGTTGATTTTAATTAACAACTCTCATGTAAAAAATTCTAAACGCCGCACGTCTGATCGTGAGGATTTACGCGGTGCGCGTGGGTTATTTGGTACTCTCGTGCCCCTGCAAGGCCCGAAAATAAAGGTTGAAAGGCCAAGTGTTCGCTATTGACTTCACTTTGCCGTTCGGGTTGACTGGGCTCGCAACAAGGTAGTGAACATAATAATTAACAGCTAATAGGTGCATCATGTCGGTCCCTCTGCGTGCCGTTCAACTCAACGAAGCAAACGCATTCCTTAAGAAATATCCTGAGGTTTTGTACGTCGACCTTCTGATTGCGGATATGAACGGTGTGGTGCGCGGTAAGCGCATCGAACGCACCAGTCTTCATAAGGTTTACGAAAAAGGCATCAACCTTCCGGCGTCATTGTTTGCTCTGGACATCAACGGCTCTACGGTGGAAAGCACCGGCCTGGGTCTGGACATCGGCGACTCTGACCGAATCTGTTTCCCGATTCCCAACACGCTCAGCATCGAGCCATGGCAGAAGCGCCCGACCGCGCAACTGTTAATGACCATGCACGAACTCGAAGGCCAGCCGTTCTTTGCCGACCCGCGTGAAGTACTGCGCCAGGTGGTCAGCAAGTTCGATGACATGGGCCTGACCATTTGTGCAGCCTTTGAACTTGAGTTTTATCTGATCGACCAGGACAACGTGAACGGTCGTCCGCAATCGCCACGCTCGCCGGTGTCCGGCAAACGTCCGATGTCGACTCAGGTGTACCTGATCGATGACCTGGACGAATACGTCGATTGCCTGCAGGACATCCTCGAAGGCGCGAAAGAGCAGGGCATTCCTGCCGACGCCATCGTTAAGGAGAGCGCCCCGGCGCAATTCGAAGTCAACCTGCATCACGTCTCCGATCCGATCAAGGCCTGCGACTACGCGGTACTGCTCAAGCGTCTGGTGAAGAACATCGCCTACGACCACGAGATGGACACCACGTTTATGGCCAAGCCCTATCCGGGTCAGGCGGGTAACGGCTTGCACGTGCACATTTCGATTCTCGACAAGCAAGGCAACAACATCTTTGCCAGCGAGGATCCCGAGCAGAACGCCGCGCTGCGTCACGCGATCGGCGGTGTGCTCGAGACCCTGCCGGCGCAGATGGCTTTCCTGTGCCCGAACGTCAACTCGTACCGTCGTTTCGGCGCGCAGTTCTACGTGCCGAATTCGCCGAGCTGGGGCATCGACAACCGTACCGTTGCCGTGCGTGTGCCGACCGGTTCGCCGGACTCGGTGCGTATCGAGCATCGCGTCGCTGGCGCCGATGCCAACCCGTACTTGCTGATGGCGTCGGTGTTGGCCGGTATTCACCATGGTCTGACCAACGAAATCGAGCCAGGCCCACCGGTTGAAGGCAACAGCTACGAGCAGAACGAGCAGAGCCTGCCGAACAACCTGCGTGATGCATTGCGTGAGCTGGACGACAGCGAAGTGATGGCCAAGTACATCGACCCGCTGTACATCGACGTCTTCGTGGCGTGCAAGGAAAGCGAGCTGGCCGAGTTCGAGAACTCCATCTCGGACCTTGAGTACAACTGGTATTTGCACACCGTCTAAGGCGAACAACACCGATCAACTGTGGGAGCGAGCCTGCTCGCGATAGCGGCGCATCAGTCAGCATTGATGTTTCCTGATTAACCGCCATCGCGAGCAGGCTCGCTCCCACAGGGGATTGCATTCAAGTTTTAACTGACGATCACTTATTCCCCTGCGTCGAGTCACAATAATGACAAACACTCGCAGCGACTGGGAGCAACGCTTCCAGTCCCTAACACTCGAAGGCCGCGCCTTCATCGACGGTCAATACCGCGACGCACTCAGCGGTGAAACCTTCGAATGCATCAGCCCGGTCGACGGCCGCTTTTTGGCGAACGTTGCCAGCACCGATGAAGCCGATGCCAATGCCGCTGTAGCGGTTGCCCGGCAAACGTTCGACTCCGGCATCTGGGCCCGTTTGGCGCCCGCAGAACGCAAGCGCATCCTGATTCGTTTCGCCGACCTGATCCTGGCTAACCAGGAAGAATTGGCCCTGCTCGAAACCCTCGACATGGGCAAACCGATCAACGATTCGATGAACATCGACATCCCGGCGACCGCGAATGCGATCCGCTGGAGCGCCGAAGCCATCGACAAGCTCTACGACGAAGTTGCCGCCACGCCACACGACCAACTCGGCCTTATTACCCGCGAACCTGCCGGTGTGGTCGCGGCCATCGTGCCGTGGAATTTTCCGCTGATCATGGCCAGTTGGAAGTTTGCCCCGGCATTGGCGGCGGGTAACTCGTTCATCCTCAAGCCGTCGGAAAAGTCGCCGCTCACAGCCATCCGCATTGCGCAGTTAGCGCTGGATGCCGGCATCCCGAAAGGTGTGTTCAACGTGCTGCCGGGCTACGGTCACACCGTTGGCAAAGCGCTGGCGTTGCACATGGACGTCGACGTGCTGGCCTTCACCGGCTCGACCGCGATTGCCAAGCAACTGCTGATCTATGCCGGGCAAAGCAACATGAAACGCGTTTGGCTCGAAGCGGGGGGGAAGAGCCCGAACGTGGTGTTTGCCGATGCGCCGGATTTGCGCGCGGCAGCACACGCGGCGGCTGGGGCGATCGCGTTCAATCAGGGCGAAGTCTGCACCGCCGGTTCGCGGTTGTTGGTGGAGCGTTCGATTCGCGAGCAGTTTATTCCGCTGCTGGTGGAAGCGCTGCAAGCCTGGAAACCCGGGCATGCACTGGACCCGACAACTACGGTCGGCGCGGTGGTTGATCAGCGCCAACTGGACAACGTGTTGCGCTACATCCAGGTCGGCAAAGACCAGGGCGCGCAACTGATCGCGGGCGGCAGCCGCACGCTGGAAGAAACCGGTGGCCTGTACGTGGAGCCGGCGATTTTCGACGGTGTGACCAATGCCATGACCATCGCCCGTGAAGAGATTTTCGGCCCGGTGCTGTCGCTGATTACTTTCGACACCGTCGATGAAGCGCTGGCCATCGCCAACGACAGCATCTTCGGCCTCGCTGCAGGCGTCTGGACCAGCAACCTGAGCAAGGCTCATACCTTCGCTCGCGGTTTGCGCGCCGGGAGCGTCTGGGTCAATCAATACGATGGTGGCGACATGACCGCGCCGTTCGGTGGCTACAAGCAATCGGGTAATGGTCGGGACAAATCGCTGCACGCGTTCGACAAGTACACCGAACTCAAAGCGACCTGGATCAAGCTCTAACACTTTTACAACGGCGGCCGCCGGCCATGTCAGCGGCCATCGGGGAAACCTATGAAACAGACTCATGTAAACAGCTACTACGCCGCAACCCGCAACTTTACCGGCGACTTTCCGGTACTTGAACAAGCGGTGGACTGCGACGTGTGCATCATCGGCGCCGGCTACACCGGTTTGTCTTCGGCGCTGTTTCTTTGCGAGGCCGGCTACAGCGTGACCGTGCTCGAAGCCGCGAAAGTCGGGTTCGGCGCCAGCGGTCGTAACGGCGGTCAACTGGTCAACTCCTACAGCCGCGACGTTGATGTGATCGAGGCGCGCTACGGCGACAAAACTGCTGAAGTCCTCGGCAGCATGATCTTCGAAGGTGCCGACATCATCCGTCAGCGCATACAACACTACGACATCCAGTGCGACTACAAGCCGGGTGGCATCTTTGCCGCGCTGAACAAAAAGCAACTTAAAGGCCTGGCCGAGCAAAAAAGCAGCTGGGAACGCTACGGCAACAAGAACCTGAAGATGCTCGATGCGGCGGACATCAAGCGCGAAGTCGGTTGTGACAATTACGTTGGCGGCCTGCTGGACATGCAGGGTGGCCATATCCATCCGTTGAACCTGGCCCTCGGCGAAGCGTCGGCCATCATCGGTCTGGGCGGCAAAATCTACGAACAGTCGGCAGCGGTAGAAATCACCTACGGCGAACCGATCACCGTGCGCACCGCCAAAGGCGTGGTTCGCGCCAAGTACCTGCTGATCGCCGGTAATGCTTACCTGCCACAAGACCTCGACAACCGTGTGACGCGCAAGAGCATGCCGTGCGGCTCGCAAATCGTCGTCACCGAGCCGTTGTCGGAAAAGGTTGCGCGCAGCCTGATCAAAAACAACTACTGCGTCGAAGATTGCAATTACCTGCTGGATTACTACCGACTGACCGCCGACAACCGTTTGCTGTACGGCGGCGGCGTGGTGTACGGCGCGCGTGAACCGGACGACATCGAACAACTGATCAAGCCCAAGATCCTCAAGACCTTCCCGCAACTGAAGGATGTGAAGATCGACTACCGCTGGACCGGCAACTTCCTGCTGACCATGTCGCGCATGCCGCAATTCGGCCGCATCGAGAAAAATGCCTATTACATGCAAGGCTACAGCGGGCACGGCGTCACGTGTTCGCACCTGGCTGGCAAGTTGATATCGGAAATGATTCGCGGCGACGCCGAACGCTTTGACGCGTTTGCTTCCTTGCCGCACATGCCGATGCTCGGCGGCCGCACGTTCCAGGCGCCACTCACGGCTATGGGCGCCGCGTATTACGCACTGCGTGATCGTTTCGGTATCTAACCCTGACGCAAAACCCTGTAGGAGCAGAGCCTGCTCGCGAAGACGCCATGTCAGCCGCCATCAATGTCGCTTGACACGCCGCTATCGCTAGCAGGCTAGCTCCCACAAGGAATCCAGGACGGACACATAACCCGTGACCAACACGGACCAAACTGTGGGAGCGAGCCTGCTCGCGATGAGGCCATATCAGTCGATATCAATGTCGCCTGACACACCGCTATCGCTAGCAGGCTAGCTCCCACAAGGAATCCAGGACGGACACATAACCCGTGACCAACACGGACCAAACTGTGGGAGCGAGCTTGCTCGCGATGAGGCCATATCAGTCGATATCAATGTCGCCTGACACACCGCCATCGCTAGCAGGCTAGCTCCCACAAGGAATCAAGGGCCGGCACGTAGCCCGTGACCAACACGGACCAAAGTGTGGGAGCGAGCCTGCTCGCGATGGGGCCACATCAGTCGATATCAATGTCGCCTGACACACCGCCATCGCTAGCAGGCTAGCTCCCACAAGGAATCCAGGACGGACACATAACCCGTGACCAACACGGACCAAA